>JAXDPI010000037.1:0-310005 GCA_034668465.1 Sphingomonadales bacterium
GTCGGCTCATCACATCCTGGGGCTGGAGCAGGTCCCAAGGGTTTGGCTGTTCGCCAATTAAAGTGGTACGTGAGCTGGGTTCAGAACGTCGCGAGACAGTTTGGTCCCTATCTGCCGTGGGCGTCGATATTTGAGAGGAGTTGACCCTAGTACGAGAGGACCGGGTTGAACATGCCTCTGGTGGACCTGTCATCGCGCCAGCGGTGCAGCAGGGTAGCTATGCATGGACGGGATAACCGCTGAAAGCATCTAAGCGGGAAGCCTCCCTCAAGATAAGATATCTCAGAGCCGTGGAAGACCACCACGTTGATAGGCCGGATGTGGAAGCGGGGTAACCCGTGGAGCTAACCGGTCCTAATTGCTCTATTCGCGCTTGAGAGTCCCACCGTCATCGTCAGGATTGGACGTTCCAGTCAGGACGCCGGCATGGGCTCGGCTACGATAAATATCGATTTCTAGATCCGTCTTGCCGGCACGCCGGCTCCATAGCTTGGTGACCATAGCGTCCGTGACCCACCCGATCCCATCCCGAACTCGGCCGTGAAACCGGACAGCGCCGATGGTACTACCGCTTAAGCGTTGGAAGAGTAGGTCGTCGCCAGGCTTTGCAGCCGGCGTGACGCGCAAGCACGGATCGAAAAAGAACCCATTCACTTTGTCATACCTCCGGGTCTCGACCCCGGAGCCGCAAGGCTCCGCAAGGCCGAACGGCCGCCCGGACCCGGCAACGCCGGGGAGGATAGCCAAGCCGGCGGATGCCGGCGCCGGCGCCTGAGGCCAAAACTGGTGTCGCGGGGTGGAGCAGCCCGGTAGCTCGTCAGGCTCATAACCTGAAGGTCGCAGGTTCAAATCCTGCCCCCGCAACCAACAGGAACCCCGCTTCGGCGGGGTTTTTTGCGTTTGGGATCCCCGCACGCGCGCCGCAGCCCGCGCCGCCAGGCCGGCGCCCCGGCTCCTCCCCGTGTCGGATCGCTTGAGATTTGCCGTCGAACATGCTTCAGTCCCGCGGACCCAAACAGGGGAGGGTTGAATGACAGACGGACCGACGATTCCGCCGCCGCCAGGCGGTTCCAAGTCACTGATAAACCGCGTAAAGGACATTTTGGTCACGCCCAAGACGGAATGGGCGGTAATCGACGCCGAGCCGGCGACCATCCAGGGCATCTACACTTCCTACGTCGTGATCCTCGCGGCGATCGGACCGATCGCGATGTTGATCGGCCAGCAGCTGGTCGGCATCTCGATCCTCGGCGTCACCTACAAGCCGTCGATGACCTATTCGATCGGCTCGGCCGTGCTGACCTACGTGATGTCGCTGGTCATCGTCTATGTGGCGGCGCTGATCATCGACGCGCTGGCGCCGACCTTCGGCGGCACGAAGGACAGCCTCAAGGCGTTCAAGGTCGCGGCCTATTCGGCGACGGCGGGCTGGTGCGCGGCGATCTTCAACATCATCCCGATGCTCGGCTGGCTCGGGCTGATCGGCGCGCTCTACGGCCTCTATCTCCTTTATCTCGGTCTGCCGCGCCTGATGCGCGTCGCCGATGACAAGGCGGTGGGCTACACGGTCGTCGTGATCGTGGTGCAGATCGTGCTGTACTTCGTCGTCGCGATGATCGTGGCGACGCTGATTGCCAGCTTCTTCGGCCTCGGCGCGTTGGCCGGCGGCGGCGGCACCGTCGTCCGCTACTGATCGAACAGATCGGCCTGGACGGCGCCCGCAAGGGCGCCGTCCAGCACCGCCGCCTGGGCCCAGGCGAGGTCGGGCGCGAGATAGCGGTCCTTGTCATGATGCGGCACGGCGGCGCGGATCGCTTTGTGCGCGGCCGCGAGCGGCGCCGACGTTGCGAGCGGGGCGTGGAAGTCGATCCCCTGGGCGGCGGCCAGCAATTCCACGCCGATCACGCCCGCCGCATTGGCCGCGATCCGCCGCGCCTTGAGCGCGCCGTGGGTCGCCATCGAGACATGGTCCTCCTGGCCGGCCGAGGTCGGGATCGAATCGACGCTGGCCGGGAAAGCGAGCGACTTGTTCTCCGACACCAAAGCGGCGGCGCTGACCTGGAGGATCATGAAGCCCGAATTGAGGCCGCTGTCCTGGATCAGGAAGGGCGGCAGGCCGCTCAGCTTGGGATCGACGAGGACGGCGGTGCGCCGCTCCGAGAGCGAGCCGATCTCGCATAGAGCCATCGCCAGCATGTCGGCGGCGAAGGCGACCGGCTGGCCATGGAAATTGCCGCCCGAGATCGTCTCGTCGCTCTCCGGGAAGACGATCGGATTGTCGCTGACCGCATTGGCCTCGATCTCGAGCGTCGCCGCGGCGGCGCGGATCAGGTCGAGCGCGGCGCCCATCACCTGCGGCTGGCAGCGGAAGCTGTACGGGTCCTGGACCTTGCCGCACGCCTGGTGGCTGGCGCCGATCGCGCTCCCCGCGAGCAGCCCCCGCAAGACGGCCGCGGCCGCGATCTGCCCCTTCTGGCCGCGCGCGGCCGAGAGCCGCGCGTCGAACGGCGCGGCGCTGCCCTTGAGCGCGTCGGTCGACAGCGCGCCGGCGATCAGCGCCGAGGCGAACACGCGTTCGGCGGTGAACAGCACGTCGAGCGCTATCGCGGTCGAGATCTGGGTGCCGTTGATCAGCGCCAGCCCCTCTTTGGGCCCGAGCGCGAGCGGCTCGAGCCCGAGATATTTGAGCGCCTCGCTGGCGTGGAGCGTTTCGCCGCCGAGGACGATGTCGCCCTCGCCGAGCAAAGCCGCGCTCATATGGGCGAGCGGCGCGAGATCGCCCGAGGCGCCGACCGAGCCCTGGCTTGGAATCACCGGCATCGCCTTGGCCTCGACCAGCTCGAGAATCCGCTCGACCACCACGCGGCGCACGCCGCTATGCCCGCGCGCGAGCCCGATCGCCTTGAGGATCATCGCCAGCCGGACGATCCGCTCGTCGAGCGGCGCGCCCAGCCCGCAGCTATGGGAGAGGACCAGATTGCGCTGCAGCTCGGCGAGCCGGTCGTCGGGTATCCGCGTCTGGGCGAGCAGGCCGAAGCCGGTGTTGACGCCGTAGACGGTCCGCCCGCTCGCCAATATCCGGCCGATGCTCGCGGCCGAAGCGTCGATCGCCGCCCACGCTTCGGCGCCAAGCGCGACCGGGGCGCCCGCCCAGATTGCGCGCAGCTCGGCGAGGGTCACGGCGCCCGGGTTGAGGATCACCTGGGTCATTCAAACACACCGTTCGCCCTGAGCATGTCGAAGGGCTTTCCTTCCTTTTGCGGGAGGGGGTGCAGGAGAGGGCTTCGACAAGAGCAGCCCGAACGGGGTGGGGTGATGGCCGCGTTCCGTCATCGCCCCACCATCGGCAGATCGAGGCCCTGCGCGCGCGCGCAGTCGATCGCGATCTCATAGCCCGCGTCGGCGTGGCGCATCACGCCCGTGGCGGGATCGTTCCACAAGACCCGTTCGAGCCGCCGCGCCGCTTCCGGCGTGCCGTCGGCGACGATCACCATCCCGGCATGCTGCGAATAGCCCATGCCGACGCCGCCGCCATGGTGGAACGACACCCAGGTCGCGCCCGACGCGGTATTGAGCAGGGCGTTGAGCAAGGGCCAGTCCGAGACCGCGTCCGAGCCGTCCTTCATCGCCTCGGTCTCGCGATTGGGGCTGGCGACCGAGCCCGAATCGAGATGGTCGCGGCCGATCACGATCGGCGCCTTGACCTCGCCCGAGGCGACCATCTCGTTGAACGCGAGCCCGAGCCGGTGGCGCTGGCCGAGGCCGACCCAGCAGATCCGCGCCGGCAGCCCCTGAAAGGCGATCCGCTCGCGCGCCATGTCGAGCCAGCGGTGGAGATGCGGATCGTCCGGGATCAGCTGCTTCACCTTGGCGTCGGTCCGGTAGATATCCTCGGGGTCGCCCGACAGCGCGCACCAGCGGAACGGGCCGATGCCGCGGCAAAAGAGCGGGCGGACATAAGCCGGCACGAAGCCGGGGAAATCGAACGCGCGGGTCACGCCCTCGTCCTTGGCGACCTGGCGGATATTGTTGCCGTAGTCGAAGGTCGGCACGCCCATGTCACGGTAGGCGAGCATCGCCTCGACATGGACCGCCATCGAAGCGCGCGCGGCATCCTCGACCGCCTTCGGGTCCTTCTCGCGCAGCTCGATCCATTGCGCGACGGTCCAGCCGATCGGCAGATAGCCGTTGACCGGGTCGTGCGCCGAGGTCTGGTCGGTCAGCGCGTCGGGCCTGATCCCGCGCCTGACCATCTCCGGCAGGATCTCGGCGGCATTGCCGAGCAACCCCACCGAGATCGCCACCGGCGAGGCGCGCAGCATGTCGAGCGCTTCGTCGATATTGGTGGCGCGGCGATCGAGATAGCGGGTCTCGAGCCGTTTTTCGATCCGGCTCTCCTGGCATTCGATCGCGATGCAATGCGCCCCGGCCATCACCGCGGCGAGCGGCTGCGCGCCGCCCATGCCGCCGAGCCCAGCGGTCAGGATCCAGCGGCCCCTGAGGTCGCCCTCATAATGCTGCCGGCCCATTTCGGCGAAGGTCTCGTAGGTGCCCTGAACGATCCCCTGGGTGCCGATGTAGATCCACGATCCGGCCGTCATCTGGCCGTACATCATCAGCCCCTTCTTATCCAATGCGTTGAAATGCGCCCAATCCGCCCATTTCGGCACCAGGTTCGAATTGGCGATCAGCACCCGCGGCGCGTCTTCGTGGGTGCGGAACACGCCGACCGGCTTGCCCGACTGGACCAGCAGCGTCTCGTCCGCCTCCAATCGCCTGAGCGTCGCGACGATCGCGTCGTAGCTCTCCCAGTCGCGCGCCGCCCGGCCGATCCCGCCATAGACGACCAGCTCCTCGGGCGCCTCGGCGACGCGCGGATCGAGATTGTTCATCAGCATCCGCATCGCCGCCTCGGCCGCCCAGCTTTTGCAGCTGATCTCCGGCCCGGTCGGCGCCGCGATATGGCGGCTATTGTCGCGTCTCGTCATTCAATGCCTCAGCAAGAACCGTTCGTCCCGAGCGAAGTCGAGGGACCCAGCCGAGCGGAGCCGAGGCCCCTGGTTCTCGGCTTTGCTCGAAGGGGTGTCTCGACTTCGCTCGACACGAACGGAGCACAATTGGCAAGTGGTGGGCATCATGCATCCTCGCCGGCCACGATCCGTCGTTCCGGTCCGCCCATCCCGATCCAGTAGCAAAGCTCGGCCGGCCGGCCGATCCGCCAGACGCACAAATCGGCGGCCTTGCCGGCGCTGATCGTGCCGGTTTCTTCCGCCAGGCCCAGCGCGCGGGCGCCGTTGCGGGTCATTCCGGCCAGCGCTTCCTCCGGCGTCAGGCCGAACAGGGTGCAGGCCATCGACAGCATCATCGTCGGCGACATCACCGGCGAGGTCCCCGGATTGCAGTCGGTCGCCAGCGCGATCGGCACGCCGTAGCGGCGAAGCAGAGCGACCGGCGGCTTTTTCGTCTCCCGCAGCGCGTAAAAAGAGCCCGGCAGCAGCACCGCCACCGTTCCCGAGCGCGCCATCGCCGCGACGCCCTCCTCATCGAGGTACTCGACATGGTCGGCCGAGAGCGCGCCATGATCGGCGGCGAGCGCGGCGCCGCCGAGGTTGGAAAGTTGCTCGGCATGGAGCTTGATCGCGAGGCCATGGTCGCGCGCCGCCTCGAACAGCGCGCGGACCTCGTCGCGGGTGAAGCCGATCCCTTCGCAATAGGCGTCGACCGCGCTCGCCAGGCCCTGGTTCGCCACCGCCGGCAGGATCGCCTCGATCGCCATCGCCACGAATTCCTCGCGCCGGCCGGCGAACTCGGCCGGGAGCGCGTGGAGCGCGAGCAAGGTCCGCTCGATCCGCACCTTCTCGCTCTCCTCGAGCGCCTTGGCGGCCTGCAGCATCTTGAGCTCGGTCTCGATGTCGAGCCCGTAGCCGGACTTGATCTCGACGGTGGTTACGCCGCCGGCCATCAGCGCCCTGAGCCGGGGCCGCGATTCGGCGATCAGCGCCTCGAGGCTTGCCGCCCGGGTCGCCCGCACCGTCGAGACGATGCCGCCGCCGGCGCGCGCGATCTCCTCATAGGTCGCGCCCTCGAGCCTCTGCTCGAATTCGCCCGCGCGATTGCCGGCGAACACCAGATGGGTGTGGCAATCGACGAGCCCCGGCGTCACCCACGCGCCGTGGAGCGGCTCGACCTTCGCCGCCTGATAGCCGGCGAGCTCGGTCCGCCGGCCGACCCGGACGATCCGCCCGTCGGCGATGCCGATCGCGCCGTTCTCGATCGCGCCGAACGGCCCCGCCACAGCGGGGTCCATGGTGGCGATGTTGCAGTCGACGAGCAGGCGATCCCACATGCTCGCTTTCTAGTCCTGAGGGCGTGTAAGGGCAAAGGATGAGCTGGAAATCGATCGCCGATCTCCTCACCGGCGACGAAGGCGCGCCGGTCGCCCTGCTCGGCGCGCCGATGGAGGCGGGATCGGTGACCCCGGGGCGGTGCGACCTCGCGCCCGCGGCGGTGCGGCGGACGCTGAGGCGGTTCAGTACCTACGATCTCGTCGATAGACTGGACCTCGGCCTCGCCGTCCGCGACGCCGGCGACGTCCCGATCCAGGGGGTGATGCCGGCCGACGGCTTCCTGCCGATCCGCGATGCGGTCGCGGCCTGCACGGCCGGCCACGCGCTCACCATCCTGCTCGGCGGCAACAATGCGGTGACCCGCCCGGCGGCGCACGGCCTTGGCCTGCCGCTGGGAAAAATCGGCCTGATCACCTTCGACGCGCATTTCGACATGCGCGACACGGATCGTGGCCCGATGAACGGCAATCCGGTCCGCTGCCTGCTCGAAGACGGGCTGCCGGGCGCCAACATCTGCCAGATCGGCCTCGCGCCGTTCGCCAATACCCGCAAGATGCACGACGATGCGCTGGCGGCTGGTATCGGAATCTTCGACATCGAGCGCGTGGCGAGCCAAAGCGCGATCTGGGCGATCGAGGCCGCGCTGGAGCGTTTGAGCCACGTCGAGGCGATCCTGGTCGATTTCGACATCGACGTGATCGACCGTCCGCAATGCCCCGGCGCGCCGGGGGCCCGCCCGGGAGGGCTGCCGGCCGGGGAATTCTTCCGCGCCGCGCGGCGAATCGGGCGGGAGCCGCGCGTGCGGCTGGTCGACCTCACCGAATTCGATCCCAGCCTCGACGTCTCGGACATCACTGCCTTGACCGCGGGGCGCTGGCTTTGCGAGATGCTGGCGGGCTACAGTCTGCGCCGATGAGCGACACTCTCAGCGAAACCTTCCGCCAGGCAATGCGCCGCGTCGCCGCGACGGTGAACGTCATCTCGATCTGCGTCGACGGCAAGCCGATGGGGATCACCGCGACCGCGGTTTCGGTCGTGTCGATGGACCCGCCGAGCCTGCTGGTCTGCGTCAACCAGACCGCCTCGGTTCATCCCAAGATCGAGAATGTCGTCCATTTCAATGTCAACGTGCTGCACCGCGACCAAGCCGAGATCGCCACCATCTTCGCCGACCGCAAGCTCGAGGCGCAGCGCTTCATCAGGGGCTGGGACAATGATTGCGTGACCCCGCCCCGGCTGCGGGGCGCGCAGGCCTCGATCCTCTGCCGGCGGATCGATCATCACCGCTTCGGCACCCACTCGATCTTCATCGGCGTGGTCGAAGAGGTGGTGATGCGCGAGGAGATCGATCCGCTGGTCTACCTCGACGGCCGCTTCGGCGGCGCGGCTAAATAGGGACAGTATATATTTATTCGTGCGCCGCCGCCTGTGCCGCCATCTCCAGGCGGTCGGAATAAATATATACTGTCCCTATTTAAGAAACAGATTGTCGGGGTCGGCCATCGCCTTGATCTCGAGCGCGTTGCCCGAAGGGTCGCGGAAGAACATCGTCGCCTGCTCGCCGGGCTCCCCCTGGAAGCGGATCGTCGGCGGGATCGCGAAGTCGACGCCCGCCGCCGCGAGCCGGGCCGCCAGCCTCTCCCATTCGGCCATCGCCAGCACCGCGCCGAAATGCGGCACCGGCACGTCGTGGCCGTCGACCGCATTGCCGCCGCGGTCCGCCGCCGCGCCCGGCACGAGGTGGGCGACGATCTGGTGGCCGAAAAAATCGAAGTCGATCCATTCGCCCGAGCTGCGCCCCTCCGGGCAGCCGAGCAGCCCGCCATAGAAAGCGCGCGCGGCCGCGAGGTCGTGGACCGCAAAGGCGAGGTGGAAGGGCGGCGGCATGACCGCTTCCTAGCCTCGTTCCGCCCGAAATGGGAGCTTCCCCGCCGCTTTGCGCTTGTCCCCGCCGGAATGATGTGATTCCTGCGGGCCATGAAGGGCCGGGCAGGACATGCAATATTGCTGGCGGGCGCGCTCGTCGCGGGCTGCGTCGCGCCGGTGCGCGAGGTCGCGCCGCCGCCGCGCGCATCGACTCCGCCGCCGGCGCCGGCCTACTCCATTTTGGGGCTCGAAAGCGTGATCGGCCAGAGCGCCCGCGCGCTCGTCGCCCTGTTCGGCAATCCCGATCTCGACGTCCGCGAGGGCGGTGCGCGCAAGCTCCAGTTCCTCGGGCCGGCCTGCGTGCTCGACGCCTATCTCTATCCGCCGCGCCAGGGCGCCGACCCGGTCGTCACCCACGTCGACGCCCGCACGTCCGACGGCCGCGACATCGACCGCTCGTCCTGCGTCGCCGCGCTCAGCCGGCGCGTGCAGGCGCGCTGACCTTAGCCCTCCCCCCTGAGGGGGGAGGGCTGGGTGGGGGTGGAGTCAATGAAGCTCGGTGCATTTCCGGATACGCCACCCCGCCCCAACCCCTCCCCATCAAGGGGAGGGGCTCGAAGGCGCGCCAGCGCCCAGGTCGCCGCTTCCGCGACTACCCGGTCCTCATCTTCAGTCAGCGCGCGAAGCACTGGAGCGAACTCCGCCATCCCGCTATTCCCCGCCGCGATCGCCGCGTTGCGGACCATCCGGTTCCGCCCGATCCGCTTGATCGGCGAGCCGGCGAAGCGGCGGCGAAAGCCGGCATCGTCGAGCTGGAGCAAGTCGGCCAGAGCGGGTTCGGCGCTTTCGGCGCGGGGGAGGAACGCCTTGTGCGCGCGCGCAACGTCGGCGAAGCGGTTCCACGGGCACACCGCCAGGCAATCGTCGCAGCCGTAGATGCGGTTGCCGATCGCTGCGCGAAATTCCTCGGGGATCGGCCCCTTATGCTCGATCGTAAGATAGGAGATGCAGCGCCGCGCATCGAGCTGGAACGGCGCCGGAAAGGCATTGGTCGGGCAGATGTCGAGGCAGGCGCTGCAGCTGCCGCATCGCATTTCGTGGGCGGCGTCGGCCGGCAGATCCTCGCCAAGGTCGAGCGTCGTGTAGATCGCGCCGAGGAACAGCCAGCTGCCGTCGGTCCGGCTGACCAGATTGGTGTGCTTGCCCTGCCAGCCGAGCCCCGCCGCCTCGGCGAGCGGCTTTTCCATCACCGGCGCGGTGTCGACGAACACCTTGAGCTCGCATCCCGCCTCCGCGACCAGCCAGCGCGCCAGCGCCTTCAGCGCCTTCTTGACCACGTCGTGATAGTCGGCGCCCTGCGCGTAGACCGAGATCCGGCCGAGCTCCGGCTGCCCGGCGAGCGCCAGCGGATCGCCCTGCGGCGCATAGCTCATCCCCAGCGAGATCACGCTCCTGACCTCGGGCCACAGCCCGGCCGGCGTTTCCCGCCGCGCGGCCGTCTCCTCCATCCAGATCATGTCGCCATGCGCGCCGGCGGCGAGCCAGGCCCTGAGCCGCTCCGCGGTCAGGGGCGCCGCGTCGGCGCGCGCCACACCGAGCGCGCAAAACCCCAGTTCGGCCGCCTTTTCCTCCAATCGGGCGCGAAGCTTTGGCTTGCCTTTCAACATCTTCTCCAGCTACCAGCGAGTTGTGCCAGGGGGAAGCCAAGTCAAGTGGTCGGTCTAGCAATCGAGGCAAGCGGCCTCGTCAAATCCTTCGACGGAAAAGAAGCAGTCGGCGGCATCGACATCGCCGTGCCCGAAGGCAGCATCTACGGAATCCTCGGCCCGAACGGAGCGGGGAAGACCACCACGCTGCGCATGCTGCTCGGCATCATCGAGCCCGATTCCGGCACGCGCACCCTGCTCGGCCACGAGCGCCCGCTCGATGCGGCGAAGATCGTCGGCTATCTGCCCGAGGAGCGCGGCCTCTATCCGGCGATGACGACGCGCGAGGCGATCGCCTTCATGGGCGCGCTGCGCGGCCTGCCGCTCGAGATCGGGCGCAAGCGCGCCGCCATCCTGCTCGAGCAGAACGGCCTCGGCGATTATGTCGACAAGCCGATCAAGAGCCTCTCCAAGGGCATGGCCCAGACCATCCAGCTGTTCGGCACGATCGTCCACAAGCCCAAATTGGTGGTCCTCGACGAGCCCTTCTCCGGCCTCGACGCGATCAACCAGGGCCGGCTCGAAAATCTGATCCGCGACGAGGCGGCGTCGGGGACGACCGTCATCTTCTCGACCCACGTCATCCACCATGCCGAGCGGCTGTGCGAGCGGATCGCGATCATCGCCCGCGGCCGGATCCGCTTCGAGGGGCTGGTCGCCGACGCGCGCGAACGGCTGCGGCCGCAGGTGCGGCTGAAGACGCGCAACGCCGACGGCCCGTGGCGGGCGGCGCTGCCGGCGGCGGTCCGTCAGGTCGGCGGCTTCTGGCAGTTCGAGTTGCCCGGGACCGGGGTCGAGCCGCTGCTCAAGGCGCTGCTCGACGGCGGCGCCGGCATCGAGGAGCTGTCGATCGAACGCAGCGGTTTGCACGACGCCTTCGTCGCCATCGCCGGCGAGGAAGCCGCGCGCGAAATGGTCGAGAGCGAGCAGGCCGAGCTGGGTGTCGCCGCATGATGGGCCTGTTCGAACCGGCCTGGGTGATCGCCCGCCGCGATTTCGTCGCTTCGGTCTTCTCGCGCTTCTTCGTCCTGTTCCTGCTCGCGCCGCTGGTGTTGTTCGCCTTCATGGGCTTCTTCGTCTACGCGACCGAGGCGCAGGACCGCATCGCCAGCCAGCCGGTGGTCGCCGTCGTCGCCGACACCGCCACCGCCGACGCGCTGAACGCGACCCGCGCGCGCCTCGTCGCGGGGACCTCGGAGCTGGCCTTCCCGATCCTGCGCAACGTCGCCCCCGCCGAGAATGTCGCGGTCCAGGCGCAACATCTGCTGGCCGACGAAGCGGGCGGCTATTCCGCGGTGCTGAGCGGTACCCTGCAGCAGCCGGTCCTGACCGCCCCGCTCAAGGCCGACGAGTTTGTCGGCCGCCGCCTCCAGCTGGTGGTCGACGAGGCGCGGCGCAGTGCCGCGCTCGACCGCGCCGGCGCGGCCCCGCCGACCGCGGCGATCGAGCGGGTGGTGACCGCGCAGGCGGTCGGCAACCTGCAATTGCTCCGCCGCACCGTCGCCCAGGGCGCGCAGAGCCTGATCTTCGCGGTCACCCTGATGCTCGCGACCCTGCTGCTCTCGACCCTGGTCGAGGAGAAATCGAACAAGATCATCGAGGTGCTCGCCGCCGCCGTGCCGCTCGACGCCATCTTCCTCGGCAAGCTGCTGGCGATGCTCGGCATCTCGCTGGTCGGGCTCGCTCTGTGGAGCGTGATGGCGATGCTCGGCATCACCTTCTTCTATCAGCTGTTCCAGAACTGGATCACCCTGCCCGAGGTGACGCCGGCGGTCGGCTGGCCGATCTTCGTCGTCCTGCTGCTGCTCTATTACACGATGAACTTCATGCTGCTGGGCGCCTTGTTCCTCGGCATCGGTGGCCAGGCGACCAACATCCGCGAGATCCAGACCATCTCGATGCCGGTCACGCTGCTGCAGCTGATGGTGCTGCTGCTGGCGATGACCGCGATCGGCGGCAATGGCGGCGCGCTCGCGCTGACCGCCTGCATCTTCCCGTTCAGCTCGCCGATGGCGATGATCGCCACCGCCGCCGAATCGCCGACCCTGTGGCCGCATCTCGTGGCGCTCGCCTGGCAGGCGATCTGGGTCGTGCTCATCATCCGCGTCTCGTCGCGGCTGTTCCGCATGACCGTGCTCAAGTCGACGGCCGGCGGCTCGTTCTTCTCGTTCCTGAAGATCGGCAAGGCCTCCGCCTGAGCAAAAAAGAGGGACAGTCCCTATTTACCAACTAGGAAAAGAGGGACTGTCCCTAATAGGAAAAGAGGGACTGTCCCTAATTAAGCGGGCGCCGGCCCCTTCTGCTGCCACAGCTCGATCTTGATGCCGTCGCAATCGAGGATCCAGGCGAAATTGCCGTAATCCTCGTCCTGCCGGCCGAGGATCTCGATCCCCTTCGCTTCGAGGTCGGCGATCACGCCGTCGAGGTCGTCGACCCGCAAATTGATCATGAACCGCGCCGCCGACGGGGCCATATAATCGGTCGTCTCCTTGAACGGGCTGAGCAGGCTGAACGGATCCTCGCCGCTCTCGTCGGCCCAGCGGAAATTGGCGCCCCAATCGCCGCCGATGCCGAGATTTTCCTTGTACCAGGCCTGCGTCCTGGCCGGATCGGCCACCTTGTAGAAAATTCCGCCCAGACCCGTCACGCGCGGCATCGTCACACCTCCTCGTCCTGGCCGTCGAGCCGCGCCGCATAGGCCTGCGTCTCGCCGATCCCTTTCAATATTATCGTCTGCGGCTTGAAAAGCTGAATCGTCCTGGTCTGGAAATAGGTCGCTTCGGAGACGGCGACGCCGTTCAGCGGCGCGGCACCCTGGAGGCGGCTGGCGACGTTCATCGTGTCGCCCCAATAATCGTAAGCGAGCCGCGTATTGCCGATGACGCCGCCGATCGCCGGCCCGGTATGGACGCCGATCCGTGCCTTGAGGGCGATGCCGCTTTCCTGCTCGATCCCGGCCAGCTCGGCGATCAGGTCGCGCGCGAAGGCGAGCGCCGCCTTGCTGTCGGCGCCGCCCGAGGCCATCCCGCCCGCCACCGCGAGATAGGCGTCGCCGATCGTCTTGACCTTTTCCAGCCCGTGGCGCTCGGCGCAACGGTCCGCGGCCGAAAAGAACAGGTTGAGCAGCTTGACGAGGTGGCCCGGCGAGAGCCGCTTCGCCAGGCTGGAAAAGCCGGCGAGATCGACGAATATCGCGGTCAGGTCGGAGAAGCTGTCGGCGACCGCCTCGCCCGCGCGCAGCCGCGCCGCGACCGCCTGCGGCAATACGTTGTAGAGCAATTCCTCGGTCTTGGCCCGCTCCGCCTCGAGCGCCAGATTGGCGGCGAACACCTTGCGCGCGCGGCGCTCGATGTCCCAGTTGAAGTAGAGCGCGAAGACGAAGAAGGTCGAGAAATTGGTCAGCGCGTAGACCCGGCTGATGTCGGCGATCCCGGCCCGCGTCATCAGCCACAAGGTGAACAGGGCGAGCACCGCGACCGACCAGATCGCGAACAGCCGGAACGTGCCGGCAAAGCCGACGCTGGCGAACACCATCAGGATGCCCATCTGGATCATGGCCATGGCGTGCGGCGGAAAGCCGGTCGTCGCGGCGAGGCCGGCGAGCACGATCGTCACCCACTTCATCGCCGCCCCCAGCGCGACGAACGCCGGCAGGTCGATCCACGGCTTCTCCAGATAGACGCGGGTCCGGGTCAGCAGCGAAAAGCCGATCAGCAGCACGATCAGCGTGGCGGCCGCCTTGGTGTAGGCGGCCACCCCTTCGGGCGGGAAATGCATCGGATTGATGACGATGTAGGAGAGCAAGGTGGCCACGGCGATGATGATCAGCGCGCGGATCGCCTGGCCGCGCTCCGCCCGTTCGGCGCGCAGGAAGGCGCGCTCGGTCGCGGGATCGTCGAAGCGCGGCAGGAGCAGGCGGATCACCGGCGGGAGGCTAGGAAAGTTGTGCGGCTGAGTCCATGACGGCGCCGCCCCATAAATAGGGACAGTCCCTATTTATGGGTTTCCCGCGCCGCCTCGGCGAGCGCGTTCATCGCCAGCTTGTGCGGAAAGGGGCCGTGGCTGATCCGGGCGACGCCGGCGGCCGCGACTTCGGCGGCCGAAGGCGCGCCCGGAAAGGCCATGAAATTGACCGGCAGCGGCGAGGCCGCGCAGAATCGCGCGAGCAAGGCCAAATCGGCGAGCAGCGGCACGAAGAAGCCGCTGGCGCCGGCCTCGGCATAGGCCGAAGCGCGCTCCAGCGCGGCCTCGACCATCGCTTCATCGTGGGTTTCGAGCTTCGCCTTGAGGAAGATGTCGGTGCGGGCGTTGACGAAGAAATCGGGCCCGACCGCCGCGCGGATCGCCCGGATTCGCGCCGCCTGAAACTCGGCCGGATGCAGCCCTTCGCCGCCGATCACCTGGTCTTCGAAATTGCAGCCGATCGCGCCGGTCGCGGCGAGCTTCGCCACGTTCGCCGCCGCTTCGTCCGGCGCCATCGCATAGGCGCCTTCGAAATCGATCGTCACCGGCAGGGCCACCGCCGCGGCCACCCGCGCCGCATTGGCGAGCGCAAGTTCGAGCGGCAGAGCCTCGGCATCGTGAAAGCCGTGCGCCGCCGCCACCGACGCGCTCCCGGTCGCGATCGCCTTCGCGCCCGCCTCGGCGATCACCCTGGCGCTGCCCGCATCCCAGGCATTGTAGAGGATCACCGGATCGCCCGGCACATGGAGCGCGGCGAACGCGCGGGCTTTGTCGGCTTGGGTCATGTCTTCCTCTCAAGGCCCTCCCCCTCAATGGTTGGGTGGGGGTGAACGTCAAGGAAGGACTGAGCTTTTCCGGAGACTCCACCTCACCCCAAACCCCTCCCCATCAAGGGGAGGGGCTTTAGTGGACGAACCGCGCCACGACGTCGCGATAGGAGCGCGAGACCTTCACCTGGCTGCCCGAGCCGAGCACGAGGAAGCATTCGCCGTTGGTATGCGGCTTGACCTGCTTGACCTGGTCCAGATTGACGATCGTCGAGCGGTGGACGCGCTGGAAGCGGCGCGGGTCGAGGCGCTTCTCCAAATCCTTCATCGTCTCGCGCAGGATCAAGGTGTTGTCGCCGGTATAGATGCACATGTAATCGCCGGCGGCGTCGATCTTCTCGATCGAATCGACGTCGACGCGGAAGATCTGGCCGCGATCCTTGATGTTGATCATCTTCTCGTAGCGGTTGGAGGCGTGGGCGTCCTCGACCCCCTCGACATTCTCGGCCGCCTCGGGCGCGACTTCGGCGAGCACCTCCTTGAGCCGGTCGACCTCCTCGACGCCGCGCTTCTCGGCAAGCCGGATCCGGACCCGCTCGAGCGTGTCGGCGAGCCGCGCCTCGTCGACCGGCTTCATCAGATAATCGACCGCGTCGGCCTCGAACGCCCGCAGCGCATGGTCGGAATAAGCGGTGACGAAGACGAACAAAGGCGGCTCGACCTCCATCAGCCCCTGGATCACCGAAAAGCCGTCGAAGCCCGGCATCTGGATGTCGAGGAAGACGAGGTCGGGCTTGTGGGTCTTGATGCTCCTGATCGCCTCGCGCCCGTTCGAGCAGGTGTCGACGATCTCGACGTCGTCATGCTTCTCCAGGCGGTGCTGAAGCCCCTGGATGGCCAGCGGCTCGTCGTCGACCAGGATGGTGCGGATGATCATTTCGGCTCCTCGGCTTCGATTTGATATGGGATTTCGATGAAAACGCGGAAGCCCCCGGTAATCTCCGATTGTGTCTCGAACCTGTGATTGTCGCCATAGGCCTGCGCCAGACGGTCCCTAATGTTCGCCAGTCCGACGCCGGTCGATTGCGCGGCGCGCTGCTGATAGAGCGCATCGGCGCCCGGACCGGTGTCGGAGACGTTGATCAGCACCCGGTCGACGTCGCGGCGCAGCTCGATCGCGATGTCGGCGCCTTCCTCCTGCGGCGTCACCGCATATTTGATCGCATTCTCGATCAGCGGCTGGAGCAGCAAGGAGGGCAAATGCGCGCGCATCACCGTCTGGTCGATATGGAAATGGGGCCTCAGCCTTTCCTCGAAGCGCATCTTCTCGATCTCGAGATAGAGCTTCAGCGTCTCTATCTCCTGGGCGACCGTGACCATCCCGGTCGATTCGTTGACGAGCGTGTAGCGCAGGAAGGAGGAGAGGCGCGACAGCATCGCATTGGCGCGGTCGGTCTGCTTCAGCAGCACCAGGGTCGAGATCGAATTCAAGGTGTTGAACAGGAAGTGCGGATTGAGCTGGTAGCGCAGCATGGCGAGCTGGGCGTTCGACGCCTGGCTCTCCAGCCGCAGCAGCCGGTCCGACTGCTCCTCGAGCAGCAGGAAGAAGTTGATGCTGTAATAGAGCGCCGACCAGGCGATCAGCAGCGAAGCGGTGAACAGGATCGCGCCGAGGAAGCGCAAGCCTTCGGGCCGGATTTCGGGATCGACGAAGGTCGAGATGCTCCACGTCTCGATCGCGGAGAAGCCGGCGGCGGCGACGCCGACGATGAGGATCGTGCCCACCCAGGTATAGACCGGCTTCATCTTGATCAGCCGGCGGAAGGCCGAGGCCATCAGAAGAGTGATCGAATAGCCGGCCGCGGTCAGCAAGGCGGTGTGGAGGACGTAGCCCCAGACCTTGTCGGCGGTGACGTTCGAGATGACCGATAGGATGCGCAGCATGAAATAGCCGGCCCAGCCCGACGATTGCAGGATCCAGAACGCCCGGTCCTTGTCCTCGAAGAAGGGCTGGTGGCCGAGCCGGAACGGGCTCCACCCCCGCCGCCTCGGCGCCTCGCGCGGAGCGGCCTCCGCGATCTGGACTGCGCTGTTGCTCGCCATGACTAGACGCCGCTCTCTAGCGTCAAGGGGCGCGGGGGGCCAGTGGAGGGTTTTAATTAGGGACAGTATATATTTATTGCATTGCGCGGCGTGGCCGACGGAGCACGGGTTTGAATAAATATATACTGTCCCTAATTATTGCGGCCGGGCCAGGGGCGGCCACGCCGCCTTGGTCGCACGTCGCGTCCCGCCGCCGCCGACAGCCGGTCGAGGAACGCGGCACTGCCGAGCGCGTGTCCGGTCCGTTCGCGCGCGCGGATCGCCTTCCGGGCATCCTCCTCGAGCCCGCCATCGAGCAGCGCCCGCCAGTCGGGGATGCGTTCCGCCAGCGGCGCGGCCTCGGTGACGCCGTCCTCCGCCAAAGCGAGATGGGCCCGCGCGCTCGACCAGCGCCATTGTTCGGGGCGTTCGGCCAGCCGCGCCCGTACCGGGTTCAATTCGATATAGCGCGCGCAGGCGATCAGCCAGGCCTCATCCATCGCGAAGGAGGCGAAGCGGCTTTGCCAGAGGTGGCCGCGCCAATCCTCGCGCAAATTGACGTGTCGCGTGTAGCGGCGGTGGGTCTCGCCCAAGGCGGCGCGCAGGCCGTCTTCGTGGCTCGGCACGAGAATGAGGTGGACGTGGTTGGGCATCAGGCACCAAGCCCAGATGCGAGTTTCGGCCTTGTCGCACCAATATTTCAGCAGCTTGAGATAGAGCGCGTAATCCGCGTCCGAGAAGAAGGTCGGCTGCCGCCGGTTGCCGCGCTGCGTCACATGGTGCGGGATTCCCGGAACGACGAGACGAGCGAGGCGGGGCATGCGGGGAAGCTATCACTGCTGGTTAATTGGGGACAGTATATATTTATCCTGGCTACAGCGGGACTGAGCTAAGCGTCAGCGCCGAAGATAAATATATACTGTCCCCAATTAAGACGTCCCGTCCCGCCAACTTGACTCTGCTGGCAATGCAGCGGAACATAAAGCGAACAAACGAGTCCGAGTCGTATGCACGCTGCCCTGTCCATGGAGGCGCGCCTCGCCGCGTTGCGCGAAGAGGTGCGGGTGATCGAACGGTCCGGCTTTGCCGCCGCGGCCGCTGCCCTGCCGTGCCTTGCCTTCGGCATCGAGGAGGTCGACGCCCGGCTGGCGGGGCGCGGGCTGGCCTCAGGGCTGCACGAGGCGGCGCCGGCCGCGCCCTCGCCCAATGACGAGGCCGCGGCGACCCTGTTCCTCGCCGCTTTGGCGGCGCGGTTCGCGATTGCGGCGGGCGAAGGCGGCCAGGTGCTCTGGGCGCTGACCCGCCGCGACCTGTTCGCGCCGGGCCTCGCGCAGGCCGGCCTGACCCCTGATCGCCTGCTCTACGCCGAATGCCGGGGCGACGAGGAGGTGCTGGCGGTGATCGAGGAGGGGGTGCGCCACGGCAGCCTCGCCGCGGTGGTCGGCGAAATCGGCCGCGCCGCGATGCCCGCCACCCGCCGGCTCCAGCTCGCCGCCGAGGAGGGCGCGACGGCGGCGCTGCTGCTGCGGCGCTGGCGGCGGGCCGACGCCGACCCGCTGGTCGTCCCTTCCGCCGCGCTCACCCGCTGGCGGATCGGCTGCGCGCCGTCGGCGGCGCTGGCCCATGACGGCATCGGCCGCGCCCGCTGGCACGTCGCGCTTGCCCGCCAGCGCGGCGGCCCGTCCCACCAATGGCTGTTGGAGGCCCCCGATGCCGAGGCTCGCCTCGCTCTTCCTGCCCGATCTGGCGATCGACCGGATCAGGCGGGCATCGCCCCCGGCATCGCCGCCTGATTCCCCCCCGCCAAGAGCGCGGGAGGAACGCGGGCTCAAGCCCGGGCATTGGCGCCCGGGCGCGCGTTGGGCGCGCGAGCTGCCGCCTCGCGATGCGGTTGAGCACGCGGGCGACGGCGCTTTGGTCACCGCCCATCGCGAAGGCAATTGCAATCTGCTCGCCGCGATCTGCCCCCGGGCGCGCGCGCTCGGCCTCGCGCCCGGCATGCCGCTCGCCAAGGCGCGGATCCTCGTTTCCGGGCTCGACGTGCGCCCCGCCGATCCCGCCGGCGATGGCGCCTGGCTAAAGCGGCTTGGCCTGTTCGCCGCCCGCCGCTGGACGCCGCGCGCCGCTTTGTCCGGCGCCGACGGCCTGTGGCTCGATCTGACCGGGGTCGCCCATCTGTTCGGCGGCGAGGAGCGGATGGGCGAACGCATCCTCGCCTTCCTCGGGCGGCTCGGCTTTGCCGCGCGTATCGCCGTCGCCGGCACGGCCGGCGCGGCGCACGCTTTGGCCCGCTTCGGCGGCGCGCCGCTCATTCTGTGCCCGGCCGGCCGCGAAGCCGACGCGCTCGCCGCTCTGCCGCTCGCCGCCTTGCGCCTCGACGAAGAGGTGTTGAGCCGCGCCCACCGGCTCGGCCTCGAACGGATCGGCGAACTCATCGCCATGCCGCGCGCGCCGCTCCAGCGCCGCTTCGGCGCGGCGCTGCTGCTGCGCCTCGATCAGGCGCTGGGACGCGCGGCCGAGCCGTTCGACCCGATCATCCCGGAAGACCCGCCGTCGGTCGACCTGGGCTTCCTCGAGCCGATCGCCACCGCCGAGGCGATCGGTGAGGCGTGCGGCGAAGCGGTGGGTCGGCTCGCCGCGATCCTGGCCGAAGCCGGCCTCGGCGCACGCCGCCTCGTCCTGATCTGCGAACGTGTCGATAATATCGAGCAATCTGTGATAGTTAGCACTGCCAAAGCGACCCGCGACGGCGACCATTTGCGAAAGCTCATATGGGCGAAGATCGAGAAGATCGAGCCCGGCTTCGGCATCGAGCGCCTGCGCCTCACCGCCGCCCGGGTCGAGCCGCTCGCCCCCCGGCCGATCGCGGGCGCGCTGGCCGGCGATCGCACGGCGCCCGACCTCGCCTGCTTGATCGACCGCCTCGCCGTCCGCCTCGGCGCGCGCCGCATCCACCGCCTCACCGCGCGGGAAAGCGATCTGCCCGAACGCAGCGTCGGGCGCGCCGGCCCGCTCGGGCAGACCGCGGGCTGGCCCGGCTGGCCGCGCCCGGCCCGCCTGCTGGTCCCGCCCGAGCCGCTCGACCGCATCCTGTCGGTCCTGCCCGACGGCGCGCCGCGGCGCTTCCAGTGGCGCGGTCGCCTCTATCGCGTCGTCGCCGCCGACGGCCCCGAGCGAGTCTATGGCGAATGGTGGCGGCAGGCGGCGGAAAGAGCGGCGGTGCGCGACTATTTCCAGGTCGAGGACGAGGCCGGCGCGCGCTTCTGGCTCTACCGCAGCGGCGATGGCGAGGATCCCGCCACCGGCGATCTGGGCTGGCACATGCACGGCCTGTTCGGATGACCTACATCGAGCTTCAGGTCGCGAGTCATTTCAGCTTCCTGCGCGGTGTTTCGAGCGCGCAGGAGCTGTTCGCCGCCGCCGCCTTGCTCGGCTATCCCGCGCTTGGGCTGACCGACCGCAACAGCGTCGGCGGCCTGATCAAGGCGCTGCGCGCCGCCGACCGGACCGGGGTGCGGCTGGTCGCCGGCTGCCGGCTCGATCTGATGGACGGCAATGCGCTTTTGGTCTGGCCCGAGAACCGCGCCGCCTGGTCGCGGCTCACCCGTTTGCTCAGCCTGGGCAAGAGCCGCGTCGACCGCAGGAAAAGCGAGAAGGGCCGATGCTTCCTCCACTGGGAGGATGTCGCCTGTTGGGCCGAGGGGCTGGTCGCGGCTTTGCTGCCGGGCGAGGCCGACCAGGCGGCCGAAAGAGCGCTCGCCCAGCTGGCGGACATATTCGGGAACCGCGCCCATCTCGCGCTCACCCATCGCCGCCGCCCGGGCGAGGCGAAGCGGCTCCACGCACTCGCCGCGCTCGCCCGCCGCCACGATGTGCGCCCGCTGGCCACGGGCGACGTGCTCTACGACAGCCCCGACAAGCGCATGCTCCAGGACGTCGTCACCGCGATCCGCGAGCATGTCACGATCGACGAGCTCGGCTTCCGCCGCGAGCGCTTCGCCGACCGCCATCTCAAGAGCCCGGCGGAGATGGCGCGCCGCTTCGCCGCCTTCCCCGACGCGCTCCGGGCGAGCGCCGCCATCGCCGAACGCTGCACCTTTTCCTTACGCGAGCTGAGCTACCAATATCCCGACGAGATCGTGATGTCGGGCCGCTCGCCCCAGGCCGCGCTCGAGCGGCTGAGCCGCGCCGCGCTCGCCGCCAAATTTCCCGGCGGCGTCCCGCAAGATTATGCCGACCTCCTGGAGCACGAGCTCGCTTTGGTCGCCTCGTGGCGCTACGCCCCTTATTTCCTGACCGTCAATTCGATCGTCCAGTTCGCCCGCAGCCAGCAGATCCTTTGCCAGGGGCGCGGCTCGGCCGCCAATTCGATGATCTGCTACGTGCTCGGCATCACCTCGATCGACCCGATCGCGCACAAGCTCCTGTTCGAGCGCTTCCTCTCCGACGACCGCGACGAGCCGCCCGACATCGACGTCGATTTCGAGCATGAGCGGCGCGAGGAGGTGATCCAGTGGATCTACCAGACTTACGGCCACGCTCATGCCGCGCTGACCGCGGTCGTCAGCCGCTACCGCACCCGCGGCGCGGTCCGCGAGGTCGGCAAGGCGCTGGGCCTCTCGGAGGACGTCACCGCCACCTTGTCGGGCCAGGTCTGGGGCTGGTCGAACGACGGCGTCGCCGAGCGCCATGTCGACGAGCTCGGCCTCGACAAGGACGACCCGCGGCTCGCGCTGACCCTCGACCTCACCCGCCAGCTGATCGGCGCGCCGCGCCACCTGTCGCAGCATCCCGGCGGCTTCGTCCTGACCCGCGACCGATTGGACGAGCTCGTGCCGATCGAGCCGGCGGCGATGGAGGACCGCCGCGTGATCGAATGGGAGAAGGACGATCTCGAGGAATTGAAGATCATGAAGCTGGACGTGCTCGGCCTTGGCATGCTCGGCTGCATGCGCCGCGCCTTCGATCTGCTCGATCAGCACAAAGGCCGCCGCCTGACCCTCGCCTCGAGCGAGATGCAGCACGACGATCCCCAGGTCTACGACATGATCTGCCAGGCGGACACGATCGGCACCTTCCAGATCGAGAGCCGGGCGCAGATGTCGATGCTGCCGCGGCTCCGCCCACGCAAATTCTACGACATCGTCATCCAGGTCGCGATCGTCCGCCCGGGCCCGATCCAGGGCGATATGGTCCATCCTTATCTGCGCCGCCGCGAAAAGAAGGAGCTGCCGGAATATCCCAAGCCGGAGCTCCGGGATGTTCTGGAAAAGACCCTGGGCGTGCCGCTCTTCCAGGAGCAGGCGATGAAGGTCGCGATCGTCGGCGCCGGCTTCACGCCGGCCGAGGCGGACGCGCTGCGCCGCTCGATGGCGACCTTCAAATCCACCGGCGGCGTCAGCCATTTCCGCGACAAGAT
This sequence comes from Sphingomonadales bacterium, assembly GCA_034668465.1. Classification (GTDB taxonomy): domain Bacteria; phylum Pseudomonadota; class Alphaproteobacteria; order Sphingomonadales; family Sphingomonadaceae; genus Allosphingosinicella. Next base: position 22,151 of record JAXDPI010000037.1, read on the forward strand.
GATCGGCGGGATGATCGAGCGCGGCTATACCGAGGACTTCGCGACCCGCACCTTCAGGCAGATCGAGGGCTTCGGCAGCTACGGCTTTCCCGAAAGCCACGCGGCGAGCTTCGCCAGGATCGCCTACGCCTCGTCGTGGATGAAGCATTATCATCCCGACGTCTTCTGCGCCGCCTTGTTGAACGCCCAGCCGATGGGCTTTTACGCCCCCGCCCAGCTCGTCCGCGACGCCCGCGATCACGGCGTCGAGGTCCGCCCGGTCTGCATCAATGCGAGTAGGTGGGATTGTACGCTGGAAGACGAGAAGGATGCCGGCACAAAAGCCCTCCCCATCAAGGGGAGGGGCTTATTGCCCCTCCGCCTCGGCCTCAGGCTGGTGAAAGGCCTTGCCAACGATCACGGCGCCCAAATCGCGGCGGCGGCGGCGGACGCGGCCTTCACCTCCGTCGAGGACGCCTGGCAGCGTTCGGGGGTGACGGCCGCCGCGCTGGAGAAGCTCGCCGACGCCGACGCGTTCCATGCGCTCGGGCTCGACCGGCGCCAGGCGCTGTGGCGGGTGCGCGGCCTGGGGGGAGCGCCGCTGCCTTTGTTCGCCGCCGCCGAGGCGCGCGGGACCGAGCCCGAAGTGGCGCTCACGGCGCTGACCGGCGGGCGCGAGGTGGTCGAGGACTATCGCGCCGTCCAGCTCAGCCTGCGCGCCCACCCGCTCGCTTTCCTGCGCGACGCGCTCGATCGGAAAGGGATCGTCCCGGCCGCGTCGCTCGGAACGATGAAGGACGGCGAGCGGATATTCGTCGCCGGCATCGTCCTCGTCCGTCAGCGGCCCGGCGCCGGCAACGTCACCTTCATGACGCTCGAGGACGAGACCGGCATCGCCAATGCGATCGTCTGGCAGCGCATTTTCGAGCGTCAGCGCCGCATCATCCTCGCCGCGGCGATGGTCGGCATCCATGGGCGGTTGCAGCGCGAGGGGCTGGTGACCCATGTCGTCACCGACCGGCTCGAGGATCTGACCCCCTTGCTCCACCAAATCGGCGCGATGCACTTCCCCCACCGCCCCGGCCCGGCCGACGCCGCGAAGAACGGTGGCTGTGACCCGCGTGAGCGCGGGCGCCTGCCCGACGCGCGTGACGGCGGCCTCAGGATCAAGTCACGCGACTTTCACTGATCTAATTAGGGACAGTCCCTAATTAACTTACGCGTCGGGATGGCGGTCGGGCACGAAGCCAGGCTCGATGCCGCGCTCGAGCCAGATCTTGGCGCCAGCCAGAACGAGGCGGTACTGATGGCGTCTCGCCTTTCTCAATTCGCGCCCCTACATAACGCTTCCCCCCGGAGTATGTCATGCGTTTCCCTCTCCTCCTTGCCGCCTGCCTCATCCTCCCTGCCTCGCCGGCGCTCGCCCAGCGGCTCGGCGCGCGCACCGCCTCGCCCGAGACGATGGTCGCCCAGATGCGGCAGGATTCGCCCGAGGAAGAGATGCGCGCGCTCGTCGCCGCGGCCGAGGCGCACCCGCTCGGCACCGCCGAAAACCCGGTCCGGGTCGGCGGGCCGGCGGGTGAGCGCGCCTATCTCGCCCATTTGCGTTGCGCCGGCGGCGCCGCGCCGCGGGTCGGCGCCCGCCGCGAGGCCGGAATCGGCGCGTTCGGATCGATCGTCGCCGCTTACGAGGTGAGCTGCGGCGCGGACGGCAACCGCATCGTCTTCGACATGTATCATGAGGAGCATGTCGAAACCCGCGCCCCCGCGGGCTTCACGCTCGCGCCGTAACTCGCCGATGATCCCGGCGGTGCTGAAATGGGCGGGCACCCTGCTGCTGTTCGCGATCACTGCCTTCTGCTTTTCGGCGACGCTGGTCCCGCCCTTCCTCGATCGCGTCTATTATGAAGGCCCGGCCAGCGATCATTTCGACGGGCGGCACTTCTTCAATCCTGGGGCACGATCGCCCGGACGGCTCGATCCGCGCCGCTTCCTGAACCGCTGGGCCTCGGGCGAGCGCGCCACCTGGCCCGAGAGCGTGCCGGTGCGCCCCACAATGCCGCCGCGCGCAGTGGCCGGCGGCGAGATGCTGGTGACGTGGATCGGCCATTCGACTGTTCTCATCCAGACCCGGGGCCTCAACATCCTCACCGACCCGACCTGGTCCGAGCGCGCCTCGCCTTTCTCCTTCGTCGGCCCGCGCCGGGCGCGCGCGCCGGGCGTGCGCTTCGAGGACCTGCCGAGGATCGACCTCATCCTCGTCAGCCACAATCATTACGACCATATGGACCTGCCGACACTGCGCCGGCTGTGGGATCGCGACCGGCCGCTGATCGTCACCAGCCTCGGCAACGACACGATTCTGCGCGAGGCGGGGATCGAGGCGCGCGCGTTCGATTGGGGAGGCAGGATCGACATCCCCTGCGCCTGGACGCCGCCGCCCGGCATCGCGTACCGGGCGGCGCCCCGCCCGTGCGGCGTGATCGTCGAGCGCAGCCACCATTGGGGCTCGCGCTGGGGCAGCGACCGCAACCGCGCGCTCTGGTCGGCTTTCACATTGCGGCTGCCCGGCGGCAATATCTTCTTCGCCGGCGACACGGGCTGGGGCGACGGATCATGGGTGGCCGAAGCGGCGCGGCACGGCCCGTTCCGGCTCGCAATCATTCCGATCGGCGCCTATCTGCCCCGCGAGGTGATGCGCGAGAGCCATGTCGCGCCGGACGAGGCGCTGCGCATCTTCGCCGGCCTCGATCCGGTGCGCGCGCTCGCCGTCCACTGGGGCACGTTCCAGCTCTCGTTCGAGGGAATCGACGATCCGCCGCGCACGCTGGCCGCGCTCGAGCGCGAACGCGGCATCGCCCCGGGCCGCTTCTTCGCGACCGAGGCCGGGCGCAGCTTCAGGGTCCCGGAACGATGAGCTTCAGCGCCCATTTAATTAGGGACTGTCCCTAATTAGGGACGATGAGCTTCAGCGCCCCGGGCCGGATCCGGTAGCGCAAGGGGGTCTCCATCCGCACCGTCTCGCCGTCGGCCGAAACGGTGAGCTGGGCGCGGTCCGACGCCACCTCGAGCTCCGGCACATAAGCCGTGACGAAGTCGCGCTGCTGGTCGAGCTTGCCGAAAATGCCGCGGATTCCGGCCCAGAACAAATGCGCGCGGCTGCGCGCGCGGATCGCGTAGACCGACAATTCCCCGCGATCGATCGCCTCGCGCTGGCCCAAAGCGAACAGGTTCACCTGGTAGCGGTTGTTGCCGACGAACAGCAAAGGCGTCCTGACCGGCGCCTCCAGCCCCTCGGCGCTGATCCACAGCCGGTGCCGCCGGAACGAGCGCAACGTGGCCAGGCTGGCGGACAGCATGGCCAGCCTTTTGCCGCGGCCGATCCGTTCCTGCTGGGCCTCGCGCAAGCGCACCATGTCGGGATAGAGACCGACCGAGCTGTTGTTGACGAACACCCGGCCGTTCACCTCGGCGACGTCGACCGCGCGCACGTGGCCGGCGGCGATCACCGCCGCCGCCTCCTCGAGCCTGACCGGGATTCCCGCGTCGCGCGCGAGATGGTTGAGCGTCCCCAGCGGCAGGACGCCGAGCGGGCGCTCGCCGTCGGCGAGATGCCCGGCGGCGCAGCTCAACGTGCCGTCGCCGCCGCCGGCGACGACCGCGTCGAGCCCGGGGGCCGCCGCGGCTTGCTTGAACGCGTCGGAGATGTCGGCAGATTCGGTCATCCGGACGTCGGCATCGACGCCGGCCTGTTCGAACGCGGCGACGATCCGCGCTTCTTCGTCCTCGGCCCCCTTGAGGGTGCCGCCGCCGCGATTGACGATCGCCCTTACCCGCATGGGCTACCCTTACGCTTAGGCAGGCCCAATCCGGTAGGTGCAGAACTTGTTCCCCTCGGGGTCGCGAAAATAGGCGCCGTAGAAAGCCTGCGGGCCTTCCTCGCCGCGCAGACCGGGCGCGCCTTCGTCGCTGCCGCCGAGCTCGAGCGCCTTGGCGTGGAAGGCGTCGACCTTGGCGCGCTCGTCCATCGGGATCGAGACCATGTTGCCGTTGCCGGCGCGCGCCGGATTGCCGTCATGGGCCTTGCAGATCGCGATCGCGGGCTTGCCCCAGGCGGTACCGTACATCGTGAAATTGTCGCCGAACTCCATCAGCCGGCTGGCGCCGATCGAGCCGAACAAAGCGTCGTAAAAGCCGCGCGCCTTGTCGAGGTCGTTGCTGCCGAGCGTCACGTAACCGATCATTTTTCTGTCTCCCTCAGCCGCCCTTATGGGCGCCGCCGGCGGGCGCCTGCGGCGTGCAGGCGCCGGTGCGCCGGCCGGTCACCCTAGTGTCGATCTCGACGTCGCCGTCGCTCGCGAGCGCGGTCCGCAGATTGCGGCTATATTCGATGCTGTCGGCCTGGAAGGTGCCGTTGACCGTCATCGGGACGACGCCCTGCAGGCCCGGCCGGCTGCAGTGCAGCGTCACGTTGATCCGGCCGCCCCGGACATAATAAGCCGGGTAGGTGCAGGTGAAGTTGGGGCCGGAGAAGATCGCGCTCGGCAGCTCGGCGCCGGGGCCGACGCAGACATTCTCGGTCGTGCGCGTGCCGGCCGGGGTGTTGATCCTGGGCGCGCCCTGATCGGCCTTGCGGAAGCGGGTGACTTCCGTGGCCAGCTCCCACTGGCCGGGCGAAGGCGCGGCGGCGGCCGGCCCGGCCTTGTTCTCAACGGGTGTCTCGCCGCAGGCAGCGAGCAGGAGCACAGCAATCACAGCCAGACCACGCATCCCCTTGTCTCCCCTTTTGTCGTCCGGCAACCCTAGCGGCGGCCGCGCCGATTTGAAACCGCTCAGCGTGGGGCGGGGCAGTCCCCGACCCGGCGCGAGCGGGTGCGGCCCGCGGTCTCCATGGTCATGCGGTTGCTCGTGATCCGGCTTTGCGACTCGGTCTCGTAGCTGTCGGGGCCGAACTGGCCGTTTACCGTCGTGCGCATGGTCGTACCCTCGCTGGCGCAGGTGACCGTCCCCTGGATGCGTCCACCGGCCATCGAGAAATTCTCGTAATTGCAGCCGCCGCGCTCGCCGCTGCCGGTCAGGAAATTCGCATTCGGCCGGGCCGCCTGCTCGGGCGTCAGGCAGGAGCGGACGGTGGTCGGCGGGGGCAGCGGCGGGGTCATGCCGCCCGGCAGCTGCGGGCCGCCGGTGATGTTCAGGCTGGTGACCTCGACTATCGTCTCCCACTCGCCTGGCGTCAGGGCGATCGCCGCCCCGCCGGCTGCCGATGATTCGCCGGCGCCTGCATTGGCGGCGCCATTGCCCGCTTTGTCCTGGCTGCCGCACGCGGCGACCAGCAAAGTGGCGATGGCGAAGAGCTTGTGCTTCATGATCGTCTCCCCCGGATCGTCGGAAAGCCGTTGCCGGCACGCTAGCGCGGCGCGCCGCGAATGACCATATGCAGCCCATGGCAATCACCATCCGCACCAGCCTCGAAGAACCCGACACCGGCCAGGCGTTCGTCCCCCACCGCCCGGCGCGGCCCGACAAGGCCGAGGGCGGCAAGGCGTTCCGGATCGTTTCGGACTATCAGCCGGCGGGCGATCAGCCGCAGGCGATCGCGGAGCTGGTCGGCCAGCTGCGCGAGGAGGAGAAGACCCAGGTCCTGCTCGGCGTCACCGGCTCGGGCAAGACCTTCACCATGGCCAAAGTGATCGAGACGCTGCAGCGGCCGGCGCTCGTCCTCGCCCCCAACAAGATCCTCGCCGCCCAGCTCTACGGGGAGTTTTCGAGCTTCTTTCCGGACAACGCCGTCGAATTCTTCGTCAGCTATTACGATTATTACCAGCCCGAGGCCTATGTGCCGCGGTCCGACACCTACATCGAGAAGGAAAGCTCGGTGAACGAGGCGATCGACCGGATGCGCCATTCGGCGACCCGCTCGCTGCTCGAGCGCGACGACGTGATCATCGTCGCCTCGGTCTCGTGCATTTACGGCATCGGCTCGGTCGAGACCTATTCGGCGATGACCTTCGCGCTGACCAAGGGGCAGAGCGTCGACCAGCGCGAGATCATCCGCAAGCTGGTCGCGCTCCAGTACAAGCGCAACGACCAGGCCTTCGCGCGCGGCAATTTCCGCGTCCGCGGCGACAATCTGGAGATCTTCCCTTCCCATTATGAGGACATGGCCTGGCGGATCAATTTCTTCGGCGACGAGATCGAATCGATCGTCGAGTTCGATCCGCTCACGGGGAAGAAGATCGCCGCGTTGGAGCATGTGAAGGTCTACGCCAACTCGCACTACGTCACGCCGGGGCCGACGATGAAACAGGCGATGGAGGCGATCCGTTTCGAATTGACCGAACGGCTGAAGGAGCTCGAGGCGGAAGGAAAGCTGCTGGAGTTGCAGCGGCTTGAGCAGCGCACCAATTTCGACCTGGAGATGATCGCCGCTACCGGCTCGTGCGCCGGGATCGAGAATTACAGCCGCTTCCTCACCGGCCGCCTGCCCGGCGAGCCGCCCCCGACCCTGTTCGAATATCTCCCCGAAAACGCCTTGCTGTTCGTCGACGAGAGCCACCAGACTGTGCCGCAGGTCGGTGCGATGGCGCGCGGCGACCATCGCCGCAAGCTGACGCTGGCGGAATACGGCTTCCGGCTGCCGTCGTGCATCGACAATAGGCCGCTGCGCTTCAACGAATGGGACGTGATGCGCCCGCAAACGGTCGCGGTCTCGGCGACGCCCGGCCCGTGGGAGCTCGACCAGACCAGCGGCGTGTTCGTCGAGCAGGTGATCCGCCCGACCGGCCTGATCGATCCGCCGGTCGAGATCCGCCCCGTCGAGGACCAGGTCGACGACCTCGTCGCCGAAGCGCGCGCGACCGCCGCCAAGGGCTATCGCACCCTGGTCACGACGCTCACCAAAAGGATGGCGGAGGACCTCACCGAATTCCTCCACGAGGCGGGGCTGCGCGTCCGCTACATGCATTCGGACGTCGAGACGCTCGAGCGGATCGAGCTGATCCGCGATTTGAGGCTCGGCGTCTACGACGTCCTCGTCGGCATCAACCTGCTGCGCGAGGGGCTCGACATCCCCGAATGCGGCCTGGTCGCGATCCTCGACGCCGACAAGGAGGGCTTCCTGCGCTCCGAGACGTCATTGATCCAGACGATCGGCCGCGCCGCCCGCAACGTCGAGGGCAAGGTGATCCTCTACGCCGACCGGATCACCGGCTCGATGGAGCGCGCGATCCGCGAAACCGACCGGCGCCGCGAGAAGCAGCGCGAATTTAACGACGCCCACGGCATCACCCCGACGACGATCAAGCACAACATTTCCGACATTCTGGCGGACGTCTCCAACCGCGACAGCGTGATCATCGACACCGGCGACGAGGGCACGCCGCACCTCGTCGGGCACAACCTGCGCGCCCATATCGAGGACCTCGAAAAGCGCATGCGCAAGGCCGCCGCCGACCTCGAATTCGAGGAAGCCGGCCGCCTGCGCGACGAGATCCGGCGGCTGGAAGCGGGCGAGCTCGGCCTCGCCACCGAGCACAAGCGTGCGCCCCTTCTGGGCCACTCGACCGAAGGCAAGCCCGGCACGCGCAAGACCCGCTACGGCAAGCAGAAGGCGATGCGGATGGGACGGCGGATGCGCTAGGCGCCTACCGCATCGCCCCGATGATCGCGCCCATCACCGTGAAGTGCAGCGTGAAATAGCCGGCGTTGATCAGCCACAAAGCGAACGGGCGGCGCTCGAACAAATAGCTCACCCCGAAGCTGGTCGAGACCCAGCACAGGCCGACCGCCAGCCCCGCCAGGGCGCCGAAGCGGACGCCGGCCTCGCGATCGATGAACATCGCCAGCACATAGGCGGCGACCAGGTTCAGGAGGAAGGCGCCGCCGAAGATCATCGCCATCGAGCCGGACTTGAGCTTTTCCTCGCTGACCCCGCTCAGCGCCGCCCATTTGGTGGCGAACAGCAAAGGCGAATACCAAAGCCCGCCGATGAGGAACGCCGACAAGGCCGCCAGCGCGACCGCCAGATAATTGATTTCGGGCATCATTCCCTCCCTCTCTTTTCGTCATTCCAGCGAAAGCTGGAATCTCCCTTTTGCCCTCTCAGGCGGGCACGCGCTCCGCGTCGGCCGTTTCGGTCAGCATTTCGAAATGTTCGCGCAGAACCGCAATGTTGCGATCGAAGCTGGCGATGTCGCGATAGGTGCGCGCCTGCATGACCGCGCCCTCCATCACGGTCAGGGTGAACTCGGCCAGCCGCCGCCGGTCGAGCGACGCCGGCAGCCGCTCTGCGGCCGCGACCAGGCAGCGCTCGATCGCGGCCGTCCAATTGGCGAAATTGGCGCAGAGCAGCGCGCGGATCGGGGGATCGGGCTCGTGCAGCTCGAGCGCGAGGCTGCCGATCGGGCAGCCGTAGAAGCAGTCGGTGGCGACGAGCTGCGCGCGATAGCCGTCGAGCAAGGCGAAGATGCGCGCGATCGGATCGTCGACCTGGCCCCAGGCCGGCTTCAGCAGCCATTCCTCGATGCCGTCGCGATAGGCTTCGAGCACCGCGGCGAGCACGTCCTGCTTGCCGGGAAAGAAATGGTAGAGGCTGCCGCTGTGGACCTGCGAGCGGCTGAGGATGTCGGCGACCGAGGTCGACTGGAAGCCCTTCTCCCAGAAAAGATCCATCGCGGTCGTCACGATCCGGCTGCGGGTGTCGGCGTTCATCGGCCGAGTTGAACGATCAATCAAGTCGCTTGTCAAGCCGGGACCGCGCAAAAGGCCTCCCACTGGCGCTGCAAAGGGCGCTAAAGAGCGAGCCCAAGGAGATTCGCCGATGATCGTCCGCACCGCGCTGCCCTTCGCCCTGGTCCTGCTCGCCGGCTGCGCGCGCTCGGAGGAGGCGAACTTGATGCCGGCCGACGCCAATGGCAGCACCCGCATCGCCGAGACGGTGCGGCCCGAGCGCGACGACCAGGAGCCGGCGCTCGGCGCCTGGCGCGAGACTCTCCAGGACGAGGCGCGCGCGATCGAATTCGGCCCGACCGGCGCGCCGCCTTCGTTCAGCGTCCGCTGCGATGCGCGCCGCGGCATCCTGCTCCAGCGCCACGGCATCGAAGCGGCCGGCGATCTGCCGGTGATGCTGGTCTCGGTCGGCAGCGAGACGCGCCGGCTGGCGGTCACCAGCGGCGAGGGCCCGCTGCCGATGCTGCGCGCCAGCCTCAATGCGAGCGACGTGCTCGTCGCCGGCCTGTCGCGCGCGGCCGCGCCGATCGCCGTCCGCATCGGCGATTTGCCACCTTTGATCCTGCCGCCGAGCCCGCTGATCGGCGCCTACATCACCCAGTGCACGACCGGCGCGCTGCCCGCCCCCGGCGGCGCCGCGGCGACGAACCAGGCGGCCCCGGCCAATGCCGGGCCGGCCGATTGAACCGGCGCCGGCCGGCAAGCCAGTCATGCGCGTGATCCGGGCGCTCGGCACGGCGATGGCGGCTGCGGCCGCGCTGGCCGCCTGCGTGCCGCGCACCGCGCCGCCCGCGCCTCAGCCGCCGCCGCCGCAACCCGCGCCGGCGCCGCCGCCCGCGCCCGAGCCGGCGCCGCCCCCGGCGGCCTGGCAGGACGGGCCGTTGAGCGAGGGCGACTGGACCTATGATCGAAGAGTGGACCGGCGCGCCGTCTTCGGCGAAGGCCCGGCCTTCGTCGTCGCATGTACCACGGCGCGGCAGATCACCCTCGCGCGCCTCCCGCGCTTCGGCGGTGCCGGCGGGCCGACGCTCGTCATTCGCACCACCTTCGGCGAGCGCAGCCTGCCGGTCCTCCAGCCTGGCGCGGCCGTCGCGGTGCTGGCCGCCTCGGATCCGCTGCTCGACGAAATGGCGTTCAGCCGCGGCCGCTTCCTCGTCCGGACGGCCGGCCTCCCGGACCTGGTATTGCCGTCCTGGCCCGAGCTGGCGCGTGTCGTCGAGGATTGCCGCGGGCAATAAAAAAGCGCCCCGAAGGGACGCGCGAAGCATGGAATCCTAGCGCCAAAATATTTGAGATCAAGACTTGATCCGCGATTCAGCGCGAATCATAGTGGCGGGGCAATTCAACAAGCGAAAGGAGGTGATCCGATGTCTCGTGGTTCAGCAGAGGGATCGGTCAAGTCCGCGCGGGAGCTGAAAGCCTAGACTTTCAATCACTTCCGGGCAGTCGGCTTCCGGCCGCTGACCATGTGAAAAGGCCGCCGGGAACCTTCCCGGCGGCCTTTCGCTTGTTCGCGAAAGGAGCAGCGCGATGGCCGGAGAGGAACAAGAAGAGGAAGTGGGCGGGCAGGGCCATCCATTGCCCGACAGCGCGGAGGCGCGCGAGGAGGAGATCCCCGAGCATCTGGTGCGAGAGAAGGGCCATGGCGACGATGCCCATGCGCGCTCGCGTGCCGAGGGCGACGCGGTCGCCCCGGACGGCGAACATTACGAAATCCGCCCGGCCGCCATCCGCTAACGCCGCGACAGGGAACTGTTCGCCCGCTGGGGGGTCTGTTACGCTTCAGATACGAACCACAGGAGCAGGCTCATGGCTCAGACCAAAGGCAATAAAGGCAACAAAGGCAAGAAAAGCGGCACCGGCGCCCGCGGCGCCGCCGACAGGATTCCCGATGCGCTGCGTGAGGCGGGCCGCCGCGCCGCCGATCTGGCGCAAAACCCGCTCGCGCGCAGCCTGCTCGCGGCCGGGCTGGTCACCGCCGCGGCGGCGCTGGCGGCGAACAAGAATGTCCGCGAGACCGCCAAGAAGAGCGCCCGCCAGGCGCAGGACGCGGCCGAATCCGCCGCCGACGCGGCGATCGAGAGCGCCAACAAGATCGGCGCGGCAATGATCAACGCCGCCACCGAGGCGGTCCGCCGGATGATGGGCGAGGCGTCGGCCGAGGTCGCCGCCGCGGCCGCCACCGTTGCCGCGGGCCCGGCCCCGGCCGGCCGCGCCGCGGCGAGGAAACCGGCTGCGCGCAAGGCGAAATCGGCCCGCAAAGCGGGCAAAGCGGCCAAAGCGGCCAAACCGGCCTCCGGGAAGCCGGCGAGGCCGGCAAAGCCGGCGGCCGCGAAGCCGGCTCCGGCGAAGAGCGCTCCTGCGCCCAAGCCCGCCGCCGCGCGCAAGCCGGCCGCCAAGAAGCCCAAGGCGAAGAAGCCGGCCAAAAAGGCCTGAGCTCGCCGCCAATAGAAAACGGGGCGCTCCCTGCGGAGCGCCCCGTTTCATTTCAAGCTCGTGGCGCGGCCTAGCGGCAGCGGCGCCCGCTCCTGCTGTTGCGCTGTATCTCGCGGCCGACCAAAGCGCCCGCGACCGCTCCGACGATCGTGCCGGTGGTGCGATTGCGCCCGCCGTCGACCGAGCGGCCGATCAGCGCGCCGGCGGCGCCGCCGACGATCAGGCCGGTCGTGCCGTTTGAGCGGCGGCAGCGATAGCGGCCCTGGCTGTCGCGCCAGGTCGGGCCGACATAATTGCCGTTCCTGTAGTAACGTTGCGCCTGAGCGCTCTCGGTAGGCAAGGCCATGCTGACCGGAATGGCCATCGCCGTCGCTGAGACGGCCAGAATGAGATTGCGCATGATACTCTCCCTTTCAACGGAAATGCGATTACTCAACGTCCCCGGCAGGCGGCGGTTGCATGAACCTGAAACAACGATCCGGTCATGCTGCGGCAATGCACAGGTGGACGCGCGCGGCGTTGCGCCATAGACGCTCGGGGCGGCTCCCCGCGAAGGACATCAGGCTTTGGCGAACGTCACCGTGATCGGCGGCCAGTGGGGCGACGAGGGCAAGGGCAAGATCGTCGACTGGCTGGCCAGCCGCGCCGATCTGGTCGTCCGCTTCCAGGGTGGCCACAATGCCGGCCATACGCTCGTAGTCGGCGACGAGACCTACAAGCTCTCGCTGCTTCCCTCGGGCATCGTCCGCGGCACCTTGTCGGTGATCGGCAACGGCGTCGTGCTCGATCCCTGGGCGCTCAAGGCCGAGGTCGAGAAGCTGGCCGGGCAGGGGGTTTCGGTCACCCCCGACAATCTGCAGATCGCCGACACCTGCCCTTTGATCCTCAAGTTCCACCGCGATCTGGACGCGCTGCGCGAGGACGCGTCGGGCGCCGGCAAGATCGGTACGACGCGGCGCGGCATCGGGCCGGCCTATGAGGACAAGGTCGGCCGCCGCGCGATTCGGGTCTGCGACCTTGCCCATCTCGGCCAGCTCGGGCCGCAGCTCGACCGCATCTGCGCCCATCACGACGCGCTGCGCGCCGGCTTCGGCAAGCCCGGCATCGACCGCGCCCGGCTCGTGCGCGATCTCGGCCAGATCGCCGATTTCGTGCTGCAATATGCGCGGCCCGTCTGGATGACGCTGAGCGAGGCGCGCCGTCAGGGCCGCCGCATCCTGTTCGAGGGCGCCCAGGGCGTATTGCTCGACGTCGATCACGGCACCTATCCGTTCGTCACCTCGTCCAACACCGTGGCCGGCACCGCCGCCGCCGGCACCGGCCTCGGTCCGTCGGCGGCCGGCTTCGTGCTCGGCATCGTCAAGGCCTATACGACCCGGGTCGGCTCGGGCCCGTTCCCGACCGAGCTCGACGACGAGATCGGCCAGCGTCTCGGCGAGCGTGGCCACGAATTCGGCACGGTGACGGGAAGGAAGCGCCGCTGCGGCTGGTTCGACGCAATGCTCGTCCGCCAGTCGATGGCGGTCTCCGGAGTCACCGGGATCGCGCTCACCAAGCTGGACGTGCTCGACGGCCTCGACGAGATCCGCATCTGCATCGGCTACACGCTTCACGGCCGGAGCCTCGGTCATTTCCCGGCCCACGCCGCCGATCAGGCCGCGGTCGAGCCGGTCTACGAGACCATGAAGGGCTGGGGCGAATCGACCGCCGGCGCGCGCAGCTGGGCGCAGCTGCCGGCGCAGGCGATCAAGTATATCCGCCGCATCGAAGAGCTGATCGCCTGCCCGGTCGCATTGGTTTCGACCAGCCCCGAACGCGACGACACGATCCTGGTGCGCGATCCGTTCGCCCACTGAGGGGCACGGCACCGCTAGCGTCCGTACTTCATTAGAAGCCGCATTCTCGTCGTGAATTGAGGGAGTCAGCCCGGCAGAGGCCGGGACCCATGAACTCGGATATGGAAGACCAGCTGCGAAGTTCGCACCTTTTCGGAATCGCAGGTGTTCGGGGGTCCCGGCCTTCGCCGGGATGACCCTGGTATTACACGCAAATCAACCCGGCCAGGTGAGGCCGGGCCCTAGAGCGTCTCCCGGGACACGAAGCCAGGCGGCACCGCCTCGTCGCTGTCGGCGACTTCGATCCGCTCGACCCGCGCCGCCGGCGGCCCGACATGACAGCGCTCGATCATCGCGGCGACCGCTTCCTCCCCGCCCTCGATCAGCATCTCGACGCTGCCGTCGCAGCGGTTGCGGACCCAGCCGTCAAGGCCGAGCGCGCGCGCCTGATCGACCGCCCAGCCGCGATACCAGACGCCCTGGACGCGGCCGTGGATATTGAGGCGGCGCCTTACGCGCATCCTTCGATCAGCTGGACATAGCGCCACAGGCCGACCCGCAGGCTCTCGGTCCGTCCATTCTCGTAATTGGTCGCGAAGATCAGGCCGTAGGGCTCGGCGCGGGCGCGCAAGATCAAATAATGGCCCTCGGGGCCGGTATAGGGGTGCGGCTCGACGCGCAGCGCGGCGCCGTAGATCGCGCGCACCGCGGCCTCGCTCATCCCGACATGCGCGCCGGACGCGGTGCGGTAGGCTGGATTGTCGATGTCGATCCGCACCACCCGGCCGCCGACGACCATGAAGGCGAGCCCGTCGCGGTTCGGCAGATGCCAGTAATTGCAGTCGCCGCCATCCTCCTCGAGCGGATTTTCGTCCCGGATCGCCCCCATCTCGCGCAGCGTCGCCGCCGGCATGCCGATGCGCAGCTCGCCAATGCCGTGCAGCGTCACCGGCATCTCTCCCGCCGCGGCCAGCGCCAAGGCGACAAGGCTCAGCATCATTTCCCCCTCGTTTCGCCGCACTGGGCGCGGTCGAGCAATTTGTGGTCGGCGAGGACGAGCGCCGCCATCGCCTCGACCACCGCCGCGCCGCGCAAGGCCACGCAGGGGTCGTGGCGGCCCGCTACGCCAAGCGCCGCGATCGACGAGGTCGGCTTGAAGGCCGCGCGCAGCACGATCGCCGCGCCGGTCGCGATGCCGCCGCTGATCCCGCCTTCATGGTCCGGGTTCGCATTGTCCTCGCCGCGCTGGCGCGCCGCGGCGAAGCCGGCGCCGATCTCCACGCCCTTGACCGCGTTGATCGACATCATCGCCGCCGCCAGCTCGGCGTCGAGCCTGGCGTAGACCGGCGCGCCCCAGCCCGCCGGCACGCCGGTCGCGACGCATTCGACGATCGCGCCGAGCGAGCTTCCCGCGTCGCGCGCCGCTTCGATCAGGCCCGGCCAATCCGCCTCGGCCTCATTGCCGCCCACCTCGATCACCCGCGCGGCGATCGCCACTTCGGGGATCACCAGCCGCGCCACCGCGCCGGCGGCGACCCGCGCCGCCGACTCGCGCGCCGAGGCGCGGCCGCCGCCGCGCGGATCCCTGAGGCCGTATTTCGCCTCATAGGCGGCATCGGCGTGGCCCGCGCGCGGCGGCAGGCCGGCATAGTCCTGCGGACGCGCGTCGAGATTGTCGATCATCAGGCTGATCGGCGTCCCCGTCGTACGGCCCTCGAAAATGCCGGACAGGATCCGCACCCGGTCCGGCTCGCTGCGCGCCGAGGTCAGCGCGCTCGCGCCCGGCCGCCGCCGGTCGAGCCAGAGCTGGATGTCCGCCTCGCCCAGCGTCAGCCCCGGCGGGCAGCCGTCGACCACCGCCCCGATCGCCGGCCCATGGCTCTCGCCCCAGGTCGTGACGCGCAAGAGATGGCCGAAGCTGTTCACCGACATCAGCCGCCTCCGGGCCGAACGCCGCTCACGTCGTCGCGATGTCCGGCGCGTCTTCGGCCTTCATGCCGATCACGTTATAGCCGGCGTCGACATGGTGGATCTCGCCGGTGACGCCGCTGGCGAGGTTCGACAGCAAATAGAGCGCGGCGCCGCCGACATCCTCGATCGTGACGTTGCGCCTGAGCGGGCTGTTATATTCGTTCCACTTGAGGATGTAGCGGAAGTCGCCGATGCCGCTCGCCGCCAGCGTCTTGATCGGCCCCGCCGAGATCGCGTTGACGCGGATGTTATCGCGCCCGAGATCCATCGCCAGATATTTGACGCTGGTCTCGAGCGCGGCCTTGGCGACGCCCATCACATTGTAGTGCGGGATCACCTTCTCGGCGCCGTAATAGGACAAGGTGAGCATGCTGCCGCCGTCGGGCATCATCGGCCGCGCCCGCTGGGTCACCGCGACGAAGCTGTAGGCGGAGACGTTCATCGTCATCAGGAAATTGTCGAGGCTGGTGTCGACGAACTGGCCGCGCAGCTCGTTCTTGTCGGAAAAGCCGATCGCGTGGACGAGGAAGTCGATCGTCGGCCAGCGCGCCTTGAGCGTCTCGAACGCGGCGTCGAGATTGGCCATGTCGGCGACGTCGCAATCGATCAGGAAGGCGGCCCCCAGCTGCTCGGCGAGCGGGCGCACCCGCTTCTCCATCGCCTCGCCCTGGTGGGAGAAAGCGAGCTCGGCGCCCGCGGCCGCCAGCGCCTTGGCGATGCCCCAGGCGAGCGAACGGTCGTTGGCGAGGCCCATGATCAGCCCGCGCTTTCCCTCCATCAAACCTTTCATTGATCTTCCTCTTCCGCCAGCCGCACGGCCTTGTCCTCCGCTTGCACGGCTTTCTCAATGGCTTTGTGCTCGGCCTCGGCGGCGGCCTCCTCGTGGACCACCGCCTCGATATCCTCCTGCGTCGGCGCCGGCGTCTCGGCCAAAGCCGCGTTGAGCTCCGCGCCGATCACCAGGCCGAGGCCGATGATGAAGAAGAAAAACAGCGCGATGATCACCCCGGCGAGGCTGCCGTAGGTGAGATCGTAATTGGTCAGGCTGGTCAGCGCGACCGGCAGCAAGGCGGTGGTCAGCACCCACCAGCCGGTGACGAACGCCGCCCCCGGCCATTTGCGGCAGCCCGTCACCCGGTACCGCTTGGGGGTCAGGCTGTAGAACAGGAGATAGAGCGAGCCGAACAGGACGAGCGCGGGCGCCGCCCGCAGCAGCGTCAACAGGCCGACCAGATCGCCGGCGCCGGGGATCCGGTCGACCAGGAATTGCTGGACGCCGGAAAGCAGGATCGAGGCGCTGAACGCGATCATCGCCAGCATCACCGCGACGATGATCAGGCCCACCGAGCCCAGCCGATATTCCCAGAACGGCCGGCTGTAGGTCACGCCGTAGGCGCGGCGGATGATGTCGCGGATCGTCTCGATGAAGCTGCCCGTCGTCCACAGGCCGACCACGGCGCCGAGCCAGAGCAGGCTGCCCGAGCGCGCCTCGAGGACGTCGAGGATCGGCCGGCGCAGCACTTCGGCGACGTTGCGCGGCATCGTCTGAAGCAAAGCGTTGACCGCCTCCATCCCCTCTTCGGTCTGGCCGAACAGGCGGGCGATCGCCGCCGCGACGATGACGAACGGAAAGATCGACAGCAAAGCGAGGTAAGCGAGGTTGCCGGCGTGGATGAAGCCGTCCGAATAGACGCCGACGGCGACCCGCTTGATCACCTCCCAGGAACGCGTGCGCCGGCCTTTCTCCTTGATCGTGCCGAAATGCGCCTTGGCGCTGGCGAGCCGCTTGCGCCTTGCTTCCGGGGATTCGGGGGAGATGTCGCGCACGAGACGCTAGACGCCTAGCCCCGCCCTGGGGTTGCTTTTGCCCCTGCCGCTCCAGCTTTCGAGGAAGCTGGCGAGCTCGGCATCGTCGGGCACGTCGACCATCAGCGTGACGAGCTGGTCGCCGCGCTGGCCCTTCTTGCCGGTGAAGCCCTTGCCCTTGAGGCGCAGCACCTTGCCCGAGCTCGCGCCCTTCGGGATGCTGAGCATCACCGGCCCGTCGACGGTCGGCACGCGGACCTTGCCGCCGAGCCCCGCCTCATCGATCGCGACCGGCAAATCGAGGCGGATATTGTCGCCCTCGCGCCGGAAGAAGCGATGCGGCTTGATCGCGATCGTGACGATCGCGTCGCCATTGCCCGCCGGCCCCGGATGGCCCTGCCCGGCGAGGCGGATCTTGGTGCCGTCCTCGACCCCGGGCGGCAGCTTGATGTCGAGCGTCTTGCCGCTGCCCAAAGTCACCCGCTGGCCCTGCAGCCGTGCCGCGTCCTCGAACGGCACCTCGAGCCGATAGGCCTGGTCCGAGCCTTTCTGCGGCGGCGCGCTGCGCCGGCCGAAGCCGCCGAACGGCCCGCCGCCGCCGCGGCGCCCGCCGCTGAACAGGCCTTCGAACAGGTCGGAGAGGTCGGCCGCCTCGCCGCCGCCGGTGAATTCGAAGCGCTCGCCATTGGGCCCGCGAAACGGCGCGCCGCGGCCGGCGCCGGCGCCCGGCCCCTGACCGGCGCCGCCGAAGCCGAACGGCATCCTGGGATTGCCCTCCTCGTCGATCTCGCCGCGGTCATATTGGGCGCGCTTGTCCTTGTCGGTCAGGATGTCATAGGCTTGGGTGACCCTGGAAAAGCGCTCGGTCGCCTTCGGATTGTCCTTGTTCTTGTCGGGGTGCAGCTCCTTGGCGAGCTTGCGATAGGCCTTCTTGATCTCGGTCTCGCTCGCGCCGCGCGGCACGTTCAGCTGTGCGTAGAGATCGGCCATCGGTCAAAGGTCCATCATTACCGGGCTGCAACGGGCGAGAGATGGGCCATGTTCAAAGGGCGTGCAAGGCCGCTTGTACCGGCGGCGCCGGCCGGGCTATCGCCCGGCTCGCCGCCGGAGGATCGGAGATGGATGCTGCGCCGCCCGCGCCGACCCGCCTGGTCTATCTCGACTGGCTGCGCGTTGCCGCGTTCGGCCTGCTGATCCTCTACCATGTCGGCATGTTCTACGTGACCTGGGGCTGGCACGTGAAGAGCAGCCATGCCGGCCATGCGATCGAGCCGCTGATGCTGCTCACCAACCCGTGGCGGCTGACCCTCATTACGAAGTGGTCGAGAAGCTCGGTTATGCGGATGGTTATCTTGCCTTCTGGGGACGCTATCTGACCGCCGATCAAAGCTTCTGCACGCCGGACGGCTGCCTCGACATCCCCTCCTGGGGCCATCTCTGGTTCGTCGCCTATCTGCTCGTCTACACCTTGCTGGTCGCCGCGCTCCTCGCTTGGTGGCGCGGCCCGTTTCTGCGCCTGGCGACTGGCTGGCTCAGCGCCTCACCGGCTGGCCCTTGCTGGTCTGGCCGACCCTCATCCTCGCCGCCGCCCGGCTGGTCCTCTACCCGTCGTTCGAGGTGACCCACGCTTTGGTCGACGACTGGTACAATCACGCCACCTCCTTCTTCGCCTTCCTGTTCGGCTTCCTGCTGAAGACGATCATCATCGCCGTCGGCCACGATCTCGCCGCCGAGGGCCTGCCGGTCTGGGTCGAGGCGCCGATCCTCATCGCCGTCACCGCATTGGGCTGCTGGCTCACGTTCGAGATCGTCCGCCGCATCCCGCCGCTCCGGCCCCTGTTCGGCCTCGCCTTGCGCGACAAGCCGCGCCCGCGCGACCCGGCACTTCCACCTGAAACGATCAAGCTCTAGAGCAGCGTCATGGCCGCCAATCCGCACGCTTTGTTCGATCAGTGGTTCGCCGAAGCGCGCGCCGCCGAGCCGAACGACCCGGAAGCGGTGGCGCTGGCGACCGCGACCGCGGACGGCCGCCCCTCGGTCAGGATGGTACTGCTGAAGGGCCACGACCCGCGCGGCTTCGTCTTCTACACCAACAGCCACAGCCGCAAGGGGGGCGAGCTCGCCGCCAATCCCCGCGCCGCCTTGCTGTTCCACTGGAAGTCGCTGCGCCGCCAGATCCGCGCCGAGGGGGCGATCGAGCCGGTGAGCGCCGGCGAGGCCGACGCCTATTTCGCCAGCCGCTCGCGCGATTCCCAACTCGGTGCCTGGGCGTCGGACCAGTCGCGTCCGCTGCTCAGCCGGGACGCCTTCGAATCCCGCTATGCCCAGCTCGCCGCCTCCTACGAGGGCAAGGACGTGCCGCGGCCGTCCCATTGGTGCGGCTACCGCCTCGTCCCGGAGCGGATCGAGTTCTGGACCGACCGGCCGCACCGCCTGCACGAGCGCCGCCTGTTCACTCGCGCCGGCGAAGGCTGGACCGAAGGGCTGCTCTACCCGTGAGCGCTCTCCACGAACATCGCGGGGCGCTGACCACGCGGGCGGCGCTCGCCAGCGTCGCGATGGCGCTGTTTCTGCTCGTCCTCAAAATCTATGCGGCGCTGGCGACCGGCTCGGTGGCGATGCTCGGCTCGCTCGCCGACACCGGCCTCGATCTGATCGCCTCTTTGGTCACCCTGTTCGCCGTCCGCGTCGCCGCCATGCCCGCCGATCGCGAGCACCGCTTCGGCCACGGCAAGGCCGAAGCGCTCGCCGCCATGGCCCAGGTGGTGCTGATCTCGATCTCGGCGATCGGCATCGGCTGGCAGGCGGTCGACCGCCTGGTCAACGGCGAAGCCACCGCCAACGCCGGATATGGCGTCGCCGTCTCCGTCGTGGCGATCCTGGCGACGCTCGCTTTGGTGGCCTATCAGCGCTCGGTGATCCGCCGCACCGGCTCGGTCGCGATCCGCACCGACGCCGTCCATTATCAAAGCGACCTGCTGCTCAATCTCTCGGTGATCGTCGCGCTCGTGCTCGATCAATATTTCGGCTTCACCGGTGCCGATCCGATATTCGGTCTCGCGATCGCCTTGTGGCTGATCTGGGGCGCCTGGCGCGCGTCGAGCCATGCGCTCGACCAGCTGATGGACCGCGAATGGCCCGAGGAGAAGCGCATGCGTTTCCTCGCCGTCGCTTCCAGCCGGCCCGAGGCGAAGGGCATCCACGACCTCAGGACCCGCAGCAGCGGCAGCCACGATTTCGCCCAGTTCCACATCTGGGTCGACCCCGGGATGACGGTCGCGGCCGCGCATGACGTCGTGGAGGCGATCGAAGCCGATCTCGAAGCCGAATTTCCCGGCTGCGAGGTCCTCATCCATCTCGACCCCGAGGGGCAGGTCGATCATCCGGGCGACCTGCTGCGCGAGGTCGACGAAACCAGGGAGTCGATCCCCGAATGACCGAGCCATTCCCGCTCATCCCGTCCTTCGATACGGGCCCTCGACAAGCTCGGTCCCTACTCAGGATGAGCGGTTAGGGAAAATCCGCTCATGCTGAGTAGGCATTGAGCGAAGTCGAAATGCCGTATCGAAGCACAGGCTCAGCCCCTACTCAGGATGAGCGGATGTTTGGGAGCTGAACATGGAATTGCGCCTCGTCCAGGTCGATGCCTTCGCCGACCGCCCGTTCGCCGGCAATCCCGCGGCGGTGATGCCGCTCGACGCCTGGCTGCCCGACGACATTCTCCAGGCGATCGCGATGGAGAACAACCTCAGCGAGACCGCCTTCACCATTCCCGCGGACGGTGCGGAGGCGGACTATGAGCTGCGCTGGTTCACGCCGACCACCGAAGTCGTGATGTGCGGTCACGCGACGCTCGCCAGCGGCCATGTCCTGATGACCGGCGGCATAGTGCGGTTCCGGACGCGCAAAGCGGGCATGCTGACGGTGGCGCGGGAGGGCGACGGCTATGCCATGTCGCTCCCCGCCTGGGCACCGTCGGTCAAGGCCTTGCCGCGGGTCGTCGCCGCGCTCGGCTGCGCGCCGGTCGAGACCCGCTGGCATGCGCAGCGTTACGCGATCGTCCTGCTGGCGAGCGAGGCCGAGGTGCGCGCGGTCGCGCCGGATTTCGCTGCGCTCGCCAGGGAAGGAGACCTGCTCACCATCGTCACCGCGCCCGGCAGCGACACCGACATCGTCAGCCGCGCCTTCGCGCCCGGCGCCGGCATCGACGAGGATCCGGTCACCGGCTCGGCCCATGCGGTCCTGACGCCCTATTGGGCGGAGCGCCTCGGCCGCACCGAATTCAGCGCTTACCAGGCGAGCAGGCGCGGCGGGCATGTCGCCTGCCGTCTCGAAAGCGACCGCGTCATCCTCGGCGGCAAATGCGTGACCGTGATCGAAGGCGTGATGCGGATTTAGTCGCTTCGCCGTGTCCGCGGAATCGTTCGCCGCAAATTCCGGCGGCAGCGATTCCCTTGCGCCGGTTTTCGGTAAAGAATCGAAACGGTTGCGGGGAAGGACCGGCATGTTCAGCATTTTGATCGTCGAGGACGAGCCCTTGTTCGCCCAGACGCTCAAATATCTGGTCGAATTGAACCCGCTCTACAGCGTCACCGCTCTGGCCGAGGACCGGATCGGCGCGCTCGCCGCGGTCGCGGACCGGCGTCCCGATCTCGCGCTCGTCGATCTCCAGCTGGCGCACGGCAATACCGGCTTCGCGGTTGCCTCGAAGCTCGGCGATCTCGGCATCCCCTGCCTGTTCACCAGCGGCAAGGCGCCCGATTTCGCGATGCCGGATCTGGCGCTCGGCTGCCTGGTCAAGCCGTTCAGCGAGGACGATCTGGTGCGCGCGTTGAAGGCGGCCGAGGACATCATCCGCGGCCGCCAGCGCGTCCGCCCGAGCCGTCCCGGCAATCTGCGGCTCTACGCCGAGGAAGCCGCCGCCGCCGAGGCCGCCCCGCCGGGCCTGCTGCCGATTCCCGAATATTCCAACGCCCGCCGCACCCTCAAGGATCGCGCCGGCCGTCTCTGGCGCGCCGCCCAGCGGACATTGAGCGCGGGCTAGCAAACTCTAGTCATCCCGGCGAAGGCCGGGATGACTCCCGTCTCGTGCAGTTTAGCTTCCCCGCGCCCGCTCCGCCGCAATCCATTCGTCGATCTGGCTTTCGAGCACGTCGAGCGGCACCGAGCCGTTGCGCAACACCGCGTCGTGGAAGCGGCGGACGTCGAAGCGCTCGCCCAGCGCCGCTTCCGCCCGGTGGCGCAGCTCGAGGATCTTGAGCCGGCCGATCATATAGCCCAGCGCCTGGCCCGGCCAGCTGATGTAGCGGTTGACCTCGGCCTCGATATTGGCGTCGGTCAGCGCGGTATTTTCGCGCATGAACGCGATCGCCCGCGCCTTGTCCCAGCCGAAGGCGTGGATGCCGGTGTCGACCACCAGCCGGCTGGCGCGCCACATCTGGTAGGAGAGCTCTCCCATTTTCCGGGCCGGCGTGTCGTACAGCCCCATTTCTTCGCCCAGGCTCTCGGCATAGAGGCCCCAGCCCTCGGTGAAGGCGGTGAAATAGGCGAAGTTGCGGCGGAACGGGGCGATGTCGACCTCCTGCTGGAGCGCGATCTGGAGGTGGTGGCCCGGCACCGATTCGTGCAGGCTCAGTGCCGGCACCTCCCAGAGCGGCCGCTGGTTGAGCCGCGACAGGTTGACGTAATAGGTGCCGGCGATGCCGCTCTCGGGCGATCCCTGATTGTAATAAGCGGTGGTCGTCCCTTCGGCGATCTCCGCCGGGATCGCGCGGATCGTGTAAGTCAGCCTCGGCAGTGTCCCGAACAGCCGCGGCAAATGGCCGTTGATCTCGGTCGTCACCCGCGCGGTCTCGCGCATCAGCTCCTCGCCGGTCGTGGGATAATAGCGCGGATTGGTGCGCAACTCCGCGATGAAGGCTTCGCGGCTGGCGAAGCCCGCTTCGCGCGCAACCCGCTCCATCTCGCCGCGGATCCGCGCCACTTCGCGCAGGCCGATGTCGTGGATCTGCTGCGGCGTCAGGTCGGTGGTCGTCTGCGAGCGCACCTGGAAGGCGTAATAAGCGGCCCCGCCCGGCTGGTCGCGGATCGAATCCGAGCGCGCGCAATGCGGCTTGTAGTCGCGCGTGTAGAAATCGAGATGCTTCTGATAGGCCGGGTTGATCACATCCGTGATGATCCTGCGCGCCCGCGCCTGCAGCGCCACCCAGTCCGCCGGCGGGATCGTCGCCGGCCGGTTGCCGGCGAACGGCTCGTAGAAGCGCGATTGGGCGGGATCGGCGGCGATCACGCCGGCGATGGTGCGCTCGTGGCCCGCGAGCACCGAGCAGGGCAGGACATAATGGCCGCGCACCGCATTGGCGGTGATCGCCAGCGCCTGGTCGTTCAATCGCGGATATTGCGCGATCCGGGTCAGGTAGGAATCGAAGTCCGCCCGGGTGCGGAACGGCAGGCCCCGCGCCAGCCCGGCAAAGCCCTGGTGCCAACCGGCATAGGTCGAGAACAGCATGTCGCGCTGGCCGAAGCCGTTGGCCTCCACGTCCTCGGCCAGCAGGCGGCGCAGGATGGCGCGGTTGACCCGGTCCGCCGGCGCGAGCTCCGTGGCCGGTATCGCCTCGAGCCGGGCCAGGAAGGCCCGCTCCTCGGCCGCCCGTCGGTCGCGCGCCGCCGGGCTGATGTCGCGGATGCGGTCGTCATAGTCGCGCACGCCGAGCGTGGTCGCGTCGGTCGGGCTCTCGCGCAGCAGCCAGGCGTAATGCTCGTCCAGCAGCCGGTGGAAATCCTCGGCCGGGGTGGCGGCGGCGGGCGCGGCGACGGCCAAAGCGGCCGCGGCAAATATGGCAAGGCGCATCATGGTCTCCCCTTTGCCGCCACCCTATCCGCGTCGCCGGTCCGCGCAAATGGCGCTTCGTCGAAAAAGCGCTGGCGCCGATCGATCCAGCCGCTAGCGTCCGCGAACCTCGTTGGGGAGACGCCCGAATGACCGTCGCCGAAGCCACGCCCGACCTCGCCTTCGATCCCGACGACCGGGCCTTCCTCGGCCACCCGAAGGGCCTCGCCTATCTCGCCTTCACCGAGGCGTTCGAGCGCTTCTCCTATTACGGCATGCAGGCGCTGCTGGTCCTTTACCTTGTCAATTACCTGCTGCTCCCGGGCCATGTCGAGAATGTCGCCTTTTTCGACAGCTTCCGCCGGGTCTACGGCGGTCTCGACGGGCAGCCGCTCGCCTCGGCGATCGTCGGCACCTATTTCGCCGCCGTCTATCTGACGCCGATCTTCGGCGGCCTGCTCGCCGACCGCGTGCTCGGCAAGCGCCGCACCGTCCTGTTTGGCGCGATCACGATGGCGCTCGGCCATTTCCTGATGGCCTTCGAGGTCAGCCTCCTGTTCGCCCTGCTCTGCCTGATCCTCGGCGTGGGGATGCTCAAGGGCAATATCGCCAGCCAGGTCGGCTCGCTCTACAAGCCCGAGGATCTGAGGCGCGCCGACGCCTTCCAGATTTTCTATCTCGGCATCAATGCCGGGGTGATCGCCGCGCCGCTGATCGTCGGCACGCTCGGCGAGAATGTCGGCTGGCACTGGGGGTTCGCCGCCGCCGGCGTCGGCATGCTGGTCGCGCTCGGCATCTACATCGCCGGCCAGAAATATCTGCCGCGCGAATATTTCGACGTTCCCGATCGGGCGGCGCGCGCCGCCGCGCCGAAGCTGACCCGTGCCGACTGGCTGGCGACGCTGGCGCTCGTGCTGCTGGTCCCGGTGATGGCCGTGGCGATCGTGCCCAACAACCAGATCTTCAACGCCTATCTGGTCTGGGGAGACCAGCAATTCGATCTCGTCTTCTTCGGGACGAAGCTGCCGACGACCTGGCTGGTGACGCTCGATGCGATCGTCTCGGTCAGCTTCCTGCTGCTCGTCGCCCTGTTCTACCGCTGGTACGGCAGGCGCTGGCGCGAGCCCGACGAGCTGACCAAGATCATCATCGGCTCGGCCTTCTCGATCGGCGGCATGCTGTGCCTGTTCACCGCCGCGGCGACGACGGCGCCGGGCGACAAGATCGGCCTGTTCTGGCCGGTCATGTTCCACGTCGTCAACTCGATCGGCTTCGCCCACATGCTTCCGGTCAGCCTGGCGCTGTTCGCGAAGCTCGCCCCCAAGGCGATCAACGCCACCGTGATCGGCCTTTACTATCTCTCCTTCTTCGCGGCCAATTCGATGGTCGGCTGGGTAGGAGGCTGGTATTCCTCGATGCCGACGACCAGCTTCTGGCTGGTCCACGCCGGCTTCGCCGCGAGCTCGGGCGCCGTCTTCGTGCTGTTCAAATTGTTCCTGGCGACGCGGCTGATGTCCGGCGAGCCGGCGCCGCTGCCCGCCTAAAAATGCGCGCCAGCTTTGGGCGGCAGCGGGAAGAGCGTGACGAACTTCGCGGCGAGCTTGCTGTCGCCTTCGACCGCGAGCGCGCCCTCGGCCTCGAGCGCCTCGATCGGGACGCCGCCATAGACAGCGCCGGCGATAGCGGGGGCGGGGCCGGTGAAGATCAGGTCGGCGCCGTCGGCCGGGCCGCGTTCCGCCCGCATCGCGCCGTCGGCGATCGTCACCAGGAAGGTCTCGGCGCCGATGCGGAAGCCGATCCGGGCCGCGAGGCCTTTCATCCGCGCGGGGTCGCCCATCGTCCGGAAGGACAGCATCAACGAGGTCGCCGAGAGCGGCATGGTCGGATCGTGCGCCGGCGAGCGCGTCGCCCAGCGGCCCATGACCTGGACGATCGGCTCGGCCTCATAGCCCCATTGGGTGAGCTCGTAGACCTGGGCCGACGCCGGCGGCGGCAGCCGCCTGCGGACCACCAGGCCGCTCGCCTCGAGCCCCTCGAGCCGCTGGGTCAGCGTGTTGGCGCTGATTCCGGGCAAATCCATGCGAAGGTCGCTGAACCGTTTCGGGCCGAGCATAAGCTCGCGCAGCACGAGCAGCGCCCAGCGCTCGCCGATCAGGTCGAGCGCGTGGGCGGTGCCGCAGGCATCGTCATAGCGGCGGCGCGACGGGCTGTTCCGCGACTCAGTTATTTTTCCTAACGCCATGGTTGCTTTTTATAACAGGCTGGCCCATCAGCGTCAAATCCCGAGTCGCAAGACGAATTGCCAGGAGAGAAAGATGCCGAAGCTGATCTTCGTGAACCTGCCGGTTGCCGACCTGCCTGCCGCCAAGGCGTTTTACGGGGCGATCGGCGCGGTCAACAACCCGCAATTCACTGACGAGACCGCCGCCTGCATGGTCTTTTCCGACGTAATTCATGTGATGCTGCTCACGCATGACAAGTTCGCCCAGTTCACGCCCAAGCGGATCGCCGACGCGCACGCGACCAGCGAGGTGCTGATCTGCATCTCGGCCGACAGCCGCGCGGCGGTCGACGAGATCATGGAGCAGGCGCTCGCCGCCGGCGGCCGCGAGCCGCGCGAGAAGCAGGATTTCGGCTTCATGTACGGCCGCAGTTTCGAGGATCTCGACGGCCATATCTGGGAGCCGATGTGGATGGACATGGAAGGCTTCACCGCCGCGACCGCGCAACAGCCCGAATCCGCGGATGCCTGACGGGCGATGTCGGCGGAGCGGTCGCTGAGCACGTCCGGGTGGGCAATCCGCTGTTCACCCGCATCCTTCAGGGGGTGTATATGGACGCGATCATCCGGGCGGCCTGCGGCTGCGTGACCCTCGCCTGCGGCTCATCCGCTTGAGCGGCAGCAGATCGAAACAAGGAGAGCGACCATGACCTATGTTGAAGGCTTCGTGCTTGCCGTCCCGGCAGCCAAAAAAGAAGAGTTCCGCAAACATGCGGCCGAGGCCGCGCCCCTGTTCAAGCAATTCGGCGCGACTCGCGTGGTCGAAGCCTGGGGGGACGACGTCCCCGACGGCAAGGTCACCGACTTCAAGGGCGCGGTGAACGCCGAGGAGGGCGAGACTGTCGTCTTCTCCTGGTTCGAATATCCTTCGAAGGCCATCCGCGACGCCGCCAACGAGAAGATGCGCAGCGACCCGCGCATGGAGGCGATCGGCGCTTCGATGCCGTTCGACGGGCAGCGCATGATCATGGGCGGCTTCACGTCGATCGTCGACGAAAGTGCTCCCGGCGAGATGGGCTATGCCGACGGCTTCGTCGTGCCCGTGCCCGACGGCAACAAGGAGGCTTATCGCGCGATGGCGGCCAAGGCTTCGGCGGTGTTCAAGGAATATGGCGCGACCCGCGTGGTCGAGGCCTGGGGCGACGACCTGCCCGACGGCAAGGTCACCGACTTCAGGCGGGCGGTGAAGGCAGAATCGGGCGAGAATGTCGTCTATTCGTGGATCGAATGGCCGTCCAAGGCAGCCCGCGACGAAGGCTGGACCAAGGTCATGGCCGACGAGCGGATGAAGCCCGACCATGACAATATGCCGTTCAGCGGCCAGCGCATGTTCTGGGGCGGCTTCGCGCCGATTGTCGACCAATGATGGGCTCGCTACACCCAAAAGGAGAGATATCGTGACCGATACGATGACCGAAACCAGGGCCGAGACCGCGTCCGGCACCACCTCCAAATTCTTCTGGTACGAGCTGATGACGTCCGATCAGGACGCCGCGATCGACTTCTACGCCAAGGTGGTCGGCTGGAGCGCGTCCGAGATGCCGATGCCGGGCGACAGCAGCGCCCGCTACACCATCCTCGAGGTCGATGGACGCGGCGTCGGCGGCGTCATGCAGCTGACCGACCAGATGCGCGACGGCGGGGCCAGGCCCGGCTGGCTGGGCTACATCCACGTCGACGATGCGGACGCGGCGGCGAAGAGCATCGCCGATGCCGGCGGCAAGATCCTGATGGGACCCGACGACATTCCCGAAGTCGGCCGCTTCGCCATGGCCGCCGATCCCGGCGGCGCGGTCTTCTACGTCATGAAGCCCTTCCCGCGCGAAGAAATGCCCCCGCTCGATCCGCAAACGCCGGGCAATTTCAGCTGGCGCGAGCTCTATTCCAGCCTCGGCGACAAGGCCGCGTTCGACTTCTATGCCGGCCAGTTCGGCTGGGAGACGATGACCGAGATGGATATGGGGCCGATGGGCGTCTACCGGATCTTCGGCAAGGACGGCGTCCAGATGGGCGGGATGATGAACAAGCCGGACAACATCCCGGTCTCGATGTGGGGCTTCTATGCCAGTGTCGATGGCATCGATGCCGCGGTCGAGCGGATCAACGCCAATGGGGGTCAGGTGCTGATGGGGCCGCACGAAGTGCCCGGCGGCAGCTGGATCGTCCAGGCGATGGACCCGCAGGGCGCCGCCTTTGCGCTCGTTTCGACCAAACGCTGAGAAAA
Organism: Sphingomonadales bacterium; assembly: GCA_034668465.1. Classification (GTDB taxonomy): domain Bacteria; phylum Pseudomonadota; class Alphaproteobacteria; order Sphingomonadales; family Sphingomonadaceae; genus Allosphingosinicella. Next base: position 50,239 of record JAXDPI010000037.1, read on the forward strand.
GGGGACAGTTACTTTTCCGCACGGCAGTGACGATCCGGTCGCGGCCTTGGGAAAAGTAACTGTCCCCATTCGGAGAAACACCATGTCCAAGATCACCCCCTGCCTGTGGTACGACGGCAATGCCGAGGAAGCCGCCAATTTCTACGTGACCCTGTTCCCCGACAGCCGGGTCGACAATGTCGTCCGCTCGCCGGCGGACAATCCGTCGATGAAGGAGGGCGGCGTCCTCGTCGTCGAGTTCACCCTGGCCGGCTCGCCCTATATCGGCCTCAACGGCGGGCCCCAATTCCAGTTCACCGAGGCGGTCTCGTTCCAGGTCAGAACCGAGGACCAGGCCGAGACCGACCGGCTCTGGAACGCGCTCACCGCCGATGGCGGCGAGGAGAGCATGTGCGGCTGGCTCAAGGACCGCTGGGGTCTCTCCTGGCAGATTTCGCCGGCGCGGCTGCTCGCGCTCGTGGCCGATCCCGACAGGGACCGCGCCAGGCGGGCGATGCAGGCGATGATGAAGATGAAGAAGATCGACATCGCCGAAATCGAGCGCGCCGCCGACGCCGTGACCGAACCCGCCGACTAGGCCCTAGAAGGTCACGGTGACGGTGATCGTATCGCCATAGGCCCCGGCGCGGACGTTCTGCAGCGCCGGAATGCGGCCGTAGACGGTGGTGGTGTAGTTCCGCGTCCCGCCGCCGAGCGTACCGGGGCTCAGCGTCTGCGTCACCGTGCCGGCCGTGCCGTTGCCCCAGATCTGGGTGCGCGTGCTGTCCCGGTAGAGGTTGTAGTTCAAATTGGTCGCGCCGTTTTTCAACGTCCGCGTCGTGTAGGTGCCGGAGCTTCCCGTGCTGAGCGCGATGATCACCGTGGTCGAGGCGGTCGGGCAGGCGAGGCCGATCGTGCCCGAGCTGTCGTCGGCGCCGGCGGCGCGCGGATCGTAGGCGCCGAACGCCACCCCAGGCGCGCTGATCGTGCACGCCCGGGCGGGCGTTGCCGCCGCGGCCACGGCAAGCAGCGCGCCGCCGATCAGGGCCGGCCTAACGCGCCGCATAGGTCCCCCCGGCGCGGCAGACCAGATTGTCGAGACGCGGCTGGAGATCGTCGTCCTCGGGCACGAGCACCGCGAACGTGCACCGCTCGCCGCCCCAGCTCGCCTCCATCGCCGCCCTCCCTCTCAGATCCGGTACATAGACCTCTCCGCCCGAAACCGCGACATAGGTTTGCGCGGCCCCCTCGACGTGGAGCCTCGCCCCGGCCGGCAGGTCGCTGCCGTCCTCGAGCCGGACGTGCATCAGCACGCCGCGCTCGCGGCGCGCGCTGAAGCGGACGCTGGTCCCGGCCCGGGCGAACGGCCGGATCGTGATCTCGCCCACCGCCAGGCTGACGTCGAGCGGGAGATCGCCTTCGTCGACCCGGATCGTGTTGCGGTCGAATGGCCGCAGGCCGGGCACCATCAGGAACCCGTGCTTGTCGGTGACCCCGACCGGCTGGTTCTCGGCATAGACGTGGACGCCCGGATGGCCGTCGAGCCGGACCGCGGCGAAGCTCTCGCCGAGGCTGCGCGAGGCGAAGGCGTGCCCCTCGATCCAGCCGACCGCGCCGCTCGCCGACAGCCTGAGCCCCGGCGCGCCGCGCACGTAGGTCGCCTGCGCGGTCAGCGACGCGCTCTGCAGGTTGCGGACATAAGCGGCGTCGACGACCTGGTCCTCGCCGAGCCGCGCCATCACCCTGAACCCGCTCCCCGGACCGGGCGGCGGATCGTCCTGGTAGGAGAGGTAGGCGGCATTGCGGCCGTGCTCGCGGTCGACGCTGAGCGACGCGCTGCGGCGCCCGCCGAGCGCGAGCGAGAGATGCGCGCCGAAGCTCGTCTGGGGCGTGCCGATTATCGATCGGCGGGCATAGACCTGGATGGCGGCGCTCGGCCCGATCTGCCACGAGCCGAACACGCCGGCGAGCGTCTCGTCCTCGTCGCCGCGCAGCGAGCGGTAGAGAAAGTTGATCCCGACCCCGCCGCGCCTGAACGGCATGTCGGCGAAGGCCTGGACCGTGTAGCGCGGCGGCGGCTTGTCGGCGGGAAAGCCGACCGCGGCATAATGCGCGCTGGTATAATCCGCCTGGACGCCGAACGAGAGGCCGTGCGAGGCGCGCTGGATCGAAGCGGCGCCGCGAAAGCCCATTTCGTGGCGCGAATGGCTGATCGCGACCGATCCGCCGACCTGGGCGAGATCGAACGGGATCGCGTTGAGCGCCACGCCCGCCATCTGGGTGGTTTTGCTGGCCTGCGCGACGGCTTCCGCGGTCAAATGGTCCGAAATGCCGTAACGGTGCGACGTCGATGCAAAGAATTCACCGTATTGGTTGCTTCTCCGGCCGAAGCCCTCGCGCAGGAAGCCGATTTCGTAGGAAAAGTCGTGCAGGCCGCGGCGGAGCAGCTCGGCCGAGGCGTAATAGGCCTGCTGGGTAACGATTTCGCGCCCGAGTAAATCGCGAACGACGAGCTGGACGGTGCCGCCGCCCGACGGCACCGGCACGTTGCGCAGCTCGAACGGCCCTGGCGTGAGCTGCCGCTCGCCCTGGAGCGCGCTGTTGACGTAGACGTCGGCCACCGAGGGCACCGCGGCGCTGCCGCCGACGCTGGGCAGCGGCATCGTGATGTAGCCGGGCTGGACCGCGAAGTTGCGCGCATATTGGATGCCGGCGAAGCGCAGCGGGGCCGCACCCGGGCCGGCCGCCGAAATGCCGTCGCCGATCCGGATGCTGGTCATGGATTGCGGCCGGTCGATGGTCCAGTTCGTTTCCAGGCGCGTCACGCGCGTCCGATCGCCTCCGGCCGAGGCGACAAAGCTCATCCTGCCCGCGCCCGCGCCGGTGAAGACACCGGCCTCGAAGGCGCCGTTGGCATTGGTCTCGCCGCGATAATGGTCGGCGAAGACGTCGTAATTGACATAGAAGCCGGCCGACGGCGCGCTCATCGCCATCGTGTCGGCGCCGTCGAGCACGTCGCTCTGACTTTCGAATGCGCCGGGATCGGCGACGATCGTCAGGCTCTGCGCCTCCTCCGCGATGTCGAGCCGCAGCGCCGGCAAGGCCGAGGCGGGATAATAGCGCTCGCCGTCGATCCGGATCGCCCCCGCGGCCGGCGCCCGGATCCGCCACGCGCGCAGGAAGGCGGCGGAAAGGTAAACGCGGCCGCCGCGGTCGCGCAGGAATTCCGCAGGTTCATCCGCCGCCTGGCCGTTGACAATGACCTCGAGCAAGGCGGGGGTGAGCACGGGCGCGAGCGCGCCCGCGCTTTCGGCGCCGGCGGCGGCTTCCGTGCCGGCCGCACCCGCGACCGCACCCTCCTCCGCCGGCGCGATCGCCGGGGCGAGCAGCAGCGAGAGGAAGAGGCCGAGCTTAGCGGTGGTCTTGGGGAGGCGAAGCAGCGCCATGGTCCGCGGTCCGGTTGATCTGCTGGAACCGGGCTTGGTCGCCGATACGCGGATTGGCGCCGACCACCCACCGGTGGGTTCCGCCGGGCAGGACGGTGCCGAAGGTGAAATTCTCATCGAGCCGGAGCCCGGTCGCGGCCGCCGCCTGCGCCGCCTCGACCCGGACCCAGCCGGCGCCGCGATTGGCGGCCTCGATCGCCCACTGGCCTTCGCTCATGCGATAGGCGCGCCAAATCAGGTCGCCGGGCGCGCCGGCGCGAAGATTGACATAGAGCGGCAGGTTGAGCCGCAGCGCGACGCGGATGCCGCTTCCCGCCGGCGCCGCTTCCGGCACCTCCTCGATGATCAGCCGATAGGCCTGCGGCGCCGCCGAAGCGCGCCTTTGGCCGACGCGGACGGTCTGCACGGCATGCGGGGGGAGGGTGAAGACGGGCGGCGAGACGATCATCGCCCCGCTCTCCTCATAAATGTCTTCGCCATTCTCCTGGCGCCAGGCAAGCGCATAGGCGCGGATCGTAACCGGCGCGTCCTCTTCGTTGCGCACTGTAACCGATCCGGTTCGCCGGGCGGCGCCGATTTCTACCACGACGGGATTGACCTGAAGCGTGCCGCCGGCGGGGGGCGTGAGGCCCGCCGCCGCCGTCAGCGCCACGGCCGCGCAGACGGCAAGGGGGATGATTCGCCGCATGCGAGCCCTGCCGCTTGGTCAGTAGGTGACGGTAACGGAGACGGTGTCGGCGTAGCTGCCGATCGGGACGGTGGTCTGGCCTCCGGCGACGCGGCCGTAGACGGTAACCGCCTGCGCCGCTCCGGTGCCGGTGCCGCCGACCGTCGCGGTGCTGCCGGTCCCGTCGCCCCACACGGTCGTGCGGGCGGCGGACGTATAGATGTTGTAGTTGAGCAGATTGGCGCCCGAGGTCATCTTGCGGTTGGCGAAGCTGGCGCCCGTGCCGCTGCCGAAGCCCGCCGAAGCGGCCCAGGCACTGCCGTTGGTGCAGGTGATCGAAAGCCCGCCGGAGGCGTCCACGTTCGTCGCGGAGGTCGAATCGACGTTGCCGAAGGCGAGCGGGTTGGTCGTGATGGTGCAATTGGCGGTGACGGTGGCGCTGGTCGTCAGCGGGCCGGTGACGGTAGCGGCCAAAGCGGGCGCAGGCAGGCAGACCGCCGCCAGGGCCAAAGCCGCGCCGGTGCCGAGCGCACCGAAATGGGTCTTCTTGAACATTCCTTGGTCCTTCTCGTTTGTCCTGGGAGCGCTGTTGGCGCCGCCCGCGGGGTCGAGCGGGTCTTTTTCCTCCCCGCCCTGTGGTTTCTACGGTAGAGCTATTAAGATTGGCCTAAGCACGACCAAGTTATTTCTTCTCAATAGGTTACGGTCACGGAAACGGTGTCGGTATAGCTGCCGGCGGGGACCGAGGTCTGGCCCGAATTCACCCGCCCGTAGACGGTGACCGCCTGGGCGGCCCCGGTGCCGGTGCCGGCGAGGGTGGCGGTGCCCGCGGTCCCGTCGCCCCAGACGGTGGTGCGTCCGGTCGTGGTGTAGATGTTGTAGTTGAGCAGGTTCGCGCCGGCGGTCATCCGCCGGTTGGCGTAGCTCGCGCCGCTGCCCGAGCCGATGCCCGCCGACGCCGCCCAGGTGGTGCCGTTGGTGCAGACGATCGACAGGCTGCCGGTCGAATCGACGTTCGAGCCGGAGATCGTGTTGACGTTGCCGAAAGCGAGCGCGGTGGTCGAGACCGTGCAATTGGCGGCCACGGTCGCGGTCACGCTCATCGATGAGCTGGCCGTTGCCGCAAGCGCCCGGGTGGCCGGAGCCGCGCAAAGCAGCGCCGCTCCGGCCACCCGGGCGCTCAAGCTCATGGTCTTCATGCCTCTGGTCCTGGCCATTTCCGCAAGGGCGCGCCGCGCGGCCCGATTTGCTTCTTTCTTCAAGGCGATGGTTAACGAACCGGCGCCCAGGACTGCGGCAATTACCGGGCGCGGGTTAAGATGTTCCTAACCGTCCCGCCGGGCAGCGAAGAGGAGCAGCGCAGTGAGCGCGAACGGCAGCGCCGCGGCGCCGCAGAGGAGCCGCGCCATCGGGTCGGGCGCGAGCAGGCCGGCGAGCAAAGGCAAGGCCGCGAGCAGGTTGAGGGCGGCGAGGCCGCGGCCGCCGCCCATGGCCGCGCGGCGCAAATTGACGAAGCTCAAGGCGGCGAGCAGCGCGAACATCGCCGCCCAGCCGGCCGAGGTCGCGAGGCTCGGCGTGCCGCGCCCGAGGCCGTCGCGGGCGGCGCTGAGGAAGGCCACCGAGACCAGGGCCATGACCAGGAAGAGCGCCGCCGCGAAGGCGTTGACGATGCGGAGCAGCAGCACCCGCCTTTACCCGCGCTGCGGCAGCAACCAGCCGAACATCCGCCACCCCTTTTCCTGTCCGCGATCGAAACTGGCCCAGTTTCGCCGCTGCCGCTAGAGGCTTCGCCGCATGGGGCTCGAATCCGTCCGCGCCTGGCTCGCCGCCAACGCGCCCGACCTGAAGCCGATCGAGGTCGCGGAGAGCACCGCGACCGTGGCCGCGGCCGCGGCGGCGCTCGGCGTCGCGCCGGGGCGGATCGCCAAGACGCTCGCGGTCCGCGCCGGCGCGACCATTTTCCTGCTGGTCGCGCGCGGCGACGCGCGGCTCGACAATGGCAAGTGCAAGGCCGAATTCGGCGCCCGCCCGCGGATGCTCGGGCCGGAGGAGACGCTGGCGCTGACCGGCCACCCGGTCGGCGGCGTCTGCCCGTTCGGGCTCGCCCAGGAGGTGCCGGTCTATCTCGACGTCTCGCTCCGGGATTTCGCCAGCGTCTATCCGGCGGCGGGCTCGCTCAATAGCTCGGTCGAAGTGACGCCGGAGCGGCTCGCCGGGCTGGTGGCGACACGCTGGGTCGACCTCTGCCGGCTGCCCGCGCCCGATGCGAGCCCCGGCCCGAATGAAGAAGCCCTCCAGTAGCCGGGGGTGGGCTGCTGGAGGGCTCCTGTGACGCCCCGGCGCTTCTCTCTCAATCGGCAACCGGTCTGGCAAGTTCATAACGCCGCAGCGATTCGAGGGTTCCTCTAATGTTTTGGAATCGCGAATGCAAGAACAAAATGAGAACTAACGTGGCGGGCCCGCGCGCGCGCAGATCAGGGGGCAGCCGTTTGATGCCGACGCCACCTTGGCGATCCGGACGATCCGGACGAACCGGACGATCTGGACACGGATGCGTTTTTTTCGCTACCGGCCGGCGAGAGGGAAGTTGCGGCGGACAGGCTCGCGGTGAGGCCCTTCGGCGAGTCCGGACAGATGATTCGGTGGTTCACCGCCCCACGCTGACAGGCGAAATCCCGCTCGTATCCAACAAAATCGACCGGGCGCGCGGGCGCGTGGCCCGATCGAATTGCAACGGACCGACAGGTCGGATTGAATTGGCCGGAGTCGTTTTTCTCCTTGGCGAAGACAAACTCCAGGCTGCGCTAACGTTGAAGGTCGAAAAATTGGCTTTGCAAAGTTGAATTTCGAATGCTCTTCTTGCCCGTAGAGTCATTCGAGTCGGGCGACCTGGAGAGACAAGGTGACGACGCGAACCGCGGAAGTCCTGCTCGCAATCGTCGCCAGCGCCCTCCCCGCCGGCGCAGCTCAAGCCCAGGACGTTCCCCAGGTGATCTCGCCGCTGCGGGTCGAAAGCGATCGCAACGGCGTCAATCTGGTCGACGGCAGGATCATTATCGAGCTGCCGGTCCTTTCGGTGCCGGCCGCGCCGAACCTCAGGTTCGACCGGGTCCAGAATGCCGCGCCCTATGTCAGCGGGCGGGTGCAGAACCAGGCGGTCGAGCCGGGCTACGACCGCAGGAGCTACTCGGTCCACACCGGCACGGGGAGCTCGGATTCGTTCGAGTGCATCGACTTCGACTGCATCAGCGTCGTCGGGTCGGGATCGACCTTCACCGCCAATTCGCGAACCTACCGGCAGGCGGGATCGGGCGCGGTCTGGCATTTCAACCTGAAGCACGTTCAGACGACGGGGACCAACCAGAGCTTGCTCTATTACGCGTCGAGCGTGGCCTATCCGAACGGGGAGACGATCGCTTACTCCTACCAGACCACGACCGATCCCGGCGACCCGTTCAATCGGACCTATTATCGCCCCGTCACGCTCACCAGCAATTTCGGCTATTTCATCTCGCTCGCCTACCAGGGCGATACGTTCGGCACCAACGAATGGGGCGCGGTCCGCGAAGCGGCGATCTACAGCGCCGCCGCCCCCGCGATCCCGCTCGGCAGGCTGACCTACGGCGCCGGCGGCAGCCCGATCACCGATCTCGGCGGCCGGGTCTCGAGCTGCACCGGATGCACCAACCAGCTCGGCGTCGAGCTCGAGGCGGCGGTGGGGATGACCCAGCTTCCCGGCGAGGCGGCGCCGGCGATGCAGGCCGCGGCGGCGCCCGGCGCCCAGGTCGTCGGAGCGGTGACGCGGGACGGGGTCACGTGGACCTACGGCTACGACAATCTGCGCTATTGGTCGAACACGCCCGTCTATCTCTACGACCGGCTGACCGTGTCCGGCCCGAACGGCTATCACCAGGTCTACGACGTCGCGACCTGGGGGACGCCGATCGTGAAGCGCAACGTCATCACCCGCATGACGGATTCGATCGGGCGCGCGACGTCCCATACGTTCGACGAGAGCTATCGCCCGACCAGAATCGTGTTTCCGGAAGGAAACGAGGTCAGCGTCGCCTACGACGCGCGCGGCAATATCAACTGGCGGCGGACGCGGGCCAGGCCGGGCTCGGGCCTGGCCGACATCGTCGAGACCGCCGATTTCCCGGCCGACACCTGCTTCGGCGTCAATTGCTACCGGCCCTTATCGTCGCGCGACGGCCTCGGCCGGCAGACCGATTACGCCTATAACGAGGCGGGCCAGCTGATCGAGCAGACCGACCCGGCCGATGCCGACGGCGTCCGGCGCAAGACCTATATCGCCTACGCGATCTCGCCCGCCGGGCTCAGCCGGCGCAGCTCGGTCCGGATCTGCGGGGCCGGGACGACCTGCGGCACCAGCGCCGAGATCCGCACCGAATATGATTATTGGCGGGAGACCTTCCTCCCCGCCGCCGAGCGCCGGATCGACGCGGCGGCAGGGGTGACGCTGACCACGGCCTACAGCTACGACGAAGCGGGCCGGCTGCTCTCGGCCGACGGGCCGCTGCCGGGGACCGACGACGCCACCTACAACCGCTACGACCAATATGGCCGCAGGACCTGGGAGATCGGGGCGCGCTCGATCGCCGGCTTCAGGATCGCGACCCGGCACGCCTATCGCGATGCCGACGACCGGCCGGTCAGCAGCGAGACCGGCACGCTGACCGACGCGGCAAGTACCAGCCTCGCCGTGTTCCGCCGCACCGACCTTGGCTATGACAGCCGCCGCAACCCGGTGCGCGAGGCGCTGTCGGCAGGCGGCACCACCTACACCGTCACCGACAGGTCGTTCGACGACCGCGGCCTGCTCGACTGCAGCGCGGTGCGGATGAACATGGCCGCGTTCGACTCGCTTCCGGCCAGCGCATGCACGGCCGGAACGCCCGGGCCCCAGGGCCCCGACCGGATCACCCGCAATATCTACGACGCGGCCGGCCAGCGGCTGCAGCTGCGCGAAGGGGTCGGCACGCCGGACGAGGGCACCGAAGCGACCTGGGCCTACGATGCCAACGGCCGGATCACGACCATCGTCGACGGCAACGGCAACCGCGCCGAGCTGCGCTACGACGGCCACGGCCGCCAGGACCGCTGGACCTTCCCGTCGGCGACGCGGGCCGCTTCGTTCAACGATGCCACGCCGGCGACGGCCCTGGCCAGCGCGGGCGGCGTTAACGCGAACGATTACGAGCAATATGGCTATGACGCGGCCGGCAACCGCACGAGCTTGCGCAAGCGCGACGGCTCGACCCTCACATATGCCTACGACAATCTGGGCCGGATGACGGTCAAGACCGTGCCCGAGCGCGCCGGCCTCAGCGCCGCCCAGACCCGCGACGTCCATTACCGCTACGACCTTCGGAACATGCAGCTCTCTGCCCGATTTGACTCGCCCACCGGCGAGGGGATCGGCAACGCCTATGACGGGTTCGGCCGGCTGACCTCGAGCAGCACCAATATGGGCGGCGTCACACGCACGCTCGCCTATCAGTACGACGCCGCCGGCAATCGCACCCGCATCACCCACCCGGACGGCATCCACTTCGACACCAGCTACGACGCGCTGGGACGGCCCTATTACATCTTCCTCAACGGCGGCGCCGCGATCGTGGTCAACCATTATTACCCGACCGGCGCGCTCTACGCGATCGGGCACGGGGTATCGACCGTCTACGGCCGCGATCCCGTGCAGCGGCTCGACTGGCTGACCCACGGGTTCAACGGCGGGGCCGGCGCGGTCCTCTATACCTACGGCTATAACCCGGCCAACCAGCTGACCCTGATCACCCGCGACAACGACGCGTTCGCCTGGACCCGCCATTATGCGGTCAACCGCAACTACACGACCAACGGCTTGAACCAGTATAGTGGCGTCGGCACTCTTCCATATCTCTACGACGCCAACGGCAACCTGACCTCGGACGGCAGCCGGACCTACAGCTACGACGTCGAGAACCGGATGGTGGCGAGCTCGAACGGCGCGGCGCTGAGCTACGATCCGCTCGGCCGGCTGTTCCAGGTCACCGCGAGCGGCGGCGGGGTCACAAGGTTCCTCTACGACGGCGATGCGCTGGTGGCGGAATATGATGCGAGCGGTACGATGCTGCGCCGCCATGTGCACAATGTCGGCGCGGATGTGCCCCTGGCGACTTACGAAGGCTCGGACCTCACAACGCTTCGCCACCTCTATGCCGACCATCAGGGCTCGATCGTCGCCCTCGGCGACGCGGCGGGGATCACGGTCGCGGTCAACAGCTACGACGAATACGGCATCCCAGGCGCCGCGAACGCCGGGCGGTTCCAGTACACCGGCCAGGCGTGGCTCCCCGAGCTGGGCATGTACCACTACAAGGCCCGCATCTACTCGCCGACCTTGGGACGGTTCATGCAGACCGATCCGATCGGGTATGCGGGCGGGATCAGCCTCTACGGTTATGTTGGGAACGACCCGGTCAACGGTGCCGACCCCAGCGGACTAATCGGCTGCACCGGATCGCGCATTGACTGTGGCGGCGGTCTCGCTCCCGGAAGGTCGGGATCAAGCTCGGGAGCGCCTCGGCAGACCGCCAGCGGCGGCCCTTACAATGGCGACAGCGTCGACCCGTCCCGCCTCACGCCCGCCACGGCATCCAATGCCAATAGCATTGCCGCTTATTACGGCGGTTATTACGAGCAGGGGCCGAATGGCCTGATGTGGCATTCCCTTGCCACGGACGCCGCAAGGGATATGGGCGTCGCGACCCTTACCATATTGGGCGGGGAGATTGTCGGGCCGTTCGTTGGTGCCATAAGAGGTTTTCGATTCGCAGGAGGCCTCGCCAACGCCAATCGACTGGGCCTCGCTGGAGAGGCAGCCGTACGCGGGGCCTACGATATCGGGCCCATGGCGAGCTTTAGGATTGAAGGGCGGCTTAGGTTTCCGGACGGCCTAACTAGGACAACGCTCAGCGAGGTCAAAAACGTCGGCAACCTAAGCTTTACTCGACAACTAAGGGACTATTCCGCTTTTTCTTTGCAAACCGGGCGCAGCTTCGACCTATATGTTCGTCCAAGTACAAGGTTTTCGGGCCCATTGTCTGATGCATTTCAGAATGGTGCTATAAATCACCTTTTAATACCTTAGCTGATGGAAGATAGCGATGAGTAAGCCAATTACTGCCGCAGAATTGCTGGCGAAATTAGAGGCCGATCCAGAATATTTAAGAAGGCGAGATGAAAAAGACGCAGAGCTCGCGGCGAAGGCGGCGCGTTGGCGCGTTGAGGAAGCCCCGCTCCTGGCCGACCTGAGATTGGTCGGCTGGAACGTGGATTCCGCCTGGGATTTGGTCAACACGCGCACGCCCTATCCGGAGGCCATCCCTGTCCTTTTGGATCATTTACGGCGACCCTATTCGGACAGGGTAAGAGATGGAATTGCCCGGGCGCTAGCTGTTCCCGACGCCCGGCATGCCTGGCCCTCGCTTGTTGCGGAATACAGGGCTGCACCGCTCGACTCAGAGGTAAAGGACGGCTTGGCGATCGCCGTGGCCCAGACCTCATCCAACGCGGTGCTCGAGCAACTGATCACGCTCGCATTCGACCGATCCCTTGGAGGCAGCCGCCTGTTTCTCTTGCGGCCGCTGAGAAGGTCGCGCCAGCCGACGGCGAAACTAGCCCTTGCGGAATTGGCCGATGATCCGGAATTGGCCAAGGAGATAGCCTCGTGGAGGAAACGGAAGAGAACGAGGTCGGAGCACTGAGCAATCCTCTCGGATTAGGGTGGGAGTGCACCCAATGACCGCGAGCGCCACGTTTCCTGGGCCGCACCTGCAGCTGCACCTGCGCGATCATTGTCCACCATTACTATCCGACCGGCCCGCTCTATGCGATCGGCCACGGGGTATCGAGCGTCTACGGCCGCGATCCGATCCAGCGGCTCGACTGGTTGACCCCCTCCTTCAACGGCGGCGCGGGCGCGGTCCTCTACACCTACGGTTACAACCCGGCGAACCAGCTCACGCTCGTCACCCGCGACAACGACGCGTTCGCCTGGACGGGCCATTATGCCGTCAATCGCAACTACACCACCAACGGGCTCAACCAGTACACGGCAGCCGGCGCCGCGATGTTCGGCTACGACGCCAACGGCAACCTCACTTCGGACGGCACGCGGACCTATCTCTACGACGTAGAGAACAGGATGGTGTCGACGTCGGCCGGCGCGACCCTGAGCTACGACCCGCTGGGCCGGCTGTTCCAGGTCACGGCGAGCGGCGGCGCCGGCACGAGGTTCCTCTACGACGGCGATGCGCTGGTCGCCGAATATGGCGCGGCCGGCGCGATGCTCCGCCGCCACGTCCACAATGTCGGAGCCGACGTACCCCTGGCGACCTACGAGGGCCCCGACCTAACCACCCTCCGCCACCTCTACGCCGATCACCAGGGCTCGATCGTCGCCCTCGGCGACACGGCGGGGGTGACGGTCTCCATCAACAGCTACGACGAATACGGCATCCCGGGCGCCGCGAACGCGGGCCGGTTCCAGTACACCGGCCAGGCCTGGCTCCCCGAGTTGGGCATGTACCACTACAAGGCCCGTATCTACTCGCCCACGCTGGGGCGGTTCATGCAGACGGACCCGGTGGGGTATGACGATCAGTTCAATCTGTACGGCTATGTGGGGAATGACCCACTCAATCGAAGTGACCCAACTGGTGAATCGGCCTGCGAAGTAAGGACTGGCAGTCGAATTTGCGAGCGAACCGCGACGCGGACCGTAAGCGAAGGAAATGGAGACGTAATACGGATTTATCAAATCACCTATTTCCAGCGTGACGGCGCGATACTTCGCGTCAACCAAATGACGGAAGGTCTTGGCGAGTCACTTGCCGATCCACTTCTCCTCGTCAGCGGCGCCCGAACGGCGGTTGCCGGGCTCAGGGCCTTGGCCAGCGGTGGCCGCGCCGCTCTTGGCTTGGCGGCAGCGGCCGGCCCACCAGCACTCGCAGCGGCTGAAAGGTCCGCTTTGCGAGCCATGTTTGGAAGTGGATTGCAAGGTGCGCAGCAATTTTACGCGCGGGTATTGTCCGGGGAACTGAGGGCCTTGGCACCGGGAGTTACCCGGGAAACGGTGAATCTTTACATGCTTCGAATTCTTGCCGTGGGCCAGGAGAGCCAACCTGTGCACTTGTACCGAATTCAGGCGATGCTATTACTCTTGGATCGCATGCGCTGATACGCAAAGGTACAATATGATCGCGTCAGAAATCAGGCGAAGGCTGGAAGCTAGAGGAATCGAACTTCACGCTCCGGCGACCGCTGCTAGTATAGACAATCTTTCTAATTTCATAGATAACCGCATAGACGAGTATTTCCTAGCGATATTGCAGGAATTTGATGGATTTGCGTCTCATGATGGCGACCCATTCACTATGTATAGAATGTGGCCAATTTCAGAAATTATTGACTTTTCTCCAAATAACTTAGATAATAAGCCAAAATTGGCTATAGGAGATGAATTAATAATGGCAGACCTAATGATGTTTGACGTATCGATGGGCGGAGAAGTTAGTTTTTTGGAATCGGAATATTATCTTGCCGATAATATATTTGATTTTTACATAAGGCTGGGTGATGGCCATTTTGACAGGCGCAAGGCTGTGAGCTGAATTGAGTGAGGCCGAGTAGTCTTTGACACGGTGGAGTACATTTAATTGACCGCGCAGATTTTGGTCGCCTGATTTCTTGCGACGGCCGGTCATCGACGGCGCCGTCCTTCCGGGCATCCCATCATATTATCCGACCCGCGGACGCGCCCGCGAAGCCCTGAACCCAGTGGTTACCGCACCGGCACGGACGCCTCCGCATAAGGATCGCAGTTGGCGGCACGGACCTGGCCGGCACACCCGAGGAGGCACCGAGGCGACCTGGGCCTACGACCTCGACGGCCGGATCGCGACCGTCATCGACGGCAACGGCAACCGCGCCGAGCTCCATTACGACGGCCACGGCCGCCAGGACCGCTGGACGTTCCCGTCGGCCACCCGCGCCGCGTCGTTCGATGACGCCACGCCAGCCACCGCGCTCGCCACCGCCGGCGCCGTCAACCCCGCCGACTATGAGGAATATGGCTACGACCTCGTCGGCAACCGTATCTCCCTGCGCAAGCGCGACGGCTCGCTCCTCACTTACGCCTACGACGCGCTCAACCGGATGACGCTCAAGACGGTGCCCGAGCGCGCCGGCCTGACCTCAGCCCAGACCCGCGACGTCCATTACCGCTACGACCTTCGCGGCCTCCAGCTCTCGGCCCGGTTCGACTCCCCCACGGGCGAGGGGATCACCAACGCCTATGACGGGTTCGGGCGCCTGGTCTCGAGCAGCTCGAACATGGGCGGAGTCACCCGGACGCTCTCCTATCAGTACGACGCCGCCGGCGGCCGCACCCGGATCACCCATCCGGACGGCGCCTGGTTCGCTACCCTGCGCGACGCGCTCGGCCGGCCGTTCTGGCTCGATTCGGCCGACCCGGCGGCGGGGCGCTATTACGGCTCCTACCGCCCCGACGGCCTGCCCGCCGGGCAGAGCCGCGGCAACGGCGCCTCGACCTGGACCTCGCGCGACGCCGTCCAGCGGCTGAACGGGCTCGGCCATTATTACGGCGCCGGCGGCGCGGCCGACGTGCTCTGGCTCTATCAGCACAATCCCGCCGGCCAGATCGCCTCGGTAACGCGCGACAACGACGCCTACGCTTGGACCCGCCATTACGCGGTCGACCGCAGCTACACCGCCAACGGGCTCAACCAATATAGCGGCGTCGGCGGCCTGACCTACGGCTACGACGCCAACGGCAATTTGACCTCGGACGGCTCGCGCACCTTCCTCTACGACGTCGAGAACAGGATGGTCGCGGGCGTAGGCGCCACGCTGAGCTATGACCCGCTCGGCCGGCTGTTCCAGGTGACCGCGAGCGGCGGCGGGGTCACGCGGTTCCTCTACGACGGCGATGCGCTGGTCGCCGAATATGACGGCGCCGGCGCGATGACGCGCCGCTACGTCCACTGGGACGGCGCCGACGCGCCGATCATGGCCTATGCGACTGCCGCGCTGACCAGCCCCTCCTACCTCCATGCCGACCACCAGGGCTCAATCGTCGCCATATCGGGCCCCGCTGGCACCCCGGTGACGATCAACACCTACGACGAATACGGCATCCCGGGCCTGAACAACGCCGGGAGGTTCCAGTATACGGGCCAGGTGTGGCTGCCGGAGCTCGGGCTCTATTACTACAAGGCCCGGATCTACTCGCCCACGCTGGGACGGTTCATGCAGACCGACCGGATCGGGTATGAGGGCGGGAACAACCTCTACGGCTATGTTGGGAATGATCCGGTCAATCACACAGATCCGAGCGGGGAGGATGCAGCGTGTTTCTATGCGGCCAGTGGATGCGACTATCACGCCGACCCTACAAACGCCGTCAACTTTGTCAGGGGCTTTTTCTCCTATCCGTCCAATCTGGCCACCGAGGTCAGACACGATGTGCAGTTGACCGGCCTTCTCGGGAGAGAAGCGCAGAACCGGGCGTTATTGGTGGACTCCTTAGCTGGCCGAGGACTGAATTGGATCAGTCAGAATCCACGGGAAGCTTTGCGAATGGCAAGGGACTGGGCCCTAAATAACAAAGCATATCTTGCCGGGCGCGTCGGCTTTGGCGGATTGGCGAGCTCACGCATAGGGCCTCAGGCAGGCGTGGTAATGACAGCAATGGCCGGGACCGGCGGGGCAGTTCACGCCTTGAACGGCCTTGTCGGCGCGCTTGAGTCTAATCGCATCAGTGCGGGGTCGTTGTCGGACCGTACTCTTGGGGGCATATATGCCGTCGGGGCTCTGGGAGGCAGCGTGGGTTTCAACGCGCGCACCGGCAACATTACGGTGACGATATCTACGGGGGAGGTGGGTTCTCGGATTCCCCGCATAACGACTGGCGTACTGTGCAACGTTCGGACAAATTGCTAATGTCGATCGGCAACAAGTTTTTGATTAAATGCCTAAATACTTTGGCTATCCTGCTCGCCATAGGTCCTGCACTTATGGTTCCAATTTTAGTTTTTCCCCTGCTCTATAGGCCAAGGATGTTCATTGATATTTGGGATATTTATTTGATCGTCTTTATAATCCCGTGGACATTGTCCGCTGCCACATGGAAATATTCTAGGATACTAGAGAGGCGCGGACATTGAAGTCTTGGATTACGGTGGCAGTGCACTAACTAGAAGAAGCCGCCTTTCTTGTCCCGCACACGCCCGAGCAGCCGCGACGCTTGCGCAACCGCACCCGGATCACCCATCCCGACGGCGTCCATTTCGACACCAGCTACGACGCGCTGAACCGGCCCTATTACATCTTCCTCAACGGCGGCGCGGCGATCGTCGTCAACCATTATTACCCGCATGGCGGCCTCTACGCGCTCGGCCACGGCACCTCGACGATCTGGGGCTACGACCCGGTGCAGCGGCCCGACTGGATGATCCACTATTTCAACGGCGGCGCGGGGAATGTGCTGTGGACCTACGGCTACAACCCCGCCAACCAGCTGACCCTGGTCACCCGCGACAACGACGCATTCGCGTGGACCGGGCATTATGCGGTGAACCGCAATTACACGACCAACGGGCTGAACCAGTACACCGCCGCAGGATCGGCAACGTTCGGCTACGATCCCAACGGCAACCTGACCTCGGACGGCGCGCGGACCTATCTCTACGACGTCGAGAACCGGATGGTCGGCGGGAATGGCGCGACCTTAAGTTACGACCCGCTCGGGCGCTTGTTCCAGATCACCGCGAGCGGCGGCGCCGTCACCCGGTTCCTCTACGATGGCGATGCGCTGGTCGCCGAATATGACGCGGCCGGCGCGATGCTCCGCCGCCATGTGCACAATGTCGGTGCCGATGTCCCGCTCGCGACCTACGAAGGCGCCGACCTTAGCATGATGTGCCACCTCTACGCCGATCATCAGGGCTCGATCGTCGCGTTGGCCGATACGGCCGGAATGCCGGTTACCATCAACAGCTATGACGAATACGGCATTCCGGGCGACGCCAATGCGGGGCGGTTCCAGTACACGGGGCAGGCGTGGCTCCCCGAGTTGGGCATGTACCACTACAAGGCCCGAATCTACTCGCCGACGCTGGGCCGGTTCATGCAGACCGATCCGATCGGGTACGACGATCAGTTCAATCTCTACGCCTATGTCGGGAATGATCCGGTCAACGCGACTGATCCCGGTGGGATGCAGATTGAGTCCAATACCTGCTCACGCGTGGGGAATGCGGGTTGCTCAGGAAGCTACCCAACCGGTGATCATACTTGGCGCGACCGTCTTGCCGTTGCAGGCGGAACAGCTGGCGCGCTCGTTGGCGGAGCAATTGGCGGCGGTGGCGGAGCGGCCGGGGGAGCAGCTGTATGTTCTCCCACTGGGCCGGGAGCAGCTGCCTGCGCAGCAGGAGGTGCCACCATTGGCGCTCCTGCGGGAGCGACGCTCGGTGGAGTCGCAGGAACCGCCGCCGGCGCGCTTATCGGCAACGCTGTCGACGCAGGAATAGCACTCTATAACCAAGCCACGGGCGGCGGCGGCCGCCGTCAAAACACTATCGACCGCACAAACCGCGGAGCCTCGACGCCCGTCCGGGAACTCAATCGAACTCCGGACCAAGTTCGAAACTTGCTCTCGCAACGAGGATTCACCAGACTTCCCAATCCAAACCCTCGAGTCGAGATTTACGAGAGAGGCGTTGCACGAGTCGTCTTTAGACCCTCCCAATCTTCGCCCAGCGGCATAAAATTAGATGTAATCATACGCGGTCGAAATGTAGTCCAGTATATGCCACAATAGAACGAGCAAATTGATGACGGTTACCAGAGTAGTCGATGACGTGACTGAGATCAGATCGCTGGAAAATAAGATTTCTAGCTATTTTTGTGGTGAAAGTCTCCGAGATTCATCAATCTTTTCCGAACTTGTAAATAACTTTCTTCTGTTTGACTATCAACATATCACTGAGCCCTCTCGTTTTTGCTCATTTCTGAGCAGAGCGGACCCTTTAGGTCTCTATGTCGGACATCTGAGTACGGCATTCCCAAAAGAGATGGTCGATACAGCGATTTTCGTTCCAAAAGACGCTCGTAAAGATGCAATATCTATAGCCTTTAATCAGCAAATATCCGCTCACGATGGACCTATCCAGATATTCGTAAGGAGCGGCTTTGTCGTTCCGGCCGAGATGGAATGGGCGATATGGTTTTCAACCGATTGGGAGGTCGCAATAGCGGGCTTTGGCTCGTTGGAAGCCGCGTCGAGATTCATGATCCTTCATCCAAAAATTGAATTCAAAACCAATGAGTCGGTTCTTGACCACTATAAGATGAATCCGGCTAGCGCTGCCCCATCCGTTTTGAAGCACTATCTGATCCACAATGCCCTGAGCGCATTAGCTCATCCTTGATCGCGACCTTTACGAACCCGATGGGATTGCGGCGTCAGATTACGGTGACAGTGCATAGGACCCGACGCCTTCCTCGCACCGCACACGCCTGAGCAGTCGCACCGTTCTGCCACGGCGGCGCGGCGATCGTCGTCAACCATTATTACCCGACCGGCGCGCTCTACGCGATCGGCCATGGCGTCTCGAGCGTCTACGGCCGCGATCCCGTGCAGCGGCTCGACTGGCTGACCCACGGGTTCAACGGCGGCGCCGGCCCGGTCCTCTACACCTACGGCTATAACCCCGCGAACCAGCTCACCCAGATCGCCCGCGACAATGACGCCAGCGCCATTACGCCTTCGCCATGGCGGGCCCGCGATCGTCGTCACCCATTTCCATGTGCCCCCTCGCGGCGATCGTCGTCCGATCGTGGAAAAACATGGCCGAAACCGCGTTGGGGGATCGTGCAGCGCGGCGACAATCTCGAAAAGAGCTGGGCGGCGATCCGCGCCGAAGCCGCCCGGTGCACCCGCTGCGATCTCTACGAATGCGCCACCCAAACGGTGTTCGGCGAAGGGCCGCTCGATGCCGCGATCCTGTTCGTCGGCGAGCAGCCGGGGGACCAGGAGGATCTGGCCGGGCGGCCGTTCGTCGGTCCGGCCGGGCAGTTGTTCGACCGCGCGCTCGCCGAGGCCGGGATCGAGCGGGCGCGGACCTACGTCACCAACGCGGTCAAGCATTTCAAGTTCGTGCGGCGCGGCAAAAGGCGGATCCACGACAAGCCCGACGGCGGCGAGATCGCCGCCTGCCGCTGGTGGCTCGAGCAGGAGCTGGCGCTGGTGCGGGCGCCGCTGATCGTCGCCTTGGGCGCGACCGCGGCGCGATCCCTGTTCGGCAAATTGGTGACGATCGCCGCCTTGCGCGGCCGCGGCCACGCGCTGGCCGCGGGCGGCGAGGCCTGGGTGACGGTCCACCCGAGCTTCCTGCTGCGCGCGCGCGACGACCGCGCGGCGCACTATGCCCGGTTCGTCGCGGACCTCGAGCGGATCGGCAAGAGGGCGAAGGCGCTGGCGGGCTAGCGCACTGCCTGCGGGGGGAAGGGACAGTCCCCGAATGGGGACGGTCCCCGTGAGAAGGCGGGGACCGTCCCCCGGCGCGCTAGACCAGCCGGACGAGCGCGTCCTTGAGCAGCAGGCCGGCGAGCAGCAGCACGGTGAGGCCCGCGAGCAGGTAACGCAGCATCCGGGCGTTGCTCTTGCTCTTGCGGGCCAGCGACGCGGCGAACACGAGGGTGACGCCGGCGGCGACCAGCAAATAGGCATGGACATGATCGAGCGGGCCGTGGCGCGTGAACCGGACGATCAATCCGATCGCGACGGAGATGATTCCGAGCGTGAATCCCGAGAGGATCATCTCCCGGTCCGCGAAAACAGACATTGGGTAAAGCCCCGCAACAAGATGCCGCCGAGCGAGTAAGGCGGCAGCTCTTTATCAGGCCTTGTTTTCGGCTGGAGTCAATTGCCCAAGTCGCGCCGAACTAAATCCATGCTGCGGTTCGGACATCAGGGATGCGCCGCGCCATCGGCCCAGCGGACCACGTCGGCATAGACCTGGTCGAGCCCGCGCGACCCCGGGGCGAGCACGACATCGTGGAAGCGGCGAAGATCGAACCGGCGGCCCAAACGACGCTCGGCATAAAGCCGCGCCCGCGCGATCGTGTCGTAGCCGAGCATGTAGGACAAGGACTGGCCGGGCGTCGCGATATAGCGGTCGACCTCGACCGCGATCTCGGCGTCGGTCAGCGCACTATGGTCGCGCATGAACTGCACGGCGCGTTCGCGGCTCCAGCCGTGCAAATGGAGGCCGGGCTCGACCACCAGCCGGCTCGCCGCCCAAAGATGCTTGGCCATCATCCCCGCCCGGTCGAGCCGGCGCCGGCGATGACCGGCTCGGCGGCCGCCGGCCGCGCGGCGAGCAGCGTTATGGCCAGCGCGAGCGCCGGCGCCGGTCTCACAGCCGGACCAGCATCTTGCCGGTATTGCCGCCGCTGAACAGATCGAGGAACGCCTGCGGCGCCGCCTCGAGCCCGTCGCGCACCGTCTCGCGCGAAGCGATCCTGCCGCTCGCGATCCAGCCGGCCATGTCGCGGTAGAAATCACCCATTTCGGGCAGATAGTCGGTGTAGATGAAGCCCTTGATCGCGATCCGGGCGGCGATCACGCGGGTGATGAAGCGGAAAGCGTGGTTGGAGCCGGTGTTATAGTCTTCGATCATGCCGCAGATGGCGAAGCGCGCCTTCTGCCGCGCGGCGGCGAAAGCGGCGTCGAGATGGTGGCCGCCGACATTGTCGAAATAGACGTCGATTCCCTTCGGCGCGGCGTCCGCCAGCAGCTTGACGATCGGCCCGGCCTTGTAGTCCAGCGCCGCGTCGGCGCCCAAAGAGCGCACCCATTCGCATTTTTCCGCGCCGCCGGCCGAGCCGATCACAATCATGCCCTTGGCCTTGGCGATCTGGACCACCGCCGAGCCGACCGCGCCCGCCGCCGCCGAGACGAAGACGATGTCGCCCTCCTTCGCCTCGGCGACGCGGAGCAGCCCGAAATAGGCGGTCGCGCCAGTCAGGCCGAGATTGCCGAGCCATTGATGGTCGTCGGCCGGGATCGGCGGCACCTTGTTGAACGCCTCGGCCGGGCCCGCCGCGGCCTCGCGCCAGCCCAGCATGTGGAAGACCGTGTCGCCCGGCTTGAGGTTCGGCGAGCGGCTCTCGACCACCTTGCCGACAGCGCCGCCCTGCATCGGCTCGCCGAGCGCGAACGGCGGCACGTAGGACTTCACGTCGTTCATCCGGCCGCGCATGTAGGGATCGACCGAGAGCCACTTGTTCTCGACCCGCACCCAGCCGTCCTCGAGCGCGGGCAAAGCGGTCTCCTTCAGCGCGAAATTATCCATCTCCGGCAGCCCTTGCGGGCGCGACGCCAGATGCCAGGCGCGGGTGGTGGTCATGGCAGGCTCCTCTCTCCACGCCTGCTTTCGCGGGAATGAAGGGAGGAGTCAAAGCCGCCGGGGCGGGGCGGGCGTGAAGCGCCAGAGCGCGCCGCCTGAGCATTTGACCCCGGCGAGGGTCGCAGTGCCGCCCTTGGCCAGCGTCGCCAGCAGGCGGGCCAACGCCTCGCCGCGCGGCGCCGCGCCACCGAGCGAGGTGAGCATCCGGATCAGGAGGCGGCGGCGAAGCTCGTCGGGGACGCCCGCCGGGTCGAGCGTGCAGCCGTCGGCGCGCTCGTGCCACAGCCGCTCGGCCGCCCATTGCAGCGCCCCCTCGGCCTGAGCGAGCGCTGCGGCGCTGCGGGCTAGCGGTTCGGGCGCGATCCAGTCCGCTCGCGCCAGGCGGCGGCGGACGCGGACGCGGTCGAAGCGCTCGTCGCAATTGCTCGGGTCCGCCACCGGCTCGATCCCGGCGACCGCGACGACGTCCGCAAGCTCTGCTCGGCGCCAGCCGAGCAGCGGGCGGACCAGCGGCACCGCGCCGGCATGAACGTCGCGGATTCCGGCCAGGCCGGCGAGGCCGGCGCCGCGCAGCAGCCGCATGACCAGGGTCTCGGCCTGGTCGTCGAGATGATGGGCGGTCGCGAGGCAGGTCAGGCCGGTCTTCCGGGCCCACGCGCCGAGCAGCGCGTAGCGGCGTTGGCGGGCGGCCGCCTGGAGGTTGGCCGTGTCGCTCATGCCCGCTTCGAGCGTTGCGTGCGGCACGCCGAGGCCAGTGCAGATTGAAGCGACGAACGCCGCCTCGCCGGCCGCTTCGGGGCGCAGGCCGTGATCGACCGTCGCCGCGTGGACGGCGCCGGGATAGGCGCCATGCGCGAGCAGCAGCAAAGCGAGGCTGTCCGGCCCGCCCGACACGGCGACGCCAATCCGCGCCGGCGCCGGCCCGGTCAGCGCTTCGAGATCGACGCGGAAACGGGCGAGCTGGCTTTCCATACACCCACCCTAGCGCTCTCGCGCGGACCGGGGAAATCGCTTATTGGGAAGGGATATGAAGCCGCACCGCAAGCTCAGCCGCCGTTCGTTCCTGGCGCGGGTCGCCGGCGTCGGCGTCGCGGTCGGCGCGCTCGCTTCGGTCGCGGGCAGAGCGGAGGCGTTCCAGACCGACAGCGACAGCGGCGCCAAGGCCGATGCCGCCGGGCACGGCCGCGGCCGGACCGGCGTGAGCGACGGCGATCCCGGCGACCCGGCCGGCTATGGCCGGGCGCGCACCGGCTGCACCGATGCCGACGGCGGCGCCAATTCCGATCCGGCCGGGCGCGGCCGCTGCGCGACCGGCGAAAGCGATTCGGACAGCGGCGCCAATGCCGACGCCGCCGGCCGCGGCCGGCCGCGCACCGGACTTACCGATAGCGACAGCGGCGAGCATCGCGATTCCGCCGGCCGGGGGCGGGGCTCGGGCAGCTGCAACGACCGCGACCGCGGCCCGTCCGGCGACCCGTCGGGGCGTGGCAGGCGCTGCATCCGGCGCTGAATCTCAAACTGGTTTCATCTGCGACAGGTTCGGGCTTCCCAACGCGGAAAAATCTGATAACGTCGCTTCAGCTGCCATAGGGCGAAGGGGAAGATCGCCGATGAAACCGACACGCAAAGTATCTCGCCGTTCCTTCTTCGCCGCGGTTGCCGGCACGGTCGTCGCGGCCGGCGCGATCGGCGCCGTCGGCGCCGCGCCGGCCGAGGCGCAGTCCGGCTGCTCCGATTCCGACAGCGGGCGCTATGGCGATCCGGGCGGCAACGGCCGCAGCTGCGGGCGCCGCCGTACCGGCTGCACCGATTCCGACACCGGCGGAGGCTCGGATTCGCCGGGCTATGGCCGCTGCCGCCGGCGCACTTCGGGCTGCACCGATTCCGACCGCGGCCGCTACGCCGATCCGGCCGGAAACGGCCGCTGCGTCCGTCGCCGCCGTTCGTGCACCGATTCGGATACCGGACGCTATTCGGATCCGGCGGGACGCGGCCGCCGCTGCTAAATTGGGGCCCGGGTTCGGGCCCTAATCGGCTTCGGCAAAGCGATAGAGCCTGGGCGATACCATCGGCGCGCCGGCGATCCGCGAGGGTTCCGGCAGCGGCCTGTCCTGCCAGACATAACCGGCAAGAATAGTGTCGAGCACGGTCGGCGCCTTGCGCAGCGCGTCGGCCCGGCCGCCGGCGACGACGACGAGCTCGGGCACGTCGGGCAGGGTCAGCATGACCATGTCCTCGCCTTCAACCTCGACCCTTGCCGGATAAGCCAGCATCCGCGAATTCCTTCGTTGCGCTGCCGTTCCAACGCCTTGATCGAAGTTAGGGTCCGAATCAGTTGGCGCGCGGCTCTTCGCAGCGGGCGTCGGTGCGCGCCTGGGGGATGCGGCGGCGGATCTCGGCGCGCATCTGCGGATAGATTTGGGCGAGCTCGTCATAGACCCGGCAGGCCTCGGCGCGGCGATTGAGGCGGGTCAGCGACTGGCCGAGATAATAGAGGCTGTCGGCAGCGCGCTCGCCGCGCGCATTCTCCTGATAATTGGCAAGCAGGATGCGCGCCGCGGTCGCCGGCTTGTTGTCGTCGAGATAGGCGCGGCCCTGGAGGTTGCGGATCCAGCTGATCCAGCGGCCGCTCGGGAAGCGCGCGGCGGCGTCCTCGAGCGCGGCCTGCGCCTCGCCGTAGCGGCGCTCGTTCCATAGCCGGAAGCCGGCATTATAGGCGTCCTCGGCATTGCCCGGCGCCGACGGGGCGGCGGCGGTCGCTGCCGTCGTCGCCGCGGGTTCGGCGGCGGCCGGCTGGCGCCGCGCCGGCGCGGCCGCGGGCGGCGGCTCGGCCGGCCGCGCGGGCGCCGCTTCGAGCCGGTCGAGCCGGGCGTCGAGATCGGCGCGCAGCCGGGCGATCTCCTGCTCCGCCTGGCGGCCGCGATTGCCGGCCTCCTCGATCTGGCCGGTCAGCGTGCGCAGCTCGGCTTCGATCGCGTCGACCCGCGCATTGAGGTTGGCCAAGGCGTCGCCGGACAAATTGCCGCCCGCGGCGGGGCGGGCCTGGGTGCCGATCTCGGGCTCGACGAATTGGGAATTGCCGTCAGGGAAGACGCGCCGCTGCACCGCGCGCACCTGCTGCTCGAGCCGGTCGACGCGCCGGTCGATCGGATCGCCGCGCTGCGCCAGCGCCGGCACCGCGGCCGACGCCATCAGGATCAGGCCAAGAAGACGGATACGCATAGGATCAACCCCCCGCCGGGCCATGATATTGGAGGATCGCGCCGGTCGCCAGCTTTATGCGACGAAAACTATCGCGGCGGCGGCACGCCCCGGGCGCGGGCGGCGAGGTCCTGCGGGAGGAGGCTGACATTCTCGATCACCTGTTCGCTGGGCGCGAGCGGGCCGAGATCGCGGTCACCCACGGCGGCGCGCAGATTCTGCGGCCGGCCGGTGCGGATCACCGGGTGGCGGGCGGTCGCCGGCAGCTGGTAGCGGTCGCCGGCGTTCATCGAGCCGGTGAAGATGCTCGGCCCGCTCGGCCCCTCGGTGACGCGCAGCCAGACGTCGCCGGTCGCGACCAGGGTGACGGGCTGGCCGGCCGCGGCCTGCGGCGCCGGCGCCGGCGGCGAAGCGGGCGCCGGCCCGGCTTGCGGCAGATCGGGCGCGGGCACGATCGCGGGATCGTCGGCCAGCGTGCTGCGCCAGATCAGATAGCCGCCGACCAGCACCACCGCGATCAGGATCGCGACCAGCGCGAGCGACCTTGGCGGCACCCGCGCGGGATCGGCCTGGGCGTAATATTGGGGCGCGGCGGCGCGGGTCGGGGCGCCGCCGATCCGGGCGCGCAGCTCGCGCCCGACCACGGCACCGTCGAGCCCTACCGCATTGGCGTAATTGCGCGTGAAGCCGATCGCATAGGTCACCGCCGGCAGCGCGTCCCAATCCTCGCGCTCGATATTCTGGAGGTGGCGGATCGGGATGCGGGTGCGCCCCGCGACGTCGTCGAGGCTCAGCCCCTTGGCCTCGCGCGCGCGCCGGAGCTGCTCGCCGAGCGAAATCTCCTCTTCCGGTTCGACCTGGTCCGTCATCCGCTCCTGTCTCTTCATCCCATCGCCCACTGTCAACAAAAGCTGCCGCCTGCGCCCCCGCCTTGCGGCGGCAGGCCCTAGCCGACCGACACGCCGTTTTTGTCCGCCCAGTGCGCGAGCGCGGCACGGAAATCCGCCGGCGGGCGTTTGAGCAGCCGGTCGAGCTGGGCGCTGGCCGCCTTCGCGTCGAGCGAGCGGATCATCGCCTTGACCGGGCCGACCGCGACCGGCGTGATCGACAGCCGCCTGATGCCGATGCCAATCAGCGCCATCGCCTCGAGCGTGCGGCCGCCCATCTCGCCGCAGACGCCGAGCGGGACCTGGTGCCGGTCGGCGGTGCGGACGATCCGCCTGAGGAACCGCAGGATCGCCGGCGACAGCCAGTCGTAGCGCTCGGCGAGGCGCGGATTGGAGCGGTCGGCCGCGAACAGGAACTGGGTCAAATCGTTGGTCCCGATCGACAGGAAATCGAGCCTCGGCAGCAATTCGTCGAGCATTTCGGCGAGCGAGGGCACTTCGAGCATGCAGCCGTAGAGGATCTTCTTCGGCAGCGCCTTCTTGCGCTCGGCGAGCCAGGCCTTCTGCTGCTCGACCAGCGCCCGCGCCTCGTCGAACTCCCAGGGCTCGGAGACCATCGGGAACATCACCTGCAGCTCGCGGCCGGCGGCCGCCTCGAGCAAAGCGCGCGCCTGCGCCTTCATCAGGCCGTCGCGGTCGAGCGCGAGCCTGAGCGCGCGCCAGCCCATCGCCGGATTCTCCTCCTTCTCCGGCGCGGCGTTGAGATAGGGCAGGCTCTTGTCGCCGCCGACGTCGACGGTGCGGAAGATGACCGGCTTGCCGCCGGCCGCGTCGAGCACCGCGCGATAGAGCCTTTGCTGGCTCTCGCGGCGCGGCAGGGTCGCCGAGACGAGGAACTGGAATTCGGTGCGGAACAGGCCGATCCCGTCGGCGCCGGTCGCGCCGAGCGCCGCGACGTCGTCGCGCAGCCCGGCATTGACCATCACCGCGATGCGGATGCCGTCTTTGGTGACCGGCGGCTTGTCCTTGACCGCGGCATATTCGGCGCGGCGCTTCTGGGTCAGGGCGAGCTTGGTGTCGAACGCCTCCTGCACCGCCGGCGTCGGCCGGGCGAAGGCGACCGCCTCGCCGCCGTCGACGAGCACGAGATCGCCCTCGGCGATCTGCTGGCGCACGTTCCTGACCCGGCCGATCATCGGCACGCCCATCGCCCGGGCGACGATCGTCACATGGGCGGTCAGCGAGCCCTCCTCGAGGATCACGCCCTTCAGCTTGCGCCGGTCATATTCGAGCAATTCGGCCGGCCCCAGATTGCGCGCGATCAGCACCGCGTCCTGCGGCACTCCGGCCTTGGCGGCGGTGCCGAGCTGGCCCGAGACGATCCGCAGCAGCCGGTTGGCGAGGTCGTCGAGGTCGTGCATCCGGTCGGCGAGCAGCGGATCGTCGATCTGGCGCATGCGCTGCGCGGTGCGCTGGCGCACCCGCTCGATCGCCGCCTCGGCGGTGAGCCCCGAGTCGATCGCCTCGTTGATCCGCCGCGACCAGCCCTCGTCATAGGCGAACATCTTGTAGGTCTCGAGCACCTCCTGATGCTCGCCGACGGTGCCGAACTCGGCCTGGCCCATCATCGCGTCGATCTGCTCGCGCATCCTGGCGAAGGCCGAATAGACGCGGCGGCGCTCGGCCTCGATATCCTCGGCGACGGTGTGCTCGATCAGGATGCGCGGCTGGTGATAGACGGCGACGCCCTCGCCCATGCCGGTGACGAGCTTCAACCCGGTCAGCCGCGCCATGCCCTCGGCGCGGCTTTCATCGCCCTTGGCCGATGCCTTGTCGGCGATCCCGGCATTGGCGATCAGCTCGGAGAGCACCATCGCCACCGTCTGCAGCGCCTCGATCTCGAGCTCGTCATAGGCGCGCGGATCGGCATGCTGGACGGCGAGCACGCCGATCGCCCGCTCCTTGCGGATGATCGGCACGCCGGCGAAGCTGTGGAACAATTCCTCGCCGGTCTCGGGCCGGAAGGCGAATTCGGGATGGCTCGACGCTTCGGCGAGGTTGAGGATTTCG
Source organism: Sphingomonadales bacterium (assembly GCA_034668465.1). Classification (GTDB taxonomy): domain Bacteria; phylum Pseudomonadota; class Alphaproteobacteria; order Sphingomonadales; family Sphingomonadaceae; genus Allosphingosinicella. Next base: position 77,987 of record JAXDPI010000037.1, read on the forward strand.
ACGTCCCTGGCGATCGTGCCGACCAGGCCCTCGCCCAGCGCGAGCCGAGTGACGTGGACCGCCTCCTGGTTGAGGCCGATCGTGGCGAACAGCTCGAGCACGCCGTCGCGCAGCAAATAGATCGAGCAGACCTCGCTCGCCATCGCCTCGGCGATGATCCTGACGACCTTGTTGAGCTTCGCCTGCGCGCCGAGCTTCGACGCCATCACGTCGTGCAGGCCCGTCAAAATCTCGCGGGCGGAAGCGGCGGAGGTGGCGGTGGCCATGTCCACCGCGCGCTATCAGATATGGCGCCGCCGTTCCAACGCTTCTCAGCCCGGCACCGCGCGCCCGGCGAGCCAGTCCGCCACGTCGCGGCAATCGGGATTGTTGGTGACGGTGATCGCGGTCGTCGCCCAGCCCCACGGCGGCGCGTCATGCCTGGCATCGCGCATCGAGAGGTCGGCGCCGGCTTCGGCCAGCAATTTCACCATTTCGAGGTCGCCGTTCCAGGCGGCGCTGTGCAGGGCGCTGTGCCCGGTGCCGGCGTCGTCCGCCCGGGCGTTGGGATTCGCGCCCTTCGAGAGCAGCCAGCGGACCAGGTCGTGATGGCCGAAATCGACCGCGGCCATCATCACCGCGTCCGATCCGGCGATTCCCGGGTCGGCCTCGGCCAGCATAAAGAGCGTCTCGCGGTCGCCGAGCCGGGCGAATTCCTGCGGCTCAGGCACCGCGCCGCGCCGCATCATGTGGCGGACCAGCTGGCGCCCGTCCGGCCCGGCGCGGCTCATCGCCGCGATCGGCGTCGCGCCCCAGCGGTCCGCCTGCTCGGCCGGCGCCCCCAGTTCGAGCAGCCGGTCGATGGCATAAGGGGTGCGGGCAAAGGCCAGGATCGAGCCGCGATTGGGCCCGAGCTCCGGGAGGCCCTCTGCAAGCAGCGCGTCGACCAGGCGGTCGTCCTTCAGCAGCAGCGCCTCGATCAGACCGATCCGGGCGCCGCGGGCGATCAGCGCTTCGCGCATGTCGGCCCGGTCGCGCGAAAAGGTCAGCATCAGCGGCGACCATTGGTCATATTCCTGGTTGCGGCCGTTCGGGTCGGCGCCGGCGTCGAGCAGCAGGTCGAACATGTCGCGCCTCTTGGTCTCGATCGCGACGTGGAGCGGCTGCGGCCGCCCGCCCCAATAGGGATGCGGCCCGACGGCGTTGGCCAGCGCCGGCGCGGCAGCGAGCGCGGCGCGAACCTTGTCGGTCTCGCCGTCGCCGACCGCGCGGAGGACGGCGGCGATCGCCGGCTCGCCGGCCGGAGGGCTTTCGATATGGACCTTGAGCGCGCGCCAGCTGGCGAAGCCGTAGGCGCGGGCCAGATCGCGCTGGGCGTCGGCGAGCTTTGCCTCGGGGTTCGCGGCGCGCAGCGCGCGCAAATGCTGCTTGGCGCTCTTCTTCAGCCATTCGAGGCTGGCGCGCTTGGGGAGCGGCTTGGGCATGATGCACCTTCTTTCGTCGGCGCCCGGCGTCCGCGGTCACGGGCAGAAAGAAGGGATGCTGAAAAACGCACCTCAGGCGGGTTCAACCCTGCTCGCGGACCGACGGTCGCCTGTACGACCGGGACCGAGACTAGGCCGCGCGGGCCGCCGCCGTCAACGCGCCAGGACGACGTTGGCCGACATCGGCGCGTCGGCACCGTCGAACGGGGCGAGCGCGGCCGCGGCGGCGTCGGTCGCCGCGCCCAAATCGAGGCCGTGCTGCTCGATCTCGGCCCGGAGCGGCGTGCCCTGGCACAGGCCGATGGCGGCGTCGCGGGCGGAGACCCGGCTGGCCGGGCGCAATGTTTCGATCGCCACCTCGGCAAAGCCCGCCGCGCGCAGCTCGGCCTCGATCCGCGCCTTGTCGTGATAGCCGAAGGGAATGCGGCGGAAGAAGCTCTGCGCGCCTTGCGGGAACCAGGGTTCGAGGGCGCCGGCGACCGCGGCCGTGACCGGATTCTCCTCGACCGAGTCCCAGGCGTTGAACAGGAAGGCGCCGCCGGGCTTCAGCACCCGCTTCGCCTCGCGATAGGCGCCGACCCGGTCGGGAAAGAACATCACCCCGAACTGGCTGACGACGAGATCGAAGCTGGCATCCCGGAAGGGGAGACTCTGGGCGTCGGCCGCCTGGAACCGAACGTTGGCCGCGCGCACTCTGCCGGCCGCCACGTCGAGCATCGCCTGGTTGAGGTCGGTGGCGACGATCTCGACGTCCGTAATTGCCCGGGCGAGTGCCTCGGTGACGATGCCGGTTCCGGCGGCGGTCTCGAGAATGCGCTTCGGGGCGACCGCCGCGGCGCGCGCGGCAAGGTCCGCCGCATAAGGCGCAAACAGCAGCGGTCCCAGGTAGCGGTCGTAAAGCGCCGGGATCGAGCCGGCGAAGACGCTGTCGGCGGCGGTCATGCCCGCGGCAGCCTGTCCATCTCAATCATCGTTCGGACGTCTTAGCATGGCGATGTCCGGCAGTTCGAACTCATGCAACAGCTTGACCTCGGGATAGATGCTGGCTGCCTTGCGAACCAGCTTAGCATCGCAAGTTGCCAACGGGCACGACAGTTCGATGGCCAGCGCCAGATAGATGCAGTCCTTCAGCGGATGGCCGAGAGCGATGGCAAGCTTGCCGGCCTCATACAAGCGCCGCTGCGTGACACGGTGGGGCCGGACCAAGTGCTCACTCCATGCGACGGTCCATTTTTCGAGCGCCTTGAGCGCGTCCGGGGCAATTTCCTTCCTAGCGTTCGCGCGGGCTACTATTGCTGCCGCCACCTCAATGAAAAGCAAGTCCGGGCCGCATACGGTTCGATCTTTGTGATATAGGAATCGAAGCGCATCGCGCGTGTCCGCCTCCCACAGCATCCATTTTGCTGCGAGGCTGGCATCGACGACGACGATCATCCGTCGCGCCGCATTTCCCTGATCAATTCAGTGCTGTCCGGAAGGAAGCCATGCTTTGCGACCATCCGATCGTGGAAATCGAGCAGGTCCTCGACAATGGCAGGCAGGTCACGGGTTCGCTCGTCGAGCAGCTGGCGCGCCTCTGCTTCCAGCGATCGCTTATTGGCGCGCGCGCGCTGCTTGAGCCGATCGTAGACCTCGTCGTCGAGCTGCCTGATGGTCAGTGTCGCCATGCCGCCTCCGAGCGCCTGGATAACTACCTTGCATGCAAAACGCTAGCAAATCAAGCTGAGCGCCGCTCGAGCGCGTGCGCGGCCTCGTCCATCAACTGGGCGAGGATATCGGCCGCGGGAGCCTCGTCCTTGACCATGCCGACCGATTGGCCGGCCATCACCGAGCCGGTCTCGACGTCGCCCTCGATTACCGCGCGCCTGAGCGCGCCGGCCCAATAATGCTCGATCTGGAGCTGGGCCTCCATCATCTCGACCTTGCCCTCGTCGAGCAGCAGAGCGACCTCGCGCTGCTTGGCGGCGAAGCCCTCCATCTCTCTGTTCTTGAGCGCGCGCACCGGGATCACCGGCAGCCGCGGGTCGATCTGGACCGAGGTGACCGCGTCGCGCGCCGAGGCGCGGATGAACGCCTTCTTGAAGTTCGGGTGGGCGATGCATTCGTGGGCGCAGACGAAGCGGGTGCCGAGCTGGACGCCGGCCGCGCCCATTTCGAGATAGCCGGCGATCAGCCCGCCATGGCCGATCCCGCCGGCGACGAAGATCGGCACCTCGCCCGAAAGCGGCGGCAATATCTCCTGGGCGAGCACCGAGGTCGAGACCGGGCCGATATGCCCGCCCGCCTCCATCCCCTCGATCACCAGCGCATCGACGCCCGAGCGGATCAGCTTCTTCGCCAGCGCGAAGGCGGGCGCGAAGCAGATCAATTTGGCGCCGTTGCCCTTGATCCGCTCGATCGAGCCGGTCGGCGGCAGGCCGCCGGCGAGGACGACATGGCCCACCTTGTGCGCGGCGCAGACGTCGATCAGCTCGCTCAGCATCGGGTGCATGGTGATGAGGTTGACGCCGAACGGCCTTTGCGTGCGCTTCTTCGTCTCGGCGATCTCGGTGTCGAGCAGATCGGGGGTCATCGCCCCGCAGGCGATCACCCCGAATGCGCCGGCATTGGAGAGGGCGGCGACGAGGTTGCGCTCCGAGATCCAGCTCATCGCCCCGCCGAGCACCGCCACCTCGCAGCCGAGGAAGTCGGCGCCGCGCTTCATCAGCCGGGCGAGCCGGTCATGGCCGATGCTTGCGCTGACGTCGTTCATCTGTCCCCCGTCACCCCAGCGAAGGCTGGGGTCCATGCTGAGTCCGCTTGGATGCCAGCCTTCGCTGGCATGACGGGTGGGTAAGTCAAGCCGCGTCCTCCGCGTCCAGCCCGAACGCCGTGTGCAGCACGCGCACGGCGAGCTCGGCATAATCTTCCGGGATCAGCACCGAGACCTTGATCTCCGAAGTCGCGATGGCGAGGATGTCGATCTTGCGCTCGGCCAAAGTCGCGAACATCCGCGCGGCGATCGCCGGGTCGGAACGGATGCCGACGCCGACGATCGAGACCTTGCAGATCTGGGTATCGGTGGCGAGCGCGGCATAGCCGATCGCCGCCTTGTTCTTCTCGAGCAGGTCGGCCGCCTGCGCCAGCGCCGCCGCGGGGACGGTGAAGGTCACCTCGCTCGGGGACCCTTGCGCGATCATGTCGTAATTGATCCCGGCGCCGGCCAGCGCGCCGAAGATCGCCGCCGCGGCGCCCGGCGCCTCGGGCAGGCCGCTGAGGGTGAGGCGCGCCTCGTTCTTGTCGTGGGCGATGCCGGTGATCAGCTGGCGTTCCATGGCATATTCCTCCAGCGCGTCCTCGCGCACGATCAGGGTGCCGGGCCGGTCCTCGAACGAGGAGAGCACCTGCAGCGGCAAATTGTAGCGCATCGCGAGGCCGACCGAGCGGGTCTGCAGTACCTTGGCGCCGACCGAGGCGAGCTCGAGCATCTCCTCATAGGTGACGATCGGCAGCTTGCGCGCGCGCGGCACGATCCTGGGGTCGGTCGTGTAGACGCCGTCGACGTCGGTGTAGATATCGCAGCGGTCGGCCTTCATCGCCGCGGCGATGGCGACGGCGGAGGTGTCGGAGCCGCCCCGGCCCAAGGTGGCGAGGCTGCCGTCGGCGGCGACGCCCTGAAAGCCGGGGATGATGGCGATCCCGTTCTCGTCGAACACGCGCTCGAGCACGGCGACGTCGATCCCCTCGATCAAACCGGCGGCGTGGCCCGAGGCGCGGATCGGCAGCTGCCAGCCCATATAGGAGCGCGCGTTGAGGCCCATGCCCTGCAGCGTGATCGCCAGCAGGCCGCTCGTCACCTGCTCGCCCGAGGCGACCACCACGTCATATTCGCGCGGGTCATAGAGCGAGGCCGCCTCGCGGCAGAACTGGATCAGCCGGTCGGTCTCGCCGGCCATCGCCGAGACCACCACCGCCACCTGATGGCCCGCCTCCGCCGCGCGCCGGACGAGCCCCGCGACATGGCGGATGCGCTCGCTCCCCGCCATCGACGTGCCGCCGAACTTCATCACGATGCGAGGCATGCGGCCATCAATCCCCTGCCGGCGTCATGCCGGCGAAATGAATGGGCGCCCCGTCCCCCGGACGGGGCTTATGGGTCCCATTCATGGCATCTCTTTTCCTTTGGCGCCCATAAGTGCAAGGGAGATTCCGGCTTTCGCCGGAATGACGGAACAGTGATTTGAGCTTGGACTCGCCCACCATCGACCCCAAAGAAGCCGCGCATTTCGGCGCGCTGGCGGCCGATTGGTGGGACCCCAAGGGCTCATCGGCGATGCTGCATCGGCTCAATCCGGTGCGGCTCGGATATATCCGCGATCGGATCGACCGGCATTGGGGGCTGGACGAGACGAGCCTCAAGCCGCTCGCCGGCCGCCGCGCGGCCGACGTCGGCTGCGGCGCGGGCCTGCTCGCCGAGCCGCTCGCCCGGCTCGGCGCGGCGGTGACCGGGATCGACGCGGCACCCGAAAATATCGCGGCGGCGCGGGCGCACGCGCTCGGCCAGGGGCTCGACATCGACTATCGCGCCGGCGGCGCCGAGACCCTCGACGGACGCTACGATCTGGTCGCGTCGCTCGAAGTGGTCGAGCATGTCGCCGACCCGGCGGCGTTCGTCGCCGCGCTCGCCGCGGCGGTCGGCGAGGACGGGCTGCTGATCCTGTCGACCCCGAACCGCACCCGATGGTCGAAGCTGGTCATGATCGACATCGCCGAGGGCATTGGCCGGATCCCCAAGGGCACCCACGATTGGGGCAAGTTCGTCGCGCCGGACGAGCTGAAGGCGCTGGTCCGCGCGGCCGGGCTCAAGGTTACCGACACGACCGGCATCGGCTGGAGCCCGACCCGCGGCTTCGCGCTGACCGACGATTTGTCGCTCAACTATCTGGTGACGGCGAAGCGGGGTTAGTTCCCCGGCGAAGGCCGGGATCCAGTCTTACGCCTGAGCCGCTGGGCCCCGGCCTTCGCCGGGGAACAGGGGAGTCAGCGTCCCTCCCGGGTCAGCCTCGTGATCAGGATCGCGGCGCGCTTGGCCTGGCGGGCGAGGCTGTCGAGGGCGATCCACTCGCCCTCGGCATGGGCGCCGCCGCCGGCCGCGCCCAGGCCGGCGAGCGTGTCGACGTCGCCGGCGACGAAGCTCGATTCGGCGGCGCCGCGCCGGGCCGGGTCGTATTCGGCCATTTCGGGCAGGCCAAGGTCGCGGTTGATCGCGTTGAGGCGGGCGAGGATATCGCGATTGCCCTGCGTCGGCGCCATCGGCGGATAGCCGTCTTCCGAGAAGGCCAATTCGGCCTCCGTCCGCGGCAAATGCTGCGCGACGATCGCCGCCATCCGCGAGCGCGCCCGCACCTCCTGGTCGGGGGTCAAAGCGCGCAGGTCGCCGCGCGCGACCGCGCTTTCGGCGACGATGTTGGTCTTGCCCGAGGCGGCGGCGCGAAAGCCGTCGGCGTCGATCGTCGCCGGGGTGCCGCCGGCGATCACGCCGACATTGTAGGTCAAATTGGGCTCGGCGAGCTCGCGGCGGAAGGCGTCGAGGATCCGCGCCATTTCGTAGATCGCGCCGCAGCCCAGCTCCGCGTTGCAGACGCCCGAGCTGTGGCCGGTGCGGCCGCGCGCCGTCAGCGTCCAGCTCATCGCCCCGCGCCGCGCCACCGAGCCGAAATCGCGCCCGTCCTCGACCGCCAGATTCTCGAATTCGAGCGCGAAATCGGCGGCGCGCCCGGCCTCGATCAAGTCGCGCCGGGCGAGCGCGATCGGCGCGCCGGGCCGCTCCTCGTCGCCGGTCAGCACGATCGTGATATTGGCGTCGCGCAGCGTCCCCGCCGCCTGCATCGCCCGCAAGGCGGCGACGATCACGGCGAGCCCGCCTTTGTCGTCGCCGACGCCGGGCCCGGTGGCGCGGTTGCCGTCGCGGGCGAAGGCCTGGAACGGGCTTTCGGGCTCGAACACGGTGTCGAGATGGCCGATCAGCAGCACATTGCGGCCGCGGCCGGCGTGGGTGGCGACGATATGGCCCGCGCGTCCGGTCTCGCGCATGTCGATCCAGCGCACCTCGAAGCCGAGCGGCTCCAATTCGGCGCGGACCATCTCGCCGATCCGGGTGACGCCGGCGAGGTTCAGGGTCCCGCTATTGCGGTTGACCAGCCGTTCGAGCAGGGCGATCGTCCGGTCGGCCTCGCGGTCGACGGCGGCGGCGATCGCCCGCTCCTCGCGGCTGAGGCGGGCATGGGCGGGGACGGCGGCGAGGAGGGCGAGGATAAGGAGGAAAGTGCGCATGCGCCCACCTCCGCGTTCATCGCCGCCGGGTCAAGGCCGAACCCGGCCGCCTTTTGGTGCGTTTGAACGGGCGAAGGAGCCTCGCCATGACCGATCCGCGCACGCCCCAGACGAAGGAAGCGCAGCTTCCCGATCCGCTCGACCAGAATCCGGCCGAGGCGGATCCGGCGCTCGCCCCGCATGGCTCGGACGATGCCCAGCTGCTCGCCGGCGCGGCGCTGGAAGAAGGCGACGTCGAGCGCGAAACGGCGCCCGAAGAGACCGCCATCGCCAACGACCGAGGCCGGCAATAACTAGGGACAGTCCCTATTTATTACGGGGCGCGCGGCCGGTTTAGCAAAAAGAGGGACTGTCCCTATTTTCGGCGGGGGGGGAGTCGGCCGCCGGCCGCGTTCAGCCGCGGTTGCTTTTCGTGCGGCTAAAATGGCTGTAGAAGCCGCGCAAACCCTCATTCGGCAGGATTTCTCATGGCCAATCACTTCCTTCGCTCGCTGGCTCTGGTCGGCGCCGTCGCCTTCGTCCCCGCGACCACCGCCTCGCTCGCCCAGGTCGACGTCAATTCCTATCGCGAGCTCGACCAGTTCATGTCGGTGCTCGAGCGGGTCAAGGCGGAATATGTCGACCAGGTCGACGACGCGACTTTAATCCGCGGCGCGATCGACGGCATGCTCAACAGCCTCGATCCGCACTCCTCCTATATGGACGAGCGCGGCTTCCGCTCGCTGATGACGACCACCGACGGCAATTATGGCGGGCTCGGCCTGACCGTCACGATGGAGGACGGCGCGGTCAAGGTGATCGCGGCGACCCGCGGCACGCCGGCCGACCGCGCCGGCGTCAAATCGGGCGACTTCATCACCCACATCAACGGCCAGCTCTTCTACGGCGGCACGTTGGACGAGGCGGTCGAGCGGATGCGCGGCCAGCCCGGCACCAGCGTCAACCTCACCGTCGTCCGCCCGGGCCGCGACCGGCCGTTCGACGTCGCCATCACCCGCGCGATCATCGACATCCCGGCGGTCCGCTCCGAGGTCCGCGACGGCGTCGGCATCCTCACCGTCACCACCTTCAGCCGCGTCACCACCGAGGCGACCCAGCGCGCGATCACCGACATCGAGCGCCAGCTCGGCCACCCGCCGCTCGGCTACATCCTCGACCTGCGCTCGAACCCCGGCGGCCTGCTCGACCAGGCGGTCGGATTGTCGGATCTGTTCCTCGAGCGCGGCGAGGTCGTCTCGCAGCGCGGCCGCCGCCGCACCGACATCGAGCGCTATTACGCCCGCCCGGGCGACGCCGCCCGCGGCCTGCCGATCGTGGTCCTCGTCGACGCCGGCACCGCCTCGGCCTCGGAGATCGTCGCCGGCGCGCTGCAGGATCATCGCCGCGCGATCGTGATGGGCGAGCGCACCTTCGGCAAGGGCTCGGTCCAGACGCTGCTGCCGCTCGGCAACGGCCAGACCGCGTTGCGGCTGACCACCGCGCGCTACTACACGCCGTCCGGCCGCTCGGTGCAGGAGGGCGGGATCAGCCCGGACATCCAGGTGCCGCAGCTCTCCGATCCCGATTACCGCTCGCGCAGCCGCGTCCGCGAATCGGATTTGCGGCGCCACCTGGTCAACGAGATCGGCGTCCAGGAGGATCTGATCCAGGACGACGGCCGGCCCGATCCGCGCTTCGCCTCCTCGGCCGAGGAGCTGACCAGGGCGGGCATCACCGACTATCAGCTCCATTACGCGCTGCAGACGATCTCGCGGCTCGCCCGGCTCCAGCCACCGCCGCGGATCGCCGAAACCACGGCCCGCCGCCGCGCCAGCCGCTGAGTGCGGGCCCTGGGCATGCGCGATCCGCTCGGCCTCGCCAAGGCGCTCGCGCTGCTGGTCCCGGCGGCTTTGCTCGCCGGCGCGTTCGGGTCCGAGATCTGGGGCGGCCTGGTGCCGTGCAAGATGTGCTGGTGGCAGCGCTACGCGCACATCGCCGCCCTCGCTTTGGCGATCCTCGCCTTGCTCGCGGGCCGGATGCCCGACCGTGGCCGCTCGCTGGTGTGGCTCGCCGCGCTGGCGATCGCCGCGAGCGGTGCGATCGGCTTCTATCATGCCGGCGTCGAGCTCAAATATTTCGAGGGCTTCACCGAATGCACCTCCAACGCCGCCGGCCGGAGCGTCGAGGAGATCTTGAAATCGGTGATGGCGGCGCCGCTGGTCCGCTGCGACGACATACAATGGTCGTTTCTCGGCATTTCGATGGCGGGATGGAATGCGATCCTTTCGCTGAGCTCTGCGTTGGTGATCCTGTGGCTGAGCCTGAAACGCCCCCGCGCCGCCTGACGCCGCCATGGCGCCCGGGCGACCGCCGCCCCGACGTGGCGTCGATGCTGCGCGTCGATCAGGCCGGCGAATATGGCGCGACCCGCATTTATGCGGGCCAGCTCGCCGTGCTGCGCGGCCGCCACAACTCCGCGGCGCTGATCGAAGGCATGGCGGCGCAGGAGCGCGAGCATCTCAGCCATTTCGACGCGCTGCTCGCTGAGCGCGGCGTCCGCCCGACGATGCTGCAGCCGTTCTGGGCGGTCGCCGGCCACGCGCTCGGCGCCGCCACCGCTTTGATCAGCTCGGCCGCGGCGATGGCCTGCACCGCCGCGATCGAGGACGAGATCGACGCCCATTATTCCGATCAGCTCGCCGAGCTGGGCGACAACGACCCGCCGCTGTCGGCCAGCATCGAGAAATTCCAGGCCGACGAGCGCGCCCACCGCGACGCCGCGATCGCGGCCGGCGCCGAGACCAGCATCGGCTATCCCATCTTGTACGCGGCCATCCGCATCGGCTGCCGTGCGGCCATCGAAATGTCGAAGAGGATCTGAACGTCATGCGCCTTGCCCCACTCGCCCTCGCCGTCGCCGCCTTGGCCGCGTCGCCCGCTCCGGCGCAGCAGCCCGCGGCCGCCCCAGCCAGCCCCGCCGAACCGCGGGTCAACCAGGTGATCGTCTATGGCGACGACCCCTGCCCGCCGAGCACCGACGAGGAGATCACGGTCTGCGCCCGCCTGCCCGACAATGACCGCTTCCGGATCCCGCCCAATCTGCGCAACAATCCCAACGATGCGGCCAGCCAGGCGTGGGCGGGCCGCGCGCTCGAGCTGCAATATGTCGGCCGCACCGGCACCGAGAGCTGCTCGACGGTCGGCCCGGGCGGCTTCACCGGCTGCCTCGGCCGGATGATCAACCAGGCCCGCGCCGAGCGCCGCGGCGAGGGCGACGTCAATTGGACGCGGATGATCGAGGAAGCGCGCCGGGACCGCGAGGCGCGGCTGCGCGCGGCGACCGAGGAAGAGGAAGAGGCCGAACGGGCCCGCCCCAATTGATCCCGCGATGAGCGGGGAGGGGCTCAGGCGGGAGATCGGCTTTACCGGCTCGGCCTTCCTGTCATTCAACGGCATCGTCGGCGCCGGGATCTTCGCGCTGCCGGCGACGCTCCATCTCCAGTTCGGCGCGTTCAGCCCGTGGCTGTTCCCCTTGTTCGGCCTCCTCTTCCTGCTGATCGTGCTGCCGTTCGCGCGGCTGGCGTCGCGCCATCCGGATTCCGGCGGGCCGGTCGCCTATACGGCGCCGTTCGGGCGGGTCGTCTCGTTCCAGATCGGCTGGCTCTATTATCTCGCCCGGGCGACCGCGCTGGCCGCCAACGCCAATGTGTTCGCGTCCTATGCCGCCTCGCTCTGGCCGCCGCTCGGCACGATCGCCGGCCGCGCCGCGACCATCCTCGTGCTGGTCGGCGCGCTCACCGCGATCAACATGGCCGGCGTCCGCCGGGCGCTGCGCGCGATCGACGCGCTGACCTTGCTCAAGGCGCTGCCGCTGATCGGGCTCGCTTGCTGGGGCCTGATCGCGGCCGCCGCGATTCCCGCGCCGGGCCCGCCGCCGGCCGTGTCCGCGCTCGAAGGCGCCACTTTGCTGATCCTTTACGCCTTCGTCGGCTTCGAGAATTCGGTCGTCCCGGCCGGCGAGACCGCCGATCCCAAGCGCACCATCCCGCGCGCCCTGATCGCGACGGTGATCGCCACCGCCGCCATCTATTTCCTGGTGCAGCTCGCTTATGTCGCGGTGATGCCGGTGGGGCCTGCGCCGGCGGCGCCGCTCGCCGCTTTCGCCGAGGTGCTGATCGGCCCGACCGGCGCGCTGCTGCTCAGCGCCGCCGCGCTCGCCTCGGTGGCCGGCAATATCGGCAGCGCCTTGACCTCGACGCCGCGCGTCACCTTCGCTCTCGCCCGCCAGGAATCGCTGCCGGCCTGGTTCGGCCGCGTCAGCGCGCGCTGGGCGACGCCGGCCAATTCGGTGCTGTTCATGGGCCTGGTCGTGGCCGCGCTCGCGCTGACCGGCAGCTTCGTCTGGCTGGCGATCGTCAGCACCGTCGCCCGGCTCGTCGTCTACGCCGCCAGCATCGCCGCTTTGCCCAAGACGGAGAAAGCCGGACCGGCCTTGCTGGCGCTGGTCGCCGCCGGGCTCGCAATCTGCCTGTGGGCGGCGGCTCAGTCCAAATGGGAATCCTGGGCGATGCTGGCCGGCGCGCTCGCCGCCGGCTTCCTGCTTTACGCGCTGGCCCGGCGTCAGGCGGGTTCGAGCTCCGCTGCCACGGTTTCCTCGATCCAGCCGCCGCCGAGCAGCCGCTCCCCGTCGTAGAGCACCGCCGCCTGGCCCGGCGACACGCCATATTCGGGCCGGTCGAACCGGACGGTCTCGCCATCGAAGCGCGCCGGAGCGGGCCGGGCGAGCGAGCGGACCTTGACCGTCAATCCCTCGCGCTGCTCCTCGCCGAGCCAGTTGACTCCGGCCAGCCGCGCAGCCCGCACGGCGAGCGCGCGCTTCGGCCCGACCACCACCCGCTTGCGCTCGGGCTCGAGCCTCAGCACGTAGAGCGGCTCGGCCTGGCCGCCGATCTCGAGCCCGCGCCGCTGGCCGACGGTGAAGTGGATCAGCCCGCGATGGGCGCCGAGCACCCGCCCGCCTTGGTCGACGATCTCGCCCGGCGCCGCGGCGTCGGGGCGCACCTTCTCGACTACCCGCGCATAATCGCCGTCGGGGACGAAGCAGATGTCCTGGCTGTCGGGCTTTCCGGCCACCGCCAGAGCGAGCTCGCGGGCGATCTCGCGCACCGCCGGCTTGGGCATGCCGCCCAGCGGGAAGCGCAGATAGTCGAGCTGGTCGCGGGTGGTCGCGAACAGGAAATAGCTCTGGTCGCGGGCCGGGTCGGCGGCGCGGTGCAGCTCCGGCCCGTGCGGGCCGGCGACGCGCCGGACATAATGGCCGGTGGCGAGGCAATCGGCGCCGAGATCGCGGGCGAGGGCGAGCAGGTCGGTGAACTTCACCCCTTGGTTGCACGCGATGCAGGGGATCGGCGTGCGCCCCTTGACATATTCGTCGGCGAACCGCTCGATCACGCTCTCGCGGAACCTATTTTCGTAATCGAACACATAATGGGCGATGCCGAGCCGCTCGGCGACCGCCTTGGCGTCGTAGATGTCCTGGCCGGCGCAGCAGGTCCGGCTCCGCCCGGTGGCTTCGCCATGGTCGTAGAGCTGGAGCGTCACCCCGATCACCTCGGCGCCGCTCTTCGCCGCGAGCGCGGCCACGACCGAAGAATCGACCCCGCCCGACATGGCGACGACGATCCGGGCCTGACGGGCGGGCCGGCCGAGCTGGAAATCCGCGTTCACGATCGCGGCTAGATAGGGGATCGCAAGGCCGACGCCCAGCCCCTGCCGTGTTTTACGAGGTCTTCACCCTCTTTCGCTAGGGCTGGGCGGATGGACGAATCCTTCCAGCTTCGCGCCCGGCGCGTGCCCGACGGCCGCCAGCCGGCGCCGCTCGATTTCGCGATGCTGACCGCGACGCTTTCGGCCCAGGCCGCGGCCAGCGCGGCGGCGCGCGCCCAGGCCCGCGCCGCGCCGCCGGCCGAGCCGATCGGCGAGATCCTGCTCGGCGGATCGGCCTGGCGCGAGGCGGCCTGCGCCCAGCGCGGCTGTTTCAACCGTGCCGAAGCGAGACGGCGGGGAAACGAGTCGTAAAGCATAATCACCGGGAAATTTACCTTGGCGTTTCAACCTTCCTTCAATGCTCTGCGGCTAAAGCGGGGAATGCAGCCGGCGCTTGGTGGCCGGATGCGCGTGAAGTTTTGAGGTACGAATGATCGAGAATCAGAAAATTCGCCCCGCTCAGGTCATCGGCCCGCTCGGCGAGCCGCTCACCATCGATTCGCTGCCCGATCCGACCACCACCCGCTGGGTGGTCCGGCGCAAGGCCGAGGTCGTGTCCGCCGTCAACGGCGGCCTGATCAGCGTCGACGAGGCGTGCGAGCGCTACGGGCTCAGCCTCGAGGAATTCGCCGGCTGGCAGCGCGCGGTCGACCGCTCGGGCATGCCCGGGCTGCGCGTCACCCGCATACAGCATTACAAGACGCTCTACGAGCGCCAGCAAAGCTATTGACGGGGACAGTTGCTCGCAACTGTCCCCATTCCCGCACCCTCCCATTCCCACAGGAACAAGCGCGTCCGTGACGCGTCTAGGTCGGATCGCTGCTGTAACGGCGGCGGTTTTGGGTTCAGAGGAGGGAAGCAATGATCGGAATTCTCGTGTGGCTCGTCGTGGGCGGCGTCGTCGGATGGCTCGCCAGCCTGATCATGCGTACCGACGCGCAGCAGGGCCTGCTGCTCAACATCGTCGTCGGCATCGTCGGCGCCTTCATCGGCGGCCTGATCTTCAACAAGGGCGACATCAACAACGCGCCATTGAACGTCACCGCGTTCATCGTTTCGCTGATCGGGGCGGTGATCCTGCTCGCGATCGTCAACCTCTTCCGCCGCGGCAGCCTGCGCTGAGCCGCGCTTTTCCCTGCGAGGGAAAGGGCCGCCCTTCGGGGCGGCCCTTTTCGCATCAGCCCCGGCGCCCGGCGACCATCCGGTAGACGAGCAGCAGCAGCACCGCGCCGACGACCGCGGCGATGAAGCCGGCGCCTTCGCCCGGCCGGTACCAGCCGAGCTGCTGGCCGAGGAAGCCGGCGAGCAACGCGCCGCCGATGCCGAGCGCGATCGTGATCAGGCAGCCGCTCGGGTCGCGGCCCGGCGTGATCAGCTTGGCGACGGCGCCGGCGAGCAGGCCGATAATGATCCAGGCCACCCAACCATGGTCGGCAAGATATTGAGACATCGCGATTCTCCTCGTCCTGGACACCGGCGGCGCCCCATTCGAATATGGTAATGGCCAAACAATGGTTGTAAAGCGCGGGTTCCCGGGCGCCGGAGGGTGGGGTCGCGAAGACGCCCGTTATTATGGGTTGTTCCAGGTGATCTATTCGGCTAATACAGCGCCCGAGGGAGCGGCCGCGGCCGCACGTTTCGAGTGGGGACGATGACAACGATGAACTACGAATCGAGCAAATGGAGCCGCGACGCGATCGACGATGTCGTCGTCGATGAGGTGACGCTCGCCAAGCGCCGCCGCCGCCGGCGGATCATCATCGCCGTGCTCGCCGTTCTGGCGCTGGTCGTCCTCGCCGTCTTCCTGCTCGGCGGCCGCGGCGAGAAGGCGGTCGCGCCCCAGGCCGGCCAGGGCCAGCAGCTGCCGGCGGTGACGGTGATCGTCCCCGGCCGCCAGGACATCGCCGCCTTGATTTCGGCGACCGGCTCGCTGGCCGCGCGCCGCGACATGCCGGTCGGCATCCCCGGCGAGGGCGGCCAGGTCGAGCGCGTGCTGGTCGAGCCCGGCCAGTGGGTCCGCGCCGGCCAGCCGCTCGCGATCATCAACCGCTCGGTCCAGTCGCAGCAGGCGGCCCAGCTCGCCGCCCAGATCGAAGTGACCCGCGCCGACCTGCGGCTCGCCCAAAACCAGCTCGACCGCGCCCAGCGGCTGGTCGGCCGCGGCTTCATCAGCCAGGCCGATCTCGACCAGAAGCGCGCCACCCGCGACGCCGCCGCGGCCCGCGTCCGCGTCGCCGAGGCGCAATTGGGCGCGACCCGGGCGCAGATCGGCCGCCTCGACGTGCGCGCGCCGACCGCGGGCCTCGTCCTCTCGCGCAGCATCGAGGCCGGCCAGGTGGTCGGCGCCGGCTCGGGCGCCTTGTTCCGGATCGCCGAGGGCGGCCAGATGGAGCTGCTCGCGCGGCTGCCGCAGAGCGACCTCGCCCGGCTTTCGGTCGGGGTGCCGGTCACGGTCACCCCGGTCGGCGCGAGCCAATCCTATCAGGGCATCGTCTGGCAGATCTCGCCGATCATCGATCCGCTGACCCGCCAGGGCGTGGTCCGCATCCTCGTGCCCTACAATCGCGACGTCCGGCCGGGCGGCTTCGCCTCGGCCGAGATCCGCGCCGGTTCGATGAACGCGCCGCTGCTGCCGGAATCGGCGGTGCAGAGCGATGCGCGCGGCAATTACGTCTACGTCATCGACAATCAGAACAAGGTGGCGCGGCGCGATGTCAGGGTGGGCGAGGTCAGCGACCAGGGCGTCGCGATCGCCAGCGGGCTCAGCGGCAACGAGCGGGTCGTCGAATCCGCCGGCGCCTTCCTCAGTCCGGGCCAGCGCGTCCGGCCCGAGGCGAGACGCGCCGCGCGATAGGATCGAACCGACATGAATTTCCGCAATATCTCCGCCTGGTCGATCCGCAACCCGGTTCCCTCCCTCGTCCTGTTCGTGTTCCTGACGCTGGCCGGGCTGGTCGCGTTCATGCGGATGGACGTCCAGAACGACCCCGACATCGATTTCCCGGTGGTGATCGTGGCGATCTCGCAGCCGGGCGCTGCGCCGAGCGAGCTCGAGACCCAGGTCGCCCAGCGCGTCGAGGCGGCGGTCCGCTCGGTCCAGGGGATCGACGAGATCAACTCCAACGTCAACGAGGGCAATAGCGCGACCTGGGTGCAATTGAGCCTCGGCACGCCGATCGACCGCGCGCTCACCGAGATCCGCAACGCCGTCCAGCAGATCAGGGGCGACTTGCCCGACGGCATCCTCGAACCGCAGGTGTTCAGCGCCACCACCACCGGCGACGACATCGCCAGCTATGCAGTGATCTCGACCGGAATGTCGCTCGAGCAGCTCAGCTGGTTCGTCGACAACACCGTCTCGAAGGAGCTGCTCTCGGTTCCGGGGCTCGCCGGGGTCGACCGCACCGGCGGCGTCTCGCGCGAGATCCGGGTGATCCTCGATCCGGCCAAGCTGCAATCGCTCGGCATTACCGCCAGCCAGGTCAACGCCCAGCTGCGCGCGCAGAACATGAACACGGCCGGCGGCCGGGCCGAGATCGCCGGCTCCGAACAGTCGCTGCGCGTGCTCGGCAACGCCCGCAACGCCTACCAGCTCGGCCAGACCCAGATCGCGATTGGCGGCGGCCGCACGGTTCAGCTCGCCGACATCGGCCAGGTCCGCGACCTCTATGCCGAGCAGCGCTTCTACGCGACCCAGAACGGCCAGCAGGTGCTCGCTTTCTCGTTCCAGCGCGCCAAGAACGAATCCGACCTCACCGTCTTCAACGGCGCCGTCGAGCGGCTGCACGCGATCGAGGCGCGCAATCCCAACGTCCGCTTCGTCGAGCTGTCGAACGAGACCAAATATACCGTGATGCAATATCACAGCGCGATGGAGGCGCTGATCGAAGGCGCGATCCTCGCGGTGTTCGTCGTCTTCCTGTTCCTGCGCGACTGGCGCGCGACCCTGATCTCGGCGATCGCCATCCCGCTCTCGGCGATCCCGACCTTCTGGTTCATGGAGCTGATGGGCTTCACCCTGAACAGCCTGACCCTGCTCGCGCTGAGCCTCGTCGCGGGCGTGCTGGTCGACGACGCGATCGTCGAGATCGAGAACATCGTCCGCCACATGCGGATGGGCAAGAGCGCCTATCAGGCGGCGATCGACGCCGCCGACGAGATCGGCCTCGCCGTGGTCGGCACCACCTTCTCGATCGTCGCGGTGTTCCTGCCGGTCGGCCTGATGCCCGGCATTTCCGGCGCCTTCTTCAAGAATTTCGGCTTCACCGTCGTCGTCGCGGTGCTGATCAGCCTCGCCGTCGCGCGCCTGATCACGCCGATGATCGCCGCCTATTTCCTCAAGGCCAAGGGCCACGCCAAGCATGGCGAAAGCTGGCTGATGGACCGCTATATGGGGACGCTCGCCTGGACGCTGCGCCACCGCTGGGTGACCGTGCTCGGCGGCTTCGTCTCGCTGGTCCTCACCATCGGCGCCTTCATGGTGCTGCCGCAGACCTTCTTCCCCGATCTCGACCAGGATTCAGCCTCGGTCAGCATCGAGATGGCGCCCGGCACCACGGTCGCCCAGACCGGCGCGGTCGCACGGCAGGTCGAGGCGGTGCTGCGCCAGCAGCCGGAGGTCGAATCGGTCTTCACCCGGGTCCGGGTCGGCGCCGCCAGCGTCAACATCCGGCTCAAGGAAGAGCGCGACCGGACCAGCATCGAGTTCGAGCGCGGCGTCGCGCCGCTGCTGAACCGGATCGCCGACGCGCGCGTCTCGTTCCGCTCGCAGGGCACCGGCGGCCGCGCCCTCCAGATCAATCTCGGCGGCGACGATCCGGCGGTGATGATGGCGACCGCGAACCGGCTCGTCGAGGAAATGAGCCGCCAGCCCGAGCTCGTCGCGCCGCGCGTCAGCGGCGACCTCCAGCGGCCCGAGATCGTCATCCGCCCGCGGCTCGACCTCGCCGCCGAATTGGGCGTGACGACCCAGGCGCTGGGACAGGCCATCCGGATCGCGACCCTGGGCGAGATCGACCAGAACAGCGCCCGCTTCTCGCTCTCCGACCGCCAGATCCCGATCCGCGTCGCGCTCAACGAGAATGCGCGCCAGAAGCTGTCGACGATCCAGAACCTGCCGGTGCCCACTTCGACCGGCGGCTCGGTGCCGCTCAAGGTCGTCGCCGACATCGGCTTCGGCGCCGGCCCGACCCGGATCGAGCGCAGCAACCAGCTGCGGCGCGTCACGATCGGCGCCGATCTCGCGCCGAACATGGTCAGCGGCGAAGCCTATCGGCTGATCCGCAATCTGCCGACGATGCGCAATTTGCCGCCGGGCGTCCGCGAGATCGTGCTCGGACAGAATAAGTGGCAGCAGGAGATGATCACCAACTTCCTGATCGCCCTCATCTCCGGCATCTTCCTCGTCTTCGCCGTGCTGATGCTGCTCTATCAGCGCGTGCTGCCGCCGTTCGTGAACATGGGCTCGCTGCTGCTGGCGCCATTGGGAGGGCTGATCGCTCTGTGGCTGACCGGCTTCGCGGTCTCGATGCCGGTCTATATCGGCCTGCTCATGCTGCTCGGCATCGTCGCCAAGAACTCGATCCTGCTGATCGACTTCGCGCTGCTCGAAATAGAGAAGGGCGTGCCCAAGAACGAGGCGATCATGGACGCGGGCCACAAGCGCGCCCAGCCGATCGTGATGACCACGGTGGCGATGGTCGCCGGCATGGTTCCGACCGCGCTCTCGCTGTCGGGCGATTCGGCCTGGCGCCAGCCGATGGGCGTCGTCGTGATCGGCGGCCTGATCCTGTCGACCGTGCTGACCCTGGTCCTCGTGCCCGGCACGTTCAGCCTCGCGCTCGGCGTCGAGGAGCGGCTCGGCCCCAGGTTCCGGCGCTGGTTCACCACCGGCGGCAAGAACGCCCCCGCGCCCGCGCCCGAACCGGCGGAGTAGGATCACCGGTTTGGACCTGGGCTCGCCGCCGGTTATGGAGCCGGCATGAGCCTGTTCCGCCGCCCGGGCCTCGGCCGCCTCTCTCCGGCGCAGAGCGCGCGCGGCATGCGCGCGCTGGCCACGGCGATGCTCGCCGGCATGGCCGCGATCTTCATCGCCGCGACCCGGCTCGACCATCTCCATCCGGCCTGGGGCTTCGTCCGCGCCTTCGCCGAAGCGGGACTGGTCGGCGGCATCGCCGATTGGTTCGCGGTCACCGCCCTGTTCCGCCACCCGCTCGGCCTGCCGATTCCGCACACCGCGATCATCCCGCGCAACAAGGACCGGATCGGCGACACGCTCGCCAATTTCCTCAAGGACAATTTCCTCACCCCCTCGGTGGTCGCGCGGCGGATGAAGACGCTCGACGTCGCCGGCGCGATCGGCCGCTTCCTCGCTTTGCCACGGGGCGGCGAGGGGCGGCTGCGCGCCGGCGGCTCGCGCCTGCTCGCCGACATCCTCGAGGCGCTCGACGAGGAGAAACTGGGCGGCATGGTCAAGGCCGCGGTGGCCGAGCGCCTGCGCCGGGTCGAGATCGCGCCCTTGCTCGGCCAGACGCTCGAGGCGGCGATCACCGAGGAGCGCCACGTCCCCCTGGTCGACGGCATCGTCACCTGGGCCGGCCGCACGCTCGACGCCAACGAGGATCTGATCCGCGACATGGTCCACCAGCGCGCCGGCTGGATCCTCAAGCTTGCCGGCCTCGACGCGAAGCTCGCCGACGCGATCGTCGACGGCCTGAGGCGGCTGACGATCGACATGGCGGTCGATCCGCACCATCCGCTCCGCGCCAAGGCCGAGGAGGGGCTCGCCCGCCTCGCCGCCGGCCTGCGCGCCGACCCCGAGCTGCAGGCGCGGGTCGAGGCGTGGAAGGAGGAGATGATCGAGAATGAGGCGGTCGCCGGCTGGATCGGCGGCGTCTGGGAGAACAGCCGCGCCGGGCTGCTGAAGGGCGCGCGCGACCCCGATGCCGCTTTGGCCGGCAGGTTCGGCGAGGCGCTCAGGCAGCTCGGCGAGACCCTCCAGCAGGAGCCGCGGCTCAAGGCGGCGATCAACCAATTCGCCCGCCGCGCCACGGTCGGCATGGTCGCATCCTACGGCGACGGCATCGTCACCCTCGTCTCCGACACGGTCCGCGCCTGGGACGCGCGCACAATCTCCGACCGGCTCGAAGGCGCGGTCGGCCGCGACCTCCAATATATCCGGATCAACGGCACCTTGGTCGGCGGCTTGGTCGGCGTCGTCATCCACAGCATCGAAGTGCTGACATGAAGGAGGCCGATAAGGGCTTGCGCGAGCTCGCCGAGAATCGCGGCTGCAAGCTGGTGACGTCGCGGGTCCGCACACCGGGCCGCGGCGATTATGGGCGTTTCGCCCTCAAGGACGCCAAAACCGGCCGCGAAGTCTTCGGCTTCGGCGGCAAGGGCCTCGCCGCCAGCGCCGGGGAGATCGAAGCCTTCCTGCGCGGCAACGCCGCCGCCACCTGGCAGAGCTCGGCCGGATCGGCGAAGCGGGCGAAGCCGAAGCCCGCGCCAAAGCCGAAGCCCGAGCCGAAGCTCGTCCTGCGCGAGGCCCGGCCGAAGGATGCGGCAGGCATCGCGGCCCTGGTCGTTGCTTTGGGCTACGAGGTCACGGCCGCCGACATCCGGCGCCGGCTCCGCTCGGTCGAGGTGCTGATCGCCGAAAAGAATGCGCTGGTCGGCGTGCTCACCACCGCCGTGACGGCGGTCATTCATCGCCCCAGGCCGGTCGGCCGCATCTCGATGCTGGTCGTCGCCGAGGCGGCGCGCGGCGCCGGCATCGGCGCCGCTTTGGTCGCCGAAGCCGAGGCGCGCCTCAGGGCCCAAGGCTGCGGCCTGATCGAAGTCACCAGCAACCGCAAGCGCCTGCGCGCGCACGCTTTCTACGAGCGCCTCGGCTACGAGCGCACGAGCTACCGCTTCGCCAAGCCGCTTTAATTAGGGGCTGTCCCTAATTAGGTACGGGTGGGCTTGTCCGGCGGCCGCTCGCTCCCCACGTCGAGGCCGGGGAGGGGCGGACATGCTCAACAAGCTCTGGGGGCTGACCTACCGCGTGCTGCACTTGGTCGCGCTGGCGTTCTTGATCTTCGCCTTCGCCCAGGCGCTGCCGTTCGATCTCGCCGCGATCGTCTTCGCCGGCGACGCGCTCGTCTATCTCGAGATCGCCACCGCGCTGTGGCTCGCCGCGCAGGTGACGCGGGTCAGGTGGGTCGCCGCCTACGCCCGCTTCGTCGTCCGGCGCACCGTCCGCCGCGCCCGCCTCCGCGCCCGCCGCGCGGCGCGGCGAGTCCGGCGCATCGGCCCATCCTCCTCCTCCGACGACCGCCCCGCGCCGGCCTTCGCCTACGCCTGAAAAATAGGGACAGTCCCTATTTATTGCACCGTCGTTCAGCCGTCGCCGGCGCGCTCGATGTCGGCGCCGACCGCCTGGAGCTTTTCCTCGAGCCGCTCGTAGCCGCGGTCGAGATGGTAGACGCGGTTGACCTCGGTCCGGCCCGAGGCGGCGAGGCCGGCCAGGACCAGGCTCATCGACGCGCGCAAATCGGTCGCCATCACCGGCGCGCCGACCAGGCCCGAGACCCCGCGCACCACGGCCGAGCGGCCGCGCACCTCGATGTCGGCGCCCATCCGGGTCAGCTCGGGCACGTGCATGTAGCGATTCTCGAAGATCGTCTCGGTCAGCAGGCTGGTGCCCGCCGCCAGCGCCAGCATCGCCATGAACTGCGCCTGCATGTCGGTCGGGAAGGCCGGGAAGGGCGCGGTCGAGATCGACAGCGGCCTGGTGCCGCCGTCGGCGGTCACCTTGACGCCGTTCTTGAGGAACTCGATGATCGCCCCGGCGTCGGCGAGGCCGGAGAGGATCGCGTGCATCGAATCCTCGCGCGCGCCGACCAGCTCGAGCGAGCCGCCGGTGATCATCGCCGCGCAGGCATAGGAGCCCGCCTCGATCCGGTCGGGCATGACCGCATAGGTGGCGCCGTGCAGCCGGTCCTTGCCGTGGATCGTCAGCGTATCGCTGCGCAGCCCCTCGATCTCCGCGCCCATCGCGATCAGGCATGAGGCAAGGTCGGTGATCTCGGGCTCGCGCGCCGCATTCTCGATCACGCTGGTGCCGTTCGCCAGCACCGCCGCCATCAGCGCGTTCTCGGTCGCGCCGACCGAGACCGAGGGGAAGCTGATCGTGCCGCCGGTCAGGCCGCCTTTGGGCGCGGTCGCCTTGACGTAGCCGGCGGCGAGCTCGATCTCCGCGCCCAATGCCTGCAGCGCCTTGAGGTGGAGGTCGATCGGGCGGGTGCCGATCGCGCAGCCGCCGGGCAGCGACACAATCGCCTCGCCGGTCCGCGCCAGCAGCGGCCCCAGCACCAGGATCGAGGCGCGCATCTTGCGGACGATGTCGTAGGGCGCGACGGTCGAGGCGATATTGTTGGCGCGGAACGTCATCACCCGGCCGAACTCGCCCTTGCGGCTGCCCTCGATGGCGGTCGAGACGCCGAGCTCGTTGAGCAGATGGCCGAAGCTGTCGACGTCGGCGAGCCGCGGCAGGTTCCTGAGCGTCAGCGGCTCGTCGGTCAGCAATGCGCACGGCATCAGCGTCAGCGCCGCGTTCTTCGCGCCGGAGATCGGGATCCGCCCCTCGAGCCTTTTGCCGCCGTTGATGATGATCCGGTCCATCGCGGCGTCTTAGCTCTTCCCGGCGCGCGCGCAAGCGGAGCGCAAAAATGGCGCCGATCGAAACCATCCGGCTGCCGCCGGCGCGCCGAAATTAGGGACAGTCCCTATTTACCAGACAGGAAAGGAGGGACTGTCCCTCTTTTTGGGGTCAGGCCTTCTCCAGCGTGCATTGCAGCGGGTGCTGGTTCTGGCGGGCGAAGTCGATCACCTGGGCGACTTTGGTCTCGGCCACCTCGTAGGGGAAGATGCCGCACACCCCGACCCCCCTTTGGTGGACGGCGAGCATCACCCGCGTGGCATCCTCGATGCTCATCTTGAAGAAGCTCTGCAGGACGTGGACGACGAATTCCATCGGCGTGTAATCGT
Organism: Sphingomonadales bacterium; assembly: GCA_034668465.1. Taxonomy (GTDB): domain Bacteria; phylum Pseudomonadota; class Alphaproteobacteria; order Sphingomonadales; family Sphingomonadaceae; genus Allosphingosinicella. The sequence continues at coordinate 101,539 of JAXDPI010000037.1, forward strand.
CGTTGAGCATCAAGACCTTGTAGGGCGAAGGCGACTTGGTGCGGGTGCGCGTCTTGGTGGCGAGGCCGAGCCCGGTGCCGTCCTCGTCGCCGGGATTGCCATTGGCTGCGATGATCGGGTCCATGTCCATTTCAACGCCGTAAATATGGCAAGGTGCCGGTCGCGGGCAAGGGGCCAGGGCCGGGCCCGGACGCAAAAAGGGCGGCCGCTCCAACGGGAGGGGCCGCCCTTTCTACAGGTTCGGACTCCGGCGTGTTACGCAGCCAGGGTCTTCACACGCTCGGCCGCCACGGCGTAGCGGCTGTTGATCGGCTCGGCGACGTCGTTCGCGAGCTTCATCACCGTCTCGGAGAGACGGGCGCTCTCGGCGACCGCGGCGTCGAACGCGCTGCGGGCGAAATCGCCCTGCAGCTTGAAGAAGTCGGTCGCCGACTTCACTTCCGCGAAGCTCTTGAAGGCCGCCGAGGCGTCCTCGAAGCTCTTGCGGCTATACTCGGCCGCGTCCTGGCCGAGGATCTCGACGCCCTTGGCGGCGACCTTCGAGGAGGCGACGATCGCCTCGACGTTGCCGCGCGTCAGGTCGGCCAGCTGCTCGACGATCTTGGTGCTCTTGTCGAAGGCGGTCTTGGCGCGGGCGTTGACGTCGCCGATGACGGCGGTGAACTGCTCGGTCGTCTTGGTGTTGGTGTTGGCCATTTTCTTCACTCCTGCTTTGATCGGCCGGGCGGCCTTTTTGAGGGCCCGGGCGGGTTTCGGGGCCGGCTGGGCCGGCTTGGCTTTGCGGGCGGCCGGCTTCTTGGCCGGCTTGGCCCTCTTGACGGTTTTGGCGGCGGCCCGCGGGGCGGGCTGGCGCTTGCGCTGGGGCGCGGCGGCCTTGGCGGCGGGGGCGACCTCTTTCGCTTTGGCGGGCTCGGGCGCGGCGGCCGTGGCGGCCTCCGCCTGCGGCAGCATTTCCGCCTTGGCCTCGGTCACTTCCTTCTGCACTTGATCGGCCACAAAAACGCTCCTTTGATGCTGCACTGCAGCAAATAGGGGCGCCGACAATGGATTTCAAGCTATTTTTTGTGCGCTGCAACATTTTTGTGATAGAGCTTGCATATCAGCGGCTTAGCGCGCCTTCACATAGGCCCCCGGCGCGTCCTCGATCGCCTTGAGCTTGCCCTTGCCGGGCACGCGCGCGCCGCCGGCCTGGACTTCCTTGGCCGAGCGGTCGCGGATCCACCCCATCCAGTCGGGCCACCAGCTGCCCTTGGTCTCGGTCGCGCCGGCGATGAACTGGTCGAGCGTGTCGGCCTTCGCCTCGTTGGTCCAATATTGATATTTGCCGGCCTCGGGCGGGTTGACCACCCCGGCGATATGGCCCGAGCCCGCCAGCACGAAGCGCATCGGCCCGGCGAAATGGTGGATGATCTTCCACACGCTCTGCGGCGGCGCGATATGGTCCTCGCGCCCCGCCTGGACGTAGGTCGGCGTCTTCACCGTGCGCAAATCGATCGCCGTGCCGTCGATGGTGAGCCCGCCGGGCTGGACCAGCCGGTTCTCGCGGTAGAGCTGGGTGAGGTAGGCGCGGTGCCATTTGGCCGGCAAATTGGTGGTGTCGCCGTTCCAGTAGAGCAGGTCGAACTGCGGATAATCCTCGCCCATCAGATAGTTGGAGGTGACGTAGTTCCAGATCAGGTCGCGGCCGCGCAGCAGGTTGAAGGTCGCCGCCATGTAGCGGCCGTCGAGATAGCCCTTGTCGGCCGAAAGCTGGCGGATCAGCTCCATCTGCTCGTCGCCGATGAACAGCTTGAGGTCGCCCGCCTCGGAGAAGTCGACCTGGGCGGTGAAGAAGGTCGCGGAAGCGACCTTGGCGGCCTGCCCACGCGCCTCGAGCAGCGCCAGCGTCGCCGCCATCATCGTCCCGGCGACGCAATAGCCGATCGCGTGCACGCTCTCGACGCCGAGCGTGTCGCGGACCGCGTCGATCGCCTCGGCCAAAGCGAGGACGTAATCGTCGAGCGTCGTTTCGGCGAGGCTCTCGTCGGCCGATTTCCACGACACGATGAACACGGTCAGCCCCTGGTCGACCGCCCATTTGATGAAGCTCTTCTTCGGGTTCAAATCGAGGATATAGAAGCGGTTGATCCACGGCGGGAAGATGATCAGCGGCGTTTCGAGCACCCTGGCCGTAGCCGGCGCGTACTGGATCAGCTGATAGAGCGGCGTCTGCTTGATCACCTTGCCGGGCGTCGCCGCGAGGTTGCGGCCGACCTCGAACGCGCCGGTGTCGACATGGGTGAGCTGCCCCTTTTCGAGGTCCTTGAGCATATGTTCGAGGCCGTGGAGCAGGCTCTCGCCCTTGGTCTCGACCGCCCGCTCGATCACCTGCGGGTTGGTCAGCGCGAAGTTGGACGGCGACATCGCGTCGACGAACGCGCGGGTCGAGAAGCGCAATTTCTCGCGGGTCGCCTCGTCTACCCCCTCGATCGCGTCGACCGAGCCGAGCAGCCGCCCGGAGATCAGCAAATAGGTCTGGCGGATCGTGTCGTAGAGCGGGTTGTCGCGCCACGCCTTGGCGGCGAAGCGCCGGTCCGTGTCGGCTTTCTCCCGCAGCGCGCTGCGCTCCTGGGCGCCGCCCAGCGCCCGCTGCCAGATCGACATCCCCTCGGTCCACAGATCGGCCTGCATCTGCATGATCTTGGCCGGATCGCCGAACATCGCCATGCCCGGCCATTGCGCCGCCGCCCGTTCGGCCGCTTTGTCGGCGTCCGCCGCGGCCTGGGCGGCCGCCCCGGTCTGCTGGCTCAAATGCTCCATCATCAATTGCTGGGCGCGCCCCATCACCCAGGTCCAATGCTGCATGTCCTCGAGGCTCGGCGCCGGGAAAGGCGCGGCCGGCGCCTCGGCGTCCTTGGTGTCGGGGTCGGCCATGTTCGGGGTCCTCGTCCTTTCCCGCTCTCTACGCCCGCCGCGTTCGCCGCGAAACCCTTGTCGCCTAAGCCTACCGTTGAGAGAGCCGCTGATGCTGCAGACTTGCGACCAGGTCTGTTTCGTGTGAGGGCCGCCAGCATGCGGCGAGCTCTTTCCGCGCTGGGCTTGGCGGTGCTGCTGGCAGTGCCGGACGCCGCGCTCGCGCGCTGCCGGGTGAGCGAGCGGGCGGCCACGGTCACCGAAGCGGCGGACTTTCTGCTCGCCGCTGCCGATATTATCGGGATCGCGACCGTCAGCCGGGCGGCCGACGCCGTGGCGCGCAGGCCGGAGGTGATCGACGTCCTGATTCCGCTGAAGGGAGAGGCGGGAATGGTGACGATGGCGCCGGACTGGCGGGGCGACGGCCGGTTGATTTCGTCCGACGCCCGCACCCTCGGCGTCCCGCCGGGGAACCTTGCCCTCGTCGCGCTCAACCGAACGCCCGAGGGCGCGGTGATCAACCAGTGCGTTGCCCGAATGCTCGCGGCGCATCCGGCGGGGCCGCTGACCCGCGCGCTGATGGCCCGCCAAGCCCCGTAACGGCGGCCGCCCGGCCTTGGCGGGCCGCGCCTGTGCTAAGCCAGGGCAAGCGGCATTAAACGCCGGATTGCGCGCGCGGGCGCCTATGATATTCTGACCTCGGCATTTCGGGCGCTCCTGCACGCGCCCGCAAGGGGGGAGAAGGGCGATGGGCTTTCGAGGCGCGGCGGCTGCGGCCGCTTTTGTCGCAATGACGGCGGCGCCGGCGGCGGCGCAATCGGGCTGGACCGGGGTCGGCTGGGCGCCCGCGAGCGGCGATTCGGGCCGGGTCGCGATCAATGCCCATAGCGATCCGCGCTTCCGCGAGCTGATGATCTGCGTCGAGGGGCATGCCGTCCGCATCAACGATGCCGACATCCGCTTCGCCGACGACCGCCGCCAGTCGATCCGCCTGCGCGCCCGCATCGCCGACGGCGCCTGCAGCCGGATGTACACGCTCAACTCCCGCGGCAAGGCGATCGCCGCCGCCGACGTCACCTACGACACGACCAGCCTGGCCGGCGGCACGGTCAGGGTCCAGCTGTTCGCCAGATAGAGCGCGGGCGACAGAGGGTCAGTTGGTAAGCGTTCGGCCATAGGCGGCCAGAAACTCTGAACACGTCAGTGGCACCGTTTCGAGGTTGTCATGATGGAAGCGGCCGTCATGGCGGCGATAGGCGAGCATGCGGGCGACCTCGGCGTTAATTACCCCAATATCGCTCTGTGAGAGGCCCATCGACGTACCCAAGACCTTTTTGAACTCGCCCGCAATTCCGTCGGGCGGCGTCAACAGTTCTAGGTTCTGCCGATGAAATGCAAAGCCGAGGAAGACGATCGTCTCGGCGTTCCTGACCATGTTGTGGATTTTTTCAACCGCCGTTTCGTCGTCGATTCGCTCTGCGAACGTTCGGATTTGCTTTGATGTAGGCAATAGATCTGCAGAGTCCGGCCGGCCGAAGGGCACCCATGTGTCGCACGCCTGCCATTCAAGATTGCCCACCTGCCCATAGGGATGTGCAATCGGAATCTTGCACGCAAGCGCTTCAGCATCGGCGGGCTGAATCTGGTAATAGGTTATCAAGGCATGGCGCAAAAAGTGTTCAATGCATCGATCGTAATTGAAAGTGATAATCGAGAGATTCGCGACCGCGCGCTCAGCATCCCTCCGTTGTACATCCTCGGTCATCAACTGCGCGAGACGGAGGTACCAAGTCCTGGACAGGCTTGACAGGTCAAAGGGCCGGTCATCCTTATCGCACATCGGACTGCCGGCCTCAGCATCTAGCACCGCCTTTGTGATGGCGAGCTTTCCACAAAGCTCGATCGAGTCATTCCCCTGATGTGCATCCAGGAAGTTATCGATTGAGAGTGCTATCGGCATCCCGTCTCGAATCCTGCGGGCCTGCATCAAAAGCCGTTCGAGAGCATGCGAGTCAGTCGATGTCGAGGCGACCTGGAGAAGGCACTCGAATATTCTCCTCTCACCTGTCTGTGGCTCCAGGCCTGGAAACGACAGGTCGAGCATGTGCGCGATAATGGTCTTCAGTTGGTGCCCGCTCGGGAGGCCAGCCTCACAGCTCGCGCCGGCGCCAACCACCAAGAGGGTTTTTCGCCTGAACATCAAAGGAATGTAATCCGCTTGCGCCTTTACCGAAAGGTGCACGGGCCTTCACTTCGTAATCCCGACTTGGCCGCACAGGAAACCAGATTTCCGCTTTCCTACAGATAACCATGCCGGTTAATCTGCGCGACTCGGGCGAGCAATCGAGGTGCGGAGGACGAAATGACCGACAAATGGAATGTGGAGGACGAAGGTGAGCGGACTGAGGAAGGCGAGCCGCAGGCGGGCCTGCCCGTGCCTTGGGAGATCGAGACCGATGACGATGACGAGGCCTCGGGCACCCGCCAGCGCCACGACGCCTTCACGCCGGCGCGGCGCCGCGATTTCCTGCGGGTGCTGGCGAAGACGGGCTGCATCCTCGATGCCTGCCGCGCGGTCGGCGTGTCGCGCCGCACCTTCTACAACCATCAGGACAAGGATGGCGAATTCGCCGGCAATTGCGCGCTCGCGATCCGGCTGGCCGCGAGCGTGCCCGAGCTGAAGGCCTGGGAGCGCGCGGTCGAGGGGGTCGAGGAGCAGTTCGCCTGCGGCGGCCAGGTCTACACCAGGCGGCGCTATTCGGATTCGCTGCTGCGGCTGCTGCTTCAGGCGTCGAACCCGGGCAAATACGGCGCGCGGCCCGGCTTCACCCGCAAGCGGCTGCGCAAATGGGAGCGCAAGCAGATCGAGGACGAGGTCCACGCCAGCATCGCCGCCAAGGAACGGCCGATCGAACAGGTCCGAGGCAGTATTCTTCGGAAGCTGAAGGCGATCGAGCGGCATAGAGAGCCGGCCAAGCTCGCCGCCGGCTGGACGCTGACCGAGGACGGCCACTGGATCCCGCCGGGCTGGGTCCGCGCAGAGGACGCCGGCGGCGCCGCGGAGGCCGGATCGCCGGAGAGCGGCGATGCGGGGGAGGAGACCCCCCGCGTTTCCGTGCGCAGGTTGTGAAGATCGTGAACCTCGTCGCGCGCCCGGCGCTGCCCGCAAAGGCGGCCTCAATCCGGATGGAGCAGGCGGTCGAGGCCGCGCCCGAGCGCTTCCAGCGCGGGGCCGATCTGGATCATCACACCGACATTGCACAGCCGGATGCAGCGGTCGGCCGCCAGCGCGTCCAATCCGCTCGGCACGTCGCCGGCGACATGGTGGACCTGGCCCGGCACCGGCTCGTAGGGCACGCGGATGCGGCTGTCGCTCCGCCCGCAGACGACGATATCCTCGCCCCCGTCGGCGTCCTCGCTGGGGCGGCAGCGGCGAAGGGTGCGTGCACCGGCGCCGTTGGTCACTTCTTCATACCAGGCGTCGTAGGCGGCGATCACCTGCTCGGCGGTGGCGGGTCCGCCCGGCGCGGCGCTCTGGGCGAAGGCGGCGCCGGGCCAGGCGGCGGCGCTGGCGGCGCAGGTCAAGAGGGCCATTCTCGACTTTGTCATGGGCCTCGCCTATCCGCCCCGGAACGCCCCCGTTCGCGCAAAGGATGACAGAAAAGATGGTCAAGGCAAGCCATGTTCTCGATCGGGTGCTGGTCCTCGAGATGGTCCGGGTGACCGAGGCCGCGGCGGTCGCCGCCTCGAAGCTGATCGGCCGCGGCGACGAAAAGGCGGCCGACGCCGCCGCGGTCGAGGCGATGCGCGAGGCGCTGAACCAGCTCGACTTCGACGGCACCGTCGTGATCGGCGAGGGCGAGCGCGACGAGGCGCCGATGCTGTTCATCGGCGAGAGAGTCGGGCTCGGAAGGCCCGACTCGGGCGCGCAGCAAAAAGCCTTCCCGCGCATCGACATCGCGCTCGATCCGCTCGAGGGGACGACGATCACCGCCAAGGCCGGCGCCAACGCGATGGCGGTGCTCGCCATCGCCGAGCAGGGCTGCCTCTTGAACGCGCCCGACGTCTATATGGACAAGATCGCGGTCGGCCCCAATTATCCCGAGGGCGTGATCGACCTTTCCCGGCCGGTCGCCGACAATGTCCGCGCGGTCGCCGCCGCCAAGGGCGTCGAGGCCTCGGAGATCATCACCTGCGTGCTCGACCGGCCGCGCCACGAGAAATTGATCGCCGAGCTGCGCGCGCTGGGCTGCGGCATCCAGCTGATCCCCGACGGCGACGTCGCCGGCGTGATCGCGGTCACCGATCCCGATACCGGCATCGACCTCTATCTCGGCTCGGGCGGCGCGCCCGAAGGCGTGCTCGCCGCCGCCGCCTTGCGCTGCGTCGGCGGCCAGTTCCAGGGCCGGCTCTTGTTCCGCAACGATGCCGAGCGCGCCCGCGCCGCGCGCTGGGGGGTCGAGGATCTGCACCGCATCTATCAGCTCGAGGATCTCGCCAAAGGCGACGTCATCTTCGCCGCCACCGGCGTCACCAACGGCTCGCTGCTCGCCGGCGTCCAGCGCCGCAAGGAGATGATCACCACCGAAAGCGTGGTGATGCGCGCCTCGACCGGCACGGTGCGCTGGGTCAAGGGCCAGCACCGGCTCGAGCACGAGCCCGGCGGGCGCTAGCAAAATGTTCTTCCAGCTCCTTCGATCACAGCCCTTGCGTGGCAATGAACTTTGTTTTATAGAGTACTCCTTACTTCTCGAGGAGACTTATCATGAAGACCGTCACCACCATCGCCACTTTGCTAGCGCTCGCGATCCCCGCCGCGGCGCAAGCGGGCAATGTCCGCGTCGATCTCAGCGGCGTCCATGCCGGCGGAACGCTCTACGTCCAGCTCCAGACCCGCGCCCAGTTCCTCGGCGCGGAGCGCTCGGCCGGCGACCGGATCGTGGCGCCGCAGGCGGGGACGCTGAGCGTCGATTTGGGCGAGGTGCCGCCGGGCGATTATGCGGTGACCGTCTGGCACGACGACAATGGCAACCAGCAGTTCGACATCGATCCGCGCACCGGCCGGCCGCTCGACGGCCTGGCGATGGCGCCCGTGGCGGGCCTGCGCGGCCCGCCGACCTTCGACCAGCTCAAGGTGACCATTCCGGCCGCCGGCCTCGCCGTTCCGCTGGCCATGCACTATTCCCGCTAAGCGGCCGCCTGGCGGGCGTTTGTCGCCTCATCGTCGTTCCCCCGCCCCTTTGCCGCGCCTATCATGCGGGCGTTGGCAAAGGAGAAGGCGATGATCGGCGACCATATCCGGACCTTGCGCGAGGCACGTTCGTGGACGCAGGCGCACCTCGCCGACGCGGCCGGCGTCAGCCTGCGCACGATCCAGCGGCTCGAGACGGTCCACAGCTGCTCGCCCGAGACCCTGCTGGCGCTCGCCGCGGCGCTCGGCGTCGACGTCCGCACCCTGACCGGGGAGCGCAGCGTGGCAGCGCGGCCCTGGCGCGGCCCGGCGCCGCGGACGGCGGCCATGTGGGGCGCGGCGCTCGCTCTGCCCTGCCTGCTGTTCGTCGCCGTCAATTTGCTCAAATACGGCGCGGGCTGGGCGCCGCCCTACGACCTGCTCGCGGCCTCGGGCGCCCGGCTCGGCCTGGTGACCGCGTTCGATTGGGCGGCGCCCTTCCTGCTGCTCGGCGGCCCTCTCGCCGCGGTGCTGATCAGCCTGCGCGCTTTGGTCCGCCCACGTCTGCAAGGCGGCGCGGTGACCGCGCTCGAATATCGGCTGAGCGCCCCGGCGCTCGCGGTGCTCTTGGCCGCCGGCGGATCGGCGGCGATCCTCTGCGCCTATCTGGTCTCGGAGAATCTCGGCCACATGGCGCGCGGCGCATTGTAGCGGGTCGCGATCCGAAGCAGGGACCGCAAGCAGGGAATGCGTCATTCCGGCATAGGCCGGAACCCATGAACGCGGAGGTGATCAGGCTGGCTGCCCGGTACTCTTGGGTCCCGGCCTGCGCCGGGATGACTCCCTTGCTCGCGTCCGCCCGGGCTTTTCCACAACCGAATGGCGGGCGCGGATTCACAAGGGTGCGCGTCTGGCCTAGGGTCGGCCGGTGCTGATGGCCTCCACTCTCGTCTGCGGCGTGTCGCGCTCGATCCTCGGGCAGCCGTGGCGCTGGCGCGGCGGCAATGCCGACGCCAATTTCGAGCCCGACGACCTCGTCGACCAATTGCTGCTCGCCCGCGGCGTGGCGCGCGACGACCTCGCCCGGCACCGCGCGCCGACCCTGCGCGGCTTCATGCCGGATCCCTCGCTGTTCCGCGACATGGACAAGGCGGCCGAGCGGCTCGCCGACGCCGTCGCGCGGCAGGAAAAGGTCACCATCTTCGGTGATTACGACGTCGATGGTGCCACCTCCGCCGCCTTGCTGATCCGGCTGCTGCGCGATCTCGGGCTGGAGGCGGCCGCCTATATCCCCGACCGGCTGATGGAGGGCTACGGCCCGTCGGGCGCGGCTTTGGTGCGGATCGCCGAGGGCGGCGCTACTCTGATCGTCACCGTCGATTGCGGCGCGCAGGCGTTCGAGGCGCTGACCCTGGCCAAGGCGGCCGGGGTCGACGTGATCGTCGTCGACCACCACAAATGCGCAAGCCGCCTCCCCGACGGCTTCGCGATCGTCAACCCGAGCCGGCTCGACGAGGGCGAGGAGGGCGCCGCCCACAATCATCTCGCCGCGGTCGGGATGGCCTTCCTGCTCGGCGCCGCCTTGCTGCGGACGCTGCGCGCCAGGGGCCATTTCGAGTCCCGAAGCGAGCCCAGGCTGGTAGAGCTGCTCGATCTGGTGGCGCTGGGGACGGTCGCCGACGTCGCGCAGCTGCGCGGCCTCAACCGGGCGTTCGTGACCCAGGGGCTCAAAATGATGGCCGGCCGCCGCAATATCGGCCTCGCCGCTTTGGCCGACGCCGCCCGGCTCAGCCGCGCGCCCGAATGCCGCGATCTGGGCTTTGCGCTCGGCCCCAGGATCAACGCCGGCGGCCGGGTCGGCAAGTCCGACCTCGGCGTTCGCCTGCTGACGACCGAAGACCCGGCCGAGGCCGAAGCGATCGCCGCCGAGCTCGACCGGCTCAACGAGGAGCGCCGCGCGATCGAGGCCGCGGTCTGCGAGGCGGCCGAGGCTCTGTCCGCCAACCAGTCCAACCGCGCGGTGGCGATCGTCGCCGCCTCGGGCTGGCACCCGGGCGTGATTGGCATCGTCGCCGGCCGGCTCAAGGAGAAGCTCCACCGCCCGTGCATTGTCGTCGCGCTCGGCGAGGACGGCATCGGCAAGGGCTCGGGCCGCTCGATCTCGGGCGTCGATCTCGGCGCGGCGGTGCTGGCGGCGATGGACAGCGGCCTCCTGATCGCCGGCGGCGGCCACGCAATGGCGGCCGGGCTGACCGTGGCCGCCGGCGGGATCGACGCGCTCGCCGATTTCCTCGACGAACGGCTCGCCGCCGACGTCGCCCGCAGCCGCGACGACCGCGCCCTGCTGCTCGACGCCCTGCTCGCGCCCGGCGGGATCAACGCCGCTTATTGCGACGCGCTCGAGGCCGGCGGCCCCTATGGCGCCGGCTGGCCCGGCCCGCACGTCGCCACTGGCCCGGTCAGCATCGTCAAGGCGGACGTGGTCGGCAACGGCCACCTTCGCGTCATCGCCGCCGGCGACGATGGCCGCCGCGTCAAGGCGATCGCCTTCCGCATGGCCGACAGCGCGCTCGGGGAAGCGCTGCTCGCCGCCCCGCCCCACCGCAAGCTCTGGCTCGCCGGCCGCCTCAAGCGCGACGATTACACTGGCGGCGCCGCCGCCGAGCTCCACCTCGAAGACGCGGCCTGGGCCGACTAGGGTCTGCACTCGGGGCCGGAGGCGGTCGTGACGGGTTGGCATTTGTTGTCCGGCAAGGAGTAAGGAGGGAGCGATGAAGATTCATCGTGACCGACGCAGCGACGCCGCAGGACGGCAAAGGACAGCCCGCCGCTTCGCGGTCGGCCGGAGAAGCCGGCTGGCTACGTCGGCCGGCTCGACCGGGCTGCCCGGCCCGGCCTTCACCACCCTCCTTGCCAGCCGGCTTCTCCGGCCGATCACGGCCACCTCCAGCCCCAAGTGCAGGCCCTAAATGTTCAGCCATATCACCTTGGGCACCAACGACGTCGAGCAGGCGCGGCGCTTCTACGCGCCGGTGATGGCGGCGCTCGGCATAGGCGTACCGTTCGAGCTGCCGGCGACGCTCGTCTATGGCGAGATTATCGGCCCCAAGCTGTTCATCCTCGCGCCGTTCGACGGCCGCCCGGCGAGCGTCGGCAACGGCACCCACGTCGCTTTCCTGGCGAAGAGCCGCGCCGAGGTGGATGCTTTCCACGAAGCGGCGCTGGCGCACGGCGGCAGCGACGAAGGCGCGCCGGGTCTCAGGCCGCGCTACCACGCCCATTATTACGGCGCCTATGTCCGCGATCCCGACGGCAACAAGCTCCAGGCGGTCTGCCACAGCGCCCATGGCTGAGCCCGGTTGACCGCCGCCAGGCCAGGTCCTAAGTCGCGGCCTCGCCTGCACGGCCCCATCGTCTAGCGGTCTAGGACGTCGCCCTTTCACGGCGAAAACACGGGTTCGAGTCCCGTTGGGGTCACCAGGTTCAGCGGGGCCCGCATGACCGTCATCGCCGCCTATCTCTACCGCCACGGCAAGCGCGTCCGCGAGATCGCGATCGACGAGAGCGTCGATTGCGCGGGCGAAAAATCGGAGTTCGTCTGGATCGGCATCGCCGATCCCACGCTCGAGGAGCTGCGCACGCTCCAGGAGCATTACGGCCTCCACCCGCTCGCGGTCGAGGACGCGCTCAAGGCCGACCAGCTGCCCAAGGTCGACGTCTATGGCGACCAATTGTTCGTCGTCGCGCGCACCGCCCATCTCGACGGCGGCGTGATCGCTTATGGCGAGACCGCGATCTTCGTCGGCCGCAACCACATCATCTCGGTCCGCCACGTCTCGGCGCGCACCCACCGGGCGCTGCGCGACCAGCTCGAGGCGGCGCCATCCCTGCTGATGCACGGGGTCGATTATGTCCTCCATGCGATCCTCGATTTCGTCGTCGACGGCTATCTGCCGATGGTCGAGGCGATCGAGGAGGAGGTGCTCGGGATGGAGCATCGCACGATCGACAATTTCCTCGGCCGCCACGAGATCAACCGCATCTTCACGCTCAGGCGCGAGCTGATCCGCTTCCAGCGCGTGCTCGGGCCGATGGGCGAGGTGGCGGCCAAGCTGGTGCGCCAGGACCTGCCCTGCGTCGACCCGGAGACCCGCCCCTATTTCAGCGACGTGCTCGATCATGTCCGCCGCGTCCAGGCGCTGGTCGACGGCCTGCGCGAGGTGCTGAACTCGGTGTTCGAGTTCAGCAATTTGCTCGAGCAGCAGCGCACCGGCACGATCACCCGCCAGCTCGCCGCCTGGGCCGCGATCCTCGCCGTGCCGACCGCGATCGCCGGCATTTACGGGATGAATTTCCACAACATGCCCGAGCTTTCGACGCGCTACGGCTATTTCGTCGTGCTCGGCGTGATCGCCGCAATCTGCGCTTGGCTCTACTACCGCTTCAAGCGCGCCCGCTGGCTTTGATCGGCGAGGATCCGGGACAGCTCCGCCCGGTCGATATTGCCGCCCGAGACGATCGCGACCGCCCCATCTATCTCCACCTTGTCCGCCGCCGCCAGCGCGGCCGCCCCGGCGCCTTCGGCGATGACGTGGTGCTCGGCGGCGAGGCGGCGGATCGCGGCTTCGACCTCGGCGAGGCTGACAGTGATCACCTCGTCGATCAGCCGTTCGAGCAACGGCCACATCGCGTCGAGCACGCGGGTGCTGCCGATGCCGTCGACGAAGCTCGCTTCGCGCGGCACGGTCACCGGTCCGCCGGCCTCGAGCGCGCCCTTGAGCGGCATCGCCGTGTCGGTCTCGACGGCGATGATGCGGCAGCCCGGCCGCTGCAGCCGAACCGCCTGGGCGATGCCGCAGGCCAGCCCGCCGCCGCCGAACGGGATCAGCACCGCCTCGACCTCCGGAAAATCCTCGACGATCTCGGCCCCCGCGGTGGCGGCGCCGGCGATCACCTCGCGCTCGCAGACCGGATGGATGAACAGGCCGCTCTCGCCGCTCTCGCGCGATTCCATGATCCGCCACCAGTCGGCGAAATCGTGCTCGCGCACCTCGGCGCCGAGTCGCCTGAGGTTCTCGACCTTGACCCGGGCCGCGCTGTCGGGGACGTGGATCAGGATCGGCAGGCCGTGGCGGCGCGCGGCGGCGGCGATCGCCTGGCCGAAATTGCCGGCGCTGGCGCTGACGATCGCGCCCGGCGTCTCGCCGGCCTCGAGCCGCGCGGCCAGCACATTGGTGGCGCCGCGGATCTTGTAGGAGCCGGTCGGCTGGAGGCATTCGAGCTTGAGCCGGGTCCGCCCGTCCAGCGTCCGCACCAGCGGCGTGTGCAGCGCCACGTCGGCGATCCGCCGCCGCGCCTGGGCGATCTCCAGCTCGGTCAAAGGATCGGCAAGGTTCATCGGCAGCTTCTCCAGCCCCATTGCCCGCGCACCGCCTGGTCGAGATGGAAATGGTCGCGGTGGGCCGCATTGTAGGCCGGGGAGAGGACGGTCGAAAAGAGCCGGCAGGCGCCGTCGCGCACCTCGGCGAGAAACAAGGCTGCGGGCCCGCCCCGGCCCCAATCGCGCGCGACATTGATCCGCTGTCCCCCGGCGAGGGTGAAGCCGGCGATGTCGATCGCGTTGGCGCTCGCATGCTCGCTCCAGGCGCCGGCGTCGCTACCGTAGAGGCGGCGGCAATTGTAGCTGCCATAATGGTCGATGCCGGCGACCGGGCGGCCGAAATGGCGCCGCGCCGCGGGCTGGACCACCTGCCATTCCCACAGCGCCAGCGCCGCCGCCACCGGGCAATTGGTGGCGACGTCGGCCGGCCGGTAGCGGATTGCGATCGCCCCGCCGGGGGTGAAGCGCACCGCCTGGTCGTAGCCGCATTGCGGCCCGGTCCGGCGCGCCGGCAGCACGGTGTAACGGACGCCCGCGCGGCTCAGCAAAGCCAGGCAATGCGGGGCGTCGCTATCGAGGGCGGCGAGCTTGCGCCCGGTGAAGGCGCCGATCGGCTGGCCAAGGTCGAGCGCCGTCCACGGCATGTCTTCGGGATGGCGCCGGGCATGGCCGTAAAGGAGGAGCGCCCCCGCCGCGAGCAAAGCCAGGATCAGCAGCCGGACGAGCCCGCGCCGCATCAGCGCCGCCGCGCCGTCTCCAGCGGCTCTGAGGTCACCGGATAGCCGATCCCTTCGGGGATGCAGACATGGGGTGCCCCGCCGCGCTGCTCGACCCAGGGGGTGATCGTGGAGACCGGATGGCGGGCGGCGTCGGCGCGCGCTTCCGCGATCGAGCCGAAGCGGGCGAGCCGCTCGAGGTTGCGCCGGGTCGGGAAGATGGCGTGGGCGCGGCCGGCGTCGAGCTCCGCGAGGATCTCGGCCGCGCTCGCCCAGAAGGCGCGCACCGCCTCGTGCGCGCTGACCTGCGGCTCGGGCCCGCCGGCCGGCGCCTCGGCGAGGAAGAACAAGGTGTCGAACCGCCGCGTCTCGCGGAAATTGGGGCACCAGCGCGCGAACGGCGTCAGCGCGTCCGGTTCGAGCGCCAGGCCGTACGCGGCGAGCAGCGAGGCGAACGGCTCCTCGTCGGCCAGCCCTTCGCGCAGCGCCTGCAGGGTCGCAGCGCTGGGCGCGGGCGCGAGACCCGGGGCGAGCCCGGTCTCCTCGATCGTCTCGCGGATCGCCGCCACCCGCGCGGCGTCGCCGCCGAGCAGATCGGCGGTGCGCTGATCGTCGGCGTCGATCCGGCCGCCCGGGAACACCAAAGCGCCCGCGGCGAAGGCCATCGTCCCGGTCCGCTCGGTCACCAGCAGCTCGGGCGGGCCGCCGGTGCGTTCGCGCATCAGCACGAGCGTCGCCGCCGGAATGGGCTCGGGAAGGTCCGACATGCGCCCCTGCTAGGCGTCAAGGCGCGGCGATGCTAGGCCCTCGGCATGGGCGGGATTCGGTGGCTCCTCTTGCTGTGCCTGCTGGGCTTTGCGGCCACGGCGCAGGCCGATCGTGTTGTCTATCGTGGCGCGACCCTGATCGACGGCACCGGCGCCGCGCCGCGGCCGGACATGGCGGTGATCGCCGATGGCGAGCGGATCGAAGCGGTGCTGCCGGTTGAGGCCCTGACGCCCCAGCTCACCGCCGGCGCGCGGATCGTCGACCTTGCCGGCCGCTATCTCCTCCCCGGCCTGATCGACAGCCACCAGCACCGCGCCACCCCGCCCGACCGCGCCGCCGCCGAGGCGCAGATGCGCCGCGACCTCTATGGCGGCATCACCGCGGCGCGGATCATGGCCGACGATCTGCGGCTGATCGCCGAGCTGGCGCGAGCGGCGCGCGTCGGCGAGATCGCCGGGCCGGACTTCGCCTCCGCCGCGCTCGTCGCCGGCCCAGGCTTCTTCTCCGATCCGCGCACGCAGGCGGTCAGCGTCGGCTACACACCGGGCGAGGCGCCCTGGGCGCAGGCGATCAGCGCCGAGACCGATATCCCGCTCGCCATCGCCCGCGCCCGCGGCACCGGCGCCGTCGCGCTCAAAATCTATGCCGATCTCCCGCCCGATCTCGTCCGCCGCCTGGCCAATGAAGCGCACCGCCAGGGGCTGCTGGTCTGGGCCCATTTCATGGTCTTTCCGACGACGCCGGCCGAAGTGCTCGCCGCCGGCCCCGACGTCGTCTCGCACATTTGCTACGGCGCCTATCAGGCGATGACGCGCCGTCCGCAAAGCTATGCGCAGCGCTTCCCGGTCGACGCCGCGCTTTTCGCCAATGGCGACAATCCGGCGATGGTGCGCCTGTTCGCGACGATGCGCGCGCGCGGCATCCTGATCGACCCGACCCTGCGCGTCTATCGCGAGCACCCGGCCCATTGCAGCCTCGATCTGGCCGCCCGTCTGACCGCTCAGGCTCACCGCGCCGGTGTTCTGATCGCCGCGGGCACCGACGGCGACACGCCCGACGGCGCCCCCTGGCCGGCCTTGTTCGAGGAGATGGAGTTGCTCGTCGATCGCGCCGGCCTGACGCCGATGGAGGCGATCAGCGCCGCCACCCGGATCGGCGCGATGACCATCGGGCAAGGGCAGGAGAGAGGCGTGATCGCCGCCGGCCGCCTCGCCGACCTGGTCGTGCTGGAGCGCGACCCCGCCGTCGACATCGCCAATCTGCGCAGCGTGCTGTTCGTCGTCAAGCGCGGCCGCCGCTTCGACCGCGCGGACTTCCGCCCGTGACCGGGCTCGACCGGCGCTCTTTCCTCGTCATGGCCGGCGCGGCGGCGATCGTGCGCCCCGCCGCCGCGCAAGCGCCGCGCGATATGCTGATCGTCAATGCGCTTGGCGGCCTCGATGACCCCAATGTCGAGAACCCGCCCGACCGCCGCCGCCTGTCCGACCGGATCATCGCCGACGCCCGCGCCTCGGGCCTCACCGCGGTCAACGTGACGATGGGCTATGTCTCAGGCGAGGAGGAGCCGTTCGAGCAGAGCGTGCGCGAGATCGCCCGCTGGGACGCGCGGCTGCGCGATCGCCCGCGCGACCTCGTCAAGGTGCTGACCTCCGCCGACATCCTGCGCGCGAAACGCGAACGGAAGATCGGGGTGATCTACGGCTTCCAGAACGCGGCGATGCTCGGCGCGGACGCCGGCAGGGTGGAGACCTTCGCCGATCTCGGCGTGCGCGTCATCCAGCTCACCTACAATCCCGCCAACGCGCTCGGCGACGGCGCGATGGCCCCGGGCAATCGCGGCCTGACCGCGTTCGGCCGGGCGGTGGTGGAGCGGCTCAACGCCGCGCGGGTGATGGTCGATCTCTCGCACAGCGGCGAGCGCATCTGCCTCGACGCCGCCCGCGCCTCGCGCGCGCCGATCTCGATCAACCATACCGGCTGCCGTGCGCTGACCGATCTGCCGCGCAACAAGAGCGACGCGGAATTGCGCCTGGTCGCGTCGCGCGGCGGCTTCGTCGGCATCTACTTCATGCCGTTCCTCAGCGCCGACAGCCTCGCTACCGCCGCGGACGTCGTCGCTCATATCGACCATGCGGTGAACGTCTGCGGCGAGGACCATGTCGGGATCGGCACCGACGGCGGCACGACGGGCGTGGACAATATGGCCGCCTTCCGCGCCGTGATGCGCGAGCAGGTCGCCCAGCGGCGCGCCGCCGGGATCGGCGCCCGCGGCGAGAATCCGGACACCTTGCCGTTCGTCGAGGAGCTGTCCGGGCCGGATCAGTTCCGCCGCCTGATCGCCTTGCTCGAACGGCGCCGCTATGGCGGGCGCCGGATCGAGAAGATCATAGGACTCAATTTCGTCAATTTCGCGCGCGAGGTGTGGGGCGGATGAGCCAGGCGTGGATCCAGTTCGTCAACACCGGGGTCGTCCCGGTCGGCCTGATGCTGGTCATGTTCAGCCTCGGCCTGACGCTCGCGCTCCGGGATTTCGCTCTCGTCGCGAAGCGGCCCTTGCTGGTCGGCGCGGGCTTCGCCACCCACTTGCTCGTCCTGCCCGCGCTCGGCTTCCTGGTCGGCTTCCTGTTTCGCCTGCCTCCCGAAATGGCGCTCGGCCTGTTCATCGTCTCGCTCTGCCCCGCGGGCACGACCTCCAACGCGATGACCTTCGTCGGCCGCGGCAACGTCGCGCTCGCGGTCGTGCTGACCGCGCTCTCCAGCCTGGTCACGGTCTTCACCATCCCGATCGTGCTGAGCTGGGCAATGCCCTGGTTCCTGGGCGGCGGCGGCCGGCCGGTGCCGGGGCTCGACGTTCTCAACGTCATGCGCCAGCTCGCCTCGATCACCCTGCTGCCGATCCTCGTCGGCATGATCGTGAAACATTTCGTTCCGGACTGGGCCGCGCGGCTCGCGCGCTGGCTGAGGCCGACCGCCTTCGTCATCATCCTCGTCGTGATCGCCTTCTCGGTGATCGTCAGCCTCGACATGGTGCTCGACAATCTCGTCCGCGCGACTCCGGCGATCTATGCCCTCAACGGCGCCGCGATCCTGTTCGGCCTGGCGCTCGGCCGGCTGATCGGCGCCGGCGCGCGCGACGCGATGACGCTGGCGATCGAGACCAGCGTCCAGAACGTGACGCTCGCCATCTTCCTGACCTTGACCGTGCTCGACAATCTGCCGCTCGCCGTCACCCAGAACATTTACGGCGTGGTGATGATCCTCAACGCGGTCCTGCTGATCCGCTGGTGGCGCGGCCGGATCGCCGCGGAGGCCGCATGATCATCGTCTCGGCCGAAGAGGTGGCGCGGCTGCTGCCCTACGAAGAATGCATTCCGCTGATGCGCGAGGCGATGATCGCCCTGTCGCAGGGCCGCACCCGCCAGATGCTGCGCTCGATCCTCGATCTGCCCGACGGCCGGGCGTTCGGGGTGATGCCGGGCGCGATGCTGGAAGACGGCGTGTTCGGCGCCAAGCTGGTCAGCGTCTATCCCGATAATTTCGCCACAGGCGGCCCTTCGCACCAGGGCGTGGTCGCCTTGTTCGACGCCGCCACCGGCGCCCCGTCGGCGATCCTCGACGCCGGCGAGATCACCGCGATCCGCACCGCCGCCGCCTCGGCCGCCGCCACCGACGTCCTGGCGCGGAAGGAGGCGCGCAATCTCGCCATCCTCGGCTATGGCGAGCAGGCGCGGCGCCATTTGGAAGCGATCAAATGCGTGCGGCGGATCGAGCGCGTCACGATCTGGGGCCGCGATCTCGCCAAAGCGCGGGCGTTCGGCGGCATCGCCTGCCAAAGCGTCGAGGAGGCGGTCGAGGGCGCCGACATCATCTGCACCGTCACCGCCGCGCACGAGCCCATCCTGCGCTCCGAATGGCTCGCCGACGGGACGCACATCAACGCGGTCGGCTCGAGCCGCGCCGGCCCGCGCGAGCTCGACGACGCGCTCGTCGCCCGAGCCCGCTTCTTCGCCGACCACGAAGCGGGAGTCCGCGCCCAGGGCGCCGAATATATGAGCGCGCTGGCGGCGGGCCTGATCGGCGAGGATCATTTACTCGGCGAGATCGGCGAGGTCATGGCCGGAACGCTGCCGGGCCGCACCGGCGACGGCGACGTCACGATCTACAAATCGCTCGGCAGCATCGTCCAGGACCTCGCCGCGGCACGCCACATTGTTGCGCGCTTGGGGACAGTCCCCATTTCCTAGCGCACCGCGCGTTTGGGGACGGTCCCTAATTAGGGCACAAATATACTAGACTCAGCAGTCTTCTAGCGTCTGCTTTCGACCCAGAGTGGGCTCCACTCAGGAGGGAGGTGTGCCGGGCGGGATCGGTGTCTCCTGCCAGACCTTCCAGATGCCTTCGGCGCATGAACCTTCGCCGCGACAGTTCAGGCGACGCTCCATCTCATCGCGGACCCTTTCGATCAGGGCGCAGGGCGTGCCCATCTCCGTCTCTAGGAAAGTGAAGGGCCGAGGCCTCATCGTGGCGACGACGGAGAGGTATTGCGATACGCGCGACAGGCTCGATGGCTGCCCGTTCCAGTAGATTGCACTATTGCGATCAACAGAAAGACGGTTGACGGGCGCGGTGAGGCCGACGTCGAGTGGCCCCTGTTGAAGCCAGTGAGAGCGGGGCGGCGTGCAGGCCCGCTCCACACCTTCGGCGGTGTTATTGGCTGCCGGTCCGCCGCAGGCCGTAACGCCCGACGCCACGAATATGAGAGCAAGGAGCGTCCGCAGCATCAGGCTAAACTAGGCGTCTGTGAGAATAGTGAAACAGCAAAAAGAGGAACGGCTCAACGTCGGCTTTCCACCCATAGCAGACAAAAGCGGGGCCGCCGAACCGGCCGGCGCCGGTTGGTTGCGCATGAAGTAGGTTGCGGCGAACGGGATAGGGGAGGAAAAGCGCCCGGTGACCCGAGCATGGACCGCCGAGGAAACGGAAGCGCTGGTGCGCCGCCACGCCGGCCGGGCGGGCGCGCTGCTGCCGATCCTCAACGACGTGCAGGCGGCGTTCGGCCATGTCCCGGCTGAGGCAGTGCCGATCATCGCCGAGGCGCTCAACCTGTCGCGCGCCGAGGTGCACGGAGTCGTCACCTTCTACCACGATCTGAAGGTCGCGCCGGCCGGGAAGCCGGTGATCAAATTGTGTCGCGCGGAGGCTTGCCAGGCGCGCGGCGTCGAGCGGATCGCGCCCTTGTTCGAGGGTGACGGGCGGATCGCGGTCGAGACGGTCTATTGCCTCGGCCTGTGCGCCAGCGGCCCCGCCGCGCTGGTCGGCGCCCGCGTCTTCGGCCGCCTTGACGAGGCTGCCGCGCGGCGCCTGATCGACGAGGCGGCGGCGTGAGGATCTTCGTCCCCGGCGATGCCGCCGCGGTCGCGGTCGGCGCCGACGCAGTGGCGGCGGCGGTCGGCCCGGACGTGATCCGCAACGGCTCGCGCGGGATGTTCGAGCTCGAGCCTTTGCTGGAGATCGAAACGCCCGAAGGGCGGGTGGGTTATGCGCGGCTGACGCCGGAAGACGTGCCGGAGGTGCTTCGCATGGCCGCCGATCATCCGGCCTGCGTCGGGCTGGTCGAGGAGCTCCCCTTCCTCAAGCGCCAGACCCGGCTGACCTTCGCCCGCTGCGGCATCACCGATCCGCAGTCGATCGACGATTATCGCGCTTATGGCGGCTTCAAGGGGTTGGAACGCGCTCTAGAACTCGGCCCCGAAGCGAGCGTCGAGGAGGTGTTCGAATCGGGCCTGCGCGGCCGTGGCGGCGCCGGCTTTCCGGCCGGGATCAAGTGGCGAACCGCCGCCGCCGCGCCGGCGCCGCAGAAATATATAATCTGCAACGCCGACGAGGGCGACAGCGGCACCTTCGCCGACCGGATGGTGATGGAGGGCGATCCCTTCATGCTGATCGAGGGGATGGCGATCGCCGGCTTCGCGGTCGGCGCGACCTTGGGCTACATCTACATCCGCTCCGAATATCCGCACGCGATCCGGGCGATCGCGCGCGCGATCGAAACCGCGCGAGCGCACGGCCTGCTCGGGCCTGATTTCGACATCGAGGTCCGGGCCGGGGCCGGCGCCTATGTCTGCGGCGAGGAGACCTCCCTGCTGGAAAGCATCGAGGGCCGCCGCGGCGAGGTTCGCGCCAAGCCGCCTTTGCCCGCCCATGTCGGCCTGTTCGGCCGGCCGACGATCATCAACAACGTGCTGACGTTGGCCGCTGTGCCGTTCATTCTCGCGGAAGGGTCCAAGGCTTATGCCGATTACGGCATGGGCCGCTCGCGCGGGACGATGCCGATCCAGCTCGCCGGCAACATAAGGAATGGCGGTCTGTTCGAAACGGCCTTCGGCATCACGCTCGGCGAGCTGGTCGACGAGATCGGCGGCGGCACGCTCTCCGGCCGCCCGGTGCGCGCGGTTCAGGTCGGCGGGCCGTTGGGCGCTTATTTCCCACCCTCGATGTTCCACCTTCCGTTCGATTATGAGGCGTTCGCCGCCGCCGACGGGCTGATCGGCCACGCCGGCATCGTCGTGTTCGACGACAGCGTCGACATGGCGAAAATGGCCCGCTTCGCGATGGAATTTTGCGCGGCCGAGAGCTGCGGCAAGTGCACGCCGTGCCGGATCGGCTCGATCCGCGGCGTCGAGGTGATCGACCGGATCATCGCCGGCGAGGACGTCGCCGCCAATCTCGCCCTCGTCGAGGACCTGTGCGAGACGATGAAGTTCGGATCGCTCTGCGCGCTTGGCGGTTTCACGCCTTATCCTGTATTGTCCGCATTGAGGCACTTCCCCGAGGATTTCGCGTCATGACCCTGACCCGCGAAGCCGATCACGGCACTTCGGCCTCGCCGTCGCCCGAGCAGGTCACGCTGACCATCGACGGCGCGGCGATGACCGTGCCCGCCGGCACCTCGATCATGCGCGCCGCGAGCCTCGCCGGCACCGACATCCCCAGGCTGTGCGCGACCGACTCGATGAAGGCGTTCGGCTCGTGCCGGATCTGCCTGGTGGAGATCGACGGCCGCCCCGGCACGCCCGCCTCCTGCACCACGCCGGTCGCCGAGGGGATGGCGGTTGCCACGAAGAGCGAGCGGCTCGAACGGCTGCGCAAGGGGGTGATGGAGCTCTATCTCTCCGATCATCCGATCCCCGAGCAAGCCACCGAAATGCGCGAAATGGCCGAAATGATCGGTGTTGCGAAAAGTCGCTATCTGCCGCTCGCCAACCATCTCGGCGCGCCGTGCGACACTTCGAACCCCTATTTCGACTTCGATCCGAGCCTGTGCATCGTCTGCTCCAGATGCGTCCGGGCCTGCGACGAGGTCCAGGGCACGTTCGCCCTGACGATTTCCGGGCGCGGCTTCGGCTCCCACGTCTCGGCGAGCCAGGAGGAGCCGTTCCTCGCCTCCGAATGCGTCTCGTGCGGCGCCTGCGTGACCGCCTGCCCGACCGGCTCGCTGCAGGAGAAGGCGGTCAAGGCGGTCGGCCTGCCCGAGACCAGCACGATCACCACTTGCGCCTAGTGCGGCGTCGGCTGCACCTTCCGCGCCGAAATGAAAGGCGAGGAGGTCGTCCGCATGGTGCCGTGGAAGCACGGCAAGGCCAATCGCGGCCATTCCTGCGTCAAGGGCCGCTTCGCCTGGGGCTATGCGACCCACAAGGAGCGGATTCTCGAACCGATGATTCGCGCTTCGATCGACGAGCCCTGGCGGCAGGTGGGCTGGGACGAGGCGATCGCCCACACGGCGTCCGAATTCCGCCGCATCCAGGCGCAATACGGCCACCGCTCGGTCGGCGGCGTCACCTCGTCGCGCTGCACCAACGAGGAGACCTTCCTCGTCCAGAAACTGGTTCGCGCCGGCTTCGGCAACAACAATGTCGATACCTGCGCCCGCGTCTGCCACTCGCCGACCGGCTACGGCCTCAAGACCACCTTCGGCACCTCGGCCGGCACCCAGGATTTCGATTCGGTCGAGCAGGCCGACGTGATGATCGTGATCGGCGCCAACCCGACCGACGGCCACCCGGTCTTCGCCTCGCGGATGAAGCGCCGCATGCGCCAGGGGGCGAAGCTGATCGTGATCGATCCCAGGCGGATCGACATGGTCCGCACCCCCCATATCGAGGCGAGCTACCACCTCCCGCTCAGGCCCGGCACCAACGTCGCCGTGCTGACCGCGATGGCGCATGTGATCGTCGCCGAGGGCCTGACCGACGAGGAATTCGTCCGCGCGCGCTGCGACCTCGACGATTATGCCGAATGGGCCGAGTTCGTCGCCCGGCCCGAACATTCGCCCGAGGCCACAGAGCGCTATACCGGTGTCGCGCCCGCCGATTTGCGCGGCGCCGCGCGGCTCTACGCCACCGGCGGCAATAGCGCGATCTATTACGGCCTCGGCGTCACCGAGCACAGCCAGGGAACGACCACGGTGATGGCGATCGCCAACCTCGCCATGGCGACCGGCAATATCGGCCGCCCCGGCGTCGGCGTGAACCCGCTGCGCGGCCAGAACAACGTCCAGGGCGCGTGCGACATGGGCAGCTTCCCGCACGAGCTTTCGGGCTATCGCCACGTCTCCGACGACGCCGCCCGCGACATGTTCGAGAAGCTCTGGGGCGCCCCGATCGACAGCGAGCCGGGCCTCCGCATCCCCAACATGCTCGACGCCGCCCGCGACGGCGTGTTCAAGGCGGTCTATATCCAGGGGGAGGACATCCTCCAGTCGGATCCCAATACCAGCCATGTCGCCGCCGGCCTCGCCGCGATGGAATGCGTCGTCGTCCACGATCTCTTCCTCAACGAGACCGCCAATTACGCCCACGTCTTCCTGCCCGGCTCGACCTTCCTCGAGAAGGACGGCACCTTCACCAATGCCGAGCGGCGCATCCAGCCGGTGCGCAAGGTGATGGCGCCGCGCAACGGCCATGCCGATTGGCAGGTCACCCAATTGCTCGCCAGGGCGATGGGGCTCGACTGGGATTACACCCACGCCTCCCAGATCATGGACGAGATCGCCGCGGTGACGCCGACCTTCGCCGGCGTGTCCTTCGCCCGGCTCGACGAGCTGGGCTCGATCCAATGGCCATGCAACGCGGCCGCGCCCGAAGGCACGCCGATCATGCACGTCGACCAGTTCGTCCGCGGCAAGGGCCGGTTCGTGATGACCGAATATGTCCCGACCGACGAGAAGAGCGGCCCGCGCTTCCCGCTGCTGCTGACCACCGGGCGGACCTTAAGCCAGTACAATGTCGGCTCGCAGACGCGGCGCACCGCCAACACCGTCTGGCACGAGGAGGACCGGCTCGAAATCCACCCCCACGACGCCGAAAATCGCGGCCTCAAGGAAGGCGACTGGGTCCGGCTCGCCAGCCGCGCCGGCGAGACCACCTTGAAGGCGACGATCACCGACCGGGTCGCGCCCGGCGTGGTCTACACCACCTTCCACCACCCGATGACCCAGGCCAATGTCGTCACCACAGAATATTCGGACTGGGCGACCAATTGCCCCGAATATAAGGTCACCGCGGTCCAGGTCAGCGCCTCGAACGGCCCGTCGGAATGGCAGGAAGCCTATGAGATCCAGGCGATGCACAGCCGCCGCATCGCCGCCGGCACCGAGGCCGCCGAATGAGCAGCCACACGCTCGACAAGCTCGTCTACATGGCCAACCAGATCGCGCGCGAGTTCGCCGGCCAGCGCCCGCGCGAGGCCGCAGCGGCGACCTGGGACCATCTCTGGCACTTCTGGGACCCGCGCATGAGGGCGCTGATCCTCGCCCATCTGGAGGCGGGCGGCGAGGGCCTGAGCGACATCGCGCGCGATGCGGTGGCCAGGCTCGCCGCTCCGGTGGAGCCCGCGCCCCGCACCAAGGCGACCGAGTTCAATCAGGCGGGCGAAGGCGGCTCCGGCGCGGGGGCGGACGCGGGCTAACCAGAGGAGTCGCCCCGGAGGCCGGGGCCCATGAACTCGAAGAGCGATGGTTTTCAGCCGTAGGTGTTCATAGGTTCCGGCTTCGCCGGAATGACTCGAGAGTGGGGTGACGGGTGACGGAGCGCAAAACCCAGATCGTCGTCGTCGGCGGCGGCGCGGCCGGGCTCGAGCTGGTCCGCAAGCTCGGCGCCCGCTACGGCCGCGCCCGCCACGACATCATCCTCGTCGAGAAGAACTCGACCCATGTCTGGAAGCCGCTGCTGCACGAGGTCGCGGCCGGCTCGCTCGACGCCAATCTCGACGAAATCGGCTATCGCAGCCACGGCCACCGCTGGGGCTATCGCTTCTTCCTCGGCGCGTTCGCCGGGATCGACCGTAACGCGCGCGAGGTGATCATCGCCCCGCTCCTCGACGAGGAGGGGAGCGAGCTGATCGGCGCCCATCGCATCCGCTACGATTATCTGGTGATCGCGCTCGGCGCGGTCAGCGACGATTTCGGCACGCCGGGCGCGCTCGAACATTGCCTTTCGCTCGACGACCGGGCCACCGCCGACCGCTTCCGCCATCGGCTGCTCAACCAGTGCCTGCGCGTCTCGCGCGCGATGCAGGCCGATCCCTCGGCCGACGCGCACGTCCGCATCGCCGTCGTCGGCGGCGGCGCGACCGGCGTGGAGCTGGCGGCCGAGCTCTACAACAGCGCCGCCGCGCTGCGCCATTACGGACTGGAGACATTCGACGAATCCCGCCTCGAAGTGACCCTGATCGAGGCCGGCCCCCGCATCCTTCCGGCCTTGCCCGAGCGCCTCGCCGACGCCGCGCGCGCCGAATTGGAGGCGCTCGGCGTCCGCGTGCTGACCTCGGCGAAGGTGGCCGCGGTCACCGCCGAGGCGATCGTCACGGACGCCGGCGAGCGGATCTCCGCCGAGCTCAAGCTCTGGGCTGCCGGCGTCAGGGGCGCGCTTCCGAGCGACATGGACGGGCTCGCGCTGAGCCGCGCCAACCAGCTGGTCGTCCGCCCGACCCTCCAGACCAGCTTGGACGAGCGCATCTTCGCGATCGGCGATTGCTGCTGCTATGTCCCGCCGGGCAGCGAAAGCGCGGTGCCGCCGCGGGCGCAGGCGGCGCACCAGATGGCTTCGGCCGCGTTCGTCAACCTCGATCGGCTCGCCCGCGGCAAGGCGCTGCGGGCGTTCGTTTACAAGGATCATGGCTCGCTGGTGTCGCTGAGCCGCTTCTCGACGGTCGGCAGCCTGATGGGCAACCTGATCGGCGGGCGGATGGCGATCGAGGGCCGGCTGGCCCGCTTCGTCTACAAGTCGCTCTACCGGATGCACCTGATCGCGGTGCACGGCTGGCTCAAGGGCCTGGCGCTGCTGCTCGTCGGCCGGGTCAACGCGATCGTCCGCCCGCGGCTGAAGCTGCACTGAGGCGCGGAGCATTGGGTTAGGAGTCACCCCGGCGAAGGCCGGGGCCCATGAACTCGGATTGGACCAGCCTCTACCCGCCAGCGTTCATAGGTCCCGGCCTTCGCCGGGATGACGAAAAAGATCGTGCGGGTCGCTCATCACCAGCATCGAATCGGGCCGCGCCAGCGCGACCAGGGTCAGGCCCGCTTCCTTGGCCCGCGCGATCGCCAGCGCGGTCGGCGCCGAGATGGTGACCAGCAGCGGCACGCCCGCCAGCGCCGCCTTCTCGACCAGCTCGTAGGAGCAGCGCGCGGTCAGCAGCACGAAGCCGCCCGCCATGTCGCGCCCCTCGCGCAGGCAATGGCCGATCAATTTGTCGAACGCATTGTGGCGGCCGACATCCTCGCGCGCGGCGAGGATCGCGCCGCCGGGGTCGCAATAAGCGGCGGCGTGCGCGGCGCCGGTCGCCGCATTGAGCGGCTGGTGGTCGCGCAGCGCCGCGAGCGCGGCGAAAATTGCTGCGGGCGCGACTGCGGCAGGGGCGCACAATTTCGGCAGCGGCCGCAGCGCCTGTTCGAGATTCTCGATCCCGCACAGGCCGCAGCTCGAATCGCCGACGCGGTGCCGCACCCGCTGCAGGACGCGCTCGTGCCGCGCGGCGACGAGTTCGATTCCCATGAGAATGCCGGATTTTTCCGCGCGTAATTCGATGCCGACGACGTCCGCCGCCGCCTCGATCAGCCGCTCGGACCGCGCGAAGCCGAATGCGAAATCCTCGAGGTCGGCGGGGGTCGCCATCATCACCGCATAGCCCAAGCCAAGGAAGCTGATCGCGATCGGAACCTCGGCCGGCACCGCTCTAGGCTGCGCAGCAATTTCGCCGTCCGCGCCGACCTTGATCGCCGCCGCGCGGGCGGCGGATGGCGCGCTCTCGCTCAAAGCGCGATGATCACCGTCTTCAATTCGGTATAGGCCTCGACGCCCTCGCGGGCCTGCTCGCGGCCGAAGCCCGACTGCTTGTAGCCGCCGAACGGCAGCGCCGGATCGAGCATCGAGTGGCAATTGCCCCAGACCGTGCCCGATTTGATCTTGGCCGCGAGCTTGTGCATGTTGGACAAATCCTTGGTCCAGATGCTCGCGCCGAGCCCGTAGAGCGTGTCGTTGGCGGCCTTGGCGACCTCGTCGAGATCGTCGTAGCGCTGGGCGACCAGAACGGGCCCGAAAATCTCCTCGCGGACCACGCTCATCTCGGGATCGACGTCGACCAGCACGGTCGGATTGACGTAATAACCTTCGCTACCCGGCGCGTCGCCGCCGGTCAGCACCGAGGCGCCGGCTTGTCTGCCGGCCTCGATATATCCCATCACCCGGTCGCGCTGCTCGGTGGAGACGAGCGGGCCCATCCGCGTGCCCGGCGCTAGGCTCGGCCCAGGCGCCCAATGCTGGGCATGGGTCGCGACGCCCTCGATCAGCTTGTCGAAGATCGAGCGGTGGGCGAACAGCCGCGAGCCGGCGACGCAGATCTGGCCCGAATTGAAGAAGATCGCGCCGGCCGCGCCGCCCGCGGCCTTGTCGATGTCGACGTCGGGCAGCACGATCACCGGCGATTTGCCGCCGAGCTCGAGCGTCACCCGCTTGAGGCTGTCGGTCGCCGCCTTGTTGATCAGCTTGCCGACTTCGGTCGAGCCGGTGAAGGCGACCTTGTCGACGTCGGGGTGGCGGACCAGCCGGTCGCCGACGCTCTCGCCCATGCCGGTGATGACGTTGAGCACGCCGGCCGGGATTCCCGCCTCATTGACCAGATCGGCGAGCCGGAGCGCGGTCAGCGAGGTCTGCTCGGCGGGCTTGAGCACCATCGTGCAGCCCGCGGCCAGCGCCGGCGCGATCTTGAGCGCGGCCATCAGGAGCGGGAAGTTCCACGGCACGATCTGGGCGGCGACGCCGATCGGCTCGCGCCGGACATAAGCGTGGAAGCTGCCCGGAGGCGCCGCCATCGGGTCGATCGTCTCGCCGCCGAGCTTGGTCGCCCAGCCGGCCATGTAGCGCAGCATGCCGATCGCGCCGGGAACGTCGACCGCGCCGGCGATGCTCGCCGGCTTGCCGTTGTCGATCGCCTCCAATTCGGCGAATTCGGCGGCGTGCTGCTCGATCAGATCGGCGAGCTTGTTGATCATCCGCTCGCGCGCGATCGGCGGCAGGCCGGTCCAGCGGCCGTCGTCGAACGCGGTGCGCGCGGCGGCGACGGCGCGGTCGACGTCGGCGTCGGTCGCGTCGACGAAGCGGCCGATTTCGCGCCCGGTCGAAGGGTCGACGATCGGGATCGTCGCGCCGCCGCTCGATTCGACCCAATCGCCGCCGATGAACAGCCGGGGCTCGCGCGCCAGCGCCTGCTGCGCCGCTTCCGAATAAGCCGGCTGGGCGCCGATCCGGGTCATCTCGTTCATCTCTCGCTCCTGCTCGAAAGGCGCCTCTCGGTCCGAGTCGTGTCTAGCACCGGCGAGGCGAATTACGAAGTGCCGCGGGGCCCGTCAGCGGGATTGCATCGCCACGCCCCCGCCGCTATCTGGGCGCTCCCGAAAGGCGCGGGGCTGTAGCTCAGATGGGAGAGCGCTGCAATCGCACTGCAGAGGTCAGGGGTTCGATTCCCCTCAGCTCCACCAGCCTTAAATCTCTGAATGCCATAGTTATTCTCCATTTCCTCTGGACCGGCCCGCCCCGATGGCGACGACCTTGGTATCGCGCGGGTATCGCAGATGCGCGTCGGTAAATTCCCCGACCGCTTCCCAGAAAGCCTCGGTCGACGCGATGAACTCGCGCAGATATTCGGGCCGAAGGTGGGTGTAGCTGGCGCCGGTCCCTTCCTCGCTATGGCCCGCGGCCGCGTCGATCTGAGCGTCGGGAACGCCTTGGCGCTTGTGCCAGGTGTGGATCGTATGCCTGAGCGTGTTCGGCGTGCCGATCGGGCGCAGCTTGGCGCGGCGCGTCGTCTCGCCGAGCTTGGGCCGCGGCGGCAGCCATTCCAGTTGTCCGCTCTCATCGGACATCTGCCGCGCAAAGCCGAGGTCGGGCCGCAGCTCGTGGGCCGCGAGCAGGACGCCGGCGAAAGCGTTGCCGATGTCGCTGGTCGGCCGCTCGAACCATTCCTCGCCGCCGTCGGCCCGCGTCCGTGCCGACGTCGGCACCCGGTAGCGAATGACCTTGCCCCGGACGCCGGCCAGCCACGGCGCCAGGGTCGGACAGATCGGCACGATGGCGCGCCGCTTCCGCGTCTGCTCCTCGCCGGGCCGCAGGAAGTCGATCTGCCCGCGCCCGATCTGGGTCTCTGCGTTCAGCTCGAGCACCGCCTCGCTCCTGGCATGGGTGCTCAGCATTATCATCGCGTAGAGGTGAACATGGGCCCGATCCGGCGTCGCAGCGGCCGCCTCGAGCAGCGCCGCGACCTGCTCCGGGCTCCATTCCAGCGCCTTGATCCTCTTGCGCCCCTTCACGTCCTTGATCTTCGGCGCCGCGGCGAGGCGGTTGTTGTCGAGGCCCCAGCGGATCGGGCCGCGCAGCGCCGCGATGTCGCGCGAAATGGTCGGTGGCGCGGCGCCCTCGGCACCGCGGAACGCGATGAATCGGTCGACGAGCGGCCCGGTAATCGCCGATACGGTCAGCGGATCGGGCAGCAGGCCGTCGGCCGCGAGCATCGACCAGAACCGCTCCCAGACCGCGACCGAGTCGAGATAGCGCTCCGGCGCGTCGAGGCCAGCGACGTGCTGCTCGAGCCAGAGCGCGACCAGATCGGGCACCAGTACCTCGCCGGGCGGCAGGGCGACGGCCGGCGCGACCTTGAGCGCCTCGGCCCGGTCCGCGGCCCAATGGTCGGCTAGCGCTTCCCGCGCGCCCTCTGGCGGATAGTCTCCACCACCGCCAACACCTGTCGCCTTGCGGCGGACGACTCGACTGTCGAGCCAGCAGATGTTCCAATCGTCCCGGTCGGGCCTGTACCAGAGCCAGAACCGCCCGAGCTCGAATCGTTGGCCGGCCTGCGCCGGAGTGGTGGCAGAGGAGATGGGCTTGGCGGCGCGCCGCCCTGTTGCGGTGCTGGATCCGGGTCGGTCTGGCATATCGCTTCCATTTCCTCGGCTTCGATTGTCGCTAGGAGCGCATAAATTCTCGGTTGCATCAAGGTCCGGGCGTGGGCCGGTTCTAGGTGCAGGCGGCCGCCGTTCTTGACCGAGCGGCGGATGCGCCTGGTGATCTCGGCGATGAGGGGCTCAGCCACCGCCACCCTCCCGCGCATCCACCGCATCCCGAGCCTTGCGCAGCACGAACTGGACCATGTCGCCCCAAGCCATGTCCTCGCGCGTCAGCGGCGCTTGGCCCGCCATCTTCTCCCAATGGTCGTGCAGCGCCTCGCCGACGAGTCCAGCTTCGGCGAAGGTCAGGAGGGACGTGAATGCGCGCACGATTCCTCGACCAGCGTTACGCCTTCGCGGATCGCATCCGCCTCAGTGATCGCCTGCAACGCCTCCACCCGCACCGCCTCGACGATCAGCGTCAGCCGCGAGGCCCAGCGGGGCATGTAGATGCTTGGCATGTCGCCGATCAGCGTCCAGGCTTCGGTGTCGTCGTCGCCCTTTAAGCCGTGGACCTCGCGCTTGGTGTTGCGCGGCGGCTCCCAATCTTGATCATCGACCATCGGGCCGTCGCTCTGGTCGGCGCAGTAGCCGAGCGTGCGGTCGGGCTGACTGCACTGCCGCAAGACATAATCCTCCCAGCCATAGTCGTCCGACATGACGAAGAAGCTCTCCCGCACCCAAAGCCGATCCCCAACCTCGCACCGCCGCAGCGGGGAAGTCGCTAACCGTCTGGTCTGCGTTTTCCGCCCGTCGAGCAGGGCGCGGACCATGGCGGCGCTGAAAATGATGGGGCGGCCGCTCATCCCGTCACCCAATCCTGAAGCCGGACCTCGCCGCGGCTGGGGTATTCGATCAGCTCGAGCGAACTCATCTCCGACAGGCGGCCGCGAATGTTCGATCCGCCCGGCTCCCAGCCCACGGCCTCGGCCAATTCCTTGCGCTCCATCGTCTCGACACGTTCGAGCAATACTTCGAACAGCAGACGCTGCGGCCCGGTCAGCTCTTGGCGGATGCTGTCGAGCAGGGTGCTGTTCATATCCGGCGCGGGCGCGGCCGAGGCGCCGGATGCGGTCAGGCGGACGCGGCCTTGGTTCGGATATTCGATCAGGCCGGCGGTCGAGAGTTCCGAGAGCCGGCCGCGGATGTTGCTGCCGCCCGGTTTCCAGCCGATCTTGGCGGCAAGCTGGGTGCGCGTCGGCTCGCTGTGCCCCATCGCGGTCCACCACGCGAGGCCGCCCAGCAGATGCGCCTGCGGCCCGGTAAGTGAGGCGCCGCCACCGTCAGGCGACGACGCCTCACCCCCGCGAAAGCCGGGGGCATGCCGAGCGACACGGGGAGGTGTGCTCGGCTCCGGCCTGCGACTTGGTTCCCGGCGGGGATCGGGGGCCGGGGCTCCTCCGCACGGGGCGGGGATTTCTGTATCAGCGGCGGGTTCCAGCGCCTTCCTCGCTGCGCTGACCCGCATCTCGAGTTGGTTGGCAATGAAGGCGCGCCTTTGGACGTCGGCCTTCAGCGTCTCGATCGTGCCGAGGAGGCGCTCATTCTCTCGCTGGTAAACCTCTACCGCCCCGCCCTTTTCCGCCGCCGCGAGCCGACGCTTCAGATCCCCGACCTCGGCGCGCAGGAGCTTGGGGTCGTTGGCCTTGGCCTCCTCGGCGACGGTGGCGAGCTTCTGCTCGAGCGCGCCAAGATCGAGCGGCTTTAGGTCGCGCCGTTCCCGACGTTCGCCGCGCTTTGGCGTGCGGGAGCTGTCGAATGTCAATTTCGCTGGAAAGCCGACCGTCTCGAGGATTTGCCGTCGAGGCAGCCAGACGACGCCCGTGCCCACCGGAAGGGTCGGGAGCGAGTCCTTGATTTGCTTGCCCTGCCCAGGATCGGCCTGGCCCTCAATCCACGCATCCAGCGCGTTGCGGTCGTGCGAGGCGGTCAGCATGAAAGCGATGAGTCCGTCGACCTGGCTGAGCACGTTCTTGTTCAGCACGGCGGGCCGCTGGGAAATGAGCCAGGGAATGAAGCCCTTCACCCGCCCGCGGCGAACGATGTTCTCCATGTGACCGAGCAGCACTTCGTCGCCCTTACCCGGCTTCTGCGGCGCGAAGAGATCGGCCTCGTCGACGACCAAGTGGAACGGTTCGCCGCCCGCCTTGCGGTAGAGCGTTTCGAGGAAGGCCGCCATGAACCGTCTGTCCGCCGTCTTGGACGTGAACTCGCCGAGGTCGACGATGCAGCTCTCCGCCATCGTCGCGGCCGTCTCGCCGATCAGAGCGCCGACGTGCTCGTTGAGCGGGAGGTCGCCATTGGGGCCGCCGAAGATCGCCACCTTGTAGGGCGAAGAGGTCTTTCCATCGGCGAGGAGGCGCAGGCCCCACCAAACGCCGAGCGGATCGACGATGACGACCCGCGCCCCGCTTTGTAACAGCCGCTCGACACCTCCGCCGGCGTTGTAGGTCTTGCCCGAGCCGGACGTGCCCAGCCAGCCGAGCCGATCGTCGAGCGCGACCGTTGGGATCGGATAATCAGCCATTCTCGCGCCCCTCTCTCGCCGCGATCTCTCGCGCGACCTGTTCCGGCGTCAGCACGACGCAATAGCCGTTGGCCGCGGACCAGCGGGCGCAGTCGGCGCGCAGCAGGGCCTCGATCTCGACGACCCGACGCCTGGCCGTCGCGAGAGCCGCCATGCCCTGCAGCAGCCTGGCCTCGTCGAGGCTGGCCACCGGGGCGGGCTTGGTGCCGGCCTTCATCCCCGGCCACCCTCAAGAGCTTGGCGGGCGCGACGAATAATGCCGAATGTGATCGGGCTTAGCTTGCCATCGAAGGCATGGACCGAGTCTTCGTCCGGCGCTTCCGCATCGGTAGTCGCGTCGCAAAAGTCGGCTTCAACGGCGTGGGTAAGAGCCTCCAGCGCCCCTTCCAGCACAGCCATTCTACTACCGTCTCGGGTAATGCGGGCGGCGAGTTGTTCGATCGTGTAGTTGTCGATGAGCATTTGCATCCCAGCTGGCAGTCCATCCCCATCTCCGACCGGTTGGGGAGCGGCGGAGAGGATCAACGCCGTTTCGATTGCGCCGAGGGCGGCTGCGATACTTACCTTGCAGCCCGCCTCGTTGAAGCGGCGTCGGCGGGTTGCCGCCTCAATCCATCTCAAACACTCGGCGCGATCAGCCCACCCCAGGTGATCTGCCAACAACTCCATTGCCGCCGTCATTTGGCGCGCGGCGCGCAAGTCGCTAATGCTGATCTCGACCATGCCGTTCGGATCGCAGCCCTCGTATTTGTTGGCGAGCGCAACGACCGTGTTTTTTGGGAGCGGTCCATCTCCGGTGGCGCGACAGCGATCGGTTTGGGCGCGGGTGTTCCATTCGACGGTCGCGGCTTCAGCCGAGGCGAAACAGTCCGAGAAGCTCAGCGGGCAATTCGAGCAGTCCACTGAGTAGAACGGCGTCGCCTCGCCATCGCTAACTATCTGCATCGGCGCGCAGCACAGGACACACGCCTTCAGTTCCTTACCCATGTTTCGTCTCCGGGATCATGCCGCCTGTCCGAAGTCGGGAGCGGCGAATTGGCATAGAAAATCACATGCCGGCGCGATTGGATTGGTGCAGGGCCAGTCTGCGGGAATTTCGTCGATGAAGACCCGAACGTCTTTAATCCTGGTCAGGCGCACCCCAAGCTCGCGCGACAGCTTGGCCATGCGCTCGAATTCAGCTGGGAAGGAGCGGCGGACTAGCGACCAATAATCGGGGCTGGTAGCCTTCACGCAGGGAATGCAGTTGTTGTTGTGGAAGCCGAGCCCGTACATCACCGGCAACTTGATCCCGGCGCCTCCGATCAGCGCCAGCACGTTAGCTTTGGTCAGGCCCGCGTCGATCAGTGGCATTGAGACCTTGAGCAGCGGATAGGTCTCGCGGAAGTTGTCAGCGCGCTTGCGGTCGGCCTTGTCGGCGGTGTAGCCAAAGACGTGTGTGTCGCTCGGCAACTGGAAATCGAGCCGGGGAGCGACCTTGAACTCGCCCGTGCAGCCCGCGCCATGTGGGCCGGACAGGAAGCGGCGCTTTGTCCACATTTCCCATGTGTCGGCATAGTTGGGCGTCTTCAATCGCTGCACCGGAACGTTGAACCAGCGGACGCAATCTGCTAGAAACCTCTCGTTGTCGGGATGCTCTGAGCCGGTCTCGCAATAGGCAATTACCGCCCCCGGATTCTCCGAAAGCGTTATCCGCGCAGCAACCGCGCTGGCGGCGCCGCACGAAAACCAGCAGACAACCCGCCCGCCCATCATCTCGTCTCCGGTTCGGGGTGGAGGGCGTTGCGGGCAGCAGCTTCACAGGCATGGAGGTTGCGCCAAAGCTCTTGCTGCACGGCCTTGCCGCCCTCGGACCAGCGCTCGAGCATTCGGCATTGCGCTTTGAGATACGCCGCGAGCGCGTGTTCGAGAATAAGCGAGCGACAGCCGGTTTCGACACATTCCGGGCTCAGCCATTTGTGATCGAATATCTTGGCGCAGGGATTTTGCTTCTCCCGCAGCCGCTCGATCTCGGAAATCAGGGAGGGGAGGGCGTTGACGGCGGCGACGGCAAGCGCATTGGCATCGTCGTCGGAGAGCGAACTGAACCACTGTGTTTGATTTTTGGCGGCGTCGTAGGAATAGACCTCGTGGCTTTCGTTGACCTTCCACGGCAATGCTGGGGCCTTCGCCAACAGCCCGCGCAGGGCGTCCAGGTTTACAGGGTCAGGCATGGGGCGAGTCCTCGCATGTGAGGCAGCGGTGCCGGGAGGGGATGGTGACGGCCTTGCCAGCGACCGGGCGCGGGAAGCCGCCGATCCAGCGTTGATGACCACAGGCCAGCGTCAGGAATGCGCCCGGGCCGCTCTTCAGCGTTTCGTAGCGCACGTCCCTGATCTCCTGCACGATCTCACCCACTGCCCTTCTCCATCGCATGGCGGGCTCGGAGGGAAGCGGCGGTGAGGGCGAGCGCGGGGGTGGCTGCCGACGCGTAGACCAACATTCGACCAGGCGCCCCGATCCTCACGCTCAGAGACACCACCCACGGGCGATCCGGACTATCGGTTTCTTCATTGAGCTGCGAAACCCGATACCCATCTGGCACCAGCGTCATCGCGGCGTCGAGAGAGGAGGTGTAGGCTGGCGCGCCAATCTCCGGCGGCACTTTCGTTTCGTCCATCGCCCAATCGAGCATGTCAGCGAGCGTGCCGAAGATCGCCTCGCGCGGCCAGCGCCCCGGCTTCTCGCCGATGACCCATGGCTTATCAGGATTACGCGCGATCTCGACCAGCGTGTCGAGCCGACGATCTGGCCCCGTCGCCGCCTCGATGGTTTCGGCCAATGCCAGAAGGTCAGTCATGGGATTCGAGCCTCTTGAGTTCGGCGCGGACAGCGAGGCCGAGAGGAGTGATCCGATATTGCGATCGGCCCCAAACGTCCGGGTCGCTGCGCCGCTCGAAAAAGCCTTTGTCGGCAAGGACGCTGTAGACGTTGCCCGGCCGTTTCCCGCCGAACCAGGCCGCATGAAACCAGTGACCCGCGGCCAACGCTAGGCCGGGCCTCAGGGCTTTTCGCTGCGCCTCGGTCAGCCTCTTCGCGATTTCAGCCGCGCTACTCATGGGGATTGGTCCTGAGAGCGGCGTCGAGCATGGCCTGCCAGACGCTCCTGTAATCGTTCGCAGCCTCATTGACCGGTCGGCTGATCGCTGCTTCGATCATCGCCTCATTCGGCTCGCGGAGGGCTTCGAGGACGGCGCGGACTTTGTTGATGTAGATCGACCACCCCGGCTCACCCTTTGCGGCGCCGAAGATGTTCAAATCGTCCGGGTTGCGGCCCGGCATGTCCACAAGGAACATCGCCTTCGCGCAGAACTCGATCAGGTCTTGGTTAGCCACGGAACATCTCCGGCATCCCGTCGTGCTGCACGCCGTCGAGGAGGCGGCCGGCAGCTTTCTTGCCGCACCTGAACATGCAGCCCGGCTTGCCTGGCTCTGGACGTCGAATTTCGCGGTGCGGGCGCGGGCCGTCGCAGAAGCAGTCAGGCGCCCACTCCCCGAATTGCTTGAAGAAGAACGGCACCCCCGCCGCGGCGCACTGGTCGCGCAACGATCGCGCCCAGCCCGGGTGCATCGGTCGCGCCTTCGGCCCGCTCTCGCCGCCGCAGATGACCCAATCGACGCGGGGCCACTCAGGCTCCCCATCCTCAAGGCGGTCGAGCCAGCGCCAGCCAAGCGGCGCAATTTCCTCGTCTCCCGAAACGTCGATGGTGCGGAGATCGAGCGGCCCAAGCAGCGGCTCGCACGACAGGAACCGCACCGCCGCCGGCGTCGCCAGCAGGTCAGGGATCCGTTCGTCGGCGCGCTTCTGGTCCTCGACCGAGACGCCGAGCCAGACGTTGGGAAGGGGCCAGTCAAGCTGCATACCGCGATGATCGATATCCATGTCTTCGAGCGCATGGGCGAGAACGGTCCACGCACCATCCCAATCGTCATCATTCACCCAGCTGAGATGCTTGTGCGGTTCCTGCATCCGATCGAAATAGGCACGCATCCGGTCCGGCCGCTTGGTCAGCACCTGGTGCGTATGCTGCGGCGACATCGCCATCACCGCGAACTGCCGATCGATCCACGCCTCCGGCACGTTGGGATGGAACAGGTCGCCGTGCGCGTTCCAGAAAATCATCCGAGGCCGGCGCCAGCGCAGCGGCTGCAGTAGTGCCGTCTCGTTCGCCCGCACCTCGCCGGTCCACACCGGCCCCGCCTTCGTCGGCATGGTCAGGCCGGCGCGCGAAGGGTGATGGCGCAGCCGCGTTCCCGCGAGCCGCATCGCATAGCAATTCGTGCATCCCGGCGAGACGACCGAGCAGCCGTTCACATAGTTGACGGTCGCGTCGGTCCATTCGATCTTCGTGCCGTCAGCCATCAGTACGGCTCGTCGTCGAATTCGGGCGCGAACGAGGGCTCAGGCTCGGGCAGCAAAGCTGGCGGAACAATCGCCAACGCGCTCGCCGGCAAATCCCAGTTCCGCGTCGGCCCCCGTTTCGCCGCGACCTCTTTCGAGCAGGGCGTGAACTGATAGATCGACCCGCCGCCGATCAGCAGCGGGTCAAGAAGCTGGCCTTTGAACAGCGCCTCGACCTGCAGCATCTTCGAGCCGAACCGCTCGACCTCGGCGACGCGGCCGACATAGGTCCGGTGTCCCAGCACCTCGACGATCGCATAGTTGCCATCCGGCAACTCCGGCGCAGCGACGGCTTCGGCCTCGTGCACAGTTGCTTGCTCGTCAGACATTTCTTGTACCCTCCCAGATGATCACCGCCGGCCGTTCGTCGATGCCCGCCGCCATGAAGGCCGCGCCGATCGTGGCAGCGGCATGCTCGGGCGCCGCCGGCCCCTTGCGCCACCTGATCGGCTCGGCACCGTCGGCGAGGCGCATGTAGTTGCGGCGGCGGTCGTCGGCTCTGGCGAAGGGGCGGGAGGCGGTCATTCTTGCGCCTCGAGCGTCAGCTTCCACAGACCGCCCGGCCTTGATCCGACGGGGACCGAGATTTCCAGATTCGTAGGACGCGACTGCCAATGCGAGCCATCTGGAACCACCGACAGCACGGCCCAGGCCGCCCGGCCAGTGGCAGGACCGTCGCCGTAATCAGTCGTCTTCACCGCTATCACGCGGTACATGTGCTCTCGCCGCATTGATGCCGCGCTAAGGTCTCTGGACGTCGCCATCACTCCTTCCCCTTCCTCAGCTTCAACTCGGCCGCATCGAACGCCCGATTGACGTCGGCTGCCATCTCGTCGGGCATGGCCGCCATGTCCGCCGACCGAGCGGCCTTCAGGTTGGCGAGGTCGATTACGTTGCCCTGGATGCCCGCGGCTTTGATGATCTCGTCGGCGACCCTGCGGGCGGGATGCTCGTCGCTTTCGTCGGCGCCGGTGAAGCCCTCGCCGCGGTCGACGTCGGCCCGGCCTTCCTCGGCGTTGGGGCTTTCGTCGGACACGGTTTCGGCGGCGCCGGGCTTGGGCTGGGCGACCAGCTTGCGCGCCGCAGCCGTCGCTTCCTCGACCCCGACGCGGGGGAATTCTTCGTCGGCGCTGACCTCATTACGGTTGATCGAGCGATAGCTGACTATGAGGTTGGCGAGGTCGGTCGGCGTCAGCTTGGCGATCGGCCCCAGCTTCGCCTCGATCCGCTCGCGCGAGACATTGATCGCGGCGAAGGCGTCGGCCATTTCGGTCAGCCGGACCGCGAGCGGCTTCTCGTCGGAGCCGCCCTGCAGCGTCTTGTAGCACGCCGCCTTTGCCTGCTCCTTAAGGTACGGCGGCAGGACCCGGAAGATGCACTCGCGCAGCCGGCGCGCGCCCATGTTGGCGTTGTTCTCGTAGATGTCGCGCATGTCGGTCAGCGTCTCGGGGCCGCCGCGCTTGTCGCGCTTGTGTGGCACGATGAAGCCCATGGTCGAGCGGGTGTTGGTCTGGAGATCCCAGGCGAACGCCATCATCTCGGACTCGGCGGCGCGGTCGTTGCGGCTCAGCTCGACTATGCCGTAGGCGACATTGCCCCAGCAGCGGGCGAGCTCGACCGCGAGGTGGATCGTCTCGCCCGAGACGGTCTGGCCGCCGCGCGGGAACTTGAAGAACGCGGTCTCGGCGACCTCCTTTGTCCGGCAGCTTTCCAGTGCCGTCGCGAGCGCCCGGGTCTCGTCGCGCGGCCGCTGCTGGGCCACGACCAGCGCGCCCTGAACCTCGGCGATCGCCCGGCTCTGCTCGATGACGGTGGCCTGGCTGGCGGACTCGCCGCGGGCCTGGGCGTGGATCGCCTCCTTGGTGACCGCCTGGTTCATGCCGCCACCTTCGCGGGCTTGAACATGGCGAGCTGGATGACGTGCGGCTGGTGCGGCGCGTCGGAAGGGTCGTGCCAGGCTGGAAGGCCGGTCGTTTCCGTGTCGTAGCCGAGGATCATGGTCGTTCCCTTCAGAGGTCGTAGGAGAGTTCGCCGCTCGCGACGCGGCGCTGGATTTGCTTGATCTTCCATGGCGCCATCGGGAGCGGCAGGATGGGGTTTTCGGGCGTGGAATAGCCCAGCCATTCACCCGTCGTCAGGCTGCGGTCGAACAGGTCGAGCGCGCGCCGGTTGAGCAACCGGGCTTCGTGAATGTGGCCCTCGTCGAGCGTGTAGATCTCGACAAGGTGCGGCCTCTTCTTCTCGATCGCGATGTGAACGAACTGACGCTTGGCCTCGCCGAAAACGAGGTCGAGGATGTCGAGGCAATTGGCTGCCCACTGAAAATAGCCCCAGCGGGTAGCAGCCGTTTCGTAAGCCGGCGGGGCTGCGCTCACCACGCCTTTGACGTCTGGGATAATCTCCATCGTGTCGGGCAGGATGTCGGGCCGCGTCAGCATCCACCGCCCAGTTTTCGGGTCTTGAGCGGCGATGGAGACCTCGGGCTTGCCCGCCATGATCAGCGCGGACGCGAGCGAGTTCTTGTCGCACGCCTCCGCCATGTCGCACGCGAGGTTGAATTCCGATTTGGTCAGCACGTCCCGCCCAGCGGCGATCGCTTCGTCATAGCCTTCGATCTCGTCGGTCCACTTGTGGCGGTGGGCTCTGACAAAGCCGTCGGGTACGATATGGTAGTCGTCTGGGACCATGCCCTTGTAGAGCAGGATGTCGTGCAGCAGGTGGCCGACCGAGAAATGTGACTTCTGCGGTTGCGGCTGGCGACCCGGATTGTGGAGCGAGGTCTCCCAATAGGCGGCGCAGCTTTCTTCCTCGATCTTGAACAGGCCCGAGCCGTGGATCGAATGCTCAGGGCAAAGCTCGACGCCGTGATAGGCCCCGTTGGGAATGTCTTCGTAGGCGCCAGCTGCGGTAATCAGGCCCTTGAACCGTTCGAACTCTTCGGCCTCCACGTGTCGCGGCGACACCTCCGGCTCGGCTTCCGGCGCCGTGAAGCCCTTGAAGGCGAGGTCGAAGGGATTGTCGCTCACCGGCGCCTCAGAACCTCAGCGTCACGGCCGGCACTTCCCCGGCGATGATGGCCCGCACGACATTCTCGGCGAGCTTCTTCGTGACGCCGACCTTGACGATGGCCTCGGCCGCGGCGGCGATGACCTCGGCGCGGTGCTTGCGGTCGGCATCGCGCCGGGCCTGCTCCTCGCGCGCCTGCTGCTCGGCCGCGGCGCGACGGGCGTCCTCAGCTTCCCTGGCTTCGCGCTCCTCGGTGGCCTTGCGCTCGGTCTGCTCCCGCTGGCGCCGCTCCTCGGCGAGGGCGGCTTCATGCTCGGCCTGGCGGGCCTCCTCGGCTTCGCGAGCCTCGCGCGCGGCGGCCTCGCGAGCATTGGCGGCAGCGGTTTCGGCCGCCTCTTCGATCCTGCGCGCCTCGGCTTCGGCGGCAGCGGTGCGGCGGGCCTCCTCTTCCTCGGCGGCAATCCGGTCGCGCTCGGCCTGCTCGCGCTCCTCGCTTTCCCGCGCTTCCCGCTCCTCGCGCTCCGCCTGTTCGGCCCGCAGCCGCTCGAGCTCGGCGCGATCGGCCTCCTCTTGCGTCAGCCGCTCGAGCGCGCGGTGGAGCGTGGCGATCGCGGTCGACTTGGCCTCGCTCGCCTCGTCGGCCATTTCGCCGAACTCGTCGCCGACCTCGACCAGCCAAAGCGCTTTGCCCCGCTCGCGAACCGTGGCGCTGGTATCTTCTAGGGTGACGACGGCGGCCTGCTTGAAGCCGTCGATCGTCGCCCGGCAGCGCTCGATCCGCGCCGCCTCGGCCTCTTCCCATTCGGTCAGCGGGCGCCGGACATCCTTGGCGAGTGCGCCCAGCTCGGCGACCATCTCGTTGCGGGAGGTGTTGACGAGCGCCGTCTTCTGGCGCCACTCCTCGGTCAGCGCGAGCGCGGCCTTTTCGAGCGTCGTCTTGGCCTTGGTCACGCCGAAGGCGAGCTTGCGAACGGCGGCCCGGCCCCTTTCCGTCGACACGTCGGGCGTGTGCTTCTCTACCTCGGCTTTGATCTTCTCGTAGAAGGCCGAATATTGCTCGCGGCTGGTGAATATCTCGACCGGATTGACCGTCGCCATCACGACCAGGTCGGTGGATTCGGCTTGCTCTTCGGCGATGGACTTGGCGGGCTTAGCCACGGGCGGCGTTCCTTTCATCTTCGTTGGGCTGGGGGCGCGCCGCAACCTTCCGATTGACCAGCGCGATCACGTCCCCAACGGTCTCGACCTTCTCGACGTCGTCATCGGCAACGTTGATCTCGAACCGATTCTCGATGTTCACCGCGAGCTGGACGAGGTCGAGGGAGTCGGCGTCGAGGCCGCCGTCGGCATGCTTGCCGCGCAACGTGGTGACGTAGGTGAACGCGCGGGTGCCGAACTGCCGGGCGAGCAGGGCCTCGACCGCTGGCGCGCCGCTCATGATGCCCGATCCTGCTCGCGGCATCAGAACTGCATCCAAAGCGCGGCCGCGGCGCCGAAGCACACGGTCAGCCCGGCCAGCGCGGTCGAGAGCCAAGTCGGATTGCCGTCGGGGGCGGTGAGGAGGCGGGCGATCATCGCGGCGCCTCGTCGCGCCCGGTCGTCTCGATCAAAGCCTGCCGCAGCGCGCTCACGACACCACCATCGCCAAGATCAGCACCGCGATCACGATGCCGGGCAGGCCGCGCAGGGTTGGGGGGGAGGTCAGCACGCTGGCCGGGCCTTCGCGAGGGCGGCCATGCCGGCGTTGATTTCCGGCGTCTGCTCGCTCGATCCCAGCGGCTCATCGAAGGCGCCGCCGCGCTTGACATGCTCCTCGACGAGCGCAGCCAGCGCCTCGTAAAGCTCCGGCGCTGCGGCCGCCTTGAGCGCGATGTCGAGCAGCTTCTCGACCGGGTGCGGTGGCAGCGGCACGGACAACTCGAACACCGGCGCGCCCGGCCCCTCGCTGAGGTAGCCGAACGGCCACGGCTCGCCATACGGATCGACGCGGCCAAAGCCGTTGTGGGGCTCGAAGATCAGGGACTCGGCCATCACGCCGCCACCGCCATCGGCGCCCGCATCGCCTCGATCGCGAAGGCATGGATCACCCGGGCCGCGATGCACTCGTCGCGCCCGGCCTTCAGCGCCCGGTCATGGGCGGCGCGCTCGAACTGGCGGGCCGCTGCTTCGAGGCGCTGAGCGTCGGCAAGGTCGAAATGGTTCTGGATTACCCAGCGGTCGCTTCCACCGTTCGCAATGGCTTCCCGCGCGTTGGACTGGCGCGTCAGCATCTGCAGGATCGCAGCGCCGGCGATCTGCTCCAGCGCCGAGGCTTGGGCGTGGGTGAGGGCGGAGAGGTCGGGGGCGGTCATCGGGCCAAGCCCTCGGCCGGGCGGCAAGTAATGTGATAGGAGCCGGAATAGATTCTCCTGCTGCCATCCTCCGCATCCACGATGGTGATATTCGAACGCCGAGGCGTCCAGATATTGCGCTTGACCGCTATAAAGCTTTCGCCCGTGCCGGCATCGACGCACCGGTAAACCACGGCAGGCTGGCCCGCGCAGCCGATCAGGGCTGCCACGCCGGCCGCCACGCCCACCACATGTTTCCGGTCGTGCAACATTCGAACTCCCCGTGTCAGGGGAGCGTTAATGTGACGGATTTATCCGTCAGTCAAGCATCAAATGACGGATATCTCCGTCGAGCACTGGTTGGTCGGAAAATGTGTATATGGAGCATGGACCTGGACGGATTGTTGAGCGGAATAGCCGACAGTGGGATCGCCTTTGCGATCACCGATCCGAGGCGTCCCGATAATCCCCTGGTCGCTGTCAACGAGGCCTTCAGCCACCTCACCGGCTACGAGGCCGGCGAATCGATCGGCCGAAACCCTCGCTTCCTTCAGGGCCCAATGAGCGAGGAAGCGGCGCGCGCCGTCGTCCGCCACGCCGTTGCCGCCCACCAGCCTGCCATCACCGAGATATGGAACTACCGACGAGACGGATCGGCGTTTCGCAACGCGATGATGGTTGCGCCGGTATTCGGCGACGATGGCGAGCTGGCATTCTATCTGGGCTCTCAAGTCGATGTCGGCTTGGTCGCCGCCGAAGGGCGGCGGGAAACCGCGCGGCGGCTCGTTGCCCAGCTTACGCCGCGTCGGCGCGAGATATTGTGGGGGCTCGCCTCTGGCCATCGAAACAGACAGATTGCGGAACGCCTTGGGCTGGCGGTCGAGACGGTGAAAATGCACCGGGCCGCAATGCTTCAGAGCCTTGGGGTCGGAAGCGTGGCCGAAGCGATTCGGCTGGCGGTGGAGGCTGCAATTGTGTGAGCCAGAGCATCATCAATAGGCTGGGTTCGTGGCCTCGAAGTCCCGTATCTGGCGGCGTGCATCGCGCATCCCCGCGCCGATCGACATCTGCTCGTCATCCACTGGCAACCCAGCCCGCAGCCGGCGGCATAGAAACTCATCGGGCCCGCCCTGCGGCTGCTCGCAAGGGCAGTAGTCCTGCCAGCACAGGTCAGCGGGCTCCTCGCGCTGCGCCCTCCTGGGTCGCGAATCGGATCGACCGTGCGGCCGCCGCCTTGCTCGTTCGTCCGCCTCGAGGCGGTTCAGAGTGTCGCTGAGCCTCCTGAGCTCGGCCAAGCCCGCGGCGGTTTGCGCGTTCTGCTCGGCCGGCGACGGCTGCCGGGCGCAGCCTGCTAAGGCGATTGCGGCTACGAGCGCCCAATGGGCCACATTGGCCGTCTTCACGCGCGCACGTACCCCCTTTTGGGTATCTGGCGGCCCTGTGGAGACTACGGTACGCTGACAGGCTGTCCGGCCCCATGCGTGTCCGGCGGCCAGGCGGGGGCGCCTGAATTCTGGCCTTGCAATGTTGGAAATAGCTTCGGAGAACGGAAAAGGAACATGGGGCTGGAGAAGTGGAATGGCGAGTACGAAACCCCTGTTGTTAGAGGAGCCCGGCTGCGAGTCGGGGTGCGAGCCGTGCCACCGGAATTGCGCAGTCCTCAATATCCACCTCAGGCTTTGGGAGGAAAGGGAGCTACGGCTGCTGCGGGCCTGCCGCGCCGCGCCGGCCGTCTCGGAGGATCTGCTTG
The DNA here is from genome assembly GCA_034668465.1 of Sphingomonadales bacterium. Classification (GTDB taxonomy): domain Bacteria; phylum Pseudomonadota; class Alphaproteobacteria; order Sphingomonadales; family Sphingomonadaceae; genus Allosphingosinicella. The sequence continues at coordinate 146,015 of JAXDPI010000037.1, forward strand.
TACAGTTCTCGGAAGCCCAAGAGCGCCTGCAACGGCTTCGGCGAGATATTGAGCTTGCTCGGCAGGGCTCGATGCCGCCGTCGGCATATGCGGCAGGGCCACCTCCAGTTCGGCGCGCAGTTCTTCTTCACTAAGTGCAAAGGTTTGGCTCAGCCCGAACATGGAAAGATTCCCTCCAAGCGCCTGCGCTAGGGACGAAAGAGTCGCAATCGTAGGATTTTTGTTTCGGCCGGCGATGATGTCGTAGACGGCGTCTTTAGCTAACCCTGCGGCTTTCGGTAGCCCGCGCTGGCTGAATGAGCCATCGTCCTTCGTGGCCTCGCGCAAGACCTGTTTCACACGTTCGATGTCTATAGTCGCCCGCGCCATTTCGATCCCGCTTATGGGGGCGGCGACGGACGGCATCAACATACGGATAAATCCGTCACGAGACGCTTGACGCGACGGATTAATCCGTCGCATATCGGCGCGATGGACGACCTCCTTTCCGAGATCGAGGCTTTTCGCGACGCCCACGGGATCGCGGAGACCACGTTCGGCCGCAAGGCCGCGAACGACACTCGCCTCATCGGCCAGCTCCGAGATGGCCGCGAATTGCGGCGCGCCACCGTCGAAAAGGTGCGTCGGTACATGCTGACATATGGAGCCGAATCGACGGCGGTGGCGGCATAGATGCGCCGCTCCAGCAACCCTTCGCGGCCGGCCCTCCATAGCCCGCCGCGCCCCAAAGGTGGAGGGGTGTCCGACGCCCACTCCTCCGCCGGAGGCGCGGCATGACCGGGGTCTGGACCTGCACCGCGATCGCGATCCTGTCGGCCGGCTCGGCGCTCTATGCGACGACGCGCTGGGGACGCGGCTGGACGGGGAGGCTCCATTGATCCGCTCCCGGTTCGTCCTGCTCGCTTTGATCGTCCCTCCATTTGGTCGGGGGGCTGGTAGGCCATGACCGCAGCGCGTGTCCGCCCGCCAATCGAACCGCTGACGGAACAGGACGCCCGGCATCTGCTGGCGGCCGGGTTGCTCCAGCCGTGCCATCTCGAGGGGCCAACACGCGTCGCGCTGCGGATCGGCTGCGACGAGAAGACGGTCCGCAAGGCCCGCGACAAGGAGACGACGCTCCGGCTCGACTACGCCTGGAACGCGCTGCTCGCGGATGAGCGCGCCCTCGACGCGCTGGCCCGGCATTTCCGCCGCCTGCTGATCCCGCTTGCCATCGAAGGCGCGAACGACTTCCAGACCGTGAGCGCGATGCTGCACGCCGCGACCGAGTATTTCGACCGGATGCGCGACAACGAGCGCTGCCACAAGGACACGCTCGCGCTCGGCGATCTGTTCCGCCCGCTGCTGCCGGCGCTCGCCGCCGTGGTGCACGAAGCCGACGAGATCAGGCTCGGCAACGCCGCGTCGAAGCGGGGGGAATAGGCGTGGCGGGGGAGGGCAACCGCGTCGAGATCATCATCGGCGACGCGCTGACCGAGCTGAGAAAGCTGCCGAGCGATAGCGTGGACCTCTGCCTGACGTCGCCGCCTTACTGGGGACTCCGCGATTACGGGACGGCGCGCTGGGAGGGCGGCGATCCGAATTGCGAGCATCGCTCCCCGACGATGCGCGAAGGCCGAAACGAAGATCGCGACAGCCTTTCCACTGCGCTCGCCGGATCGGTCGCGACGAACTCAGCCCAGCTTCTGCTCGCGCATCGATCCGCCTGCGGCAGGTGCGGCGCAATCAAGATCGACCAGCAGCTCGGCCTGGAACCGACCCTGGCCGAGCACCTCGACGCGATGGTCGAAATCTTCGAGGAGGTGCGCCGAATCCTCAAGCCGACCGGCAGCCTCTTCCTCAACTATGGCGATTGCTACGCTACGGCGCCGAACGGACGAAGCGCGGCCGATACGAAGGCCGAGGGCGTCGACGACCGCACATTCCGCGACAAGCCGTTCAGCACGGTCGGCGGCGGCATTAAGGCCAAAGACCTATGTATGCTGCCGAACCGGCTGGCACTCGCGCTTCAAGCTGCCGGGTGGTGGGTTCGCTCCGAAATCATCTGGGGCAAGACCAATCCCATGCCGGACAGCTCCGGCGCGCAGCGGCCGTCGACCGCGCATGAGAAAATCTTCTGGCTGGCCAAGTCCGAGGACGCTCCGATCTGGCGCGCGCGCGACACCGGCGAGCTTTCCTTCGCGCCCGATCTTACCGAGCGTTGCCCGCTGATCACCAAGCCCGACAAGCTCGGTCAGCGCTGGATCAAAATCGGGACCTATTACGACGCGAATGCGGTGCTGCAGGGCAGGGCTGGCGACGAGGATGCCAACGGCTTTCGTGGCGGCTCTTACGTCGGCGGCGAGCCTGGTCCGCGCAAGGTCAAGGGCAGCCGCCGCGTCAAGATGCCGGACGGCTGGGATACCGGCGCCGGCGGGCACGGTTCGCACCACCGCCGAGGCCGCGAGAAGGGCCAGAAGGTGGTGCGGGACGAGCAATGTGCCGGGGGCCGCTTCCTCCGCAATTACGAGCCCGCCGCGTTGCCGGTCTGGGAGATGGGGATCGAGCCGTTCAAGGACGCGCATTTCGCCACGTTCCCGACCGAGCTGGCCTATCGCGCCATCCTCGCCGGATGCCCGGTCGGAGGCGTCGTGCTCGACCCCTTCGGTGGCGCCGGCACGACCGGTCTCGTCGCCGACCGGCTGCAGCGGCGCGCGATCCTGATCGAACTCAATCCCGAATATTCCGCCATGGCCCGCCAGCGGATCGACAAGGACCGGGGCGCGCTGCTCGACGCGATGGAAGCCGCGGCATGATCGGCCTCACGTCCCGGCAGGCGGCGTTGCTCCACTATCTCGAGCGCCACCCAGGCGCTTCGATAGAAGAGATGGGCCGAGCCCTCGGCTATTCGCCAAACTGCAAAGCGATCATTTCCTACCATCTGAAAGGTCTGGAAGAGCGTGGTGCGATTCGCCGATTGAAGCGCAGGGCCCGCTCCGTTGAGGTGCTTTGCCCCCCCCCCCAAGCCGGAGCTTCGCGTCGTCTACGGGCCGGGTCACTGGGGCGATCGAGCCCGCCTAAAGCGCGCCGAATATGCGCGGGCCGGGGCTGAGACATGAGCAGCATCCAGGAGCAAAAATACCTCCTCGCCCGCTTCGTCGAGAAGCTGAGCCTGTCCGACGCCGCGTTCGAGGCGGGGATCGAGGAGGCCGAGGCGAAGCTGATCGACCAGGCCGTGGCGCGCGGGGAGCTTCGAGCCCCGTCGCCATTGCAGCCCGGCGCCGCGGTCATTCCTCTGCATGCCGGGAAGGTGCCGACACAAGCCGAGCCCTCGCCAGCTGCCCCGAGCCGCCTGCTCGACGCGATCACCCCGCCGGACGCCGGCGCACCGTTCAACGAAGGAGAGAATGCCATGCCCCGTGGAAAAGCCCAGCCGAAAGTCGAAGAGATCGTCGCGCCCGACTTCCAGCGCGCCGTCAAAATCTTCCGCCAGGATATCAAGCCGGCCAACGAGAAGTCCGGCGAGCATGCCCAGGCCGCGTCGACCGCCTACAAGGCGATCAAGAAGGAGTGCCACGTCAACACGCGCGCCGCGAAGTTCGTCTTTCAGCTCGTCGGCGAATCCGAGGAGAAGCGCAACGACGTGCTCCGCTCGTTCCGGGGGCTGCTCCGCGAGATGAACATCGGGATCACCGACGATCTCGTTTCCCGCGCCGAGGGCGAGGACGCCGGCGCGGCGATCATCCCGCTGGCCGAGCGGCAGACGCCGGAGCTGGTCACGGTCCAGTAATGTCCTACCTCGCGCTGGACTTATCGAAGCGGTCGACAGGCTGGGCGCATTGGGCGCCCGGCATGGCCGTGCCGGCCTGCGGAACGTGGGAGCTCGGCGGCGACTTGACGTCGGCGGGCCTCGCGTTCCTGCGGCTGCACCAGCGCATCAACGAAGTCCATTCCGTCACGCCGCTCGAATGCGTGATCTACGAAAAGCCGCTCGATCCGGCGACGATGGGTCGGCACAGCAGCTTCGACGTGGCCTTCGTGCTGATCGGGCTCGCGGCGCATGTCGACAGCTATTGCGAGGCGAAGCGGATCCTGCGCTGCAGCTCGGCGCACCAGGCGACATGGCGGAAACATTTCCTCGGCCCGATGAAGCGGGGCACCAGGTCGATGTCGCTGAAGGAGTTCGCGGTCGAGCGGTGCCGCCAGCTCGGCATCCTGCCCGGCAAGCACGACGCGGCCGAGGCGGCGGGCATCCTCGACTATCGCCTCCACCTCGACGGGATCACGCCCCCTTGGCGGATGGAGCATGTGCTGACCGAGCAATTGGTTGGGGGAGGGCGGCGGTGATCGAGAACCAGCCCACCATCGCCTTGATCCAAGAGCGCGTCGCCCACGTGTTCGGCATGCCGCTGATCGAAATGCGCAGCGCGCGGCGCGCCTATGCCTCCTCACACCCGCGCCAGATCGCGATGTACCTCGCCAAGCGCCTCACGACGCGCTCGTTGCCGACAATCGGTAAGCATTTCGGCGGCCGCGACCATACCACGGTGATGCACGCCGTGCGCGCCGTCGAGAAGCGCCGCGCGGCCGAGCCTTCCACAGACCGCATCGTTCGCGAGCTGCTCGGCGAGCTGGGGCCCAGGATCGTCGAGGAAGGGCAAGGCGACCTATTCGCTGGGGCGGAAGGCTGATGGGGAGGATCGTCGCCTTCAGGCCCGAGCCGAGCACGGTGGAAACCGCTTGGGCGGCCTACGACGCGGCCCAGCTGGAAGTCGTGCGCCTGTATCAAGACCAGGACAGCACGCCGACGCAGCGACGCGCCGCTCTCCTTGAGGCGCTTCGTCTGCACGACAACTTCGCCCGGCTCAGTCGGCGCGCGGCGGCCGTATGACCGCGGCCCTGCAGATCGTCGAAAGCCGGATCGGCAACGTCGAGGCCGAGGTCGCGGTGATCGGGGCGATGTTGTGCGAGCCCAAGGTGATCGACCAGCTCGCCGATACCCTGTCCCCCGACGACTTCGCCGAGCCGTTCCTCGGCTTCGTCTATGGCACCATCCTGCGCGAGCACGCGCTCGGCCGCGCGCTCAATCCGATTACGATCCGTCCCTTCCTGGAATCAGAGACCGCGTTCGCCGAGATGGGCGGCAAATCATGGCTGGCGGACCTCGGCGCGCAGCCGCTTTCTCTGATCGGCGCCAGGACCAACGCCCGCCAGGTCGCGGAATTCGCGCAGCGGCGCCGGCTCGTCGAGGGGCTGCGGGACGCGATCGCGCTGGCCAGCGATTACGACCAGCCGGTCGAGGCGTTGGTGCTGGCGGCCGACAATGCGATCACCGCGGCGCGCGAAAGCGACGGCCCGACCGCCGAGATGTCTGGGGCGCAATGCCTCGACGCGGTGATCCAGGGCTTCGAGCGGCCAGTGACAGGCGTCGAATGCGGCAATATTCCCTCGCTCGACAGACTCCTCGGACCGCTGCGGCCATCGCATTTCGTGGTGGGCGCCGGCCGCCCCGGCATGGGCAAGACCGCGACGGCCATTTCCTACGCGCTCGGCGCGGCGAGCCGGGGGCACGGCGTCCTGTTCGTCAGCCTTGAAATGAGCGGGGAGGAGCTTGGCGAGCGAATGGCTGCCGACCTCTGCCTCGACCAGCGCGTCCCTTATGAGAAAATCCGCGACCGGACCCTCAACGCCGACCAGAAGCGCGAGATTTGCCGCGCCCGGGCCCGGCTCGAGGAGATGCCGCTCCAGATCGTGGACAAGGCCGGGCTGAAGCTGGCGCAGCTCCGATCGCGGGTCAGACGCTGGTCGCGGCGGTTCGCGGCGCGCGGCGACAGGCTGGAGCTCGTCATCGTCGACTATCTCCAGCTCCTGCGCCCCGACCGGCAAGTCGACCGCTTCGAGGCCGTCGGCGAGATCAGCCGCACGCTCAAGGAGATTGCCAAGGAGCACGGCGTCGCAGTCTTGGCACTGGCCCAGCTCAGCCGCGCAGTCGAGGCGCGCGCCGACAAGCGTCCCATGCTTTCGGACCTGCGCGAGTCCGGCCAGATCGAACAGGACGCCGATGCGGTAGTGTTCTTCCTGCGCGACGAATATTATCTGCGCGCCGCCGAGCCCTTGGAAGGTGATCCGAAGCGCGACGAGTGGGATCGTCGGCTTCAGGCATGCCAGGGGCGGATAGAATTCATCCTCGCGAAGCGCCGCAATGGGCCGACTGGCGCGCTGGTGGGCGACTTCCTCTATCATTTCCAGGCGGTGCGCGGGTGAGCGGATCGAGCGCCTGGATGCCTCTCTATATTGGCGACTATCTGGGCGATACCCAGCGGCTGACGACCGAACAGCATGGCGCCTATCTCCTTTTGCTGATGGACTATTGGCGGAACGGGCCTCCTCCGTCTGATGACGCAGTGATCTGTCAAATTACGCGGCTGTCTCGACCGTCGTGGCGGAAAATGAAACCCGTCATCCTCGCCTTCTTCACGGAGCGCGCCGGCCGCCTGATCCACGGACGCGCCGACAAGGAACTCGCTAAGGCGAGCGATAATCAGGAACGCCGGTCGGCCAAGGCGAAGAAGGCCGCTTCGGCGCGCTGGACAAGCTCCGAGCATGCTTCCGGCAATGCTCGGGGGAATGCCACAGGCAATGCTTCGAGCAATGCTTCGAGCATGCCCGATAATCGAGCATGCCCGCCACCTTCACCAAAGAAAGGTTCCGATGATAAATCATCGGGCGAAACGCCGGTCGATTTCCAGAAAAGGGCATTCGACCTCGGCGTCGAGGTGCTGGGCCTGAAGGGCACGCCGGCACCGCAAGCCCGCTCCCTCGTCGGCAAGTGGCGCAAGGTGGTCGGCGACGAGCGCGTCGGCGATCTGCTGGAGCAGGCTCGAGACAAGGCCGATCCGGTCGAATGGGTGGCGGCGGCGGTGAACAATCGGAGCGGCGAGCAGGACGCGCTGTTCGCCTCGATCGACCGAAAATATGCCGGCCTCGCCCCGGTGCAGCAATGAGCCGCGGCCTCGGATCACCCCTCGCCACCGTAATCGGCCCAACCCGCCGTCTCGACCCCGAAGAGACGCGGCGAGCGGCGCAGGCGGCCTGGCAGCACCACGGCATCGCCCTGATCCGGCCGGAGTGGCTGGCCTGCGCCGGCGATCGCCAGCAGCTCGTCGTGCTGGCCGAGCGGGTCCATGGCGAGCGGAAGGCGGCGGCGGTATGAACGCGACCGGCCAGTGCCACCATCCCGACCTCCATTTCGACCTTCACCATGTCTCTCTCGCCGACAGCAACACCCACTATTTGGAGCTGAAGGCGAAGTGCAACGTCTGCGGCGCCCGGATGATCTTTCAGGGTGAAGGACTGCCGTTCGGCTGCACGCCCAAGCATCCCACGCTCGCCATCGACGGCGGCGAGATCAATATCCCGATGCGGGGCGAGGGCGAGGAGCCGACGGGCAGCCAGATCAGCATGATCGGGAGCGTGTCGACGTGAGCCCCACCAACGGCAAGCGCTCCTCCTACCCGTTCACGGTCGCCGGCCGGCCGGTGCATCCGAGCGGGCTCGATCGGGACCCACGCGACCTGTCGCACCTCGACCCTGCCGAGCGAGAGGCGCGTCGGTCGAAGTCGCAGCGGGACGCCGGCATGCTGGAAACGGCGCGTGCCAGGGCGCGGATCATCGTCGGTGCCAATTGGCGCCACAAGAACGAGGGCACCGCGGCGACCCATGAAAACGCGGCCCGGACCCGCCAAGGCCCGCTCGCCCGCCTCTACATGGCCGGGGGCCTGACGATCGACGAGCTGGCCTGGGCCGTCGAGATCGCGATGGTGGCGGAGTCGATCGAGCGCGACGTTGATCCCGGGATCATCAATTACGAGCCGAGGATCGATTGCTCCGCGTCGGGCAGGAATTCCGTCGTCGAAGGAATCCGCCGCGTCCGGCGCGAGGTGGCTTACACTCATTGGCGCGGCTGGATTCCGCAGCCCAAGCGCGCCGTGCTCGACATGATCGTCGGCGACCCCACCCCCTACAGCACGGTCGCGCTCCGCTACGGCATGCACAAGCGCAAGGCGAAGCGGCTGCTGCTGACCGCGCTCAACCTATGGCCCAAGGCGATGGAATGGGCCGAGAAAGAGGTCGATGACGCGACGCTGGCGGCGGCGCGCGCGGCGATATTGTGAACCGGCCCGCCGACAACCTTTTCTCCGGCGGAGTCCGCATGGTCCACGAGGAGGCGGTGGACCTGACGCTCCAGTCTCTCCGCGCTTATTGGCCGCATCACGATCACGTCGCGGTAGCATGGTCAGGCGGCAAGGACAGCACAGCCACCCTGACCCTGCTAATCCACTTGATCGATGCCGGCGAACTTCCTCAGCCCGAGCGGCTGTACGTCTTCTACGCAGATACTCGCCAGGAGTTGCCGCCTCTGCAGGCCGCCGCCGAGCTGATCATGGCCAAGCTGCGCGAGCGGAATTGGATCGAGGTGCGAGTTGTGCGCGCACCGATCGACAAGCGATTCATGGTCTACATTCTGGGGCGCGGCGTGCCGCCGCCCAACAATAACACTCTGCGATGGTGCACGCGGCAGATCAAGGTCGAGCCAATGGCCGCGGCGCTGGAGGAAGCGATCACGGCGCTGCCCGGCACGGCGCTTATGATCACCGGGGTCCGTGAGGGTGAAAGCGCGGTGCGCGACGGACGGATCAAGATGTCGTGCTCCAAGGATGGGGCGGAGTGCGGTCAAGGCTGGTATCAGCAGGTTCTGCCCAACGCGAAGGGGATTAAGGGCCGCGTAGCGACTCTGGCACCGATCCTTCACTGGCGGGTTTGCATCGTTTGGGACTGGCTCAAATTCTATGCGGCGCAGCCTGAGTTCGGCGGCTGGCCGACGCGCATCCTCGCCGATGCCTATGGCGGCGACGAGGCCGAGGAGATCAACGCTCGGACCGGTTGCATCGGCTGCCCGTTGGCGGCCCGCGACACGGCGCTAGAGACGGTGATCGCCATGCCGGCGTGGGCGCACCTCTCTCCGCTGATGGAGTTGAAGCCGCTCTACCGGTGGATGCGGAAACCCGAGCAGCGGTTGCGCAAGCGGGGCGTTGAGCGGCTCAAGGATGGCTCGATCGCGAAAAACCCGCAGCGGATGGGGCCGCTCACGCTTGAGGCCAGGTCGGAGGCGCTGGAACGAATACTCGACATTCAGAAGCGTGCGCGCGTCGATCTCATTAACGAGGAAGAGGAAGCGCGAATTCGGGAGTTGATCGCGGCGCGAACTTTCCCTGAAAAGTGGGAGGGAGATGAGCCGCGCGCCGATGTTTGGCTCGACTCGGTCTATGGCGATGGGACGGTTCAGCCGCTTCTGTATCGCGATTTGGTCGGGGCGTGATTTAGCCCCATGCTTGACAGGTGGCCCGTAGCAGCCCAAAAAGCGCCCAAGAACCATTGCGCCCGGAGCGCATCGAACGGACTGAGAAAGCGCGGAAACCCGCGCTTTTTGCGCGTATGGACCCGGCGCCAACGCCGCGAATCACCGGAGCCCCAAAATGCCGCGCCTGCCCAGCGATCCCGTCGCTAGGCTGGCGAAGCTCGAGGCGGCGCGGGCGCAGATCGGGCCGGACGAGACGTTCAACGGCGCCGATATGGCGCGCGTCGCCGGGATGACGTGGCGCAACATGCGCGAGATCGTCGCGGCCGACCCGGATTTTCCGGTCGAGAAGCGCGGCAGCGAAGGCGTCGAGTACGTCTTCAGCGGCGTCGCGACCCTAGATTACATGATAGCTCAGGCTCGGGCGGTGCAGGCCGATCGCGGGCGGCGGACGGATAGGGCATCCTATCTGGCCGGGCTTGGCGGCGACGCGGCGGCTCATTCCCCGCCGACCGCGGACGGTGTCGGGCCCGGCATCGCTGCCCGGGAGCTGCGCGAAAGCGCGCTGGCGATCAAAGACTTCGCCGACGCCCGCGCCAAGATGCGAGCCGAGCGCCAGAAGAACGGCGAATTGCTCGAACGGTCGGAAGTCGAAGGGCTTCTCTGGGCACTGATGACGGCGATGCAGGCCGAGACGATGGGGATCACGTCCAAGATCGACCAGGCCGGGCAATGGGAACCGGCTTTCCGCCTGCAGGTCGAAGATGCGCTGGCCGACGTGCTGGTGAGGGTGCGGGCTCGGCTTGAAGCCACGATCGGAGAATGGGATGCGCGCGGAGCTTGAGACGCTAGAGCGCGATCTCGAAGGGCTGGCGCGGGGCGATTTCCTTTGTCGGCCGGCGCCGATCGCGCTCTCGGCAATCGATCTTCTCACTCCGCCGGAGCGGATTTCGACGACCGATTGCGCGGCCCGGTATCGGCTGATCCCCGACAAGGTCGGGACCGGCGCGACGCTCTGGTCGCCGACGCTGACGCCGTACATCAACAAGATTCAGGACCTGCTCGACGATCCCGAAGTCAAGCTGGTCGTGGTGCCCAAGGCGGGCCGCACCGGCGGCACGGTCGCGGGCGAGAATTACCTGTTCAAGCTGATGAAGTTCGGCCCGCTGCCCGACGTGCTCTGGTATCTGCCGAGCGACTCCGAGCGGGACAGCTACGTCGACCGGCACGTCTCGAAGATATTCGAGCTGCATCCGGATATCGCGGCCAAGCTCGGCCTCGGCCGGTCCGACAACAAGCTGGCGCGCAAAAAAGTCGCGGACCGGTTGCTGGAATGGCTCCAGCTCAACAGCCGGACCGTAACCGGCCGCGACGCGGGCTTTATCGCCGGCGACGAGATCGACGCGGCAAACCGCAAGCTGATGCCGAGCTTCGTCGACCAGGTGAAGATCAGGGGCACGACGGCCGGGACGCGGTTCAAGGGCTATTTGTGCAGCCACATGGACGCGGGCTGGACCGTCGGCATCGCGGCGGCGTGGAAAGAGTCGAACCGGGGCATCTGGTATTGGCCCTGCTCGAACTGCAACGGCTATTCAAGCCCGTGCCCGACCGCGCCGAAAGGCATGCACATGCGGCTCAGTTACGAAAGGCCGGCGGGCGTGTCCGACGACGAGTTGCTCGACATCGTCGAGAACACGGCCGGGATGCTCTGCCCGCACTGCGCCAAGCTGATGGCCGACGTGCATAAGGCGGCGATGAACGAGGGCGGCGATTACGTCTTCGAAGGCCAGCTGATCGGCCGCGACGGCAAGATCCTCGGCGAGCCTCGCTCGAAAGCGATATCGGGGGCGTGGATTCACGGCTCGATGTCGCCCTGGGTCGGCTTCGGCGACATGGCGCGCCGCTACGTCGCGGCGCTGCTCGTGTTCGAGCGGACAAGGAAGTCGGACCGGCTGCGCGAAGTGACCGCGAAGGTCATCGGCGAGGTCTATGAGGGCGGCGGCAAGGGTGCCGGCTCGCTCGACCCGACCAAGCTGCGCGAACGCGCCGAGGCGCAGGACGAGGACGAGGTTTTCAACGCCGGGACATTCCCGCGCGGTGCCCTTTTCGCCACGGCCGCGGTCGACGTCGGCGGCCGCAAGTTCGACGTCCAGATCGAAGGCTGGGACATCGAGAGCCGGAACTGGAAGATCGAGCGGTTCACGCTGACCCAGCGGCGGCTGCCGGATGGCCGGATGGTCGATCTGCGGCCGCCCGAGCGGCAGGAGGATTGGATCGTGCTGCGCGACGAGGTGCTGCGGCGTCTCGTTCCGCTGCAGGACAATCCCGGGCACGCTATGCCGATAGCGGGCATGGCGATCGACACCGGCGACGGGCACGTCACCTGGAAGGCTCGGGAGTTTTGTCGGCGGATGCTGCGCGAAGGCGAGAGCGGGGCGAAGGGGTACAGGGTCAGGCTGATCAAGGGCGGCACGTCGAAGAACGCGCCCGAGGTCGGCGCGGCCCGCGAGATCAACAAGGACGACGAGAACAAGCCAATCGTCCCGTCGGTCCGCGAGTTCACGCTCAACGTCGACAAATTGAAGGCGCTGGTGATCGAGCGGTTGGTGCTGGACGAGGACGGGCCCGGCTACGTCCGGTTCGCCGACAACCTGCCGCATTCGCTCTACGACGAGCTCTGCGGCGAGGTCTTCATCGACGGCAAGTTCGAGCGGCGCGGCGCGAACGAATCGCTGGACCTGTCCGGCTACAACGAGGCGGTGCGCCAGATGCTTCAGCCCGAGCGGGCAGACATCAAGTGGGACGTTAAGAAGCCGGTCTGGGCCCGGCCGGTGCCGATGACGGGAACGGGCGAAGCACTGCCGGCGGAACCGAAAAAGACAACCCTGAGCGCCATCGAACGGATGGCGGCGCTCAACAAACGGAGATCATGACTTGGCGCACACCGTCGAAGAATTGCAGGCCGACCACGACGCGATCTACGCCGCGCGCCTGACCTTTCTCACGACGGGAGCGGTGCGCCAGGTCACGCGGGCCGGGCGGACCCTGATCAGGGACAATCCAACGCTGGCGCAGCTCGACGCTGCTCTGCTCTGGACCGACAACGAAATTCTCCGCCTAAATTGCCTCGGCACGCGCCGGCGCCGGGCCTTCACGATGCGCTACGGCACCTGATGGCCGGCGTCGTCGCCGGCGGCGCGCCGGCCGGAACCGTCAAGGCCAGCATCGCAGCCCCGCCCGGACGGCGCGGCTACGTTTCGTTCGGCCTCAATACCGCGTATCAGGCCGGGTCGCACGGCAGCCAGGAGCTCTCCGGCTGGCACCCGCGTCTGCGCTCCTCCGACGCCGAGATACTGCCGAGCCGCGACAAGGTGGTGGCACGCAGCCGCGACCTCGACCGCAACAATCCGTGGATCAACGGCGCGGTCACGAAGAAAGCCGACGCGATCGTCGGCTCGAACATTCGGCTGAAGGCCAAGCCCGACTTCCTCGCCATGGGCCAGACGGCGGAATGGGCCGACGAATGGGCGATGAAGGTCGAGGCGCTGTGGCGGACCTGGGCCAACGACCCGCGCTTCCTGTGCGACGTCGAGCGGCACCTTACGTTCGGGGGCCTCGTCCGGCTCGCCTATATCCACTGGCTGCTCGACGGCGAGGCCTGTGCCGTGATCAACATGCGGGACCGCGGCGGCCCGTTCGAGACTTGCGTCCTAGTCCTCGACCCGGATCGGCTTTCCAATCCAGTCGGCAAGTCGGATGCCGACAAAGACGAATTCGGCAACGAGTTGCGCGGCGGCGTGGCGGCCGACCCGGAAACCGGCGCAGCAGTCGGTTACTGGGTACGGCGAAGCCACCCCGGCGATGTCGGCAATACGTTCGAAGGCCAGAAGCACACCTTCGTACCGCGCGAGAACGAGCGCGGCCGTCCGATCTTTATCCACGCCGTCAACAAGCGGCGCGCCCACCAGCACCGCTCGCTCGGCGTGCTGACTCCCTCGATGGGGCGGATGAAGAACCTCGACACCTACGACCGCTACGAAATCCAGGCCGCGATGCGGAACCAGGCCTACGGGATGTACATCGAGAGCCCATTCGACAGCGAGTTCGTCCGCCAAGCGATTGCGCCAGCGGGCGACGAGAATGAGAACGGCGTCGAGATACTTTCCGACTATCAGGCGCTGCGCCTTGCCTTCCATGAGGCGACCGATGTTTCGATGGCGGGCGTGCCGCTCGCCAATCTGGTCCCGGGCGAGAAGGTCGTCACCGTCGCGCCGACCAACCCGACCACGAACTTCACCGCGTTCACCGATTTCCAGCTCGGCGCCGTCTCGTCGCCCTTTGGTCTTGCCAGCGAGCAGATGACGGGCCGCTGGGCCGGGGTGAACTATTCGAACGCGCGGATGATCAAGAACGAGGCGAACCGGGGCTGGACCTCGGAGCGCTTCAGCTTCTGCACCGCGTTCTGCTCGCCAGTCTACGCCACCGCGCTCGAGGAGTTCGTGGCCCGCGACATGATCGACGTGCCGGGCGGGCAGGCCATGTTCTACGTCCACTACGCCGCGCTGACCCGCTGCGAGTGGCTCGGGCCCCCGTCGGGCTCGATCGACAAGCTCAAGGAGGGCAAGGGCGACCAGATCGACCGCGACGGCTTCGTCGGCACGCTCGAGGCCCATTGCGCCGAGCGCGGACTCGATTGGCGCGAGGTGCTCTGGCAGCGCAAGCGCGAGCAGGAAGCGCTCATCGGTTACGGCTTGGTGCCGGATCCTGCGGCGGCGCCCGACCCGGCTGCCGGGGGTGAGAATGGCGCGGCGGGCGGCGCGGACAACGGCGCAACCGGCCGGCAACCGACTGGCGCGCTGGCGCTCGAATACGATCCGAGCGGCGATCCTTGGGGCGACAACGACGTTGCCGACGCTCGCGAAGCCCGTGGAGAAGACGCATGAGCCGCCCGAACTTCGCCCACGTCGCGTCGCGGCTGTTCAACACTCCGCTCATGCTCCGCCCCGAAAAGGCCGAGATGCTGGTCGCGGCCCTGGCGGACCGTCTCGGCATTGCCAAGCTCGAGCGGATGGACGGCTCGGCAATGACCGTGGTCGAGATGAACGCCATGGCGACCGATGGTACGTCGGAGCCGCGCGCCGAGCGCCGCTACTACGACGTGATCGACGGCGTCGCGATGATCGAGATCGAGGGCACGCTGGTCCACAAGCTCGGCAGCGTCGATCCCTGGTCGGGCATGACCGGATACGACGGCATCGCGGCCAAGGTGCGCCAGGCGCGCGCCGACGATCAGGTCCGCGCCATCTGGCTCGACATTCATTCGCCTGGCGGCGAGGTCTACGGCTGTTTCGACCTGGCCGACGAGATCGCGGCCGGCAGCCAGCGCGGTTCGAACGGCAAGCCGGTCTGGGCCATGGTCAACGACGAGGCCTGCTCGGCCGCCTATGCCCTGGCCTGCGCCGCAGACAAGGTGTGGGGCACGCAGACCAGCGTCTCCGGCTCGATCGGCGCCTACATGCTCTATGTCGACTGGACCAAGGCGCTGGCCGACGAGGGCATCGCGGTGGAATTCTTCCGCGAGTACGACCTGAAGGCCAGAGGTTCCGGCCTTGAAGAGGAAGACGCGGGCGTCGCCGAGGAATGGCGGGGCCAGTGGCAGGACTCTGTGGCTCAGACGGTCGATATGTTCGCCCGGCACGTCTTCGCCAATCGGCGCACCGTGACGCTCGCCAAGATCAAAGAAATGCGGTCGCGCTGGTTCGACGCGCCTCAGGCGCTCGAATGGGGGTTGATCGACGGAATTCTCAGCGAGGTCGAGGCCTTCGCGAAGCTGCAAAGGTCACTGGCCCGTCGGGCCTGACCGACCACGAAACAAGGAGACTGATTATGCACTTCCTTCCAAGGGGCTCCACACTGGCGCGCGTCGCCGCCGACGTGCTTCTCGGCGATGATGGCGGCCAAGGCCCCCAGCCCGATCCGGCCCCCGCGCCTGATCCCGATCCCGAGCCGGCGCCGAATCTCGCGCCCGAACCGGACCCTGCACCGAAGCCCGACCCCGCGCCGGACGCCGACGCGCCCGATCCCGTCGCCACCGCGCGCGCCGAGGAGCGCCAGCGCGTCGCCGACGTATTCGCCTCCCCCGACGTCAAGGGCCGCGAAGCCGCCGCCGTGCTGCTGCTGACCGAGACCGACATGGCGGCCGACCGCATCATCGCCAAGCTCCCCGGCCTCACCCCGGCGAGCGCCAACGACATGCTGGCCCGGATGCGGGCGCCGAATCCGGCGCTCGGGGCCGGGGCGGAGACGGAGCCGACGAGCCGGCAGGAGGCCGGCGCTTTCTGGGATCGCGTCCACGCGAAAGCCTTCACCCCCAACTCGAGCAAATAAGGAGAGACCGCCATGGTCATCACTTCCACCACCAAGCGCGACTTCTACTATCTCGGCGAGAGCGCGGCCGCGAACATCATCAACGAGGAGATCATCATCGTCTCGGGCGCGGGCAAGCTCGGTCCGGGCACCGTGCTCGGCCAGATCACCGAAGGCGGCACCCAGACAGTCGCGGCCGCCGTGGCTTTCGCTGGGAATTCCGGGACCGGCACGGTCGGCTCGCTTACCGCCGACGCGGGTGCCAACCCCGGCGCCTACAAGATCGAGATCACCGAGCCCGCGGCCAACGCCGGCACCTTTCGCGTCGAAAAGCCGGACGGCTCGCTCGACGGCACCGGCACGGTCGGCGTCGCCTACAACGGCACAATCAACTTCACCATCTCCGACGCGACCGACTTTGTTGCCGGCGACGGCTTCACCGTGACGGTGAGCTACGCGACGTCGAACAAATACGCTCTCCACGATGCGGCGGGCGTCGACGGCAGGGAAGCGGCCACGGCCATCCTCGGCGTCGGCGTCGACGCGACCGACGCCGACGTCACCACGGTTGCCACCGTTCGCGGTCCGGCGACCATCTTCGGCACCTGCCTGACGTTCAAGTCCGGCATCTCCGACGCCAACAAGGCGGCCGCGATTCAGGCTCTTCGCAACAAGGGTCTCGCCGTCATCCCGCAGCACGCCTCGTAGCCGGCCGGAAAAGGAACCAGACAATGGCCAACAAGCACATCTTCGACGTCTTCGACGATGCCGAGAAATTCGGCGTCGTTTCCATGCTCGAGAGCGTGAAGAAGATGCCCTACAATCCGGGCTTCCTCGCCTCGCTCAACATTTTCGAGCCGGAGCCGGTCGACACCGACAAGGTCGCGATCGCGATGGAGCAGGGGCGCCAGGCGCTCATCGCCACGACTCTGCGCGGCGCGCCGATCGAGGCGGCCGAGCCGGAGCCCGAGAACATCCGGCCGTTCATCATTCCTCGCCTCGCGAAGGCCGACAAAATCTACGCGCACGAACTGCGCAACGTCAGCCCGGCGATCGGCGAGGACGTCGCCGACGTGGTCGGCCGCAAACTGGCGCGCAAGCAGGCGCGGCTGAAGCAGGACATGAAGCTGACCTTCGAGCACCACATGATGGGGGCGGTGAAGGGAATCGTCTACGACTCGAACGGCGTCAAGGTGGTCTACAATTACTGGACCGCTTGGGACGTTTCGGCGCCGGCCGACATCGACCTCGACCTCGACAATGCGACCCCCGTGTTGGGCAAGCTGAAGCGGGACATCCAGTCGAAGATCCAGCGGCCGATCGTCGACGCCCTGCAGGACGGCGAGAACGCCAACGTCCGCCTGATCGGTCTGGCCGGCAACAACTTCTACGATTATCTGACCAGCCACGCCGACGTGCACAAGATCTGGCTGGCTCAGCAGGCCCGCGCCGACGAACTGCAGCAGACCAACATCTACGGCAAGTTCAGCTACGGCAATGTCGATTGGTACAATTACCGCGGCGCGACGGTGGGCGGCACCGCGGTCGGGGTCCACACCGACAAGGCCGTGATCTTCCCCGTCGGCCTGCCCGGCATGTTCCGGCACATCATGGGGCCGGGCGAGTCGATCGACGAGCTCGGTAGCGAGGGTCAGGAAATGTACCCCGGCATCGTCCGCGACCTTCAGCGCAACTGGTGGGTCCAGCCCGAGCTCTACGCCTATCCGCTGTTCCTCAACACGAGGCCCGACCTCGTGCTGACGGCCGTGGTCTAAGGGAGGTCGCTATGACGCACTTTGTCACCCGCCCCGGCCTGAAGGGCCACGTCTATCACGACGGTACGCAGATGATCGTCATCAACGAGGGCCAGCCGGCCAAAATCCCGGCGGCCGACCTCGACCGCTTGGTCGAGGAGGGGATCGTCGCCCGCGATCAGCTCGACCATGACGACGATGGCGGCCGCGGCGGTTCGAAAAAGGGGCCGGCGTCAACGCGCTCGAAGGGCGCAGCGAAGAAGCTGGCCGAAGCCGGATCGCTCGACCCGGCCCCCTTCGCCGTGAAATCCGTCCCGGTCGGCAAGTATGAGATCACCGGCCCGGGGCTGGACGCGGCGATCATCGTCAAGGGCAAGACCAAGATGCAGGCCCGCGTCGCCGAGCTTCAGGCCGGCCTTGCGCCCGCCGCCGACGCCCCGGTCGACTGAGCCCGCCCATGCCGACCGCCCTGGAAGCGCTGGACGAGACCCTCAACACCTCGACCTACGCGCTTCTGGGCGACACGATCACCTACACCCCGGCGGGCGGGTCGGCGCTGCCCATCGCGGCGCTGGTCGAATATGACGATCAGGAGAAGGCGCTGGCCGGCTCGCGCGTCGTCGGCGGCGACTGCGCCGTCGAGGTCGCGGTCGCCGACGTGCCGGTCTGGAGCGCAACCGACGAGATCGTGCTGCCGCGCCGGCCGGGCCAGGTCTTTCTGCCGAAGAAGGCCATGCTCGACGAGACGGGCATGAACTGGCTCATGGGCCTGAAGACGAAGCCGGCCTGACATGCCCGATCCGGTCGCCGCGCTCTCGAAGGTTCTGGCGAATCTGGAAACGGCGCTGGACGGAGCGGCTGGCCTAATCGAAACCGACCGGGCCGACGACAATCCGTTCGAGAATGCCGAGCTTGCCACCGGCGCGATCAACATTCTCCAGCGCCGGACGCAGTTCGAGCAGCATTCGCAAAACGAGGTGCTCCACCGCGCCCAGATCGACCTCGACATGATCGTTGCGGTCGAGGCGGCGTCGACCAACGGCGCGCGGCTGCGGGAGATGGAGGCCGACATAGTCGCCGCGCTCTGGGCCGACCGCACGCTCGGCGGCTTGGCGCAGGACATCGATGTCGACTCGTCCGGCGGCGGCGAAGACGTGCTTTGCGACGAGGGCTCGCGGCCCTTGTCGATCACCATCCTGTTCCTGACCCCGCTCGGCGATCACCGCACGATCATCGGCGCGGCGGGGCTTGTTCCCTGACCCGACCCAAGGAGACCATCATGGCCGAAGTCCATGCCGACGCCGTTCCGCTGCCGCCCGCCAGCATCGATTTCAACGCGCTCAATGACGCGC
The DNA here is from genome assembly GCA_034668465.1 of Sphingomonadales bacterium. Lineage (GTDB taxonomy): Bacteria > Pseudomonadota > Alphaproteobacteria > Sphingomonadales > Sphingomonadaceae > Allosphingosinicella. Next base: position 164,824 of record JAXDPI010000037.1, read on the forward strand.
TCGCCGCCGGTCATGCCGCCGACAAGGCGCGCAACGCCGCGATCGTGGAGGGCACGCTGGCTTTGTCCGCCGACGAGGCGCAGGCCCGCGCCGCCGAGTCCGCCGCCGCCCTGCCCAGCCTCGTCGGCCTGAACAAGGACGCGCTGGTCGCCGCTAGCGCGGCCGAAAACGTTCAATGGGCGCAGGACTCCGACGGCAACGCCGTCCCCTTCGCCGAAGCGAGCAACGCCCGCATGCGCGAGGCGATTGAGGCGATGCGCGACGGCACGCCGATCGCCTCGCCCGACGCGCCCGCCGAATAGTCCCTCTCCAAGGAGCTTCCCGCCATGACCGACCTCACGGCCCTTTCCGCGCTCGCCATCAAGGCGCAGAGCGCGCCCGCCACCTATGCCTCGCCGACCAGCGCGGACGCGATTCCCGTCGCCAACCTTTCCTGGCGGCCGAACGCGATCCAGACCGACAATCCGGAATATACGGGCACGATACACCGCAACGGTCCGATCGTCCTCGGCGCGACCTACGACGTCACCTTCGACATTCTCCTGCGCGGTCCCGGCGGTGCGGCACCGCCCGCCGCCGACGCGTTCATCCCCGGCCGCGTCCTGCGGGCGCTCGGCTTCACCGAGAACATCCTTTCCTCCGCCATCCCGGCGGCGCCGGAGGCTCTTGGCGGCGGCTCGACCACGACCGTCGCAACACTCGGCGCGACCGCCGTCGGGACGCTGGACCTCTACAAGGGCCTGGCGCTCCTGCTCGCCAGCGAAGGGGCCGCACCGACCGGCTTCGTGATGATCCGCTCCTACAGCGCCGCCAAGGCCGCCGGTCTCGCCCAAACGCTCGCCGGCGCCCCGACCGGCAATTACCAGATCCCCAAGCAGCTCGCCTACACGCTCGCCTCCACCGGCACGCCGCCGGTGCTGAGCCTCGCGCTGTGGCAGGGCAGCCGGCGCTACAATTTCGTCGACATGGCGCCGTCCAGCGCGCGGCTCATGTTCCCGACCAGCGCGCCCGGCAATTCCGACTATCCCAAGTTGTCGGTCACGTTCACCGGCGACGCCTACAGCAACCTCGCCGAAGCCGCGCCCGTGGTCAGCTCGACCCTCGCTATTCCCCCATTCAAGGGCGGCAAACTCCACATCGCCGGCCTCGCCATGGGCGGCTCCTCGATCTCGCTCGACCTCGGCATCAAGGCCGGCTTCCCGCCCAACCCGAACAAGACCAACGGCTTCGATCCGGCCCAGCTCACCGAGACGAGGCGGTCGCTTCAGCTTTCGCTCAACCAGCAGGCCCCGTCGTATTTCGACTTCCTCGCCGCCGCGGCCGCGCAGACCAGCTATCCGATCCAGGCGCTCTACGGCCTCGCCGCCGGCAATTATGTCGGCTTCGTCGCGACCGACGCCCGGTTCAACTTTCCGGAGACGCAGGCCGGCGGCGACTTCTTCACGACCCAGGGCGACGCCTATGTCGACGGGGCGGAGAAGACGATCGGGCTGGTCTTCCCGACCGGCTATTAATTCACCTGAGGGGACACAAAATGGCCGTACCGGCCTCAACCGACGAGTTGGAGGAATTCACTCCACCCTCGCTTAAGAACGCCCCCGTCCCGCCGGTCTTCCTGCTCAGACCGGCGAACGGGCGCGAGTTGCGGAAGTTCGAATATCGGCTCATGGCCGAAGGGCTCCAGTTCTACAGCACCGAGGCGTTCCGCGCCGAGATGCTGAAGGGGCTGGCGGCGCTCTGGTCGGTCGACGATTATCCCGCCAACGCGGCGCGGCTCGTATCCTATTGGACCCTGTGCGACCAGAAGGGAGAGCCCGACGTCGTCGAAGCCGAGTTCGTCGCCGAGCTGACGCGCCGCCTGATGCGGGCCTGGCCCCCTCTCAGCGCCATGGCGGCCGACAACCAGCGCTTCAGCGACGAAAGCGGCCGTATCGCGGCGAGCATGTTCGTGGTGGGCTGGACCGGGCTGGAGACGGCTTATCTCCGCGAGTCCGGCTCTGTCCCCCTGCTGCGGATCGACGATGTCGAGACCGAGCTGGCGGGGATGGAGAAAAAGGCCGGCGAGGCCAAGGTCGAAGGCGTCGGCAAGCCCGGAACCGCCTTCGCCGAAGTCGCCAGCGCCGCCTATCTCCGCCTCTTGCTGACGGAGACGGAAAGAAAAAACTCCGTCTCGCCGCCGCCCTCGACGCCCGCCCTGAATGGTTCGACGCTGACACCGTCGAAGCCAACGGCGGCTGCCAAGTCGAAGACGTCGGCGAGTTCCAAATCAAAGCGGGCCAGATTGTCCAAGTCCTCAAGGACGCCCTCGGCAACAGCCTGACCGACGAGAACGGCGCCGAGTGCACCGTCTCGACCGGCAAGCGGACCTTCGCCGAGCTGGTCGGGCCGCAGGACTGGCATCTGGTCCGGCTGTATCGCCATTGCAGCGGTGGCCTGGCCGGCACGGAATGGCCCGACGGCCGCGTCCTGCTCGACCAGCCGGTCAAGCTCGTCGCGGCGTTCGGCGTGATCGGGGCGACGCTTCAGAAATACGATCAGAAGAAGGGTGGGTGAGATGGCGGGTCGGGGGTTCGGGATCGGGCGCCCGGGCCAGTTCGCCGAGTTTCGGCGCCATTCGATCCAGCGGATGGAGCAGGCGTCGCTGAAGGCCACGGACCAAGCCGCGCGCGCCGCCGCTGCCCAGATCAAGGCGGCGATGCCCGGCCGGCTCGGTGGGGCGATTACCTCAGGATCGGATCTTCGCAAGGGGCGAGGAGTGCATCGGCGCGGCGCCGAGGGCTATCGGGCATCGGGCTGGGTCGCCATTCGCGGCAAATCCGAGCGCACCGTCGGCGCCGTCATCTCGGCGACCGAGGGGGCCGAGATCAGGCCTATCAAAGGCCCGTTCCTCTGGATCGCGACCGACGAGATCCCGCGTCGCGCGGGCCGCTACCGGATGACGCCGGCGCTGTATCGGCGCTCCGGCCTCGAAAACCGGATCGGGCCGCTGGTCCAGATTCCGGGCCGCCACCGCGGCGAAGCTCTGCTCATCGTGCGCAGCGTCACGGTCGATCGGTTCGGCCGGCGCGGGCGGGCCCGGCGCCTGCCCCGTCGCGGCGCGATCGGCGGCAGCCGCGAACGCCGGGATTTCATCGTCGCGTTCGTCGGCATCCGCAACACCTCGCGCTCGGCATCCGTCGACGCGCGCCAGATCATCTCGCTCGAGCAGGCCAGGCTCTCCGAATATCGGATCGCCGCCATGGCCCGCGACGGCTTCGAAAGGTAGCAAGTGGCCTCCCGCAGCTCGATTTTCCCGGCATTCATCACCGATGAGTACCGGCCGGGGAGCGGCTTTGCGCAGTTCGAGCAGCAGGCCGCAGCCTCGGCCGATCGCACCCGGCGCCAGTTTGAGACCAGCTTCTCCGAAATCCAGGGCATCGCCCAGCGCGCCCTCACCATGCCCCGCAACGCCGGCGGCTCCCTTGACCTCGGCGTCGGACAATATCGGGCCGCGGCACAAGCGGCCGACGCTCAGGCCATCGCGCTGCGTGAGGTCGCGACGGCCGCCGAACGTGCGGCGCGCGCCACGGGCGACATGTCGGAGCAGACTCGCGTCCTCATTCAGGCCTATCGGGCCGCGGCGATCCAGGCGGCGGATAACGCGGCCGCCGAAAATCAATTCGCCACCTCGATGGAGCGGGTCCAGGCCGAGCTGAACCAGACCGCGTCGCGCACCACCGCAGTAATTGGAGCTAACAGGCAACTAGTCAATTCACAAGATGCCTACTCAAATAGTGCGAGAGCGTCGAGATTTGCTATGGTCCAAGTTGGGCAACAGCTTCAAGATGTGGCTATCCAAGCGCAGATGGGAACATCCGCTTTAACTATACTTGTTCAGCAAGGCTCGCAACTTGGATTCGCGATGTCGCAGATGACCGGGCGCGCGGCGGCATTCGGCCGGTTCATCGCCGGGCCGTGGGGCACCGCGATCTTCCTCGGAGTCGCCGCGCTCGGCTACCTAATCCAAGGCCTCAACCGCACCTCTAGCGCGGCCGAGGACGCTCAGCACGCGACCGACGGGCTTGGCGAGGCGCAAAGCGCGCTCGGCGAGATTTTCGACATGACGACCGGTAAGCTGCGCGATCAGGCCGGCGCGTTGCGCGAGCATATCGAGTTGATGCGGCTCAATGCCCGGGTGACGGCCCTCAACCTCCAATTGCAGGGAATGGAGCAGGAGGAGAACGCCCGACGGCTGTTCCGCGAGGGCACCGAGCCGACCTCGATAGGCGAAAATATCGGCGCCTACCTCTCTCCGTTGCGCGGCAGCACGCCGGGCCAGCGTCTCGAATCTCTGGAACGAGCAGCCGGCGAGCAGCGGCAGCTGTTGCAGGCCATCGAGAATGCGCAGCAGCGGCTCGACGCGGCCAGCGGAGACGCAGCGCGCCGGAGCGCGGAAACGGCGCTGGAGGCGGCGCGCAACGCCGCGCTCGCCGCGAGCGCGCGGCCCGATTTTGCCCGTAGCTCGGCCGGCCTCTCCGCCCACGACTTCCGGCAGGCGGTCATCGACCAAGCCCGCGGACAGGCGAACCAGCGAATTGCGGAGCTGACCACGCGCTCGCTCGACGAAGGGCGTCTCGATCCCTCGCTCCGCCGCACCGGTCATGAGCGCCGCCCGCGCGAAGACCACCGCCCCGAGCAGGCCTCCTCCTCGATCGAGCAGATCACGCGCATCAACGAGGCGTGGAACGACCAGCCCCGGCTCGTCGACCGCGCGGTTCAGGCCGTGCGCGAGCTCGACCAGGTCCTGGCCGAGGCGCAGCGCCGCAAGCTGCCCCGCTTCGACGAGATGCAACGCGGCGCCGAGACGGCGCGCGCCTCGATCCGCGACGGGCTGATCCGGCAGATCACGGAAGGTTTCGGCGAGGCGCCGAAGCTGGTTCAGCGCGCAACGCTGGCGCTGGAGCAGCTGGAAGCGGCGGCGCAGCAATTCCCCGACCTTGCGCCCCGCATCGCCGCGGCTGGCCAGACCGTGACCGACGCGCTGGTCCGGCCCTATCGCGAGTTCCTCGCCGATCAGGTCCGCTCCTATGCAGTCGGCCAGCTCGTCGCGCAGGGCCGGCAGGAGGAGGCCGATGCGCTCGGCATCATCCACCGGCTCGAGGAGCAGCTCGGCCCGCTCGGCGAGGAGCGCAAGCAGGTCATCCTCGCCAGCGTCGTCGCGCTGAGCGAGCAGGCCCGGCAGCTCGAAATCATTCGCGCCCGACAGCAGCTCTATCTCAACTTCGCCGGGCAGGTCCGCTCCAGCCTCGTCGACATCGCCGCAGCGCCGGCGCACGCCCTGTCGAGCATCTCCGGCATCGCGCAAGCCTACCGACAGCTTAGTGCCGAGGCCTTGGTCGAGCGCCTGTTCGGCAACACGTTCCGCCAGCTCGAGGATCAGATCACCGGGCGGGACAGAGTCCGGCAGGCCAATGAGGAGATGGCTGGCTCGATCGGAACGGTGCGCGCCGAAATGGCCAATCTCGGCACGGCGCACCGGACCGAGATCAACACGATCGACCAGGTCATCGACCGGCTCGGACGGTTCGGCTCGGCCGTGGACGTCGCGGCGGACCGGCTGTCCGCCGTCCCGTCGGCGGCGGCGAGCGGTGTCGGCGCCGCCGCATCGCGCTCGCTATCCGGCCTGCCGGTTCAGGGCCGCATCACCAACACCTTCGCCCAGCATCTCGCGCGCAACTCGGCCGGCCTCGACATCGCGGCCGCACTCGGCACCGCCGTCACGTCGCGCGCTTCGGGCCGGGTCGTCACGGTCGGCTACGACGCGCGCAGCGGCTACAACGTTGTCATCGACCATGGCGGCGGCATCGTTTCGTCTTATTCGCACCTGATCCGCCAATCCTCGCTGCGCGCCGGGCAGACCGTCACGGCGGGCGATGTGGTCGGAAACGTCGGGGAGACCGGCCATGCGACCGGGCCGCACCTCCACTACCGGGTCAGGGTCGCCGGCCGCGATGTCGACCCGGCGACGTTCCGGTTCCCTGAGCAGGCGGCTCAGACCACGGCGGCGATCGAGCGTCTCGGCACCGGGCTGCACGACCTCGACGCCGTCATCGCCAGTCTCAGCGATGCCGCTCCCCGGGCCGGGGAGGCGCTGGCGAACGTGCTGAGCCGCGCCTCGATGGACAGCGCCGCCCGAGCCGCTGCGGCGAACGACAACGGCGACATCGTCGTCACGGCCCAGCGCGGCACCGATCCGACCGAGCGGATGAGCCCGCGCCAGTTCGCCAGGATCATGGCGACCGAGCTTGCGACCCAAGTGTTCGGCGAGCGGTTCGGCGCGACGATCGGCAACCTGATCAGCGGCGCGCTGGAAGGCGCCTCGATGTACAACGCCTTTTTCAAGCCGATCCAGACCAAGCTCGAAGGCCTGCTGGGGCTGCGGCAGAATCCGCTCTCCGCATTCGGCGTCGCCGGCACGGCGCTCGGCTCCCTGTTCTTCTCCCCGCCGCGCGCCTCCTCGACGATCGGTGCCGGAGCGGGCGGCAACCTTGCCGTGACCGGCTCGACCGGGTCGCGCACCGTGCGGGGCCAAACTACGACAGCGGCCGACTCCGTGCTTTCCACCGTGGCGCGTATCGCCGAGCTGTTCGGCGGCTCGGTCAACGCGGCGGCCGGCGCCGTTTCCATCGGGATGCGCGACGGCAAGTACCGGGTCGACCCGACCGGGCGCGGCATTACCAAGACCAAGAAGGGCGCGATCGACTTCGGCGAGGATGCCGAGGCCGCGGTCCGCGCCGCCGTGCTGGACCTGATCAAGGATGGCGTAATCGAGGGCCTGCGCCAAGGCACGCAGACCCTGCTCCGCGCCGCCAAGGACATCGATAGCGGAATAGAGAAAGCCCTCAAGTTCGAGGGCGTGTTCGAGCGGCTCAAGGCCCGGCTCGATCCGGTCGGTGCCGCGCTCGACACCCTCGACAAGGAATTCGCCAACCTGAAGCGCGTCTTTGCCGATGCCGGGGCCAGCGCCGAGGAATATGCCCAGCTCGAGCAGCTCTACGCGCTGGAACGAGCCGATGCGATCACGCAGGCGGGCCAGCGGATGACGTCGGCGCTGAAGTCCCTGCTCGACGACCTCACCGTCAACAACGACGCCATCTCGCTTAGGGAGCGCCTCGCCGCCGCCCATGCCAAATATGACCCGCTCGCGACGCGCGTCGCGGCCGGGGACCGGACCGTCGATTACGACGCCTTCGCCGAGGCGGCGCGGCTCGTCCTTGAATTGCAGCGGCAGATTTCGGGCTCGACCAACCCGTATTTCCAGGCGCTGGACGAAGTGACGCGCCTGACCCGCGACGCGCTGGCCGGGCAGGAGAATTTGATCTCGATCGTCACGGCCCGGCCCGGCCCGCTCGGCGCCGACACCGTGACGGCGGGCGACACCCAGACCGTCACCGCGATCGACCGGCTCGGCGGCGTGCTGGTCTCCGAGCTCGGCGGCCGGCTCGACGCGCTCAATGACAATGTCGGCGCGCTGGTCCGCCAGGGCGCGTCGGCCGGCGGCGAGCCGTCCCACGACTACGGCGCGATCGTGAACTTCTAATGGCGGCCCTGCTCGCCCAGCTCACCCCGCGCGACGCCGCGACCGATACCCGGCCCTATGTCCGCGCCGCCTCGGCGCAGAACCGGGACATTACCGGCCTGAACGGCCAGACCTGGTTCCCGGCAATGTCGGCCATGCCGACGCAGACGATGAAGCTGTTCGACGGCGACTTCAGCTCGGACGTCGAGCCGGGGCAAGTCGCGTTCACGCTCCAGCTCGGCGGCGTCCTCGATGCCAATGTCGGCCGCTACCTCTGGGCCGGCGCCCCGGTCACCCTCTACCGCGGCGAACCGGGCGCGGCGTGGCCGTGGGGCACTTGGTTCGTCGGCAAGGTCCAGCGCTGGGAAGCGGACGGCACGGCGCTCAAGCTCACCGCCGCGGTCAATACCGAGCCGTTCGAGGCGGACGCTCTGACCGCGACCTATGCCGGAACAGGCGGCGCGGAGGGCGACGCCAACCTCAAGGGCAAGGCGAAGCCGTGGCTGTTCGGCCGCTGCCTCAACGTCGAGCCGGTGCTCATCAATGCGGTCGACAACGTCTACCAGGTCTCGGCCTATGGCCCGATCCAGGCCGTCGTCGCCCTGTTCGAGCGCGGCGAGGACTTCGGCGCCTCGACCGGCAATTATGCCAGCTATGCCGCTTTGCTCGCCGCCACGATCCCGGGCGGCGGCTGGGGCACCTGCATCGCCGAAGGTCTGATCCGGCTCGGCGCACCGGCCTACGGCCTGATCACGGCCGACGTCGACGGCCACGTCGAAAGCGGCAATTGGCTCAGGATGACGGGCGACATCGTCACCCGCATCGCGCTCCACGCCGGAGTCGATGCGGCGCTGATCGACACGACGAGCCTCGCCGCGCTGGATAACGCTCTCTACGTGCTGCTGCCGGGTCACGGCTACATCAACCTCTACCTGACCGAGCAGGCCAGCGTGCTCGACGTGGCGCGCCGCCTTGCTCGGCCCTGCAACGCCCAGGCCGGCATCTCCTGGCTCGGCAAGCTGTTCGTGGTGCAGGTTGCGGCCGGCGCGCCCGCGATCACGCTCGACGCGCAAGGTCATGCCCTGCCGCTGGTGACCCAGAACGTCGAGGCCGACGTCTCGACGCCGTATTGGCGCATCGCCATGGGCGGGGCCCGATCGTGGCGCGTCCATAGCGCCGACGAGATCGCGACGTTCGGCCCGCTGCGCGACCGCGGCGCCTACAGCGCGACCGAGATCTACACCGACGGCAATTTCGTGCAGGACCAGGGCGTCAATTGGCTGTGGCAGTTCGACACCCGCGCCAGCGGCCATGCCCCGCCGACCCTGCCCGCGACGTCGAACGCCTATTGGTCGATCATGGGCGGCGACGTCACGGCGAACACGCAGATCGCCGTCGTCGCGCCGCCGCCGCAGACGTTCAGCGCCGATTATCTCGGCGTCATTCCCTCGAGCGCGTTCCCGCGCGTCCTGACGCCGATCGTGACCCGGGGCGGCGTCTCGATCCGGACCGACACCGCCACGACCTATTCGATCGGGACACCGGTCAACGTCACCGCCACGATCAACAATACCGGCGGCAGCGTCGACAAGGGCAAGATCACGGTGACGGCCATGTCCGCAGTGTCGGGCTGGATCGACCTCGCCGTTACCGTCGCCGGGGTGGCCCAGCCGGTCCAGCGCATCCCGTTCACCCGGGCCGACGCCGAGCCTCCGACCGGCGGCACCGGAACAGGCGGCGGGACGGGCAACAAGTCCGGCTCGTTCGGGCCGACCGACCAGATCAGCAGCACGACCTACGTCAGGATCGGGGCCCGGATCACTGTCACCAAGGCAACGGGCGAGACGATCCGCGCCTACGCCGCGCCCGGCTACCAATATTATGTGATCGGCGGCGGGACCAAGGCGGCCGCGCTGAAGTGGCGCTACGCCGTCGCCGGAACCAACTTCGCTTCGCCGACCGACTTCGGCTCACCCGTCACCGGCTCAACGTCGGTCGCCGACGTCGACAATCCCTCGCCCGGGTCGGTGAGCTGCAACCAGACCGCGGCGCCGGCCAACGGCGACTACGACGTCGAGCTATGGGCCGCGCTGCCAACCAGCGGCGGGGGCATCGAGTTCGACGGAACGACCTGCAGCGTGGCGGTGGCGGCATGAAGTGGCTCCTCTACCGCGCCGACGGCACGATCGCGGAGCAGGTCTGCACCGTCGGCCGCCGCTCGCCGACCGAGGGCGGAGCGAACCCGGACGGCCTTCGCGAGGTCAAGGTGTCGCGCCACGGCTGCCTCGCGACCGAGCATTACGACTTGCGTGCGCGGCGCTGGCGTAAGGATCCCGCGCGGGTCGCGGACCATGCCGCGCGCGAGCGGAAGGCGGCGGAGCGGTTCGTTGCGTCGCTGCCCGGCGGAGTGGTCGAGATCATCGCCGAGCTGGTCGCGAAGCGGCTCGGCCCGGCAACATCAAGGGAAGGGGAGGCCGATGCCGCATAGCAGTCACCCCTTCGTTTGGACCCTGCTGGCGAGCTTTGGCGGCGCCCTGACCGCGCTGTCATTCCGTCCGTTCAAAGATATGACGCGGTGGGAGATCGTCCTTGCCCTCACAGCCGGCGCGTCGTTCGCGATCTTCGTCGGTCCGTGGGCGGCGAAGCTGATATTCGGGGACGGACCGGTCGACGCGCGTATCCTTGGCGGCCTCTATTATATGATGGCGACCGGTTCCAACGTCCTCATCCCGGTCGGGGTCAAATGGCTCGGCAGCTTCTTCGGCGTCAAAAACGAGGAGAAGCCGAAATGACGGCCTGGCCGATTATCAACATGGCAAGCGGCCTGCTCGCCGCGACCATCCTTGCATACATGCTGGCGCGCAAGCCCGAGAGATTCACCGTTGTCGAGCGCGTCGGCATGGGCGCCGTCGGCGCGGGCTGCATCCTTACCATCGGTCCGATCATGTCGGTGGCGCCGACGCCGTTCGAAGACTGGAGCGGCACCCTGCTCCGGCTCGGCTGCGCCGTCTACTTCGTCGGCCGCATGTCCCGGCACCGGTTCAACAACTGGCTCGCCGTGCGACAGGCTCGGCGGCACCTAAAGCGGGTGCCGCCGCTCCGCGGGGGCGGATGATGGACCGCCTAAAGGACAACCGGCTCGACAAGTTCGCCCTCTTTGTCCTTGCCGGCCTCAGCATCGCCGGCCTGATCGGCCTCGGCACGGCGATCGTCCTGTGGGGCATGCCCGAGACCGGCGAGGGCAGCGAAGGGCTGCTCAACGTGATCGCCACCGGCCTCCTGCTGTTCTCGCGGGAGATCGTCGGCGCGATTCGGGCCGCTTGGCAGGACCAGCAGGTTGGCCAGATGAGCGACAGGCTTCACGCCTCTGCTCCGGTCGAACCACCGCCGCCGGCCACTCCCGCGCCGCGAGACGCCAAGGAGGCGGCCGACCAAGTAGCCGACGCGGCCGCAAATGAGGCCGCCACAATTACTGAGGAGACCAAGCCATGATTCTGATCGCCCTCGCGCTCGTCAGCGCTCCACTCCCCGCCGACGAAGCCCGCATCCGCTACGACTGGGAGGGCTTCTATTGCGAGCGCCAGGCGGAAATCTGCCCGCTGACACGTCGAGCTCGGGCGGACGGCATTGTCACGCCCGCCGAGCTGCGCCGCATCGAGCGCCACCTGTCTCAGATCGGCTGCGCGTTCGGCATTCGGGACACGGAGCCTTGCGGTGAGGAGAACAACCCGCCCAGCCCGGATCGCGTCGTCATGACGCTCGAAGACTTCTGCACCGGAGACTACGACGCCTTCGTCGACGCGGATGGCGACGGCGTCGTTCATACCTGCCCGGCCGAAACCGCGCCTCAGCCCGACAACGCCTATTGGAACGATGTCGCGGCCGAGACCGACTATCCGAACGACACCATGGCCCAAGCCTATTGCGAGTGGCGGTCGGACTTCTGCCGGATGGTAAGTCGGGCGATGCGCAGCGGCCACGTCAGCGACCGCGAGCTGGCGGTGACCGAGCGGGCGGCAATGGCCCCTGGCTACGGCCCGAACGATGTCCGCTGCACCGCCGACGATCGGGAAAATTGCCCCAACCTGAGAAGGATCAGACGATGAAGCGCATTCTCGCTGCCTTGGTCGCGCTGTCGCTGAGCGGCTGTGCAACATTGCGTGATGTCGGCGTTCCGGCCTTGAGCGTGGCCGGACTTCTGTTCGGCCAGCGCGCGGCGCCAACTGCCGTCGCGCCGCTCGATCAGTCGAAGCTGGCCGCCGCCAACAACCTCGCTGCCTCAGCGGCCGACTCGCTGACCATGGCCTTTACCTCCGGCCAGATCGCGCGGTCGCAGGACCAGGACACCGCGCGTCCGAACTTCTGCCCGATGGTGATCGCCAACCTCGCGGTCATTACCGACGAAGGCGGGCGGGCGTTGGCCTTGGGTTGCAAGATCGAGCATCATCTCGACCGGGCCGAGGCCGCGTTCGAGGCGCGCGATGCCGTCGCCTACGCCGACAATCTGGCGAAGGCGGACACCTACACCGGCCAATTGACCGCAATGGTCAACGCCAGCATCGGAAGGACGCCCACGCCATGACTTTCGACATCAATCTGGTCCGCCAGCTCGTTGGCCTCGCGATCGACGGCGCGAAGGCGGCGGGCGCCAACTCGCCGACGTTCGACAAGATCACCGGCACGCTGGCACCCATCCTCGGCCGTGTGCCCGAACTCGCGGCCGAGAAAGCGCAGCTCGACGCGGTGACGAGGGACGCGATCGACAAGCGGCGCGCCGCGTTCGACCGGTCGCGCGAGGCTGGCCGCTACAAACCGCCCAGCGGCGATTGATCCGGCTTTCGCCCGGGGCGCCGCGGCGCTAAGGCCTTGAGATGCACGTCTTCATCGCCATTCCCTCGGACGGGACGGTCGAAGCCTGGTTCGCCCAATCGCTCGCGGCGATGGTCGCCAAGACCCTGACCGACGGCGTCGAGATCGCGGGCAAGCGGGTCGTGCCGCGGCTCACCACCAAGGTCGAGATTGGCAAGCTGCCGATGGTGCGCAACCGCCTGCTTCAGCTCGGCATCGCGTCGGGCGCAGACTACATGCTCTGGCTCGACAGCGATCATGTCTTTCCGGAGTGGGCGCTGGTCCGGCTTCTCATGGTCGACCGGGACGTGGTCGGGATCAACCAGCCGACGAGGTCGCGGCCGCATCTGCCTACAGCGCGAGGGATGGACGGCGAGCGCATATACGCGCCGGAACAGTTCGCCGAGGAAGGGCGGGTCGCCCAGGCCCTGCAGATCGGCTTTCCGATGGTGCTGATGCGGATGTCGATCATCGGGCGGCTCGAGGCGCAGGCGACGAAAGAGGGCCGGCGCAGCATCTACCCGATGTTCGACTTCGCCCTGACCGACGACCTGGACGTGGCCGGGAGCGAGGATACGTTCTTCTGCCGGCGGCTGTTCGAGGCCGGCATCCCGATCCACCTCGACCACACCCTTTCCTGGGCGACGCGGCACATCGCGCCCGTCGCCGTCGGGATGGCCGAGGCGCTGGCAGACCGTCCCGCCGCCGCCGAGACAAAGTCTAAGGCCTAAGCGCTAACCACCGAAACCGGAGGAGAAAAATGCTCAGTTCGCTGACCGCGAAAGCGGCGGCGCTCGCCGTACTGGCGAGCCTGCTGTTCATCGCCATCGCCGCCGGTCCGTTTGGCGGCTGATCCATGCCAGCCACGGCCGACCGGATCGGCTTCATCCGCCAGCAGTTCCGGGAAGTCGTCGCATCCGACGACGCGATCAAGACCCGCTACGGCGAGGACGCGCGCGACACCGGCGCCGAGCCGGTCGAGACGTTCTTCGACAGCATCGCCGACGCGCAGATCATGTGCGACCAGCGCTTCAAGCTGCTCAAGCGCGACCGGCGCCGGTTCCGGACAACGGTCAACTCGATCGTCGACTTCACCGGCGCGCTCGACTTCAGCCAGGTCACGCCGGCCGCGACGGTGATCGACTCCGAGCGCGGCGCCAACCTCGTCGGCTCGATCGTCGAGATCACGCAGGACCATGACAAGGACCGGACCAGCTTCGTGACGTGGTGCGTCGCCGAGAACGCCGACATGCTCTCGATCGCGCTCGACCTGGTCACCATCAATGCCGAATATGTGGAGATGATCTGATGGCCGAACTCAGCAGCCAAGCTGCGGCACCCTCGCTCGCGTCTGCCGATAGATTGCCCGGGCTGGTCGGGGGCAATTTTCGTGCCGTCCCGCTGTCGTTAATCCCCTACAAGGACAGCGCGGGCGACTTCAACATCGGCACGCTGCTGAAGTGGGGGACGGGGCCGGCCGGTAGCCGCTCGTTCCTGGCCGACGCTTTCGCTTTCGGCAATTATGCAGGGACGCAGGCTTGGGTCACGATCGGTGCGGGCGGTATTGCCACGCCCGGCCTCAATGTCACGGGAGACGTGGCGACGACCGGCAATACAGCCTTCGGGACCTCTACCAATACCGGCACCAACGCCTTTGGTGGATCGATGACGATCGCGCGCACCGGCAGCGCAACGGTCCCGTCTCTCTCTTTGATCGGCTCGGCGCGAAACTGGATCAATTTCAACGGCACGACCGGCGCGGCGCCGGCCTTCACGACCCGCTCCGCCGGCGCGAAACTCGTCCTCTATCCCCTGATCGACGGCAGCCACACCGACTATGCCATCGGCGTCGACACAAACGCGACATGGTTCGGCGTTCCGACGACGTCCGAGGCGTTCAAGTTCTACGGCGGCACGACGCTCGCCGCGACGCTGACCGGCGCCGGTGCCCTTACGCTGGTCGGGTCGCTCAGCGTGCCGGTCGGCGCGAACCTCGCCACCTCGTCCGGCAACGTCGGCGTTGGCACGGCCAACCCGCTCGCCAAGCTCGTCGTTTCGAACGCAGCCGCGGAAGGGGTCGAGATCGTCCCCGGCACGACAGCCAACACGAGCCTTGTCCAATTCTACAACCGCAACGCCGGAGCCTATGACGCGGCCCGCTACAGCGCTTCGTCCCACAGCTTCTATATCTCGGGCGCGGCGTCGGTTTCGATCAACGCCTCGGGGCACATCCTCCCCGCGGCCGACAATGCGCAGGACCTCGGATCGGCCTCGTTCCGCGCGCGCACGCTCTACGCCGGCACCGGCACGATCAACACGTCCGACGAGCGCGAGAAGGAGCAGATCGGCCGGATCCCCGACGAATGGCTCGACGCCTGGGGTGAGGTCGAATGGTGCCGGTTCAAGTTCAGGGATGCGGTGGCGGAAAAGGGTGACGCGGCGCGCTGGCATATCGGCGCCGTCGCCCAGCGCGTCCGCGATGTGTTCAAGAGCCGCGGCCTCGACGCGCTCGCGATCGGGCTGCTCTGCTACGACAAATGGGAGCGGACGACCGAGCCGGTCTATGAGGAGGTCACGAAAACCCGCAAGGTCGCCCGCGAGATGCAAGTTCCCTACGGCCGGGCCAACAAGGAGGGCGTCCGCAAGACCAAGGCGAAGATGGTCGAGGTGCCGGAGGAATATCCGGCCTGGGTCGACACCGGCGAAACCCGCGTCGTGCAGGAGGCCGGCGACCGCTGGGGCCTGCGCTACGACGAGTGCTTCGCGATCGAGGCGGCGTGGCAGCGTCGGCGCATCGCCGCGATCGAGGAGCGACTCGAAAAGGCCGGGCTCGCCTGATGGCGATCGCGCTCCCCTTCGCCGTCATTCCCACGCCGCTCGGCACCGTCACCTCGGGCAACGAGCTCGCCGCCAAGCCCGCCAGCTTCCTCGGCCAGTTCAAGGCACCCGGGCTGACGTGGAAATCGAGCGGCTCGTCGAGCCTGTGGGTCCGAGGCAATTTCGGCTCGGCCAAGCCGGTCGACTTCGTTTCGGTCATGCAGGCCAACGCGATCGCGGCCACGACGATCAGGGTCCGGCTCGGCGACACCCAGGCCGAGGTCGACGGGACGGCCGACTATGACAGCGGCGTCCTGCCGTTCATCTCGCCCTCGATCACGCGAACCGACGGCCTCTATCATTCCCACCTCGAGCTGCCGTCGGTCCAGACGAAGCAATGGTGGCGCATCGACATCGCCAGCCATACCGGCGATTTCGAAGCCTCGATGCTGGTCATGGGCCAGAAGCTGACGCCGGCGAACTGGTACAATCCGGGCTGGGCGCGCGGCACCGAGGATCTTGGCGCGATCGACTTCACGCGCTGGGGCATCGCCGACGAGCAGGACGGGCTGATCTGGCGCACTCTGTCGTTCCGGCTCGGCTGGCTCAGCGAGGCCGATTACGAGACCAAGTTCGGGCCGATGGAGGAGGCGCTCGGCAAGCGCGGCGTCGTGCTGTGGTGCTTCGATCCGACGTCGGGCGTCTATCGCCAGCGCAAGACCTATTTCGGGCGGATGCGGAACGCGCTCGTCGCGACCCATGCCCGCGACACTCCGGCCGGAATTCGGTACGACAAGGAATTCGAGATATTGAGCATGTTCTGAGGCGCGTTGACCGAATCGGCCCGGCGGCGTAGATGCCGCAGCGGGACGCGGTGCCGGAGTGGCTGAACGGTGAGCACGCGAAAAGTTATGGCCGATAGCCCGCGTGCGGCTGGCCAGAGAATCCAGGGTTCGAATCCCTGCCGCCTCCCACTTTTCTAGGCTTGCACATCATCCGGCTCGGCCCGTCATACGGCGCGGTTCGCGTTCCGCTTCCGGTTTTGCTCCCTCATTTGCGGGACGAATATCGGAAGCGCACCTCACTTTCCATCGAACGGGGGTAGGGCCGTCATTCCCTCGAAGGGGGCGCCATCGCCCAGAGCGGCACTTCACGAAGGCTGATCTGGAGGCCGCCATCGGGAATGACAGTGAGGGTCATGATTTGGGCGACGCGCCCATCGACCCAAAGGCGAATCCCGTCGCGCCCGAAGTTGAACACTTCACGCTGGATGTCGGTGTCGCTGCCTAAGGTCACTCCAGCGGAACGCCCATCCCAATCGGCACCCTGTAGATATTGGCGAAACTGCGGTTCAGGCATCAAATCTTCTCCTCAATCTCGCTCAGCACATGAAGATATGGCTGCCCGCTGAACTCGTCTCGGCTCGCGACGCCCGCCCTGACGGCCGCGTCGCCGGCCTCCTTGCGCGTCGGCAGCCAGCGTCCGCGGCGAGTCGGCGTTTTCCATCGGAAGGGCATCAGGCGAGCGTCTCAAGCGCCGCGGCAAAGTCGACGAAAGCGAATGAGCCGAACAAGAGCCCGCCAGCCTGCACCGTTGGCCCCGTGACATGGGAATAGGGGTTGGCCGCGTTCACGCTTAGCCCGGCGGCCTCAGCACGTCTCACGGCCTCCTGTAGGTCCGCCTCGGTCGGCTCCGGCCTCATTCCACCCTCCTGACCACATCCCACCCCAGTTCGCGCGCGAAGGCCTTGGCGGCGGTGGTCCAGTTCCAAGCGTCCATGGCGGCGTCGACTTCTGCAGGACTCGTCAGAATGCGAACCGTTTCCCCCTGACGATCTGGCCTAACGAGCCGGACGGAAACAGGCCGCTCAATCACCCGCGCCTCCCTGATCACCCCCTCATTCTCCCGCGTGGAGCAGCCAACCGATTCGGCGACCCAGTTGCCGGCCGGGGTTTCCCACAGGCGCAGCTCTGTCCAGCGGTCCTTCCCGCCGTCCTTTCGCTGCGTCGAGTATTGCCCGATCAGCTTTCCATCGAACCACAGGTCGGGGCCGTGGGAGCAGGCGAGGCGGGTGGGGGTGAAGGTGGCGGTCATATTTGCGCAACCCCCCTCGCGGCGACATATCGCTTCAGGCCGGGCGCAACGGGGCCCGGGCGTCCGGCGCTGCGTTCCTTCCGACAATAGCGGTTCCAAATTTGCCGGACGCGAGCTTCTCCGATCGACAGCGTAGCTCCCACATCCTTGACCGTCGCGCCTGCAAGCAGCGCGTCGATTATCATTCGGTCGCGCGCAGCAGTTTTGCCCTCGCCCATCTTCCCTTCCTTTCCCTGCCGCTCAGCGGCTCAATCGGATCACGGCGACGGCGACAAGGAGCCCAGCCAGCAAGATTGATTGTGCTGCGCCCTTGCGGTCTACCACCCGCGCGGTCATGGCGGCGATGCCCGCCAGCATCCCGATCACATACAGGCCGAGGCCAAGCCACCAATCCATCACGCCCTCTTATCCGGCCGCAGCCTCACAAACCGGGCCTGCCTAAGCGCCTCAGTCATCGTAGATTATCCATGCCCAGACGGCGAGCACGCCTTGGAGCATGCCGAGTTCGACCAGAATCACCTGCCGATGGGATGGCGGAATGAGGGGGCCGAGAAGGAACGTGGAGGGCGCGCAACCGACCAGCGCCACCGCAATAAGCAGCAGACTGCGCAAAGGCCGCGAGGCCAGAATTCTTGCGATCATCGGACGCCTCCTTTGTCGGGCCTCAGCCGGACGAATCTCGCCTGCCTCAACGAGCCAGCCTCAGTCACCTCCATAGCAGAAATCTCCGCCACAGTCCCGACGAGCTGAGCCCTGTCGCGCCACAGCGCCATCCGCTCGGCGTCGGAGAAGCCGGCCGAGACCCGGACCCGGCGGCCGCGATAGTCGAGCACCAGCGCGCCGAGCATCCATGCCCGATCGGCTTGCGGCACGGCGTCGACAATGACCAGGTCCAGCGTCATCGCCTTCTTGATCCGCTGCCATTCCGTCGACCGGCGCCGCTGGTACGTGCCGAGCGGGTCTTTGACGACGACGCCCTCCCCGCCGGCGGCGATGAACTCGCGCGCCTTGGCCGCGACCTCATCGGCGTCGTTGGCCCACGACCAGGGCATCGGCCGAACCGCGGCATCCGCTTTCCCCGCCAGCATCGCGTCGAGCTTGATCCGGCGCGCCTCCAGCGTCTCGCACGGATCCTCGCCGCGCCACGTCCGCATCGTTATTCCCTCGAAGAGGTGCAACGTGCCGGCGACGCCGTTGCCGCCCCGGGCCTGGAAATGGGCCAGCGTTTCGGCGAACGTGCCGCCGACGAGGAATTCGCCGTCGAAGAAGAGCGGCACGCACGCCTCGCGCTCGAGCCAGCGCAGCCGCGCGTCGATATGCTCGGCGCCAGCGATGGGCGTGCCTTCGCGGGTGACGAGCTCGCCATCGATCCACAAGGCACGGATGCCGTCGAGCTTGGGCTCCACGATCGCGCCGCCGGCGGGCATCTTGCCCCGCCAATCTCCGACGAGCTGACACAGTTCCGGGCCGGGGTCATTCCGCCGAAGGAGGGCGGGGTGCGGGCCGAGCGCGTTCATTGGCACACATCGCTTTCCATCGCGCGGGGCGCACGCATGTCGGCGATCGCCAGCGGAGGCGGGGCGCGAAGGCGCCGCAGCTCCTGTTCGGCCCGGATGGCCCGGCCGCTCAGTCGGATCACCTCGTCAGCGAGTCGCTCGTTGGCCCGCTCCATGGTTGCAATCGTCTGATCCGCCGTGGCGAGCCGAACGGTGCGCGCGTCACGCTCTTGATGCAGCAGTTCCACCAAGCCCAGCCCCGGATTGTCCCACGCCCGCTTCCGGTCAGGGCCGGTGCCCTGGTGGCCGTACTGGAGATGATCGAAGATCGCGAAGGGCGGCCCCGCGGCCCGAGCGTCCGCCTTCGCCGCGTCCCGCTCCGCATCGGCCTGGCGGACGTAATCGCCGGCCGCATCGAGGGCGAGGCGGTCAACTTGGCGCTGGTGACGCATAGCGAGGTAACGGCGCAACAGGCGCTCGCGAGCTGGCGCGTTCACAGTCCGGGCCTTTCCATCGAACGGGGGTCAGGCTGTCTTTCCATCGAAGGGGGAAGCTCGCGCCGCGCTCGCGATCGCGCCAAGCTGAGCGGGTAGCGCATGCCGTCGATGCCAACACCGATCTTGCCGCGCGCGAGTCGCTGGACGTTGATTCGGCGCCCAAGGGTGGCGGACGAGGTCAGCAAAGCGCGATCAGCGGGCCCAAGCTTGCCAAAGGCTGGGCCCATCGACCCTCGGGCCGGCTTTGCCGTCTTCCCGCCCGCCTCGCTGGCGCTACGCTGTGGCGCGAGGGCCGAGCCTCCGGTTACAGCCGCCGCGCTCGGGCTATGCTCAGCGGGGCTTAAATCGGCTCGCGGCGCGCTCATCGCCGGCCACCCGCGACGAGGCGCAGAGCCGGCCGAATGTAGCGCGCCGCGACGCCACGCTTTTGCTGCTGGGCGCGCCATTCGGCGTCTCGGCCCTCTTCGTAGATGGCGATCGCCGCGCGCAGGGCCGGCTCGAAATCGTCGCCCCGCCAGCTATTGACCGAGAATTCCACGCTCTCCAGCGCCAAGCCAGCGTCGAGAACGGCCACGCGGCCCGCGCCCTCGAACACGGCGGCGACCAAGGCGCCGTCGAACGTCTTGCCGCAGCCGACGAGATCTCCTCCTAGAGGATCGGGCTCGTTCGGGCATCGGATGCGTGCCATCTCAACACCCTCCCTGCAGCCGAGCCCGGCGCTGGCGGACCGCGGCCCCGATGATCCGGCGAGCCCGGGCGCAATCCTCGCTGCACCATGCCGTGGCGCGCTCGCCGAAGCGGGCGGCGAGGATCAGGCGGGCCGCGTCCGATCGGCTGCACCCGGTACGGCGCAGGGCCACGACCAGGCGCGGGAAGGTGGCGGCGATAATGTCCAACATGACCCTATCTTCCTTTGCGGTCGGAGGGGATGAGGGCCGCGGCGGCGCCTATCAGCGTCACGAAGGCGATCAGGATCACGATGGCAGCGGGCGCGGAGCCCAACACGGTATCCATAGTCTCAGTCCTTTCGTTGAGCAGGCTCATCAGTGGGCGGCGCTCATCTCGCCCAGACCGGGGAGCCGTGGGGCTCGTCCGGTTTCGCCTAGACGGTGACGGTGCGAACGAGGGCTCGCCGGTGCAGGCCGCTGCCTTGCTTCGCTCTCTCGCGCACATGGGCCAAGGCTGCCTCGTCGTCGCCGAACGTGCCTGCCTCGTCGTCACGCTGTATCTCGAACTGACCATCGAGATCGACCTCTCCGCCAACCTCGAACACTCCCCACCCCTCACGGGCTGCGGCTGCGTCGTCGGCGGGAGTCCACTGCTTGCTCATCATCGTTCCTTTCCGTGTGGTGGGGGAGACTTGGGGCCCAGCGCTAGTCGGGGTCGCGGGCGCGTATCTCGTCTTTCTCGCTGATGCCCTCGAGCTGCTTGCGGTCGCACCACGCCGAGCCGAGGATGATAGGCTGCAGCGTCACCGATCCGGCCAGCGGGACGTACCAATTGTCGAGATAACCGCGGGCCTCGCCATGCTCGAAGATCGCCGCGTCCAAGGCAGCCATGGCCGAGCGCTTGGTAGCACCGTGGCCGGAGAGCGTGCAGTTGCCGCAATCGAGCGAGGCGACATAGGCGATAGGCTTCGACATCATCATTCCCTTCCATGGCCGGCTCATCAGGGCAGGGAGGCCAGATCCTGCCGACGCGGGCGCCCTTGGGGGAGGCGCCCGCGTTTCGCCTACTTGTAGGAGTACAAGGTCTCCGTCGGGATCGAGGGCAGGCCCTGGTGCTGATACTCACGCGACCGGCCGACGATCTCGGCCGGCGCCACCTTCAGCGGCTTCGTCCAGCTCTTGGACCGCTTGCGGTATTTCGTGATCATCAAAGCGCCGGTGCGATTGCGCCCGAGGGCCATGGCGACCTGCGTCCCGATCTTGGCGCCGAAGCTAACAATGAGGCCATCGCCCCGCCGCACCTGGTTCATCTCGTCCTGCGTCATGTCCATTCCTTTCCCTGCCAGGCATTCGGGCCGCCCAGCTCGCCCATTCCTTTCGATGCCGACTCGGGCGGAACTCGCCCGGGGCCGGCGCCACTGAAAATAGCGGCGAGCAAGTTAGCGTCAAGTAAATAATGCATTATTGCGGGTCCTTGGAACGAATAAGTGGCTGGATGGAGCGGTTAGGGACCGCATTTTAAACACCTGTCACTGTAGTTATACTTTGCGTATGTCACTTGTTCCTGTTCCTACTCACAAAGTGCTGCCGCAGGTTCACAGAATTGAGACCCGGCGTTCTGTCGCGCGCGTCTCGCTTGCTGGAGAACATCGCGAGTTGCTGACCCTCGTCGGGAAACTCGCGATCGAGCGCGAGGCAGACCCAGCAGCGGCACAGAGCTGGTGCGCTACTCATCGGGCAGCTGGAGACGCTCGCGGTCAGTCGCGACGTCGGCCAGCAGGCAATAGAACCGAGCGGCTGCATCTCCCTGAAAGGCCGCCGCCTCCCACGCGTCGCATCCAAGGAGGCGCTGAATTGTTTCGATGGACCCGAAGGCCGCCAAGGCGAGGCCGCGGCAGTTCATAATCAGGAACTCGCGCGGCAGCATCGGCAGCGGATCGGCGCTCATCCCCTCCGCCTCTCCCGCCGAAACGCCGCCAGCCAATAGCTCCGTTGGTCTTCGTCATAGCTGGCCGGGCAATGCGTCTCCGCGCGTCGCGGGTCCTTGGCCGACTGCGTCCCGGCGCTGCGGGCCAGATTGACCTTGCGGATGTAGGCCAGCTCGCCGTGCGACATCCCGCCCCGCTCCTTGCCTGGCTGGCTTCCCCAGCGCGATTTGGGCGGGCTGGTCATAGCGGCGCGCGCCAGAGCAGCGCCTTCTGCCCAGACGGAATCCGGTGCCGACCGCGCGCCATGGGATGCTTCGGACTGCCGTCGGCGTTGAAGCCCCAGCACCAAAGCGCGGGATTGCCGCCGTTGCAGGCGATTTCCTCGATCACCTGCTCGGTCCAGTCGCCGTCGGAGGCGATCGCGCCCCAGCAGACGAAGACCTGATCGACTGCGGCGGTGATCTTGCATAGCTCGGCCAAGTTGTCGCAGATCGCGTCGCGCGCGTACCAATCCGGCCCGCTGTTCTGCCAGTCGGCCCGCTTGCGGCATTCGGCCGGCGACGAGGTGACGAACGGGTAGAGGTTGGCGGCACGATACTCGGCAAAGCCATTCTCTCGGAACCACTTGATCCACCATCCCGACGTCGGATCGTCCCGGTCCTCGCCCGCGTCGCTCGGATTGTGGCCGATCACCGCCGCGGTCCGGCCCTTGTGGGCCCAACGGCGCCGCAGCTCGATCCGGTTGCCGCCTATGAAGCGCGCGCTCCGCTCGATGTAGCCGCTGGCGAATGGGTCGATGACTGGGAAGACGAGCTGGGTCATCCCCGCCCCCGATACCGCTGCAGCATGTCGAGCCCTATGTCGAAGCTGGCGGCGATCTCCTCATCGGTCGCGTCTGTCCGCACGGCTGCTCTGAGCGCGTCGGCGCGTTCCGGCGTCATGCGCGGGCCTGGCTTCTTCCGCTGCGCGCGCTGGACACGCCAGCGCGTATCCCCCTCGATAAGCCAATCCCAGCCCATTACGGCCGCCCGTCCCGTCGCGCAGGGCAGGCCGGGGACGTCGACTCGGCCCGCCCGCCAGCTACGACCCTCGCATCCACCTCTCCGCCGCCGCGGTCGTCCAAAGCGGCCGGAACACGCCGAGCAGATAGGCGAACCGCACCCAGCCCTTGCATCCCGGCGTGAACCGGCATCTCGAGCGCCGGTCGATCAGGGAATAGTCCGGGCCCTTGGCCGCCGCGATCTTGGCGAGGTCGACGGGCTCCCACCGCCGGCAGACCTGGCACATCGCCCGGACCTCGCACCCCTCGGCCAGCATCGCGCCGACGGTCTGGACCCAGGCCGGCATGTTCTGACGAGTCTGGATCCGGCCGCTGTTGCCCATGCGGGTGGGGATGGACGAGGGGCAGGGCGGAGGGCAAGGGCAGACGGCGCATCATGCGGCCACCTTCTCGTCTTCGGCTCGCGCTTCGGGCACGCTCAGCGGGAAGTTGGCCGCGACCAACGCCCTCGACATCGGCGGGCAGACGCTGTTGCCGCACTTCTCGATCTGCGCGCTCTTGGTAAGCGGCTTCCCGTTATACTCGAACTCAATGATGTAATCGGGCGGGAAGCCCTGCGCGTTGTAAAGCTCGCGCGGGGTGAGCATCCGCATGCCGATGTCCACGATCGCGTACTGCTCGCCGTTGATCGTGACGGTGACCAGGGCGAAGCGATCGAGCGTCGTGACCGTCCCGAGCGGCCCGCTCAGTCCGTGCCCGGTCTCTTCATTCCCGTAGTATTTGAGGAGAAAGGCATAGACCTTGTTGGCGCCGACCAGCGCCTCTTCGGATAGCGGGAGCGGCTCAAGCTCGGTCTCGACCTCTGCGAGATGCGTGCCTTGGGCGCCGACCGTGGCGAGCGGTTCGTCGCTCGGATGGCCGTGGCGGCAGGTGCCCTTCAGCTTGACGATGTTCGAGGTGGCGAGCGCCTGAAGCGGCCCCCTCTGAACGATCGTTGAGACCGGCTCCCTGGCGTCGTGTCCGGCGTTCGGCTTCCGGCCTGGGCGGGTCTCGCTGTGCTGCACCACATGGGCAGTGGTGAGGCAGTCGAGGCCGTGGATTGCCAGGCGCTCCAACGTCGCCTCAGCGACGGCGCCCTGACTGCCGATCGCCGTCACCGTCGGCGCGGGCTCTTTCATGCTGCGCGCCCGCGGGGCCTGCCCTTCGCGCTCGCCATTGCGGGTATTGATCAGAGTGGCGCCAACAAGCCCGAGCGGAGGCGCGCCGCCGGGCCGCTTTACGAAGCTGTTGGCGGTGACCGTGGCTAGAGGTTCGCGGGCGTCGTGGCCGATCGCGCCGGTGCGGAACTTGGTGATGTGCGGCGCGATCACCGCAAGCTCGCCTCGGTTCGCGCCGGTGATAGTCGGCACTGGCTCAGTAGACGGATAGGCCCGGCCCGGCCCGCCAGCGTGCGTCAGTGGGATGATGAAGGGGTCGTCGCAGTTGACGACGAACTTCATGATGCCGTGCGCGATCCGGCGCAGCGTGTTGTCGGCCAGCGCCTTCTTGCGGGTGAAGATCGACGGGCACTTGATCGAGAAGTCGATCACCGAGTCGGCGGCGGTGCGGTAGGGCAGCAGCTTGCCCGAGATCACGCCGCGCGTGCCCGGCTTCCCATGGGTCGGCTTCGGCCAGCGGATCGCCTTGCCGTCGCACCGCGCGATCAGGAAGAGCCGCTTGCGGATCGTGGGCGCGCCATAGTCGCAGGCGCGAAGCTCCTTGAACTGGATGCGATAGCCCGCCTTGCGCAGCGCGGTGAGCCACTTCGTCCAGGTCTCGCCGGCGCGCTCCTTGATCGGCAGGCCGTCGTCGTCGAGCGGACCCCACGAGCGGATTTCCTCGACGTTCTCCATGAAAATCACGTCGGGCCGCACCTGCTGCGCCCACAGCACCACCACCCACGAGAGATCGCGGATGCTCTTCAGGCGCGGCTTGCCGCCGCGGGCCTTCGAGTGGTGGGTGCAATCTGGGCTGAACCAGGCGAGGCCGACCTTGCGGCCCTGCGTCGCTTCCTTGGGATCGACGCGCCAGATGTTGTTCTTGATGTGGGTCGTGCCGGGGTGGTTGATCTCGTGCATCGCGAGCGCTTCGGCGTCGTGATTGATCGCAATATCGACCGCCCGCCCAAGGGCCTGTTCGATCCCGGTCGAGGTGCCGCCGCCCCCGGCGAAATTGTCCACCACCAGGCCCGGCACAGCCGCGGCGATGGTGGCGGCAACGGCGGTCGTCGCCCAATCGGGGAAATAGGCCATGTCAGCGCCGATCCACCCAAGGCCGCCGCTCGACCGGCAAAAACCCGCGCGTCTCGATCACCACGACGGCGACGCCGGTGGCGATCAGAGCGAGGAGGCAGAGGGCCTTGGTCATGCCGAGGCCCTTCTGGTATCGCGCGGTATTGCAAATCCCGCTGCGTTCAGGCCCCGTTCCCGGCCTGTTTCTCGACCAATCCGCCTATTCGACGAGGGAAGGCATTGCCTTGGCTGCAATCGCACTGCAGAGGTCAGGGGTTCGATTCCCCTCAGCTCCACCAGCCTTTGGCTTCCCCGGGGAATCATGGGCCTGATCGCCAACATCTTCCGCGTCCTGCTCAGCCCGTTCCGCGGCGCCGCGGCGCTGTACCTGTTCCTGTTCCTCCTCTTCGCGCTGATCGGCGCGGTCGTGCTGCTGCTCGGCTACAGCCTCGGCGACGCCGACCGCTGGATCGACTCCCAGGCCGGCTGGATCGAGATCGTCGCCACCTTGCTGTTCCGGGCGCTGTGCGCGCTGGTCGTGCTGCTCTGCGTCGGCACGATCGTCTTCGGGATCTACTTCCGGCTGGTTCCGCCGCGCGAGGCTGAAGATCGGCCGCCGGGCTGGGGCGCGATGACCGCCGCCCTCGTCGTCGGCTATTTCGCCTGGTTCGGCGTCACGGGCTGACCTGGGTGTCGTCGAGCGCCAGCCAGTCGAGGTGCCCCCGGATGATCGTCCGCCGCCGCTTGTCGTCTCTCGGCAGCTGGAAGATCCAGCCCATGTTGGCGCGGATCACCTCGGGCAGCTTGTTGTCGGAATCCGCAAGCAGATAGAGAACGCCCCGCTGGTAGAAATTGAGCATGTCCGATTGGTTTTCGTCCGGATTGACCCGCATTTCGCCCTTGAGGATGGTGGCGATGTCGGTTTCGCTTTCGTCGGTTCCGCGCAGCCCGTCGGCGGCGACCAGCGCAAACAGCAGGGACCAAAGATAGCGGTCGTAATAAGCGAGCCCGAGCGCCTGGGCGCGGCCGCGCAGCTGCCCCAGGTCGAAGCCCGCGGCCAGCTCGCGGTCGTGAATCAATTCGAGAAGCTGGAGAACGCAGACTCTCGGCGAGGCGATCAGCGGGAGCATCTTTCGATTGGCCTCCAGCAGATAGTCCCGCACGGCGGCATGTTTGGCCGCGCCATAGCGTGCATCGAAGAAGTAACCGTCATTCTTCTTTTGTCCGGCCGGCTCTACGTAGACGATGTCCTGACTGAAGCATTCGCCGGCGAAGGCCTCGGCGGTTTTCCTGGAGTTGCCGGCCTTCCACGGCTTGCCGGTGAGATTTCGATAAACCTCGAAAGCGTCGCCCGAGCGCAGAAAAAGCGGGCTGAGCTCGAGCAGGAAGTCGAGTGGGCCCGGGCCGGCGTGCGGCTCCGGTTCCTGCGCTTCCGGCTGCCCGCCGGTCTCGTCGGGCTTCGCCTTCGGCGCTTTCGCAGGACCGGCGGGTTTGGCGGGCGCGGCGGCCCCGGCCGGCGCCTTGGCCGGACGCGGGGCGCCGTCGCGTTCCGCGATGATGTCCTCGACGCGCAGCGCGTCGTCGTCGATCAGGTAGCTGATCCTCAGCGAGGGCACGACGAAGGCGCCCATCAGCATCTGGAACGAATGCAGCCGGATCGGCTTGCCGTTGAAGAAGGGTTCCTTGTCTTTCCCCTTCCTCTCGACATATTGCCTGAACGTGTCGTTCGAGAGGACGCCGAAATCCCGTAGCGCGGCGAACTCGAGAATGAACACGTCCGCCGGCGTCCCCGCCGGGGCCATCGTGAACCTCTCATCCTCTTTGAGCAGCGTCTCGAACGCGCGCGCCGCCTCGGAATCCTTTTCGAGCCGGTATCGGAACGAGGCGTCGAAGATCACATAGGCTTCGATCTCGTTCTCCAGCAGAGCCCGCAAACACGGAAGCAGCGCGCCGAGAGATTTGAACTTGCCTTGCTTCTTCTGACCTTCATGACAGAGATTCGAGCCATCCAGAATCAATTTCGTCATGAAGCGCACCCCCCCTAACGGGGAGGCTGGCGTCTCACGCTTGATTTGTCCAGTGCTTCCAAAGCCGCTCGCGCGGCGCGTAGACCTCAGCCCTTCCCGGGCAGGACAAACGCAAACCTTCGGGCCGCGTTTGCCATTCGTTGTGCGCAGTGGCGGCGGCGATGTGGATCAGCCCCGCTTCGCCCGCACCAGCGCCTCGTCGAGCGCCGAGAGGAAGCGCGAGCGGTCGGCCCTGGCGAACGGCGCCGGCCCACCCATGATCCCGTCCGCGCCGGCGCGCAGATCGGCCATGATCGCGCGCGTCGCGATCGCCGCCCCGATCGAGGCGGGCGTGAACGGCCTGCCGTTGGGCGCGATCACCGCCGCCGCATTGGCCTTGAGGCAGCGGTCGGCGAGCAATATGTCGCCGGTCACTACCACCGCGCCCGGCCCGGCGTGCTCCGCGATCCAATCGTCCGCCGCGTCGAACGCGTCGGAGACGGTGACCCGCTCGATCAGCGGATGATCGGGCACCCTCAGCCGGGCATTGCTGACGATCCTGACCGGGACATTGTGCCGCCAGGCGACCTTGTAGATCTCCTCCTTGACCGGGCAGGCGTCGGCATCGACCAATATCATAAGCGAGGAGTCGGTCACCGGCCGCTTCTAACCGATCGGCGCGCGGGCGGAACCACCGCCGCGCCCGCCACGTTTCGTATTCGATCACATCAGGAGCGCCCCCATGTCCAGCATTCCCAACAGCGCCATGCCCCAAGCCGGCACCGCCGAAGCCGACGAAGCCGAAACCCCGAGCCTCGCCCGCCGCGCCGCCGGCCGCGCCGCCGGCCTCGTCCGCGACAATCCGAAGAAGGCGATCGCCGCCGGCGCCGCCGTCGCCGCTGGGGTGGCCACCGCCGCGATGCTCGGCGCCAAGCGCCGCAAATCCGCCAACGGCGCCGCCGAACCGAAAGCCGCCCGCGCCAAGGCCCCGGCCCGCAAGCGCGCCCCGGCGAAGAAGGCCGCGAAGAAGAGCTAGAAGACCTCGTCGAGCAGCTGCCGGAGCGCCGCCCAGGACCGCGCGTCGGCCTGCGCGTCGAAGCGGAAGCCGGGCAGGTTCCAGGCGTCGATCTCGCGATTGGTGAAGCTGTGGCCGACGCCGCCATAAACGTGGACCTGCCAGTCGATCCCGGCCGCGCCCAGCGCCGCCGCGAAATCGAGGATTTGCGCCACCGGCACGACCGGATCCTCGGCGCCGTGGCAGAGCAGCACCCGGCCGCTTATCGCTTGGTCGTCCTCGGCCGTGCCCGGCAACACGCCGGCGTGGAAACCGGCCACAGCCGCCAGCGGCGCCCCGGCCCGCGCCAGCTCGATCGCCGCCGCGCCGCCGAAGCAAAAGCCGATTGCCGCTAGCCGGCCGGGATCGACATGGGCGTGGCCTTCGAGCACCGCCAGCGCCGCCGCGCAGCGCGCCCGCAACAGCGCCACGTCGGCGCGCAGCTCCTTGACGATTTCCCTGAGCCGCTCGAGCGGCGCGCCGGGCTCGCCGAACAGGTCCATCGCGAACGCGACATGGCCCAATTCCGCGAGCATGGCGGCGCGCTCCTTGGCATGCCCGGTCAGCCCGCCGCCCTCGTGGATGACGAGCACGGCGGGCGCCGGCCTGGCCCCGGACCCGTCGGCGAGAAATCCGGTGAAGGCGCGCCCGCCTGCCTGATAACTGATCGGCTGGAGGTCCATCGCCTTAGCCTAGCGGGGCGGGCGTCGCCGCGCCACACCGCCACGAACCGGACCAGCTAGCGGTTTCGTTACGCGCGGCGCCTGGTTTCGTCACGCCACGGCGAACCTCGGGCTCACGCAAGGCTCCGTCTCATCGCCGGCGCGCCGACTCCCGCGCCTCGCGCCAAAGCATCACCGCCAGCCCCGCCGCGACGACCAGCCCGACCGCGCTGACCCACAAGGGCAGCACATGGCCGTTCACCACCACCTCGCAGCCCGTCGCCAGGCGGTAGGCGTGGGCGAGCGCGATCAGCGCGAAGAGGGCGGCTGCCAGCGTGGTGAACGGCTTCATGGCGTGTCTCCTTTTGGAATGACCGCGGCACTCCTCCGCGCCTTCTCCGGCGCACAGACTCGACGCCACGACATAGCCGATCGCCTCGCCGCTGCTAAGCAAAGGTTTACCGGGCCCCCGTCGAAATCGGCCGGCACGGCATCCCCCCGGCCGTCCCGGGAACGCCCCGGTCGGCCAAGTGTTTGAATCCCTTCGGGGGTCAGTCGATCGGAGGACATCATGAGAAGCACCTTCATCGCCGCGCTGGCGGCTGCGGCGCTGGCGGCGCCGGGCGGCGCCGGCGCGTTCCAGGCGCGCGGCAATTCGGCCGACGCGCCGGGCCAGGACCGGGTCTGCCTGATTACCTGGGGCAGCGTCGCCGCCGCCAATAGCGGCGCCGACGCGACCGCGCTCAGCGGCCGCTACCTGCCGCGCCGCGCCGCCGAGGCGCAGGCGGCGCACAGCGGCGGCAAGGCGCGGGCGTTCGATTACAGCAACTCGACCCAGGCGGTGAACACCGGCACCTACGTGATCACCAACAACGACGAGGAGCGCGCCTTCTGCGAAGGGCCCGAGTTCAACCCGTCGCAGCGGCATTGAGCCGCCGCGGCCGCACCGACCCCGGTAATTCGCGCCGCCTTAATTCCCCCGCGCTCGCACCCGTGCATCCGCCAGCGCGCGCACCCGCTCGCGTCGCCCGCCTCCAGCGCGGCGTCGGGCGCCGGGGCACCCCATTTCCGCTCACCGAACGTTCACGCAAAAGCCCTACATTGCGCCTTGGCCCGCCAAATCCTATTTAGCGGACGAGGGCCCCGCCGATGCGGTCGGGGCCGAAGGGACACGCGATGAGCGACGACAACCGCCCCAGCGGCGACAAGGAGCCTTCGGGCAACAGCTGGATGAAGAGCCTGTTCATCTGGGCGGGGATCATCCTCGGGCTGGTGCTGGTCGTCCAGCTGGTCGGCGGCGGGGCGGCGCCGGCGCGCGACGCGATCCCTTATTCCGACTTTCTGAACAAGATCGAGGACGGCTCGGTCAAGCAGGTGGTGATCGGCAAGGATTCGATCACCGGCCGGCTCGCCGACAATCGCGCCTTCCAGACCAACGGCCCGCCCTCCGACGCGGCCCGCGACCAGCGCCTGCGCGAGCGCGGCGTGCCCTTCTCTTATTCGCCCGAGCCGACCACGTCGCTCTGGATGCTGCTGCTCTACCAGTCGCTGCCGTTCCTGCTGATCCTCGGCATCGCCTTTTTCGTCATGCGCCAGATGCAGAAGAATGCGGGCTCGGGCGCGATGGGCTTCGGGCGGTCCAAGGCCAAGTTGCTGACCGAGAAGCACGGCCGCGTCACCTTCGACGACGTCGCCGGGATCGACGAGGCGCGCGAGGAGCTGCAGGAGATCGTCGAATTCCTGAAGGACCCGACCAAGTTCGCCCGGCTCGGCGGCAAGATCCCCAAGGGCGCCTTGCTGGTCGGCTCGCCCGGCACCGGCAAGACCCTGCTCGCCCGCGCCATCGCCGGCGAGGCGAACGTCCCCTTCTTCACCATTTCGGGCTCGGACTTCGTCGAGATGTTCGTCGGCGTCGGCGCCAGCCGCGTCCGCGACATGTTCGAGCAAGCGAAAAAGAACGCCCCCTGCATCGTCTTCATCGACGAGATCGACGCGGTCGGCCGCCATCGCGGCGCGGGTCTCGGCAACGGCAATGACGAGCGCGAGCAGACGCTGAACCAGCTGCTGGTCGAGATGGACGGCTTCGAGGCCAATGAGGGGATCATCATCATCGCCGCGACCAACCGGCCCGACGTGCTCGATCCGGCGCTGCTGCGGCCGGGGAGGTTCGACCGCCAGGTCGTCGTGCCGCGGCCGGACATCGAGGGCCGCGAGAAGATCCTGCTGGTCCACATGAAGAAGGTGCCGCTGGCGCCCGACGTCGATCCGCGGACGATCGCCCGCGGCACGCCCGGCTTCTCCGGCGCCGATCTCGCCAATCTCGTCAACGAGGCGGCCCTGCTCGCCGCCCGGATGGGCAAGCGCCTGGTCGCGATGAAGGAGTTCGAGCTCGCCAAGGACAAGGTGATGATGGGCGCCGAGCGCAAGTCGATGGTGATGACCGAGGAGGAGAAGAAGGCGACCGCTTATCACGAGAGCGGCCATGCCCTGGTCTCGCTCCATGTCGACGGCTGCGATCCGCTCCACAAGGTGACGATCATCCCGCGCGGCCGCGCTCTGGGCGTGACCTGGAACCTGCCCGAGCGCGACCGCTATTCGATGTCGATGAAGCAGATGAAGGCGCGGCTCGCTTTGTGCTTCGGCGGCCGCATCGCCGAGCAGCTGATCTACGGCGTCGAATCGCTCAACACGGGCGCTTCCAACGACATCCAGCAGGCCACCGAAATGGCCCGCTCGATGGTCATGGAATATGGCATGTCGGCGAAGCTCGGCTGGCTGAGGTACCGCGACAACCAGGAGGAGGTGTTCCTCGGCCACAGCGTCGCGCGCAGCCAGAGCGTCTCGGAGGAGACCGCCAAGCTGATCGACCAGGAGGTCCGCCGTCTGATCGAGGAAGCGGAAGGGGTCGCCCGCAAGGTGCTGACCGATAATCTCGACGAGCTCCACCGCCTCGCCACCGCCTTGCTCGAATATGAGACGCTGACCGGCGACGAAGCGAAGCGGGCGATCCGCTCCGAGGATATCGGCCGCGACAATCCGAGCGCCAAGCCGACCAGCCTGCCGGTCAGCGGCGCTTCGATCCCGTCGACCCGCCGCCCGCGCGGCGGCATCGGCGGCCCGGCGCCGGCGGGCGCCTAGCCGAGCAGCCCCAGCGCCAGCAGCAGCACGAAGAAGAGCGTGGCGGCGATGAATGCGAACCACAGCACGAAGGCGGTTCGCCACAGCGCGCTGAAGGTCCGCAATTGGTAGGCGCCCTTGAGCTGCCGGTACATATGGACCGGCGGCACCAGCGTGATCGCGATCCCGTTGAAATTGTCGCCGACGACAAAGTGGATCAGGCTCAGCGCCACCACCAGCAAGGTCATGAACGCGATCGAATAGGTCACGAAGACGACATGGTCGTAGGCCTTGAACCGGCGGTAGCGGCGCCGGTGGAGGAATAAGAGCCAGACGAACGGCACCGAGATGGGGATCAGCGCCCAGGAGAATTTGTAGGCGTTGGTCTGGAGCTTGTAGAGCAGCAGCGACGGATTATCCCGCGCCTTCTCGGCGGCATGATCGAGCCAAAGCCAGCCGGTGTCGATTTCGGCGGCGCGAAGATCGATGGTCTTGGCGGTGCCCTTTGGCGCCGACGAGGGAACGAGCACGATCGATTGGGCCGTGCCGAGGAGTCCCCGTTCCTGGCGGAGCGCCCGGAGCTGGGAATCGATCGCGGCAGTCGGCTGCCGGTGCGCCGCAAGCTCGTCGCGCCGGCGCTGGAGGCTCACGATGCGCTGGTCCAGCTGGCCCCTTTCCCGCGCGATATCGGCGGCGGCCTCGCGATTGGCCTGCGGCGCGTCGGTCGAGCCGAACGGCCCGCCGACCATGCTGAATATGGCGAACATCAGGAAGACCGAGAACAGGAACAAGGCGATCGGCGACACGAACCTGGCGCGCTCGCCATGGACGTAGCGGCGGGTGAGCTCGCCCGGCCGCCAGGCGAGCAGCGGCAGCGTCCGCCAGATCTTGCCTTCGAAATGGAGCACGCCGTGGGCGAGATCGTGCCAGAAGGCGGTGAGCGTGCGGTGGACAGGGCCCCGCTGCCCGCATTGGTGGCAATAGGCGCCGGTCAGCGCCGCGCCGCAATTGAGGCAATTGCCGCCTTCGCCCTCCGCGGCGCCGGTGGCGGGCTCGATCGCCGCGGCGATCAAGCCGCCCGTGATCGCGTCCCCCGCGCCCTCGACCCCCGAGACCATGGCGCCGATCATGGCCCAACCATGGCCCCGCGTCGAGGTCCCATGCTATCGCGCGTGGAATGACGCGCACCGGCCTGCTCGGCGGCTCCTTCAACCCGGCCCACCGGGGGCATCGCCATGTCAGCCTCGCGGCGCTGGAGGCGCTCGGCCTCGACGAGATCTGGTGGCTGGTCTCGCCCGGCAATCCGCTCAAGGCGAAGACGGGGATGGCGCCGCTCGCCGCCCGCCTCGCCTCGGCCCGCCGCGTCGCCCGCCGCGCGCCGATCCGCGCCACCGCGATCGAGCGGCGGCTGGGCACCGTCTATACCGCGGAGACGCTCGCTTTGCTGGTGCGCCGCTATCCCAAAAGGCGCTTCATCTGGCTGATGGGCGCCGACAATCTCGCCCAGTTCCACCGCTGGCGCGACTGGCGGAGGATCGCCGCTCTGGTACCGATTGCGGTCGTGACTCGTCCCGGCTATGATGGCGAGGCCCTCAAGGCGCCCGCCTGGGGCTGGCTGCGTCGCTTCGTCCGGCCCGCGGCCATGGCTCGGAACTGGACGGACTGGAGACCGCCGGCGCTCGTGCTGCTTACCTTGCCGCCCGATCGGACGTCCGCCACCGCCATCCGCGCCGCCAATCCC
Organism: Sphingomonadales bacterium; assembly: GCA_034668465.1. Lineage (GTDB taxonomy): Bacteria > Pseudomonadota > Alphaproteobacteria > Sphingomonadales > Sphingomonadaceae > Allosphingosinicella. The sequence goes on from JAXDPI010000037.1 coordinate 198,580, forward strand.
GATTGGCACGAAAGCGTCATGAAATCGTTTCAACCCAAGGCCCTGCGCGACGGCGTGACGCGCGGGCCGGTAACCTGAGGAGGTCGTTTGCCCCAAATAGTACAAGCTCCGAACGACGGAGCCATCGAACGGGCCGAGGCGCTTCACAACCTCGTGCTCCGCTCCCTCGACGACGACAAGGCGCTCGAAATCGTGTCCATTCCGCTCAGCGGGAAATCCAGCATCGCCGACCATATGGTGATCGCCAGCGGCACCTCGACCCGCCAGGTGGCATCGATGGCGCAAAAGCTCTCGGAGCGGATCAAGCGCGAGCTCGGCCGAAACGTTCGCGTCGAAGGGCTGCCGGTCGCCGATTGGGTGCTGATCGACGCCGACGACGTCATCGTCCACCTGTTCCGGCCCGAAGTGCGCAGCTTCTACAATCTCGAGCGGATGTGGGCGTTCGACGAGCGCCCGGCGATCGCCGCCGGCAGCTGATTGCGGCCCCGCATCACCGCCCCCTCGCGTCATCCCGGCGAAGGCCGGGATCCATGAGCACCCGCGCTTGCAGCCAATCTCCGATTTCGGTGTTCCTGGGTGCCGGCCTCCGCCGGCATGACTAAATAATGCAGCTCCACATCATCGCGCGGGGCAAGATCGGGCGCGGTGCCGAAGCCGAGCTGGTCGATCGTTACCTGGGGCGGATAAGCTGGCCGGTGAAGGTCACCGAACTCCCTGAAAGCGGCGGCAGGACCCCGCCGGGCGGCGACAATGCCGTCACTATCCTGCTCGACGAGAAAGGCGAGCAGCTCGGCTCGCTGGCACTGGCGCAGCGGCTCGAACGCTGGCGCGACGGCGGCAAGCGCGAGGCGCGCTTCCTGATCGGCGGCGCCGACGGCTTCGGCGACGCCGAGCGCGCCGGCGCGGACCTGCTGCTCGCCTTCGGCCGCGCGACCTGGCCGCATTTGCTCGCCCGCGTCCTGCTGGCCGAGCAATTGTTCCGCGCGACGAGCATCCTTGCCAACCATCCCTATCATCGCGAAGGTTAGGCATGCGCCTATTCGCCCCGCTGGCCCTGATCGCCCTGCTCCTCGCCGGAGCCGGGGCGGTGCAGGCGGCGCGCGGCAACGACGCCGAGGCGCTTGCGGTCGCCCGGCGCGAGGCGGCGGCGGCGACCGAGCGCTCGCGCGCGCTCGACAATGCGGCGCGGCGCGCCACCACCGATGCCGACCGCGCCCGGGCGGCGAGCGAGGCGCTGGCGGGACGGATCGAGGCCGCGGAGGCCGATTTGACGGTGGCCGAGCGGCGCATCGCCTTCATCGCCGCGCAACAGGCGCTGCAGCGGGCGCGGCTGGCGCAGCGGCAGGGGCCGATCATCCGCCTCACCGCCGCGCTGCAGACGATGACGCGGCGGCCGGCGGCGCTGGCCCTGGTCCAGCCGGGCTCGGTGCGCGACGCGATCCACGTCCGCTCGCTGCTTGCCGCCGCTTTGCCGGAGATCCGCCGGCGCACCGCCGCGCTCCGCCTCGAGGCGCGGCGCAGCGCCGATCTGCGGGCGCGCTCCGAGCTCGCCGTCCGCGGCCTGGTCGACAGCCGCGAGGCGCTGCGCCAGCGCCGGGTCGCGCTCGCCGGGTTCGAGGCGGCGCAGCGCACCCGGTCCCAGCAGCTGACCGGCCTCGCCCTCACCCAGTCCGACCGCGCGCTCGTCTACGGCGAGGAAGCGCAGGCGCTGCAAAGCGCGATCGGCACCCGTCAGTCGGATAGCGCCGTCGCCGCCAGCCTGGCGCGATTGCCGGGCCCGCTGCCGCGGCCCGCGCAGCCCGGCCCGGAGCCGCCGGTTGCCGAAACCCTGCCTTATTCGCTGCCGGTCGAAGGGCGAGTCGTCACCGGGGTCGGCGAGATATCGGATGGCGGCGTCCACGCCCGCGGCCTGACCTTCGAGACCGCGGTCGAAGCGCGGGTGATTGCGCCTGCGGCCGGGCGGATCGTCTACGCCGCGCCGTTCCGCCGCTACGGCAATGTCGTCATCATCGATCACGGCCGCGGCTGGATGACCGTTCTGACCGATCTTGGCAGCATCGGGGTCCGGGCGGGCCAGAATGTCGGCCGCGGCGCCCTGGTCGGCCGCGCCGGAACCGGCGCGCCGCGCGTCACCCTCGAGCTGCGCCGCAACGGCCGCCCGGTGCCGGTCGCGCAGCTGATTTCCGGCTAGCGCCGGCCGCCGACGTTGAATTCGAGGAACAGGCCGGCGCCGCCCGAAAACTGGTCGCGCGAGCCGAAGGCGCGGACGATCGGGCTGTCGGCGGCGTCGCCGACCAGCCGGTCGTAGCCGACATAGGCCTGCACGCCCCAGTTGCGGCCGAGCTTGTGGGTGAGGCCGGCCACCGCGCCGACCGCGTAAAGGCTACTGCCCGGCGTGTAGACGGCGAGGCCGGTGGCGCCGGCGACGGCCGGGGTCACGCCGAAATAGGCGCGCTGGAAATCGCTGTCGCCCCAGCGCGCGCGGGGGCCGATCGTGAACACGTAGCTGTCGTCGTCGCGGACGATCAGATCGGCGCCGAGATCGCCAACCAGGCCGCGATGGCCGCCAAGGCCCTGCCGGACCTCGGCGCGGAGGCGGAAATTGCGGACCGGCGTGATGGACACGAAGCCGCCGGCCTCGACGGTGAAGCCGACATCGCCGACCGGGGCGCCGACATCGTCCTGTTCGCGTTTGCCCTGGAAACGCAAGGCGGGGCCGAAATTGACCACGCTGTCGCGGCCGAGCACGCCGAAGCCGAACGAATCGTCGGGCGCCTTGGTCGGCAGCGGCGATCCCTGGCGCCGCAGGCCGAAGATCGGCAGCGGGTTGATCCCGTAGGTATCCGCGCCGGGAAATTTGGGATAGGTCTGCGCGCCGGCGCCGAGGGTGACGGTCCAGCCGCCGCCTTCATTGTCCTGGGCGGACGCGGGCATGGCGATCAAGAGGGCGAGAGCGGCGCCAGAAAAGGCAGCCAGGCGAAGTGGAGCGGGGGTTCCTGTCATGGTGCGGTGAACGGCCCTGTGCGTTGATCGTTGCGGCGCCAACATAATTTATGCGTCTTTTCGCAATGCGTCCTTGCTCACTCGAATTCCAGGATCACCGCGTCGACCGCGAGACTGTCGCCCGGCTTCGCGTCGAGCGCCTTGACCGTGCCCGCTTTCTCGGCGCGCAGGATATTCTCCATCTTCATCGCCTCGACCACCGCCAGCGGCTGACCGGCCTCGACCTTTTCCCCTTTGCCGACATGGAGCGCGGTGAGCAGGCCGGGCATCGGGCAAATCAGATATTTGGAGAGGTCGGGCGGGCTCTTCTCGATCATGTGGCGCGAGAGCAGGGCGATATGCTCGGGCAGCACGTCGGCGAGGTGCGAGGCGCCGCGCGTGGCGAGCCGCCACTGGCGGCCGCGTCGCGCGATCCGGACGATGCGGTCGCGGCCGTCGATGCTGCCCTTGAACAGCGGCTCGCCCGGACGCCAGGCGCCGGCCAGCTCGTGCGGACCGCCCCCGTCCAGGAAAGCGAGCCGGCCGCCCTGATAGAGCTCGAAGCGGATGCGATGCTCGGCGCCGGCGATGCGCACGACGCGAAGGTCGGGCGCGGGGACCGGGCCGTTGAGCTGGCCGTCGACCGCGCAGGCGCAGCGGTCCTGCTCATGGCCCGCGAGCGCGGCGATGATCGCAAGGTCGGCGAGCAAAGCGTCGTCGGCGGGTGCGCCGTGGAATCCTTCGGGATATTCCTCGGCGATGAAGCCGGTGGTGAGCTCGCCGGCGCGGAAGCGCGGGTGCTGCATCAGCGCCGAGAGGAAATCGACATTGTGGCCGATCCCGTCGATTTCGAAGCCGTCGAGCGCCGCGATCTGCCGGTCGATCGCCTCCCCGCGGGTCGCGCCGGTGGTGATCAGCTTGGCGATCATCGGATCGTAGAACATCGAGACCTCGCCGCCCTCGGCGACCCCGTCGTCGACCCGAACGACGAGAGGCTCCGATCCCCCCGACCGTTCGTCCCGAGCGAAGTCGAGGGATCCAGCCGAGCGAAGCCGAGGCCCCTGGTTCTCGGCTGCGCTCGAAGGGGTGTCTCGACTTCGCTCGACACGAACGGACTGAGAGGCCGTCATCTCCGCCGGCGCGCGGTAGCGGACGAGGCGTCCGGTCGAGGGGAGGAAGCCGCGATAGGGGTCCTCGGCATAGATGCGGGTCTCGATCGACCAGCCGTCGAGCCTGACATCGTCCTGGCCGAAGGCGAGCGTCTCGCCGGCCGCGACCCGGATCATCTGCTCGACGAGGTCGAGCCCGGTGACCTGCTCGGTGACCGGGTGCTCGACCTGGAGCCGGGTGTTCATCTCGAGGAAGTAGAAGCTCTTGTCCGCGCCGGCGATGAACTCGACCGTGCCGGCGCTGAAATAGCCGACCGCCCTGGCGAGCGCGACCGCCTGCTCGCCCATCGCCTTGCGCATGTCGGGCGTGACGAACGGGGAGGGCGCTTCCTCGACCACCTTCTGGTGGCGGCGCTGGATCGAGCATTCGCGCTCGCCGAGATGGAGGATGTTGCCGTGCCGGTCGCCGAGCAGCTGGATCTCGATGTGGCGCGGGCTTTCGACGAACTTCTCGATGAACACGCGGTCGTCGCCGAAGCTGGCGAGGCTTTCGCGCTTCACGCTCTCGAACGTCTCGCGCACGTCCTTTGCCGAATAAGCGAGCCGCATCCCCTTGCCGCCGCCGCCGGCGCTCGCCTTCATCATCACCGGATAGCCGATGCCGCCGGCGATCTCGACCGCGTGGCCGGTGTCGTTGATCTCGCCGATGAAGCCCGGAACGACCGAAACCCCGGCTTTTTGCGCCAGCTTCTTCGATTCGATCTTGTCGCCCATCGCCGCGATCGCCTTTGGCGGCGGCCCGATGAAGGCGATGGCGGCCTTGGCCAGCGCCGTGGCGAAGCTCTCGCGCTCGGAAAGGAAGCCGTAGCCGGGATGGACCGCCGTGGCGCCGGTCGCGGTGCAGGCGTCGATGATCAGCTCGGCATTCAGATAGGATTCCGACGCCGGCGGCGGGCCGAGGCGGACGGACTCGTCGGCCATCCTGACGTGCGGGGCGCGGGCGTCGGCGTCCGAATAGACCGCGACCGTCGCGATCCCCATCCGCCGCGCCGTCCGGATGACCCGGCAGGCGATTTCGCCGCGATTGGCGATCAGGATTTTAGTGAACATTGCCGATCTCGTTGAGGAGCGACTGAAGATTGTCGGTCTCCGCCGGGACCGGCGGCGCGGGAGGGGCTTGCGCGCTGCCGTAATGAAGGACGAGGCCGGGCCTTCCCTGCATCGCGTTTCCGCTTTGGCCGGCGGCGGCGAACTCGATCGTCAGGTCCCGTTCCTCGCGCTCGTTGGCCCGCCACCGCCATTTCACCTGGGGCGGCCCGGCGCTGACCTCGCGCAGCGAAGGCTGGCCGAGCAGCGGCCGGAGCGTGTCGCGCATCCGCTCCACGCTCGGCGACACGTCGGCGTCGAGCCTGAGCTCGCAGTCGACGACGCCGACGCCCGGCCCGATCGAGAGCTCCGAGCGGACGATCTCGCCATGGCTGAGCCGCCAGGCGGCGATCGGCATCACCGTGCTCGCGCCCTGGAGCTGCTCGGGCGCCCAGCCGGAAGCCTGCAGCGCCGCCGCGAAGGCGCCCGCATCCGCGCCCGCGTCGATGCAGGTCCGGCGGAACAGGGCGGCGATCGCCGCGGCGTTGGCGTCGGGATTCTGCGACGAAAGGCGGACGGCGGGTGCGCTCGCCGCCGGCGGCGGCGCCGGCTCGGAGCAACCGAGCATTGCAAGCGCCGCCAGGACGACGAGGCCGCGGCGGATCATCGCGCCCTGTCCTCGCGCCGCAGCGGCGTCGTATCGCGCCGCGAGATCGAGAGCCGGGCGCCGCTGCCGCCCGCGACGTCGACGTTCGAGGTCAGGAATACACGCACCGCCATTCCGCCCGCGAACCGGGTTTCCCAGCGCGTCTGCGGCTCGCGTCGGTTGCCGGTGTCTCTGCCGGGAGGCAAAGCAAGGCGCCGCTGCACCGCATCGGCGGCCTCCGCATGAGCATAGCGCTCGCCGGTCCGGAATTCGAAATGACAGGCCGGTCCGGCGAGCAGGTGCTGCAGCTCGGGGCGATAGCGATAGGTAATCTCGCCGATCGTCGATCGCCAGCTATTGCCGAGGCCGAAAATCTGCGCCGGCGTCTTGTCGACCTTGCGCCAGCGCAGGCCGGTCGCATGCATCGCGTCGACGAACCGTTGCGGGCTTGGCAAGGGCGTCACGCAAATGCTCTCGAAGGTCTGCCAGGCCTGCTCGAACGTGCGGGTTTCGAAGGCGGGCGCGGGAGCGGCGTCGGGCTGGGCGATCGCAGCCGACAACAGGGCGGCCAGGATCATTCCGCGGCCTCTTCGAGCGGGGGCAGATTGTGGCCGAGCAGCTTGAGCACCTCGCCCGCCGCTTCGACCAAATTGGTGCCGGGGCCGAAGATCGCCTGCACGCCGGCCTCGCGCAGCATGTCGTAATCCTGGGCGGGGATGACGCCGCCGACGACCACCTTGATGTCGGGGCGGCCGAGATCGCGGAGATGGCCGATCAGCTCGGGGACGAGCGTCTTGTGGCCGGCGGCGAGGCTCGAGGCGCCGACCACGTCGACCTCCCTTTCGACCGCGAGCCTGGCGCTTTCCTCGGGGGTCTGGAACAAAGGGCCGGGGACGATGTCGAAGCCGAGGTCGGCGAACGCCGAGGAAACGAGGTTGGCGCCGCGGTCGTGCCCGTCCTGGCCCATCTTGGCGACCAGCATGCGCGGGCGGCGGCCGAGCCGCCCCCGGATCGCGCCGACGCCGCTCTCCGCCCGCGCCCAGGCCGGATCGTCGGCCCAGGCGGCGCCGTAAATGCCCTGCACGGGCGTCGGGACGGTGTCGTAGCGGTCGAACACGTCCTCGAGCGCCTGGCTGATCTCGCCCAACGTGCAGCGCGCGCGGGCTGCTTCGATCGACAGGGCGAGCAGATTGGCATCGCCTTTGGCGCCGTCGCGCAGCGCATCGAGCGCCGCCGCCGCCGCCGCTTCGTCGCGGCCCGTGCGGGTCTTCTCGATGCGCTCGATCTGGCCGGCGCGGACCTTGGCATTGTCGATCTGGAGGATGTCGAGATGCTCTTCCTCGGGCAGGCGGTAGCGGTTGACGCCGACGACCACCGTCTCGCCGCGATCGACCCGCGCGGCGCGCGCCGCGGCCGCCTCCTCGATCCGGCGCTTGGGCATGCCGGTGGCGACCGCCGCTGTCATGCCGCCGAGGGCCTCGACCTCCTCGATCAGCGCCCAGGCCTTGTCGGCGAGCTCGGCGGTCAGCGCCTCGACATAATAAGAGCCGCCGAGCGGATCGGCGACGTTGGCGATGCCGCTCTCCTCGGCGAGCAGCAATTGGGTATTACGGGCGATGCGGGCGGAGAAATCGGTCGGCAGCGCGACCGCCTCGTCGAAGCTGTTGGTGTGGAGGCTCTGGGTGCCGCCGAGCACCGCCGCCATCGCCTCGATCGTGGTGCGGACGATGTTGTTGTAGGGGTCCTGCTCGGTCAGCGAGACGCCCGACGTCTGGCAGTGGGTGCGCAGCACCTTCGATTTCTCGGTGCGGGCGCCGAAATCGGCCATGATCCGGTGCCAGAGCAATCGCGCCGCGCGCAGCTTGGCGACCTCCATGAAGAAGTTCATGCCGATGCCGAAGAAGAAGGAGAGGCGCGGCGCGAAGGCGTCGACGTCGAGCCCCTTGGCGCGGGCGGCGCGGACATAGTCCATGCCGTCGGCGAGGGTGAAGGCGAGCTCCTGCACCGCGGTCGCCCCGGCCTCGTGCATATGGTAGCCCGAGATCGAGATCGAGTTGAATTTCGGCATGTTCGCCGAGCAATATTGGATGATGTCGGCGACGATCCGCATCGATGGCCCGGGCGGGTAGATATAGGTGTTGCGGACCGCGAATTCCTTGAGGATGTCGTTCTGGATCGTGCCCGTCAGCTCGGCCAAGGCGACGCCCTGCTCCTCCGCGGCGACGATGTAGAAGGCGAGCACCGGCAGCACCGCGCCGTTCATCGTCATGCTGACCGACATCTGATCGAGCGGGATGCCGTCGAACAGGATCTTCATGTCCTCGAGCGTGTCGATCGCCACCCCCGCCTTGCCGACGTCGCCGATCACGCGGGGATGATCGCTGTCATAGCCGCGATGGGTGGCGAGATCGAAGGCGACGCTGAGGCCCTTCTGCCCGGCGGCGAGGTTGCGGCGGTAGAAGGCGTTCGAATCCTCGGCGGTCGAGAAACCGGCATATTGCCGGATCGTCCACGGACGGCCGGTGTACATCGAGGCATAGGGCCCGCGGGTGAACGGGGCGAAGCCGGGCAGGCCGGGGTCGAGGTCCGCAATGTCTTGCGCCGTGTAGAGCGGGCGCACGTCGATCCCCTCGGGCGTGCGCCAAATCAGGTCTTTGCCCTTGACCTCCCTGGCGGCAGCGGCGTCCCAATCTTCCTTCGTGGGTTTGTCAGTGCTCACCCTCGGGCGTCTCCATCAACTCTACGAGAACGCCGCCCATATCCTTCGGGTGCACGAAAATCACCAAAGTTCCGTGCGCGCCGATGCGGGGCTCGCCGAGCACCCTGGCGCCCTTCGCCTCCATCTCCGCCTTGGCCGTGTGGATGTCGGGCACCTCGAAGCAGACATGATGCTGCCCCCCGGCGGGGTTCTTCGCGAGGAATCCGTGGATAGGCGAGTCTTCTCCCAATGGCTCGATCAGCTCGATCTGGCTGTTCGGCGTGTCGACGAAGCAGACCCTGACACCCTGCGGCGGCAGATCGAACGGCTCGTGGATTTTCGTCGCCCCCAGCAGGTCGCGATAGAGCGCAGCGCTCGTCTCGATCGAGGGCGTGGCGACGCCGACATGGTTGAGGCGGCCGAGCTTCATAAGGCGCTCCCTTTTCCGTCACCCCGGACCTGATCCGGGGTCCATCTTCTTGCCTGCTACGTAAGAAGGGAAGGTGGATGCCGGATCAAGTCCGGCATGACGAGTCTCTCAGAGTCTCTCCCTCAGTCCCAGCCCCAGCAGCAGATCAGCTGCGACCATGGCGACGAGCAGGAATGCGAGGCCATGCAGCCCGACCAACAGCTTGAATTTAGCGGCGCCCGCATCGCGGGAGAGATGGGTGCGGTAGATTGGCAAGCGCCCCTCGCGCAGTCCGCGATAGATGCGCCAGCCGATCAGCGGCAGCAGCGCCAGCGCGACGATGCCGACCAGGAGATCCGGAGAGCTTAACGGCATCACGGACCCTTCAATGCGCGCGCCAGCGGCATGACGCAGGTTTCGGTGAGCGGCGCGAGCGTCAGGCCCTCGCTGGTCGCGGGATCGACCCAGATCGCTTCTTCGATCTCGGCCTGCGCCCGGGCCTGGCCGGAAAGCCTCACCGCGAAGAGCTGGGCACAGACGGTCGAACCCGGCTCATTGGCGGCGGGCGCGCTGAAGGTTCCCAGCGCACGCCCCGAGCCGGCCTCCACACCGCAGCCAAGCTCTTCGCGAATCTCCCGTTCCAGCGCGACCAGCGGCGGCTCGCCGTCTATCAGCTTGCCCCCCGGCTGCATGAAGGCGGACGTACCGCGCTTGCGCACGAGCAGGGTCTTGCCCTCCTTATCCATCGCCAGTGCCGCGACGATCCTGATGACGTTTGCCGCATCGGGATCAGAGCGGGATGTTGTCATGCTTCTTCCACGGATTTTCGAGCTGCTTGTCGCGCAGCTTGCGCAAGCCCGCCGCGATCCGGCGCCGGGTCGAATGGGGCATGATCACCTCGTCGATGAAGCCCTTGCTCGCCGCCACGAACGGGTTGGCGAAGCGGGCTTCATATTCCGCGGTGCGCTCCGCGATCTCTTCCGCAGTCTTGCCCCGGAAGATGATCTCGACCGCGCCCTTGGCGCCCATCACGGCGATCTCGGCGGTCGGCCAGGCGTAGTTCAAGTCTCCGCGCAGGTGCTTGCTCGCCATCACGTCATAGGCGCCGCCATAGGCTTTTCGCGTGATGACCGTGATCTTGGGGACGGTGGCCTCGGCATAGGCGAACAGCAATTTGGCGCCGTTCTTGATGATGCCGTTATGCTCCTGGGCGATTCCGGGGAGGAAGCCGGGGACGTCGACGAAGGTGAGTAGGGGGATGGCGAAGGCGTCGCAGAAGCGGACGAACCGCGCGGCCTTTTTCGAGCTGGCGATGTCGAGCACGCCGGCGAGCACCATCGGCTGGTTGGCGACGACGCCGACGGTGCGGCCCTCGACCCGGCCGAAGCCGATGATGATGTTCGCCGCATGGGCCGGCTGGAGCTCGAAGAAGTCGCCGTCGTCGACCACCTTCCGGATCAGCTCGTGCATGTCGTAGGGGGTGGATGCGCTGTCGGGGATCAGGGTGTCGAGGCTGTCCTCGATCCGGTCCCAGGGATCGTGGCAGGGCCGCTCGGGCAGATCGTGGCGGTTGGAGCGCGGCAGGAAATCGAAGAAATCCCTCGTCGCAAGCAGCGCTTCGATGTCGTTCTCGAAAGCGACGTCGGCAACGCCCGATTTGGTGGTATGGGTGACCGCGCCGCCCAACTCCTCCTGGGTCACGACCTCGTTGGTGACGGTCTTCACCACGTCCGGGCCGGTGACGAACATGTAGGAGCTGTCCTTCACCATGAAGATGAAGTCGGTCATCGCCGGCGAATAGACCGCGCCGCCCGCGCAGGGCCCCATGATCAGCGAGATCTGGGGTATGACGCCCGAGGCGAGGACGTTGCGCTGGAACACCTCGGCATAGCCGGCGAGGCTGGCGACCCCCTCCTGGATGCGGGCGCCGCCGCTGTCGTTGAGGCCGATGACCGGCGCGCCGACCTTCATCGCCATGTCCATCACCTTGCAGATCTTCTGCGCGTGGCGCTCCGAGAGCGAGCCGCCGAACACGGTGAAGTCCTGGGCGAAGACGAACACCAGCCGGCCGTTGATCGTGCCCGAGCCGGTGACGACGCCGTCGCCGGGGAATTTCTGGTCCTCCATGCCGAAGTCGACGCAATTATGCTCGACATACATGTCATATTCTTCGAACGAGCCTTGATCGAGCAAGGCGGTCAGCCGCTCGCGCGCGGTCAGCCGGCCCTTGGCGTGCTGCGCCGCGATCCTCTTTTCGCCGCCGCCGAGGCGCGCCTGCCCGCGGCGCCGTTCGAGCTCTTCGATATTGGTGCCCATGGGCGACTTCTATGCGCGACTTTGGAGGGAGGCAAATCGGCGAAAAAGAGGGACAGTCCCTAATTTTTTAGCGCCGGCCACGCGTTCGGGGAAAAAGAGGGACTGTCCCTATTTTCCGCGGAAGGTCGGCGGCTGCTTGGCGAGGAAGCCCATCACCCCCGCCTTGAAGTCCTCGGTGCGGCCGGCGATCGTCTGGGCGCGGCGTTCGGCCATCAGGGCATCGTCGAGCGGAAGCTGCCCGGCGTCGCGGGCGAGCTTGCGCAGCAGGCCGTAGGCTATGGTCGGGCCCTGCGCGAGGCGCGCGGCAAGCGCGCCGGCTTCGGCCTCGAGATCCGCGTCCTCGACCATCCGGCTGACCATGCCCCAGGCGAGCGCCTGCTCGGCCGGGATGCGCTCGCCGAGCATCATCATCTCCATCGCCCGGGCGCGGCCGGCGAGGCGCGGCAGCAGCCAGGTCGCGCCGGCGTCGGGGATCAGGCCGAGATTGATGAACGCCTGGAGGAAATAGGCGGATCGTGCGGCGACGACGATGTCGGCGGCCAAAGCGAGCGAGCAGCCGGCGCCGGCGCAGGGCCCGCGCACCGCGGCGAGGACCGGCATCGGCAGCGCGAACACCGCCTCGATCAGGGGGTTCAAATGCGATTCCAGCGCCGCGCCGACATCGTCGGGTAGGCCGCCGCCTGCGACCAGGTCCGCCCCGCTCGAGAAAGCGCGGCCCTCGCCGGTGAGGAGGAGGCAGCGCGCGCCCGAGCCGGGCAGCGTCTCCAGCGCCGCCTTGAGCTCCTCGATCATCCCCGCGTTGAGGGCATTGAGGGATTCAGGGCGGTTGAGCGCAATCGTCGCCACCGCGGCGGGGCTCTGCTCGAGCCTTATGTGCTGAAAATCCATAGCCCACGCTGTCACGCCTGCGCGCGATCCGCAACTTGCTTTCGCTTGCCGCCAGCAAGGTCAAATTTCGCGCTGCTCTTTTCCAGAAGTCGCGTCGATGATATTCAATGCCGGCACGGCGGAGGGAAAAGACATGGCGGCTGGCACAAATAACAGCGCGACTGATCGTGCGAATAAAGCCGAACTCTATCCTCCTTATCTTCTGATCGCATTGCTGCCGGCTCTGGTTTTCGCCCTCAACATGTGGGTGATCACGCATTTTGCCGTGCCTTTCGATGTTCCACCTCCGAAGATCGCAGCGTTCGACGTGGACAGCGAGGGCGCCGCCCGTATCGGCATGCTCGCCACGTTCATGCTGTTCGTGGGCGCGGCCTTGGCCGCCTTGTTCTTCTTTGCCTATACCCTGCGCATGTTCGATTGGCGCGGGCGCTTCATCCCGATCCTTGCCTTTCTCGGGATGGCAATCGCAGCGATAATGTTGTGGATGTGGGGTGGAAGCCAGGACGCCCACGATTATGGCGGGCGTACTCTCGCCTGTCTCGCCGCCGGCTACACAAAGGCGGACAGCGACCTCGCCAGCGGGACCCCGGGCACCGGGCAAGCGGCGCCGCGGTCCACGCCCTCGGCGCCCGGAAATCAGCCCGCGGCGTCGCCGCCTTCGCAGGCACAGTCGCGCGACGTCGAGGTCGCGCGACTGCCGCACCGGGACGGTTGCCGGAACGCTCGCTTCGAGAACATGCGGAGACTTGGTCCGTGGCAGTTCCTGGGGGTCGCCTTTTCCTTCGCCGGCCTGGTCATCGGCGCCATTTGCTGCCTGGCGACCAAGGCGGACCAGGCGCCGCCGGTCCCGTCCCCAATGCCCGGTGGCGAAGCCGCGGCCGTGGACAATCCCGAGTTGCGCCATTGGGAGCATCAGGCCGAATGGCTCAACACCTATCTCTACCTCGCTGCCCTCCTGCTCGGCACCGCCTTGATGTTCATCAATGCCTATCTGCGCTGGCCATCTTACATCCTGCTCGATCCGGCGAAATATCACGAACATACCGCCGCGCTCGTGTCCTATTACGGGGTCGTCTTCACGATCATGCTGGCCTCCTTCTACATTCCGGTGGCCACCATCCTGACGGGCAAGGTGAAGGACCTAAAGCCGGCCGCCCAGGGCGAATCGAAGCTTCCCGCCGCATTCAAGGGGCCGCTCCAGATCCTCAAGATCGTCCTGGGACTGTTTTCGACCGCGCTCGCCGGCGCCCTTCCAGGCATCCTCGCGCTGGTCGCGTGATCGCGGCATCCACGGCCGGTCACGCCAAACCCTAGCGCGGCGCGCCGACCCGCCACACCGCGTTGCCGACGTCGTCGGCGACGAGCAGCGCTCCATCGCGGCCGACGGCGACGCCGACCGGGCGGCCCATCGCGCGGTTGCGAGGCCCAAGGAAGCCGGTGAGGACGTCGATCGGCTGGCCCACCGGGCGGCCGCCGTCGAACGGGACGAAGACGACCTTGTAGCCGCTGAACGGGCGCCGATTCCACGAACCGTGCAAGCCGACGAAGGCGCCGCGGGCGAAAAGCGGGCCGAGCTGGGCGCCGTCGCTGAAGGCGAGGCCGAGCGGGGCGACGTGGGTACCGAGCGCATAATCGGGAACCACGGCCCGGGCGATCATGTCGGGGCGGGGCGGCTCGACGCGGCTGTCCTCATGATCGCCCCAATAGCTCCACGGCCAGCCGTAGAAGGCGCCGGCCCGGACGCGGGTGAGGTAATCGGGGACCAGGTCGCTGCCGAGCTCGTCGCGCTCGTTGACCACCGCGTAGAGATCATTGGTGCCGGGCATGAAATCGAGCCCGACCGGGTTGCGCAGGCCGGCGGCGAAGATGCGGTGGGCGCCGGTCGCGAGGTCCACCTCCCAGATCGCGGCGCGGCCTTCCTCTTCGGGCATGCCGTGCTCGGCGACGTTCGAATTCGAGCCGACACCGACGTAGAGGCGGCTGCCGTCCGGGCTGGCGACGAGGCTCTTGGTCCAGTGATGGTTGCGCTGCGCCGGGAGCGCGGTGACGAGGCGCGGCGCGGCGGTGATCGCGGTCGCCCGCGGATCGTAAGGGAAGGCCACCAAAGCGTCGGCATTGGCGACGTAGAGCATGCTGCCGACCAGGGCCATGCCGAACGGCGAGGAAAGACCGGTGATGTACGGCGTGCGCAGCTCCGCGACGCCGTCGCCGTCGGCGTCGCGCAGCAGGGTGATGCGGTTGGCGCTGGGCACGGCCGAGCCGGCCTCGCGCATGAACATCCGCATGAACGTCGCCTTGAGGCTGTGCTCCTCATATTGCGGCGGCGACGCCGGGGCGGCGGTCTCCGCCACGAGCACGTCGCCATTGGGCAGGACCAGCAGCCAGCGCGGGTGATCGAGGCCGGTCGCGAACGGGGTGACGCTGAGGCCCGCTGACGCGACCGGCGCCGTGCCCGCCGGCCATCCGACCGCGTCGGCGACCTGGACCGTCGGGATCGGCCGGCGCACCGGCGGTGGCAGCGCCGGGGCCGGGCCGGTCGACTGGGCGATGTTGAGACGGGCGGTGTCGCCGCAGGCGGCGGCCAGCGCCAGCAGCGGCAGGATCAGGAAGCGGAGCATCGCGGACCTCTTCAATCGGCCGCGCCCTGATCCTCCTTCGGCGGATGAAGGCGGAGGCGGCGCACGCGGCGGGAGTCGCTGTCGAGCACCTCAAGTCTCCAGCCGCTCGGATGTTCCAGCATCGCGCCGGTCTTGGGCACGCGGCCGGCAAGCACGAAAGCGAGCCCGCCGAGCGTATCGACATCCTCCTCGACCGCGGCCAGGCGGGCGTCGATCGTCGTGGCGACGTCTTCGAGCTCGGCGCGGGCGTCGGCTTCCCAAAGGCCCTCGCCGAGCGGGATCAGCAGGTCCGAAACCTCCTCGTCATGCTCGTCCTCGATGTCGCCGACGATCTCCTCGACGACGTCCTCGATGGTGATCAGGCCCTCGGTGCCGCCGAACTCGTCGACGACGATGGCGAGGTGGACGCGCTCGGCCCGCATCCGCGCGAGCAGATCGAGCACGCCCATCGATTCGGGCACGTAAAGCGGGGTGCGCATCAAGGTGCGGATATCGTCGGGCGGCGTCACGCCGCCGGTCTGAAGGGCGAACAGGTCCTTGACATGGATCATGCCGATCACCGTGTCGAGGCTGTCCTCGAAAACCGGCATGCGGCTGTGGCCGGCCTCGACGAACGCCGCGATCAGCTCCCCGAAGCCGGTCGTCGCGGGCACCGCGTAGATGTCGCCGCGCGGCACGGCGACGTCGCCGGCCGTCTTTTCGCCGAAGTGCAGGATGTTGCGCAGCATCTGCCGCTCGACATGGCTGAGATCGCCGCCGGCCGGATCCTCGCCCTCGCGATTCTCGATCGCTTCCTCGATCTCGTCGCGCAGCGTCGATTCGCTGCCGTCACCGAAGATCAGCGCGCGCAGGCCGCCCCAGACGCTGCGCTCCTCGCGGCCGCTGCTACTGTCGTCTCCCATGGGATTAGGATTGCACCTCGCTCACCTGATAGGGATCGGCGATGCCGATCGACGCGAGCGCGCGGCGTTCGACGTCCTCCATCTCCTCGGCATCGGCCTCGCCCGTTTCATGGTCGTAACCTAGCAGATGGAGCGTGCCGTGCACCACCAGATGCGCGGCGTGGGTTTCGACGCCGACCTGCCTGTCCGCCGCCTCGCGCGCGCAGATGCCGTGCGCAAGGACGACGTCGCCGAGCAGCTGCGCGCTCGCGAGATCGCCTTCGTCCGCCATCGGGAAAGAGAGGACGTTGGTCGGCTTGTCCCTGCCGCGCCACGCGGCGTTCAGCGCCCGCACCTCCTCGTCGGAGGTGAACTTGACCGAGATTTCGCAGTCGGCGAGCCCGGAATGGCGGCTGTGGGCGACCGCCGCGTGCACCGCGCTGCGGGCGAGGGCGGCCCAGTCGATGCGGCTGTCCCACTCCGCGGAAACGTCGGTCTCGACCCCGATCATCGGACGCTCCAAAAATAGGGACAGCAAAAATAGGGACAGTCCCTCTTTTCGCTCGGCCCGCGCCAATAAATAGGGACTGTCCCTATTTTCATTGGCCGGGCCCTTCATAAGCCTCGACGATCCGGCCGACCAGCGGATGGCGGACGACGTCGCCGGGGCCGAAGCGGATCATCGAGATTTTCGGGATGCCTTCCAATTTGCCGACGGCGTCGTTGAGGCCGGACTGGACGCCGGCGGGCAGATCGGTCTGCCGGGGATCGCCGCAGATCACCATCCGCGAGCGCATGCCGAACCGGGTCAGGAACATCTTCATCTGCTGCGGCGTGGTGTTCTGCGCCTCGTCGAGGATGATGAAGGCGTCCGAGAGGGTGCGGCCACGCATGAAGGCGATCGGCGCGATCTCGATCTCGCCCGACCCGATCCGCCGCTCGACCTGCTCGGTCGGCAGCATGTCGTAGAGCGCGTCGTAGAGCGGGCGCAGATAGGGGTCGACCTTCTCCTTCATGTCGCCGGGCAGGAAGCCCAATCGCTCGCCCGCCTCGACCGCGGGACGCGACAGGATCAGCCGGTCGACGCTGCCGCCGATCAATTGCTGCACCGCCTGGGCGACGGCGAGGTAGGTCTTGCCCGTGCCCGCCGGGCCGAGCGCGAAGATCATCTCGTCGCGGCCGAGCGCCTCCATGTAGACGGCCTGCGCCTTGGAGCGCGGCACGATCGTCTTCTTGCGGGTGCGGATCATCACCTTGGGCGGCTCGATCACCTCGGCGGCGATGATCCCGTCCAGGGTCGGCTGGCCCGACATGGCGATGATCGCATTGACCGTTTCGGCGTCGATGTCGTGGCCTTCGTCGAGCCGGTTGTAGAGGCCGAGCAGCACCTCGCGGGCGCGGGTCGCGGCCTCGGGCTCGCCCTCGATCTGCACCTTGGCGCCGCGCGCGGCGATGTAGACGCCGAGCCGGTCCTCGATCGCCACCAGATTGCGGTCGAACTCGCCGAACAGGGGCCCGAGCAGATGCGGCTGCTCGAATTCGAGCTCGACCCGGGCGCGCGGGCCGGGGGCTTCGGCGGCGGCTTTCTTCTGGGCCATCAGGCGGCTGCCCTTGCCGTTCCCCGGCGAAAGCCGGGGTCCAGCGGCTCGGGGGAAGAAACTGGGCCCCGGCTTTCGCCGGGGAGCGCTTCGGCCGCGATCCGACCAGCCAGGCTGTTCGGGCCGGCGGAGAGCAGCTCGACCGCGACGATGTCGCCGATCGAAGCGTCGGTTTCGAGATGAACCGATTGCAGCCAGGGCGTCTTGCCGATCAGCTGGCCGGGCTTTTTGCCGGGGCGCTCGAGCAGCAATTCGGTGCGCCGCCCCACGCTGGCCTGGTTGAAGGCGAGCTGCTGGGCGTTGAGCAGCGCCTGGAGGCGCTGCAGGCGTTCGTCCATCACATCGGCCGGAATTTGATCCTCCATCTCCGCCGCCGGCGTTCCGGGCCGCGGCGAATATTTGAACGAGAAAGCCTGGGCATAGTTCACTTGCTCGACGATCCGCAGCGTCGCCTCGAACTCGGCGTCGGTTTCGCCGGGGAAGCCAGTGATGAAGTCGCCCGAGATGGCGATGTCGGGGCGGGCGGCGCGGACCCGCGCCAGGATTTCGAGATAGCTCGCGGCGCTGTGACTGCGATTCATCGCCTTCAGCACCCGGTCGCTGCCCGATTGGACCGGGAGATGGAGGTAGGGCATCAACTTGCCGACCTCGCCATGAGCGCGGATCAGCCCCTCGGTCATGTCGTTGGCATGGCTGGTCGTGTAGCGGATGCGGGCGAGGCCGGGCAGCGCGTCCAGCGCGCGGATCAGGTCTTCAAGGCCTTGGCCTTCCGCGCCGCGCCAGGCATTGACGTTCTGGCCGAGCAGAGTGATTTCCCTGGCGCCCCCATCCACAAGCGCCGTCGCCTCGTCGAGGATGGCGGCGAACGGGCGGGAGACCTCGGCGCCGCGCGTGTAGGGGACGACGCAATAGGTGCAGAATTTGTCGCAGCCTTCCTGGACGGTGAGGAAGGCGCTCGGCGCCTGGCGGCGGCGGGCGGGCAGGGCGCCGAACTTGGACAGGGTCGGCATGCCGGTGTCGAGCGCGCGCTCGCCGCGTGCCGCCTGGCGGACCAGCGCCGGCAGATTGTGATAGGCCTGCGGGCCGACGACGATGCCGACGCCGGGCGCGCGGCGCGGTATCTCCGCCCCTTCCGCCTGGGCGACGCAGCCGGCGACGGCGATCATCGGCGCGGGCGCGTCCTTGCGCTTCATCAGGCGGCCGATGTCCGAATAGACCTTTTCCGCCGCCTTCTCGCGGATATGGCAGGTGTTGAGGACGACCAGATCGGCCTCCTCGCCGCCGGCGGCAGCAATCATGCCGTCGGCTTCGAGCAATTCGGCCATGCGCTCGCCGTCATAGACGTTCATCTGGCAGCCGAAGGACTTGACCTGGAAGGTCCGGGGATTCGAGGGCTTCATCGCGGCGGATATAGGGGATCGCTCCCCGGTTCGGAAGCGCCCAGCGCCGCGGCGACCGCCGCCTGCGAGAGCGCGGCCAGGCGCTTGCGGTCGCCGGCTTCGGCGGGGTCGATCGGCGCGAGGAAGCGCAAGGTGACGGGTATCGTGCCCGGGCGCGACAGGATGCGCTTCGCGTTGAGCGTGTAGCCCTCGTCGCCGATCCAGGCGACGGCGTCGAAAGCCTCGCCATAGTCGATCGCGACCGGCTGCACCCTGACGCCGTCGAGGACCGGAAAGAGCGACGCGAACAGGCTCGCGCGGAACGGCAGCAGCTCGCGGCCGGCCTCGGTCGTTCCCTCGGGAAAGAGGGCGACCGCGCGGCCTCCGGCGAGCGCCTGGCGCAGCGCGTCGGCCTGGCCTTTCACCGCGCGGCGGGCGTCGCGGGCGATGTAGATCGTGTCGTTGAGATCGGCCGCCCAGCCGACCGCAGGCCAGCCTTCGACGTCGTGGCGGGCGACGAAATTGACCGGCGCCCCGCCGCCCAGCGCCAATATGTCGAGCCAGCTTACATGGTTGGCGGCGACCAGCACCTTTTCCCTGAGCGGATTGCCCTCGACGCGGACGCGCAGGCCGCAGCAGCGGCCGACATAGCCAAGGAAGACCTGCGGCCAGATCGACCGCGCGCCGAACAGCCTCCACAGATAATGGAGCGGCACGCATAGGCAGAGGCCGGCCAGGATGGCCGCGGCGCGCAATGCGAGGCGGATCATGGAAGCCCCTCCCCTTGATGGGGAGGGGTTGGGGTGGGGTGGAGCCTCCGGAAGGGCACCGCGCTGCATTGACGTTCACCCCCACCCAACCCTCCCCCATCCAGGGGGAGGGCTATTTGGCCCATGACCTCAATGATCGCGGCTGACGGAGACGCCGTAGAGCTCCATTCGGTGATCGACCAGACGGAAGCCGAGCCGCGCGGCGATGCGGCGCTGGAGCTCTTCCAGCTCCTCGTCGACGAACTCGATGACGTTGCCGGTCTCGACGTCGATGAGATGGTCGTGATGGGTTTCGGCGGCGGCTTCGTAGCGGGCGCGGCCGTCGCCGAAATCGTGCCGCTCCAGGATGCCCGCTTCCTCGAACAGCCGGACGGTGCGGTAGACGGTGGCGATCGAGATGCCGGGATCGACCGCGGCGGCGCGCCGGTGGAGCGCCTCGACGTCGGGATGGTCTTCGGATTCGCCGAGAACGCGGGCGATGACCTTGCGCTGCTCGGTGATGCGCAGGCCCTTTTCGGCGCAGAGCGCCTCGATGTCGATGCTGCGGGTCATGCCCGGCCGTCTTAGAGCAAGATCGCCGCCGGAGCAAAGGCCGGACGCGAACAGCGCCACCCCCGCTGGCGCGGGGATGGCGCTGTTCGTCAGGTGCCTTGCGGCCCTTACTTCTTCGGCGCGCGCTTGCGCTTCGTCCCGAGGCCGATCTTCTTGGCCAGCGCCCGCCGCTGCTCGGCATAATTCGGCGCGACCATCGGATAGTCGGCGTTGAGGCCCCACTTCTGACGATACTGGTCCGGGGTCAGGTTATAGTGGGTCATCAGGTGGCGCTTGAGCATTTTCAGCTTCTTGCCGTCCTCGAGGCAGACCACATAATCGGGCTTGATCGAAGAGCGGATCGATACCGCCGGCTCGGGCCGCGGGGCCGGAGCTTCGGGCTGGTCGCCGAGGCCTGACAGGGCGGTGTGTACGTTGGAGATCAGCAACGGCAGGTCGGAGACCGCCACGCTGTTGTTGCTGACGTGGGCCGACACAATGTCGGCGGTGAGGGTGATCAGCGTCTCACCGAAATTGTCCTGAGTGTCCATGTGTCGTGGTAACCTTCGTTCAGAGGAGTGACCGACATTGGCCTGCGGTCATTTGCGGGGATAGGTCCGTTATGGCGCTTCTGACAAGCCTGAAAGTAAGATACGCGGCTAACACGGTATGTTCTTTGCCAAGGTCAATGCATCATAGGTCTGGCCGCCATGGCCGCTATAGTAGTTCCGGCGGCGCCCGATCAAAGAGAAAGCCGCCCGCTCATACAGGTTAAGCGCATGATTTCCTTCGCGGACTTCGAGGTGAAGGCGGGCCGCGCCGCGGCCTCTGGCCTGTTCGGCGAACCCTTCGAGAAGCATCTTGCCGACGCCGCGCCCCTGGGCCGGGCGGCGCACCGCGAGCAGCAGCAATTCGGCCTCGCCGGCTACCGATCGTGCCAAAGCGAAACCGATCACCGCTCCGGCCTCGCGCGCAAGCGTCAGCCAGACGCCGGGCATCGGCAGCAGGCCGGCGCATTGCGAGGCGGTCCAGGCTTCGCCGAATCGCCGGTCGAAGCTGTCGTCCATCACCGTCATGATCGCGTCGAGGTCGGCGATCGAGCCTTCGTGCAGGGTGATTGCGGGCGCGCTCATGTCATCGGCTTCGCGTCGGGCGCGCGGCCGTAGATCGGCCGCGGCGGCAGGGCGCGGAGCGCCGCCGGCAGCCGCGGCGCATCGGCGGCGCGGGGCAGGGCATCGACCGCGCGGCCCCATCCGCGGGCCGCGACCACCGCCTGTGCGCCCGAGCCGAGCACGAGATCGGTCGCAATTGCGGCGGCCGCCGCAGCGGACGAGAGGGAGCGCAGCGCGTCGAGGGGTGCGATCGGGTCACCGCCATAGCTTTGCACGAAAATCTCGCCATGTCCGCCCGCCAGTGCGACCGCGGCCTCGGCCTCGCCGGACGAGGCGGCGATCAGCGCCAGCGAGGAATAGCCGGCGAGCGGCACCTTCCAGCCGATGGCGAGGCCGTGCGCGGCGGCGAGGCCGACCCTGACGCCGGTGAAGCTGCCCGGCCCGCAATCGACCAGGATCGCGGCGGGGACGCGGGCGCCGAGCAGGTCCGCGATCATCGGCACCAGCCGCTCGGCATGGCCGCGCCCGACGATCTCGTGACGCGCATCGACGACGCCGCCGTCCGGGCCGATCAGCGCCGCCGAGCAGGCCGCGGTCGCGCTGTCGATCACCAGCAGCATGAAAAAAGCCGGTTCCCCATCATAACATCGTCACTCCCGCGAAAGCGGGAGTCCAGCTTTGCTTGTCGCATGGCAAAGAAAAGGAGCGGGATCCCGCTTTCGCGGGAATGACGGGCAAGCGTGATTCAGACCGCCTCGACCGCTTCAACCTCGGGCACGTAATGTTTGAGCAGGCTCTCGATCCCGTTCTTGAGGGTCATGGTCGAGGAGGGGCAGCCCGAGCAGGCGCCGTGCAGCGCGAGGAATACGGTCCCGCTTTTGAAGCCGCGATAGACGATGTCGCCGCCGTCCTGCGCCACCGCGGGACGCACCCTGGTCTCGATCAGCTCGCGGATCTGGGCGACGATCTCGGCGTCGGCCGGGTCGTCGTCGATCCCGGCGTCGGCCGCGACATGGATGGCGCCGGCGTTGCCCGCGCGGAACAAAGGCGCATCGCTGGCGAAATGGTCGAGCAGCACTTCGAGCACCTGCGGCTTGAGCTGCCGCCATTCGACCCCGGGCGCGGCGGTGACCGAGACGAAGTCGCGGCCGAAAAACACCCCTTCGACCTCCCCGGTCGAGAAGATCGCTTCGGCGAGCGGCGACGCCTCGGCCGCCTCTGGCGTCGCGAAGTCGCGCGTGCCGGCGTCCATCACCTTGCGCCCGGGCATGAACTTCAGCGTCGCCGGATTGGGCGTGGTCTCGGTCTGGATCAGCATGGGCAAGATGTGGGCCGTGTGGAGGGCCGGATCAAGCCCATTACCGTCATCCCGGCGAAGGCCGGGATCTCGGGTCGAAAGGTCACGGCGAGTCTCGTCGAGACCCCCGGCCTTCGCCGGGGTGACGGCCTGTCGGGGCCGTCAGAAATCCGGCTTGTCGTAATGGGCGGGCGGCATGATCACTTCCATCCGCTCGGCGAGCAGGGGGCGGAAGCTCGGGCGCGACTTCATCACCGCATACCAGTCGACGGTCTGCTTGTGGCCGCGCCAGTCGATCCCGCCGAGATAGTCGGCGACCGAGAGGTGGGCGGCCGCGGCGAGATCGGCCATCGTCAGCACCGGCCCGGCAAGCCAGCGGCGATGATCGAGCAGATAATCGATATAGTCGAGATGGGCGTTGGCCGAGGTCATCGCCCGCCTCAGCACGCCGGTATCGGGCGGGTCGCGGGCGACCAGCCGCTTGGTCATCCGCTCGTCCATCAGCGGGCCGACGGCGTCGCGGTAGAGCTTCTCGTCGAACCAGGTGACGAGGCGGCGGATCTCGGCGCGGTTGACGGCGGTGCCCGGGATCAGCGGCGTGCGGTCGATCGTCTCCTCGAAATATTCGCAGATCGCGCCCGAATCGATCAGCACCGTGCCCTTGTCCGATTCGACCAGCACCGGCGTCTGGCCGGCCGGATTGAGGTCCATGAACTCGTCTTCCTGGAGCCAGGGCGAGACGCGGACGAGTTCGTGCGGGATCGCCTTCTCGGTCAAAGCGAGCCGGACCTTGCGCGAAAACGGGCACAAAGGAAATTGGTAGAGCTGCCACATGGCAGCGTTCCTTAACGGCCGCGCCGCCGCAGTCCAACGCCGATTTCTGGCCGATCGTCAGTTCCGGTAGGGCTCGTCCGAATCCTCGTCCAAATCCCGGTCCCAATCGTCGTCGACGTCGCCCGGCGGCGGCGGCGGGGGCAGCGCGTCGTAGGCGCGCGCGATGCTCAGCTCCATCTGGGCGATCGCATTGCGCATCGCCGGCTCGGTCGCGGCGATCGCGTCCGCCATTCGGCCGATGCGGGCGGTGTTGCCGTAGATCGAGGCGCGCAGGCGGCGCTGGAAGCGCGGATCGCCGCGGCTGGCCATGTCGCGCAGCGTCCGGTCGTAATGCGGCCGGTAGGGATCGGCCGCGTCGAGCACCGGTCCCAGATCGAGGTTGAGGAATGCATCCGTCATCCGGTCGATCGCCGGCGCATAGGCCTCGATCTGCTCGCTCGGCCGCGGCCGCTGGGCTGAAGCGGGGACGGCAATCAGGGTTGCAGCGGCGGTGGCGATCAGCAATGTGCGCATCGGCGACCTTCTCCTTAAAGCGACTCGGCGCCGGTCCTGCCCCGGCCAACCTGAAATTTGCCTGAATAACTAACGCATTGCCAGCCAGATTAGTGCCGCCGCGCCGATCACGATCCGGTACCAGCCGAACGGCGCGAAGCCGCGGCGCGAGACGATGCCGATAAACCAGCGAATCACGACCAAAGCGACGAGGAAGGAGACGGCGAAGCCGAGCGCGATTCCGGAAAGGCCGGCGGCGCCGAGCTTGTCGTGATTCTTGTGGAGCTCGAGCGTCGAGGCGCCGAGCATGGTCGGGATGGCGAGGAAGAAGCTGAACTCGGCCGCGGTGCGGCGCTCGACGCCGAGCGAGAGGCCGCCGAGGATGGTGGCGCCGGAGCGGCTGACTCCCGGGATCATCGCCAGGCACTGGATCAGGCCGATGCCCGCCGCCTTGCCGAACGAGATGTCGGCGACGCCCTTCTCGTGGCCCTGCGGCGCCGCGCGCTCGATCAGGAGGATCGCGACGCCGCCGAGCAGCAGCGCCCAGGCGACGATCGTCGGGCTGCCCAGCATCGCCTCGATCCGGTCGATCAGCAGGATGCCCAGCACCGCCGAAGGGAGGAAGCCGATCGCGACGTTCCTGAGGAAGCGCCAGGATTCGGGCTGGCGGCGGATCAGGCCGACGAGCACCGCCCAGAAGGTGCGCCAGTAAAGCACGATCACGGCGAGGATCGCACCCAATTGGATGACGACGTTGAACACCGCCCATTGCGCGGCATCGTAGCCGAGCAGCTCGCCGGCGAGGATCAGATGACCGGTCGAGGAGACCGGGATGAACTCGGTGACGCCTTCGACGATGCCGAGCAGGATGATGGTCAGGAGGAGGGTGAGGTCCATAGAGCCGGGCCTGTAGCGGGGGCGGTGGAATGGGGACAGTCACTTTCCGCGCGGCGGTGCGGGAACGGGGACAGTCACTTTGCGGCGGCGGTGCGGTGTTTCGTAACGAAGCGGGTGAAAGTGACTGTCCCCCCGACAAAATCACCGTCCCCGCGGCGCCGTCCTGCTATCGATACGGTTGTCAGTGTACCGCTGCCGGAATGGC
Source organism: Sphingomonadales bacterium (assembly GCA_034668465.1). Taxonomy (GTDB): domain Bacteria; phylum Pseudomonadota; class Alphaproteobacteria; order Sphingomonadales; family Sphingomonadaceae; genus Allosphingosinicella. The sequence continues at coordinate 223,328 of JAXDPI010000037.1, forward strand.
CGGGCCTTAACTTCCCGTTGAGCCGCATGCTTCTATGCCGGCCGGCATGCGTGGGCTCGGCCTCTTCGTCGCGGCGATTCTGCTCCTTGCCGGCGGCTGGGCCTATGTCGATCGCTCTTATGCGGTCGCGATTCCAGCGAGCGGCGGCCCCTTCCTGCGCCGCGCCGAAGGCTGCACCCCGCCGCAGCCCGGCGAGGAAGCGGCGATGGCCTTTGCCGGCTTCCATGAAGGCCCCGCGGCATCGACCGTGCGGCTGGCCTCGTCGCGCGGGCAGGAGGACGAGACCAGCGTTGTCGAAGTGCGGATCGCGGCGGGGACCGGCCCGATCTATCTGCTGATGACCAGCGGCACCCCGGTCGTCGTCCGCCTCTCGGGCTGGACGCGCCGGCTCGAGCGGGTGGTGCTGCTCGCCGACGGCGATGTGCCGATGGGCGTGGTCGGGGCGCCGGCCGAGATCGTCGCGTTCGCCTCGCGGCACGATTGCCGGGTTCTCGCCGAGCATTTCTACCACCCGGACCAATATCAGGCCCGCTTCGAGCTGGCGGGAATCGTCAGGCGGCCGCGGCGGGCCGAGACGCCGGCCATGCTGCGCTTCCGGATGCCCGACGCAATCGGCGGCGCCTACGAGCCGCGGCTCCTCACCATATCCGGCAGCGGCGTCGGCGCGACCAGCTACGAAGCCAATGAGCGCGACCCCGGTTTGGAGGAGTGGGAGGAAATCGCATCGCGCTTCATGCCCGCGGGGGTGACCGAGATCGACCCCGGCCAGGTGATCAGCAATGTCCGCGCCGCGCCCTATCGCGTGTTGCCGGGCTGGGCCGGTCTTGCCCAGCTGGTCAGGGAGGGGAAGATCCGTCCCCGCGGCTCGGAGCGGTATCAGGTGCTGGCGCAGATCGACATCCCGGTCGGCCTTGCCGGCGCCCAGGCGGTGACGTTCGAGGTCATGCCCGGCATCCCCTGGCCGCGCGGCGATCCGGGTCACAGCATTGTTCGACGGGCGGCGGGGTTCTAGGCCGGAAAAACAGGGAACTGTCCCTCTTTTTCACCCCACGGAGCGGCGGCGCTAAAATAGGGACTGTCCCTATTTTCGGCGGAAAAATGGGGACTGTCCCTATTTTCGCGGGCGTCCAGGCCTGCTCAGGAGGCCGACGGCCTCGCGAAGCGGCCGTGGCGGCGATATTGGGCGAGCCAGGTTTCGGCGAGCGCGGCGAGCGGGGCGGGGCGGATGCCGAACGCCTCGAAGCCGTCGCCGCGGGCGACATTGTCCTTGCTCATCATCAGCCACTGGTCCCAGGTCAGCGGCGCGAGCGGCAGCCAGCCGGTGAGGCGGGCGAGCAGCCGGCCGAGCGGATCGGGGATCGGCGCCAGCGCCCGCTCGCGGCCGGTCGCGCGGCAGACCCAGCGGTTCAGCTCGGCCATAGTCATCACCTGCGGCCCGCCGAGCTCGAAGGTCCGGCCGGCATAAGGCGCCGGATCGAGCGCCGCCAGCGCGATCGCCTTGCCGAGGTCGGCGGCGTGGACCGGCTGCAGCTTCCAGCCCGGCCGGATCACCGGCACGACCGGCAGAAGCTGCGCCATCCGCGCGAAGCGGTTGACGAAATCGTCCTCGAGCCCGAACGCGATCGACGGGCGGATGATCGCCGCGGCCGGGAATGCGAGGCGGACCGCCTCTTCGCCCTCGCCTTTGGAGCGGCCATAGGCGCTCGGGCTGTCGGGATCGGCGCCGATCGCCGAGACGTGGACCAAAGCCGGCACGCCCGCCGCCGCGGCCGCGACGGCGACGTTGCGCGCGCCGGCGACGTGGACCCGGTCGAAATCGCCCTTGAGGATGCCGACCAGGTTGACGATTGCGTCGGCGCCGTCGGCTGCGGCGGCGACCGCGCCGGCATCGGCGACGTCGGCGCGGACGAACTGGATCTGGCCGAGCCCGCAGAGCGGCTTGAGGAAGAAGGCGCGCCGCGGCCGGCGCTCGGCGATGCGGACGCGGGCGCCGGCCTTGAACAAGGCCTGGGCGACGTAGCGGCCGACGAAGCCGCCGCCGCCGAACAGGGTCACCAGCCGCTCGGTCTTTACCGTCATGGCGGTCCCCCCTAGACGCAACCCGCTTACCCCTCAATAGGGCGCGCGTTGACAAGAGCAGGGGCGCCCCGTAACGCGCCCGCCTACCCCGTGCCCAGGTGGCGGAATTGGTAGACGCACCAGCTTCAGGTGCTGGCGCTCGCAAGGGCGTGGAGGTTCGAGTCCTCTCCTGGGCACCATCACTTCATCCCCAGACGTCTCCCAACGTCCGCTAGCGCTCTGGAAAACCGCAGGTTTCTGCGGTATTCTGTCTTCAGACGTTTCGGCATGGTTCTGGGTATGCCCCCAAAATTCAGCGATCTTGGGGGCACGACCGGGGGCATGGCGATCAGATAAGAAAGGTCATGCCCCCAAATGGCTCTTTCGGACGTGCAGATTCGGGCGTTGCGTGGCGGTGACGCCCCATACAAGCGCTTCGATGGCAAAGGCCTCTACATAGAGGTCTATCCCAACGGCTCCCGCCTGTGGCGGCTGAAGTTCCGTCATGCCGGCAAGGAGAAGCGCCTGGCGCTCGGCGGCTATCCCGAAGTGTCGCTCGCCGCGGCGCGTAAGCAACGAGATTCCGCCAGGGCGTTGCTGATGGAAGGCCACGATCCGGCCCAGAAGCGGAAGAGCGACAAGCGCCGCGCGAAGCTGGAGGCCGACAACAGCTTCGCGATTATCGCGACGGAATTCATTGAAACGAAAATGGCCCGTGAGGGCCGCAGCGAAGCCACTTTGGTGAAGGCGCGCTGGTTCCTCGACCTGTTGCGCCCTTCGCTCGGGCAGAGGCCAATCACCGCGATCGAGCCCGCGGAGATGCTTGAACCCTTGCGTAAACTTGAAGGCAAGGGCTTTCACGAGACGGCTAGCCGCTGCCGCGCTTTCGCCAGCCGCGTGTTTCGATATGCCGTCGCAACGGGGCGTGCCAGCGCGGACCCTGCTCACCTTCTGCGAGGCGGGCTGATCGCGCCGAAGGTCAAGCATCACGCGGCGATTTTAGAACCAAAGAAGTTTGGCGAACTTCTCCGCGCGGTTGACGGCTTTTCCGGGAGCCCGACAACTCGTCTGGCCATGCAAATCGCGCCGCACGTCTTCGTTCGGCCAGGAGAGTTGCGTCACGGAGAATGGGTCGAGATCGACATCGACGCCGCGACTTGGACGATTCCGGCCGGAAAGATGAAAGCGCGTCGGCCGCACGCCGTGCCGTTGTCGATGCAGGTACTCGCGCTGCTAGCGGAACTGCGCGAGATGACCGGCGGCGGCCGTTACCTATTCCCGTCGATGCAAACGTCTCGCCGCCCGATGAGCGAGAATACGATAAACGCGGCCTTCCGGCGAATGGGGTTCGGCAGCGACGAGGTCACCGCGCATGGCCTCCGCAGCACCGCATCCACCTTCCTCAATGAGAGTGGCAAATGGTCCCCAGATGCGATCGAACGCGCGCTGGCGCATGGCGACAGCGACACCGTGCGTGGCACCTACAATCGCGGCTCCTATTGGACGGAGCGGGTCGCGATGCACCATTGGTGGAGCGATCAATTGGACGAAATGCGAAGTCGTATTCTTGAAGGTTTCCCTTCAGCCCGCGAGCCGCAATGAAGGCGCGAACAGAAGCCAGACGAGATTGCCGGCCAGATTTGAGTTCAAATCCAGCGCACGGTAGGTCACACTCGATGCGGCCCCTGTACCACTGAAGCGGAAATGTCCAAAACCTCGCTCCCTCCGTTGATCAAAGCCCGTGATGCCCTTAAGCGCGTCGAAGCGGTCGTCCGAAGTTCGCCTGAAGCGAAACGCATTCTTGCTCACAAGATTCGTGACAGGGAGGTCTCCGCCTATGCTTTCCGGACTTGGATATCCCGGTGCTCAAGCCTGAAGGACGCGTGGGCTGATGAGCCATCCGACGCTCACAAGAAAATGAAAGTGAGCCCCTCCGTTTTCGTTTCCAACTTATATTGGGCGGATGAGCTTCATGTGTGGAGCTGGCCGGCGGGCAAATTCTGGATCACGCACCACCGACAGCCCGCCAGGCGGACGATGTTCAGGGGCGTGCGCTTCGTAGAAGAAGATATAGACCGGCTTGTCGAAAGCCTGAAGGCACATCCTGGCGGTCGTCCCAGCGACCGGCAAAAATGGGATGCGTATTGGATGGCCGTCGTTGAAATGGCGTTCGACGGCTCGTTGGTCGACACCCGATTCGATCGAAACGCGCAGGGGCTGAATGGCGAGATTTTCAAGCGAGCAGCGCGCTACTCAAAAGAGCTTCATAAGGAAGGTACGACGCTGACGGTCACGCGCGACAAGGTTTGGAAAGCGCTCATACTGCCCCGCCTCGAGGCCAACGAAAGCGGTCCTGACGATCGCAGTTAGTAACTGCGCGTTCGCGCGACACGGCTTCTGATTGCCCATAACTGAGTCCTCCCGCCGACCGCCGTGGTCGGCTCATGGGAGACCCAGAATGTCCGAACTCACGCCACTCACCGTCTCGATCGCGGATTGCACCGCCTTGCTTGGGATCGGGCGATCCACCGCCTACCGGTTAATCGAATCCGGCGACCTGCAAACCCGGAAGTGCGGTCGCAGGACGCTCGTCACGATGCAGAGCATCCGGGAGTTCGCGCAAGGCCAGCGCCTTGAAGTGTGACGTCGCCGGGTGAGCGCTGATCGAGCGCAGCCGCGGCTGCGACCCGCCATCGCCAGCTCGAATTCTACCCCGCGTTGGCGCGCCATGGCAGCTTCCCAAGTCTCAACGAGGACGACCAATGACGAATTTCGCCAATCGCCAGCGATACGCCACCCCCCAAGGAGTCCATACAGGGCTTGCGAGGTCCCACAGGGCCATCACCGATGCTGCGCTCGCGGCGGCGTGTCTCGATTCGGCCAATGAATCGGAATCGACATATCTTGCACTCGCCGGCGTTCTGGATCCTCCGCCTGACCTGCTTGGCTCGAGCTTCGATGCGCGCCAATCAATAGCGGCGGCGCTCGCCGACACCATTTACGGCATGCTGCACGGAGCGCCCGAGCTTCATTTCGCAATCGCGGACATTCGTTATCCCGGCTGGGTAAGCGATGCCCGGCCCGTCGCCTTAGTACGGCGCGCTGCCAGTTGGGCTAAGGCGAGGCTGCCCAAGCTTGGCGCGGGTTCATTCGCGTGCGTGCAGCTGGCGCTCACGCCGTCAGCGGATCGGCAGGAAGGCTTCGTCGTCGAGGCGAGACTTCGGGTACTAAGCTTCTCGGCGAGCCGGGAACGGACTGAACGCGAGATCGCAAAACTCGAACGTCGCCCGCTGGACGAGAAGCCATGCATCCATTGGAATTGGATTGGCACAAACGACCGCCTTATCGCCGCAGCCTCCGTGACTCTGCTCTGCGCCGAGGATCCGGCGACGCGAGAGGCAAACGCCGCCGCGCGCACCATTGCATTGACTGACTGGGCCGCGAACACAGCCGTTCGGCGGCGCTACCGTTTTCTCCTGCTGGCGCGCTGCCCGCTGTCAAAATTGTTCTTCGGCACAGGCTTCTCCCAACACCGCGCGAAGGCGCTGATCAGCGACGCCAAATATGCTGCCAAGCAGCGCGCGAAGCTCAATCCAAGTGTCATAGCGGCCGATGAAGTCGCATGTTTCGCCTGGGACGAGGCTGTGCGCCTCGAAGAGCTCGGTCTTCGCCTTCCTTATGTCGAGCTAAGGTAAACTGTGCTATGACGAAGGGCCCTAAAGCGAAGCGCAAGGCGCTCGCAAAGTTCGACGAGCGGGAAGGCGAGTTTCAGCGTAATTGGCGGCGAGCGATTGCCAACCTGAAGCTCGATCCCGCGCAAACGGACTTCCTACGGCTGGTGACGGTCGCAGCCAACGTCGTCGGTTACCTGCCGTGGTCGAATAGGATCATTCGCCGCGCCGCGGCGGCGGCACTCATCGACCTGCTCCTTCGCGGCTTCTCAAAGCACCCGGCTCGAAGGCGATGGCTTGGGACGTTTTGCTGGGATGCCGGCATCACCTGGGAACGACGTCCTCACGTCGATCTGGTCGCGATGAAGCTGGCCGTCTGGAAAGCGCTCGACGGATACGGACTGACCGGGATCGGCGTCATCGAAGTCGACGTGCTGAAACAGCGGCGCGGCGAGAAAGGGTGCCGGCTGCTTTTCCACATTCACGTCATCGTCGAGGAGCGACGAGGCAGCAAGTTTCGGCCCCGCAAGGCCGCATTCAAGCTCCGCTCCTCGCGCCGCTTTCGCAACAGGTTGGGGGCGCCAAGCGTGCAGTTTAAGCGCATCACCGCGACCGCGGCCGACATCGCGTGGGTCGCCGCCTACATCACAAAATTGCCTCCCTGCGCGAAGAACATGGTGCCGCACCGCAAGCGGCCCGGGCGTCACGTCGTAAGGGATTGCGAGATGGCGCCGGCATGGGCGCTGCGTCTGCTGGAAATCATGTCGCACATGCAGGCGACGGACGCGGTGTTCGGCATCGGCAGGAAGGGCAGGCGGCAGCGTCGCGCTTGGCACGAGCGCTTCAGGCGCAGGCTGAGAAGACGACGCGGTCGCCGCGAGCATTTTGACGGGGGCGATGACGTCGCCCGCGAGTGGCCCCGCATCCGGTCGCGAAACGGCAGCAAGCGGCTGGAGCCGTGCCGGATCATCACCAAGGCGCGTCACCGGAAATGATGGCGCGCGAAACCAATTTCACAACCAGCAAGAAAGGTCGGCTAACATGACACTGGATAAACGAGATTTGATAGGTTCGCGCGTCCTGCCGCTGGACGACAAGGCAACAGAGTTGCGGCCGCTAGACCTCAGGCGTTGGGATCATCCGTTCTGGGTCCTGCGCGACATATTGGCGGAGAGCAGAGTCGTCGGCACCTGGATGACAGGCCGCGATGGGGTCCGGGAGTTTAGGACCTTGGCCGGAAGTTCTCTCTTGTGGTGCCCAAGAACGAAGGAGATGGGTTTTTCCGGGCCCGAGGAGGCAGTGGCTGAGATTGGCAAGGCGATCGTGGACGCCTTCAATCTGGCGGCATCGCTCAAATGACCGGGAGGCCGGCGGAGAAGCAGGACTGGACTGCCTTTAGGCTGTACAGGCAGCCGCATTTTCGAAGATGTGACGAGCATGGCGAGAACGTTCACGCGTGACGAATTTTACGAGCTAGTGTGGTCCAAGCCGATGACCCATTTGGCGAAGGAGTTTGTCCTTTCCGATGTCGCGCTCCACAAGATTTGCAGGAAACACGACATTCCTACTCCGCCTCTCGGCTGGTGGGCCAAGAAGGCAGCGGGAAGGAAAGTCAGCAAGACTCCGCTCCCTCGCGCGAAGCCCGACGTTGCCGCGCACATAACGATATCAGGCGGCGAATTGAGGCAGGAGCCAAACCTCATCGCCACCGCCCGCGAGAATGCTCGGATTCTAGCATCATCAAGCCAGACCGCGATTGAACCTGCTTCGAACGTGATTGTCGTACGCACTGCCGCCAAGCTCAGGAAAGCGAAATCGGACGCGACCACTGGGCTCGTATCGGTACGGGAACCAGGGCTCATCGCGGCTAACATTGCGCCAGCCTCGATCGATCGGTTCGAGCATGCGCTGAATAAGATTGTCGCGGCGTGCGAGGGGATCGGAATCATCCTCGCCAGCGGCAAGGCGGCGGCATCATTTTCGTGCGATGGGGAGATAATCGGCTTCTCGGTCACCGAAGCAGTCAGGCGCGAAAAGCATGTGCTGACGGCAAAGGAAAAGGCAGATGAGGAAGCCCGACTTAAGCGCCGCCAACGCCGGTGGAATCGCAATGAATGGGACGCCGATCTCAGCTTTCTGAGCAACCGCCTTCCAGAGTGGGACTACCATCCGACGGGGCAGTTGTCGTTCGAGCTCGAGCACAACTACCTTTTGGCCGGGGCACCGCGGCGTGCCTTTCGCGATGCCAAGACGCAGAGGCTTGAGACGATGGCGAGTGACATGGCTGTGGGGCTTATGGTCATGGCCGCGGCGAAAAAGGATGACCGCGCGCGCCGCGATGAGGCTGAGCGCATTCGCAAGGAGGAACAGCAACGGCGAGAACAGGTGCTGCGCTCGAAATATGTCGAGGAACGCCGCGGCAAGGCGCTGGACGCGATTTTGGAAGAGGTCGGCGACCTTGACCGGTTGCGAAGACTTATCGCGTCACTATCAGCGGAGCGGCCGGGCGAGAGCGAGGGGCGCGTTGGCGCGTTCTTGGCCTTCGCGCGGCAAAAGCTGGCCATGCGCGAAGCGGCTTTGTCGGGGCCGGAGCTAGGCAGAAGGTTGGAGGGGAGCAGATTGTTTGGCGATGACGACGACCATGATTTTCGACCACCGCCTTATTCTTACTAACCGCTGTCCGCTTCGGTTGCGCGCTCGGCCTTCTTACGGCGAGCCGGCTGTCTTTCTGGCGGCTTTTGGTCTGACAGAAATACGGCGTCGAACGTGATGCTCAGTAATTCCCGCGCGACTTGCGGATCGTCCATGTCAAACTGGATGCCCATTTCATGGCAGGCCCTTGCCGAGATTCGAGCGAGCGACTCGACAAGCGGCGCCAGCGCTTCCGTAGGTGGCGGCCAATTCACATAACGGTCTGTCATGTCCCCAATCCTAGCATGAAGTTCCCTCCGAAGCGCGCGGAATCCTGGGAGTGGTTCGTATGAATTTGGGCGCGACAGGCGCCCCGGCAACCGCTCGATTTCAACTCATGGCAAAATTACGGAAACGCCATGAGTAGCTTTGGACAGCTGCTCCGTGAACCCTTGCACGGCTCAGGGCATTCTTCGATGATCGAATAGCGCACGCACCTCGGCTAGGCGGGTGCCATGCGAGGGCCATGGCGAACCGATTGCGCCAAAGGGCGATGTTGCCGATGACGCTGCGCATGTTCCTTCCCGCATAGCCGGAACGATCTTTAGCGCATGATCAGTTTAACTAGCGAAATAGCTTGTTAGCTAGACCGTGTACGTCTAAGGCACATATTCGCTTATTAGGTGCGAGTGTGCTTAGGAGGAGCATGATGATCGATGTCAGAGAGTGGCTGCAGCGCGCCAGCATAACGCCGCGGGACTTAGTCGAAGAATTAGGGTTGTCGCGGGCGGCAGCGAGTGCGCTTTTTGCGGGAAAGGAGCCGGACAAACTTGTCCGCTGGGCAATGGAGGGCCTGGCATCAAAAAGGGCTCAGAAGAGAAAACCAGCGCCGGCTAGCAAGTTTCCTGTCGCTCAGCTGGCACGCAGCTTGGCGGACGAACGCTGGGCGGGCGAAACGGCTAGGCTCGCTATGCCCGTGCTAATTGGGATTGCGAGGTCGGGTAAGTCCCGGACTATTACATATGGCGATCTGCACCAAGAGGTGATTCGTCGCGGTGGCAAAGCAGAAATAGGTACACTCGCTAAATATGCCCATCCATGTGGCCGCATCGCGTACGCGTGCGAGGACGCATCGGACCTGATTGGCGACGAAGTCCCGCCTCTGACCGCCATAGTCGTGAACGGAACCACCGGTCTTCCATCACGAGGCGTGGACGGGTTTTTGCGTGGGTATCTTCGATCCAAAAACGCGAAGTGGACGAATGGCCCCGAGCAACGGCGTCACGGGATTGAGCAAATCTGGCAGGACATTTTCGCGTACCAGCGCTGGGATGAGGTGCAGGCGGCGGTCGGGCTATCCGGCGATCCGAATTTCGATAGGTGACCGATGACCCGCAACATCGGTTGATAGCGGCCTCGCTTAGATACCGTTTTCAGGGCGCGTCACCCCGGTGGACTTTCCGGAATGGCAGTTTCCCCAACGCGCCCCGAAAATTGCTGCAAAGCTATCCGACGCGCGGCTCAACCTCCACTCGTGGTATTCCGTGAGACTTCACATGAGTGAAATTGGCTAAGCCTCCCACTCTTGATTTTAATGCACTACCGTGCGTCTTTTGAGGGCGGTATGATCGACCGCGGTGCCGCTGCCGTCGTCGAGGCGTGGCCGGCAAAATAGCGACCACCATTATGCGCGCGATATTTTCGCCCGAGAGCGCCAGCGAACGCGGCCCTTGCAGGAGGCGAATACGCTTGGGATTTGCTTCTCGGTCAGCGATGAAGCGACCGAATATTAGCTCTTTTGTGGGGTTCGCACTGCTCCAGTCGTAAATTTTCACGATCGAACTTTCCACTCCAGCCGGCTGCCTGGCGATTTTGGAGGGTTATAACCGCCTCTCCACACAGGAGGCGAGAATGACGTTCACAAACCGGCAAATCGCGCTGATGGGAATGCTGATCGCATTCAACTTGGCAATTGGCGGCCTCGTCCATGTGATCAAGCTGCCAATCTTTCTCGACGCGATCGGCACGATCATCGCGGCTGTCCTGCTGCGACCGGTCGCAGCGATCGTAGTCGGCGTGTTCAGTTTCCTGATCGCGGCCGCGATCATCAATCCCGTCTATGTCTGGTTCATCGGCACGCAGGCGGTTATCGCCCTCGCCGTTTACTTCGCCGCCAAGCATCTCGGTATTTTCCGGTCGCTTGTCCGCGTGATCCCTGCGGGCATTATCCTGGGCGTGATTACAGGCATCGTCTCGGCACCCGTTATCGTCTACGTCTTCGGCGGTGTGGCCGGCAGCGGCCGGGACCTTCTCACCGCGGCGCTGATGAGCACGGGTCAGCAGATCTGGCGCGCTGTGTTCCTGAGCGGTGCCGCCAGCGAGCCCCTCGACAAGCTCCTACAAATGCTCGCAGCCTTCTTTATCTTGCGCTCATTGCCGCGCAAGGTTCTCGAACCCTTCCGCAACCCGGTGCTCGAACGCAACAATCTGCTGTAGCCATGCTGGCACTGCATCCCATCATCCGCCTGGCCGCGACGCTCATCCTGTGCGTCGCGGCTTTCCTGGTGGATCGGGCAGCCTCGGCGCTTTGCCTTTATGCAATCGTCGCGGCGGGCGCCGCCGTGGCCGGCGTTGCCAGACCGCACCTGCGCTTTCTGCTGGCGACCCTGCCACTGCTCGCGGCGCTCTTGGTCATTTGGGCCTTAGCAGCACCTCCAGCGGCCGGCTGGCGCAGCGGTGTGGAAGTGGCATTCCTGTTCTGGATACGCATTTGCATCCTGAGCGGTTCATTCCAATGGCTGCTACTACCCCTGGTTGAGGCGCCGCTCCATTTGAAGGCCTTCCTCGCACATTTGCGGTTGCCCGCCTGGGCAACCTTATTGCTCATCACCCCGATCGTCTTCCTGCCGGAGGTACGCCGACGGATCGATCGTGTCGTCGAGGCACGCAAGGCCCAGGGATTGCCCGCGACGGGCCTCCGGGGGCTCAGGGCGCTTCCGGAAATGATGTCCCCGCTCGTGGCATCCATGCTGGAAGGAGCTCTAGGGCGCTCCGAGCTCTGGTCCCACCGGAATCTCATTGGCGCAGCCGTCATATCAAGAGAGCCAATGCCGTATTCGATGTCCACCGGCATCATCGTTGCCATAGCCGTACCTTCGGCGATCGGGCTCGCTATATGGGTCTGACCTTCGTCGCTGGCGGCAATTTTTCAGGTCGCTCGGCCCATCTGCGCGCTTGGGTTGGGTTGCCCAACGATCCCGCTGTGGAGGTTACACCGACCGAGCACGCATTTGTCGGGCCGGATCCGGTCATGGCGCTCTCGGGCCTCACCCATTCGGTGTCTGCGGAGTTTGAACTGCTCGCTCGCGATCCATCGGGTGCACGCATCGGTCTCGCGGCGCTGGAAGAGATGGGGCTCGAGCATGTGGCTGATCAAAATCCATTCACCCTGTCGGGGGGCGAGCAGGTGGTCGTTGCGATCGTCGCCGCTGCTTTAGCCGGGCCGAAGCGCCTTGCTATAGACTGCGCGCTGGAACAGCTCGCGCCCGACACACGGGACTGCCTCCTTGCCTGGCTGCGCGCGCGAGACTGCGACGTGACGATTGCCGACAACAGGCTTGAGGAATGGCATCACGGACCCGCGAGACATTTCGTCCAGCCTGACAATGTCCCGACCATCGCCTCCGAACTATTGGAAGAGATGAAGCCGCGCCCGGTCGCCATTGAGATCCTTGACCTGAAATTCAAATATCCGGGCGGCCGCAAGGTTTTCGACGGCTTCAGCCTGGAGATACAAGCGGGAGCCTGCCTCCGGCTGAAGGGACGCAACGGCTCGGGCAAGACGACATTGTCGAAATTGCTGTGCGGGCTCCTGAAACCGCAAGGGGGAGAAATCCGGGTGGATGGCGCCCGCGTCGAGCCCTGGCGAAAGCCGGGAAGTTTCGTCAGCTATCATTTCCAGAATCCCTCCTTTCAACTCTTTGCCTCGACCATGAGATCGCAACTCCGCGCGGCCTCTGACCCCGGCATCATAGCCCGTCGATTTGGCCTCGTGGAGGAGTTGAGTACTCACCCCCTCGATCTACCCTATGTAATGCGCAAGCGACTTGCACTCGCAACTGCGTTCCTTCGACGTCTCGACTTCCTTATTGCCGATGAACCGACGATCGGGCAGGATCATGAAGCTGCGTCATCTGTCGCGAATCTGCTTCGTGGTTTCGGCGGGTTGCGAATTTCGCACGCCCGCTTGTTCGACGACCTTCCGACGGTGTCGCTGTGACGGAGGGGGCTAAATGGTTGGCAGAAGTGTGCCTTTCGGCACCATTAAAGATCGCGTGCCCGCAGCTAAGGAATGGCGGGATCTCATTCCGGTCGGAAAGCACGTTCAGCTCAGTGAGATGGCCTGGGGCCATGAAATCTCGAGCGCGAGTCAATCTCCAAGCATTCCCGACCCCGATGGGGTCTACAGGGTGTCGATCCTCGTGAACGGGACTGCCGAGATCTGTGAGGAATACGAGCTGAAGCCTCAGAAGGAGATGAAAAAGCGCGAGATATTTACCTGCCCTCACGCGTATCGGCCAATCCGCCGGATAGAGGCTGGAGACCTGTTCGGCGATTTCAAGATGGTCGACCGCGCCATTTTCCCGGCGACGGTGACCTCGCGGCCCTTTGAAGACTGGAAGATCGTCTATGGCGGCAGATCGGCGATCTTTGTGCTCGATGGGCAAAAGAAACCGCCCAGGGATTTGTTCGAGGAGGAAGAACCCGTCAGCGGCGGTCGCGCCGTCCACCATCTCATCGACCGCGCAAAGAAGGGCGAGAAGGCGCTGGTCGCAGAGATCGTCTGGAATAAGGACGAACCCGAATTCGATAGCTTCCTGAGCGAGGTTTTAAAGTCCGCGTGGAAGCGCGCCTATACCTATCGCCTTGCCTCCAATTCCTACAACATACATCATAAATTCGTGTTCATGAGGCGCGCGCGCGCTGCGATCGGTTCTTTCCCCGAACAGGCCGACAATAGCGGCAAGAAGCAATATCCATACAGCGTAGCCTACTCTCTGATCTCGGGAATATTTCTCGAGGCGATTTACGATGCCATAAATCGGCCGATCCGCGATGAGCCGATATTTGCATTTGTGGATCGGCTCGGCCCGCATCCGCTTCTCAAGCAAGCCCTGCAATTTGGGCGGATACTCCTACCGGTCCGCATTTCGAAGCATCCGGAGATCAAGGAATTCTACTTCCCTATCGGGTTGTCCAATTTTCTCGTGGTCAATTTCGCGGCGGCTCAGGTCGATATGCCGGATCTCTATGGCGGCTTCACCGCAGAGGCGCCGAAGGCCCCCGAGAAGGTCGATGGCGCTTATTTCCGTATCGTCGGCGGCCAAAAAAGAACGACCAAAGGCAATGGAATGCACTTCTGGAAGACAGTGGCTGAAACGGTCGTTGCCTCACATGGAGCCATCGACGCCGCGCAGGATAAGAAGGACAGGTTTGGAAGAAGCGAAATCGAGAAGCTGTATACGCTCTCCGTCGTCGCATTGCCGTCCTTCGACGGGCGCTGCGAGCTCTTCCTGAAATATACGCGAACGAGCGAACGACCAGGTGCGTAGCCTCTTTGTAACCCAGCATATCCTGCCTTCCTCGATCGGATTCATCAGGCGCATTCGAGAGGCTTTTTCCCCGCTGGGATTCTTTCTGTTCGGAAAGGCCTACTCGACAATTCCAAGCGCCGCCCGGGAGGCTTCGCGGCTCGGATTGTCGGTGCTGGATCAGAATGAGAGGTCGCACATCGGGCAGCTGTCTGCATCCTCGGGCGAAGTCATCATCATGGACGAAGGCGGCGGTCTTCACGATCGCTTCCCCGTCCGAGACGATGTGTTGGCAGTAGGTGTTGAGCAAACGACCGCGGGCAACCGCGTGAATTGGAAATATCCAACGGTCCTTGTTTGCCGCTCGGCGGCGAAGCTGGAGTTCGAGGCCCAGATCATCGCGCGCGGCATTTTGCGGAAGCTCGAGGCGCTCGGCCTCCTTGCGTCTCGTCCGAATATTGGGGTGCTGGGGCTGGGGGCCCTTGGCGGCGAGCTCGCGAGGCGTTTGGCTGAGAGGGGCTTCGCGGTGTCGGGTTACGATCCGAAACCGGTGAACGGCCCGCTTGGGTCGTTGCGAAGGCCTCGGGAAGAGGTCGTCGCATCGTCGTCGCTGATCCTTGGCGTAACCGGGCGGGACTGCCTCGCAGGCATGTCCCCACCCTCGGCGAAGGGGCAAAAGGTGCTCGTCAGCTGCTCATCGTCCGATGTGGAATTCGCTTCAATGCGCCCTTTTCTCCGGCCGGCCGGTGGTTACGAAGTCCTCAGTGGCGCATTCGGGTCGGCGGATGTCACGCTCATGAATGGCGGCTTCCCGATCAACTTCGATCGGGAGACGGAATGGGAAACACCGGACGAGATCTGGCTGACCAGGTCGCTCTGCTTTGAAGGGCTCTTGCAAGCGCGCAGCTTAATCGGCAGCAGGCCGCGCGGTGTCATGCTGGATCCGCAAGTCCAGGCGGCGCTGGTTGGGCAATGGCTTGATCGCTTGCCGGACGCCGCCGACCTTCGTGTTCCTCAAGCGCTGGACCCGGCCTATTTCCGGAGGAAATCCGAGGGTGAGTGCGAGATGAATGACAAGCCGGTCTATACGCTCCACGAAACCACTCCGGGCGCTTTGGATCAGATGCGGGCGCATAAAGAGCCATATGAGGTGGACGTCGCTGGCCGGTCCATTCTCGTATTGCCTGGGGTCTGGTCGCCCAAATATGATTGGTCGAGCCTCTTTTACGTTGAACATTTTCCGGACGTGTCCGGTCGGTCCTTTCTTGAGATTGGCAGCGGCACCGGAGTGATTTCGGTCTTCGCCGGCCTTCGAGGCGCATCCAGCGTCGTTGCCGTCGATGTCAATCCAGAGGCGGTGCGCAATTCCCAGTTGAACTTTGAGCGGCACCGGCTCAGCGATGCTCAGGCATTCCAGTCCGAGGGCTTTGCAGCGGTGCGCGGGCGCTTCGACGTCATTACGTGGAATGCCCCCTATCACGGATCACGTCCCGACGACCTGCTCGAACGAGGTTGCGCCGACGAGGATTATCGCGGGATACGGGCCTTCTTCCGGGAGGTTCGAGATTACCTCAGCCCCCATGGGACAATCGTTTTCGGCTTCTCGGAATCCGGGGATCTCCCTTTGATACGCGCACTGATCGCTGCAGCCGGCTTCCGCATTCACCGCGAGTTAAGCGACTGGCGTCAAGAATATAACTGCATGTTGCTCGAACTCACCGCCGTCGAGGGGTGGGACCAGAATGAGCCCGATATGAAAGGCCAGATTGAGTCCTAATATTTTAGGATCAAGCTAGGCCCTCTTTGGTCGCCACCGAGGCGTTGCATTAAACTTTCCTGAACGGCCTGTCTTCGGGCCCCTGTTCGTCTGATATCTGGATTGCCGCCAACCAAGAGGGGAAGCGGCATGACCCACGATCAGACCTTCGTTTCCGGATGCGTCATCGACGCCGATAACGTCAACTTCTTCAATCAGTTGGAGGTCAGGGGTGAGCGCCGCCAGATCGATCTCCTCGCTTTCCGCCGCTTCCTGATCGGGGAGCGCCGGGTGCAGCCGGCTCACGCCGTCGTCTGCACGAACTACCTTCGCCCGATGGAAGCGGCCCTGCTCAGCGGTTTCGGCTTCCGCTGCGTCGAAGCCAAGACCAACTGCGACGATCTCGCGAAGAGCGAGATTCGCAGGCTCGTCGAAGACGAGGGCGTCAACTGCCTGACCGTCTGCTCGGGCGACGGTCGCGCCTATGCCGACCTTCTCCGCGAGCTGAAGGCCAAGTTTGGCATTCGCGTTCACGTCGTCTCGCGGCGTTTCTGCCTTTCGCAAAGGCTTGCGCGGCTCGCCGACGGCATTTCCTATCTGGAGCGCTTCGCGGTCCGGCAGCGTCGGTCAAGCACGGACCGCCCGCTCTTTCCCTGGGCGCGCCAGCGCGACGCGCGCAGCCCTGTCCTTCTTCGGGAGGGCCGCTGACATGAATGCTCAGCCTGGCGCCTTCCATCCAGCCTCCCCCGCGAGGGTCTCTGCTCCCACGCGGGCCCTGGCGTTCCTCACGTCGAGCGGCGGCCTGCTGCTGCTCGGCGGCATGTTCAACATCATCGTGGTGGCGACCGGCCTGCGCGATGTCGCCTCGGTGCCTATCCTCGCGGCCTTCGCATTGGCGGGAATTCTGCTGCTTCTTCAGTATTTCGTGGGGAGCAAGGTAGCCGGAAATGGGTGGCTCGGTTTGGGATATGTGGGTGCCTACGCGGTGCTCATGACCGTCAATGTCGTCCTCGCCACCGGCGGGGTGACGAGCATCGGCTTCGCCAATCGATTGGGTCAAGTCGGCTTCGAGCGCTCGGTCTCCGATGTCACGCCGCAGATCGCCGCGGTGGCGGATGCCTATCGATCGATCTCGGCGAGCCTGGAATCGCTGTCGGTGTACAGCGCGGGACGGGCCGCGACCGAAGCGCATGACGGCCGCACCTGCGGCGCGAGCGATCCTGGCGAGGGTCCGGTATTCCGGCTCAGGATGCGCGACCGCGACGATTTCGCGGCGCTTTCCCAGACTTTCTCGCGCCTTTCCGGACAAATGTCCGGTGCCCGCGGCCAGGTCGATACCCTGGTTTCGGGCTATCAGGTCGATCGACATGAAGAGATTGTTCGCGGCGTCAACCAGGCGCTCGCGACGGCGCGCGACGGCGCGCTCAATCCCGCGCTTTCCAGCATGCGCCGCCAACTCTCGAGCCGCCTGACCGGGGTGTCGAGCGGCGTCCAGGACACCCAGTCCGCCACGGTCGTCGTCTGCCCGGACGACCAGCTCATGCGCGAGCTCGAGGCCGTCCTTCGATCTCCGGTGCCCGAGGTTCCCCAAGCCGACGATTTGCCGGCCAGGCCGAGTCACAATATGGCGGTATTCGCCCTGATCGAGCATGTCGCGGCTGCCATGAGGGGTCGAGGCTTCGACTGGTCCCTTTGGGGTATGCCGCTTCTGCTGGGCTTCCTCCCAGACGCGATATTCATGCTCGGCCTGGCCCAGGCCCGACGCGACCGGCGCAAGCTGCTGGGCATAGCCGGAGCGCTGTCCGCCGACCTGCCTGAAGCAGGGAGTGGCTGGGAGGCACTGGCGGCTGCCGCGACGCGGGCTGCCGGCAATGAAGTCCTGCATCGACTCGCCTCATTCCATCATCGTCGCGTTCGCCTCTTCGGCGTGACCGACTATCTCGTCATCCCCGCCGGGAAGGAGCACCTGTCGGACTATCTCATCGCGCAGCGCATCAAGTCGGTTGGCTATGCTTCCTATGTCGGGATTGGTCCGGCGGGCCGCCTCGACCCGGTCGCGCGGCCCGGCATCGAGCCCGACAATGCTGCCACGCTTTCGCACTTCTTCCTTTTCCGCAAAGGTGCTTGGGACAAGCTGCTGCTCGACGCGTTGCATCATGGGCGCCCGCGGAACGAATTTGCCGACGAACCCGCCGTCGATGAACCCCCCGTGGGGGAGCACGGATGATGGGCCCGTCGGTTTTGCCCGCCACAGTCGAGAGCGGCATTCCGGCGCGGCTCGATGGCTGGCTGCTACGCCGCCGCCTGCTTCAGCCCGACATCATCGGACCGTCGCGCGCAGGTCGCCCGCCGGAAATGGTGCTGGCGCCGAGCCCCTTCGTCAGCGCAGGCTTGGAACAGCCTGTCCGGGAAGGACGGCCATTCTCCGGGCGGAGGCTCTTGCGGCTCGCCGGGAAATTCATGGCGGGGTCGTGCCTCGTGGCCGTTCTGGCACCACCCATTCTCGGTCACGTCCGGCTTGGCACGGTCAGGGCGGAATATGCCGCGATGAATGCAAGCGCGACGGCGATCGTTGTCCGGGACCGGCGTGGCCGGTTTCTGGGGATCCAACCGCAGCCATTGGCGCAAGGAGCGCGGCTTTATCTCCCATCCGAGGACGTCCCTGGCGACTTCTACAGGATGCTCCGATTTCTTGAGGATCGGCCATCGCACAACGCACTTCGCAACTGGTACGGAATCAATTTCATGAGCATGCTCCGCACCGGAGCATGCCTGGTCGTGCGCGAGACGGTCGATGGCGATCGCCGATGTGGCGGCGCCTCCACCCTTCCGATGCAGGCGGCTCGCGGCACACGCGGCATGTATGGTGGACAGGACCAAAACTGGATCGGCCGGAAGCTGCGCGAACTCTTCGACGCGCCGTCGATCACGCTCATGTTTCCCGAAGGGTCTATCGAAGAGCAGCGGTTCACGGTCGATTCGCTGAGCTATGGTTCAGCCCAGGGTTTCGAGCTTTGGGGGCCGCGCCTGGCGGCGCGCGTGATCTTCGGGATGGAGCCGGCCGAACTTTCGTTGGCTCAACAGGCGCTGCTCGCGGCGCTTCCAAAATATCGCCTGCCGTTGAGATGCGGCCCGCCGAGCGTCGAACAGGAGCGGCGCGACGACCGGTCCAGGGAGCTTATCCGCGGTCGAGCGATCATCGCGCTGACGGGTGCCTTCGACGTTCACGATAGCCGTGCCTTGCGCGCCATCGACCAGCTGAGGGCGATGCAAATGCCGCGGCAGCCCAGCCCTTTGCCAGCCGACATGACATATGGCCTTTCGCCTGAACAAGCTTGCGAGGCGGCGGCCAACCCCCGGCGCGCGGCGGCGCTGATCGCGTCGAGCGAGATGATTGTCGCCCGCGATGAAATTCGTGGAGCGGTCCAGGATGGCGAAGGCCCGATTACTGAAATCGCTCTCACGGTGGACATTTCTCATCAGCGGCGATTCAAGGCGGAAGTCGCCCACCTGCTTCATTCTTTATCCGTTTCGCGCCGCGACCATCTCATTCACGCTCTCGCCGACGACCAAGGCGTCGCCGACGTGCTTCTTGTCGCGGCGAGATCGGACGGAGCGATCAGCTTCCTCTACAATTCTGCCGCGCGACCCCTTTTCGATGAGCGACGCCGGGTCGGCTCCGTCGCCAAGCTCGTGATCGCCGCCGCGGCCGCTCGAGCAGGGATCTCGCCAGGAAGCCGTATCTGCAATCGTCCGGATGGGCGCGGAACCCAGAATGCGGGAGGGTCGCACGGGTTCGAATCGTGCGATGGAGCCGCCATGGTGTCGATTGAGCAACTCTTTGGCCGGAGCTTGAACCTTGCGGCCCTCGAGCTCGCCCGATCCATCGGGCAGAACCGCCTGACACAGGCAGCAGCGGATGGAGGTTTTGCTGTCCCGCAGCAAATGTCCGCCGCCGACGCCACGGCCCTGGGCATGGCCGAATCGACGCCCCGCTCTATGCTCGCATTCGCGCAGGCTTTCGCGCGAGGCGCAGCCGGCTGTTCGGCATCTGTGTCGGCACCTCATATCGTAAGCCGCATCCGCATCGGCGGACAGTGGCGAGCGGTAGTTCCCCACAATCTTGTCTCCATGGAGAATTATGCGGTGACGCCCCGCGCGCGCCAATTCCTCATCGCGTCCGGAGGAGCCGCACTGCGTTTGCCTCAAGGCACACTGGCCTCAATCGTTCGCAATGCGCCGATCCAGTCTTTTGAAATCGCCAAGTCGGGCACGGTGGCCGGCCCTCAACCCCAACTCGCAACGATCGCGAAGTTGGGCGTTGGAGCGGCACCAGGTCGCTATTCCTGGTTCAGCCTCGTCAGCGCCATGAATGGCGTCCTTGGTGATCGCCACCTCAACCTGCCGGAATTCAGCGAGTTGATCAGGCGCCGAATTCAGTCCGAAGAAATCCCGGTGCCGCAGGGCGGCCAGAGACCGGCTCCCTACCCCTCGCGATGCTTACCGGGCCCGTCCTAGCGGCTCTGGCAGGTTCGTGAAGGCGGACTGTGGTGCGCCAGGTCGGCAGACGGTCCTCCCGATCCTTCCATTGGCGCCGGCAGACAATGGTTCCCGGCGGAAGAAGGAGGCTCGGATTTCGACCGGCGCTTTTTCGAGCCTCTGCGCGCCGGCAGAAACCATGCATCCATGGCCGCGCGGGCGCGCAGGAGGGTGCAGCCCGCCGCAACGAGGCTCCAATGGACGACGACATCGCCCGCGCCGCACGAGCCAAGAAGGGGAGCCCCTTCCTGTCGACCGAGCAGGCTGCGTTCTGTCTCGGACTGAGCGCGCGTAAGCGGCGGCGCTGCGTTCTTCGGCCTCTGGGCAGGCGTCTCGAGCGATTTCAGCCTCGCCTCCAACTGGGCTAAGCGACAGCGTCAGAAGCCCTACGTCTTAGCACGAACCAATCGTATCGGGGCGCAAACCGCAATTGCCTGTATCCAGATTGGCAGACTTAGACGTCCAACACTCAGATTGCTGCCGATCGGAGTTTTCATTTGAAAGGCCGCTGACGACCGAGTCAGGTGACTGCTGGGGAGCTGACTGAAAATACACGGTGAGGACCTTTGGGTGGAATGCCGAGACGGTGAAGCGCGTTCAGGTATCGGTGACGCTGGTGCCCTTCCAGAAGCATCAGTCGCTCGCCTGGTAGTTCGACGGCGTCATGCGGGTGCGCATGGCTTCGGGTTAGCCAACCGGACGGGGTCGAGAGGGCAACGATTGGGTACTCCCAAGTGCCTCGATCCAGATCTCGAGCAGTATCGGACTTTTCCGTCCCATCCGTGCCGTGAAGTTGGCAATAATCGAACTCGGGGTCCAGGCGCTTCGATATCTCGCGCCGGACGCTGGCGAGGATCTCCTCACCCTCCATCTCAAGCAGCTGCCATGCGAGGGTCCCCAGTGGGAGGAACGCAAATCCGGTGTCGTCCCAGTGTCGGTAAACCCACTGCTCTGCGAGCTGTGGGTGAAGATGGCCGACCTCCCCGTGGTTTCGATCCCACCAGGTTGCAACCGGCTCTTTATCAGGCGTGTTCTCCCCGATCGGCCGAAGATGATCGGGCCAGACTCTCGGCCCTACCGTCCGCAAATTCAACATGGAGTGGATCTCTCCAAGCCCCTTTTTTGGCCCTTCGAGCTCCTGATGCTCACGACCATGACCGTCAAGGCCCTCGGTCATAGCATTTACCTGCCCCTTGGTTCGATTCGCCAGGGCAAGATCCTGCAGGTCGCATTCGGACTCGACAGCCGCCTCGGCACCCGCGCCGGCTTCAGGCGCAACGTGCAGATGCTTTCGCTCGATCCGCGCTACGTCGTGGCCTTTGCCGGCAACGGTGTCCTGGAGCGCCTCGTCATCCAGGCGAAAGAGTGCGGCGTTCAAGTCGTCGAGCGGCGCGCACCGCTCGGCACCAGTCCCAAGCATTCCGCAACCATCGCCGCCGGCGCAACGTGACTAATATTCGCTGGACCAGCTCCGGTGGGACCGGCATTTTTCTTCCGCTAGGTCGGATCCAAGCCGCAGCGGATGAGAAAATCTGGCGAGAAACTGACGTCCACGTTGTCGTCGCCGAGATCCTCAAGCCCAAATGTGTAAATCGCTATACCGCAAGCTTCGACGGCTGCTCGCACATCGGGTGCGGGCAACTGCGGCAATAGGAGAGCCCTATCATATTTGGCGAGCCGCGTAATCAACCGGGGATAAAGGTGAAGCTGGCCTACGCCGGTATGTATCTCGCCGGCTGAGGTGCCGGTCTTGATCTCTATCAGGAGGGGAGTCAGTCCACCGCCATCGATTTCGGCGTCGACCTCGAAGCCGAGCGGGTGAAGGCCCTTGCGACACCGAAGTGCGGCCCCGCCCAGGAGCTCTGCCAGCGCGAGGTAGACGGCGCCATGATGACGAGGGATGGTCCGTTCTTCAGTCGCTTTCGCCCCTACTTTGTACGAGCCACCAGTCTCGCCAGCCGCGAAGGCCTCCGCTGGCTCGGCGATCGGCTCGCCGGCATCGACGTCCAGTCGGGCTGCGGCACAGCGGTCCACGAACGCTCCCGTCGCCAGACGCATCTCCTCCGACGTGGAATCCAGGCTGCACACGCGGAACCACTGGCGGCGCGCGGCGAGGTCTGCCGCTTCCACGGCGATGGGGGCCAGACCGGTCCGGCTGACGAATTCGGCGCCGGAAATGGTATGGCCTCCGGGCTCGTTCGGGCGAAGAAAACCCTGCCGCAGAAGCAAGCGCCCACCGGCCGCGTCGACGCCTATCGCCGAGAGGGAATTATGATCTCCGGCGATGCGAGGCTCGTTAATCTGCACCGCCCAGAAACGCCCGAGGGGATCGACGCCGAGTTCCATCCGATCGGCATCCGGGGTCCGGCCGCTCTTCGAAGGGCGCATGACAATCGCCCCTTCAAGCAGCCAGAGCAAGGACCCCTTCTGGACCGCGCCAGCCTGCAGGCTCTGTCGCCACGCGGCGAACCCTTGCCGGGACGCCGATTCATCAGTGACGAATGTCACCTTCGGGAGCGCGAGGCCGATGCGTTGAAGCACCTCTTCATAACCCATCCGGAAATCGCGGATCGAGTTGATGCTCCATTCGACCAGTGCCTCGAACGACAGCTCAAGACCGGCTTCTGACGGCAGGATATTCGCAAAGGGGGCGCCCATGTTCTGCGCGCCGCGCAATGCAACATAGGCCGACCTGGCGACCGTTTCCCCGACGGTGTCGATCTTCACGGTGAACCCGTCCGCGTCGATGCCCACCGTGAATGCCAGCGCCTTTGGCGAGGAGGGGGCTGGATAGATTTTCGCCCAGGTGTAAGGCGAGAATGCCTGACCCTGGTTGATTGGCGCTTTGCGAATGACCACCCGCCCGAAGGGAAACAACCTGAGCTGGAGGGCCGACGCCCAGGCATCGGTGGCCTCATAAGCGGCCGCAAGGCGCTGATAGGCGCGTGCCTGTTCAGGGCTGGTTGAGTCATAATGATGCCCGCCCCAGCGTCGAAGCAGCTCGAAATGTTTTCTTTCGAAGCCGTGTTTCATATGGCCTTTCCCCTCTTTTGGTGCCGACCATAGCCGGGCTTCGCGCTTTGAGGACATGAATTGTCCACGCGCGAGAGCGGGGATTTCTGCTTGTGCTTTGTTATGCGGGAGGCAACGGTGGCGGTGATGAAGGTCTCCCCGATTACCTGCCTGTGCTCAACCGGCGCCAGCCCGTCTTTGTGGTGGAGCTGATCCGCAAGCGCTCCGGGTTTGCGGTCGCCCATTTGGCGCAATCCGTCTGAGCATCATGTCAGACGTCGATCAGCGCTGGGGCATCTTCGTCGACATCGAAGGATTCAGTAGGCTGTGAGCCAGGACAATCTGGGACTGCGCGCCTTAACTCATCTCACGCGCCTCGTCTTCAGGATCGGGAGCCAGGCCTTTCCGGAGGTGGCCGAACGGCTGTTCGCGCATCAGGGCGGCGACGCTTTCTATATCGCCAGCGACAACCCCCAGGATTCATTCGACCGCTGCGCGGCGATCGCGATCGCCCTGATGCGCGGCATGTTGGAGGAGGGCTTCGTCGCGCGGGCCGCGATCGCCAGAGGCGCGCTCGGCGACTATGCTAGCTGTCGTCCGCCCGAGGTGCGTGCGGCCGCGGTCAGGGATGACGAGTCCGACTTGGTGCGCATGGGGCAGGGACTGATGACGCTGCAGTCCGTTCTTGGTGAAGGCATCATCAATGCCATCGGTCTGGACAAACGGGTAAAGCTGAAGGGGTCGCTGGTCATGGTCGCGCAGAGCGCGCGCCAGGGTCTGTCAGACGGGTTCATCACTTGCCCTATCGAGGAATTTCCCGGCGTCATTGCGCTGAACTGGATTCATTCAACGTCGCCGCTGATCGACCGAATTGTCGGCATGATCGGCTATGGCGGCGAAAGCGCAGCCGTTCTCGAGGATCGGCTGAGGAGGTATGTCGCATTCCACGACATGAAGCGCGAATGGAGCGATCCGACGTTTCGGTTTGCGGGTCTCTCCTGACGGCCAACCTATATGCTGCCCCCGAGCGGTCATGGGGCGAGAGCAAAGCGCCCCCGGTCGACCAATTTATGCAGCGCTGCTTATGCAGCGCCACCATTACTCGTCTCCGGCACCCGGCTGGCGGGGTCACGAACCGGGTGATAGTCTCGGAGCGTGGCGTCGCAATTAGGGTGATATCTAGATCATGAATGAGCACGATTATGACTTCGGTTTCGGCGAGCGCCTCCGCCACTGGGTGTATCGAGGCGATCAGGTTAACCAGGCTCAGGATACCGCCGGCCTTTACGCCTGGTTCGTCAGGACCCCGCTTTCCGCCTCGAACGAGCCGGCTTGCGACCCATATCGAAGGGTCTTCGCAAATCGCCGATTTACCGTATCGGCCTCGGCGCCGCTTGGTGAACGGATGGAAGGGCGGCTGAGACGTGTTCAGCGCACGCTCCCGGCCGCGAGGCCCGGCGAGGAATTGAACGACCAGCTTTTCGCTGCGGCCTTCGCCGCGTTTGCCCCTCCCGTCTACCTGGGTCGGGCCACCAGTGTCCGCTCTCGTCTCGGTCAGCATGTGGCTGCTCTGGAGGAGGGGCTCGCACGTCCAGCGGCGGGTGCTGGCGACGATGACGACCCGCCATCGGATACGGACGAAGAGTCGTCCAAGTTTGGCAGCCGAATGGCCGCCCTGCTGCGAGGGCGGGGCCTTCGGGATTATCGCGGGCTCTTCGTAAAGGTTGTATACGCTCCCAGTCCGATCGCTACGAAGCGCGTGGAATATCTTCTGAACCGCACCTTTCACCCAATTCTCGGAAGACTCTGATGGCTCGCTCTGTTACAGGTTCACCCCGCCGTCCTCCTGTCATCGAGGTGAGTGCGCTTTTCGGCCGATTCCGCGTTCCTGGTAGTGACTTCACGGTTCGCTTCGCATCTACTTTCGCGAGTCCGGAAACTGACGGGCACCGTGAGCTACTTGCCGAGCTCAAGCCCATGCGCGATCGCATCAATGCGAGCGCGTTGAC
This sequence comes from Sphingomonadales bacterium, assembly GCA_034668465.1. Lineage (GTDB taxonomy): Bacteria > Pseudomonadota > Alphaproteobacteria > Sphingomonadales > Sphingomonadaceae > Allosphingosinicella. The sequence goes on from JAXDPI010000037.1 coordinate 248,595, forward strand.
CGACCTCACGGCGCTTCTGCAGCGCGATCTCAATGACAGGCGCGTTGCGCGGGAGCTGATCCCCTATCTGCTCGGGTCGAACAGGCACGTCCAATCCAAGGTTGGCTTCTTTCCGGCGGTGCTCGCGGTACTCATCCCCGCCGGCTATCTGGAGCAAGGCCCCGATGCCGACGAGACAATTGCTTACCCCGCGCCCCTCGAGGACCCGGAGGGGCCATTTGTCAATTATCAGCGCGCCGGCGTGCAGACTTCCGCATGGCAGCTGGAGCGGTACGAGATCGATGGGATGGTACAGCCCGTTGGCCTCCTGCGCGTCAACCCGCACCTGAGCGAAATTGTCGTGCTCGACGGCCAGCATAGGACCAACGCTTTCCGCTATCTGTCCGGTGCCTTTGACCCTTCGAACGATATTTATGCCGAATTCTATCGTGATATCGAGCGGCCTGCGGAGCTCGATGCCGATCTCCCCGTGACCATCATGTGGTTCGAGTCTGAAAATCAGGCGCGGATTCAACCGCGGCTGATCTCTCGGCAACTCTTCGTGGACGTGAACAATAGCGCCCATTCCGTGAGCCTCGCCAGGACGATCCTGCTTGATGATCGCTCGGTCTCGGCGATCGCTACCCAGGCGTTCTACAATCTGGCCGCGGTCGAGGGCTTTCGAGCAGACAGCTTTTCGCTTTTGCATTCCGCTTTCGACATGGATTCCGATCTGGCGGATGCCGCCTTGCCGGCCTTCGCTCTCACCTCGCCGGAAATCGCCGAGGCCGCGTTCCTGTGGCTCCTGCTCGGCTCCGGCCGCTATACGCTCCGTGCCTGGCGGGTGGACCGCCTTCGCGCACAGCGGAATCGCAATCAGTTCGTTCAGCTCGTCGGGACCTCCGAGAACGTCAACTTCGGGTCGGACGATGATGAGAATAGCGTCCAGGTTGCAGGCCCTGAATTTGCCGAGGAATACCGCCGTTTGATGACGGAGAGGGTCACGCCTGTCCTGTGGACCCTGATGAGCGGCCTGTCTCTCTTGAGCGCTCACTATCAGGCCGCAGGCGCCATCCAGCGTTGGGTCGAGGAAGAGGCGGACACGACGGAGCGAGAGGCGTGGGCCAAGATCTTCACTGGCGGCGAAGGCCTCTACTGGACATTTACCGATCGGCGTCGCGTCAGCGAGCGCAATATTTACCGGCAGGCCAGCGTAAAGATTGAGCGCAGGTTTCGGGAGGAGCGTGGCCGGGCCCTGAATTGCGAGCCCGCAGAGGCGGACGCTGCCTTCAAATCCTTCGCGACGAAAGCGTTTCAGGTCGGCTTCGTCATGGCGGCCTTCTATCTTGCGGAGCGCGGCAGGGGCGGGGGCGATATCATCCAGGCCACGGAAGACCTGCTGGCGCGACTAAACCCATATTCTCCGGAGAACTGGATGGTCTTTTTCCGCGAATTGCGGCCTCTCGTGATCAAGGGCGATACTGCTCCGAAAGTTTGGCCCAGTTATCGGAATCTCCTGCTGCGCATGTATGACGAGAATCGGCGTGAGCTAATGACGCAGCCCGAGGATTTGCCGGAGGTTCACGCATTCTCCCTCGCGCTGGAGACGACGGCCGGTCGCATCCGGGAAGAAAATGAAGAGCTTCCGGAGCCAGTTCAGGTGCTTCGGATCGTGAGCGGCGAGCGGGACCGCATTTCCGGCGTATTTGGGCGAGCGGGCCTAAACTCGCAGTGGTTCAATTCGGAGTCGGCTCTGGAGTTTGGCCGAGCGATCTTTGAGACGAAATTCCAGGATCTCGCCTGAGCCTTCCCGCGCGGCTGGACGAGCAGGTGATCGAGGCCGGCAGGCTCTCGAGAACCCGAGTCTTGATGAGGTGCGCGGTCGCGCGCACGATGCAGTCTTGGCGCCCGCTGAGCGGTGGCGGTCCGAGTGGGGCTGGCCTATAGCCGCCATCTGGAGGTGATCGTTGGGGTTTCAAAAACTTGTGGCAGCCGAGGGCACGCAGTCGTCGGCTGGTTCACTGTCTCTCTCTGAGCGGCGAATCGAGCTGGATGCGAGCGCTAACGCCCCGGTGACGCCGGCCGTCGCTGACGCCGTCCTGGCGGCGATGACGAGCGGCTGCGGCAACCCGTCCAGCGGTCATCAGGCCGGCGAGCGTTCGCGGATCATCCTCGAGGGTGCGCGCGACGCGATGGCCGCGCTCCTGGATGGAGTTCAGGAAGATGGAGTCACGTTCACCTCCGGCTGTACCGAGGCCAACAATCTGGTGCTGGAGGGCTTGCTGAGAGAGCGCCGTGGCACGCTGGTCACCACCGCGGTCGAGCATCCTTCGATCCTTCGCCCCGCGGCCCGGCTGGCCGCGAAAGGCATTTCGGTTCGCTATCTTCCTGTCGATGATGCCGGGAAGGTTGACCTGGCCGCGCTCGAAACCGAGCTCGCGGACGCCAATGGGTTCGTGCTTCTTTCGGTGCAGGCAGCGAACAGCGAGACTGGCGTGCTTCAGGATCTTGGCGAGGTGGCCGGGCTCGCCAACAAGCGAGGCGATATCCTCTTTCATGCGGATTGCGCGCAGGCTTTCGCCAAGCTGCGGATCGCGCTCGGTCGCGGCATCGGGCCGGATGTGGTGACCCTGTCCGGTCACAAGATAAATGCGCCAATGGGGATCGGCGCGATGGCTGTCGCGTCGGACTGCGAGCTGGCGCTGCAGCCACTCCTTCTTGGCGGAGACCAGGAGAGCGGGAGACGGGCCGGTACCGAGGCCGTTCCGCTTATCGCGGGCCTCGGTGCGGCCTCCCGCGAATGGGCCGCGACCAGGTCGGCCGTCTGCGAGCGGATGACCGAACTCCGGACCATGCTCGAGGATGGCATCATGCGGCAGGTTCGGGGGGCCGGGGTGAACGGCGCCGCGGCGTCACGGCTTCCGAACATCTCAAGCATGACCTTCCCGGGCCTGGACGGCATGGCGCTCGTCGCCCAGCTCGATGGGCACGGCATCTCGGTTTCGCAGGGATCCGCCTGCTCCAGCCGTCGCGTGGAGCCGTCCCACGTCCTCACCGAGATGGGTCTGTCGGAGACGGACGCTTTTTCCACGATCAGGCTCTCCCTGTCGCGCCTCACCACGTTCGATGAGATCGGGCAGGCCGTCGACATCATCGCGTCGGTCGGCCGACGCTTGCGGTCTTTGTCATGAACGCCGCGGCGCAGCGTTTTTCTTATGGCGCGCACGCGACATTTCCGGTCCGTTACGGGTGGTTGCCGAAGGGGATCGAAAGATTGACCGGCGAGGCCGGCTTTCATGTGTCCACGGACACCGCCGACGAACTCGGCCTCGGCTCGAAAATGGTCGAATCGCTTGGCTTCTGGCTGAGGGCGATGGGGCTAAGCGAGGAGGCAAAGCCGGGCGTTCGCGAGCGCCACGGCTCCGAGCTGGCCGAGCTGGTCCGCCGCCACGACCGCTTTTGCGAGCTCCCGGGGACATGGTGGTTCCTTCATGTTTCCCTCGCCACCAATCCCGGGACAATCTGGTACTGGTTCTTCAACGATTATTCTGAGCGGATTTTCGATCGCGTAGGGTGCATCGACGCATTCATCGAGCACACGCGCAGCAAAGCCGTCCGGCCCGCGACGCCGGCAATGGCGCAGAAGGATGTCGCTTGCCTTCTTTCGGCCTATGCAGCCCGACCGGGCGTCGACTGGGTAGACCCGGACGACCCTGGCGCCTGCCCGTTGCGCGAGCTCGGGCTCATCGCGCGTCACGATCATGTCGGTCGCTTCGAGCGCTCGCGGTCGGTGTCCGGGGTGCCCGTCGAGGTTGTGCTGGCCTCCGCCGCGGCGCTTGGTGAGCGAACCGGTCAGCAGGCGCATTCGCTTCGCGAGCTGGCGACATTGCCGCATGGGCCGGGCCGCGTGCTTGGCATGGGGCTCGACCTTCTCGAGGAGCTGGTGGAGACCGCCGCGCGGACGTCACCCCACGCGTCGATCGAGAATCTCGCGGGCGAGCGGCGGCTCATCGTTGGCGCCAGATCGACGACGCAATGGCTCGGTGACCTCTACGCCCGCGTGGGAGCGATTGCGTGAGCGCGTCGCCGGCCTTTTTCCGCTCGATGAGCCTCGCTGAGGATCTCGACCACCCGATGAGATTCGCCCATTATCGGCCAACCCGCCGGGCCCTTCCGATCATCTCGTCGGTGCTGCGCCCCGGCTCCGCGACGATGGTTATCGCGCCTTATGGCAGCGGCAAGAGTCTCGCGGCCGGTGTCGCCGCGCTGGCGGTGCGCAATGCGAATTCGGACAAAGCCGCGCTTCGGGACATCGGCTTCGCGGCGGCGTCCGTCGACAAGGTGGCGTGGGCACCGGTCGCAGCGCGCCTGGCCAGCGGCAAATGCGGCAAGGTGGTCGTCCTCTCGGGCATGATCGACGACCCACTCATGGAGATCGCGCAGCGTCTTGGCATGGACCGGGTGCCCAAATCGGTCGAAGGTTTCGGCAAGGCGATGCGGGAGGGCGGCTGGGATCATGTCGCGATCCTGTGGGACGAATTCGGGCGGCACCTGGAGGGGTTGGTCGCGGACGGCCGCGTCGCCGAACTGGATATCGTGCAGCGGCTTGCCGAGCGCGCCTCGAGGGCAAGCGAGCCGACGGTCAGCTTCACGCTTTTGCTCCACCAGAACCTGCTTTCCTACGCCACCAGGCTGAGCGAGACCTCGCGCGCGGAGTGGCGCAAGGTGGAGGGCCGCTTTGCGCACCTGCGCCTGGTCGAGGACAGCCAGGAGTTCTTCGGGCTTGTCGCCGATGTAGTCGCCGGGATCCGGCCATCGGAGTCCGCGGGGACCAGCGCGCTGGACGTTGCCGCAATCGATCGGGTCATCGACGCCAGGTGGCTCGACGGCATGTCCGACCACAAGGCCGTCGCCGCATTGCTCGAAGCTGCCCGCCCGCTCACGCCCGGAGCGCTTCAGGTTCTGCCGACCCTCGTCGCGCGGGTCGGTCAGAATGAACGGAGCCTATTTTCCTTTCTGCGCGAAGCTGACCTGTCCACGAAGGTGGGAATTGAACAGGTCTATTCCTCATTTTCCGACGCGATGCGGACCGATGTCGGGATCGGCGGCACCTACCGTCGCTGGGTTGAGACGGAGAGCGCCCGATCCCGCGCCGACACACCGCTCAAGCGCGAACTGCTCGCGGCCGCGTGTCTCCTGCAGCTTGGCGCCAGCGGCGAGCGCCGACGGCTGCCGCGCGCCACCGTCGAGCTTGCGGTCCTTGGCGGCGCGCACGGCGCGTCCGACATTGCCGATGCATTCGATGAGCTGGTGCAGGCCCGCTTGCTGCTCTGGAGGCGCCACAACGACGACACCGCGGTCTGGCATGGCGCCGACATCGATGTCGCGCTGCGGGTCCGCGAAGAACGCGAGCGCCGCGCTGGCACCTTTGACGTGCGCGCCTTCCTGGAAGAGCGCTTTCCAGCGCCCCACCTGCGGGCCCCGGGACACAATGCCCAATTCGGCGTGAACCGATATCTGGCCGGCCGCTACGCATCCCTGTCCGAACTTGCCGCGGGCATAAGCTGCCCCCCCGACCAGCCTGGACTGGTGGTCTACGTTCTCGCCGAAGACAAGGGCGCGATCGCGGCGGCCCGACAAGCCATCTACGCACTCGCGGAAGAGAGGCTGATCGTGGTCGTGCCGCTGCGGCCGATCGATATCGAAAGCGCGGCGCTCGAGCTGGTGGCCGTGGAAGCGCTTCGCGATGATCGCGATTTCCTTGCCTCAGACCCGATGATTCCGACCGAGGTCGACGAGCTGCAATCGGTGGCGTTCGAACAGCTCGCTCGGATGATGCGAGGCCTGTTGGATCCGACGGGTGGGGGCGCCACCTGGTTCGCGGAAGGGGAGGCGCTGGACGTCTCCGCGGAGCGGCCCGGCACCGTCTCCGCCTCCCGGCTGCTGAGCCGCTGGTTCGAACTGACACCGCGCATCGCCAACGAGCAGCTGATGCGGAACCATGCCTCGCGAACGATGCAGACCGCGCGGGTCCGCGTTGTGAGCGCGATTCTGGAACGCAGCGACAGACCGCACCTGGGCTTCGATCCGGGCGAGCGCAGCGCCGAAGGCTCGATTTACCGCACCGTGCTCGAGAATACCGGCCTTCGCGTCGCGGGCGATTGTCGCTTCGCTGACGCTGATGAACTCGAGGATCCAGGACTGCGCGAAGTCTGGAAGCTGATCGGTGCGTTCTTCAAGCTTCCGACCCAGGGCGAACGGACATTTCGTCCCCTGGCCGGCCTCGTGGAGGATCTTGCTTCTCCTCCTTACGGCCTGCCCCGCGCGGTTATGTCGATCCTGATCGCGGCGGGCTTCCGTCATTTCGGGCGGACGGCGGCATTCTACCGGGAGGGCGCATATCTGCCCGACATGCTGGGCTTTCCATTCGATGCAATGGTGGCCGCTCCCGAGCGTTTCGCCGTGCGCGTTCTGGATGCGACGCAGGAGCTCGCCGACTATCTTTCGGAGATCTGCTACGTCTTCACCCATGAGCGGCCGGGGGTCAGCGACCAGCTCGTTCGGCGGGCGCATGAGGCGATCGTCGGCTGGCTGCTTACCGTTCCGGACGGTTCGAAGAGATCGCTGCGGCTGGAAGCGACCAGCAAGGCGCTGCTCCGGGCGCTTGCCGCGGCTTCGGACCCCATCGATTTGCTGATGGCCGAAATCCCCAATGCCTTCGACTTCACTGGGGCGCAGCGCGACGTCGTCGCCGAGCTCGAGAAAGCCCGCATCGATATCGATCATCTTCGAGACGCATTCGCGGAGGAGGCGGTCGCGCTCGTCCGCGACTGCTTCGGACGCGGAAGGACGGACGCCCAGGCCGTCGACACAGTCAGGCTCTGGGCCGGTTGTTTCGATCTTGGTGAGATCGAACGGCGCGGAGACCTTCGCATTCTCGATCTCTCGGTGCTTCGCAAGGCGGTCGAGACGGCGAATGGCCGGTTCTCCGAAAAATCGCTCGCCAACGCCCTAAGCTCCATCCTCCTCCAGCGCAGCCTCGACAAATGGGATGATCGCACGACCGCCGCCTTCAGGAGCGCACTCAGGGAGGCCAGGGACAGGATCGAGGCGGCCGCTTTGTCCACGGACTATCCAGCGGCCGCACTTCGTCCCATAGTCGAAGCCAAGCTGGCCGAACTCAGTGACATGCTTATCAAGATTGGCGAAGCCGAATCGATCGACGTCGATGCGGTTCGCGTGGCGGGAGGAAATCGGTGAGTCCGACGATCGTGACCGTAGACGAAGCCGTCGCAGATAAAGAGGCGCGGCATATTGTGCCGGTGTCTGGCGGCAAGGACTCGTCCGCCCTTGCCGTCTACCTTCGGCAACGCAATCCCGAGGTTCGATTTGAATATGTGTTCTCCGACACGGGCGTGGAGCTGCCGGAGACTTACGATTATCTGGACCGGCTCGAAAATGTGCTCGGCATCCAGATCCATCGCGTCTCGGCGATGGCAATGTTCGACGTCGAGCAGAAGCCCGGACGCACCGCCTTCGACGTCGCGCTCTATGAACATTTCGCGGGCTTCCTCCCCAGTCCGCGCGCGCGCTGGTGCACGCGGATCATGAAGATCGCGCCGTTCGAGCGTTTCGTCGGTAGCGACCGCTCTTATTCCTATATCGGCATCCGCGCCGACGAAAACCGGGCCGGTTATCTCGGCACGGGAACCGCGGGCTCCAAGCCGGTCGTGATTTCGGAGAAGCCGAACATCACCCCCGTTTATCCTTACCGCGACGATTCGATCGATATTCACGAAGTCAGCCGGATCCTCGATAGCGCGGGGCTTGGGCTGCCGGACTATTATGAGTGGCGCAGCAGGTCCGGCTGCTATTTCTGCTTCTACCAGCAGATCGGTGAGTGGCAGGGTCTGCGCGAGCGCCACCCCGAATTGTACGAGCGTGCCAAAGCCTATGAGGCGATGAAGGGGGGACGGCGCTACACCTGGGTGGACGGCCGATCGCTGGACGATGTCGAGCGCATGCCGCGCCGCGCCGTCAAGGCCAAGTCGGATGATGGCTGCGCGGTGTGTCACTTGTGACGGCTTGCGGGTCGAACGCCCTGGTTTCATTTCTGAGGACCTACGGGCCCTCGGCCTCGGCGGACGTCCTCAGCGACGAGCATGTTAGGGATGCGCTGGCACATTTTGGCGTGGCGTCGATCGAAGTGCCGGCCCCGCGGTTGGGCGCCATGGCCGAGGCGCTTTGCTCCGAAACGCCCACCAACGTCATTCTCACCGGCACTGCCGGTGACGGCAAGACGTTCCACATTAGGAAATTCCTGCTCGAAGAACTCGGGTTGCCTGTGACTGCCTGGCCTGGAGAGGGGCCAGTTCTCCAGACCATCTTGCCCAGTGGGCTGACCCTGAAGGTCATTCGCGACCTCAGCGAGCTCGAGGAGCAGGACAAGCAGGCGGAGCTCGCGTCCATCGCGTCCTGCCTGCGCGGCGAGGATGAAACGACACGCTACCTCATTGCCGCCAATGACGGTCAGCTGCTGCGCTATTTTCGTCCCGATGTCGGCAACGGGCTGGAAGACATCCATCTCGTTCTTGCAAGGATGCTTCGCTTCGAGCGCGAGACGGATCGCCTGCAGCTGCAGCTCCTCAATCTGAGCAGAAGCTGGAGCGGCGACACCGTCGATGCGATCCTCGACCAGATCCTCAAACATCCTGGTTGGGACGAGGGCTGCGCTGGCTGCCCTGGCCTTGAAGAGCCCAATCCCTGCCCGATCATGCTCAACCGCCGCCTGCTGAAGGGCGAGACCCCGCCGGATGCCGTCTTCCGCGGCCGGATCAAGGATGTTCTTCGGCTAGGTGCCGCCAATGACAGTCACGTCCCAATCCGATATCTAATCATGCTCGTGGTCAACATCCTGCTCGGCGACCGAACCAATCCCGACGATCCCATGCTCGATTGCGAGAAGGCGAAGCTCAGGGCGGCCAAGAGCGACTACGCCGCCTGCAATCCCTATGAGAATGCGGCCGGCCTCAACGTGCCCGCCGTGCGGCGCGCGACCAATGTCGTCTTCGCGCAGATGGGCGGCCTGGGCCTCGGGGAGGAGACCAACAATCTTCTCGACGACCTCTTGACCCGACGCATACCGGAAGAGATGGCGGCGGGGCTGTTCGGCCACGATCCGATCTATGGCGAACGCCTGTTCGAGCCGGCGAGGCACGCTTATTATGTCAGCGCCGATCGGGCACAGGCCGACGCCTTCCGGCGGGCCATCGCCACCCAGCGTCGACGCGCCTTCTTCCGCTTGCCTGCCGAAGCCGAAGGATCCGCTTCGCCCTGGCGGCTGACGATATTCCATCACGGCGGCCTCTATCTGAAGGTCATCGACGCGATGGAGATGGCTACGGACAAGCCGCTGGTCGACGCGGTTGCGCGAAGGCTCATCAAGGGCCTCAACCGGGCCTATTCAGGCATGATGGCCGAAGAGACCGAGCGGCTCTGGCTCGCGGGAACGATCGGCCGCACCGACGACCCCGTCGGCCGGATCGCCACCGTCGACGCCATCGCCCGCTCGGCAAAGCTGGAATCGATCAGCCTGGCGCTCGGCACCGGCGTTCGCAGGCCTTGTCTCCAGATCAGCACGAAAGCGGCGGAGGAACCCATCCAGCCGCTCGATTTGCGGCCCTTATTGTTCGAATATCTGCTCCGCGTCGAGGATGGGAGCCTTCCCTCCAGCTTCTCTCGTCAGTGCCAGCAGGAGATCCGGCAATTCGCGCTGATCGCGGGCGCGGCACTGGGTGACGAAGGAGAAGAGACCGCCCTGACCAGCGTTCACGTCCTCTCGCTGGCGGCCAATGGTGGCATCCAATCAAAGAAGCTCGAGGTCTGACATGGGGCGGGAGGACAATGCCGACCTTCTCCTCGTGAAGAACGCGCTGCCGGTGCCGCCGAGGCTCAAGCTCGAGCAGGTTACCCTCTGGTGCGAATATCCGATCTGGGGATTGTTGCTCTACGACGATCAGTCACCCTGGCTGTCGTTGCTCGAGACGATCCATATCTGCTTCTCGCGTGAAGAAGCAAAGAGGGAGGTGTTCGGCGGCCCCCAGAAGGACGGCGCCGGCGATCCCGTGCATGAATGGCTGACCTATCAGGTGCCCCTTGCGCCCGCGCTCCGACACCTTCTCTTCATCGATCAGGACATCGAAGAGATCGCCGCCAGCCCCGCCGATGATGCGTCGATGTGGACCATGTGGGAGAAGGTGGTCGACAAGTCCTGCGGGATCGACGCCCCGCAGCTACGCCAGCTCTTTCCGCAATTTCAGGATCTGGCGAGCGCCGTTGCTCTGCTTCGAAGCAGCCAGATCGACGGCAACAACCGGCGCCGCCCGACGTCCCGTCATCTGCTCCCTTTGGGTGAATCGATGATCCTCGCCGACGTGAGCGAGGTTAAGCACAATCCGGATCGCCGCTGGCTGCGCCGGACGGGCGAGCTCATGTATCTAATGCTGAACCGGTCCGGCCTGCACAAGGAGATCGAGCAACTCCTGCGCAAGCGGCTGCTGAACAGCTCGAGCCCGTGGAACCGCCTGACGCGCAAGCTGCAAGGAAAGGAAGCGCTGGAACCGGAGACGAAATCGCTGACCACCGGCTATCTGCCCCTGCCAAGCCATCCAGCCTACGGACGCCTCGCGGAGGACTGGCTTGCGATCCTCTCGCTCACGAAGATGCCCGTGGCGACGTCGCTCGCCTCGCTGGCCCGCCTGAGCGGCATGAACCTCATGAGCTACGTCATCGAGCGCAGCGTCGAAACGGTCGGCGATCCCGACGGCCATGTGCCGCCATTCGTGATGGACATGATCGGGGGCTCCTGGGCCGGGGGCCTGCGCAAGCTTTCGGCTGCATTGTATCAGCGCCATCGAAACCTCCCGCAGGAGGCGATGACATCCTTCATCCGTGCCTATCGGGCGACCGAGGAATGGCAAAAGATCGAGGCTGACGGCGCCAGCCAGGCCGCCGCCACCGCCCTTGCCAGTCGCTTTCTTTGGACGCGAGATATCGGAACCAATCCGGACGCGATGCCGTCTCCGACGGAGCAGATCGAAGACCTCCTGATCGAGGCGCAGAAGAAGCGAAGCCATTCCGTCGGCGCGATGTACGTCAGTCACGGACGGCTTACCGGCTCGGTGATCGCGAGAGCAGGGGTCGGTACGTGGTACGCGCCGAATGACGAGCTCATCGAAGCGCTGGTGCTCGCAAACGTCACAGGACCGCTGGAGCTCGATGCCTTCCTGTCCCGCCTCTACGATCGGTATCGCATCGTTATTGGCGCGGAGGAGGCGATGCGCGCCTTTCACGAGCTGCCAGAGACCCAGGCTGTCTTCCGTGAGAATGAGAGACGGTTCGAAGAACGGCTGCGCATGCTTGGTTATCTCGAACGCAAGTCCGACGACTGCGCGTTCGTCTCCAATCCCTTTCATCCGGCGGGCGCCCCGGACGGCGATCTCGCTTAGATGGACGTTCTCGAGCTCATCGGCCGCGTCGCCGCCCACCGGATAGGGGATATTCTCCATCGGCCGGGCACGCGCGCTTTGTTCGGCATCATGGGATTGTCCCCGGCGATAACGAGCAGCATTGCGCGCCACTTGGCTGCAATCCAGGGCGTGGGACCCATCGAGGTCTTCGTCCATCCTTCGCTCAAATCCGGCGATATCGGACAAGCGGTCGTTTCGACGCGGACCGCGACCTGGCATCGCAACCATGCGACCCAGGGCGTTCGCTCGACGATCTTTTCCGTTCCGGCCGCGCAGGTGCGCGCGGTGGAGCAGAGTCTCAGCCATATCGTGCGGATCGACGAGTCCTGGCTCCTCGAGCGGCCCAGCGATTGGACCGCGATCGCTTTGTCCTTCTCTCTGGAGGAGATCCGAACCAGCTTTACCCGGGTGCTCGAGGGCCTGCTCGACACGGAGCTCGTCGTCACTCCCATGATCATGGCGGCATTCTGCACGAGGGTGGCCGCCGCGATGAAGGCAGGTTCGGCTCTCGATAACGCCATTCGTGAATCGCTTTCGGCGCTGCGGCTTCCCTGCGGGGCCGGCGATGCGAAGACGAAGCTCTCGGGCGACCGCCCCGCCTCGCGGCTGTTTTTCCAGAAGCTGCGCGCTGAGGCCCAGCCCTTCCTTTATCGCCAGACGCGGGAGGGCGATTCGATCCCCGCCGGCGAGTTGCAGCGCAAGCTGGACGACCAGGCGACTCTTCTCGCCGCGCCCGTGAGAGAGGCGCTGGTAGCGCTTTGCGACGATCGAAACGTGCGCGACGGACAGTGGAGCGAGGCCCAGGCCAGGGTGGCGGAAATCTCCTGGGACGTCATTGCGCCGATCTTTGCCCAGACAAAGAAAGCTGAAAAGCAAACATTCGGTGACGAGACGCGGCGCCTTTTCGATCAGGAGTTCCGTTCAACCCTTTCCGATGCCGAGAGAAAATTTCTCGACGACCTGAAGATCGACGGCGCCAAGGCCGGCCCTGAGATCGATGCTTTCTTCGAGGTGCATCGCGAACGGCTCAGGAAGAATCCCGGTCTGTACCGGCGCTGGGAAAAGCTGATCTTCAAGAAGCCGATTGAAGTTGCCGATCTTCTCGAAGGGCTTCTTCGGCTTGCCGACCGGCTGTCGTCGGATGCCGACGCGACGACCGGCCGCGCGGTCTACATCTGGCTTCGCGGATCGGATCAGGCGAGCTTCTGGGCCAATGAACGGCTGATCCCTCAGCTTCGCTACATGCGCGACCGATATCGGGGGCTCGCAAATTTGCTGACGCCGGGCATCGTGCTCGACTTCGGCCGTTGCTGGACAATCGACTGGGACGTCGACAGTGGCGACCAGCATTCCGGTATCCAGACGATCGAGTTCGAGGGCTTCCTGGTCGACGAGACCGAGATCGCCTCGATCAAGGCGAGCAAGGTGCAGTCGCCTTTCGCACGAGGCCAGATGACGTGGCGGCCGCCGACAAGCGCGATCGGCTACTCACTGCCGGCCGACCTCAGGCGAATCCGCCCCGAAAAGGAGGAAAAGGCCGCGCTGCTGACCGGCACGGTTCACGAGAACCGGCGCGGACGGGCCGGCGCGTCGGGCATCGATCTGGATGCGGCCGGGTCGATCCTGGATGCGCATGGCCTTTCGCAAGGCATGCTGGCCAATCCCGAGCTGGAGTCCAACCTCGTCTGCGCGCGCTTTCTGAAGGCGCTCGACGAGCTTGAGGCCGACAAGGTCCTGACGGCGGATGGGCGTGCAGCCATCAATGACGCGTTCGAGGCGTTCCGGACGAAATATTCGGAAGCCATCAGCCACATGATCCGTGGCGACGGCCTCGCCTCGCCCTCGCTCATTTCCCAGGCGGAGCTCTTCGGAGCCCTGATCGAATCCCTGACGCGACATTCCGGCACCGAGTCCGGCCTGCGGGAGCTATGGGCCCCGATTCTCGAAATCGGGGTGATCCAGATCGATGGCAGGAGGCCCGCCGCGATCGTCGCGGGCTGGCATCCGCTGCGTCTCGCCGAGGCTCGCGCCAAGGCGGTCCAGTTCGCCGACGCCATGAAGAGCATCGCGTCGAGCTCCGCTGCCCAACGGACCGGCGCGGGCGACTTCGTGGAAAGCCGGGCACGATGGCTCTCCGGAACCTATTACGCCGACATCGGGCTTACGCGGGACAACAAGCCGCGCCTGTTGGCGGAAACCCAGCGCTCGCTCGACTGCAGCCTTCTTGAGGATGCGGAAGGGGACGGCGTCCGAAATATCGGCGAGGAAGGCGCAAAGGAGGCCGTCGAGTCGCTCGATCGCATCAGTCGCGACTATCTGGAGCTCCGGCCCCACGAACGTTCCAATTTCTCAGTCGTAATTCTGGGCGCGGAATCGGAAGAGATTCCGGTGCTGTTCGCCAAGAGCCTGGCGAAGCTCGTCGACGACAATCCGGACGTGCGGTGCGATCTCATTGTCACGCACGACAGCCCCACGCGTCTTCGCGAGCTGTACGAGAGTCAAAATCGCCGCATGGCCCTGGAGGCGGAGACCGGGCTTTCGGGAGAGCAGGCGCGCAACTTCCTTTCGCGGCTCCGCCTGCGAATGGTCGGGCCCGAGCAGCTTGGCGTAGGTGGCGACAGCGCGAAGGGGAGCGATCTTGTCCTCTTGCAGGATGTCATCGCGCGCTCTGCCTCCGTTCGTTGGGTCCAGGTCGAGCGATCGACCGAAACGGTCACCCTCGAAGATCATGTTCCGACCGCGCGATCGAAGCGCCTGCCATTCAAGAAGCGGAGCATCGAATCCGGCCTCTATCTCACGGCGCCGCTTCAGCCTGCAGCGGCCGAGATCTGGACCCATGCGCTGCACGATGTGCTTGAGAAACGCGTGACCCCGCCCGACAAGCCGTGGCTCCCGCTTCGCTGGGTCGAGTCGATCGACAAGAGCGTGTCGCAGGTCCTCGAGCGGGCGCATAGCCTGGCGCACTGGGTCGTCACCTTCGACCGGATCGCGGACCGGCGCCTGATCGTCCAGGACGATCGCCGCATCATCCGCTACTTCTCCGTTCCGAACTCCTCGCACAATGTCATCGTTTCAGCAGAGGTCACCAGTAGCGATCTTGGCGATCGGCTCAGGTCCGATCTGGCCGCGCTGCTGAGCGGTGCGAGCCCGGCCGAGCGCGAGCAGGTGTTGAAGCGGCTTCACGCCATGGCCGCCCAACTTTCGGGCGCGGTGGTGATGAAAGCGGCGCAATGGCATAATTTCGCGCAGGAACTGATTGGCCTGGTCCTGACACAGCGTCGCCTCGAGGGACTGTTCGGAGCCGATGGCGAGCACGCGACGGCCTGGTTCTATCTCGACGACAACCGGAGTTGGCTCGACCTGAAGGGGGAGCTTGCGGACATCCTTGCTGTGGACTTCTCGTCCGGTATCGACGGACCCTTGATCCGGGTGGTGATCGCGGAAGCGAAATACGTGACCGCGCCCTCGATTTCCGTGCACAAGGCCACCTCGCTTCGCCAGCTCGAAGCGACCTTTACCGAGATGCACCGGCGCCTGCTGGAGCCGGAGGCAAGCCTCGACCCCAGCATCTGGCGAAACAAGATCGCGGACATGCTGCTTGAGCATATGGAAGCCTTCGACAAGGTCGGGGATTTGAATCAGGCAGAGTGGATCGAAATGCTTCGACAGGGGTCCGTGCCCATCGAAGTGTCCGGCCATTCGATGATCTTCAGCTATGATCTCGGCGGCACCCACTCGGCGACACCCATCATTCCGGACGAGGGTCTTCCCGCGGCAGAGCGGCGCGCGATCGCGCAATGGGTCCATGGTCGTACCGAAGTGATCGACCTGCTCAACGGACTCGCAGCGGGCGCCGCGCCTCCGATGTTGCCGATCCCGTCGGACTGGCTGGCTGGCGGCGGCGGGGCGTCCCCCGGCGACCCAGCTGGCGGCATCCAGCCCGAGGCCGATACGCCGCGCAACGGCGGCGGCGGCGGCGCAGCGGCCGGTGATGAACACGGCGCGGCCGATGAGGGCATGGCGACGGGAGCCGCAGGTTCGTCCGTCGAGGCGGATCGGCCGGGGCCCGGGGAACCGGACGAAACCGACCCTGTCGACGCCACCAAGAACGCACCGGGCGATGGCGCCAACAAAGAGGTTGGGGCGGACGCGGCCAGCTCGGAACGGGTCTCCGGCTGGCGGACCCCTGTGGCTGCGGCGCTCGCAAGGATGAGCCATGCGGAAAGCGAAGCCGCCGGGCAGATGTGGCTGGCTCAGAAGGTCGAGGACCTGCGCAACGCGCTCCAGGCGGAGGGCATGGACGCCCCGATTCAGGAGAGCCGGCTGACCCCAAATAGCGGCCTGGTCTATATCGGCGCCCGCATGCTGACCGTGAACTGGCTCGAGCGGCGCCAGACCGACTTGTTGACCAAGCACTCGATAGACATCGTCAGGATCAGCCCGATGGCCGGCCGCATCGCGGTCGCCATTCGTCGACCCGTGCGGTCCATCCTTCACCTTGCCGACGCCTGGTTGCGCCGGGACATGGCACAGGAGCTCGACATAGCGCAGAACTTCGCGCCTCTCATCGGCGAGAAAGAGGATGATGGGGCGCTGCTCTACCTGCCTCTCGCTGGCGATTTCGGCGGGCAGGAGCGCGCGGCGCCGCACAGCCTGATCTCGGGGAATACGGGAAGCGGCAAGGGTATCCTCGTCACCAATCTCATGCTCGACCTGTGCGCCCTGAACAGCCCCGACGAGATCGAACTTCATCTGATCGACCCGAAAAAAGGCGTGGATTATGGCTGGGCGACGCGGCTCCCGCATCTGAGCGGCGGAATCGTCACCGATCAGAAGGATGCGATAGATCTGCTCGATCGGCTCGTGGCGGACATGGAGGCGCGTTACGAGCTGATCTCCTCGCTCGGATATCGGAATATCGATCAATATAATCGCCGGGTGGACCCGGCTGACCGGATGCGGCGCGTGGTGATCTTTTTCGACGAAGTCGCCAACTGGATGCAGGACGATGACTTCAAGAAGGAGGTCGAATCCCTGCTCAACAAGATCGCGACCAAGGCGCGGGCGGCGGGATTGCATCTCCTGATGGTCTATCAGCGCGCGGATGTTCAGGTGATGACGATGCAGCTGCGGACCAACCTCGGCAACCGGCTCATTCTTCGGCTGCCCGACGAGGGAAGCTCGAAGATCGCTCTCGGCGAGAAGGGCGCCGACAAGCTGCTTGGCAAGGGCCATCTCATCGCCAAGCTCGACAATGACGAGAAAATCTACGCGCAGGTCCCGTTCATCGACGAAGACGAGGTCGAGGAACTGGCAGACGCGATCGGGGCGAGCTGGGCGGGTGGTCACGGGCGGCCCTGACGATCCGCGCGCGGTCGGGAAACGCGTGCGCGGCGCTCTTTACGTCCATCGGGATGTAATAGGCCTGCTGCGCGCGGACGAGCAGGCGAAGGTCGAACGCGCCGTCTGGCTCGCCGGACCCTTTGCCTGGAACGTCGTCAGGCTCGAGAGCGAGGTGGTCGGCCTTCTTTGCTATCCCGACTTTGAAAGCGTTGGATTTCCCCACCTCGAGGCTTCGGCACGGGTCGACCTGGCGAAAGGCACGGTGCGCCTGACGAATTTTGCCGGCAGCGCGAACCCGCTCATTCTCCATCGCAAGGAGCTGCTCGTCTCGCGCGACCATCCGGCTTATGCGACCTGGGCCAAGGTCACTGAGCGGGCGGAGCAGGCAGGCCTGTTTCGCGATCCGGGCACGATCGGTCGCCAACAGGCCTGGAACGCGCTCCTCGCCGGGGCTCATATCGATCAGAACGGGGAACCGCTCGGATGAGCAGCGCCGCGATCGAGCGCCATCGCACGGCGATGGTGCGGCATACATTGTCCAAGCCCATGTCGCTTCTGGTCCAGCACAGCATCGTCAAGCCGGGCGTGGAGGTCTTCGATTATGGCTGCGGACAGGGCGACGATCTGCGCGCCCTGGCCGCGGCGGGCGTTCAGGCCTCGGGCTGGGATCCCCACTTCGCGCCGGACGCCGAGCGCAGCATGGCGGATGTCGTAAATCTCGGCTTTGTCCTCAATGTCATCGAGGAGGAGGCGGAGCGGCGCG
Source organism: Sphingomonadales bacterium (assembly GCA_034668465.1). Classification (GTDB taxonomy): domain Bacteria; phylum Pseudomonadota; class Alphaproteobacteria; order Sphingomonadales; family Sphingomonadaceae; genus Allosphingosinicella. The sequence goes on from JAXDPI010000037.1 coordinate 266,208, forward strand.
AGGCGCTGCGCCGGGCATGGGCTTTGACTCGCAAGGTGCTGTCCGTCGCCACAATGGTCGCGGGCCAGGTTCCCACCGACGGACTTAGATCCTATCGCGACGGCTTCCTTACCAGCCGAGGCACGTTCCAGAAGTATTTCCAGCATATTGAGCTGCGAGCGCTGATCGCCGACACGCTCGGGGCCGATCCGCTTTCGGTCGCTCCGGGAACCTTCCTCGTCTTTCGCGAGCCCGAGCAGCAGGAGGAGTTCCTGCTGAGGCGGAGGATGGGGCGCCGCATCTCCACGAGCGCCTATCGCTCGCAGAGAGAGGGGCGCCGTTCCCCAACGGGCGGGCAGGCGCTGTGCGAGCGGCTGGCGCCGCTGCTGGGGGCCATTGCCCAGATGGCCCTGATGCGGGGTCGTATGCCCCATGCCGAAGAGATTCCGTCGGAAATCGGCGAAGTGCTCGCGCAGGAGCACGTCTCCGCGCAGCGGGCCTTCGCTCTATGTCTCGAGAGCGCTTTGGACTCTTCGGAGCTCGATGCCGCCGCCGCGGCCATGCGCGAGGATCTGATGGTTCACTATGCGCTGGGCCGGTTGAATCGGTCACGCACCGCGGACCGGCCCAGTCCGGCGATGATCCGCGATATCCGGGCGCATTTTGGCAGCCAGAGGGAGTTGCTGGCCGCCTCAACCGATTATCTTATGGGCCTCGCCGATCAGGGCCGGGTGGCCCAGTCAATCCGGGTCGCCGCCGAGGCGGGCATCGGTGCAATCGATCATCGTGAAAGGCTGGTCCTGGATGCGAGGCGCCGGGAAGAATTGCCCGGCGTTCTTCGGGTTTATCTTGGCTGTGCCGCCTATCTGGCGGGGGAGCCGGATGATGAGTCTCTGGTCAGAATCGATCCTGGCGCAAAGCGGGTGGGCTACTTCCCGATCGAGGCGCGCTCCGCGCACTTTCCCGAGACAACGTCCAGCCTGTTCATCGATCTGCGTCGACAAAGCGTCGCCGCGTCGCCCGTGCGCCGAGTGCTGATTGGCAAGAGCCGAGTTCTGGGTGTGGGGGGCGCGCCCCAGCGCGCCAGGGAAGACTCTTGCCGCGTCGAGCAAAAACTCGGACCGTTGGTGATTCTCAGCAAGGTTCTTTGAGAACCGAGGCGAATGAAGTGAGCACCGGGCTAAGCTCTCGGATTCGCCTCCGGATCAAGGCCACCGGCTGGCCTCGATCGATCTGCGAGAGCCGTGCCGGACATTTCGTTTGCATACGCGGCACGCATAAGGGTGAAATCCCCCTCCGCCGCATCGCAAACCACCCTATTTTGGGATTGATGGCACTAACAAAACAGGAATTGCCAGCGCAGCTAGTTTGCGCGTGTCCCGGGCTGGTTGAGCCTTGTAGCAGCTCGGTCGCTGCGCGCCGGACTGCGGAGGGCTAGATAGCTACATCGACGGGGAGGGCGGCGAGGACAGAGGCAAAGAGGATCTTGGGGTTCACCTCCATAGCCCGCGCCATGGCTATGAACTCCAGGACATCGAGCCGGCGTTCGAGCAGTTCGATCTTATTGACGAACGACGGATGTTTGCCGAGTCGTCTGGCGAGCTCTCGCTGCGATAAGCCTTGCGATACGCGAACGCCTATTATCGCCTCGATAACCGATCGATAGTCGGGCGAAACCACCCATCCTCGCTGCATCGATGCGTGGCCCCTGATTGCTCTCAGGGATGATCCAGTATAGCTCGAAGGAGATGTCCCCATTATGGGGACGGGCGGGGGTGAACGATTTAAAGAAAGGGGTCGCTTGGATCGGCCTGCGATATTAAGGACGCCGGCGCTGGTCGCGACAGCGATCATCCTGAGTGTACTAGGGAGGGCGGCGGCATACGGTCAGCCGGCTTCCCTGCAGCCGTATGCTTCTCAACAGCAAGAGTGGGAACGCTTGTTCGCTGCCTCGCCTCAAAGAGAGCTGAGGCGAGAATGGGATAGGTGCGTCAGCAACGTGGCTGAGCTGATCATCGCGCAAAGAGGCACGCTCGATCAGCTTCAGCAACTCGCCTTCGGGGGGTGTGCTGACGAGCAATCGCGGTTGACCGGCGCGATGGTGAGGGAATTTGGCTACGAGCGCGGCAATCGTGCCGTGCAGAACGCCGGAGCCGCCAAACTTGATGCGTATAGGCAGCGTCTCGCTGCCCGAGCCTCCGCACAGACATCGCAAAATATTGTCGCGCGAACGCGATCTGGGTGGGATATCATCCGGCTAGGACCAAACAGCTGCGGAGCGCGGTTGCTCTATCGGTCGCCCTTCGAGCAAAGCTTCGCATATCTTCGGCGAGATTTGGATGGCGACGCCTTAGTTTTGGGCCGATGGGGTCTGTCGCAGCAGGCAATGCAAAGGCACTCGGGAGGTGTTCGGGTGAGCATCCCGCTCTCTAGGTATGTCAACTATGGAGCGGCTCCGATTGGCTCAGTGGAGTTCGTAACCATGAGCCAAAATGATACCTACGGATTCGTGGCAGCATTATCGCCGGATCTCTGGAATAGGATAGGTAACGCCGACGCGATCCAGTTTGGGGGTACCTATGCCGGGTACAACTTCCATGTTGCCGGGATAGCGGACGCGTGGGCTTCCCTTCTGCAATGTGCATCCAATTAGGCTGAATTTCCGGGAGGGGTTCCGCGCCGTGAGCGTGTAACTAGAAAGTTAGGCTCTCCGGGGACGCGAATGAGGGCGTAGGTACTTTCTGGCGCGATCCAGTGACGACGCTTGCCATCTTGGTCGAGGCTGACACCGTCGACAGCAAGCCATTTCAGTCCGTCGCTATCGAATAGCTGTAGCCTCTCGCCGGCGTGGCCACAAATCACGGTGTAGTGATCGAGGGCACCCCCAAGGTAGACCAGTACCGGATGGCGTTGCTCGATTGCGGCAGAAATCGATCTGAGTGCTTGCCTTCGGCTTGTCCGAGCGGCGCCCACAAGAACGCGCCGAAACCGAAATCGTACCGCGAAGCGATCTTCAATGTGAGCGCCGATGGCTTCAGCCAGTTCCAGCCAAACGTCTTCCTCCATTCCGACGCCCAGCACCTTCCGGAGTAGCCGCTTGCGTCCCAGGTGCGCGACTGCGGCGAGGAACAGGCGTCTGCGTTGAGTGGGGGCCAGGCGGTGGGGATAAAGACCCAGCTGTGCAGCGTTGAGGATCGAGTAGAGGCCGCACAGCCGGGAGAGACTGCCCTGGGTAAATGGCTCCAGTTGGCCAGCGCCCGGAATAAGCCGTGGCACCGTCAGTACTCCGAAGTCAGCATGACCGTCAGGATGCGTATGGTGACCGCGGGGTCGGCTGGATCGGGCGAGGCGTACGCTAGCTCGGTGTCGCAGTAGTCGATCTTCCAAAACAACGAGGCTCCGTGGAATTCCAGGTCGCCAAAATCGCGTTCGCCGTGCGGATCGTTGTCTACATCGAACTCGTCATATGATCGCAGCGCGAGCGCGAGCTCCATCGAATTGAAACCCGGCAGAAACTGGACGCCTCGGGTGACCAAAATCCGTCCCCCTAATCCGGTCTGTCTCAGCCTGTCGTTGAGCTGGGCTATGCGTTCGGCCCGGGGTAGGCTTTGGGTAAAGTTCCGCTGTTCACGGCCGCTCATGGCAATGTCCTTTCGTTATCGATGTTGGAAGAATGGTGCCGGAATATCCGGCTGGGTCAGATGAGGCGGAGCAGGCGGCGCTGCACGTCTCGGTCGCCTTCGATGTAGCGCTCGGTAGTGGTCAGGGAGCGGTGCCCGGCAAGCTCTTGTACGTCACGAAGGGAGCCGCCCAGCCTGGGGATAAACCGCGCCGATCGAGTGATGAAGGTTCGTCGGCCTGAGTGGGATGAACACCCGCCCAAGCCTAGCTCCTGATAAATCTGCGCGAACCAGTTCACGACGCCACCTGCCGTCATGTGGCCACCGCGTTCGGAGCGAATTACGGGCCCTTCGACGGGATATCCGCATTGCCTGTGCAGTCGATTGAGGGCGACGGCCAGTTCGGGGTTGAGCGGAATGTGCCGGCTTCGCCCGTTCTTTGCGATGGTGCCGGCAACGAGCATGGACGGTGCAAGCTGTCCGCCCGGGCGTAAAACCATCGGCCAACTCAGTCCGGCAATTTCGCACGCACGCAAACCGGCTTTGAAACTGAGCAGCACCATCGCGCGGTTGCGCTTGGCATGTCGGTGTCGAGTGACGTGGCGGAGGAGACGGCGCACGTCGGCCGCTCCCAAAACCTTGGCAGGCTGGGTCATGGAATTCCTCGCGATGTTGGTAAAATGCGCGTCAACGCGCGCTAGCAGCATAGCAAATTTTGGCGCGAATGTCAAAGGTCGCGCGGAAACTTGCGTTTTATATCAATATTTTATGTGAATTCGGTCTTGCGGGTAAACCACGACTTTGACGCTACTCGAACAGGGTCGCCCGGAAATTTCCGGTGGTCGTGCCACGAGGGAAAATATCCCAGCCGACAAAAAAATGTCTCAATGATGCGCAAAATTTCTTTACTGCTTCCGTCGTCTGTTTTTTGGAAAAACTTAAGGCGAAGGATTGAGCCGCGTGAGGTATCTGGAAGGGGTGGCGATATGGGGGATGTGTGAAAGCAGCTGCTATAGTAGCCATTACAAGACATTTGCGTGCGGCGGCCTGCAGCAGGACAGAAACCCTCCTCCGGCGAATTTTCATCCCTCGCGTTCGCGCAATAGCTGGACCGGGTCGCGCAAAGAAATCAGTTGTGGTCCCCGACACGCGGAACCTAGGTTTACCCGGCGCTCAGATTCCGGAGAAAAGACCTCTCACCCCGCCAGCAGCCGGGACTCGGGGGCACATCTGGGGGCATATGCAAATCCACATGTCGTTTTACTGTTATATCACAGCTATTTGGCTAAACTCTTAGAGTCCTCTCCTGGGCACCACGAATTTTTCCTTCTAGATCAATATCTTAACCCCTCTAAAGGGGCCGCCTTATTCTGTATGTTTCTGGGGCTTGGCCGGTCGGTGGCCGGTAGGCCGAACCGGGAGACTCGTCTCTGGCGCTCCCTCCGCGGGTTTCATGGCCCAAGTCTCTGCCGGCCAGAGAGGCAGGTTCAGATGCGATGCCGCTTGGATGCGGGTATGGTGCCGGCAACCGCCGTACGGATCGATCGCTGCCGTCGGTGAACGAAGAGCTCAAGTTAGTGACGAAACGAGGCAGATAAATGCTGACCTTGCGCGTTTGTGGACGTAGCGCATGCGAATATCGCATCCAGCGCCACGCCCAGGCCGGTAACATCGGCTTTGAAATGACCGAAGGGTAAAGTCCATTCTAGCCGGCGTGCCGATCGAAGGCGGCCGATCAGTGCAGGATCTGTGACCAGCACCACAGCGATGTTTTGAACCATGCCCGCGCTGACATGCACGGGCGCGCTACCATCAATAGCGATCGTAGCTTCGACCTCGCCGCTCAACCCGGACCAATCGCCATGGCCGGCCACGAGGAGCGGATGCTGATCGTTGTTCAGCATGAGCATCGTGTCCACCTCGGCTCCATTGGTCCGCGCGACGCAGGTCGGATGATCGACGAAGGGCAATCTGTTGATGAAGAGCCATTCACCCGCACCGGGGATCGGTTGAGGCGCCTGCGCAATCGCCGGGTCGGCGGCCAGAAGGATAGCAACCAATGCTATCGCACGAAGGGTCTTCATCATCGCAGGATTTTAGACGATCCGCGGGCATTTGCGGAGATCGCCATCGTAGCTAAGGGTCTTTGCCGAATGGACTTCATGAGACCACTGACGCTCTTCCGCGAGAGAAAATCAAGTCGTAACGCCCGAATCGCGGTTGGTTTCTTGTCAATGTCTGCAATGGGTGGAAAGCGGACCGGTATCTGTATCACGCCGGGTGATCCATAACGCGCGATCGTGGCTGCCTTCATCGATTCTCCGGAACGTCGGGCGCAGGCTCGCGGCTTGTGAACCTACGCTAGCTGTTACGCCGTACTAACTGGGGCCGGTGTCCGAGCGTCGAGGCCGTTTGGCGTGACGGCAAACTGTTCCTTCTGGACCGGCGACCCGACCCCAACACCTTTCTCGAGCTCACGGAGAGCACGTTCGCGCGGATGGTGTGCACCGGGCGCCGCCTCATTGTTCCGAATATGACCGGATCTTCCAAGTCCCGATCGTCTTCGAAAGCGACTGGAACGCGCTCCAACTGGACGAAGCGGCGATGGCGATGCGCATCGCCATGCAGCCGCCCTATGTTCGCGACCTCCTGAACGATGGCGGCCTCATGGCCGCAGCCGCCTGCGGTTGCTAAGTGGCGCTCCGCCTCTCGCTGCTCGCCAATGGGCTTCCGCCCATCGCCTTGAACAGGTCGATCCCGGCTTCGAGCCGCTCCTGCATCGCCAGCGCCCGCGCATCCTCGGCCTCGGTCAGCCGCTGCTCGGCGTCGAGGACCCGCTGAAGGTCGGCCTCGCCTTCGATATATTGCAGCCGGGCGAGCCGCGCGGTGAGGCGCGCCTCCTCGACCACCTCGATCAACAGGGTTTCGCGCGACCGCGAGCGTTCGACCGCCGCCAAGGCGTCCTCGACCTCGGCGAGCGACGTCAGCAGCACCTGGCGGTAGAGCTCAACGCTCTCGCCTTGGCGCGCGGCGGAAAATTCGAGATTCGCGCGCAACCGCCCGCGGTTGAAGATCGGCGCGAGCAGATCGGCGCCGATCGCGAAGGTGCTGCTGAGCGGTCCGGACAGGCTCGCGGCCTGGCCGAGGGCACTGGCGGTCAGTCGGATGCGCGGGAAGAAGGCGGCGCGCGCCTGTTGAACGTCGCCGCCGGCGGCGTCGATCCGCGCCTCGGCCGCGCGGATGTCGGGGCGACGCACGAGAAGGTCGCTGGGCTGAACGATGGCGAGCGTCGGCGGCGCCAGCGAGTCGAGCGGGGCCGGCGAAAGCTGGAACTGCGGCGCCTCTGCGCCGGTGAGCACGGCCAGCGCGGTGCGGGTCCGATCGAGCGCCTGGTCGAGGCGCAAGCGATCAGTCTGAAGCTGGCGCACCTGGATCGTCTGCAAGCCGAGATCGACCCGCGTCGCGTCGCCGGCGTTGAATCGGGCGCGGATGATCCGCTCGAGTTCCAGCCCCTGCTCGATATTGCGGTCGAGAAGCGCGATTCGCGCCGCCAGCGTCGCGCGCTGAATATAGGTGCGGGCGACGTCGGACTGGACGATGAGCAGGGTCGCGTCGCGGTCGAACTCCGCGGCGCGGAGCCGGTTGCCGGCCGCCCGACGCTCCGCCCTGCCGGCGCCGAACAGGTCGAGGTCGAAGGAGATGTCGATTCCGCCAAAGGCATTGCTGAAGTCGAATGGATCGCCGGTGCTCTGCGTCCGCGTGCCGCTCAGCCCGGCCGAGCTGTTGACGACCGGAAGCATCGACCCGCGCGCGGCCCGGAACAAGGCGCGGGCCTGGCGGATGCGTGCCTGAGCGACGCCGACATCGGTATTGGCCGCCGCGGCGCGTGCGATCAGCCCTTCCAGCTCGGCCGAGCCGAGCGCCGCCCCGAGGTTGGTCGGCGAAGGCAGCGGAGCGCCAATGGACGCGCCGGAGGGCGCCAAGTCTGTCCGGCTCCACTGCGCGGACAGCACCTCCGGGGCGACTTCCAGCTGCGCATAAGGAACGCAGCCGGCGGCGCCCAGCGATCCAAGCAAGAGCGAGGCCGTTCGACCGGTTCTCTTCGTCCTATCCATCGGCGCGGACTTACCTTCCTTCGGTTAATTTTGGCTAAGCCATTCCGTCCGTTGCGTCCCGCCATTCGTGTTTCGAGCCCGATTAACCGGCTTTTTATGTCTGGGCGTTAGTGACGACGGCTCACCAGAACAGCCGCGTTGCGGGGGGCATGAACAAACAGCTTTTCCGAATGGAAGTGATCGACGCGAGCCGCGAGCGGCTGGCCGGCACCGTCGTCGCGGCGGTCCCCCCTTCGTCGCGTCTCTACACGCGGCTTGTCCTCGGGGTCGCGGCGATCATCGTCGCAATCCTGATCTTCGGCAGCTACGCGACGAGCGCTCAGGTCCGGGGTGTCGTCGCTTTCGATGCCGGCATTGCACGCGTCTATCCGTCGACTCCCGCGGAAATTCGGCAGATTCACGTCCGCGAGGGTCAACCCGTCGCAGCCGGTGCTCCACTCGTTACGCTGTCCATCGCTCAGGGCAGGGACGGCGTTGCCACGCAACTTGCCCAGCTCGGCAATCAGGACGGGGAATTGGGGCGCCAAATCGACTTGGCCGGGGAAATCGGTTCGGCCGAAGGGCGGGCGCTGACGCAACAGCGCGCGAGCCTCGCCGCCGCGATCCTCTCGCTCGAACGCCAACGCGGCATCGCCGCCGGCCAGATCAGGCTCGCCCAGGCCGCGACCCAGCGCGCGGTCCAGTTGGCAAGGGAAGGTGCCGGAACCCAGCGTCAGGTCGAGGACAGCCGCTCGGCGCTGTTGGCCAGGCGTGCTGAAGTCGAATCGATCACCGAGCGCCTGATCGCCCAGCGCGAGGCCTTGCGGACGGCCGAAGCCCAGATTGGCCAACGCGCGCTGGAGGTCGATCGGACCCGCTCGGTATTGCTTGCTCAGCGCGCGGCGCTGGCCGAGCAGCGCGCGGAGCTGGTGCGCACCGATCAGCTGGTCCTGACCGCGCCGATCGACGGCGAGGTGGGCGATGTCAGCGTCGAGGTAGGCCAACGCGCGCGCCCCGACCGGTCGCTGGTCACGATCGTGCCGCGCGGCAGCCGGCTCGAAGTCTGGCTGTATGCGCCCTCGCGCGCCGTCGGCTTTGCCCGACCCGGCCAGCAGGTTCGGCTCTTCTTCGACGCCTTCCCCTACCAGAAATATGGCGCGGGACGGGGGACCGTCACCGCCGTCTCCCGCGTGCCCACCGAGCCGACCAATCTCGATTCGAACCTCGGCATCGAAGAGCCGGTGTTTCGAATCCGCGTCCGCATCGACGAGATGGCGCCGCGCGTGCCGGCCGACCAGCGTGCGATGAGGCCCGGCATGACCCTGAGTGCCAATCTGGTCCTGGAGCGGCGCAGCCTCTGGGAAGTGCTGTTCGGCCCAATCCGATCGGCGGTCGGCCGATGAGCGCGATCGAATGGCCCTGGTCGCAGCACATGCGACCGTTGCTCCAATCGGAGGCGGCCGAATGCGGCTTGGCCGCGCTCGCGATGATCGCCCTCCATTACGGGCACCGCATCAATCTGCCCGGACTGCGCCAGCGGTATCCGACGTCGATCAAGGGTACCACGCTCGAAGAATTGATGGCGATCGCGTCCGATCTGGAGCTTGCTCCGCGCGCGCTTCGTTTGGAGGTGGCGGAGCTCGACAAGCTCCAGAAGCCGGCGATCCTCCATTGGGACCTCAATCATTTCGTGGTCCTCGAAAGCGCGACGCCTCGTCATGTAACGATCCTCGATCCGGCGCGGGGCCGCCGCAGATTGACGCTCGCCGCGTTCGGCCGCCACTTTACCGGTGTCGCGCTCGAGCTCACGCCGACCGCCGATTTCAAGCCGATCGAGGCGCGGACGCGGACCCGGCTCAGCGACCTGTGGAGCCGCCTCAGCAACTTTGGCGGGCCATTCACCCAGATCGTGATTCTTTCGCTGCTGATGCAGCTGACCACGCTGGTCGCACCATTCTACATCCAGCTCACCGTCGACGAGGCGATAGGCCAGGGGGACGCGAGCCTGCTCACCATCCTGCTTATCGGCTTTGTCGTCGTCTACGGCCTCTCCGCGGTGACGCGGGCCTTGCGCGACTGGGTCGTGCTGACGCTCGGCCAATCCCTTTCCTATCAGCTCGGCGGCAACGTCATTCGCCACCTCGTCCGCCTGCCGCTCAGCTATTTCGAGCGCCGCCATGTCGGCGACCTCCTGTCGCGGATCGGATCGATTCAGCCGATCCAGGCGCTGCTGACCAAGGGCATCGTCAACATTCTCATCGATTCGGCGCTTTTGGTGACGACGCTGGTCGTCATGATGTTGATCAGCCCGACGCTGACCGGGATCGTGGTGGCGCTGACTTTGCTTTATCTCACCGTCACCCAGCTTCTCTATCCCGGCCTCAGGCGGCGCACCGAAGAGGAGATCATGGCGCGCGCCAATGAAGAAACCTATCTGATGGAGACGATGCGCGCGATCCGGGCGATCAAGCTGCACGGTCATGAGGCGTTGCGCGAGAATGGCTGGCGCAACCGCTACGCCGAGGTCATCTCGGCAGGCTACAAGGCGCGAATCGTCGACATCAAGCTCGACCTCGCCGAAAACACGCTGTTCGGCCTGTCCTTCCTGTTGACCGTCTATTTCGGCGCGCTCGCCGTCATGGACCAGCGCCTGACGGTCGGCCTGCTGCTCGCCTTCCTCGCCTATCGCAGCAGCTTCAGCTCGAGCGCCAGTTCGCTGGTCAGCCAATTCCAGAAATGGCGGCTACTCGGCGTGCATCTCGATCGGCTGTCGGACATTGTCGGCGAGCGGAAGGAAGAGATACGCCTCGGCGGTCCGCGCCAAGCGCTGATGCCGGGCCCCGGCGTCCGGGTGGAAGGTCTCACCTTCGCTTATACTCCCGCGGAGGCGCCCATCCTCGATCAGGTGGACATCGACATTCCGCCGGGCAGCTTCGTCGCCATCGTCGGCCCGTCGGGATCGGGGAAGACGACGCTGATGCGGATCCTGCTGGGGCTGCTCCAGCCGGCGTCGGGGAAGGTGCACGTCGAGGGTGTGCCGCTCGGCCCGGCGACGATGGCCTCCTGGCGGCGGCGGATCGCGGCCGTGATGCAGGACGATTATCTGCTCAGCGGCACGCTGGCCGAAAATATCGCCTTCTTCGACCCGTTTCCGGACCAGCAGCTGATCGAGCATGCCTCGCGGCTCGCCCGCATCCACAACGAGATTCTCAAGATGCCCATGGGCTATCACAGCCTGATCAGCGACATGGGCGCCGCATTGTCGGCGGGACAGCGCCAGCGCCTCCTTCTCGCCCGGGCGCTCTATCGCGATCCCGACGCGCTGTTTCTCGACGAGGGCACCGCGAACCTCGATCCGGTGACAGAGGCGCAGATCGCGACGATGATCGCAGGCCTGGAGATCACGCGGGTGGTGATCGCGCACCGCCCAGCTCTGGTCGAAAAGGCGGACATCGTGTTCGAGGTGGACCAGGGCGCCATCGTCGAGATCAGGCGCGGCCGTGCCGCGCCTGGCGGCCCGGAAATCACCAATCCGTCGCTGTTGACGACCTGACCTTCAGCTCGACTTCGATGTGGCTCTCCATCGGCAGCATCGGGAGCGTCTTGGCCAGCCTCGGATCGAAGAAATCCCGCAATAAAGGCGGACGTTTCGACGCGAAGTAGAATTCCGGATCGGCCGCGACGTCCGCATCGGCCGTCAGCTTCAACTCGTCCTTCCGAGTGACATCCTCAATGATGCAGAAAGCGTGGGTAAAACCGAGGCTGCGAAGCGCGTAGGCCCGGTGATAGCCGTTCTGCAGCAATAGGCGGGAATCGCTGCGAACGGCGCTCATGAAGTTCGATCCGAAGCCGATCATGATCCCGACCATCGCCGCGACCGGGCCGATGCTGTCGACGCCGGCCAGTTCGCCAGGGCGGAGCAGTCGCGGATGGTGCGCCCGGAAATCGGTCGAAGCGCAGGAGAACACGAACCGGTCGCCCGTGAGGCGCTGAATGCGCACCGGCGGCATGGGACGATCGAGCGGGAGGCAGAAGCGGAACAGGTCCGCGTCCTGTGGCGCGGCGCCAAGCGCGGCGCCGAGAGCATCGGTGAAGCCGCGCTCGACATGGTTTTGCGAGACGACCAATTTGTCGAGCTCGACGCGCGCGAAGCTGACCGGCAAATTGTCGAACGAATCCCGGAACCAGGGATTGGCGCGGACGGCGTCGGCGAGCGGCTCCAGCGCATTGTCGAGCGGGGAGCATTCGGCGGTGTCGGCAAGGCCGGCCTCGCTTTGCTCCAGCTCATAATAGAGATCGTTGGCGGCCCGCCATTCCGCGGCCAGCTGGCGCGGATCGATCGTGCGCCCGCCGACCACCTTGGTCTCAACGAACTCGAGATAGTCACTGAGATGCGGCTGGCCGAGCAGCCAGACCAGGTCGGAGCCCTTGGCCTGCGCCTGCGTCGCGATCGGCTTGTGCTTCAAGAGGGCCTCTCGGTGCTGGACCGCCAAGGTGCGGCGGAGCCGGCTTAGCCGAAATGTCTTGCGGAAAGATGAGAGAAGCTGCGCCGGGGCCGCTGGGCGGCCCCGGCCGCCGACTCAACAGCCGTGGCTGTTCCGCTTCTTGGACTTCTTGCTCTTGCTCTTCTTGGACTTCTTGGCCTTGGTGCCGCTGGACCCGCAGCCGCCGCCACTGCGGCCGCTGCCGCCGGCGCCGTAGACCTGGCCCAGCTCTTCGGTTTTGAGATCACGCATCGAAGGTACTCCCCTTTTGATGTTAGGCGAGAGACGCCATCCGCCCAAATATCATTGCGCGACCGGCTGCGCGCGGCCGTTTTTTCGTGCTGTGTTCCAAAACGAGATTCGGCCTTCATCCTAATTTTACGGCGCGCGCCTAGAATGCGCCTCATGGAGATTTTGCGCCCAATCTCTGCCGTTCTGATCAGCATCGAGGCCGGAGTCGATGCGCGCTTTCGGCGCAGGCTGGTCCTTGCCGCGGGGGCGGGCGGCGTAATCGAGACGGCGGTCCGCATCGCCAAAATCTCTCGGAGCGGATGCGTTATCCTCGACTGCGAAGACCCGCCTTCCGAGACGGCCCAGCTCTGGCTGAAATTGCCCGGACGAGAACCGATCAGAATGATTGCCACCCCCACGCCAGAGGGCGAATTGGCCTGTGCTTTCGCGCAGCCCCTCCATTCCGGCGATCTGCAGGACCTGCTAAATTGTCGCCCAGCTCTCCCCCAATCCACACAACGACATCGGCCGCGGTGCACGCTTCTGGGATGATCGGGTGTGCCCGGGGCGATGCGAATGTCCGAAATGGGTCGAAAGCGGACATTCGGCGGCGTTCCCCACCAAACCGCGGCTACCGGGTCTCCACGGTTTGGACCCGCGCATAACCTACGGTGATTGCAGGAGAGTTTCTCAGCAACATTCAGGTTCGAGCCGTCTGCGTGGCACTACACAGTCCTGCCGGTCGCGCCTGGTGGGCGAGGCGTGCGGCCGGACCGGATTAGTCGCGCAAATCCCGGAGGTTGCCCCGCAGGAAGATGCGGGGCGGTCCGAAACCCGGCCCTCCGGGTGGAGCCGGTGCGAAAATCCAGGGCCATGTCTCTGGCCCTCGGAGCTCTCGGTCCAGATGCGATGCTGATTTGATGCGGCGCAGTCAGGCGAAGCCGAGCAGGCGACGCTGGCCTTCCCAGTCGGCCGCGAGGCCGGCACCGAAATAGTCGACGTGCGCGTCGATCAGATCCTCCGGTGACTCGTAAAACATGCAGATATGCGAGCCCTAGGGCAGTAGGCCGATCGGAAGAATCCCGGTGCGTCGCAGATTGGGATCGACGGGCACCTGCTTCTCATCCGCTTTGGCCATGGCGGGTGACCTCCTGATCGTAGCAGGTCGAAACATCGGGTGTGAGGCACAGGGACCATCGATCCAGTCCGGGGCAGAGGACATTTCCCGGTATTTGCCCGAGGTCCGTCCGGACGCGGAACATGCGATCCACGCCCCTAACGAACAAGCTTGACGTAGGGTTGATGAGTCCGCGTCTAGGAGGCACCAATCCACATGTCCGCCAGTAGGACAATAGCAATAATCGACGACGACGATGCCGTGCGCCATTCAACCGCCGGGCTGCTGAGGCGCGCGGGGCATCGCGTGGAAGCCTATACGGACGGTGCCGAATTCCTGGCTTCCGACCTGCCCGAGGACTTGGCATGCATCCTGCTCGACATGCGCATGCCGGGCGTGGACGGCCTCGCGGTCATGCGCGCGCTTGTTCAACGAGGGGTGTCGTCGCCGATCCTGGTCCTGACCGGGCATGGCGACATACCGATGGCGGTGGAGGCGATGCGTCTCGGCGCGGTCGACTTCCTCGAAAAGCCCTATCCGGCGCAGGATTTGCTCCAGGCCATCGGCCGGGTGCTGATGGCCGGGCCTGGGACCAAAGGCGGCACCGCCGATCCGGAGGCCGTCGCCAAGATAGCAAGACTCTCGCAGCGCCAGCAGCAGGTGCTGAAGGGCATCCTCAAAGGCCAGCCCAACAAGATCATCGCCTATGAGCTCGGCCTCAGCATCCGCACCGTCGAAGCCTATCGCGCCCAGCTGATGGAAAAACTCGGCGTGCGTGGTACTGCCGAGGCGGTCCGGATGGCGCTCGCCGCTGGGCTTGACGGGCCTCTGCTCACGGCGGGCCCCAACATTGAGTAATAAGGGGTCGTCGTTGAAGGCGGCCCTCTTTCTGTTTCAGCTACCCGTGGCGTGCGAAAACGACGCCGGGATCGACGAAACAGCCGTCGGAAGTGTTTCATCGTCCTCCAACAGCCAAGCCTCCGCCTCCGCTGGGTCGAAGAAGCAGCGGCTTTGGCGGCCGGCGAGGGCGCGCATCAATTGGCTGCGGACAAGCGTTGGGGCCACGACAAAGGCCAGCCGTCGCGAACGAAATGCGGGGTCGGCCAACAGAGCCTGGAAGGCCGCGACGGTCTCCTGGGGCAGGATCTTCGTCGTGCGAAGGTCCGTGAGCGTGACATGCTGGCGAGGGGCGCAGCCGAGCATCGTATGCGCCTGCTGGCGTGCCTCGAAGAAGTTGGCGACGTCCTCGGGCATGATCAGGCCGGTCATGACGATCCTGACCAGGTCGCGGGGCCGGTCGATCTCGATGGAAAATCGGTGATTCATGGGCGCTCCATAGCAGGGCCGCATCTGCGGAAGGCCTTAAAGCGTGGGGCGTAGTTCTACCTGCGAGAGACATAATCGGGAGGCTGCCCGGTCAAATTTCCGGAAGCGCCAAGCCACAGATGCTACGGAAAGGGGGACTTGCCGATATTCTGGAGCAGCGCGGATGTTCAATAAGGGAGTAGTATGATCAAAGCCTATACACTACTGGGCTACGAGATAAGCTTACGATTTGACGGAATCGGTGCATAATAGACCACATCGAGTGATTTATGGTTCGTGATATCATAGCAGTCGTAGATGATGACGAGGCTGTCCGCCTATCGACTTGTCAAGTCCTTGAACTTTCTGGTTTCCGTGTAAGGCTGTTCAAGAGCGGAGACGACTTTATAGCTAGTGGAATTACTGGGTCCAGCTCCTGCATCCTTCTGGACCTTCATATGCCCGGAAGCGACGGGCTGGCCGTCCTGCGGGTGCTCCGCGATCGCGGCGGATCGCCGCCGGTCCTCGTCATTACTGCTTATGGCGACTTGGGTGTAGCGGTGCAGGCAATGAAGCTTGGCGCGCACGATTTCATCGAAAAGCCTTATGGCGCGGCCGACCTGGTGGCTTCGGTCGAAAGCGCGCTGGAGAGCTGTGCGCAGGCGCAGGACGAGCGCACTCTGCGCAACAAGGCGATAGCCCTGGTGGGGGCGTTGACCCAGCGTCAGCGGCAAATCCTTCGTGGCATTTTCCAAGGGATGCCGAATAAGATCATCGCGTTTGAGCTTGGCCTCAGCATCCGCACCGTCGAAGCCTATCGTTCCCAGCTACTGGCGAAGCTCGGCGCGCGCAGCACCGCCGAAGCGGTGCGCCTGGCCATCGCGGCCGGTATCGGGGACGAGGGCCTCAGCTTGGACGCGGACGATCCAGGGGGGCTCCGTCCAAATGCCGAGGAGGGGAGCCCACCCTAGCATAATGATCCTGGCTCAGGCCACGCGAGCGATGCGTTGATTGGTACATTCGCCCCCGCGCTGAAAGTCGCCAAACGGCGGCGCGTCCCCGGAAACATCCCGGCCCTTGCCCCGCGCCACCATCGCCATCCGCTCGAACAGGCTCGGCCCGCGGATAGGCAAGGTCGGAATCTGGATCACCGTGGCAGCCTCAACGGCAAACGGATCCAATGTCGCAAATTCCCCCACTCCCTCGGGCGGGACCAGGGTCAATATCCCCTCGACGGTTAGCAGCAGCTCGTCGTGGGGAGTCTCGTCCCCGACGGGCTGTGCTGCGGCGGCCCGCGCAAGGCCGAGCTCAGTCTGCTGCGGCACAAAGGCCTCGATCGGTCGGAGTGCGGCGATCCTTGTCGCCGCTGCCTGCGCCGGAATCGGCGGAAACTGAGGTGCCGCTTGCGCCTGCGGCAAGGCAACCGTGTCGACCCCGGTCGCGACGACCGAGACGCGAATTCTGCCCTCCAGGTCCGCATTGAACGCCGAGCCCCAGATGATGTCGGCATCCGGATCGACCATATCCTTGATGTGCTGGGCAACCTCGTCCACTTCCATTAGGCGCAGGTCGCTGCCCCCTGTAATCGAAATGATTAGGCCCCGCGCCCCCTTCAGCGCATCGTCGAGCAACGGATTGGAAATGGCCTGCTCGGTGGCCCTGATCGCGCGGTCATCGCCCGACGCCTCGCCGCTGCCCATCATCGCCTTACCCCTGTTGGCCATGATCGTGCGGACGTCAGCGAAATCGAGATTGATCATTCCTGGCATGGTCATCAAGTCGGTGATGCCGCGCACACCCTGCTGGAGCACTTCATCGGCAAGATCGAAGGCCGCCTTGAAGGTCGTGTCAGGACCGGCGATCCGAAACAGGTTCTGATTGGGAATGACGAGCAGCGTGTCGACATGAAGCTGCAGCTCCTCCAGTCCGAGCTCAGCGATCCTGGCGCGGCGCAGGCCTTCGAAAGCGAACGGCTTGGTGACGACGCCCACGGTGAGGATGCCTTTGTCCCGTGCCGCTTTTGCGATCACGGGCGCGGCGCCGGTGCCGGTTCCTCCGCCAAGGCCCGCGGCTATGAAGCACATGTGCACGCCCTCGAGCATCGTGTCGATTTCGGCGATCGACTCCTCTGCCGCCGCCCTGCCGAGATCGGCGCGCGAACCGGCGCCGAGGCCCTGGGTGGTTTTGCGGCCCAGCTGCATGACACGGCTCGCGGGCGACGCCTGCAGCGCCTGAGCATCGGTATTGGCGACCACGAAGTCCACGCCCGTCACGTCGCCTGCCATCATGTTTGCAACGGCGTTGCCGCCCGCGCCACCAACTCCGATCACGGTTATGCGCGGACGAAGTTCGTCCAGGTCGCTCGCGAATTCGATCATTTCCACTGTCCTCCGTATCAGACTCAAAGACCGCGATCACATCATCAGTTAATCATGGCTCTCGTCGGGAAGTCCGCCATAGCGTGAAAGTACTACTTGCGATCCACAATGGGTCAGGATCGGTATAAATACTGCTTCGTACTTCTACTGGGTCGTTCAGCCATACCCGATGCTTCTAACAACTCGAGTAGCAGCTGGACACTGTTCAGAGCAAAGGCAATAGATGACTAACCAATTTTTCAAGGGAAACCCACTGTGCTTGGTCAACCGGGATGGACGGATGCTGCGCTGCCGGGCGGGGATCAGCGACTCCGCGCTGGTGATCGGCACGGGCGGGGCATTCGAGATGTGGAGCCCGCAGGTTGCGCTTCAGGGCGACGATCCCGATTTGCGCGCGCTCGCGGCACATCTCCTCGAATTTCAGCAGGCAGCCTAGGAGAGGGATGATGCGCCTTCATTGTATCGCCGGACTGCATGACGTCGCGCCTGGTGAGGTTCGCAATCAGGGCTTGGAGTTCAGCCACTGCCGGTCTTGCGGGCGCGACATGATCCGCTCGCGCCGCCATTGGCGCACCGTGCCCAAGGGTTTTCGGGTGGTCTGGAAACGGGTCGCGCCGCGGCGGACCGAGATCGACGCCGCGCAGCTTTTCTTTGACCTTCCTTCCGCGGAGCGATCCCGGACGATCCCGAGCCCCGGTCAGCGCAGGCGGGGCTCCGGGCTGCTCGATCTCGTGGTGGCCGGACTGCGTTATTTCGCTTGGAGCGCCGTAGGTCGCCTCCAAGCCTGGCGAAGGACTCTCTCGCCGCCGCATACGGCTGGCCGGCCCATATTGCGACTCACCTCCTGGGCGACCAGCGAGAGTGGAATCTAGAGACTCTATCTGGAGCTTATCATGAAAGCGTCCTTTTGCGATCCGGGCGAGCCGCTTGGGCGAGCCGCCCGACAGCGTGAACGCGACGAGGAGGAGGCTGGTTGGGAAGCCCAGCTTAGGAGAATGGCAGGACGGGCCAAATACTCTGAGCCCGTCATAGAGCGCGTTGTCTCTCCCATTCGGATGGCGCTGGAAATCGTCGGCGGGGTGACGCGCCGGGACTCACTGCTCCTCCCGCGGACCCTTCCCGTCTTCACGGGCGACGAGCATGAAGATCTTGTTTGCGGCAAGTGCTGGGAGATCATCGGCTTCCGAACCAGCGCGCCGAGCTGCCGGCGCCTGCACCCGGAGGGAGATAGAGTCATCGTCCGATGCACATGCGGGGCGCTGAATGTGCTCTACCAAGTCGAGAGGCCGCGGCGGGTGTTGCGGTCGACATGGCCAGCCTCGGCACCACATGGCCGAATCCAAGGATCCATGAATGCCATGACCACAGACCTTCCTGCCGTCCCGGTGTCAAGCCGCCAAATCCAATTCACCGGCCAAGGGAAGGGTAAGGCGCAGGGACGCACCTACCCCCGGATTGTCATCGGCGCAAAGCGAGCCGCCATGCGCTTCAACCAATGTGCGGGAAAGCGAAAGGCCGATGCCTAGGCCACCAGTGGTCGATGTCGTGAAGGCGGCGAACATGTCCTCGTCCGCGTCGCGAGGAAGCCCGCGACCGGTGTCGCGGACCAGAATTTCCGCAAAGCCATTGTCAAGCTTGCGGCTAGAAATCAAAAGCTCACGTCGCGGACAATCGCTCATCGCCTCGCAGGCATTGCGCACGAGATTCAGAAGCACCTGCTCGACCTGGATCGGATCGACGCGCAGCATGATGGCGTCTGGTCCCAGGGATGTCTGAAACTCGACATTGGTGCAGCCGCGAGTCACTTCGACCAGCTCGAGCGATCGTTCCACAAGCTCCTTCACCGAAACGGTCTTGCGTGGAGTGGAGCCGATAATGGCGATGTTCCGGGCTTGCCGAATGAGGTGGGCGGCGCGCGAGATCTGCTCTTCGGCTCGCTTGAGAGTGCTTTGCAACGCGGCCTTGTCCGGCCCCACCAGCGCGCCCGCGATGCGCTGGCTGCCAGCCAAATAATTGCCTGCCGCGGTGAGGGGCTGATTGAGTTCATGCGCGATTGTCGCTGCCATCGTTCCCATCGCGCTTATCCGCGAGGCGTGATGGAGTTTTCCGCGAAGCCTCTCGGCCTCTTCTTTACCGACATGCCGCTCGGTAACATTCGAACCGACACACAGGATGCCAGTGACATTGCCGCCGGAATCGACGATCGGCTGATAGATGAAGTCGAGATAGAATTGCTCCTCGGAACCATCGGACTGGTTGCGTATCTGACACAGCGTGTCCCGTCCGATCAGCGACTCGCCGCTCTGGTAGACCTTATTGAGCAGCTTTATGAAGCCTTGCGCCTCCAGCTCTGGAAGGGCTTCCGCGGCCGTTCTGCCCACGACATCACGCCCACCGACCAGCCTCTCATAGGCGCTGTTCACATATATGAGACGAAGGTCGGGCGTTTCCATCAGGGCGAGAAAGACCGGGGCTTGGTCGAAGAGCTCGCGGAAACGCCTATTTTCCGCCTGGAGGGCATCCCGAAGCTCGACCTGGGCGGTGATCTCGACAATTTCGCTCAGTACTCCGGCGATGGCGCCGTCCCTGCCGTAAACAGGGGTAAAGGCCAGCGTGAAGTATGCGGTTTCTTCTGAGCCGTTCCTGCGCAGGACCGTGCGCAAGTGCGTCACGATCTGTCCAGCGCCGTTCCTCGCGGCCTCCACAAAGGGCCGCAACGTCGGCCACGTATCGGGCCGAAAATCGGCATAGCGCTTGCCAATCCCGTCGTTGGGGCGCGAGTCGAGCAACGGGATATACCCGTCGTTGTAGAAGAAGATGAGTTCGGGACCCCACAGCAAGACCCTGATGCCCGGCGAATCCAGTACGATGCCTACTGTGCCCTTCAGGATCTCAGGCCAGGTGTCTATCGGCCCGAGCGGCGAACGGCTCCAGTCGGCATCCCGCACCGCGGCCGCCATTATGCTTTGATTATGCCCGAACGCAGGCTTCCTGGATGCATCACCCGGGTTGCTTTTCATGACGGCACTCCTCTGCACAAGCGGGAGCACGAACTATCTCTCTGTCACGGGATGCTTGCGGGAAACACAGGTGATGAGGAAATACTAGCAGATTGGCGCGCCGATAGCGAATTAGTGTTTACTGCTGCGCGGTGAGCATCAGGCCATCGCATGGACGGCGCACGAATTGGCGGCGGCGGCGCTGGAGTCCCACATGCCTCCCGCTTCTCTGGTCGGCACCATATTCGCGTCGATTGCCAAGCGAACGGTCTCCGCCATGCTTTTGACGCCGAGCGTGACCTTCATGCAGGCTCGATGCATCTCAATAGTTCGCGAACAAATCCCCAGCCTGCCTGCAATTCCCTTATTGCTGAGCCCGTCGAGCAAACCCTGCAGGATCTGCCGCTGGCGCGGTGTGAGCCGATCAACACGCGCCGCGGCGGCGACCTCAACTTGCCGCCGGGTGTCGGCCCGTCCGGATGACTCCGATGCCCGGAGCACGGCCTGGCGCAAATCCCTTTCGTTCAAGGGCTTCGCGATGAAATCGAGGGCGCCGAGCTTCATCGCATGGACGGCGGCTGGAATATCCGCACGCGCGCTCATCGCTACCACTGGCAGAGTGCAACCGCGGCGCGCGAGTTCCATTAGGACTTCAAGGCCGCTCATCCCGGGCATGCAAATGTCGAGAAGAATGCTGCCTCGGTCCAGGCGGCCCTCCTGAAACAACTCGGCGCCCCCCGAATAGATTTGGGTCGAGTATCCGTGATTAGACAATGTGTAGCTCAGCGAGGCTCGGACCAGCTCGTCGTCATCGACGATGTGAATTAATTCAACCACCTGACTATCCTCGTTTTATTAGAATTTATCGTTAAATCAGTGCGCACATTTCCAGGTCGATCAGGGGGCCAGTTGATTAAGCTGTCACCGGCGAACGTGTGTTGGCGGGCGGGGCCGGTGCGCCCAGGGCAGCCACGAGGCAGCCGACCGTCTGCCTTGCCCTTGCACTCCGGCCCGTCGGTTGGCTGCACGCGATCTCCTTGAGCTCCGCCTCGACCTGCTGCGCGACCTTGCCGAGGGGGGCCCGTCCGAACATGCCCGCGGTCCCGGCGAGCACATGCGCTATTCCGGCGGCTTCGCGCATCAGGTGCGCCGCCGCCTCGCTCTGCGCCCCGGAAAGCTCGGCGGTCAGCTCGATCAGCCGCGCGGTCGATTTCCGCAGCCTGGTCTCGAAGCGGTCGGCGATCGATACCGTTTCCAGCGCGCCGAATCCGGTCGGAGGCACCGGCGATCTGGCGATGTCACCCCACAACTCCACCGCCTGCTTCAACTGAGCGAAACCGCTCGGCTTGGCTATATGATCGTCCATGCCGGCGTCGCGGCAGTCCTGCATCTCCACGGCAAAGGCATTGGCGGTGAGGGCGACGATCGGGATGGTCGCGGCCCTTCCGCCGAGCGCCCGGATCGCGCGGGTCGCAGTGAGCCCGTCCATCACCGGCATCTGGACGTCCATCAGGATCATGTCCCAGGCGTTCGGGTCGGATTCGAGCCGGCACGCCATCGCGAGCGCTTCGGCCCCGTTCTTGGCGAGATCCACCGTGTGGCCGAGCCGGTTGAGCATTTCGGTGATCAGCTCCTGATTGATATCGATATCCTCGACCAGCAGGATGGACGCTTGCCGGCGCATCCTCCTTTCGGCGCCGGCCATCGCCGCGGAACCTGTTTCACGCGGTTCGACAGTCGTGAGCGCCGGCGCGAACACCTCGTCCAGGGGGAGCGTTAGCGTGACTATCGTTCCTTCATTTTCCCGGCTCTCGAGCGCGATCGTTCCGCCCATCAGGCCCGCCAGGCTCCGGCTGATGCTGAGGCCGAGGCCCGAGCCGCCGAAGCGGCGCGAGACCGAGGCATCGGCCTGCACGAATGCGTCGAAGATCGCGGCCTTGCGTTCCTCGGCGATGCCGACACCGGTGTCGGCGACCTTGACCACGATGATCCGCCTGCCCGAGGGCCCGGCCGCCTCGTCAAGGGTCACCGAGACCGTGCCTTGGTTGGTGAATTTGACGGCGTTGCCAAGCAGGTTGAACAGGACCTGGCGGAAGCGCAAGCTGTCGATCAGCACGCTGTCCGGGAAGCCGTCCGCGAAGGTGACTTGAAGTGCGAGGTGCTTCTGCTCCGCGGCTGGACTCATCAGCCGGACGCATTGCGTGATGTCGTGCCGGACGTTCGACGGCTCGGCGCTGAGATCCAGCTGGCCGGCGTCGATCTTCGACAGGTCCAATATGTCGTTGAGCAGCTTGAGCAGCGCCTGCGCGGATTCCTGGACGAGCACCAGATGGCGGCGCTGCTTCGCATCGAGCTTGCTGTCCATGAGCAATTCGACGAATCCCATCACGCCGTTCATCGGCGTGCGGATCTCGTGGCTCATATTGGCGAGGAAGGCGGCTTTGGATGCGGTCGCGGCTTCCGCTTCCCGCTGTGCGAATTCGAGCTCGGTGACGTCGGCGAACACGCCGAAAATCGCGGTGACATCACCGTTGGGCGCATGTTCGCAGACGCCATGCGACTTGATGTAGCGAACATCGCCGTCAGGCCGCCGGATACGCAGTCCGATCTCCCAACCGCGACCCTCCTTTACCGCCTGAGCGATCTCGCGCGCCGCCACGGCGTCCTCTGGATGATAAAGCGCGAGCGCGGTTTCGATGTTGGGCTCGGTGTCTTTGGGCAGACCGCAAATCTCGTAATACTCATCCGACCATGTGACGGCTCCGGTCGGATATTCGACGAGCCAATGGCCGATGTGCGCGACCTGCTCGGCGAGCCGATAGCGGTCTCCGCTCCGCGCGATGACCAGCTCGCGCTCGCGGCGGAGGCCATCGGTTTGGGACAGGGCGATGATGCAGCCGGTCAACAACGCGAAGGTGACCATCGTGTTGGCGAAGACCTGAAGCCCGAAGCCGCTGCCGATTCCGTAAAGGCCGGCGCGCTCCCCGGCCAGGGCCGCCAGCCCGACCAGCACCGGCACCAGAAGCGCGAGCGGGAGCGCGGTTCGCGCCAGCGAGCCGGCCGGGCCGCGATCGCGAATAATGGGAACCAGCCCGATGTCGGGATTGATGCCGATGATCGCGACGGAGAAGGCCATGAGCGCCACGACGGCGTCGATCGGCATGGAGTGATAGGTGACCACGCGGTGGATCGCGACGATGTCCAGCACATAGCCAATCACCCCGAACAGGGTGATTGCAATGACCACGAGGCAGACAATCTGGGAGGCCAGGAGGACAAGGCGATTGCGGGACCCGCTGGCGAACAGCGCGCTCCCGGTCAGCGCCAGTGCAACGGCCGTGATGGCCTGCATTCTGCTGGGCAGGGCCGTCGCCAGCCCGAGCCTGTCCGCAAACAGAAGCTCGTCGATGCCGACGGGCAGGCCGAGCGACAGCTGGGCCAGCTTGGCGATGCCGATGCCGACGATGAGCGCGGCAAGAATGCGGACCCAAAGTGCCCCGCGGCGCGGCGGCAATGCCAGCGCGATGCCGGCGAGCAGAAGGGCGATCGCGGTCATCGGATTCACTGCGGTGAAGCCTGGAATTGATCGCGTGAGCACGTCGTAGCCGGCTGCCCAGCCAAACAGCACGGCCAGGCAAAGCAGGCATGAAAGCCCGGCGGTGGCCAGATGGAACCCCGTCGGCTTATCGGGGCGGGTCTGATCGGTCTTTAGCAAGATCATGTCCCTGAAAACGGCCATTCGGCTTGTTTGCCGGCGGGCGGGAGCATTCGTCCGCCCCGTGTCCGTGCCCATCACCGTTGCCCCCAGCGGCGCTCGTGCGACGGCGGCGGGCGATAGAGCGGCGATTTCTCCACCACCGGCTGCTTTTTGAGCTCGGCGTGGTGGAGCAGCGTCTCGACACGCGATACCAGCTGGTCCGGATCGAAGGGCTTGCGCAGGTAGTCGTTGGCCCCAGCGCGTATCGCAATGTTCTCATCGGCTTCGCTGCGGCGGGCGGTCAGCATCAGCACCGGCGTCGAATGGCAGGAGTGCGAATAGCGGATTTGTCGCAACGCCTCGACGCCGGACATCTCGGGCATCGTGCAATCGAGGATTACGAGGTCGGGCCGCTTGAGCTCGACGACGGTGATCACCATCGTTCCATCGTCGACCGCGCCGACGATATGGCCGCGCGCGCCGAGCGCGGTCTGCACGACGCTGATGACAAGCTCGTCATCGTCCGCAATTAAAATCAATGCCATCAGGCTTCCCCTCCCGCGCCCCGGCTTGAGTCGCCTCGCTCCAAGCCCAACTACATCGCTGGGTCACCTCCTATCGATCACTAGTACCCATGTACCTAGCGGGCTAGGAGGTATTACTACCTATTCGTAATACTGCTCGCCCGAGACCGACAAAGCCGATCGTTGGGAATTTCAGAATCGTTATTGCAACCTCGCTGATTTGAAAGACGCTTGTTCTGTGGCCCGTCCGGGATGACGGCGCCTTCGCGTCCGGACTGCGCAATCCCACCGGCGTCGCTTTCGAGCCGGGAACGAACATCCTGTGGACAATCCCCCGGGCAGGGCTGCGGATGTCCGGGGGACATCCGCACCTGTCCATTTTGGGCCAGGGCTACGTCGCAGCGTCGGTCACGATGCGTCGGCATCGCTCCCTCCTCACTCCTTGCCCTGACCCAAAATCGGCTCCGTCACGGCCGTTGCGGGTATCGAGTACGGACCCTAGGCCGGCCGGACCCACGCCCGCGGGATCGCATGCGGCCGCGGCCCCACGGCTCCCGTGCCGGACAATTGCCTGCGCAGCGGCCCTGACCGCGCCTAACCATATCGACCGCGATCGTCAGCTCTTGAGCTCGACCCAAACAGGGGCATGGTCGCTCGCCTTTTCGCGCGCGCGGACATCGCGGTCGACGCCCGCCGCCTCGAGCCGCCTGGCGGCGCGCTTGTTGAGCAGCAGATGGTCGATGCGGATGCCGGCGTCGCGGGCGAAGGCGTTGCGCCAATAATCCCAGAACGTGTAGACAGTCTCCTTGGGGTGAAGCTTGCGGATCGCGTCGGTCCAGCCCTGCGCCAGCAACCGCCGATATTGGGCGCGTGGCCCCGGCTGGAACAGGGCGTCGTCCAGCCAGCGCTCGGGTTTGTAGACGTCGCGCTCGGTCGGGATGATGTTGTAATCGCCGGCGAGGACGACCGGGCCGTCGAGCCCGGCGAGATCGGCGGCGCGCTCGATCAGCCGTTCGGTCCAGGCGAGCTTGTAGTCGAACTTCGGCCCCGGCACCGGATTGCCGTTGGGAAGGTAGAGGCAGCCGATCAGGACGCCGTTCACCGCCGCCTCGATGTAACGCGACTGGATGTCGGCCGGGTCGCCGGGCAGGCCGCGATGGGTTTCAACCGGCCGGCAGGAACGGGCGAGGATGGCGACGCCGTTCCAGCGGCTCTGGCCGTGCCAGACCGCGCCATAGCCGGCGCGTTCGATCGGGCCGTACGGGAACCTGTCGTCGGGCGCCTTCAGCTCCTGGAGGCAGACGGCGTCGGGCCGCGCCTCGCCGAGCCAGTCGAGCAGCAAAGGCAGGCGGCCGTTGACGCCGTTGACGTTGAAGGTCGCGATCTTCACCGGGCGGCCAACGCGCGAGCGGCCGATGCGGGCTCGCGCCAAACACAGAGTCGCAAACCTGCGTGACAAGTGTCACATTCCTCCCAGATTCGCGAAGACTGTGACGATTCCGTGCCGAGGGGGAAAGTCGATGCAGAATGGTGATGCGAAGGCAGGCGCGGCCGCGGCTGCCGGGACCTTGGGTTCCGTGGCGCCGCAACTCGAACCGCCGGCGCGGGCCGATACTTCGGCCAGCGTTCTGGCCGCCGAATATGCCCTTATCTGGAACGAGCCGAAGCTCGTCCAGGGCACGGACGAGGAGATCGTCGCCGACTATCAGGTCAAGGCCTTCGCCCACGGCCAGGCGGCGCTGTGCCTGTCGGGCGGCGGCATCCGCAGCGCGGCGTTCGCGCTCGGCGTGCTCCAGGCGCTGAGCCGCAAGCGGCTGCTTACCGGGTTTCAGTACCAGTCTACGGTTTCGGGCGGGGGCTATATCGGCGGCTGGCTGCAGCGCTGGATCGCCGAGCCCGGCGCCGACGCCCGCTCGGTGATGCACGCGCTCGGCGGGACGGCGGAGCCCGAGCAGGTTTCGGCGCTGCGGGAGAATTCGAACTTCATCACGCCGCGGGTCGGCATCGGCTCCAACGATACCTGGACGGCGCTCGCCATCTCGGTCCGCAACATCGCCGTCAACTGGCTGCTGTTCACCCCGCTCTTTCTCCTCGTCGCGCTCCTGCCCAATTTGTTCGCGAGCGGCCTGGCGACGCTGCCGCGCAACATGCCGCACCTCGACTGGCTCTATTATGCCGAAGTCGTCGGCTACGGCCTCTTGACCGCGTTTGCGGCATTCAACCTGTGCCGGGCGCTGCCCAGCTACGGCCGCGACCGCATGGGCCGCGAGCTCGCGGCGGACAATTGGGTTCGCTCGCGGGTCGTGCTCCCGCTCATCGCGGCGGTCGTGCCGGGATCGTTCGTCCTCGCCTGCGACCTGTTTTGGCAGCCGCACCTGTATCTGCCGGGGACGCTGCTCGCGATTTCGGCCTTCGCCGGCATGGCCGCCGGCACGCTGGCCGCGGGCTACAAATTGCGCGCGGGCCATTTCAGGATTTTCACCCGGGACCTGCCCTTCTGGCTGGTGGCGGCGATCGCGGCGGCGCTGACGATCCAGATCGGAACTCCGGCGTTGCCGCTCAGCCTGGCGACGGCGCCGGCCCCGTCGACGCAGGCGGCGCCCGCGCCCGCGCCGGCGGCAGCGGCCGCCGCGTCCGCCAAACCTGATACGAGCAAGGCGGCACTGTCGCCCGCGGACATTGCCGCGGCGCAGTGGCGGGCGGCGCTGCTGGCGACGATGGCGCCGATCCTTCTGCTCTGGGCGCAGGTCACCGCGATCACGATCTTCGCCGCCTTTCGCGGCGGGCGGAGCACGGGAATTCAGCCGGATTCCGATCGCGAGTGGCTCGCGCGGCTGACCGCGCTCGAAATCAAGCCGCTGCTGGCCTGGGCGCTGGTCGCCTTTGCGACCCTGCTGCTGTTCGGGCTGATACAATCCTTCGTGCCGGGCTTCGACCTGACGATCTCCGGGATCATCGCGGCCGTCTCCGCCGCGACCGCCATCGCCGGGGGTCGCAGCGACCGGACCGGCATCGCCGCCGGGGTGCGCGCGCGGGTGATGCGCTATCTGCCGTTGCAGGCCGTCATCGCCATCGCCACCGTGCTGTTCGCGCTCGCGCTGCTGATGGTGCTCTCCCGGCTGGAGATTCGCTTCGCCGACCGGCTCGGCGCGCTCATCGGCAAGGAGGTGGCGCTGCCCGGCTGGATGAGTCCGACAGGGGCGGGCCACTGGCTGATGATCATCGTCCTGACGACGTTGTTGACGGTGTTCGGGCGGACGATCCGCGTCAACCGCTTCTCGCTGAACGGCCTTTATCGCAACCGGCTGGCGCGCGCCTTTCTCGGCGGCGCGCGCACCGACCGCACGCCGCAGCCGTTCACCGGCTTCGATGCCTCCGACAATATCCGCATGCACGGCCTGAACCCGACCGTCGGCGGGCGTACCGTGCTTTACCCGGTCGTCAACGTCGCGCTGAACGTCACCGCGAGCGAGAAGCTGGCCTGGCAGGAGCGCAAGGCAGAGCCCTTCATCTTCTCGCCGATCTACAGCGGCAGCGCGATGCTGCGAACCGGCAACGGCCCGCGCACGGGCGCCTATGTCAAATCGAACATCTACGGCGGCAACGAGGCGGATCTCGGCATGGAGGGCTCGGGGGTCAGCCTGGCCACCGCCATCTCCATTTCCGGCGCCGCGGCCAGCCCGAACATGGGCTATCATTCCTCGGCGGCGACCGCGTTCCTGATGACCCTGTTCAACGTCCGCCTCGGCGCCTGGATGCCCAATCCGGCGCGCTGCGGCGCGCTCAAGCAGAACATCGCCCGATCGGACCCGAGCAATTCCGTCTGGGCGCTGCTCAACGAGCTGGCCGGGCGGACCGGCGATCAGGGGCTCGACGTCTATCTTTCCGACGGCGGTCATTTCGAGAATCTGGGGCTCTACGAGATGATCCGGCGGCGTTGCCGCTATATCGTGCTCAGCGACGCCGGCGCCGACCCCGACTGCAAGTTCGAGGATCTCGGCAACGCCGTCCGCAAGATCAAGATCGACCTCGGCATTGACATCGGCTTCGAGGAGCTGCGCATCTCCAGCCGCACCAAGCCGATCGATCCGCAATATGCCTGGGCGCTGGGCGAGATCCATTATCCGGAAGGGAAGGGGCAGCTGCTCTACATCAAGCCGAGCCTGTTCGGCCGGCTGCCGGTCGACGTCCGCTCCTACGCCGAAGGGAGCGCGGCCTTCCCGCACGAGACGACCGGCGACCAGTTCTTCTCGGAATCGCAGTTCGAAAGCTATCGCCGGCTCGGCGACTTCTTTGCCGGCGCGCTGGCGCGGCACGACGAAAAGGGCGACCCGGCGACCTTTCCCGACGTCGCCGCCTTCTTCCGCGCGGTCGAGGCCGAGCACAAGAAAGAGAAAGCGAGCGACGAGGAGAAGGAGACGCGCGGCATGCTCAAGCGGGTGATCCGCTCGCTCGGCTTCGGCGAACGCGCCGACTGACCTGCCGCGCTTTTGGCGGAAAGTATCAAGTGTCAATATCGGTGCGTTTGACTATCATCCGTCTGCTCAAGGCCGAGTCGTTACTTAAGCCCGTCGCTGGGAGGCCAAGACGATGATGGCGTCTCCGATCAGGAAGCCCCGGCCCGCGCCGCCGGCCGCGCCGCGCGTCCTCCAGCGCAAATGCGCGTGCGGCGCCCGCACCGCCAGTCTGGAGACGTGCCCGGCCTGCGCCGGAGCGCGAAGCGGCCTGCAGCGCATGCTTTCCATCGGGTCGAGCAACGATCCGCTCGAGCGCGAGGCGGACCGGGTCGCGGAGCAGGTGATTTCCGCGCCGGCGCGGCTCGATTTCAGCAGCGCTCCGCTCAGCATCCAGCGCCGGACGCCGGGAGTGGCCCAGGGCGCGCAGCAGGCGCCCGCCAGCGTGGATCGCGTCCTGGCTTCGTCGGGCCGGCCGCTCGATGCGCCGCTCCGCCGCGATATGGAGACGCGCTCGGGCCACGATTTCTCGCAGGTGCGCGTGCACGACGGGTCCGAGGCCGGGCAATCGGCGCGCGACGTCGGCGCCTCGGCCTACACGGTCGGCAATCACCTGGTCTTCGGAGCGGCGCAGTTCCAGCCAGGGGGCGCCGCCGGCCGCCGGCTGCTCGCGCATGAGCTGGTCCATGTTGTCCAGCAAGAAGGGATGCACACGCGTCTTCAGCGTCAATCCTTGCAAGCAACCGGAACCGGCGGGCCCGGCAGCGGTCTGATGGCTGTGTCCACTCCCGCGGCGGGGTCGGTGCCGACGTCGCAGCAAGGCGTTTTGCAGGAATCCTCCTACGAAGACCTCAAGGAAGGCTTTTATTCCGGGCTCATCAGTATGTTGCGGACCGCCCGGAAGACGGCAATGGGTGCCCTTCGCGGCCAAGTCGCAAAGCTGCCGAAAAGGCACCATGGAGCGGCCAACGCGCTCATCAAGATCGCCGATGGCGCACTGGCAGTGGGGGAGACGCTGTTGCTGGCGGTCATCGGTTTGATCGTGGGTTTCCTCGAAGGCATCGTCGGTCTGATTAAGGGAGTGCTTTCATTAGTCTATGGCATCGTAAAGCTGGTCTATGACTTGATCTCGGGCATCTTCACCAACTTCGAGGACCTGAAACAGGATTGGAACGCCGTCGTTGACGCCGTCGCCAACCTGCCCACCGCCCTGATGAACCTGATCGACGGCTGGTTCGACCAATTCAGCGAGGCATCCCCTCAGCGCCGGGGCGCGATGATCGGCGAGCTGGTCGGACAGATCGTGGCGTTGATCGCGACCTTTGCCGCATCCGCCGCCCGCGCCGGCAGCGTCGCCACCGTTGTCGAGGCGGGAGGCGAGCTCACCACGACCGCAACCAGCACGTTCGCCGATGTCGTCTCGTCGGGCGCCAAGCTGAAGCAGCCGCTCACGACAGTGACCCAAGGTGGCGGCAAGGCGTCGGCGGCGACGGAGCTGACGCTCGGGGAGCGGGGGCTCGGCAATGCTCTGAAAGAAGCGAAGGTGGTCAGCAAGGAGGCCGCCCCGGCGACGAAGACGGTGAAGAAGGTGGGATCTGCGGCTAAGCAGGTTGAGAAGGAAACCGTCGAGAACCTGACCGAGAAGGAGCTGAAGCAGGGGGCTACCAAGGGCAACGCAAAGCCCAAAAGCCCGAATCAAATAAACGAAGCGGTAAAACGAGGTCAGGCGCCGGAAGGGATTGGACGGGTAGATGTGGGGAAAGTGAAGGGCGAGCAAGTTCATATCGTTGTCAACGATGGCGCGTTGAATATCGATGGGACTTGGAAGCATCTGCCCAGGAGCGGCTTGACGAGCGCGCAGAGAAAATGGTTGGCGAAGAACGGATGGAAGCTCCCCGAATGACCGAGCTGGACGATGTCCAAATTCTGCTCGATGCGCTGCACTCCCAAGGCGGCGGCACCGCTTCAATACGCTTGGACCAACTGGCAGGGCTGGAGGGCCGGGTTAGAGACACTCGAGGGTACGTGGATCTGCTCTCCGGGCTTGCGCATAAACTGGAGCTCGCTGGAGACACTAGAACAGCCGTCATGGCCATTCCGGTTTCGGTAACGGAGAAGATTTGCACGCAAGGGCCGACGAGCATCGAGTTCGAGGGCGATGCCAGTGATTCCCCTACGGTCTATCTCTACGACGGCGAGGATTTTCTGATCGACGCCGACGAGGAGTACCGGAAAATTGTCCCCACCGGTTCTGATTTGAGAGCCATATTCCGCTCGTGGCGGGACGCGCAGGCTGCTGAGGATGGATGGGAGTTCAACAACTTCGTGTTCGTGTGGCCTCCATCGACTTCGAGCGGGGCCTGACTGCGCAAGGCGCTCCGCGGGGACAAGCTTGTATTGGAGCTTGGCTTCCGGGGACCGGGTGGCGATCCACGTGGGTCGGGCTATTCAGCCCTCCTCGCTGCCCTCTTTTCCGTCGCGCCACCAGGTCTCGACGTCGCCGTTGAGCCTGATCGTGACCGGCAAACCGTGGCGGTCGACCGCCTTGCCGGCGGCGACGCGGATCCAGCCTTCGGAGGCGCAATATTCCTCGACGTCGTCGCGCTCGCGCCCCTTGAAGGGGATGCCGACGCCGCGCTGCAGCGCCGCCATGTCGAAATGCGGGCTGCCGCGTGATGGCGCTCACGCGTCCGCCCTGCCGCGACCGTTATCATGGCCTGCGATCGACATGAAGGAGTGGTGACATGAGCCAGGATTATGACGCATCGGCCCAACGGGAGTGGCTGGACGGCCTCGACGAGGAGCGGCTGAGCGCGGCGCTCGAAACGATCGCGGGCCTGCCGGCCGAGCGGCGCAGGGCCGCGCTGGCCAATCCTTTGCCCTATCTGGAGCAGGAGGGCTTGCGGCCACCGGCCGGCATCGAGGTCAAGCTGCTCGACAAGGAGCTCGATCCGGCCGGCTTCCCCCATCTGCTGCCGCCGCCCGAACTGTCGAGCCTGTCCCAGCTCCCGCTCGCGCCGTTCTGCTTCCAGATTTGTTGGCTCGGGCCCTGGATCGTCCGGGGCAGGACGATAGGCTTGAAGCAAATGTGCAGGCTGTTCTGCATCCTGCCCTAGGGCCGCCCGGGGCGGCCGGAGGCTAGTTGTTCCCGGTCTCCCCGTCCGCCTCGCCGTGTTCATCGCGCCACCAGGTCTCGATCTCGCCGTTCAGCCTGATCGTGACCGGCAGGCCGTGGCGGTCGACCGCCTTGCCGGCGGCGACGCGGATCCAGCCTTCGGAGGCGCAATATTCCTCGACGTCGTCGCGCTCGCGCCCCTTGAAGCGGATGCCGACGCCGCGCTGCAGCGCCGCCATGTCGAAATGCGGGCTGCGCGGATTGTTGGAGAGGCGGTCGGGCGGGGGCGGTTCGTCGGCCATTATCGTGCGTTCCTTTGCGTCGCGATCCACGAGTCGACCAATTCCTCCAGCACATCGAGCGGCAGCGAGCCGTTTTCGAGCACCACCGCGTGGAAGTCGCGAATGTCGAAGCGGTTCCCGAGCGCCGCCCGGGCGCGGTCGCGCAGCGCCAATATCCGCAAGCTTCCGATCATGTAGCTGGTCGCCTGGCCGGGATTGTTGAAATAGCGCTCGACTTCCTTGGTCGCGTCGCGCCGCGAGAGCAAAGCGTTGGCGAGGAAATAGTCGATCGCCCGCTCGCGCGTCCAGCGGTGTTGGTGGATGCCGGTGTCGACCACGAGCCGGACCGCGCGCCAAAGCTGGGTCGAGTACATGCCGAATTCGGAGATCGGGTCGCGGTAGAAGCCCATCTCCTTGCCGAGCCCCTCGGCGTAGAGGCCCCAGCCTTCGGCATAGGCGCCGTAGCCGCCGAAGCGGCGGAACTTGGGCAGCCCCTGCAGCTCCTGGGCGAGCGCGATCTGGAAATGGTGGCCGGGCGCGCCTTCGTGATAGGCGATCGCCTCGACCTGCGGGCGCAGCACCTGGTTCATGTCGGCCAGGTTGACGTAGAAGATGCCGGGCCGCGACCCGTCGGGCGAGGGCCGGTTGTAGAAGGCGACCGCGGCCGTCTCCTGGCGGAACGCCTCGACCGCGCGGACTTCGAGCGGGGCGCGCGGCAGCCGGCGGAACCAGCGCGGCGCCGCTGCCATCACCTGGGCGATGAAGCGGCGGCCGTCGGCGAGATAGGCCTCGCGGCCCTCGGCATTGTTCGGATATTTGAATTCCTGCCCCTCGTTCAGATGGGCGAAGAATTGCTGGAGCGTGCCGGTGAAGCCGACTCGGGCCTTGATCCGCTCCATCTCGCGATGGATGCGCGCGACCTGCTCGAGCCCGATCCGGTGGATCTGCTCGGCGCCGAGCTCGGTGGTGGTCGAGACGCGCAGCCGCTCGGCATAATAACGGGCGCCGTCGGGCAGGCTCCAGGCGCCTTGGTTGCCGGTCGCGCGCGGCTCGATCTCGGCGAGAGTGGCGAGCATCGCTTCGTAGCCGCGGCGGAACGGCCCGATCAGCGCCGCGCGGGCGCCGGCGATCAGCCGGTCCTTTTCGCTTTGCGCGATCGTCAGCCGGTTCACCTTGGCCTTGAAGTCGGCGAACAGGGCGCTGTCGGGCCCGTCGCCGAACGGCGCGCCGGTCAGGATGCGGCGGCCGTCCTCGCGCACCGGCGCGAAGTTGAACGCCGGCGGGACGATGCCGAGCCCGGCCTGGTGACGGATATTGGCGCCGATCTCGTCCATCACCCGCTCGACCTCATTGAGCCGCGCCACATAGGCCTCGGCGTCGGCGACGTTGTCGATGCGGTGGTTGTTGATCAGGAAGACCGGGATATTGCCCATCGGGCTGCCATTGTTGGTCGCCGGGAAATTGTACCAGCGCCAGCGATATGCCTCGCGGGCATCGGCGGCCTCTTTTTCGAACAGACGGTAGGAGACGCGCGCCGCGGGGCTCAGCTTGGCCGGATCGAACCCGGCGCGCAGCGCCGCCAGCTGGCGCTCGCGCAGCGCCAGCTGGCGGGCCCGATAGGCGTCGGTATAATCGTTGAGCCGGTCGTAGAGCTGCTTGCTGCCGAGGCTGGTCAGCTGCTGCGGGTTGGTCGCTATCTGCTCGTCGAACGCGGCGTCGAGAAATGCGGTCAGGCGCGCATCCTCGGCCGCCGCGGCGGCAGTGGCGGCGGTGGGCGCGGCCTGGTGGGCGGCGGCGATTCCGGCGGTGGCGAGCAGCAGGGCGGCGAGCGGCAGGAAGGGCTTCAAGGCAGGATCCTCGCGGCAATGGACGGCGCTTCTTAGCGCGTCTGCCGCGCCCGTCCACTGGCGAGGTTGCGGAAAGGCCCGCCGAAACCGAGAGAGTCCGAAATCACTAGTACGGACCCTAGGGCGCGATCGCGCCGAACGTCTTCCAGGTTCCGGCCGCGCCCGCCGCGGGCTGGTCGACCAGCACCCAGCCCTCGGGATCCCCGCCGGCGGGAGCAATGTCGTGGACGCGGGCGCCGCGCTGGTAGGCGACGTTGGCAAAGGCGATCGGGATGCCGTCGCCGACGAACGCATCCTTCAGGTGCGCGGTCGCGGAGAACCATTGCGCGCGGCCGCCGAGGCTTTTCAGGGTGAAGCCGTGGACCGGCGTCGAGACGGCGATGAACGCGGTGTCGACGGTGCCGCCGAAGGCCAGCACGCCTTCGAAAGCGGTGGCGGCGTTCACCGGACTGAGGCCGACCGTGTAGAGCCCGCCGAACATGCCCGGCGACAGGATCGCCGCGGATTGCTCGAGCTGCACCGCGCCCTCGGCGACGATCTGGGTCCCCGCGGCGTCGAAGCAGATGACGCGCACGTCGACGTTCTGGCCGGCCGGTTTCAGCCCGACGATGCCGAGCGACCGTTCGCCGTTGAGCTTGACCCGCACGCCGACGAACGGGCTGCCGGCAATCATATAGCCGTTTGCATCGAACGTCGGCCCGGCCACCCCGTAGGCGAAGGTCTGCGTCGCCGGCGCGGCGCCGACGTCGGCCGCCGTCTCCATGTTCTGCACCGCGACGATGCCGTCGGTGAGCATCACCGCTTTGTCCGCCAGCCGCCCGGTCGCGAAGAAGTCTTGCCACAGCGGGCCGCTGGCGCCGTGGTGGCGGTAGAGCGCGACGGCGCCGCCGCCATCGGACCGGTCGTCGAGCAGCAGGCTGGTGGGATAGAGATATTCCAGCTCGGCATCCATCAGGCCGATCTCGATGTTGCGGACGGTGCCGAGGATGCGCGCGAAGGGCGCGCCGTTCGTCTCCGAGCGCTGATTGATCGCCCTTATGCTGTTGATCGACGCCTTGGTGCCGTCGATCACCAGCGGGATGGCGTCGGCGTCGCCCGCCGCGGCCTTGGCCAGCTCGTAGCTCTGCCCGTCGAGCAGGATCGTGTTCGCGCCGAAAGGCTCCACGCCCTCGATGACGAGGCCATAGCGATCCCGCCCCGGGCCGGCGCCGTCATTGGCGAACGAGCCGCGCAATATGGCCAGATGGTTGGTGAATTGCTCGACATCGGGAGCGCCGCGCGCCCGGATGTAGCTGCGCTTGTTCTGGCGGTGATCGCCGAGCGTGGCTTCGCCGTAGGCGAGGCACGCGTCGAACCCGATTGTGAAGCCGTCGGTTCGCTTGAACCGCAGCCGGCCGCAATAGGTCGCATCGATCAGCACGCCGATGTCCATCTCGCTCGCCCAGTCGGAAAGCGTCATGCGGCGCACGTCGAAGACCGGGGCGCGGTCCCGCGGCGAGTTCGAGAATTTGCCGCTGAAATCCTTGTAATGCAGGCCGACGATCGGCGTCCCCGCGGGCGAGTCCACCCACAAAGGGGAATTCATGACGATCTCGATCGACGCGTTGAGGGTGAGGGTTTTGCGGGTCTTGAAGCCGGCGCAGCGCGGGAATTCGAGGCGCGGATAATTGCCGATCAAAGTGGCATCGGTCACATTATCGCACAGGCTGTTCAGGACCTTCGCCATCGCCGTCAGCGCGGCCGTGTCGTCGGTCACCTTGTCGCCGGCCGCGCCCCAGTCGAACGGGGAGAAGGGCAGGTCGCGGCGTAGCTTGCTCCGCACCGTTGTCGGAACGGTCCCCGCGCCGGCGGGAAGGTAGGTCACGTTGCTCGCGAATATCGTCAATGGCGGCAACCCCATCTTCTTCCCCCTCTTCAGCGACTCAGCGCGTTACTTGACGAGCATAAGAAAAAGACTCGGCCGGGGACATAGTTATTCCAGGCTCTTCTCCTGCGCCAGCCAGCACGGGTCCCAGGCGGGTTCGGGGCCGAGCCGCTCGACCAGGAAGTCGACCAAGGCGCGGACCCGGGCGGTGACCGCGCGGCCGGGCGGCATGACCGCATGGAGCGCCCCTTCCTCGAGCGGGAAATCGCGCAGGATCGCCTCGAGGCTGCCGTCCCCGAGCGCCGGCGCGGCGATGAAGCTCGGCAGCACGCAGACGCCAAGGCCGGCCTGCGCCGCGGCGCGGAGCATCTCGCCATTGTTGGCGCGCATGCGCGGGCTGAGGCGCACGCTCTCCCAGCGTTCGCCGACGCGAAAGCGCCACTGCTCGTTGCCGTAGACGAGGATTGCATGATCCGCGAGGTCGGCGGGGTGCGCGGGCCGGCCGTGCGCGTCGAGATAGGCCGGGCCGGCGAGGGCGTGCTTGCGCACCGGCGCGATGCGGCGGGCGACGAGCGCGGAATCGGCGAGGCGGCCGATCCGCACCGCCAGATCGTAGCCGCCGCCGGCCAGATCGACGTTGCGGTCCTCGAACTCGATGTCGAGCTCGACCGCCGGGTGGAGCGCGGCAAAGTCGGCGAGCGCGGGGGCGAGGTAGGAAATGCCGAACGAGAGCGGGGCGCTGAGGCGGATCGGGCCGGCGATCTGGGTGACCGCCTCGGCGACCACCTCCTGGGCGGCTTCGAGGTCGGCGAGGATCGCCGAGGCGCGCGCATAATAAGCCTGGCCGACGCCGGTCGGCTGGGCGCCGCGCGCGGTCCGGGTCAGCAGGCGCGCGCCGAGCCGCTCCTCGAGCCGGGCGACGCGGCGCGAGAGGACCGGCTTCGACAGCCCCATCCGCTCGGCGGCGCGGGCGAAGGAGCCGGTTTCGACCACCCGGACGAAGGCGAGGACGTCGACCAAATCGGGGGACGTGTGTTCCATTCCTCAGACCTCCATCGTCCGCGCAACAATTGCATCGATCATCCGCAAGTCAGGCGGGCTCCAGATCGGAAGGGGATTCGACTCTATTTTCATGAAATGGTATTTTGATCTGTTGAGATGGCACTCGGTATCAGAAGGGGGACTTTCAATGAACAAGCTGAACAAGCTCGCGATGCTCGCGACGGTGACCTTGCTTCCGTTTGCGGCCGGCGCTGCGTCCGCGCAGCCGGCGCCGCCACCGGCGCAGCCGCCGGCCGGCCCGGCGCTGCCGCTCGAATATGCCGCGAAGTTCGTCTGCGGCGAAAACATTGCGCCCGGGGCGAGCACGACGCTGGTCGCCTTCGGCAGATATTATACCGCGGTCAACATCCACAGCCCGAGCCGGCGGAACCGGCTGACCTACAAGGTGGTCTGGGCGCGTCAGGGCGCGACCGGCCAGATGACCAATTTCCAGCCGGTGATGGACCTGACCTACGATCAGGCGCTCGACATCGACTGCCGGCTGATCCGGGCGCGCCTCCAGCAGGCGGGGATCGCTCTCGGCCCGCCGAACGTGTTCATCACCGGCTTCCTCGTCGTCCAGAGCAGCGAGCCGCTCGACGTCGTCGCGGTCTACACCGCCGCGCCGACCACCACCAACCAGGTCGCGAGCATCCACACCGAGCGCGTCCCGATGCGGCAGCTGCGGGACTAGCACCCGGATCCGGCACGATTTCCGACCGGCGGCGGCGCCAGGCCGCCGCCGGTCCGGCCGGCTGAGCGTTGCATATTTCACAACGCCAAGATACGCGTTGCCGGGCTTCTGACAACACTATTCGACCCCTAGATCCCCTTGGCAAGCCAACCCCAAGGGGAGAATGACCATGAATATCCTGATCGTCAGCAGCAGCGCCAATGGCGACGCGTCCGTATCCGGCGCCCTCGCCGCCCGCTTCACCGATTCCGTGCGCGCCCAGCATCCGGAGGCGAGGATCGTGCTGCGCGACGTCGGCGCCAACCCGCTGCCGCATTTGACCGCCGAGACGGTCGCCGCGATCAAAGGCGAGCCGCAAAGCGCGGCCGAGCTGGCGGCGCGCGAGCTTTCCGACGCGCTGGTCGCCGAGCTCGCCGAGGCCGACCTCGTCGTCATCGCCTCGCCGATGTACAATTTCGGGATGAGCTCGACGCTCAAGGCCTGGTTCGATCATGTGCTGCGCGCCGGCGTGACCTTCCGTTATGGCGAGAACGGGCCCGAAGGGCTGATGGCCGGCAAGAAGGCGGTGGTGATCGAGAGCCGCGGCGGTCTCTACAGCCAAGGGCCTGCGGCCGCCATGGACGGTCAGGAAGCGCATATCCGCACTTTGCTCGGCTTCATCGGCATCACCGACCCGACCTTCGTGCGTGCCGAGAAGCTCGGCTACGGGCCGGAAGCGGCGCAGGCGGCGATCGCCGAGGCGGGCGAAGCGCTCGGCCTCTTCGCCCGCGACGAGCTCGCTCTGGCGGCGTGACCCCATAAAGCCCCTCCCCTTGATGGGGAGGGGTTGGGGCGGGGTGGACTCTGGCGTAACGCGCTACGTCCACCGCCACCCCCACCCAACCCTCCCCCATCAAGGGGGAGGGCTTCAGGTTGGAGACTCAAGATGATCGACGTACGTAAATTCGACTCGCTCGGCCATGCCGACCATGGCTGGCTCGACGCGCGGCATCATTTCTCGTTCGCGGACTATCACGCGCCGGGCCGGATGGGCTGGGGCGCGATCCGGGTGTGGAACGACGACCGGATCGCCGCCAAATCCGGCTTCCCGCCGCACCCGCACCGCGACATGGAGATCATCACCTATGTCCGCTCGGGCGCGATCACCCACGAGGATTCGATGGGCAATAAGGGCCGCACCGGGGCGGGCGACGTCCAGGTGATGAGCGCCGGCACCGGCGTCCGCCATGCCGAATATAATCTCGAGGACGAGGCGACCACCCTGTTCCAGATCTGGGTGCTGACCGACGCTCCCGGCGCCGAGCCGGCCTGGGGCGCGGCCAAATTCCCCAAGGCCGACCGCTCGGGGCGGTTCGTCACCCTGGCCAGCGGCTTCCCCGGGGATGAAGAGGCGCTCAGGATCAACGCCGCCGCCCGCGTGATGGGCGCGACGCTGGCGGCGGGCGAGACGGCCGAGCTCAGCCTCGATCCGGCGCGCCACGCCTATCTCGTCGCCACAAAGGGGCCGATCGAGGTCAACGGCGTCCGCGCCGAAGCCCGCGACGGCGTCGCCATCGCCGGCGAGGAGAAAGTGACGATCAGGGCGCTCGCAGCGGCCGAGATCGTCCTGGTCGACGCGCGTTAGGAGTGGGGACAGTTACCAGTAACTGTCCCCGGTAACTGTCCCCTATTCTTCTTCGATCCGCTCGCGGACGACGCGGCGGGGCGGGTCGTCGCGCTCGACGTAGACGGTGCGCACCCGGCCGTTGCCGCGGATGAGGGGGATCAGGCCGAGCAGGCCGAGCAGGCCGAGCAGACCCCAGGGATAGCCCTGGCGGCCGGGGATGGGGGCGACGAGGTAATTTTCCGCGGGGTCGGCGAAGCCGTTCGGGTAAGCGACGTCGGGCTGGATCATCACCGGCTGCTGCGGCGGCGCCTGGACCGGCGGCGCGACCACCACCGGCTGCGCCGGCTCGATCGTCACCGGGACGGTGGTCGTCGCGGGCGGCGTCGTTCCGGCGGGCGGGATGCTGGTGCCGGATGCCGGCGGGGCGGTCGTCGCCGCCGGCGGCGTTGCGGTCGCGGGCTGGCCGGCGCTGGCATTCTGGGCGGCGGCCGGTGCCGCCAGCGCCAGCATCGCGGCGGCGGGAATGAGCTTCGAGGCGATTCTTTGCATTTTACCACGCTCCTGCGACAAGTTCGGGCGCCTCCCGCGCCGAATGCGTGCTTTATATTCCGCCCGCCGTCCGGGGAAAACAAGTCGTCGCAGCGCGCGCACCCGGCGCTTCCCACAACCGTGCCGATGCGACAGGATGCTGCTGCGGGTGGGGCGGGCCTGCCGCGCGTTCGCGTGGGGACATTTTTCAGTGGCGATGTACGTGTACAGCACCGAGGGCGAGCCCGTCGGCTTCGTGTTCGAAACCAACATCTTCGATCTCGAGGGCGTACCTCTGGGCCGGATCGTCGGCTGCCGGGTGCACCGGTTCGACGGCACCTATGTCGGCGAATGGTTTCGCGACATGGTGGTGAAGCGCCCGTCGGGGAGGCCGCGGATCATCGCGCCCGCGCCGGCGCCCCGGCGGCGGCCGGCGGTGGCGCCCTCCTATCGGCTGCGCGCCGTGGTCGATTACGGCTATGCCGACGCCTTCCCGCTGCTGCGCGAGAATGGCAGCCTGTTCCGCGAAGCCGCGGAGTAAGCGCTTCCCGGCTGTGGCCGCCGGCGGCTAGACGGCGGGCGCCCCCGCCCGCCGGTGGTGCCAGGCGAACACCGCCGCCGCGCCGCGATGGGGGCGCCAGGCTTCGGCCAGGGCGCGGACCGCTTTTTCGGTCGGGCGCGCGGCCAAGCCCATGATCACGCCGATCTCGATCTGGACGGCGAGGTCGCCGGCGGGGAAAATGTCGGGGCGGCCTTCGGCGAACAGCAGATAGATTTCGGCGGTCCAGCGGCCGATCCCCTTGACCGCGGTCAAATGGGCGATCGCTTCCTCGTCGTCGGTGGGCAGATGGTCGAAGTCGAGCCGGCCCGAGAGGACTTGTTCGGCGAGGCTTTTGGCATAGGCGATCTTCTGGCGCGAGAGGCCGGCGGCGCGCAGCGCCTCGTCGCTCGTGCGCGCCATGTTGGCCGGATCGGCGGCGCCGCCGGTCGCCGCCTCGACCCGGGCCCAGATCGCCGCCGCCGCCTTGACCGAGACCTGCTGGCCGACGATCGCGCGCAGCAGGGTCACGTAGCCGGGGGCGCCCTCGCGCGGCTCGGGCAGGCCGGCGCGCTTCAGCGCCGCGGCGAAGGCGGGCTCGATCCGGCCGAGCGCGTCGAGCGATGTCTCCAGGTCCTTCGCTTTTATCCCCATGTCCGCTCCGCCTTGCGCTGCGCGCCTGCGCCTAGCATAGGGCGCGGCCAACGCCTCCCGTTTCTTGCGCCAAGGATCGCCATGCCCCGCCTAACCATCGTCACCCGCGACGGCGCCGAACGCGAGGTCGAGGCCAAAGCGGGCTGGAGCGTGATGGAGAATATCCGCGACAACGGCTTCGACGAGCTGCTCGCGCTCTGCGGCGGCTGCTGCTCGTGCGCGACCTGCCACGTCCATCTCGATCCGGACTGGTTTGCTCGGGTCGGGCCGCGCGGCGCGGACGAGGACGATCTGCTCGACACGTCCGATCAAAAGCTCGAGACCAGCCGGCTTTCCTGCCAGATCCCGTTCACGCCGGAGCTGGACGGCCTCCGGGTGACGATCGCGCCGGAGGACTAAAAAATAGTGACAGTCACTATTTACCAAATAGGAAAAGAGTGACTGTCACTATTTTTGCGCGATGACGGCCGCGTAGAGGGCGATCGCGGCGGCGTTGGAGACGTTGAGGCTTTCGATGCCGGTGATCGGCAGCCGCGCCAGCGCGTCGCAATGCGCCTGGGTATTGTGGCGCATGCCTTCGCCTTCCGCGCCGAGCACGAGCGCGACGCGCTGCGGGCCGAGCGCCTCGGCCAAGGTCGCTTGCGCCTCGCCGGTCAGCCCGATCCGCCAGAAGCCGGCCTCGGCAATCTCCTCGAGCGCGCGGGCGAGATTGACGACGCGGACCCACGGCATGGTCTCGAGCGCGCCGCTCGCCGCCTTGGCGAGCGCGCCCGATTCGGGCGGCGCATGGCGGTCCTGGGTGACGATGCCGAGCGCCCCGAACGCCGCCGCCGAACGCAGGATCGCGCCGACATTGTGCGGATCGGTAACCTGGTCGAGCACGAGCAGCGGCCGGCCGTCCTCGGCGCGATCGAGCAGTTCGCCCAGCAGGATGTCGTCGAGCCGCTCGACCTCGGCGACCACCCCCTGGTGCGGCGCGTCGCGCGGCACCATCCGGCCCAGATCGGCGACGTCGGACCAGGTCACCGGGATCGACCCGAAATCGAGCGCGGCGCCGGCCTCGCGGGTTGCCCAGATGCGGACGATCCGGCGCTCGGCATTGGCGAGCGCGGCGGCGATTGCGTGCCGGCCCCAGAAGCGGGGCCGGTTCTCGGCCTTGGTCGCCTGGCGGGCCTTGCGTCGCATCGCCGGTCCATGACGGGCGCAGGGAGTGGTTGCAAGCGCGCGTTGACAGGCCCGGCGGCTTTCGCCAATGGAGCCGCCTCCCTCTATCGCGCCCCACTGGACAGGTGGCCGAGTGGTTAAAGGCAGCAGACTGTAAATCTGCCCGGGTTTCCCGTACGCTGGTTCGAATCCAGCCCTGTCCACCATTCCCATTTTCGCTGACATTCGAGATTGGCCGAAAAAGCGTCTTTCACGGCGCACGGCCGGACAAGCCGATGAGCGACATGACGCTGATGAAGGTGCTTCGCGACATGAAGGCGGGTTGCACGGTGCATGGCTTCCGCTCAGGTTTTCGAGATTGGGTTTCCGAATCCACCAACTTCCCCGGCGACCTCGCCGAGGCCGCTCTGGCGCATGCGGTCGCGAACAAGACGGAGGCCGCGTATCGACGCGGCACTCTTCTCGAGAAGCGCCGCAAGTTGATGTCGGCTTGGGGCGATTATCTCGGCCAAACGTCCAATGTCGTGCGACTGGCCCGCGCACAATGACGGATGCCGACGATGTCGAGCTTCCCAAGGAGTTCTGGTGGGCGGGCGCGCATCAGGCCCTGGAGCAAAACTGGCCCGCAGGCGACTTCTCCACCTGGATCAACCAAGCCTGGCATTGGAAGGCGTATGGCGTTCGGTTCAGCCGAGACGACATGGAGGCGATGCTCCCTCAGCGCGAGCGAATGGCCTTCGAGAGGATGGAGCCCGGAAACTACGCTCCCGCGGCGAGGTGTCTTCGAGAGCTGCAATCAACCTTGGGGTGTGACGAGGCGACTGCCCAGCAACTGATCCTCAGGAGCTGTCGCGCTGGGCTGGTTCCCAGTCGCTGCGCGCGCATCCAGTGCCGTGTCAGGGACAGGTACGGTGAGAACGAGGCAGAAGATACCAACGTCGCCGTGCCGCAGTGGTTCTGGGAGGAGTGCCTCGACAAGATCCTTAGTTGAGAACGTGAGAATACAAGACAAATATTTGGCTAGTTAAAATTTAGGTTGCGTTGTTGGATCACAAATGATTTTCTCGGTCAGGGCGAATCGAGAGACTCATCGCCCGAGGGGGCAAGATGGTTGCGCGAACCGAGAAGGTTGTGCTGATGTTGGTGATCGCCGCAGCGGCAGGCAGCGCGGTGGCCAGCGAGACGATCAACTATAAATACGACGCACGCGGCCGGCTGGTGAAGGTACAGCGCAGCGGCAGCGTCAACAACAACGTCACCGCTAACTATAGTTACGACAAGGGCGACAATAGGACCAACGTCAACGTCGCCTCGCCCAATCCCGTGCCGTGATGGGGCGCCGCAGTTCTTCGCCGTCGGCCGGGCCGATCGCTGCGGTCGAGGCCGTGATCCGGCCGGAAGCGATGGCGATGAAGTCAGGCGCCGCCCGCGCGGCCGCCTTGTCCTGCGTCCTGCTCGCCGCGGCCTGCCTGCCGGCGCCGGCCGGGGCACAGGGGGAGCCGAAGGCCAACGTCTCGCCGCCGGCCGAGGCCTATGCGGTCTCGCCGGGCGGGGTCGACATGCGCTCGGGGCGCTACGCCTACA
>JAXDPI010000038.1:0-167599 GCA_034668465.1 Sphingomonadales bacterium
GACGCGGTCGAGGGTGGCCGGGTCGAGCGCGTCGTCGTCGAGGACGGCACCATGGTCCAGCAGGGCCAGCTGCTCGCGGTGCTGACCAATCCCGAGCTGCAACTGAACGTGCTCGCCCGCCAGACCGAGGTCACCCAGCAGATCAACAACATGCGCAGCCAGGAACTCGCGCTCAATCAGAACCGCCTCGCCAACGAGCGGGCGCGGATCGAGGCCGATCTCGCCACCGGCACCGCGCGGCGCCAATATGAGATGCAGCGGCCTCTCGCCGAGCGCGGCTTCATCGCCGGCCGGACCTTCGCCGACAGCCGCGACACCTACGAGGCGAACCGCCGCCGCTCCGAGGTCGTGCGCACCCAGCAGGCGACCGACGAACGGCTGCAGTCGAGCCAGCTCGCCCAGCTCCGCGCCTCGTCGGCCTCGCTGAACCAGAGCC
Source organism: Sphingomonadales bacterium (assembly GCA_034668465.1). Classification (GTDB taxonomy): domain Bacteria; phylum Pseudomonadota; class Alphaproteobacteria; order Sphingomonadales; family Sphingomonadaceae; genus Allosphingosinicella. The sequence goes on from JAXDPI010000038.1 coordinate 437, forward strand.
TCGAGCTCGCCCGCGCCAGCCTCGATTCGCTGAACCTGCGCGCGCCCGTCGCCGGCCAGCTCACCTCGTTCGCGATCCAGGTCGGCCAGTCGCTGCAACGCGGCGAGCGGCTCGGCCAGATCGACAGCAACGGCCGCAACAAATTGCGCGCCCAGGTCGACGAATTCTATCTGGGCCGCGTCGCCGTCGGCCAGGTAACCACCGCCGAGGTCGGCGGCCGCACCTTCCAGATGCGGGTCAGCAAAATCTATCCGCAGGTGCGCAACGGCGCGTTCGAGATCGACTTCCAGTTCATCGGCGCCGAGCCGGCCGACCTCCAGCGCGGCCAGACCGTCCAGGCGCGGCTGACGCTCGGCGCGCCGGCGCAGGCGCGGATGATCCCCAACGGGAGCTTCTACAACGATACCGGCGGCGCCTGGGTGTTCGTGGTCGCGCCGGACGGCGGCTCGGCGGTGCGCCGCCAGGTCCGGCTCGGCCGCCGCAACAACGATTATATCGAAATTCTCGACGGGCTCGATCCCGGCGAGCGCGTCATCACCTCTCCTTATACGGGCTTCGTCGAGCGCGATCGCCTCAGCGTGAGCGGTCAATGAAAGGCAAGCCTCAGTGGGCAATGAAGGGAGCTTATCAATGCTGAACATGCGCGAAGTCTCGCGGGTCTATCGCACCGACACGGTCGAAACGACCGCCCTCGACGGCATCTTCCTCGACGTCGACGATGGCGAGTTCGTCGCGATCATGGGGCCGTCGGGCTGCGGCAAATCGACCCTGCTGAACGTTATCGGCATGCTCGATAGCCCCACCTCGGGCTCCTACATCTTCAACGGCAGCGAGGTGGCGGGCCTTTCGGAATCGAAGCTCGCCGATTTCCGCAAGCGGAACATCGGCTTCATCTTTCAATCCTTCAATCTCGTCGACGAGCTTAGCGTCCGCGAGAATATCGAGCTTGCGCTGCTCTACCACAACGTCCCCAGCGGGGAGCGGCGCACCCGGGTCGACGAGGTGATGGACAAGGTGGGTATCGCCCACCGCGCCAAGCATCGCCCGAGTCAACTCTCAGGCGGCCAGCAGCAGCGTGTCGCCGTCGCCCGGGCCTTAGTCGCTTCACCCAAATTGATCCTCGCCGACGAGCCCACGGGCAATCTCGACACGGCGCATGGCGAGGAGGTGATGAAGATGCTGCAGGCGCTGAACGCGGAGGGGTCGACCATCTGCATGGTCACCCATTCGCCGAGCCACGCCGATTATGCCGGCCGCGTCGTCAACATGCTCGACGGCCGGATCCTGGTCGAGCACCGGCGCGCGGCGTGACGAATTGGCCCCTCTTCCATTTGGGGAGAGGGCTGAAGTGAAGGGAGGAGCAGGACGATGTGGCGCAATTACATGACGGTGGGCGTCAGGGCCCTGGTCAAGAACAAGACCTATGCCTTCATCAACATCTTCGGCCTGGCGATCGGCCTTGCCGCCTGCCTGATGCTGCTCCTCTACGTCCGCTACGAGACCAGCTACGACCGGTCGCTCCCCAATTCGGAGAATAGCTACCAGCTCCAGACCCATTACCGCTCGAAGCAGACCGGCGAGGAGAACGATTTGCAAATGGCCTCCTACGTCTCGGGCCAGCGGCTCAAGGCCGATTTCCCGCAGATCGACCGCTCGGTCTACGCACTGGGCACCGCGCCGGTGGTGATGCGCGGCGCCGAGGCGCTGGCGACCGAGAATGTGCTGCTGGTCGACAACCTCTTCTTCGACGTCCTCCAATTCCCGTTCGCCCAGGGCGATGCGCGGACCGCGCTCGCTTCGGCCGGCAATGTCGTGCTGACCCAGAGCGAAGCGCGCCGGATCTTCGGCACCGAGAATGTCATGGGCCGCACGCTGACCATGGTCTCGCGCGGCATCACCCTCGATTATCGCGTCACCGGCGTGGTCCGCGATCTGCCCCGCAACAGCCATGTCAAGTTCACCATCGTCGCCCGGATCGACATGGCGCGCTGGTTCTCGGACACGCCGCAATTCCTGACCTGCTGGGGCTGCCAGTCGGGCTGGGTCTATTTCACGCTGCGGCCCGGCGCCGATCCCGCGGCGATGCAGGCGTCGCTGCCGGCCTGGGAGCGGCGCAACATCCCCAACGAGCAGTTCGGCCGGACCACCTACAATGCCGGCGACGAGCAGGATTGGCGGGTCGTCAACATCCGCGACGTCCATCTCGGCATCGCCCAGGACGGCGAGATGCGGCCCGGCAACGACCGGCAGACGATCATCACCTTCGCGATCATCGCCTTCCTGATCCTCGGCATGGCCTGCGTCAATTTCACCAATCTCGCCACGGCCCGCGCCGGCCAGCGCGCCCGCGAGGTGGCGTTGAGGAAGGTGCTCGGCGCCAACCGCAAGCAGCTGGTCACCCAGTTCCTCGCCGAATCGGTCATTATAGCGGCGATCGCGATGCTGCTCGCGCTGGCGATGGTCGAGCTGCTGCTGCCGATGCTCGGCAACTTCCTCGATGCCGACCTTCAAATGGCCTATTTCGGCTGGGACGGCATGCTGCTGCCGATCCTCGGCCTGACCCTGCTGGTCGGCGCGGCCGGCGGCATCTACCCGGCCTTCTACCTCAGCCGCTTCCAGCCGGCGCAGGTCCTCAAGGCGAACAAATCGTCGGCCGAGGCCGAGGGCTCGGGCCTGCTGCGCAACATCCTCGTCGTCGCCCAATTCTCGGTGTCGATCGGCCTGATCATCTGCACCGCGGTGGTCTATGCCCAGACCGTCTACGCCCGCACCGTCGATCCGGGCTATCGCCGCGACGGCCTGATCCAGGTCGAGAATCTCAACCGGCGCCAGCTGATGACGCGGTCCGACGAGATCGCGCGGGAGATGGCGCGCGTGCCCGGGGTGGTCTCGGTCGGCCGCACCGGGATCGGCGTCGCCACCACCAACCAGAACGGCACCGGCGTCCAGCTGCCGGGCCGGACCGAGCCGATCACGGTCGGCAATTATTCGGTCGACGCCGATTTCTTCCGGACCGTCGGGCTGGTGCCGATCTCCGGGCGGCTGTTCGACGCGAACCGGCCGGGCGACGATTCGACCCTGCCCTATCCCTCGACCGACGCCACCGAGCGGCCGATGGTCGCGCGCGGCATCAACGTCGTGATCAACGAGCTGGCGGCGCAGCGCATGGGCTTCCGCAGCCCGCAGGAGGCGGTCGGCAAGACCGTCGGCGTCGCCTTCTTCGATCCCGAGGACGGGCTGGTGCCGACGAGGATCATCGGCGTCGTCCGCGATGCGCGCTTCCGCTCGATCCGCGAGCCGCTCGAGCCGATCATGTTCCGCCTCGACACCAGCCTCGCCGGCGTGCTGCTGGTCCGCTACGACGCGTCCGATCCGCAAGGCGTGCGGGGCCGGGTCGAGCAGGCTTGGCGGCGGCTCGCGCCCGACGTGCCGTTCGACGGCGTGTTCAGCGAGGATCAGGTGGCCGAGCTCTACACCGCCGAACAGGCGCGGGCGAAGGTGTTCGCCGGCTTCGCCTTGCTTGCCGTGATCATCGCCTGCCTCGGCCTATTCGGGCTGGCTGCGTTTACCGCCGAGCGGCGGACCAAGGAGATCGGCATCAGGAAGGTGCTCGGCGCGCGCACCCGCGACATCGTCCGGCTGCTCGCCTGGCAATTCTCCAAGCCGGTGCTGATCGCCAGCCTGTTCGGCTCGGCGGTCGCCTGGCTGGTGATGAGCAACTGGCTGCACCGGTTCGATACCCATGTCGACATGGGCGTGCTGCCGTTCGTCGGCGCGAGCCTGCTCGCTCTCCTGATCGCGATCGCGACCATCGCCGGCCACGCCTTCAAGGTCGCCCGCGCCAACCCGATCCTCGCGCTGCGCTACGAATAGAAAGCAAGAACGATCATGGCATTCGTCGAAATCCCGGGCATCTGTGCAGAAAAACGCATCGCGGCTTACGATGGGAATGCCAGATCGTCGGACAGGAAGTGAAGAGATGATGACTGCCCTGGTTCTTGCCGCGACCGCGCTCGCAATCACCGCCACGATCTGCGTCGCCGGCTCGCGCGCCTGGCGCGGCTGGCTCGAGCTCAAGCGGCTCGAGCTCGCCCAGCGCCAAGGGGCGCCCGACGCGGCCGAGGCGGCCGAGGACGAGATCGGCCTGCGCATCGAGCTCGCCGCGGTGCGCGAGCGGCTGAAGAAGCTCGAAGCGATCGCCAGCGGCGTGGAGCTCTAAAGGGGACACGTACTTTTTCGCGAAAAAGTACGTGTCCCCATTGCGGGCGCCGCTATGCTGGCGGCATGGCGAAGGAGAGGATCGGGCTCGGCACGCGGCTGGTGATCGGCGGGATCGCCGGCTTCGTCGCGACGCTGGCGATGACCTCGGCGATGCGCCATTTGCACCGGCGGCTGCCGGGCAAGGAGCGCTATCCGCTGCCGCCGCGCGAGATCGTCGATTCGGCGCTGGCGCCGCCGCCCGCGCTCGCGCCCGAGCTGACGATCGCGCTCCATTTCGCTTACGGCGCCGGCTGCGGCGCGCTGCTCGCCGCCGCCGATCCCAGGATCGGCCGATTCGGCGGTGCGCTCGCCGGCGGCGCGGTCTGGCTGACCTCCTATATGGGCTGGATCCCGGCGTTCGGCGTGCTCAAGCCCGCGACGCGCCATCCGGTCAGGCGCGACGCGCTGATGATCGGCGTCCATTTCGCCTGGGGCTGGTCGACCGCCGAAGCGATGCGCGAACTGCTCGCAGCCCGCGAGACGATCGTCGCCGGAGGCTCCGACAAGGATGCCTAGTATCGCCGCCATGTTCGCGCCGCTGATCGCCATCGCCGCCGCCGCGGCCGCCGCGGCGCCCGCCGAGCTGCCCGGAATCTGGCAAGGAACGGTGGGGAATTTGCCGGTGCGGGCCTGCTTCGCGCGCCCGGAGGAATGGGGTTCGTTCGGCGCCTATTTCTACCTGTCGCGCGGGCAACTCATCGCGCTCGAGGCGGCGGAGGGCGCAAACGGCACCTTCCGCGAGGGCGTCGGGGCGGACCCGAACCGGCCGCGCTGGCGGATCGAGCGAGCGGACGCCGCCCGGCTAACGGCGCAATGGACCGGCGGCGGGCGGACGCTGCCGGTTCGGCTCAACCGCGTTGCGGGCGCCGGCGGCGAGAGCCCGTGCAGCAGCCTTATCTTCCACCGGCCGAGGCTCACGGGGGTCCGGACCGTTACCGCGCGGGCGTCGAGGGACGGCGTGGCCTACGCGCGAATTGCCCTCGACCATGGCGGGCGGTTCGACGCGAGCGTCGAGACGTTCGCGCTCGCGGGGGCGAGCGCGGCGGTGCGGCGGATCAACGCGATACTCGGTCGGGCGCTCACGGGCGATCCGCCCGAATGGTTCGACTGCATCCGCGCCCCGCTGGAGCAGGGGCCCAATGAGGGCAGCTTCAACCATAGCCTCGAGCCGACGCTGATCTCGAGCCGGTGGATGAGCGTCATCCATCAATATGACGATTTCTGCGGCGGGGCTTATCCCAATGCCGGGCGGACCTATCGGACGTTCGATCTCGCGAGCGGCCGGGAGATCGACCTTCACGACTGGCTCAACGGGACAGCCGTGGAGCGCGAAGGTCCCGCGGGGAGCGAAGCGGAGATCAAGACCTTGCGGCCCGCGCTTCGCGACCTCGTTCTCACCGGCTGGAATGCCGAGGATGCGGAATGCGTGGAGGGCGTCAGGAGCCACGAATTCTGGGAGATCGGCCTGACTCGGGAAGCGCTCGTCTTCTCCCCGCACCTGCCTCATGTAGCCCAGGCCTGCGGCGCGGAATTCACCATTTCCTTTGCGCGGCTCCGGCCCTTCCTGACGGAGGAGGGTGCGGAGAACCTGCGCAGGCTGCAGGCGGAAGGGAATGGGGACAGTCACTAAAGAGCGACTGTCCCCTCTAGTCGACGTGCGGGCTGACCGCGGGCGGGTCGCTCGCGGGGAAGCTTTCGTCGGAGGCCTGGTCGGTCGGCTCCCAGTCTTTGGGCGGGTCGCGCATCGCGTCCGGGCCGGCCGAGCGCGCGGCGGCGCCGGACTGGCCCGCAATTCCCGGCTCGGTCTTGCCGCGCTCGTGCGCGGGCGCCGGCCGCTCGCCGCCGCCGCCCCAGCGGCGGCGGGCGAACAGGGCCGCGGCGAAGCCGGCGATCGCGGCGCCGGCGCCGGCGACGAGCGTGTGGGTCCGCGTCCAGGCCATGGTCAGATCGCTTCGTGCTGGAGCGTGGCGGCCTCGGCCGGCGGCAGCCCTTCGCTCTGCGCCTGAGCGAGCAGCTCCTCCTTGCGCGCGGCGAGCCTCGCGCCCAGCGCCTCGAGGTCGATGTCGGCGGCGCGGGTCTGCTGGAAGAGATTGTCGCGCTGCTTCTCCTCTTCGGCGACATGGTGCTCGATCAGCTCGGAGAGGACCTTGACCTTGGCGTCGTAATAGGCCTCGTCGGGCTCGGCCGCCTCGAGCTCGTTGATCAGCAATTTGGCGCTGTCATGCTCGACATAGGCCTCGTCGAGGGCGTCCTCCTCGACCTTGCCGCGGATCTCAGGATAATAGATTTCCTCCTCGATCTGGGCGTGGACCTTCAATTCGGTGCAGATCTGCGTGACCAGCTTCTGCTTGGCGGCGGTGCCGCTCGCGGACTCGAACGCCTCGAACAGGGATTCGACCTTGCGATGGTCGGCGGCGAGCAGCTGAAGCCCGTCCTTGGGTTGAATATCGTCGGCCATTATTTGTCTCCTTGATTGCGGCGCTGGAACATTCGGACCAAGGCGCCGGTTCCCGCGCTTGATCGGGATCAGGAGCTATTTTTTTGAACGATACCGAAACCCTTTCGCCGGTTCTTCCCAACCGCCTCGAGGAGGCGACCCGGCGGCTGCTCGACCGGGCCTGCGCGCGCGATCTCGTGCTGGCGACGGCGGAAAGCTGCACCGGCGGCATGCTCGCGAGCCTGCTGACCGACGTCCAGGGCGTCGCCCACGCCTTCGACCGCGGCTTCGTCACCTACAGCGAGGAAGCGAAGACCGAGTTGCTCGGCGTCCCGGCGGCGCTGATCGCCGAGAAGGACGCCGTCTCCAGGGAGGTGGCGGTGGCGATGGCGGAGGGCGCGCTGGCCCGCTCGCGCGCCGATATCGCGCTCGCCATCACCGGTTTCGCCGACGCCGGCGCCGAGCCGGGGCTGGTGCACTTCGCTTGTGCGCGTTCGGGCCGTATAACCGCGCATCGCGAGGCGCATTTCGGCGCCATCGGGCGCGGCGCGGTGCGCCTCGCGGCGCTCGAGGTCGCGGTCGGGATGATGACGGAGATGCTCTAGTGGCGAAGGCCGGAAAACGGGGACAGTCCCCAAAGGAGGGACAGTCCCCAAAGGAGGGACAGTCCCCAGGGGGACAGTCCCCGTTCGGGGCGATCCATCGCCACGGCTTCGTCCGCGTCGCCGCGGCGAGCCCGCTCGGCTCGACCGGCGACGTCGCGTTCAACGTCGCCGAGACGCTCAAGCTCGCCAAGGAGGCCGACGCGCGCGGCGTCGATCTCGCCGTCTTCCCGGAGCTCAACATCTCTTCCTATGCGATCGACGATCTGCTGCTGCAGGACGCCTTCCTCGACGCGGTCGAGGCCGCCCTGGCGCGGCTGGCGAAGGAAAGCGCGGACTTGGGGACGGTGCTGGTCGTCGGGGCGCCGCTCAGGCGCAACGGCCGGCTCTACAATGCAGGCCTCGCCATCGCCCGGGGCCGGATCCTCGGCGTGGTCCCCAAATCCTATCTGCCCAATTACCGCGAATATTATGAGAAGCGCTGGTTCGCGAGCGGGGTCGATCTCGCCGGGCTGACGATCGCCGTCGCCGGCCAAGAGGTGCCGTTCGGCGTCGACCTCGTCTTCGCCGCCGACGATCTCGCCGACTTCACCTTCCATATCGAGATTTGCGAGGATTATTGGGCGCCGCTGCCGCCCTCGACGCTCGGCGCGCTCGCCGGCGCGCTGATCCTCACCAACCTGTCCGCCTCGAACATCACGATCGGCAAGGCCGACGAGCGCAAAACGCTCTGCGCCGCCCAGGCGAGCCGCTGCCTCGCCGCCTACGTCTTCTCCGCCGCGGGCCCCGGCGAGAGCACGACCGACCTCGCCTGGGACGGCCAGGGCTCGATCTACGAGCTGGGCGAATTGCTCGCCGAAACCGGCCGGTTCGACTGGACCTCGGAGCTCGCGGTCGCCGACATCGACGTCCAGCGGCTCAGGCTCGAGCGGATGCGCAACGGCACGTTCAACGACAATGCCCGCGCCGCCGGCCATCCCGAAACCCGCTTCCGCTCCGTCGCCTTCACCCATAAGGCCGAGGTCGCCGATATCGGCTTCGAGCGGCACCTGCGCCGCTTCCCCTACGTTCCCAACCGGCCCGACCAGCTCGATCAGGATTGCTACGAGGCGTTCAACATCCAGGTCCAGGGCCTCGCCCGGCGCTATCAGGCGACTTCGGGCAGCCATTTCGTCATCGGCGTTTCGGGCGGGCTCGATTCGACCCACGCCTTGATCGTCGCCGCCAAGGCCTGCGACCTGCTCGGCCTGCCGCGCGCGGCGATCCTCGGCTTCACCATGCCCGGCTTCGCCACCGGCGCCGAGACCAAGGGCAATGCCTGGTCGCTGATGAACGCATTGGGGATCGTCGGCGAGGAGATCGACATCCGCCCGGCGGCGACGCAGATGCTCACCGACATGGGCCACCCGTTCGCCAAGGGCGAGCCGGTCTACGACATCACCTTCGAGAACGTGCAGGCCGGCTTGCGCACCGATTATCTGTTCCGCCTCGCCAACCATCACAAAGGCTTCGTCGTCGGCACCGGCGATTTGTCCGAGATCGCTTTGGGCTGGTCGACTTACGGCGTCGGCGACCAGATGAGCCATTACGGCGTCAATGCCGGCGTGCCCAAGACCCTGATCCAGTATCTGATCCGCTGGGCGATCAAATCGGGCCAGTTCGACGCGCCGACCGACAATGTCCTGCAGGCGATCCTCGACACCAGGATCTCGCCCGAGCTCGTTCCCGCCGACGCCGAGAGCGGCATGCAATCGACCGAGGAACGGATCGGCCCCTACGAGCTGCACGATTTCTTCCTCTACCACATATTGCGCTCGGGCCAGCCGCCCTCGAAAATAGCCTTCCTCGCCTGGCAGGCGTGGAAGGACGCCGCAGCGGGCGATTGGCCGCTCGGCCATCCCGCGGCGCTGAGGCGCGAATACGACCTCGCCACGATCCGCAAATGGCTCGAAGTCTTCCTGTTCCGCTTCTTCCAGCTCAGCCAGTACAAGCGCTCGGCCATCCCCAATTCGCCCAAGGTCTCCGCGGGCGGCGCGCTCAGCCCGCGCGGCGACTGGCGCGCGCCGAGCGACGGCAATGCCGGGCCCTGGCTGGAGGAATTGAAGGCGGCGTTCGAAAAATAGGGACAGTCCCTAATTTCCAAATGGGTGAGAATCGACTGCGTTCGAAAAATAGGGACAGTCCCTATTTTCCGGCGGTCAGCCCGCCTCGACCGCGAACAGGGTGACGCCCTCATATCTGCCGTCAGCGGGGTCGAACACCGGGGCGCGCTGGAAGCGCTGGGCGGCGAGCGCCAGCTCCTTGAGGCCGGCGAGCTTGAAGGTGCCGAGCTTCATTTCGCGCGCCGGCCGGCCGTCGCGTTGGAGCGGGACGGCGTCGAGGTAGAGCTCGTCGTGGCGGGTGTAGAGGATGTGCGGCGCGAGCCGCATCCGCATCCTATTGTAGGTCGCCTCGACGCAGGTGCGCAGGGCGATCGCTTCGAGGAGTATCTTGCTGGCTTCCATGAGCCGGGTATGGACGCCCGCGCGGTGCCGCTCAACTCTTTTTTGTGCAGTGCAGCATATTCCGGCCGCCTTGCCCGTCACGCGGCTTGCAGGTAACCGGCGCACATGATCCGCACCCTCGCCGCGCTTTCGCTCCTCTTCGCCGCCACCGCCGCGGCGGCGCAGCGCGCCGCGCCGGCGCCGCGCGTTTCGCCGCAGCAGCAGCAGCGGCTCGCGGCGCTGGGGGCGGAGCTTGGCCGCTGCCATCGCGCCGCCGCGGTCCGGCTCGCCCGCAGCCGGCTGACCCCGCCCCAGATCGCCGACCGCGCGATGGCCGAATGCGCGCCGCGCGAGGCGGCCATCCGCCAGGCGCTGGGCCGCGCGATCGGCGCCGGGCGCGTCCAGAATGTGCTCCAGGCCCAGCGCGGCCACTGGCGCCGGACGATCGTCACCATCGTCCAGCAGAGCCGCTTCACCCGCTGAGCCTTTGCGCTTGCATGTGCGCCCGCTCCCGCCGCACACTCGGCGCGCCAATATAAAGCGGAGGGAATCATGGAACCGACGCGCAGACCGAGCCGGCGTTCTTTCCTCAACCAGGTCCTCGGCGGAGTCGCCGTCGGCGGCGGCGCGCTGACCCTGCTCGCCGGCCGGGCCGGGGCGCAGACCTATAGCGGCGTCACCGATTCCGACACCGGCAACGTCCGCGACCGCCCCGGCTACGGCGTCGGCACCCGCAACCGCTATACCGACAGCGACACCGGCCCCAATCGCGACGCCCAGTTCCAGGGACGCGGCCCGGCGGCGCGCGGCGAAGGCGGCGTTTCGGGCACCGGCCGCTATGGCGAGGCGCCCTCGGGCTGCTCGGATACCGACGGCGGGCCGGGCTCGGATCCCGGCGGGCGCGGCGTCCACTGCAACGGCCAGACCCCGCCACGGCGCTACCCGCCGGGCCACACAAGGCATTGCACCGATTCCGACCGCGGCGTCGGCGCCGACCCGGTGCAGCAGGGCCGCCGCTGCTAGATCGCATGCTTGCGCTCACTAGCCTCGCCGCGCTGCTGCTCGCCGCCGCCCAGCCACCGCCGCCCGCCGCGCCCGAGGAAGCGGACATCGTCGTCCGCGCGCAGACCGAAGCAGAGATCGACCGCTTCGTCGCGGCGCTGACCCAGGCGCGGGGCGCCGAGCAGATCGCCCGCTGGAACGGCCGCATCTGCCCGAACGTGCTCGGGCTCGAGCCCGGCCAGGCGTCTTATGTCCGGGAACGCATCGCCGAGGCCGCGCGGGCGGTCCGCATCCAAATCGGGCCGCCGCGCTGCCCGGCCAATATCGTGATCGTCGTCACCGCCGATCCCGACGGCTTCACCCGCGCCGTGCTGCAGCGCCATCCGCGCCTGTTTCGCGATCGCAACGACGCCTTCGCTTCGCGCGCCGAGATCGCCGAGCTGCTCGCGCCGCGCCCGGTCCGCTGGATCGCGGCCAGCAGCCCCGGCAACGCTTATGGCGCGCCGGTGATCGACGGCATCAACCGCTTCTATCGCGGCTCGCGATTGACGCTGGCGACGCGCGAGAATGCGCGCTTCTCCTTCATCGTCGTCGACGCCGGCAAGCTCGACCGGATAATCTGGTCGCAGCTCGCCGATTATCTCGCTCTGGTGGCGCTGGCGCGACCGGCGATGGACGCCGATTACGACGCGGCGACGATCCTCTCCGCCTTCCGCCTGCGCGATCTCGGCGAACAAGGTCCCCGCCGCCTCACCGCCCAGGACCGCGCCTTGCTGCGCGGCCTCTACGCGACCAACGCCGCGGTCAGCGCCTCGGCGCAACGCGGCGCGATCCGGCGGCGGATGGGGCAAGATGAGGGAGCAGCCGCGGCGGAGTAAGGCCGCCACTCGACTCATCCCATTCTATGCTCAGGCCCGGGATCAGCGGGGAGCATCTTCCGAACTATCTAGGGGAGTTCGAGTATCGCTGGAAAATGCGTCGGGTGCCTCACCTGATGCTTGACCGGCTGATGTTATCTTTCGCGCGCCAAGCGCTTCGCCCTGCAACATCTGCTTTAGGAGTTCGCCGAAGCGGTCATCAGTCTGACGAGTCATTTGCTTTGTCCTCAAGGGGCGGAAATGTTTGAGGCAGCACGGATGGCTCAGGCAAGAGCGTAGGTTGATTGGGATTGGGCGTTATCCAATTCAGGTCTTCACGAACACGGTGAAAATATAAAAGGTTGAGAGTATAAAGATTACACCCCTCAAAATCGCAATCAAGAAAGAATACAGCATTATGAGCTACGTTAGTTCCTGTCATATATATTTGGATAAAGTTCACATCGTGATACAGATTATCCTTTATTTTCGGAAACGGGACTGAGTCGCTAGAGCGAACATCTAGAACCATGTCGCCCGGGCCAATGATCTCGCAATTAATGAACTTGCGTTCCCTGATTTCGCGCCTCCCCAATGGCGCAATGTCCTTCAGAAACAGGCGTTTGTTTTCAAAGACTCTGGCCATAGGATCGAAGGGAGAGCTATCAGAGGCAAGGCGCTCTCTTAAACGGGTGTCAGCGCGCCATAGTTTCGCGCGAGCCCAAATGGCGAAAATCGAGAAGTAAGCAAAGCCTCCGGCAAAGGCCGCAATGCCGTACTGCAACGGGCTTGCCTGCTGGCTCATGGACAAAAGCCAAGGAAACACGCCCCAGCTAACCAACCACCCCGCCAGCAAGACGAGATTGCTGAGATTTTTCCACGCCCAGCCCCATGCGTTTTTGATCGTTCCCATGGCCCTGCTCTACCCCGTCCCCGCCCGCTTGCGGAGTCGGAGTTTAATGTGGCTGTTTTGGCTACATGCCGTAACGGGAGAGATCGCGCCCCGCTTGCCTGTCTTGTTCGGATAGTGCACCAACGCGCCCGTTCTTGGCCCGAGTCCACCGAAGGTATCCGCACATGATCCGCAGCTTCGCCGCGCTTTCGCTCCTGCTCGTCTCGACCACCGCTCTGGCGCAGCCGCGCGCGCGGGGCGGCGCCGCGGGCGAAGCGGCGGCGTGGGACGTCAACGCGCCGCCGGGCGCGCGCGTCCGGCTGGTGCCGATGAACGTCGACGAAGGCACCTGGATGAACGTCGACGTCAGCCCCGACGGGCAAAGGATCGCGTTCGACCTGCTCGGCGACATCTACACGATGGGAATCGCCGGCGGGACGCCGACCCGGATCACCTCGGGCCTCGCCTTCGACATGCAGCCGCGCTTCTCGCCCGACGGCCGGCTGATCGCCTTCACCTCGGACCGGGGCGGGGCCGACAATATCTGGGTGATGAATGCCGACGGCAGCGGCGCGCGGGCAATCACGCGCGAGACCTTCCGCCTGTTGAACGCGCCGACCTGGAGCCCCGACGGCCAGTATATCGCCGCGCGCAAGCATTTCACGACCCAGCGCTCATTGGGCACCGGCGAGATCTGGCTCTACCATGTCAGCGGCGTCGGCGACGGCGTGCCTTTGGTCGAGCGGCCCAACCCGCAATTCCAGAAGGAGCTGGGCGAGCCGGCTTATTCCGCCGACGGCCGCTCGATTTATTTCAGCCGCAACACGACGCCCGGCAACATTTTCGAATATGCCCAGGATTCGAACCAGGAAGTGTTCGCGATCGAGCGGTTCGACGTCGCCACCGGCGAGCGCACCAAGATCGCCGGCGGCCCCGGCGGCGCGGTCCGGCCGACGCCCTCGCCCGACGGCCGCTATCTCGCCTACGTCCACCGCACCGGCGGCCGCTCGCGGCTGTTCGTGCGCGACCTGCAATCGGGCGAGACGCGCCAGGTCTATGCCGATCTCGACCAGGACCTGCAGGAGACCTGGGCGGTGCACGGCGTCTATCCGAACATGGATTGGACGCCCGACAGCCGGACGATCCTGTTCTGGGCCGGCGGCAAGATCAGGCGGGTCGATCGCGACGGCTCGGGCGGGGCCGAAATCCCGTTTCGGATCAGCGACACCCGCGCCGTGATCGATCCGCCGCGGCCGCAGATCGAGGTCGCGCCGGCCAATGTCACCACCCGCATGCCGCGCTTCGCCGCGGTCTCGCCCGACGGCGGCCGGGTGGTGTTCGAAAGCCTCGGCCGGCTCTACATCCGCGACCTCGCCGGCAACGCCGCGCCGCGCCTGCTGACCGCGCCGGACGGCGATTTCCAGTCCTTCCCCGCCTGGTCGCGCGACGGCAGCCGAATCGCGTTCGTCTCGTGGAACGACCAGCGCCTCGGCGAAATCCGCGCCGTCGCCGCCGACGGCAGCGGCCTGCGCACGGTGACGCAGGCGCCCGGCCATTACCGCCGCCCGCGCTTCTCGCCCGACGGCAGCGTCATCGTCTACGAAGCCGGCGGCAGCCAGGGGCTGACCTCGAACCGCTGGGCCGACGCGTCCGGAATCTACCGCGTGCCGAGCGCGGGAGGGCCCTCGACCCGGATCCTCGGCGAGGGCGGCAATCCCCAGTTCGGCGCCGAAAGCGATCGCGTCTTCGTCGAAGTCCGCGAGCAGCAGAAGCAGAAGCTGATCAGCGTCGACCTCAATGGCGGCAACCGGCGCGAGCACGCCCAGGGCGAGATGGTCACCCAGTACGAGCTCTCGCCCGACGGCCGCACGCTCGCGTTCCGCGAGAATTACAATTTGTTCGTGACGCCGTTCTTCGGCGCCGCGCGGCTGCTCGACATCGGCGCGCGCGGCACGCAGCTTCCGGTCACGCGGGTCAGCGCCAATGGCGGCAATTATCCGAACTGGGCCGGCAACCGGCTCGCCTGGAGCCTCGGCCCGACGCTCTACGGCGCCAATTCCTCCGACATGCTGCGCAACGCCCCGGGCGGCACCGCCTACAGCCCGCCCACGGCCGGGACCTCATTGTCGATGAGCGTCCCCGCCGACGCGCCGACCGGCCAGGTCGCTTTGGTCGGCGCGCGGATCGTGACCATGGCGAATGCCGAGGGCGGCATCATCGACGACGGCGTGATCCTGATCGACGGCAACAGGATCCGCGCGGTCGGCCGCCGCGGCGAGGTCGCGATTCCGGCCGGCGCGCGCCAGGTCGACGTGTCGGGCAAGACGATCATCCCCGGCCTGATCGACGGCCACGCCCATGGTTCGCAAGGCGAGGACGATCTGATCCCGCAGCAGAACTGGTCGGCCATGTCGCACCTCGCAATGGGCGTCACCACCGTCCACGACCCGTCGAGCACCGCCTCGGAAATCTTCCCCTCGGCGGAGATGCAGCGCGCCGGGATCATCCTCGGCCCGCGCACCTTCTCTTCGGGCGAGATCGTCTACGGCGCGCGCAGCCCGAGCCGGTTCGCTTTGGTCGACAATTATGCCGATGCGCTCGCTCACGTCCGCCGGCTGCGGCTCGAGGGCGCCCATTCGATCAAGAATTACAACCAGCCGCGCCGCAACCAGCGCCAGCAGGTCGTCGCCGCCGCGCGCGCCGAGAACATCCTCGTCGTGCCCGAGGGCGGCTCGCTGTTCCAGATGGACATCACCCTCATCCAGGACGGCAATTCGACGCTCGAGCACAATATCCCGCAGCAGCGCTTCTACGAGGACGTGGTCAGCCTCTTCGCGCAGACCCAGGTCGGCTACAGCCCGACCCTGGTGGTCACTTATGGCGGCCTCGCCGGCGATCCCTATTGGAGCCAGGCCGAGCCGGTCTGGAGCCATCCGTTGCTGACCCGCCACACCCCGCCGGCCGAGCTCGCCGGCCGGGTCCGCGCGACCACCGCGCCGGCCGACCAGTTCGTCGACCAGTATAGCGCGCGCGAGGCGCACCGGCTCTACCAGCGCGGCGTTCCCGTCGGCATTGGCGGCCACGGCCAGCAGCCCGGCCTGGCCGAGCATTGGGAGCTGTGGAGCCACGTCCGCGGCGGCGCCAGCCCGATCGAGGCGCTGCGCCACGGCACCGTCGACACGGCCCGGATGTATGGCTTCACCGATCTCGGCACGCTCGAGCCCGGCAAGCTCGCCGACCTCGTCATCCTGACCGCCGACCCGACCCAGGACATCCGCAATTCGGACAATATCGCCCAGGTGATGCTCAACGGCCGGCTCTACGACGCCGCGACGCTGAACGAGACCGTCACCGGCAACCGCGTCCGGGCGCCCTATTTCTGGGAGCAGGACGGCGGCGCCGGCACCCCGGCGGTAACCACCACGACCGAGGAGGATTGAGGAAGGTGAGAAAGGGGACAGTCACTTTTCCCCGCTCCGGCGCGAAGTGTGGCAAGGGCGTGCGGAAAAGTGACTGTCCCCACCCGTGCGGAAAAGCGGCTGGCCCCAAACATGGTCACCGTTTGATAAACCTTTGCCGCTAACCACGCTGGATCCGGAAAGGATATCAGATGACGGCGAGTGCGCGCAGGCTATGCGGCGAAATGGTGGCGCGGGCCGAGAAGCGCGCGGTCGACCAGCGCTCGGAGGCGCGGCACGAGGGCATCGTCGATTGCAGCACCTTGTTCTTTCGCGGCGCCGTCCATCTCGTGCCGGTGGTCAACGTCTCGACCCGCGGCGCGATGATCCTCGCCAGCCTCGAGCCGCGCATCGGCGAGAGCGTGATCATCCGCTTCGAAGGCTGCAGCCCGATCTACGCCGCGGTCAAATGGGTCCGGGGCGGCCGCATCGGCCTCGGCTTCGGCACCGAACTCACGATCGGTTAGCACTTCGGTAAGGTTCGTCTGTCAGCCTTCCTTCAGGGAGGCGAAACATGGCGACTCAGGTCCAGCCGCAGCCGGTCGAGCAGAGATCGGAGCCGCGCTTCGAAGACCTGATCGACCGCGCGATCCTCACCTTCCGCGGCGCCGATTATCCGGTGCCGGTGGTCAACATCTCCAGCCGCGGCACGATGGTCGAAAGCGAGCTTTTGCCGCGCCTCGGCGAGAGCGTGATGATCCGCTTCGAGGGCTGCAGCCCGATCTACGCGTTCGTCCGCTGGAGCCGCGAGGGCCGGCTCGGCCTCAACTTCGGCTGCGAAATGATACTCGGCTGAGGGGACAGTTACGAGTAACTGTCCCCATGCTACAGCGCCGTCGCCGCATCGAGGAGCGCGGCCTTGGCCAGGGTCTTCGCCAGCGTCTTTTTCTGCGCCACCGTCGTGAGCTTTACGCGCGGAGTGATCGGGACGATGACGTAGACGACGCGATTTTGTTTCCCCACGCTCTCGTGAAGGGTCACGGTAGCGAGGTTGTGCGTCTTGCCGAGCGTCACGTCGTTGAGGATGAAAGCCATCGCGCGTCCCCTTCATGGCGGTAGAGGCCGGAAGCGTAGCTTGTTACGGTGCCGAATCCAAACTTGCGACAACACAAGCCTATTTCGCAACAGAATTCGTGAGAGATGCTTTCCATGATCGACCTTTACACCTCGCCGACTCCCAATGGCTACAAGGTCACCATCCTGCTCGAAGAGCTCGATTTGCCCTACACTGTCCGCGCGATCGATCTTTCGAGCGGCGCGCAGAAGGAGCCCTGGTTCCTCGCGATCAACCCCAATGGCCGCATCCCGGCGATCGTCGACAAGGGCAATGGCGATTTCGCGGTGTTCGAGAGCGGCGCGATCATGCTCTATCTCGCCGAGCGCGCGGGCGCCCTGATCCCGGCCGACGAGAAGGGCCGCTCCCGGGTCGTCCAGTGGCTGATGTTCCAGATGGGCGGGCTCGGCCCGATGATGGGCCAGGCCAACGTCTTCTCGCGCTATTTCCCCGAAGTGATTCCCGCCGCGATCGAGCGCTACCGGCGCGAGAGCCGGCGCCTGCTCGAGGTGCTCGACGGCCGGCTCGCGGCCCACGAATATCTCGCCGGCGACTATTCGATCGCCGACATCGCCAATTTCTGCTGGGCCCGGATCCACGAATGGCCGGGGGTCGAGATCGACGGCCTTGGCCATCTCCAGCGCTGGATCGCGGCGATCGCCGCGCGCCCCGCGGTCCAGCGCGGCCTCGCCGTGCCGCCCCGGCCCACCGACGAGGCCGCCTTGATCGAGAAGGCGCGCAATATGCTCGCCTGAATTCGGCGGCCTTGATCGCCCGGCACCGCGCGGCCTATGAGCGCCTGCGGGGGCCGGACAAAGGAACTTTCATGCGTCTCACCAAGGCCCTTGCCGGCCTCGTCGCCGCCAGCCTCGCCGCGTCGGCCGCCGGGCAGGACACCAGCCCGCCCGCGCCGCCTCCCGCCGAGCCCGCCGCCCAGCCCCCGGCCGAGCCTCCCGCCGAAACGCCGCCGCAGCGCGGCCTTTCCGGCCTCGAGGACACCGTCAACCAGCTGCGCGACGAGCAAGCCGCCGAGCAGCCGGCGACGCCTCCAGCTCCCGCGCCCACGCCGACCGCGCCGGCGCCGACCCCTGCCGCGCCGGCGCAGCCGCTCGGTGCCGCGCAGCGCGCCCAGCTCGACGCGGCGGTGCAGCGCGGCCGCTTGCTCTACGCGATCTCGCGGGCCGGGCTGATCGCGACCCAGGACATGCTGGCCCGCGTCTCCGACCCGGCCGGGGCCGGTATTGCCGGCTGGATCGCCGAGCCCGAGGGCAATGCGAGCCGGGTCACGTTCTTCGCCAGCGGGGCGGCGGGCACGCCGCCCTCGGCGGTTTACCGGGTGACGATCCTGGGCGGGCGAGTGACGTCGCGCGAGGTGTTCCTCGCCGGCAACCGGCCGCCGCTCGGCCCGCACCAGGCGCGGATGGCGGCGGCGCGGGCCGCGATCGAGCCGCTCGAGCACCCGGCCTGCGGCGGCGCGGATCTCAACGTGCTGGTCGTGCCCGGCGCGGCCGCCGACGCGCCGATCGACGTCTACCAGATGAGCGTGCCGGGCCGGCGCGGCTATTATCCGGTCGGCGGCCATTACAAGACGATGATCGCGCCCGACGGCTCGGTCGCGGCCTCGCGCGGCTTTACCAACGCCTGCCTCGAACTGCCGGTGCCCGAGACCCCGGCCGGCCGGCAGCCGCTCCCGCTCGGCGTCACCCATCTGCTCGATCCGCTGCCGACCGAGATCCACGTCTTCCTGGCCCTCGCGACCGGTCACCCTCTGGTGGTCGTGGCCGGCGATCCGCAGCGGCTGTTCGCGGTCACCGGCGAGGGAATCGCCGAGATCAGGAACTAGCCTTCGCGCCCGGGCAGCCGTGCATCAGCCATGAGCTTCTTGAGCTGGGCCTTGATCGACATTCCGCGCAGATGCGGGTCGATCGACGCTTGCCGGGCGGTAGAATTTCGCAAGATCGATCAAGCGCTTCGTCGAAAAGGGGCTTGCGCGAATCGCCGCCAGGCTCGACGGGTGCGCGCGGGAATTCATCAGGAGGCGCGCGGTCGCGATAACCGCCCGCCGGGGAAAGGTTTTTCATGGCCAGGACTCGTTACGCGCTGGTTTCGGCGCTTCTTCTCGTCGGCGCCGCGCCGCTCGTCGCGCAGGGCTCCGGCGCCGGCACCGCCGCGCGGCCGCCGGCCGCTTCCCGCTTCACGCCCTGGGGCGTCGACCTCGCCGCGCGCGATCCCGCGATCAAGCCCGGCGACGACTTCTTCCGCTATGCCAACAACAATTGGTTCGCGCGCAACCCGATCCCGGCCGACCGCACCTCCTGGGGCGTCGGCACCGTCCTTTCCGAGGACGTCGAGGCGCAGCTGCGCGGGATCGTCGAGACCGCCAACCGCAGCGACGACCCGATCAGCCGCCAGGTCGCGGGCATGTATGCGAGCTGGATGGACGAGGCCGGCATCGAGCAGCGCGGCGCCGCGGTGCTGCGCCCCTATCTCGACCGGATCGCCGCCGCCCAGACCCGCGACGATCTGATCCGCCTGTTCGCTCTGCCCGGCTGGCCGTCGCCGGTCGGCGTCGGCATCACCCCCAATCCGGCCGACCCGACCCGCTATGTAGCCGGCACCGTCCAGGGCGGCCTCGGCATGCCCAACCGCGATTATTATTTGCGCGAGGGTCCCCAGTTCGACGCCTATCGCACCGCCTATCGCAACTATGTCGTCACCGTGCAGCGCCTCGCCGGGATCGCCGATCCGGAGGCCAAGGCCGACGCGATCATCGCCCTCGAGCACCGCATCGCCGAGGCGCACTGGACGCCCGAGCGCAGCCGCGACGTCACCCAGTCGATCAACCCGATGACGCCCGCCCAGCTCGCCGAGCTGGCGCCGCAGTTCAACTGGCCGCTGCTGCTGCGCGAGCAGGGCCTCGGCGACCTTTCGACGATCATCGTCCGCCAGACCAGTGCGATCCAGGCCGAGGGCGTGCTGTTCGCGGAGGTGCCGCTGCAGACCTGGAAGGACTGGATGGCCTACCAGTTCATCCGCCAATATGCGCAATTCCTGCCGCGCGCGTTCGACGAGGCCAATTTCGAATTCTATTCGCATACCCTGCGCGGCGTGCCGCAGCAGCGCGACCGCTGGAAGCGCGGCCTCGGCATCCTCGACGGCACGCTCGGCGAGGCGGTCGGCAAGATCTACGTCGAGCAATATTTCCCCGACGACAGCCGCCGGCAGATGATCGAGCTGGTCGGCGATTTGCGCGGCGCGCTCGGCGAGCGGCTGCGCGCCAATGCCTGGATGGACGAGGCGACCCGGACCGCGGCGCTCGCCAAATTGGACGCGTTCGACCCGCGGATCGGCAATCCGGTCCGCTACATCGATTATTCGTCGATGCAGGTCGATCCGCACGATCTGCTCGGCAACATGCTGCGCGCCGCCCAGTTCCAGCAGAATTTGGCGCTGTCGCGGCTGCCCAACCCGGTCGATCGCTCGCTCTGGGCGATGAATCCGCAGACGATCAACGCTTATTACAGCCCGCTGACCAACCAGATCACCTTCCCGGCCGCGATCCTGCAGCCGCCCTTCTTCAACGCCTCGGCCGATCCGGCGGTCAATTACGGCGCGATCGGCTCGGTGATCGGCCACGAAATCGGCCACGGCTTCGACGATCAGGGGCGCCGCTTCGCCCCCGACGGACGGCTGCGCGACTGGTGGACGGCGCAATCGGCCGAGCGCTTCACCGCGCTCACCACCCGGCTCAAGGCGCAATATGACGCGTTCGAGACCGCCGGCCAGCACGTCAACGGCCAGCTGACGATGGGCGAGAATATCGGCGATCTCGGCGGCCTCGAAATGGCCTATGCCGCCTATCAGCGCTATCAGGCGCGCCACGGCCGCGCGCCGGTGATCGGCGGCCTGACCGGCGATCAGCGCTTCTTCCTCGCTTATGCCCAGGCGTGGCGCAACAACGTCCGCGAGGCGGCGCTGCGCCAGCAGGTGCTGACCGATCCGCACAGCCCGCCCGAATTCCGGGTCAACGGCGTCGTCCGCAACGTCGATGCCTGGTACCGCGCGTTCAACATCCAGCCCGGCGACCGGCTCTATCTGCCGCCCGACCAGCGCGTCCACATCTGGTAGTGGCGGGGAGCAAGGGGACAGTTACTCGTAACTGTCCCCATTCCCGCTTACGGCCGCTCCCTTAGCAGTGCCGACAAAGTCCAGCCTTCGTCGCCGCTGCCGCCCAGGACGTCGTCGAGATACCAGCGGCCGTTCTCGCGGACGAAGCCGAAGCGGATCGTCTCGGCGGTCCCCAAATTGGTGAAGCGGGCGGTGATCAGGCGGCGGTTGGGGCCCTGATCGGCCTGGGTCAGCACGGGCTCGGAAATCTCCCAGTCCTGGCCGTTCACCCACCAGTCGAAATCGATCGAGCCGACCTCGTCCGGGCTCTGCGCGGCCGCATAGTCGCGGAACAAAGCGGCGAGGCGCGGGCTGTAGGCAAAGTCGACGTTCGGCGTCGCATTGTTGCTCGCGCGATAGGCGACGTAGGTCGCGGCGACGAACGCCCTAGGGTCCTCCACGCCGCGCGCGACCGGCGCCGCCGCCTCGGCGGGCGGGGCGGCCTTCGGCTGCGTCGCGTTCGCGCTCTGCTCGGGTGCCGCCCGCGCGCAGGCGCAGGCGCCGAGCGCCGCCAGCGCGATCAGAAGCTTGCCCATCGCCTTTTCCCTCCCGGCGCGCACTCAGCCCCGGCGGGCGGCGAAAGGCAAGCCCCGCAGGCCTGCCTCAGCCCTCGCTTTGCTCTTCCGCGAACAGCTCGGCGGCGACCGCGCCGGTGGCCGAGAGCCGGACCGTGTCGCCCTCGACGTCGGCGATCAGGCCGCGCGAGAGATAATGGTGGTGGCCTTGGTGGCTGCCCTCGCCGCTGTCGGCCTTGGTCAGCTTGATCCGGTCGCCGTCGATCCGGTCGATCGTGCCGACATGAACGCCGTCGGCGCCGATCACTTCCATGCCCTCGCGAATGTCGTCCCTGCTCATCGTCATGCTCCTGATTGAAATCGTTACGCCGTCTGAACGGTCCGCGCCGCCGGCTGTTCCTGCCCGGCCCGGGCGAGATAGGCGTGGAGGGAGGCGACAACCTGCGCGCCGTCGCCGACCGAGGCGGCGACGCGCTTGACCGATCCGGCGCGGACGTCGCCGACCGCGAACACGCCGCGCCGGCTGGTCTCGAGCGGCAGCCGGTCCTCGCCGGCGTCCGCGCCGGTGCAGACGAAGCCGCGCGGGTCGAGCCTCAGCCCGGAGGCGGCGAGCCAGCCGGTATTGGGCTCGGCGCCGATGAACGAGAAGAGATGGCGGACCTGGCGGCGCGTCTCCGCGCCCGAGGCGAGGTCGCGCCAGGCGATCGTCTCGAGCTGGCCGCCCTCGCCCTCGAGCGCCGCCATCTCGACGCCGGTGACAATCTCGACATTGGCGAGGCTCTCGATCCGCTCGACCAGATAAGCCGACATGGTCGCGGCCAGCGGCTTGCGCGCCAGCAAGATCACGCGTTTCGCCTGTCCGGCGAGATAGACCACCGCCTGGCCCGCCGAATTGCCGCCGCCGATCAGCGCCACCTCCTCCTGCGCGCACAATTTCGCCTCGAGCGGCGAGGCCCAATAATGGACCGAGGCGCCCTCATAATCCTCGAGCCCCTTGACGCCGAGCCGGCGGTAGCGGGCGCCGGTCGCGATCACCGCCGCGCGCGCCTGGACGCGCTCGCCGGTGGCGAGGACGAGGTGCAGCGGATCGTTGCCGCATTCGAGCTTCACCGCTTCGTCCGGGATCGCCATCTCGACGCCGAACTTCTGCGCCTGGCTGAACGCGCGGCCCATCAGCGCCATGCCGGAAATGCCGGTCGGGAAGCCGAGATAATTCTCGATCCTGGCCGACGCGCCCGCCTGGCCGCCGAACGAGCGGCAGTCGAGCGCGAGCACGCTGAGCCCCTCCGACCCCGCATAGACCGCGGTGGCGAGCCCGGACGGGCCGGCGCCGATCACGACCAGGTCGAACAGGCGGTTCGGGTCGATCGGGCCGACCAGGCCGATGCAGCGGGCGAGCGCATTCTCGGCCGGATTCCTGAGCAGCTGGCCGCCCGGACAGAGCACGATCGGCAGCGCCTCGTCGGCGACCTCGAACCGCTCGATCAGCGTCCGCGCGCAGGAATCCGAATCGGGATCGAGCTGCTGATAGGGATGGCCGTTGCGGCTGAGAAAGTTGACCAGCCGCAGCACGTCGCCGTCGCCGGCGCGGCCGACGATCACCGGCCCGCCGGCGCCGACCTCGATCAGGCCGACGCGCCGCAGGATCAGGGCGCGCATGATCCGCTCGCCGATCTCGGCCTCGGCGACCAGCAAAGCGCGCAGCCGCTCGGGCGGGATCATCACCGCCTCGCCGTCGGCCAGCGCATAAGCGTCGACCAGAGACGGCCGCCCGGACAGCTGGGCGAGCTCGCCGATGAACGCGCCGGCTTTATGGGTGACGATCGGCGTGCGCGTCCCGTCCCCGTCATGCTGGCTGATTTCGACCTCGCCCGACAGGATCAGGGTCAGGCCGTGCCCCGCCTCGCCGACCCGGGCGAGCGCGTCCCCCGCGCGGAAGCGGCGCGCCTCGCCGAACCGGCGCAACCGATCGATCTCGGCCGGCGCCAGCGTCGGAAACATCTGCGCGCCGCGGGTGGCGATGATCGTCTGGGTCGGCTCGGTCATTGCGCACCTCTTGCGGAGCAAGCGAAAATCGGTCCCGCCTTCCCTGCATAGCACAGGTGTCAAGGCGGCGTCGGTGACAGGGCGATCCTTGCGAATCGCCGATGGTCAACGTGGGAGGCCGGCATAGAGGCCGCGATCGATCGTGACGATCAGCCTCAATATTTCCCGGGAGTGAGGCGTGACCCGCATTGTTACCGTCTTGGTCGCAGTCGCGGGCTACACACCAGAGCGCCCGTTCGTCCGCTGAAATCAAGCATATTGACTTAGGGTCTGGATGGAGTGACGTTGGCTGATTGATTGACCGCGGCCTCGAGGGGATTCTCCATGGTCTATTGGCTTCACCGGCGGCGCCCAGTTTCGGATCGGCGACTTGCGTCTGCTCGCCAAGACAAGGGGCCGACAATCGCCCGTCCGCTACGGCTGCTGACCCTTGTGCTGCTCGTCGTGGCAGCCTTCTCCAGCGTCGCCGTAGCCGCGTCGCAAGTATGCCGCACCGCTTCATTCGCGGGGATGCAGGCACGGACCGAGTTGATACACTCCTGGCTGGGGGCGGACACCAGGGATCCGTCCCAAATCCGCCTGTATGTGAGCCGTGAAGGCGAGAATATCTATATCCAGTCGAACTTCCTTTCGGAGAATCTGGAGCAACCCGGAACCTATTCCGAGTTTCCCACCAAACTTCGCCTGCCCGCGACCACCGAGTTGAATGCCAACGAGGCAATGCTCAACATCATGTATTGGGCCGAATCCCGGGAGGCGCTTCCTGCCGACCACCAAGCGCGAATCGCGCGCGCCCTCGAAACCGCGGAAATTTATGTCGATATTGCCTCATTGGGCCCGGACGGACGGCCGTCGATCGACCTGACGGGCGCGCAATCCATCCGCCTCGCCCGCGATTCCGGGCCCGAGCTCGGCGGTGTGGTCGAGCTCCAGACTCTCAACCGCCCGCCACCCGCGCTTACCGAGCGTCTCGCGGGATGCTGTTTCAGCGGGCGTCCTCCCGGCCTTGCCCGGCAGCTAACCGGGCGGTTGCGGGATTGGCCGATGTCGGCCGCGGACACCAATCTCCTGTCGCTCGTCGTCGACAGCGGGACGAGCAGCGTTATCGGCGGTTCGCCTCTGCTCTCTCAGGCGGCCGCGCGCAACGGCGTGCGGAACGGGCAGGCCTATGCGGAGCAGATCGACACGGCGATCCAGGCCGCGTCCGGGCAAAATCTGGTCATCCTGTCGCATGTCGAGGGCGGGGACGTCGTCATTCGCAATGCCTCCCAGTCCGAGCTCTACCGGATTCCGATCGCCGAGCTCAACGCGAAAGCCGAGCGGGGTGGCGCGCGCCTGATCCTGTTCGGGTGCGAGACGGGGCGCTATCTCGAGGAGCATCAGATTCCGATCGGGGTGATCGGCACATACAACACCGCTTATGCCGCGCGGCGGATGGAGACCGCGCTCCAGGGCTCGACCAATGGCATGGACTTCCTCTCGGCGGTTACCGACCCGCAATTGAGAATGGTCGCGCAAGCGGGTAATTGGTCGCCGCGTGCGGTCGGCGCGGCCGTCTATCGCCCGCCGTCCACCTTGACCGGCCGGGCCAAGCGGCTGTTCCGGATCTGGTTCCTGGGGGGCCGCTAGTGGGAGGCACCGACGGCCTGCCGGGTATGAACGAGGTCGCCTTTTTCCTCAGCCGCTACGCACCGGCGGTTCGCGACCGGTTCGCCGAACGCGGCCCTGAGCTTTCTAGCCTGGTGGAGGTAGGCGTCGTCGGCGGCGAGGCGCCGGCGCTTGATGCCGGGAGCTGGCCGGCGCTCGAGGCGCGCGCGGAGGTTCTGTCGGCCGCGCTCGACGAGGCGCGCACGGTGGCCGACCAGGCGCTGGATCGGATCAGGCTGCGATTGAAAAGGCTGCGCCGGCTGCGCTTCATCACCTCGCTGACCGCGACGGCGGGAGCGTCGAGCCTGATCCCGGCGATCCTGACCAATGCCATGGCGGCGCTCGCGGCGGGTGCGTTCACGCTGGCGTCGAACATTGCGGCCCTGAGTGCGGACAAGCTCGTGCTCGGCTCGAACCTGAATGAGGACTCGCTGATCCGCTCGGCGACGACCCTGGCCCGGATCGTCCGCACGAGCGGGCTGACCCAGAAATTGCTGGAAAAGCTCGTCGATCATCAGGGCGAGAGTGCGGCGCTGGCCGAGTTGCTCCGGCAGGCCAATAGCGAGTTCGCCGATCTGTCGGCCGCGCTGTCGGAAGCCTCGGCCTTGGAATAGCGAATCACTTCATGGGGGATGACATGTTTGGAAGACTGAACGGAAAGCTCGCGCTGATCGGGGCGTTGGGCTGCGCGGTGCTCGCCGGATGCGACAACAATCCGCCCGCCCCGTCCGGTGACGCGGCGGCCGACACGAGCAACGCGGTTGCGCCGGAGGAAAATGTCGAAGCGCCGATCGACCCAAATCAGCAGGTCTCGATCGAGGCCATGGGGGAATAGGGGCCGGGTCCGCGCGCTTGCCGGCGCCGTTGCGGCAGGATCGCCATGGAGGCTTGATCCCTCGGCCGCTTTCCCCGAACGCTGGGCCGAACCGGAAGGGGATTTCCATGCGCCATCTCGCCGCCGCCATTCTCTCGCTCCTCGCCGCCGCAGCTTCGGCCCAGCCCGGCGCCTGGCGGCCGCGCCCGATCCAAGGCGCGACCGAGCCGGCAGACGTGATCGCCAACAGCGCGGCTTCCGACTGGCGGGCGATCGATCCCGAGAATCTGCTGGTGATGGAGCTTGCCGAAGGGCGCGTCGTGATCGAGCTCGCGCCCGATTTCGCCCCGGTCCACGTCGCCAACATGCGCCGCTTCGCCCGCGCCGGCTGGTGGAACGAAGCGACGATCTACCGGGTGCAGGACAATTATGTCGCCCAATGGGGCAATGGCGACGCCGAGGTGGCGCTGCCCGAGGGCGTCGTCGCCGCGCCGCCCGCCGAATATGAGCGCCCGACCGCGGGCCTCGCGATCCGCCCGCTCGGCTTTCCCGACAGCTACGCCCCGGCGGCGGGCCACGCGAACGGCTGGCCGGTCGGCTACGATCCGCGCCGGCACATGGCCTGGCTGACCCATTGCTACGGCTCGGTCGGCGTCGGCCGCGACCTCGCGCCGTCGACCGGCACCGGCGGCGAGCTCTATGCGGTGATCGGCCATGGCCCGCGCCATCTCGACCGCAACATCGCCACCGTCGGCCGGGTGATCGAGGGCATGGCTTTGCTTTCCGCCCGCCCGCGCGGCACCGGCAATCTCGGCTTCTATTTGACCGACCGCGGCGAGGTGCCGATCCCGATCCGCGCCCTTCGCCTCGCCGCCGACATGGCGCCCGCCGACCGCCCCGCCTTCGAGGCGATGCGCACCGACGGCGCGGCGTTCGCCGCCTATGTCCGCGGCCGCGCCAATCGCGGCGGCGCCTTCTTCCAGGTGCCGATGGGCGGGGTCGACGTCTGCAACGTCAACGTCCCGGTGCGAAGGCGGGCGGCGCCCTAGGGTCCGTACTCAATACCCGGGCGATCCCGACCATTGCGGGTATGGGGTACGGACCCTAGGCCCCGATGTCGAAGATCCGGATCGGCGGCCGGCCGCAGCTTGCGTCCATGCCGTTGTGCCGCCTGATGACGTTGAACGCGACCGCGAACTCGCCGCCTTCGCCGGCGCTGACGCTGACCCGGGCGGCCGCCTCGGTCCGGCGGGCGTCGCCGAATGCGTCGACATAGTCGACCGCGGCCCAGACATAGGCCTGCTTGCCCGGCTGCGTCAGCGCGCGCAGCGCGGCGAGGTCCAGCAGCGTGCTGGTCGAGGTGAAATTCCGGTCCGGTCCCAAAGTGAAGGCGCCGAACGCGTCCTGCCGCTCGGACTCCGGGAAGCGGAAATCGTCGGGCGCCGCGCCGTCGAACACCTGCCAGTTGATCCCGTCCTCGACCCTGGCCGCGGGGGTTTGCCCGCCATTCGTCCATTCGGCGGCGAACTCGCCCTCGCGCGCCTTGCCGTCGCCGTCCTTGCGCACCACCAGGCTGAAGCCGACGAAGCTGACATAAGCGCGCAGCTGCTGCCTGGCGCTCCAGTCGGCGAGGACGACGGCGCGTTCGGTCGCGGCCGTCGATCGGCTCGCCGCCCGCGTCGCCTGGGCGGTCAGCAGCAAGGTGACGATCAGCCCGGCGATCGCGGCGATGCTCGCGTAGAGCGCGAGCCGGGCGGTCGAGGCCGCATCGCGCGCCGCGGCCACCGCCGCCCATTGGGCGCAATCCTCCGGCCCCTCGCTTGCCGCCGGATCGCAGCGCGGCGGGGCGGTGACAGGCGCGGGCGCGGGCGCGGGCGCGGCGAGCGTGTTCGCTTCGACAGCGGCGGAGTCGCGTTCGACGCTGGCGTTGTGGGCGGCGCGGGCGGCGGCGATGCGATTGGCGAGCGGGTTCGCCTTGGCGGCGGGGCCCGGGCGCGCGACATTGGCGCGGCGGACGGCGGCGGCGGGGGCGGCGGCGATCAGGTTGGCGACCCTGTCGGCCTGGAAAGCCGGGGCCTCGCCTGCATTATTATTGAGGGGGCGGGCGGCGGCGGCGGGGGCGGCGGCCGCCAGCGCGGTCAGGCATAAGGCCGCGGCGGCGAAGCATCCCCGATATCCCTGTGCCATCGAACCGGCAAATCCCCCCGCGGCCGGCAGGCAGCATTTCCGATTTCGCCCGTGCTGTCCAGCGACGGGCGGGATTTATTTCGAATTACTTGGCGGACCTAGCGCAGCACCATGCGGTCGCCGCTGATCTCGACCCGGCCGACCCGTTCGAGGAAGGACTGGCCGAGCAGAGAGATCGGCAGCTCGCGGGCGACCGCGCCGCTGACGCCGCGCGCCTCCAGGGGCCCGATCGCGATTCGCTCGATGACGATCGGCGCGACCTCGATCGTGCCGCCGGCGCCGCGCGCCGTCACCCGCTCGGCGGGCAAGGCGATGCCGGCGCGCTGGGCGTCGGCCGGCGTCAGCGCGACCATCGAGGCGCCGGTGTCGATCAGGAAATGGACCTGGGCGCCGTTGACCATCGCGTCGGCGTAGAAATGGCCGTCGGCCGCGCGCACCAGCTCGCGATTCGCCATGTTGACGCTGACCTGCGAGGCCGGCTCCACCGGGGCGGTCGCCGAATGCGCGGCGGGCTTGCCGGGCCTGGCCGCGCGCGGCGGCGCCGGCCGGAACGCCGGCCCGAGAAAGGCGAAGGCGATCAGGCCGATTCCGACCCAGACGATGTTGCTTCCCGAAGCCATAAGCCCGAGTCTAGAGCGGTCATCCCCAAGAGCGGGTTAACGCCGGCGAAAAAGCGCCCGCCGAGGCGCGAGGCTTCGACGGGCGCCCTTACGCCACGCCTGACTCAAAGCACTTCGAGCGGCAGCGGCAAGCCGGCGCGGCTCAGGCCGCGTAGGATTGGTGGTCGGGGACCATCGGCCGCCGGACGGTGCGCACGATCTGCCCGCCGGCGACCGCCGTCGCGGCCGCGAGCGGCAGCGCGGTGGCGCAAAAGGCGCATTCCGCCATCATCCGGCCGATATACCAATGGGTCCGGCCGCAGCCCGGGCAATGGTTGGTCTCGTCGTCGCGGTAGAAGATGTGGTAGCCGCGCTGCGCCGCCGGTGGGACCAGGCAGCCGCCGCGGGCCTCGAGCACGTTCGCCGTCGCCATGTGGGCACTCCTTTTTAAGCAACTTTGCGCGCATCAACGCGGCGCCCGTCGTTGAAGTTGCATCGGAAAGGCGCGCCGCGGACATGAAAAAGGGCGGCCGTGCCTTTTCGGCACGGCCGCCCCTTCGGCCTTGTCGCTGTCCGGCGGAATTACCGCTGGGGCTGCGCCGCCGGCGCCGCTCCCGGAGCCGGCGCCGCGCCGATGCGGTTCATCGTGATCCGCAGCGGATTGGGCACCAGGTCGTTCATCGACCCGTTGGTGCCGTCGACGATGCCGCCGATGATGCCGCCGATCAGGACGTTGCCGGCCGCGCCCGCAATGCCGCCGGCGCGGATCCGCGAATCGACCGACGCCTCGGCGGGCTCATAGCCTTCCAGCGTCGCGGTGACGGTGAAGTCATGCTTGCGCTTGAGCCGCAAGGTGCAGGGCGAAACGCAGGTCTGCCCGGTCGAAAGCGTGATGTTCGCCCCCGGCGGATCGGTTTCGATCGTGAAATTCTGCCGGGTGCCGCGCGTAACGG
This sequence comes from Sphingomonadales bacterium, assembly GCA_034668465.1. Lineage (GTDB taxonomy): Bacteria > Pseudomonadota > Alphaproteobacteria > Sphingomonadales > Sphingomonadaceae > Allosphingosinicella. The sequence goes on from JAXDPI010000038.1 coordinate 30,410, forward strand.
TGGCGCAGGCCGACAAGGATGCGGCGCACAGCAGCACACCGCCAAGACGGATGAGTCGAGTCATTGTGTTCCCCCCATGGGGGAGACGATCTCCCCCTGGAGCGCCCCCCGTGGCCGCTCCGTGACTCGCCTAGAAACGCGAAACGCCTCAGAAATCAAGAGAAAAGACATCGGTTCCGATAGTTTCTCCTCTGTAACGACTTGTCGGCTGGCGCCGGATCGCGCCGAATAGTGTGAGAACCGGCGCCGATCTTCTTCGAATCCCTTGCATAGTCCTGCATCGGTCGCAGGCCGGGATTCTAGGCGCCCCGCTTGTCCCGTCGATGCCGCCCGGCGCGCTGCCTTTCCCAATAAGTGAGCAGCCGCAATGCCTGGTCGACGTCGAACGTCTCGGGCTCGGGGGCTTCGAAGGCGCCGGGCTCCATCCCCCAGCTGCCCTTCAGCGCCTCCGCGGTCAGCCGCCCATTGAGGCGGCGCTCGGCCTCCTCGAGCGCCGCGTCCCAGTCGCGCGCGAAGCTCGTCAGGCGCTCGCGCCGGTTCCACGCGCTCTTCGGCGTAAACCCCGCCGCCCGCGCCGAAGCCGACGCGTTCCGATCATCCGCAAATGGCCGAGAAACACCGCGTCCGCCGCGCCCCCCACCAATGCAGGCCGGCGTTCATCGCCCGCAGCCGCCCGCCAATGCCCCGCCGGATGACGAGGTCGCCCTCGCCCGCCTCGGGGCCCGCCGCCGGCCGCGCCCGCTCCCTGGCCGGCCGCGCATCCGCCGCCGCCACCGCCGCCTCCATCCTGGCGACGAACCCCGGCTCCACCCGCCGCAGCCGGGCGATGCACCCCAGGCCGACTCCGGAAATCTCGCACGCGAGCCGCACGCTCCCCGTCTCGGCGAGCAAGGCGAAGAAACGCCGGCGGCGCCAGCGGGTGAAGCGCACGTAGCGGAGCCGCTTGCGGCCCGCGCGTTCTGGGCTCCGCCTGTCCTGAGCCTGTCGAAGGATCGAAGGGTTGCTGTTCGTCCCGAGCCCCGTCGAAGGGCCCGCCTTTTCCTTGGTCATCCTTGCCTCCCGATTCGAAACAAATCAGGAACAGCTTCATTTCCTACATTGCAAGGGTTATCGCGCCCGAGCCCGATCCAGCTCAGCCATAGGCGGCTGCGACTTGGGCGTGCAGCCTTTCACCCAGCACTCGGTCGGGTCCGAGCATCACATCGCGCGCGGCGAATCGGGTGAAGCTGCCGCCCGATTTGAAGTAGCCGGCGGCACGCTCGATATTCTCGCACGCTTCCGCCACTTCCACGGAATCCTCGCCCGGAACCAGGTCCCGCTCCAGCGCCTTGCGCCAGAAGGCTGCCTGATGGATCGCCATCCCCATGCTGGTGGCAAGATAGGGCGCGCCGCGATGCGCGATGATGCGAAAGTATCTGCGCGCTTCCTCATATTCAGGGGTGTCGATGCAAAGTTGCATTGTCGCCCCGTCGTCGAGATCGGGTTCGGACGGCCGGGACTGGCGCGCCGCGCTGTCGAAGCATTTCTCCTCGCGTCTGCGCATCAGGGTTTCGGCCCAAAGCACCGGTCCGTCGGGCAGCCATTCGAACCAGTCGGCGATGTTGCGCGGCCAAGTGTGGAGGCCGTTTAGCCTGCCGCAACGCAGCAAGTAGCTGGTAGCGATGGCGGCAGCGACCGGCGAGCTCATCTTGTCGCGGACGATGCTCTCGAGGATGCCGGTGCGATCGATGACATCGCCGGCTGCTCCGAGATTGCCGAAAATCTCGGTGCGCTGGGCCTCCCAAAGGTGCTGCCAGGCCGTCGACAGCGGCGTGTCGCCGATGCCGGCCGGATCGGAGAGGCGTGCAGTCATGTCGGCGATCTGCCAGTCGCCGTGGTGTTCGAACGCGACATCGAGCCGGATCGGGACCGCGCCGTATTTGTCTTGGGGTATGACGACGGCAAAGGACGGCCAGCCCTCGGACCCGCCCGTCGCGACCCAAAGCGCATGGCCGTCCCGCGGCTTGACGACGAGGTCGATCCAGGCGGTCATCCGGTCGTCCGATTCCTGCTTGTGGGCGGCGACGATCTGGATCGGATGGTGGTCGACCGGCTCCCCCGACACCGCATCGAGGAGTCGGAGGGATCCGACCCACGGCTCGCTGATCGATTCATGACCGAAAATTGCGTGCATGACGCCGGGATGAACCAGATCCCCGACCTCGCCAGCGAAGCCGGTTCGCGCCAGGTCTATGTCGCGCGGCTTCACCGAATCGGCGGAGCGCAGCACCTGCCTGGCGCTTTCGTCGATTGCCCGGACGAGCGCCGCCCCGGTGTCGGTGGCGGTGGCGTCGAGGCCGCGTCTTGAGAGCGGTGGCGCACCCGCTTCGGGAGCGCGCTTGCGCGCCACTAGCATGTATTGGTTATAAGGCGTGCCATCGGCCTCGACGGATTGAACGGCGAGGGCGCTGCGCCCCGCCAGCAGTTCGGCGACCTTGCGTTTGACATGTCCCTCCAGCGCGCTGAACAGCAATTGCCAGGGCATCGTCTGGGTGTCGTAGGGGATGTGGCTCGGCGGCGGCCCTTCGAGCGCATCCAGCACGGCTTGGCAGAACAATGTCGCCGGATCGGTCTTGAGCTGGTAGGATTTCAGCCCCGACGCCGTCGATCGGAGCGTGATCAGGCCATCCGGCTTTCGCGTCGGGTATCGCGACGGCTTGAGCAGGCTTTCGCCGACGACATCCAGCTCACGCGTGAGCTGCGACGAATCCCGGCAGGCATCGACCAGGAACAGGGCGCGATCGACGCCATAGGTCTTGATCGCGCGCGCCATCGGTTCGACGGCCACTGCCAGGCCCGCCCCCTCGCCCCGGCTGCGCGGATTGAGGAAGTCCGACGCGAGAATGGCCGGGCTCGCGTCGATTTCGACCCCATGGCCCGAGTAGAAGAACAAGGCGACGTTCGGACCTTCGGCGGGACCGCCGTTGAAGACGTCATCGCCCCACGCCTCGATCGCGGCGCGCAACGTTGAGAAGTCCGCTTTCGCATAATGGCCCCCGGTCAGTCGCCGGACTTCGGCCTCCTCGTCCGGCCTGGGCGCAAGTAGAAGGCGGCATCCGGCCAGCGGTGCGCCGGCAACCTCCCCGGTCGTCTTGAGCCAGTCGAAGACCCGAGCGGCGGACAGGGCGGAGACTTCGAGTTGGCCGAGGCCGCCATTGTTCGGCGCTAGCTGCTGGACGGGAGCGCTGCCGTCGCTCAGAAAGGGATAGTCGCTGATCCCGACGACCAACGCGTGCGCGCCCGCAACAAGGGGCGGATCGGGGACCCAGGTGCCGGCGGTGTTCTCGCTGGGGCGAAGTGCCATAGAAACATCCTTCCGCATTGCCTCGATCTGCGTCAGATTCGGGCGGCCATGGCTTCGAAGAAGCTCGGCCGCGCCAGGAAACCGGTATGAGCGAAGGCAAGGCCGTAGCCGGTGTCATATTCCCTGTCGGTCACGCCCTCGAACACCGGCGCCATGATGAAGCCGACAAGGTCATTGAGATCGTAGAAGTTGGTCCAGGCCGCGGCGCTGGCGGGGCGCTGCAGCTTTTCGTCGTCGATCCGCTCAGCCTGTCCCAGGAAGAGGCGCATCTCGGCGAACAGCGAAACCTGGGAGCCGCAGGTGATCCAGTGATCGACCGCGAGCGAGGCGAGAACGTCGTCGGCCGGTGCGAATTGAGTCAGCACGTCGTAGACGATCTGGCCGCCCATCGAATGGCTCACAATAACGATTTTTTCGCCCGTCTGATCCTTGCGTGCCTTGGCGCGCCGCAGCGCGACGAGTAGCTGCCGCGGAATCGGCCCGGGATTGCTCCGGTCGCCGCGCTCGATGAGGTAGGTGAATACGTCGCCGACGAAATAGGCGATGAACTCGTGCAGCGTCGGCCGGAGCTCCGCAAAGATCGTCGAGATCGCGTCGCCGGGCCAGCCCGCGGCGCGGCGCAGGGTTTCGCCCGACCTCGTGATCCAATCGCGGACGCCGCCCATTGCGATGAACTCTTCTCCGGACAGAATTGCGTCGACGGCGCCGATCAGGCGCTGTGCACGCGACGCGTCATTGGGCTCGCGTGCGACCAGGGCATCCCATTTGTCTGCGACGGCCGAAGCCGCGCTGGCGAGGCCGGCGAGTTCGTCGATCTCGATGATCGGGTCGACGCCGGGATCAGTCGGCCGCACCGCCAGATAGAGATCGGCAAGAAAATCGGCGCGTCGTTCGCGCGGGACCGTCGATAGCTGCGGCGTCGACTGCCCGGTCGGCAAGGCGGGACCGTCCAGCACCGGTCCGATTGCGGCCGGCGTCGGCGCGTCGTCCAGCCGGCTGCGTGCGCTTGCTTCCCGGAGCGACCCAAGGCCAGCGAATTGCGACGAGGCACCCATTCCCAAAACCTTCGTCTTGGGCCGCGACTCGAGGTTCCACCGGAAACGTGCGGCAAGATCGCCCCAATAGACCGGTTCATAGCCGGGAGGCGCCCCATTCACCGAGAGCTTGGGGCCAAGCCATCGGCGAAATGAATCGCCGAGTTTTTCGCCGTGAACCTTGGAACGAACCTTTACGCCATGGACATAAATGATCGACATGACCCTATCGGCCCCCAATCCATCCGAAGCGAGACTACGTTACATGAGGTAATACGGCAATGAGTCTTGGGCGCTATTATCCCATCTTCCCCGACTCGTCGAAAGCCGCATTTAGGGTGTGGAAACACCCCATTTGCCGCGTTGCAGCATGTGGAGACACCGCATTTGTGCAACCATCAAAAAAGGAAGCCTCAGCCCCGATCTTTACCGAAACTTTGTCAATTTATCCGACAGTGCGGCCCATGTCGGAGAAGCTTACACTCCTCTCTGCCCGGCGGGCGGCGCGCGCATGATCCGCCTGTTCAAGCATTATGTGCCCTACGCGGTGCTGCTGCTCGGGGCGATCGACTTCGCCTTGCTGCTGGCGGCGGCCGAGGCGGGGTGGAGCCTGCGGCTGTGGCAGGTGGCGGGCTCGTTCGATCCGGACGCGGCGCGGCTGCCCAACATGCTCGCCTTCGCCGGCGCGCTGCAGATCGCGATGCTCGCGGTCGGGGTCTACGGGGTGCAGGCGCTGCGCTCGGTGCGGTTCGCGATCGCCCGGCTGATCGTCGCGCTGGCGCTCGGCATCCTGCTCCTTTCGGTCCTGTTCTTCATCGTCCCGCCGGTCGCCTTCTGGCGCTCGAGCCTGCTCTACGCGAGCTGGATCGCCTTGTTCGCGATGGTCGCGGTCCGCATCCTGCTGCGCGACCTGCTCGGCGGCGAGCGCTTCAAGCGGCGGGTGATGGTGCTCGGCGCCGGCGCCCGCGCCGCCCGGATCGCGGCGCTGGCCGGGGTGAACGGGGCCGGCTTTGCGGTGGTCGGCTATATCGGCATGAACGACGGCCCCTCGGCGGTCGCCGGCGCGGTCAACCGCGCCGGCCTCGCCAGCCTGCCCGATCATCTGCTGCGCCTCGGCGCGAGCGAGGTCGTGCTCGCGCTCGAGGAACGGCGCAACGCCTTGCCCTTGAACGATCTGCTGCGGATCAAGACGACCGGCGTCCAGGTCCACGATTTCTCCTCCTTCCTCGAGCGCGAGACCGGGCGCGTCGATCTCGACAGCCTCAACCCCTCCTGGCTGATCTTCTCCGACGGCTTTTCCAGCGGCCGGCGGCTGTCGGGCGTCGCCAAAAGGCTGTTCGACATCGCCGCCAGCCTGCTCCTGCTCGCCTTCACCTTTCCCCTGATCCTCGCCACCGCGCTCGCGGTGAAGCTCGAGAGCAAGGGGCCCGCTTTCTTCCGCCAGCGCCGCGTCGGGCTCTACGGGATGGCGTTCGACGTCATCAAATTGCGCTCGATGCGGCTCGATGCCGAGGTCGGCGGCAAGGCGGTCTGGGCGCAGAAGGACGATCCGCGGGTGACCCGCGTCGGCCGCATCATCCGTCAGCTCAGGATCGACGAATTGCCGCAGATCTGGTCGGTGCTGAAGGGCGAGATGAGCTTCGTCGGCCCGCGCCCCGAGCGTCCGCAGTTCGTCGCCGATCTCGAGGCGCGGCTGCCTTATTATGCCGAGCGCCACGTCGTGAAGCCGGGCATCACCGGCTGGGCGCAGATCAACTATCCCTACGGCGCCAGCGTCGAGGACGCCCGCGAGAAGCTCGAGTTCGATCTCTATTACGCCAAGAATTACAGCCCGTTCCTCGACCTCCTCATCCTCCTCCAGACAGCGCGGGTGGTGATCTGGCCGGAGGGGGCGCGATGACCGGCTTCATCGCCATGTGGAGCCATTTGCTCGCCGCCGCGCTCTACGGCGCGCTCGCGGTCTATCAGTTGCGCCGCTGGAACGGCGACGCCCGCAACCGGCCGTTGATCACCGCCTTTGCGTCGATGTCGGTGTGGACGATCTTCCTCGCTTTGCTCGGCCCCTACACCTTCCTCACCCAGCTCGCCGAAAGCGGCCGCAACCTCGCTTTCCTGGCCTTCATGTACGGCCTCCTCGCCGGCGCCGCCGAGCATGAGGGGCAGCGCGCGGTCAAGGGACTGTTCGCCGCGGTCGCGGGCGTGATCGGCCTGCAGATCGTGGTCGGCGGGGTGATGCCCGAATTCCAGCGCGCGCCCTTGATCCTGGCGACCCTGGCCTCGACCAGCCAGGTCGTCGGCCTGATCATCGCCGCGGGCGCGCTGATCCTCGTCCACAATCTCTACGGCCAGGCCTCGCCCGGCTCGCGCCCGGCGCTGCGCTTCCCGATGCTCGCGCTGGCGGCGATGTGGGCCTATGATCTTCACCTTTATACGGTCGCCTATTTCACCCGCGTTCCCGGCGTCGAGTTGTTCGCGCTGCGCGGGCTCGTCCTCGCCGCGGTCGCGCCCTTGTTCGCGCTCGGCGTGCGCAACGCGACCTGGAAGATCCAGATCTCGCGCGCCGCCACCTTCCAGTCGGTCTCGCTGGTGCTGATCCTCGCTTATCTGATCGCGATGATGCTGGCGGCGCGGGCGATGGAGATCGTCGGCGGCGATTGGGCGCTGATCGGCCAGGTCGGCATCGTCTTCGTGATGACGCTGGCGGCGCTCGTCCTCTTGCCCTCGGCCAAGCTGCGTGCCTGGCTGCGCGTCGTCCTCGCCAAGCATCTGTTCGAGCACCGCTACGATTATCGCAAGGAATGGCTGCGCTTCACCGACACGGTCGGGCGCGAGGGCGGCGCCGGCGCCTCGCTCGAGGAACGGGTGGTCAAGGCGCTCGCCGATATCGGCGGCGCGCCCGCCGGCCTGCTGCTGAGCTGCGACGAACATTACCGGCTGTCGCCGGCCGGCCGCTGGAACTGGGCCTCGGCCGCGCCCGCGGGCGACGGCGCCGAAGCGCTGCTGCGCCATGTCGAGCGCGGCGGCTTCGTCGTCGAGTTCGAGGCGATCCGCAACGGCTGGCTCGCCGCGGGCGAGGCGCGGATCGCGGTCCCGGCCTGGCTGGCGTCGCTCGACTGCGCCTGGGCCGGCATCCCGTTGATCCATGGCGGCCGCCTCGCCGGGCTCGTCATCCTCGAACATCCGAGCTTCCGCCGCCCGCTCGACTGGGAGGATTTCGACCTGTTCCGGACCGCCGGCATCCAGGCCGCTTCCTATATCGCCGAGGCGCGCAGCCAGCAGGCGCTCGCCGATTCGCAGCGGTTCGACGAGTTCAACCGCCGCTTCGCCTTCATCATGCACGACATCAAGAATCTGGTGAGCCAATTGAGCCTCGTCGCCCGCAACGCCGAGCGCCACGCCGCCAATCCCGAATTCCGCGCCGACATGATCGCGACGCTGCAAAGCTCGGTGCGCAAGATGAACGACCTGCTCGCCCGGCTCTCGCCCGGCGCCGCGCGCGAGCCCGATCCGCCGCGCCCGGTCGCGGTCCAGCCGCTGATCGAGGCGTTCGCGCAGGCACGGCGGCGCGTCCATCCGGTGCGGGTGAGCGGCGATGCCGCGCTCGTCGCCAAGGTCGATCCCGCCGGCCTCGAACAGGCGCTCGGCCACCTCGTGCAGAACGCGATCGAGGCCAGCGCTCCGGCCGCGCCGGTCGACATCCGCTTCTTCGAAAGCGGCGGCGACATCGCGATCGAGGTCAGCGACCGCGGCCACGGCATGTCGGCGGCGTTCGTCCGCGACCGCCTGTTCCAGCCGTTCGTCTCGACCAAGGAAATGGGCTTCGGCATCGGCGCCTACGAAGCGCGCCAGCTGATCCTCGCCATGGGCGGCCGCCTCGACGTCGAGAGCGGCGAGGGCGAAGGCACCAGGTTCACCCTCTATCTTCCGGCCGCCGAGGATCTCGCCGCGCCTTATTATGAACGGAAACGCGCATGAACGCCCCTGTGAACAAGCTGCTCAAGCCGAAGCTGCTGATCGTCGAGGACGACGAGGGGCTGCAGCGCCAGCTGCGCTGGGCCTATGACGATTATGAGGTGCTGGTCGCTTCCGACCGGGGCGCGGCGATCGATCTCGTCCGCTCGGCCGAGCCGGCGGTGGTGACGCTGGACCTCGGCCTGCCGCCCGATCCCGACGGCGTCACCGAGGGCTTCGCCACGCTGGAGACGATCCTGACGCTGAAGCCCGAGACCAAGGTGATCGTCGCCTCCGGCCACGGCGCCCGCGAAAGCGCATTGAGGGCGATCGCGTCCGGCGCCTATGATTTCTACCAGAAGCCGGTCGACATCGACCAGCTCGGCCTGATCGTCCGCCGCGCCTTCCAGCTGCACGGGCTGGAGGACGAGAATCGCCGGCTCGAAAGCCGGGTCGGCGACGAGCGCACCGTGCTCGGCTCGATGATCACCGCCGCGCCCGAAATGGCGCGGGTCGCGCGCACGATCGAGCGGGTCGCCAACACCGACGTGTCGGTGATGCTGCTCGGCGCGTCGGGCACCGGCAAGGAATTGCTCGCCCGCGGCGTCCACCGCACCAGCCGGCGCCGCGGCGGCGGCTTCGTCGCGATCAACTGCGCCGCGATTCCCGAAAATCTGCTCGAAGCCGAATTGTTCGGTTACGAGAAGGGCGCGTTCACCGGCGCGATCAAGACCACCGAGGGCAAGATCGAGCTCGCCCATGGCGGCACCCTGTTCCTCGACGAGGTCGGCGACATCCCGCTGCCGTTGCAGGTCAAGCTGCTGCGCTTCCTTCAGGAGCGGGTGATCGAGCGGATCGGCGGCCGTCGCCCCATCGCGGTCGACACGCGGATCGTCTGCGCCACCCACCAGAATCTGGAAGGGATGATCGCCGCCGGCACGTTCCGGGAAGACCTTTATTACCGCCTCGCCGAGATCGTCGTGCGCATCCCCAGCCTTGCCGAGCGCCACGGCGACGCCGCCTTGCTCGCCAAGCATTTCCTGTCGCGATTCGCCGCGGAGATGAACCCCCATATCAAGGGCTTCGCCCCCGGCGCGCTCGCCGCGATCGAGAATTGGGCCTGGCCGGGCAACGTCCGCGAGCTTGAGAACCGATTGAAGCGCGCGGTGATCATGGCCGACGGCAAGCTCGTCACCGCCGAGGACCTCGATCTCGCCGCGCCCGCCGGGGAAAGCCTGCCGGTCAACCTCAAGGCGGCGCGCGAGACCGCCGACCGCTGCGTCATCCGCAAGGCGCTGGCGCGGACCGACGGCAACATTTCCGGCGCCGCCAAATTGCTCGGCATCAGCCGGCCGACGCTCTACGACCTCTTGAAGCAATATGGCCTGCAGGTGTGAGATGATGGCCGCGCGCCTCCACCCCCATGAGTCATCCCGGCGAAGGCCGGGACCCATGAACACGGAGTCCCCGAATGGGGCGAAAGCGTTCGCGCCCGTCCTCTCCCGCCGCCGTTCATGGGTCCCGGCCTTCGCCGGGATGACTACGATGTTTTTCGCTCTCGCTTTGCTCGCTTCCTGCTCCGGCGGCGCGGGCAGCGCTTACGAGCGCGGCATGACGGCGTTCAACGACGGCGACGTGCGCACCGCGCGGGTCGAATTCCTCAACGCGCTCCAGGCCGATCCCGAGGACAAGGCCGCCCGCGTCATGCAGGCCCGCGTCGACCTCGCTCTGGGCGACGGCGTCGCCGCCGAATCGGAGGTGCTGCGCGCCCGCCAGTCGGGCGTCCCGGCGACGGCGACCGCGCACCTGCTCGCCCACGCCAAATTGCTCCAGGGCGACGCCCGTGCCGCGCTCGCCGAAGCGGCCGGCGCCGCGCCCGAGCACGAAGCCTATGCCGCGCGCATCCGCGGCCTGGCCTATATGGCGCTCGGCGACGGCGGCAACGCGCTCGCCGCGTTCAACCGCGCTTTGGTCGTCGCGCCCGAGGACGGCAGCGTCTGGGCCGACGTCGCCCGCTTCCGCCGCTCGAACGGCGATATCGCCGGCGCGCTCGAAGCGGCCGACCGCGCCGTCGCCGCCAGGCCGCGCGATGCCGAGACATTGGTGCTGCGCGGCGTCCTGACCCGCGGCCAATACGGCCTCGCCGCCTCTTTGCCCTGGTTTGACCGTGCGCTCGAGGTCGACGGCGGCAATGTCGAGGCGCTGATCGAGCGCGCGATCACTTACGGCGACATGGGCCGGATGCGCGACATGCTGGCCGGCGCGCGCGAAGCGCACCGCCTCACCGGCGGCCATCCGACCGCTTATTATCTCCAGGCGGTGCTCGCCGCCCGCGCCCGCAATTTCCAGCTCGCGCGCCGCCTCTGGGACCGCACCAACGGCGCGTTCGACGACAGCCCGGCCGGGCGCCTCCTCCTCTCGGCGATCGACTTCGAGACCGGCAACGAGGAGCAGGCCGCGCGCCGCCTCGCCGGCCTCGTCGCCGATCAGCCGCGCAACCGCCGCGCCCGCCGGTTGCTCGCCGCCGCCCAGTGGCGCCGGGGCGACGCCGCCGCGGTCGTCGTCACCTTGCGCCCGATCGCCGATCTGCCCGACGCCGACGCTTACGCGCTGTCGTTGATGGGCCGCGCGCTGATCCGGCTCGGCGACGGCGGCACCGCCGCGCTCTACCTCGCCCGCGCCGCCCGGCCGCAACCCGGCGCGCTCGCCGCGCTCGATCCGCTCAGCGAGGGCGAGTTCGCCGCCGTGCGCCGCGCCGCCGAGGAGGCCCCGGGCGACGGCCCGGCCCAGGTCCGGCTGGTTTCGGCCCTGCTCGCGCGCGGCCAGAGCGAGGAGGCGCTGGCGCGCGCCCGCCGGCTCCAGTCCGCCAATCCCGGCGTGCCCGAGACCCATGTCCTGGTCGGCGACGCGCTCGGCGTGCGCGGCGATTTCGCCGCCGCCGCCGAGCAATATCGCCGCGCCGCCAACCTCGCCTTCACCGAAAACGTCGCGATGCGGCTGATCGAGGCGCTGCAGCGCTCGAACCAGATCGAGGCCGCGGACAACGTCCTCAATCTGTTCGTCCAGCAAAATCCGCGCAGCGTTCCCGGCCTGATCCTCTTGGGCGGGCGCGAGATGCAGCGCGGCAACTGGCCGTTCGCGATCGCGATCTACGAGGGCCTCAGGGCGCGGATCGGCAATAACGACGCGACCATCCTGAATAACCTTGCCTGGGCCTATTCGGAGAGCGGCGACGTCGGCCGTGCCGTGCCGCTCGCGCGCCGCGCCTGGGCGCTCGACCGCGACAATCCGGCGACCGCCGACACATTGGGCTGGCTATTGTTCAAGAGCGGCCGCCGCGCCGAGGGCCTGGTCCTGCTCGAGCAGGCCGCCCGCGGCGCCCCGACCGACTCCACGATCCGCCGCCGCCTCGCTTTGGCCCGCCGCAGCTGACCCAAAAATAGGGACAGTCCCTATTTTCTGCGTTCAGCGCAGATTCGGGTGGTCGAGGTTCAATTCGGCGATCGGGATCACCGTGACGTTCGGATGGTCGCGGCGCAAAGCTTCGAGGAATTGCGCCGCCTGGCCGACGATGACGATCGTCACGCCCTCGGGCGCGAGCAATCCGGCCGCCGCGCCTTGCGCATCGCCCGGCGTCACCGCGAGCACCGAGCGCTGATAGCGGAGCAATTCGACCGGATCGATACCGCGTACCACGTAGCTCCCGACCAGCTGCGCGAGCCCCGAGCTGGTCTCGACGTCGCGACCGAAATCGCCGGTCAGCGAGGCGCGGCGGGCGACCAGCTCGGCGGCCGGGATCGGCTCGGCGCCGAGCCGCCGCATCTCGGCGAGGATCAGGCCGAGCACCTGCGCCGCGGCGTCGTTGCGGGTCTGGGTCGAGGCGAGGAACGGCCCCGGCCGGCGGCGCGCGTCGATGCTGCTGCCCGAGCCGTAGGAGAGGCCGCGGCGAATGCGGATCTCCTGGTTGAGGCGGGCGCTGTAGCCGCCGCCGAGCACGGAATTGGCGACGATCGCCGGATAGAAACGCGGATCGCCTCGCGCCAGCGCGTTGCGCGCGACCGCGACCGCCGCCTGGCCCGCGTCCGGCATGTCGACGACGATCACCTCGGTGCGCGGTGCCGGGCGCGGCGCGGAGGCGGGCGCCGGCACCTGCGCGCCGGCCCGCCAGCTGCCGAAATGCCGCTCCGCCAGCGCCCGCGCGCGGGCCGGATCGATGTCGCCCGCGAGGACCAGGGTGGCGCTGCCCGGCCGCCAGGTACGGCGATAGGCCGCCGTGAGGTCCGCGCGGGTGATCGCCGCGAGCGAGGCGGCGGTGCCGCCCGATATATGGCCGTAATCGCCGGCTCCGTAGAGCGCGCGGTTCGCGGTCAGCGCGGCGACCGTGCCCGGATCGCTCATCGCCACCCTGACTCCGTCGACGGCGATCGCGCGCTGCCGCTCGAGCTCCGCGGCCGGCAAGGTTGCGTTGCGGGCGATGTCGGCGATCAAAGCGGCGGCGGCGTCGGCGTCGGCGGTGCGCACGGTGAGGCCGATCTGCGCCCCATCCCAGCCGGCGCCGGCGCTCAGCGACGCGCCGAGCGATTCGACGGCGGCGTCGATCTCGGCCGCCGATCGGCTGCTGGTGCCTTCGGTCATCACCGCGGCGGTCAGCGCCGCCGTCCCGGCGCGATCGTCGCGGTCGCCGGCGGCGCCGCCCGGGGCGTAGAGCGCGAGCGAGACGAGCGGCAGGGCCCGGCTCGGCACGGTGATGATGGTAAGCCCGTTGGCGAGCCGCTGGGTGACCGGCGCGGGCACCGCGGGCGCCACTTCGGGGCCGGGCGCGGGCGGCGCGGCGCGCTCGGCCTCGGCGGCGGGGACGACGATCCTGACGTCGGCGGGCGCGCTCAGCGCCGCCGCCTGGACGCTCGCGGCGGTGGCGATCGCGTCGCTGCGCGCCTCGCCGCGCATCGCCTCGGGCAAATAGCGCAAGGCCGCGCTGCGTTCATCGCGCAGCCAGGCCCGGGCGACCCGCTGGATATCGGCCGGAGTCACCGCGGCGATCTGCGCCAGCCGCCGGTTGGCGGCCTCGGCGTCGCCCTCGACGATCACCGCCTCGGCGATCGCCGAGGCCTGGCCGTCGACGGTCTCGCGTTCCCGAAGCGCGCTGGTCAGGAGCTCGTTCTTGGCTTCCTGGAGCTCGGCGGCGGTGACCGGCTCGTCGCGGAAGCGGGCGATTTCGCGCCGCAGCGCCGCCTCGCCGGCCTCGGCGGTCTGGCCGCTCGCCAATATCGCGAACACCGCGAGGTTGCCGCGGCCCTGCTTGGCGTCGACATAGGAGCTCGCCTGGGCGGCGATCTGGTCGCGATAGACGAGCGACTGGTGGAGCCGCGAGCTCTCGCCGGTCGAGAGGATGCCGTCGAGCACCTCCATCGCCGCCGAATCCGCGTCGGCCGCGGGCGGGATCGGGTAGGAGATCAAGACCGCCGGCAGCGGCGTGTTCGCCTCGTAGACGGTGTAGCGCCGCGCCTCGGTCCGCACCGGCTCGACCGCATGGGTCCGCGGGATCGTCCCCGCCGGCCGCGTGATCGGCCCGAAATAACGGTCCACCCAGCGGTCGAGCTGGGCCGGGTCGAAATTGCCGGCGACGACCAGCACCGCATTGTCGGGCCGGTAATAGACCGCGTGGAAGGCGCGCACGTCGTCGATCGTCGCCGCGTCGAGATCCGCGATGCTGCCGATCCCGGGCCGGCCGTAGGGGAGCACGTCGTAGCTGATCTGCGGGAAATAGAGGTAGAACATCTTGCCGTAGGGCGCGGCGAGGACGCGGCTGCGATATTCCTCCTTCACCACGTCGCGCTCGGACGCGAAGAAGCCCGGCTCGACCACCAGCGACCCCATCCGCTCGGCCTCGGCCCAGAGCAGGCGCTCGAGATGGTTGGCCGGGACGACCTCGTAATAATTGGTGTAATCGTCGTTGGTCGAGGCGTTGTTGAAGCCGCCGACATCCTCGGTCAGCCGGTCGAACTGCTCGGGGACCATGTTGCGGGTCGCCTTGAACATCATATGCTCGAACAGGTGGGCGAAGCCCGAGCGGCCGCGCGGATCGTCGCGCGAGCCGACGTCGTACCAGACCTGGACCGAGACGTTCGAGCTGCCGGGATCGCGGATTGCATAGACCCGCAGGCCGTTGGCGAGGGTGCGGGTCTGGTAGGCGATCGGCGGCACCGGCGCCGCGCCCTGGGCGAAAGCGGGCGCGCCCAGCAGCATCAGCACGGCCAGCGCCGCGCGCGAAATCCAAGCCGTCATAGGAAAACCCTCTCCTGCGCGGGTCGCTTGCTGCGCCCGCGCATCCGCGCCGTCAAGCTTGCAGCGCCTCGGCGGCTTCGGCGAGCTCCAGCCAGCGATGCTCGGCCTCGTCGCGCTCGGCTTTGGCGGCGGCGATCGCGTCGGTCAGCGCCTCGAACAGCCGGGGATCGCGGCGGTAGAGGTCGTGGTCGGACAAGGCCGCCTCGTCGCGGGCGATGGCCGCGTCCAGCGCCTCGATCCGCGCCGGCAGCAGCGCGTAATCGCGCTGGTCCTTGTAGGTCAGCTTCTTCCTCGCGTTCCCCGGCGGAAGCCGGGGCCCAGTTTCAGAGTCAGCACTGGGCCCCGGCCTTCGCCGGGGAGCAGGAGTGGGGGCCTGGCGCTTCCTCTCCCAATCCTCATAGCCCCCGGCGACGATGTCGACCTTGCCCGAGCCGTCGAGCCCCAAGGTGATCGTCACCGTCCGGTCGAGGAAGTCGCGGTCGTGGCTGACGATCAATACGGTGCCTTCGTAATCGGCGATCACCTCCTGCAGCAGGTCCAACGTCTCCATGTCGAGATCGTTGGTCGGCTCGTCGAGCACCAGCAGGTTCGAGCGCCGGGCGAACTCGCGCGCCAAGAGGAGCCGCGAGCGCTCGCCGCCCGACAGCGAGCCGATCTTGGCGTCGACCAGGGTGGGCTCGAACAGGAAATCCTTGAGGTAACCCTGGACGTGCTTCTTTGCCCCCCGCACCTCGATCCAGTCGCCGCCGTCGGCGAGCACTTCGCGCACGCTCTTTTCCGGGTCGAGCAGCTTCCTTTGCTGGTCGATCATCACCCCGCTCAGCGTCCTGGCGCGCGTCACCTTGCCCTCGTCGGGCTCGACCTCGCCGGTCAGCAGCCTCAAGAGGGTCGTCTTGCCGGTGCCGTTGGCGCCGACCACGCCGATCCGGTCGCCGCGCTGGATCCGCAGCGAGAAGTCGCGGACGATCGCGCGCTCGCCATATTTCTTGGCCACGCCCTCGGCCTCGATCACCATCTTGGTGCGGACCTCGTCATTCTCCAGGCCGAGCCTGGCCGTCCCCGCCGGGCCGAGCATCGCCGCCCGCGCGGCGCGCATCTCGTGGAGCTTGGCGAGCCGCCCCTGGTTGCGCTTGCGCCGCGCGGTGACGCCGCGCTGCAGCCAGTGCAATTCGAGCTTCAGCCTGGCGTCGAGCTTCTCCGCCGCCCGCGCTTCCTCGGCATAGACCTTGTCGGTCCAGGCTTCGAACCCGCCATAGCCGACCTCGGCGCGACGAAGCCGGCCGCGGTCGAGCCATAGCGACGAGCGGGTCAGCCGCTTCAAAAAGGTGCGGTCGTGGCTGATCACGATGAACGCGCCGGTATAGCGCGCGAGCCACTCCTCGAGCCATTCGATCCCGGCGAGGTCGAGATGGTTGGTCGGCTCGTCGAGCAGCAGCACGTCCGGAGCCTGCGCCAGGGCGCGGGCAATCGCCGCCCGCCGCCGCTCGCCGCCCGAGGCGGTATCCGCGGGCCGGTCGAGATCGACTCCGATCCGGTCGGCGACCGCGTCCACTTCGTGGACCGGCGCGCCGCCGGCGAGGGCGAAGTCCCGGAGCGTGGCGAAGCCGGTCACCTGCGGGTCCTGCTCGAGCAGCACCACCTTGGTTCCCGGCTGGATCGTCCGGCGCCCCTCGTCGGTCTCGATCAGATCGGCGAGGCATTTTAAGAGGGTCGTCTTCCCGACCCCGTTGCGCCCGATCAACGCCAGCCGGTCGCGCTCCCCGACATAAAGATCGAGCCCGCGAAACAGCCAGCCCGAGCCCTGGATCAGGCCGAGATTTTCATAGGCGAGGACGGGCGCTGCCATGGCGGGGCGATGTAGGGGGGAATGACGGCGGGCTCAACGGGGTTCACCTGTTGTCAGGCCATACCTTTTTTGATATGAGCGGTCATGTGGTCGGTTGAATATGTCAATGCGCTCGCCAGGGCCGAGGTCGATGCTCTGCCGCTCGATATTAGGGCCAATTTTGAGCGTATCGTTGGCCTGATCCGATCGCTCGGGCTTGCGCGGATGCGCGAACCCTATGTGAAGCATCTCGATGGCAAGCTGTGGGAGATGCGGCTGAAGGGAAAGGACGGGATCGCCCGGTCGCTCTACGTCACGGCGTCCGGCCGGCGCGTGATCGTGCTGCGGACGTTCGTGAAAAAGTCGCCAAAGGCGCCGCCGCGCGAGATCAGGCTGGCGTTCGAAAGGGCAAAGGAAGTCGAATGAGCTGGAAAGGCATCCCGGTCGAGAAATCCTTCGCCGAATGGCGCAAGGATCCCGCATATGTCGCCGCCTACGACGCGCTCGAGGAGGAATTCGCCCTCGCCGCGCAGATCATCGGCGCCCGCGCTCGCGCCGGCCTCAGCCAGGCCCAGCTCGCCGAGCGCATGAACACCAGCCAGAGCGCCATCGCCCGCCTCGAAAGCGGCCGCTTCCGGCCGTCGACGCGTACGCTCGAAAAGCTGGCGGCGGCGACCGGCTCGAAGCTGCGGATCAGCCTCGATCCAGCGGACGACAAGCGGGCGGCCTGAACCGAGTTAGTCGATCGAGAGGCGCCGGTCCGACCGATCAGGGTCGGCATGTAGCGCTGCCCCGACATAAAGGTCGAGCCCGCGGAACAGCCAGCCCGAGCCCTGGATCAGGTCGAGATTTTCATAAGCGAGGACGGGCGCTGCCATGCGCGCCATTTAGGGAGTGGATTCAAATCCGTCACCCCCATGGACGAAAGCAGCCGCCTTGCCGAAGAAGATAAGATTATATTTGACATCAGAGAATCATCATCTTATATGGCAGGTCGAACGAAAAAGAGGAGGCGATTATGGCTCACTTCGATCCAACCGAGTATCAGGAATTCCCTAACGGCCCCCTTAGAGACGAGTTGATTGCGCGGTTGGTCGCCGTCAAGGAACTGAGGGGCCTTTCCTATGCCAAATTGGCCGCGCCGTCTGGCTTAAGCGGAGCATTTTTTCATCATTTGATTAACAATAAAGGCAACGTCAGCACCCAGCATGTCCTCAAGATCGTGAAAGCGCTCGAGGCGCTGGAAGCTGGGGACATGGCGGAAACAGCGCCCAGCAATACCGGCGGGCTTGTCTCACATAGCTTTCATCTGAGACCGAATCTCCAGGTTGCACTGCAGCTGCCGGGAGACCTTACGGACAAGGAAGCTGATCGTCTGGCGAAGTTCGTCCTCGCGCTTCCGATGATCTAGGACAACGGCTCTGGAGGCCATCGGTGACAGGTACGTACCCGTCACCCCCTTCATCCTTCCAGCCTTTGCTCGGCGTCCATCGCTTTGTGCAGCACGCGGACGATGGAAACGGATTTCCCGTCAAACTGGTAGAAAATCCGGTGTTCGCGACAGGGCAGGCAGCGCAACAGCGGATTGAGGTCGGTGCGTGCCGCGCCCAGCTCCGGAAATTCGCGGACTCTGTCGAGCGCGCGATCCAGGTCGGTCAGATAGGCCTCCGCCGCCGCCTCCCCATGGGTCTCGATGCTGTAGCTGAGAATTTCAGTCAGATCGCGGACGGCGGCGGCGCGGAGCCGGACCGGCGTCACCCGGGATCAGCGCCCGCGGCGGGCGGCCGCGACAATGTCCGCGATATTCGTGTCGGTCTCGGAAGAGGCGAGGCCCTCGTCGATCGCCGCCTGCAAACGCGCGGTCCCTTCGGCGGCCTCCTGGTCGCGCCGCACCAAGTCGCCGACATAGTCGCTGGCGCTGTCGTAGGGCCCTTCCGCCACGCGCTTGTTCGCCCAGTCGCCGAGCCCGTCGGGAAGCGAGACATGCACCTCTGCCATGCGCCCAACATATGAAATCAAAGGCAAATCGGCAAGCCGGAGTCCGTCATCCTCACATCTCCACTTCGGACAAAAAATATATTTCCTACAGCGCACCCCTCATGTTCCAAGCTGGGGATGACCCAGAAAAGACCGCCCCGCGCCGGCGACAAGGCGCCCTCCGCCCCGGAGTTCGATCCCGTTCCCCTCCGCTATCGCCGCGACGGCTGCACGCCGCGGCGCCAGGTCGATTTCATCCGCTACCTTGCCGCATGCGGCTGCGTGGTCGAGGCCTGCCGCCGGGTCGGCCTGTCGACCGAGAGCGCCTACAAGCTATGCCGTCGTTCCGACGCCGCGAGCTTTCGACACGCCTGGGATGGAGCGCTGGCCGCCGCCAGGGCGAGGCGGGTGCGGCCGCTGCCGTCGCCCACGGCGCAGGCGCCGCCCTGTCGTCCGCTGCGCGCCATCCGTCCCGCCGTCGCAGCCCCGGCTCGCGCCGCGATCATGCCCGCCGACGCCGCGCCCGCGCGCACCTCTTGGCAAGCCTCAACTTCCTCAACATCGTCAACTTCCGCGGGCGCCCGCGGCGGAAACGAATGGCATGTGTAAACCTGTAAACCTCATCAACTTCCGCGGCCGTCAACTTGAAGCTCTGGCTGGCCTGCACCGTCCGTTTCTGGCAGCCTTCCCCCATGTGGCGCACCATCCTCCTCTACGCGGCCGCGCTGGCGCTGGCGGCGACCGGGTTGGAGTGGCTCAAATATCGCTACTGGACGGACGCTTTCTCGACCGAAATCTACCTCTTCCTGATCGCCGCCGGCTTCATCGCGCTCGGCCTGTGGGCCGGGCGCAGGCTGACGCCGCGGCAGCGGGCGGCGGCGTTCGAGCGCAACGACGCGGCGATCCGCTCATTGGGGCTCACGCCGCGCGAGTGCGAGATCCTGGCGCTGCTCGCCTCGGGCCGGTCGAACAAGGAATTGGCGCGCGCGCTCGGCATCTCGCCCAACACGGTCAAGACCCATGTCGGCCGCCTGTTCGAGAAGCTCGAAGTGCAAAAGCGCGTCCAGGCGATCGAGAAAGCGCGCTCGCTGGCGCTCATTCCATAAGTCGTTCCCCGGCGAAAGCCGGGGTCCAGACTTACCTTCGTGCCACTGGACCCCGGCTTTCGCCGGGGAACAGCTTTTCCCGCACCCAAACAGGCGATCCGGGCGAAATCACCCTTTCGGGCGATATCGCGCCCGATCGGCGTCCGCTATGAGCGAACCCGCATCAAGCAAGGGAGCACGGACATGCCGGTCGTAGGAATGGGTGGTTTCTTCTTCCGGGCGAAGGATCCGGACAGCCTCAAGGCCTGGTATCGCGAGCAGCTCGGGGTCGGCGGCGGGATCGGCACCGACGAGAACGGGGTGTCGAACCAATATTGCTGGTATCACGAGGGCGGGCCGATGGTGTTCGAGCCGTTCAAGGCGGCGACCGATTATTTCCCCGCCGACCGCTCGGCGATGGTCAATCTGCGCGTGCGCGACCTCGACGGCCTGCTCGAACGGCTGCGCGCCGCCGGCGTCGAAGTCACCGGGGAGCAAAGGAACACCGGGGCCGGCGATTTCGCGCGCATCCACGATCCGGAAGGCAATCCGATCGAATTGTGGGAGCCGCCGGCGCAATGACGCGCCACTCCGCGAAACCGACCTTCAACAGGGAAGACACGCCATGAAATACGCCCTCGTCTACGGCCTCCTCTCCGGCTCCGTCATCGCCGCCGTCATCACCGCCGCTTTGGTTCTCGGCCCCGAAGGCACCCATTCCTTATGGTTCGGCTACCTCGTCATGCTGGTGGCGCTGACCTTCATCTTCGTCGGGGTGAAGCGCTATCGCGACGTCGAGCGCGGCGGGGTGATCAAATTCCTGCCCGCTTTCGGCATGGGCCTCGCCATCGCCGTGGTCGCCGGCATCGCCTATGTCTGCGTCTGGGAGGCCTATCTCGCCGCGACCGGCTACCGCTTCATGGACGAATATATCGCCGCGATGATCCGGCACAGCCAGGCCGAGGGCGCCTCCGCGGCGGCGATCGCCGCGCAGGTCGCGGAGATGGAGTCGATGCGCGCGAGCTACGCCAATCCCTTGTTCCGCCTGCCCCTGACCTTCCTCGAAGTCTTCCCGGTCGGCCTGCTCGTCGCCCTGATCTCGGCGGCGCTGCTGCGCAATCCGAAGCTGCTGCCGGCGGCCGCGCGCTGACCGCCGGAGCGTCAGCCGGGCCAGATCGCGTCGACCGCCTTCTCGGCGGCCAGCCCGATCGCCAGCCCGGCGGCGACGTCGGTCGGATAATGGGCGGAGCGCGGGATCTGGGCGAGCGCGATCGCGGCGCCGGCTCCGAGCGCCGCCGCCTTGTGCTCGGGATAGTGGCGGGTGAAGGCGCGGGCGACGGCGATCGCGCCGGCGCTGTGGCCCGAGGGGAAGCTGGTCTTCTCCTTGGCTTCGCTATGGCCCGGCTTCAGCTTGTGCCCGTCGCGGCTCTTGGCGCTGCGCGGCCGGGTGCGGTCGATGCGGTGCTTGACGAAGTTCTTGGCGGCGGTGGCCAGCAGATGCGCGGCGATCATCCGCCCGCCCGCGCCCGCCATCCGCCCGTCGCCGCGGATCAGCCCGAACGCGAGCACGCCGCCCGACAGGGTCAGCAATTGCGGCTGGTCGCCGAGCTCGCTCGCCCAGGACAGCGCCTTCATCGCCGCGCTCCGCCGATCGGGCGCGGCCGCCTCGACCGCCGCCCGGTCCGCCTTTATCAGCGCCTTGCGCGCGCGGACCGCTTTGCTCTTCGCCATGAGCGCGATAACCGGCGAGACGCCGATTGGTGCCCAGCCGATGGCGATCAGGTTAAGCCGAGCCTACAGCCGCATTCATGGCCTATTCAATGCCGCGGCCGTATCCCCCTTGCCTAATCCTCCGGAAAAGCCGAGTTTTTGAAGTGATGCGTAACCTGATCCTGCTTGCCGCCGCGCTTGCCGCCGCCGCTCCCGTGGCGGGCGCCGACGCACGCGGATTGAACCGCGTGCGCGAGCAGGACAATGCCTATCGCGCGACCCAGCAGGGGCGGATCCTGCCGTTCACGGAAATCCGGATGCGGATCAACGTGCCCGGCGCGACCTTCATCGGCGTCGAGTTCGACGGCCGCATCTACCGGCTCAAATATATGCGCGGCGACGAGGTGATCTGGATCGACGTCGACGCGCAGACCGGCCGCGTCGTCCGCCGCCAATAGGCGATTGGCGCTTGGGCTTTCGCGCTGCTATTCCCATATCGCCGGTGAAACATTTTCCTGTCCGCGCCGGTTGACGGGACGAGGACGAGGCTAAAGGGGAAGTCTATGCGGGTGCTGATCGTCGAGGACGAGCCCAATCTCGGGCGGCAGCTGCGCGCCACGCTCGAAGGCGCCGGTTATGCGATCGACCTCGCCACCGACGGCGAGGACGGCCATTATCTCGGCTCGACCGAAACCTATGACGCGATCATCCTCGATCTCGGCCTGCCCGAGGTCGACGGCCTGACCGTGCTCGACCGCTGGCGTAAGGAAGGGATCAAGGTCCCGGTGCTGGTCCTGACCGCGCGCGACAGCTGGTCGGACAAGGTCGCCGGCCTCGACGCCGGCGCCGACGATTATCTCGCCAAGCCGTTCCAGACCGAGGAATTGATCGCCCGTCTGCGCGCCCTCATCCGCCGCGCCTCGGGCAATGCGAGCTCCGAGCTGATCGCCGGCGATGTCCGCCTCGACACCCGCTCGGGCAAGGTCACCCTCGACGGCGAGCCGGTGAAATTGACGGCGCAGGAATATAAATTGCTCTCCTATCTGATGCACCACAAGGGCAAGGTGGTCAGCCGCACCGAGCTGATCGAGCATATTTACGACCAGGATTTCGACCGCGATTCGAACACGATCGAGGTGTTCGTCACCCGCATCCGCAAGAAGCTCGGCCCTGACGTGATCACCACCATCCGCGGCCTCGGCTACAGCCTCGAGGATCCGCGGGCATAGGCGCGGGCGGGCCCGGTTCATGCCTGACTAAGGCGGCTTGCGCTCGGGGTGTGGAATGAAGCTGCCGCGTCCCTCTTTCCCTCGCCGGCGCGCACCCAAAGCCGGCGCACGCCAATCGGGATCGCTGACCCGGCGGATGATCGGCATATCGGCGGTCTGGATCATCCTGCTGCTCGGCCTGGGCGGCTTCGCGCTCGACCGCTTTTTCACCTCGGCTATCACCACCAATTTCGATGCGCAGCTCGAATATGTGCTGAACGCTATGATCGCCTCGTCCGAGATAGGGCCGGAAGGCGAGGTGCTGTTCAACCGGCCGCCGGCGGACCAGCGCTTCATCGAGCCCTATTCGGGTCTCTATTACCAAATTTCGGGCGGGGCTTCCGATCCCTTCCAGTCGCGCTCCCTGTGGGACCGGCGGCTGCGGGTGGAGCCGCACAACGATACCGAAGCCCATTTTTACGAGAGCGACGAGTTCGCGACCGAGAAACTGCGGATCATCGAGCGCGACGTCCGCCTGCCCGGCTCGCCGGTGCGCTGGCGCTTCCAGATCGCCCAGAGCCGCGACGTGATCGACGAGCAGATCGGCGTCATCCGGCGGACGATGGTTCGTTCGTTCGGGCTGCTCGGCCTCGGCCTGATCCTGCTCGCCGCGATCCAGGCGGTCTACGGCCTGTGGCCGCTCAGGCGGGTGCGCCGCGCGATCGCCGCGATCCGCTCGGGCCAGAAGTCGCGGATCGAGGAAAGGCTGCCGCGCGAGATCGAGCCGCTGACCGAGGAGTTGAACGCCCTGCTCGCCCATAACGAGACCCAGGCCGAGGAGGCGCGGCGCCACGCCGGCAACCTCGCCCATGCGCTCAAGACGCCGCTGACCGTGATCACCAATGCCGCCACCGCCAAGGCCGACGATCTCGGGCCCACCGTGATCCGCGAGGCGACGACGATGCGCCGCCAGGTCGATCACCATTTGGCGCGCGCCCGCGCGATCGGCCGCCGCTCGTCGGCCCACGCCCGCGCAGCCGTCTGGCCGTCGCTCGAAGCGGTCGAGCGCGCCGTCTCGCGGCTCCATGAGAACGTCACCGTCGATCTTGCCGGCCACAAGCAGGCCGTCGTCCGGGTCGAGCGCCAGGATCTGGACGAGATGCTCGGCAATCTGATCGAGAATGCCGCCAAATATGGCGGCGGCCGCGTCTTCGTGACCGTCAAGACGACGCCGCAGGCGGTCGAGATCGAGGTCGAGGACGACGGCAAGGGCATCCCCCAAGAGGAGCGCATCTCGATCTTCGATCGCGGCGCCCGGCTCGACACCGGCAAGCCCGGCACCGGCCTCGGCCTCGCCATCGTCCGCGACGTCGCCCAGATTTACGGCGGCGCGATCACGCTCGAGGAAAGCGAGGATCTTGGCGGCCTGCTCGCCCGGCTCAGCCTGCCTAAAGCGGAGTGAGCCATCCTTTGTAATGGATCACCGGGCCGATCAGCGGCAGCGTGATCGGCACGTCGAAATGGAAGCGGCCGTTCGCCTCATATTCGCGCGCCACCTCGCGGGGCAGCAGGAAGCGCGGCATCGGCAGCGGCCCGACCCACCAGCGCCGGAACGGCATCGAAAGGCCATCGGGCTCGAGCTGCAGCGCCATTTCGAAGCTGATCGCGCCGAACCTCTCGACCAGCAGCGCGCCGCGCTGCGAGAGCCGGCTCGAAAAGCCTACCCCGCCGAATTCGCGCCGCCAGGTCTCGACGCCGTCCTCCTCGCGCATCCAGACCGAGACCGGGATTTCAGAGCCCGCGGCCGGAAAGCCCATGACCCGGCCGATCAACCGCGCGAGCAGGCCCGCGCCGCGCGTCACCTCGGCCATGCCAGAGGCGGCAAAGTCGCCATGGACCAGATGGAGCGCGCGCACCGCGGCCGGCAGGCGCGCGAAATCCTCCCCCATCACCCGCGCATAGAGAGGGCCCGGCCTGGTCTCCTCGACCCCGGTGGCGATCGCGAAGCCGGCGAACGCAGCCTCGAAATCGGCGAGCGTCAGGCTCCCCGCCGCGTCGCGCGCGCCCGGCGGCAGCCCCTTGTCGAGCTTGTCCGCGAGCAGCAGAGCGGCGAGCGCCGGGATCCAGGGCCCGTCGCCTTCTCCGGCAATGATTGTCCATGTGCGCCGCACGGGCGTGTCGTTTTGCCAACCCTTGAGCACCACCTGCATCGCCGAGCGGTCGCCGCCGATCCCGCGCATCAGCCGCTGCAGCCGGATCGCCGGCCGCGTCAGCAAGAGCCCGCTGCGCAGCCAGCCCCAGCGCACCGGCCAGCTCAGCAGCCAGAGGAGGAGGTTCTGCAGGCCGAGCTCCGTCCCGGCCCGCAAGCGCGCCGCCGGCCGTCCGGGATAGCGCCCGGGCAGCAGATCGAGGTCGGGCACGTCGCACAGCGCCACCAGCCGCCGCAGCGGCCGCCGCCCCGCCAGCGCGAAGCGGATCCGCCCGATTTCCTGCCAGCCGAACCCCCGCCGCCACTTCTGGCCGCGCCACAGCCGGATCGGCTTGCCAACATAGGAAAGGATCGCGCGGGTCACCGATGCGCCGCCGGCGATCCGGTTGCCCGCGCTCAAGGCGGCATCGATCGCGCTGACCCGGTCGAGCCCGTCGGCAAGCCGATCGCAGACCGCCGCGCTCAGCGCCGGCAGGCTGCTCGCGCCGGCGATCACCGTCACCCCGGCCGCTTTGGCCGCGTCGTCGAGCGCGCCGATCCCGGCCACGAAATCGCGCGCGTCGGCGAGGTCGAGATAGTGGCAGCCGGCGGCGATGCAGGCCTGCGGCAGGCGATAGTCGCAGCCCTGGAACGGCCCGGCCGCGTCGACCGCCAGCCATGGCGTCTCGCCGCCAAGGCCCCCGTTCCGATCCAGCGCGAGCGGCCGCAACGGCAGATCCGGATGCCTGTCGCAAAACGCCTTCGCTTTGGCCGCGCTGCGTCCGGCGACGACGACCGCATAGCCCGCCTGCGCGAGCAGCACAGCGGCGCGGCCGCCGAAACCGCCATAGCCGCCGAAGACGAGAACCTCCCTCACCCGCCCCTTGTCCCGCCCGATCCTCCCCCGCGCAAGCCCGCCCCTTGCCTTTGGCCGCGCCCCAGCGCACATCGCCCGCCAGATGACCGCCACGATCCACCCGATCGGCGCCGCCCGCGCCCCCTCGCTCGACCCGATGGTGCAGCTGGTCGCGGCCGACCTCAATCATGTCAACGCCGTGATCCTCGAGCGAATGCAGAGCGAGGTTGCCCTGATCCCCGAGCTCGCCGGCCATCTGATTGCCGGCGGCGGCAAGCGGATGCGGCCGATGCTGACCCTGGCCTGCGCCCAATTGCTCGATTATCCCGGCGCGCGCCACCACAAGCTCGCCGCCGCGGTCGAGTTCATCCACACCGCGACCCTGTTGCACGACGACGTCGTCGACGGCTCGGGCCTCAGGCGCGGCCGCCGCACCGCCAACATCATCTGGGGCAATCCGGCGAGCGTGCTGGTCGGCGACTTCCTGTTCTCGCGCGCGTTCGAATTGATGGTCGAGGACGGCAGCCTGAAGGTGCTCAGGATCCTGTCGCGCGCGTCGAGCGTGATCGCCGAGGGTGAGGTCAACCAGCTCACCGCCCAGCGCCGGGTCGAGACCGACGAAGAGCATTATCTCGCCATCATCGCCGCCAAGACCGCGGCCCTGTTCGCCGCCGCCTGCCGGATTGCCGCGGTCGTCGCCGAGCGCGCCGAGCCCGACGAGCAGGCGCTGGACGCCTACGGCCGCAATCTCGGCATCGCCTTCCAGCTCGTCGACGACGCGATCGATTACGCTTCGGACGCGCAGACGATGGGCAAGGGCGTCGGCGACGATTTCCGCGACGGCAAGGTCACTTTGCCCGTTATCCTCGCTTATGCCCGCGGCTCGGAGGCCGACCGCCGCTTCTGGCGCGACGCGATGGCGGGTGAGCGCGCCAGCGACTTCGACCTCGCCGAGGCGACCCGCCTGCTGCGCGGCTCGGGCGCTCTCGACGACACGATCGAGCGCGCCCGCCTGTTCGGCCAGCGCGCGATCGACGCGCTCGGCGCCTTCCCCTCAGGTCGCGCCAAGGCGGCGCTGGTCGAAGCGGTCGAGTTCGCCATCGCGCGCGCCTATTGAGCGCTTGCACCCGTCATTCCAGCGCAAGCTGGAATCTCACCTCTCTCGTCGCCGGCGCCGATAGGCAAATGGGATTCCAGCTTTCGCTGGAATGACGATAGGGGCTGGCAGGTGCCCGATCTCCCGATCCTTTCCGTCCTCGCGGACCTGCTTGAGAGCCTGCGGATCGGCGCGAACGCGGTCCTCGTCGCGCCGCCCGGCGCCGGCAAGACCACCGGCGTGGCGCCCGCCTTGCTTGGCGAGCCCTGGTGCAGCGGCGAGATCCTGCTCCTCTCGCCGCGCCGGCTGGCGGCCCGCGCCGCCGCCGAGCGGATGGCGGATCTGGCGGGCGAGCCGGTGGGCGGCACGATCGGCTACGCGACCCGGCTCGATACGAAGCGCTCGGCCAGGACGCGGATCACCGTCCTCACCGAAGGCATCTTCCTCAAGCGCATCCAGGCCGATCCCGAGCTCGCCGGCGTTTCCGCCGTGCTGTTCGACGAAGTCCATGAGCGCAGCCTCGACAGCGATTTCGGCCTCGCTCTGGCGCTCGACGCCCAGGCAGCTCTCAGGCCCGATCTGCGCCTGCTCGCTATGTCGGCGACCCTGGACGGCGCGCGTTTCACCGCGCTGATGGGCGCCGCGCCGGTGATCGAAAGCGAGGGCCGCGCGCACCCGATCGAGCTCATCCATCTCGGCCGCGCATCGGAGAGAAGGATCGAGGACGAGATGGCCGCCGCCATCCGCCGGGCGCTGGCGGAAAGCCCGGGGAGCCTGCTCGCGTTCCTGCCCGGCGTCGCCGAGATCGAGCGGACCGCCGAACGGCTCGAAGGCCTTGCGCCCGAAATCGACCTGCACCGCCTCCACGGCAGCCTCGATCCCGTCGCCCAGCGCGCCGCGATCGCGCCCGCGCCGCAAGGCCGCCGCAAGCTCGTCCTCGCCACCTCGATCGCCGAAACCAGCCTGACGCTCGACGGCGTCCGCATCGTCGTCGATTCGGGCCTCGCCCGGCGGCCGCGCTACGACCGCGCCGCCGGCCTCACCCGGCTGGTCACCGAGCGCGCCAGCCAGGCGGCGGTCACGCAGCGCGCCGGCCGTGCCGGGCGTCAGGGGCCAGGCCGGGTCTATCGCCTGTGGGAGGAAGCGGCGACGCAAAGCCTGCCGCGCTTCGATCCGCCCGAGATCCTCGAGGCGGATCTCTCGGCGCTGCTGCTCGACTGCGCGCTCTGGGGGGTCGCCGATCCGCGGCGCCTGCGCTGGCTCGATCCGCCATCCGCGGCGGCGATCGAGGAGGCCGGCAAGCGCCTGCGCAGCCTCGGCGCGCTCGACGGCAAGGGGCGGCCGACGCCGCACGGCCAGGCGATCGCCGATCTGCCGCTGCCGCCGCGCCTCGCCCATATGCTGATCGAGGCCGGGGCGCGCCGCTGGGCCGCGACCGCCGCGGACGTGGCGGTGCTCCTCTCGGAGCGCGGGCTTGGCGGCCAGGACGCCGATCTCGAGCTCAGGCTGCGGCGCTGGCGCGGCGACAAGGGCAGGCGCGCCGAGGCCGCGCGGGGGCTGGCGCGCAACTGGCTCCGGCTGCTCAAAGCGGAAAGCGGGGAAGGCGAGGTCGGCGCCTGCGTCGCTTTGGCATTCCCCGACCGCGTCGCCAAGCGCCGCGATTCGTCCGGCGCGGATTGGATCAGCGTCGGCGGCCGCGGCTTCCGGCTCGATCCCGCCTCGCCGCTGGCGCGCGAGCAATGGCTGGCGGTGGCGGAAGTGGGCGGCATCGCCGCCGGCGCCCGCATCCTCTCCGCCGCGCCGGTCGACCAGGCGATGGTCGAAAGCCTGTTCGCCGATCGGATCGTCACCGGCACCGAGCTTGCTTTCGATCCCCCCAATGGCACGGTCCGCGCCGCCCACGGCCGCCGGCTCGGCGCGATCCTCCTCTCCGGCGGCCAGGACAGCCGCGCCGCGCCGGCGGCGATCGCGGCGGCGTTGCTCGAAGGCGTCCGTGCGCACGGCCTCGATTTGCTGCCGTGGAGCGAGGTATCACGCGCGCTGCGCCGCCGCGCCGCCTTCGCTCGAACCTTCGATCCCGCGATTCCCGATCTTTCGGATCAGACGCTGCTGGCTGCGCTCGACGAATGGTTGCCGCCCTTGCTCGCCGGCAAGCGCCGGCTCGCCGACGTCGTGCCCGATTTGCCGCTCGACTGGAGCGCCCGCCAGGCGATCGACCGGCTCGCGCCGAGCCATTTCGAGACCCCGGCCGGCAGCCGCCATGCGATCGATTATGCGGCCGAGGCCGGACCGACCGTGACGGTCCGCGTCCAGGCCTTGTTCGGCCTCGCCGAGCATCCGCGCGCCGGCGGCGTGCCGCTTGTCCTGGCCCTGACCTCGCCGGCCGGCCGGCCGATCCAGACCACCCGCGATCTGCCGGGCTTCTGGCGCGGCAGCTGGAGCGCTCTCGCCAAGGAGATGCGCGGCCGCTATCCCAGACACCCCTGGCCCGACAATCCGGCCGCGGCCGATCCCACGTTGAAGACGAAACGAGCCATCGGGCGTTCAGGAAAGCCCGGCCATCAGGCTTGACCGATGAAGCCGCTTTTCCTCGCCGCGCTCGCCGCCGCCTCCTCCATGCCCGCTCTGGCCCAGGAGGCGCCGCCTCTGCGCCAGTCGGAGATCGAGGTGTTCGGCGCCGATCCCTGCCCGCCCTCGACCGGGGACGAGATCGTCGTCTGCCACCGCCGCGCGGAAGAGGAGCGCTACCGCATTCCGGCGCCGCTGCGCCGCAGCAGCGAGCGGCCCGAGCAGGCCTGGGGCGCCCGCGTCGAGACGCTCGACGAAGTGTCGCGCGATTCACGGCCGAATAGCTGCTCGGTGGTCGGCAGCTACGGCCAGTCCGGCTGCTACCAACAGATGATCCGCCAGTGGTACGACAGCCGGCGCGCCGGCCGCGTCGGGCGCTAGACCTCCGATCCATTTGAAATCATTGGTGCTACAAAATTAGCAAGCGCGATCAATGCGCGCTGTGTCCTATTGGGGTAAGACAGCTCCGCGAGGGCCGTCAGGGGGACGCCTTCGCGAGCGTAGCAACCTGAACAAGGACAAGTCCCCATGCGTAAGATCGTGATCACCAGCTTCGCCGCCGCTCTGTTCGCCGCGGCTCTTCCCGCTTCGGCGGAAACCCTCCCCGCGTCCAGCGCCCGCGGCGAGCCCGCGGCGCAGCAGCAGCGCGCCCGCGCCGGCCAGTCCGCCGAGCGCCAGATCTGCGTGCGCGAACAGCTCAGCGATTCGCGGATGCGCCGCCGGATCTGCCACACCGCGCGCGAGTGGCAGCAGCTGCACGGCGAGGAGGCCAATTCCAACTAAGCCTTAGCGCCATTGCCCCGCGTGCAGGGTGGGGCAGGCCGGCCCGTCCCCACCCCCGGGGAAAGCGGGCCCCGGGAGGGAATGTCCGCGAGCTCCTTCCCTCCCGGATTGGCGGGCGGCGCGCCTCCGATCCTTACGGATTTCCCGCCGGCGCGCCCGCGATTCGCCCGACCAGGTCGAGCGCCTTGTCCGCGAGCACGCGCAGCTCGGCGCGCGAATAGCCGGCCCGCGCCTTGGCCGACAATTCGTAATTGTTGGCGACCAGGATCATCGCCAGCGCCTGCGGATCGGCGCTCGGCGGAAGCTCGCCCGCGTCGATAGCCCTCTGGAAGCGGCGGAACAATGCGCGGTCGAGCCCATCCATCGATTCGCGGACGACGCGCGAGATTTCCGGATCCTCGGCGGCCTCGGGCATCGCCGTGTTCATCATGAAGCAGCCGGTGCCGCCCTCGCTTTCGCCGGTATATTTCTCGATCGACCGCTCGGTCACCGCGTAGAGCGACTCGGCGAGGGTCGGCACGGCGAGCGCCTCGGCGAAGTCGGCGCGGACCTGCGCCAGATAATTGTCGAGCGCGGCGAGATAGAGCCGCTTCTTGTCGCCGAACGCGCCGTAGAGGCTCGGCTTGTGCAGCCCGGTGGCGGCCGACAGCTGGTCCATCGACGTGCCGGCATAGCCGTAGCGCCAGAACGTGTCGCGCACCCGCGCCAGCACATCGTCGGTGTTGAAGCTGCGCGGCCGGCCGCGGACCGGGGGAATGCTCGCCAGATTTTTTTGTACCATGCGTTAAAAAACCCTTGCCATGCGCAATTCTGTACTTTACGGTATAGTACATAAATAGCAGATGGAGGAACCAATGACCAGACAAATCTTGCTTTCGGCGCTTCCCGTCGCCGCCGCCCTGCTCGCCGCCAGCCCGGCCTCGGCCCTGTCCGATTCGGAAGGGCGCGCGGTCGCCGCCTGCCGCAGCGAGATGCTGAGCCGCTTCGACGCGGGCGAGGTGCGCTCCTACCGCGTCGGCGCGATCGCCGGCTCGTCGCGCAGCACCCGCGTGACGCTCTACGTCAATGCCGACCGGCGCTACGAATTCCAGTGCGCCGCCGACCGGCAGGGCCAGATCGTCACCGCCTCGTTCGATCCCGCCCGCGGCAACGAGCGCCAGCTCGCCGCCGGCCAGCGCTGAGGCTTGGGGACAGTCACTTTCGGCCGCCGCGCCCGAAAATTTGCGCCGGCGCGTGAAAGTGACTGTCCCTTCCGGCCCCCTAAGCGCTCAGCCGCTGCTGGATGCCGTGGACGAGCTCGCTCGCTTTCTCGAAGCTCATCGGCCGGCCGAACAGATAGCCCTGGATCTGGTGGCAGCCCAGCTCCCGCATCCGGGTGAAATCGTCGGCAGTCTCGACCCCTTCCGCGGTCACCGTCATCCGGAAGCTCTTGGCGAGCTGGATGATCGACTGGATGATCGCCACGGTCTCTTTGTTCTGCGCCGATTCGCGCACGAAGCTGCCGTCGATCTTGAGCTTGTGGAACACCGCTTTGTTCAAATAGCCCAATGACGAATAGCCGGTCCCGAAATCGTCGAGCGCGATGCCGACGCCAAGGGTCCTGAGCCGCTTCAGCACGTCGACCGCATTGGCCGAATCGCCGAGGAAGATCGATTCGGTAACTTCGAGCTCGAGCCGGTCGGGCTGGAGCCGATATTTGCGGATCGCCTCGTTGATCGTGTTGGGCAGCGCCGGATAGATGAGCTGCTTGGCCGAGACGTTGATCGCCACGCCGATATGCTCGGGCCAGGCCGCGGCGGCGCGGCACGCCTCCTGGATCACCCATTCGCCCAGCTCCATGATCAGCCCCGATTCCTCGGCGAGCGGGATGAAGTTGTTGGGCGGGACGATGCCGCGGGTCGGGTGGTGCCAGCGGATCAGCGCCTCGAACCCCTGCAGGCTCTGGTCGGCGGCGCTGATCTGCGGCTGGAACAGCAGCCGGAACTGGTTGGCCTTGATGCCGATCCGCATGTCCTGCTCGAGCCGCATCCGGTCCTCGGCCTCGTTCTGCATGTCGGCGTTGAAGAAGCAGCAGGTGCCGCGGCCCATATTCTTGGCCTGGTAGAGCGCGAGGTCGGCCTTCTGGATGAGATCGTCGACGCTCTGGCCGTCGACGGGGCCGAACGCGCAGCCGATCGAGACGCCGATCCGGATCTCGGCCTTGTCGATGTGGAACGGCTCGGCGATCGCCGCGATCAGCCGCTCGGCGAGCGTCTCGACCATGCGCCGGCTATTGGCGTCCTTGATGACGATCGCGAACTCGTCGCCGCCCATCCGCCCGACTTGGCCGAACGGCCCCGCTTCCTTGAGCAGCCGCTGGGCGACGCTCTTGAGGACGACGTCGCCCTTGGGATGGCCGAACGTGTCGTTGACCGGCTTGAACCCGTCGAGATCGAGGAACATGATCGCGCACGGCGCCTCGCCGCCGGCCGAGCCCGACAGCGCCTCGCCGAGCAGCTGGCGCACCCGGCCGCGATTGGGCAGGCCGGAAAGCACGTCCATATTGGCAAGGTTGGTGAGCCGCTCCTGGGTGCGGCGGACGTCGGTGACGTCCTGGCCGACGCCGCGGAAGCCCTGGAACTGGCCGGTCATGTCGACGATCGGGTCGCCCGACAGGCTGATCCAGCGCGCGC
Source organism: Sphingomonadales bacterium (assembly GCA_034668465.1). Lineage (GTDB taxonomy): Bacteria > Pseudomonadota > Alphaproteobacteria > Sphingomonadales > Sphingomonadaceae > Allosphingosinicella. The sequence goes on from JAXDPI010000038.1 coordinate 62,991, forward strand.
CGCGCCGCGTTTTCAGCTCCATTTCGAGATTGGCGAAGGGCTGGCGCGAGAGCAGGATGCGGCCGAGCGCGCTGGTCCCGCCAAGCGAGGCGGGCAGCGAATGGCCGATCATCTGGGTGGTCGAGCGGCCGAGCAGGGCGGTCATCCGCGACGAGATGTAGATTACCCGGTTCTCGGCATCAACCTGCCACAGCCAGCCGACACCGCGATGCTCATATTCGTTGAGCAGCAGCCGGATCGATTCGGCTTGGGCGCGGGTGCGGGCGAGGCCCTTCAATTGGCCGAAGATCCAGCGCGTCAGCCGGGCGCTGCCGAACGCGCCGGCGCCGGCGACCAGCACGAAGGTGAGCGCGATCTTGGGATCGAGCGAGGCGCCGCCGAAATAATAAGCGAGGCAAAAGGCGGCGGTCAAAGTCGCGATCCAGGCGACCGCCGCCGCGGGGATCGCGGCCAGCGCCATCGCGGTGGTGATCATCGCCGCCATTGCGCCGCCGAGGACCACCTGAACGTGGTTGGGCTGGGTGGCGAAGGCGTAGGTCGGCAGCGCCGCCCACAGGCCGGCCAGCCCGACCGCTTCGGCGACCGCGAACCAGCGGGTGCGCGGCTTGGCGGTGCGGCTGGTGCCCCAGGCGGCCGCCTCGAGCGCGCGCCGGCAGGAAACCCAATTGGCGAGGGCGACCATCGCCGCCCAGCCGATCACCAGTTTCTGGTCGACCGAGCCGAACATCGCCCAGGCGGTGGCCAAAGCGGCGGCGACCGCGGTGACCGCGAAATAAGGCGCGAACAATGCCCGCGCTTCGACCTGGCCGTTATGGAGATGGGCGTCGCGCAGCCGTTCGTTGCCGAGGTCGAGCACGACCGAATCCACGCCCTCCTCGCGGAGGCCGCTTTCCGGCGGGTCGGAATCCAACGGAACGGGCGCGTGATACATCTAAATCCATCGGCTGGAGCGGTGAAATCATCTCCTAATCCGAGAGGTTTTAAGGATCGTTAAGTCCGGGGTGAAAATCGGCGTGGAGAAAAGGAGGGGGAATCTCCACGGCACGTCGTTTTTTTCTCAGCCGGCGGGGCGCAGCAGCCGGTCGACCCCGGCCCGGGTGACGCTGTGATAGCCGGGCCGGACCCGGGCGTAGATGCGCTCGGCGATCGGCCGGCCCCATTCGCCCTGGCGGAGGAGAGTGTCGAACAAGGGCTGGACGAACTTGCGGCGGCCCTGCGCGGCGAGGAACCGCTCCGCCGCCGGTACCGCCGGCTCGTAGCGGTTGCCGAGCGCGAGCCGCAGCCAGACGAACAGCACCTCGGAGTTGCGGCTCTGGGTCAGCGCGAAGGTCCGGTCGAGCTCTTCGAGCCGCGCGCGCGGCAGCTGGCGCGGCAGCCCTTTGAGGAAGCGCACCCTTTCCGCCCAGTTCCAGCCGGCGAACGGCACGGCCGAAGCGGGCCCGCCGGCGCCGAATGCCTGGACCGCCGCGTCGACCGCGGCGAACGCGGCGGGATCGGGCCGCGCCGCATATTCGGGAAGGCCGGGCTGGTAGACCCAGCGGTCGAGCTGCAGCCGCGCTTCGAGCGCCGCGTCGCCGCGGATCAGCCCGGCGCGCAGATCGGCGAGGAACAAGGCCGAGGTCATCGGCTGGAAGGCGTGGCGGTCGAAATAGGAGCGCAGCCAGGCATCGAAGCGCTCGCGCCCGACGGCCCGCTCGATCGTGCGCAGGAAGATCGCGCCCTTGTCGTAGACGATGCCGCTGCTGCCGCCGTCGAGCTCGCCGGACGGATCGTGGAGCGCGGTGCGCGGCGAAGTGGGTCCGAGCTCGCGAAGGCCCGCCTGCATGTCGTCCCAGGACAGCGATTCCTCCTGCCGCGCGCGGGCCTCGCCATAGACCGCCTCCATGATCCGGTTCTCGAAATAGGAGGTGAAGCCCTCGTTGAGCCAGGAATCGGCCCAGACCGCGTTGGTGACGAGGTTGCCGGACCAGCTGTGCGCCAGCTCGTGCGCGATCAGGCCGACCAGGCTGCGGTCGCCGGCGATGAAGGTCGGGGTCAGGAAGGTGAGGGTCGGATTCTCCATTCCCCCATAGGGAAAGCTCGGCGGCAGCACGATCACGTCGTAGCGGCCCCAGCGATAGGGGCCGTAGAGGCGCTCGGCCGCTTCGACCATCGCCTCGCTGTCGGCCAGCTCGGCGGCGGCCTCTTCGAGCATGACCGGCTCGGTCCACACGCCGGTGCGCCGCCCCAGCCGGCGAAAGGCGATGTCGCCGGCGGCGATCGCGATCAGATAAGGCGCGACCGGATGGGTCATGCGGAAGCGGAACGCGCGGCGGCCCGGCCCGGCCGGCTCGCCCGCGGGGGTCAGCCGCTCGCCCGACATCACCACCGTGAGCGGCGCGGGCACGGTGATCCGCGCCTCCCAGGTCTGGCGGATGCCGGGGCTGTCCTGGGTGGGGATCCAGCTGCGGTTGAGGATCGCCTCGCCCTGGCTGAGCAGATAGGGATGGCGCTTCCCGGCGGTCTGCTCGGGGGTGAGCCATTGCAGCGCGACCGCATCCGGCCCGCTGCGGTAGCGGATCGCGATTCGCCGCGCCGCGCCGATTGCGATCGTCAGCGGCCGGCCGCGCGCCTCGTCGCCGGTACCGAGCGCCCAGCGTAGCGGCGCGCCGGCGGCGTCGGCGACCGCTTCGATCTCCAAACCCTTCGAATCGAGGACGATCTCGTTCGCGCCCGGAGCCGCCTGGATATCGAGCGTCGCCGTCCCCGCCATCCGCCGCGCCGCGAAATCGGCGTCGAGGTCGAGCGCGACATGAGTGACCCGCGCGATTTCGGGCCGGGCGAAGCTGGACGCGTCATGCGCCTCGGGCGTGGTCAGGATCGGCGCCACCTGCCGGGTCCCGCTGCCCGAAACGCAGGCGGCGAGGATCAGGGTTGCGGCGAGGGTCAGCATGCGCATGAAAGGCTCCCCACGCCGAACGCTTGCGCGTGCAACTCTTTCCGGCTCAGCGCGCGGGCCCGAGCAGATTCGCTTCCCAGAACATCAGGCCGACCCAGAATTGGTAATCCTGATTCTCCTTCTTGGCGAAGCCGTGGCCCTCGTTCTGGCCGAGCAGATGCCAGGCGGGCCGGCCGGCGGCGCGCACCGCGCGCACCATCTGCTCGGCTTCGCTCGGCGGCACCCTGGGATCGTTGCCGCCGGTGACGACCATCAGCGGGATGCGCAGATCGGCGACATGGGTCAGCGGGCTGATCGCGGTCAAGGCGGCGCGCTGGGCCGGGTCGCGCTCGTCGCCATATTCGACCCGCCTGAGGTCGCGGCGGTAGGATTGGGTGTTTTCGAGGAAGGTCACCCAGTTCGAAATGGCGACGACGCAATTGGCCGCGCGCAGTCGGTCGCCGTAGCGGATCGCCGAGGCGTAGCACATATAGCCGCCATAGGAGCCGCCGGTGACGGCGAAGCGGGCCGGATCGAGCGCCGGATCCTGGCTCAGCCTGTCGAGGAAGGCGCCGATGTCCTTCACCGAATTCTCGCGCTGGGCCGGGCCGTTGTCGAGGCTGACGAAGCGCTTGCCGTAGCCGGTCGAGCCGCGGACATTGGGATAGAAGATGGCGATGCCGAGTTCGTTGATCAGATAATTGTTGCGCCCGAGGAAGCCCGGCCGCGACTGGCCCTCGGGCCCGCCGTGGATGTTGACGATCAGCGGCCGCCGCCCGGGGAAGCGCGCCGGATCGGGGCGGTAGAGGAAGCCCGAGACGTTCTCGCCGTCGAAGCTGCGCACCGCGACCAGCTCGGGCTCGACATTGGCGGCGGCGTCGAGCCCGCCGGTTTCGCTGCGCGTCCAGCGGGTCACCGCCAGCGTGCGCGGATCGACCGAATAAGCGTCGGACGGGCTGCGCGCCGACGAAAGGCTGAAGCCGATCGTGCCCCAGGGCGCGATCTCGACCCCGCCGATCGTCCCGGCGGGCAGCGCGGTGACGGTGCGCACGCGCCGCGTGCGCGGGTCGAGCAGGTGCAGCCGGCCGATTCCGGCCTCGTTGGTGGTGAAGGCGATGGTGCGGCCGTCCTCGGAGATATCGAAGCCCTCCACGTCCCAGTTGATATTGGTGACGAGCGGGGTGAAGGCGCCGGTGGCGATTTCGACCGTGCCGAGCCGCTGGAACTCCGAGCCTTCGTCGGAGCTCGCCCACAAGGTGCCGTCGGGGGAGAAGGCGGCGCCGCCATAGGAAATGTCGCGATCGGGCTCGCCAATCGAAGTCATCGCGCCGCTGGCGAGATCGAGGATGTAGAGGTTGGAGCGGGTGACCGAGATATAGTTGATCGCGACGGCGCGGCGGCCGTCGGGGGAGAAATCGGTGAGCGCCCAGCCGCCGCCGCGGACCTGGGCGACCATTCGGTTGGTCGAGGGCTCGCGGGGATCGACGACGTAAAGGTCGGAATCCGTGCCGTTGCGGCGGGTCGAGGAATAGCCGAGCCAGCGCCCGTCATGGCTCCAGGGCCCCAATTCGTTGCGGCTGCGGCCGTCGGTCAGCAGGGTCAGCCGGCCGTTGGCCAGCGTGTAGAGCTGGAAGAACTCGCTGCCGCCGACGTCCTTCTGCACCGCGAGCACGTCGCCGGTGGGCGACCAGCTGCCGTTGACCGGCTCGACCTCGAAGCTGATCTGCTCGCGCGCGCCCATCGGCGCGGCGACGCGGTGGAGCTGGGCGGTGTTGCCGAACCTGGTGGTGATCAGCATCGATCGGTCGCGCGGGTTCCAGCCCGAAAAGCCGGCGGTGCGGAACTCCATATAGGGCCGGGTCCGCGCCGCGAGCGCGGCCGGCACGGCCGGGATGCCGTCGGCGACCAAAGCGGCGGGCTTCTCGACCTGCGCCGGCGCGGCGCCTTCCTGGGCGATGACGGCGGTAAGCGGCGCCAGCGCGAGCGCGGCGAACAGTTTCAGGCGCATTGGGTTTCCCTCCCGCGGGCGATTCGGATTATTGTTGGCCGCGATGTGGCCTTTGTGCGTTGATCGCGTCAACAGGGCATGAGGCGGCTTGGAGCGCGGATTTGATCACCCAATATGGCGTGCTGCCCTACAGGGTCGATGCGGAAGGGGCGGTCGAGATCCTCCTGATCACCTCCAGGGAGCGCCGCCGCTGGGTGGTGCCCAAGGGCAATCCGATCCCCTCCTTCCTCAACTACGAATCGGCGGCGCGCGAGGCGTTCGAGGAAGCCGGCGTCGAAGGGCGGATCGCGACCGCACCGATCGGCGCCTATCGCTACGAAAAACGGCGGCGGGGAGGCGCCGCGGCGGCGATCGTCACCGTCTATCCGCTGCTGGTCACCCGCGAGGCCGAGCGCTGGCCCGAGCGCGGTGAGCGCGAGCGGCGCTGGTTTCCCGCCGAGGAAGCCGCCGGGCTGGTCGAAGAACCCGAGCTCGCCGTAATAATTCTGTCTTTTAGCGCGGGCAAAGACGATTCCATTCCGCGCGCCTCGCTGGTGGTGATGGGCGTCAACCGATTCTCCTGGGGGTACAGGATGCTGAGATTCATCCGCGCGATCATGCCGAAGGAAGACCGCTTCTTCGACCTGTTCGAACGCCATGCCCAAATCCTCGTCGCCGGCGCCGACGCGCTTGCCGGCCTGTTCGAGGGTGGAGAGGGCATCGCTACCTCCTGCCGCCGCATCCACGAGCACGAAAAGGCCGCCGACGAGGTTACGCGCGACGTGCTCGTCGCAGTGCGCCGCTCGTTCATCACGCCGTTCGACCGCAGCGCGATCACCGCGCTCACCTCCTCGATGGACGATGCGATCGACGAGATGTGGCAGACCGCCAAGGCGATCACGCTTTACGAGGTCGACAGCTTCGCGCCGCAGATGAAGGAAATGAGCAGCCTCGCCGGTCAGGCGGCGCGGCTCGTCGCCGAAGCGGTCCCGCTGCTCCGCAACACCGGCCGCAACGCCGCCAGGCTGCACGAGCTGACCGAGGGGATCGTCCGGCTCGAGGGCGAGGCCGACGAGCTTTACGATGCCGGCCTCAAGACGCTTTATCAGGCGCGCGGGGACAGCGGGCCGATGGCCTTCTTCGTCGGCCGCGAGATCTACATCCATCTCGAGAAGGTGCTCGACCGGTTCGAGGACGTCGCCGACGAGATCGAAGGCATTGTGATCGACCACGCCTGATGGACGGCGCGATCCCCTTTTACCTGCTGGTGGCGCTGATCGGCGTTGCGTTGCTGTTCGATTTCCTGAACGGCCTCCACGACGCGGCCAATTCGATCGCCACCGTCGTTTCGACCCGGGTGCTGAGCCCGCAGCTGGCGGTGGCCTGGGCCGCCTTCTTCAACTTCATCGCCTTCCTGTTCTTCGGCCTCCACGTCGCCGAGACGATCGGCAAGGGCATCATCGAGGCCGACATCGTCACCCCCGCGGTGATCTTCGCCGCGCTGATCGGCGCGATCTTGTGGAACGTGATCACCTGGGTGCTCGGCATCCCTTCGTCGAGCAGCCACGCGCTGATCGGCGGCCTGCTGGGCGCCGGCATCACCAAGGCGGGAATGGGAGCCGTGGTCTGGTCCGGGGTGATCAAGACGACCGCCTTCATCTTCCTCGCGCCGTTGCTGGGCATGGCGGTCGCGCTGCTGCTGATGATCCTGGTCGCCTGGCTGTTCCGCGGCATGGCGGCGAACCCCGCCGAACGCGTCTTCCGCCGGACGCAATTGTTCACCTCGGCGCTCTACTCGCTCGGCCATGGCGGCAACGACGCGCAAAAGACGATGGGGATCATCGCCGTCCTGCTCTACTCGCAAGGGGCGCTCGAAGGTGCTTTCCACGTGCCGTTCTGGGTGGTGCTGAGCTGCCAGGCGGCGATGGGCCTGGGCACGTTGATGGGCGGCTGGCGGATCGTCCACACGATGGGCTCGAAGATTACCCGCGTGTCGCCGCAGCAGGGCGCCTGCGCCGAATTGGGCGGCTCGATCATGCTGTTCGGCGCGACCTGGTTCGGTATCCCGGTCTCGACCACCCACACCATCACCGGCGCGATCATGGGCGTCGGCGCCGCGCGGCGCGCCTCGGCGGTGCGCTGGGGGGTCGCCGGCAACATCGTCATCGCCTGGTTCCTGACCATCCCGGCCGCGGCCCTGGTCGCGGCGCTCTGCTACTGGCTGACGCGGCTCTTCTAGGCCAGAACGCCCGGCTCAAGTCCGGGGTTACAGAAGCGGGTCAGCACTCCACGACATTCACCGCGAGTCCGCCGAGGCTGGTCTCCTTGTAGCGCTCGTTCATGTCGAGGCCGGTCTTGCGCATCGTCTCGATCACCTGGTCGAGGCTGACCCGGTGCGAACCGTCGCCTACCAAAGCGAGCCGCGACGCCTCGATCGCCTTGACCGCGCCGACCGCGTTCCTTTCGATGCACGGCACCTGGACGAGCCCGCCGACCGGATCGCAGGTCAGGCCCAGATTGTGCTCCATGCCGATCTCGGCGGCATTCTCGACCTGCGCCGCCGTGCCGCCCAGGGCCGCGGTCAGCCCGGCCGCCGCCATCGAGCAGGCGACGCCGACCTCGCCCTGGCAGCCCACTTCGGCGCCCGAGATCGACGCATTCTCCTTGAACAGCGAGCCGATCGCCGCGGCGGTGAGGAGGAAGATACGCGTCCCCTCGTCGGTCGCGCGGGGCGTGAAGCGCTGATAATAGCGCAGCACCGCCGGCACGATCCCGGCGGCGCCGTTGGTCGGGGCGGTGACGACCTTGCCGCCGGCCGCATTCTCCTCGTTGACCGCCAGCGCCCACAAATTGACCCAGTCGATCACCGTCAGCGGGTCCTGCAGCGCACGCTCGGCGCGCTCGGTCAGCAGGCGATGCAGCGCCGGCGCGCGGCGCTTGACGTTGAGGCCGCCGGGCAGGATGCCGTCCACGGCCATGCCGCGGTCGATGCAGGCCGACATCGCGTCGGCGATCTCGGCCAGGCGCCGGTCGATCTCGGCATCGTCGAGCCCGGCACGTTCGTTGGCGCGGGCGATGTCGGCGATGGTGACGTCGTCGCGCGCGGCGATCGCGAGCAACTGGTCGCCCGAACTGTAGCCGTACGGCACGTCCCAGGCGCCCTCGGGCGGCGCATTGCGCGCGACCGACGCCTCGTCGACGACCGCGCCGCCGCCGACCGAATAGGAGACGCGGCTGGCCAACGGCGCGCCCGCTTGGTCGAACGCGCTGAAGCGCATCCCGTTGGAATGATGCGGCAGCCGCTCGCGCTGGAGAAAGCGCAGGTCGGCGGCCTCGTCGAATGCGATATCGTGGGCGCCGCCGAGGCTCAGCCGTCCGCTCTCGCGGATCCGCGCAACCTTGGCCTCGGCCGCGTCGGGGTCGATCCGGTCGGGCCGCTCGCCGGACAGGCCGAGCAGGATCGCGCGGTCGGTGGCGTGGCCCTTGCCGGTCAAGGCGAGCGATCCGTAGAGGTCGACGCCGATTCTGGCGGTCCGCTCGAGCAGGGCGTCTTCGCGCAGCCCCTCGACAAAGCGGCAGGCGGCCGTCATCGGTCCCATCGTGTGCGAGCTGGACGGGCCGACCCCGATCTTGAAGAGGTCGAAGACGCTGCAAACCAAATTGTCTCTCCTGCGGCGGCCAGATGGGCCTCCGGGCGGCGCATGGCAAGGCTGAGCGCGCCCTTCGTCCTGCTCGACGACGCCCGGCCCGGCGGCCGCGCGACCTTGTTCACCGGCGCGAGGGCGACGGTCGAGACCCGCGACCATGATGAGGTTGCGGCCTGCCTGGAGCGGCTGCGCGGCGAGGACGCCGCCGGCTTCATCGCCTACGAGGCCGGGCTGGCGCTCGAGGACAGGCTCGCGCCGCTGCGCGTGGCCCCCGCGCCGGAGGCGCCGCCTTTGCTCTGGTTCGGCCTGTTCGAGACGAGCGAGCAGGTCGACGTCGAGGCCCTGCTCCCCGACGGCGCCGGCGCTTGGTCGGGCATGGCGCGGCCGCTCATCAGCCGCGCCGAATATGAGAGCGCGCTGGCGGCGGTGAAGACCCATATCGAGGCCGGCGACATCTACCAGGCGAACCTCACCTTCGCCGCCGAGGTGAAGACGCTCGGCAACCCGCTCGCGCTCTACGCGGCGCTGCGCGCGCGGGCGGGCGCCGGCCATGGCGGCATCGTCTTCACCGGCGCGCACTGGCTCCTCAGCCTCTCGCCCGAGCTCTTCTTCACGCTGGAAGCAGGGCGCATCACCACCCGGCCGATGAAGGGCACCGCGCCCGCCGGCGCCGACCCGGTCGCCTTTGCCGCCGACCCCAAGCAGCGCGCCGAAAATCTGATGATCGTCGATCTGCTGCGCAACGATTTGTCGCGCGTCGCCGCATCGGGCAGCGTCGAGGTCCCTTCATTGTTCGCGGTCGAGACCTATCCGACGATCCTCCAGCTGACCTCGACAATCACCGCCCGGCTCGAAGACGGGCTCGGCCCGATCGACCTGATTCGCGCCATCTATCCGTGCGGCTCGATCACCGGCGCGCCCAAGATCAGGGCGATGGAGATCATCGCCGGCCTCGAATCGGCGCCGCGGGGCCCCTATTGCGGCGCGATCGGCAGGCTTGCGCGCGGCGGCGATGCGGCGTTCAATGTCGCGATCCGGACGCTGGTCCTGAAGGCGGGCGAGAGCGTCGCCCGGCTGGGCCTCGGCTCGGGCATCGTCGCCGACAGCGTCGCCGGCGACGAATGGGACGAATGTTTGGCGAAGGGAAGATTTGTGGCGCGCGCGCGAAGCTTCGACCTCTTTGAGACGATGCGCTTCGATCCGCAGGACGGCGTCGTCGAGCTCGACCGCCACCTTGCCCGGTTGAAGGCCAGCGCCGACGCGCTCGATTTCCGCTTCGACCGGCACGAAGCGCGCAACGACCTCCAGGCCGCGACCTTCGGCGCCGAAGCGAGCATATTGCGGCTCGCTCTGTCGCGCGCCGGCTGCATCGCGATCGAATTGCGGCCGCTCGATCCCGTCCCCGATGGGCCGGTCGCGGTGGCGATCGCCGATCTCCCCGTCGCGCCCGACGATTTCCGTCTCCGCCACAAGACCAGCGATCGCGCCTTCTACGATCGGGCGCGCGGCGCCTCGGGCGCGTTCGAGGTGTTGTTCCGCGATCCGCAGGGCTTCCTCACCGAAGGCAGCTTCACCAGCCTGTTCGTCGAGCAGGGCGGCGTCCTGTTGACCCCGCCGCTGGCGCGCGGCCTGCTCCCCGGCGTGCTGCGCGCGCGGCTGATCGACGAGGGGCGGGCGCGCGAGGCGGATCTGACCGAGGCCGACCTCGCTTCGGGCTTCCTGATCGGCAATGCGGTGCGCGGCCTCGTTCGCGCCCGGTTCATCCGGGCCGGCGCAGGAGAGGCGCCATGAAGATCGATCGACGCGCCTTTCTCGCCGTCGCCGGCGCGGCGATGGTCACCGGAGTCGCCGTGACGCTGCCCGGCCGCGGCGGCGGCGCCGGCGCCCAGCCGGGCCGCTTCCGCTTCCGCCTGACCGACGCTCAGTGGCGGGCGCGGCTCAATCCCGCCCAATTTGCGGTGCTGCGCGAGGGGCATACCGAGCGGCCGGGATCGAGCCCGCTCGACCGCGAGCATCGCCGCGGCACCTTCGCCTGCGCCGGCTGCGGCCAGCCGCTCTTCGCTTCGGCGACCAAGTTCGAGAGCGGCACCGGCTGGCCGAGCTTCTACCAGCCGCTGCCCGGCGGCGTCGTCACGCGCGAGGACCGCAGCCAGTTCATGGTCCGCACCGAAGTGCTCTGCGCGCGCTGCGGCGGCCATCTCGGCCACGTCTTCAACGACGGCCCGCGCCCGACCGGGCTTCGCTACTGCATGAACGGAACGGCGATGATTTTCCGCGCGGCGTAGGAAAATAGGGACAGTCCCTATTTTCTAGGCGGCGATCGGGAATCTCAGCAGCCGGTCGCGCACCGGCACCAGCGCCTGGGCGCCGCTGCCGACCGCGCGGACGATCTCGGGATGGTGGGCGTCGAGCCCGCCGGTCAGCGAACCGAAGGCGGGCAGGATCAGCTTGGTCGCCGTGGCGACAAAGCAGCGCCGCGATACCAGCCGGCCGCGGTGGGCGATGCGCAGCTTGGGGTGGAAATGGCCCGACAGCTCGGGCCGGGTCTCGGCGCGGTCGGCCTCGTGGCGCAGGATCAGCCCGTCGACCTCGGCCTCCTCCACGATCTCCCCGCCGCAATGATCGGCGAAGCCCGGATCGTGATTGCCGACGATCCAGGTCCAGCGCGTCGCCGCGGTCAGGGCGGTCAGCAGGCCGCGCGCCTCGGCGGGCAACCGGTCGCAGCCGTGGGCATCGTGGAAGCTGTCGCCCAGGCACCAGATCTCCTGCGCCCCGGTCGCGGCGGCGAGCGCACTGAGGTCGGCCAGGGTCGCGATCGAATCGTAGGGCGGCAGCATCTGCCCGCCCTGGGCGAACCAGCTCGCTTTTTCGAGGTGGAGGTCGGCGACCAGCAAGGCGCGCCGCGCCGGCCAGAACAAGGCGCCCTGCGCCAGCGCCATCAGCGCATGTCCGGAGAACGAAAAGCGAACCATCGCCTCCGCTATAAAGCGGCGGCGGCGGCGTTCAAGCGGTTCAGTGGAGCGTCGAGAGGGTCGAGGCCGCGGCCGGGGTGGCGGGCGCGCGCATCGTCGCGTCGCCTTGGGTCGTCCACAGGAACAGCCCGCCGATCAGGAAGCCCTGGACCACCAAAGCGAATGGATTCTGCAGCTTCCTCAAGATCGTCACGCCTGCCAACCCCGCATTTTTTCTCTCAGCATTCGATCTGGGACGGCATTCCTAAACGAAAAGTGAATGGGGATCGGGAATCCCGTGAAGCGGGCGGATTCAGCGACGAAAAAACCGGCGCCGGAACGATCCGGCGCCGGTTCGCAGTTCAGGCGGCGCTGCTGAGCTCGGCCGCGCCCTCGATGGTTTCCGGCTGGGCGCCGGCGATGTCGATCTTGCGCGGCTTCATCGTCTCGGGGACCTCGCGGGCGAGGCCGATGCGGAGCAGGCCGTCGGCGAGGTCGGCGCCGGTAACGCGGACGAAGTCGGCGAGCTCGAAGCGGCGCTCGAACGCGCGCGTGGCGATGCCCATGTGCAGGTAATTGCCGTCGCCATTGCGGTCCTCGCCGCGGCGGCCGGTGATCGTCAGCACATTCTGGTGCGCGACGATCTCGATCTCCTCGCGCTTGAAGCCCGCTACCGCGAGCGTGATCCGGTAGGAATCCTCGCCCAGCTTCTCGATGTCGAACGGCGGGTAATTGTCCTGCTCGGCGCGCTGGGCGCTTTCGAGGAAGTCGAACAGCCGGTCGAAGCCGACGGTGGAACGCCGATAGGGCGTGAAGTCATAACCTCTCATTTTCATGTCCTCCATTGAGCAACATTCTTGCACGGGGCCGCCGTCATGGCCGGCCCCGGTTCACGCGTGCGGAAGCCGAACTCAGGCCTTCCGACGGCGGCGATCTAGGCGCAGTTTTTCGGGTTTCAAGCCCCGCGGGCGCGGGCGAGATGGCCGGCGACCAGCTGGCTCAATTCCTCGACGCCGAACGGCTTTTTCAGGACCGGTACGTCGTCGCCGAGCGCGCCTTCGAGTTGGTCGCTCTCGGCGAAGCCCGTGACGAAGATGATCGGCAGCTTGGGGTGCATTCGCCGCGCCTCGCGGGCGAGCTCCGCGCCGTTCATGCCGGGCATGGCGAAGTCGAGCAGGATGAGGTCGGGCGCACCCGCGGCGAGCGCCTCGAGCGCGGTGTCGGCGCAGTCGAGCGTATCGACCCGGTGGCCGAGCGCGCCGAGGACGTCGGCGAGGAAGGCGCACACGTCGGCATCGTCGTCGACGACGAGGATGTGCGCGCTCGCCGCTTCGGCAGCGAGCGGCGCCGCCTGCTCCGCCGCGCCGCCCGCGCCCTCGGCGGCGACATCGCCGGCGACCCGGGGCAGCAGCAGCCGGACGATTGTGCCTTCGCCCTCCTTGCTCTCGATCCTGAGCGTCCCCCTGGACTGGCGGGCGATGCCGTAGACCTGGGCGAGGCCGAGCCCGGTGCCCTTGCCGAACGGCTTGGTCGAGAAGAATGGCTCGGTGGCGCGGGCGAGCACCTCACCGGTCATCCCCTGGCCGGTGTCGGCGACCTCGACGCAGATATAGTCGCCCGCGTCGAGGTCGAGCCCGTCGGGCTCGCGCACCAGGCTGGTCGAGATGGTCAGCGTGCCGCCGTCCGGCATCGCATCGCGGGCGTTGATCGCGAGGTTGAGGATCGCGTTTTCGAGCTGGTTCTCGTCGCACAAGGCGCGGTCGGCGTCGGCGCCGAGGCGGGTGCGGATGGCGACGGCGGTGCCGATCGAGTGGCGGAGCATGAGTTTCATCGTGTCGATTACCCGGTTGACCGGGACGGGCGCCATGCGGATCCGCTGGATGCGGGAGAAAGCGAGCAATTGGGTGGTCAGCTTGGCGCCGCGCCGCCCCGATTCGAGCGCCGCCTCGGCAATCCGCTTCAGCCGCGGCTCGGCGACGTTGCGGGCGAGAATCTCGAGCCCGCCGATCACCGGCGTCAGCAGATTGTTGAAATCGTGGGCGATGCCGCCGGTGAGCTGCCCCACCGCTTCCATCTTCTGCGCCTGCCTGAGCGCTTCCTCGGCGCGTTCGCGCTCGGCGACCTCGGCCTGCAGGCGGTCGAGCGCCGCGCTGAGATCGGCGGTGCGCTCGGCGACCCGACCTTCCAACAGCTCGTTGGCGAGCTTCCACTCGGTGATGTCGTGAGCGGCGCCGATGAAGCCGAGATGCTCGCCGTTCGCGCCCCAGCGCGGCTGCGAGATCGAGCGCAGCCAGCGCCACTCCCCGTCCGCCCGCCGGAACCGGCCTTCGAGCACGAACATCTGGAGGGTCGCCTCGCCGGCCACCGATTCCGCCTGGATCCGCGCCGCGTCGTCGGGGTGGATGATCGCGCGCCAGTCAAAACCGACCGCTTCCTCGTAGGTCACGCCCATGAAATCGACATAGGCGCGATTGACGAAGCTGCGCTGGCGATCGAGCCTGGTCACCCACATCGGCACCGGCGCCGCATCGGCGATCAGGCGGAAGCGCTCCTCGCTCTCGCGGATCCGCTCCTCGATGCTGGCGTCGCGATTGACCGCGATCACCGTGCCGAACACGCCGGCGGGCGCGCCGTCCTCGCCGAGGATCGGGTTGTAGCCGAAGGTCAGCCAGACCTGCTCCTCGCGCCCGCCGCGCCTGAGCGTACGCGGTTCCGCCTGGAAGAAGAGCGTCTCGCCGGCCAGCGCGCGCTCGGCATTGGGCTGGATCCGGCCCCAGGCGTCCTCCCAGATTTCGCGCCCGGGCTTGCCGAGCGCCGGGCCGCGGTCGCCGAGGATCTGGGCATAAGCCTCGTTGTAAAGCATCCGGAAATCCGGACCCCAGCCGATGAACATCGGCACGGTCGAGCCGAGCACCATGCTCGCCGCGGTCTTCAGCGATTGCGGCCAGCTTTCGACCGGCCCGAACGCGGTCGCCGCCCAGTCGATCGCGTCGCCCGGTCCCGCCGGAATCGGCGCCGGCCGGGCATGATCGGGCTTGTGCGCCGCGCGGTCCATCGCTCAGCGCGCCGCGGCCCCGGCCTGGACCTGGCGCAGCACCCGCAGCAGATTGCCGCCCATGATCTTGGCGATATCGGCCTCGCTCAGCCCTTCGCGCCGCAGCCGGGCGCTGATCCGCGGCAGCGCCGCGACATCCTCCATGCCGATCACGCCGCCGCCGCCGTCCCAGTCGGCGCCGAGGCCGACATGGTCGACGCCCATCACCCGGATCGCGTGCATCATCGAGCGCATGTAGAGGTCGAAATCGGCGGTCGTGTAAGGCCGGCGCGCGTTCATCGCGGCGACGTCGGCGAGCAGCCGGCGCCGTTGCTCGGCGTTGAGATTGCCCCATTGCCGCTGCCGGTCCTGCAGCGCGTCGCGCTCGTCCGACAAATCGTTGTCGACCAGGAAGACGCTATTGATCATCATCAGCCCGCCGGCCTCGGCCAGCCGCCGCATCCGGCCGTCGTCGAGGTTGCGGCGATGCTCGTGGATCGCGCGCGGGCCGCTGTGGGACGCGATGATCGGCACCCGCGACAAGGCCAGCATCTGGTCGAACGTCTCGTCCGACGAATGGCTGGCGTCGATGATCATGCCGAGCCGGTTCATCTCGCCGACCCATTGCCGGCCGAGCGGCGACAGGCCGTGCCAGCGCGCCTCGCCGGTGGCCGAATCGGCGAACTGGTTGGTGCGGCTGTGGACCGGCCCGGCCATCCTGACGCCGAGCCGGTGGAAGGTGGTCAGCAGCGACAGATCCTCGCCGAGCGGCCAGCTGTTCTCGATGCTGAGGAAGGCGAAATGCCGGCCCATAGCGGCGAGCCGCAGCGCCTCGTCGGCACTGGTGGCGAGGCCGATCCGGCCGGCATTGGCGGCGACGACCCGATGGATCGCGACCGCCCGCAGCAGCGCCGCGTCGCGCGCCTGGGCATAGCCCGCGCTCGTCAGCGCGCCCTGCTCGGTGTAGATGACGAAGAAGCCGCCATCGAGCCCGCCCGCGTCCATCCGCGGCAGATCGACCTGGCTGTTGTCCCATTCGTAGCGGTGGAGCTGGGCGAAATCCCAGCCCGGCACTTCGAAGAGGACCGGCGTATCGAGATGGGTGTCGATGACGATCATCCGTTCGTGCGCGGCACGGTCGGCGGGGCTGATTTCCGCCGGCTGCTGCTGCGCCGAAGCGGGGATGGCGAGCAGGGCGGCGAAAGCGGGGGCCGAAAGGAGGCGCATCACGGCCATGCTATAGCCTGGCCGCGAGCAGCCGGTCGAGGTCGCGCCGCAGCGCCTCGGCGCTATGGTCGATCGCCCGCTCGAGCAGGATTTCGCGCAATTCGCCGATCGTGCCCTGCGGCGCGCCGCAATCGTTGCAGCGGATCGGCGCGTCATCGGCGCTGCCCTCCGGCAGGCTGTAATTGGCGCTGCCGCAGGTCTCGCAATGGATTTCGACCGAAACGTCCATGGTCAGGCAGCCTCCGGGTTCAACGACTCGGCACCGGCATGGCAGAGCGGACCGCGCGGGACAATCTGGACGCGTCGCCTCGCTTTGTGTTAGGTCCGGGCAAAGCGTCGAATCCTTCAATGTCGGGAAGCTGTTAAGTGCCAAGACCTTCGTGGCTCAAATATCTCGGTCGGGACGCCCATCCGGCGCTCGATCGCCTCCTCGAAGCGCTCGCCAATGGCGGCATCGACGAGGCGCATATCGGCGGCCGTCTGCTCAGGTTCATCACGGTCGCCGGGCCGACTCCGGCCGATTCGGCGATTCGCGCCGACGATTCGCGGCCGGCGCCGACCGTCATTCCCGCCGAGAGCGCGGTGATCGTCCCCGCCGCGACCGAAGCGGACCTGCCGGCCGCGCCGGCGCCCACCATCATTCCCGACACCGCGGTGACCACCACCATTGCCGATCCGCACGCCTCGGGCGACACCGGCGACGAGCGCAGCGCGATCGCCATGATCGGCGGCGCGCTCAACGGCGGGCTGAGCAACGCCGCGTCGCCGATGTCCGGCGCGTTCGACGATGCCAGCCGCTACGTCGTCATTTACGGCGAGAATCTCGACGCGGGCCTGGTGATCGACCGCAGCAACAACACCCTGCTCAGCGGCGGCCCGGGCGACCATCCCGAGCTCGGTTCGGGCGACAACGACACTTTGGTCCTGCAGGGCGACTTCTCGTCGGGCTTCGGCCTGCCTTCGCAGCCGCACGGCCTCGACACGATCGTCGTCGCCGGCGACAATGATTTCAGCCTGTCGAGCACCGACGATCAGGTCGATCCGGGCGAAACGCTGACCGTCAACGCCATGCCGCTCGGCGCGAACCACCATATCTCGTTCGACGGCAGCGCCGAGAGCGACGGCCGCTTCATCTTCTTCGGCAGCGACGCCGGCGACAGCTTCATCGGCGGCGCCGGCAACGACCGGATTGCGGGTCTGGGCGGCGCCGATGTGCTCGCCGGCGGCGGCGGCCGCGACACGTTCGCCTATTTCGATGCGAGCGAATCGACCGGCACGACCTACGACACGCTCGGCGATTTCGACGCCGCCTCGGACAAGATCGACCTCGTCGGGACGGTGAGCGGCTTCCACGCCCCGATCGAGGGCGGCACGCTGTCGCTGGCGACGTTCGACAGCGACCTTTCGGCGGCGCTGGGCGGCCTTGGCGCATCCCAGGCGGCGTGGTTCGCGCCCGACGCCGGCGATCTCGCCGGGCAGATCTTCCTGATCGTCGACGCCAATGGCATCGCCGGCTACCAGGAAGGCGAGGATTATGTCTTCGCCGTCTCCGGCACGCCGCTCGTCGACCTGTCGGGGCATACCGACATCTTCGTCTGACCCTTCCGTCATTGCGGCCTCCAGGAGTCATCCCGGCGAAGGCCGGGACCTATTGCCGCTGCGCATGCGGGAAGAGCGAAAAGGCAATCGCTGCGCTTCCCGGCTCCGAGTTCATGGGTCCCGGCTTTCGCCGGGATGACTCGGTTGTTCAATCCACCCGCATCGCGATCTCGGCGAGGCTTTCGGCCTCGATCAGCAGGGAATCGTCCACCGTGCCGGTCGCGGTGCGCTCGCGGCCGATGATGACGAGGACCGGCACCGCCATCGGCGACACCCGGTCGAGCGCGACATGGACCATCGTCCCTGCCGCGCGGTCGAGCAGGGAGGCGAGCCGGCCGACGTCGGTCAGCCGCGTCCGCGCGTCGCTCCAGGCGGCCTTGAGCAGCAGATGGTCGGGCTCGTAGCGGCGCAGCACGTCGTAGATCAGGTCGGTCGAGAAGCTCACCTGGCGCCCCGATTTGCGCTTGCCCGGATGGTGGCGCTCGACCAGCCCGCCGATCACCGCCACTTCGCGGAAGGCGCGCTTGAGCAGGCTCGAGCTTTGCACCCACTCGACGAACTCGTGCTCGAGGATGTCGGCCGAGAACAAGGCGGCCGGGTCCTCGATCGGGTCGAGCCCGTAGCAGGCGAGCGCATAATCGTTGGAGACGAAGCCGAGCGGCCGCAAGCCCGCGCTCTCCATCCGCCGGGTGATCAGCATGCCCAGCGACTGGTGCGCGTTCCAGCCCTCGAAGCTGTAGGCGACCATGTAGTGGCGATGCTCGTGCGGAAAGGTCTCGACGAGCAATTCGTCGGGCGCGGGCAGCTTCGAACGGTAAGCCTGGACATTGAGCCAGTCGCGCACGTCGTCGGGGAAGCGCGGCCATTGCCCGCGGTCGTGAAGGAACATGCGGACGCGCTCGGCGAGGTTGGTCGACATCGCCATGCGGGCGCCGAGATAGGTCGGGATCCGCGCGGATTTCGAGGAGGCGCGAACGATCAGGTCGATGCCGTCGATCTTCTCGACCTCGAGCACCAGGCCGGCGAAGTAGAAGGTGTCGCCGGGGCTCAGGGTCGATGCGAAATTGTCCTCGACCGTGCCCAGCTTGCGGCCGCCGCGGAAGCGCACGTCGTAGAGCGGGACGTCGACGATGATCCCGGCGTTCATCCGGTGCTGCTGGATGAAGCGCGGGTGCGACACCCGCCAGATCCCGCTCGGCTCCCTGGTCAGCCGCTTGAACTTGTCATAGGCGCGCAAGGCGTAGCCGCCGCTCTCGATGAACGAGAGCACCTCGCCGAACGCCTCCGCGGAGAGGCCCGCATAAGGCGCGGCGCCGCGCAGCTCGTCGAGCATCGCCGTCTCGTCGAACGGACCGGCGCAGGCGCAGGCCATGACATGCTGGGCGAGCACGTCGAGCGCGCCGGGCCGGAACAGCTCCGGGTCGAGCTCCCCCTCCTCGATCGCGTCCAATGCCGCCCGCGCCTCGAGATATTCGAACCGGTTGCCGGGAACGAGGATCGCTTCGCTCGGCTCGTCGAGCCGATGGTTGGCGCGTCCGATCCTTTGCAGCAGCCGCGACGACCCCTTGGGCGCGCCCATCTGGACGACCAGGTCGACGTCGCCCCAGTCGACGCCGAGATCGAGGCTGGCGGTGCAGACCAGGCCGCGCAGCCGACCCGACGCCACCGCCGCCTCGACCTTGCGGCGCGCCTCGATCGAGAGCGAGCCGTGGTGAATGCCGATCGGGAGGTTGTCGTCGTTGACCGCCCACAAATCCTGGAAGATCAATTCCGCCAGCGAGCGCGTGTTGCAGAAGACGAGCGTGGTCTTGTGCCGCTCGATCTCGCGCATCACGTTTTGCGCCGCCCAGCGGCCCGAATGGCCCGACCAGGGGATCTTCTCGTCCTCGGGCAGCATGATCGAAATCTCGGCCTCGGCGCCCGGATCGCCGAGTACTAGATCGACCAGTTCGGCATCGCCATGCGGGGCGAGCCAGCCCTGGAACGCCTCGGGGTCGGCGACCGTCGCGGACAGGCCGACGCGGCGTAAGGCCGGCGCGATCGCCTGCAGCCGCGACAAGGACAGCGACAGCAGGTCGCCGCGCTTGCCGGCGGCGAAGGCGTGGATCTCGTCGACCACCACCGTCGCAAGCGTTTCGAACAAGGCGAAGCTGTCCTGGTGGCTCAGCAGCAGGCTCAGCGATTCGGGCGTGGTCAGCAGGATCTGCGGCGGCCGCACCCGCTGGCGCGCCTTGCGGTCGGCGGGCGTGTCGCCGGTGCGCGTCTCGACCCGGATCGGCAGGCCCATCTCGGCGACCGGATTCAGGAGGTTGCGCTGGACGTCGACCGCGAGCGCCTTCAATGGCGAGATGTAGAGCGTGTGCAAGCCCTCGCTCGGCCGTTCCACCAGCTCGGCCAGCGTCGGCAGGAAGCCGGCGAGCGTCTTGCCCGCCCCGGTCGGCGCGACCAGCAAGGCGCTCCGCCCGGCCCGCGCCGCGCCGAGCATTTCGAGCTGGTGGCGGCGCACCGCCCAGCCTTTGCCGGCGAACCAGTCGGCGATCGGCGCGGGGAGGGGCTGGGAAGCGGGGGGCATCGAAGCCATATAGTCCCCATGGCCCGTCTCGGTTCCTGGGTGAAGCCTTTCCCCGAAGGCATTTACGTCGCCCCGGCCGATGCCTGGATCGATCCCTCGCAGCCCAAGGCCCGGGCGCTGGTCACCCACGGCCATGGCGACCATGCCCGCGGCGGCCACGAGGCGGTCTGGGCGACCGCGGAAACGCTGGCGATCATGGACTGCCGCTACGGGCCGCAGCCGGGCCATCCGGTCGCTTATGGCGAGACCGTCAGATTGGGTGAGGTGGACGTGAGCTTCGTTCCTGCCGGGCACGTGCTCGGCTCGGCCCAGATCGTGCTCGAGCACAAAGGCGAGAAGATCGTCGTCTCGGGCGACTATAAGCGCCGGCCCGATCCCACCTGCCTGGCCTTCGAGCCGGTCCCCTGCGACATCTTCATCACCGAGGCGACGTTCGGCCTGCCGGTGTTCCGCCACCCGGCGACCGCGGGCGAGATCGACCGGCTGCTGCAGCGGCTGCACGACAATCCCGACCGCTGCATCCTGGTCGGCGCCTATGCGCTCGGCAAGGCGCAGCGGCTGATCGTGGAGCTGAGGCGCCGCGGCCATCACGATCCGATCTACATCCACGGCGCGCTCCAGCGCCTGTGCGATCTCTACGGCCAGTTCGGCGTCCCGCTGGGCGAGCTGCGCCCGGCCACCGGAATCGCCAGGGACGAGCTTCGCGGCAAGATCATCCTCGCCCCGCCGGGCGCGCTCAACGACCGCTGGTCGCGCCGCCTGCCCGATCCGATCACCGCCATGGCCTCGGGCTGGATGCGGGTCCGCCAGCGCGCCCGCCAGCGCAATGTCGAGCTGCCTTTGATCGTCTCCGACCATGCCGATTGGGACGAATTGACCCAAACCATCCAGGAGCTCGCCCCGCGCGAAGTCTGGATCACGCACGGCCGCGAGGAGGCGCTCAAACATTGGTGCATGACCCGTCAGATCAAGGCGCGCGAGCTCAACCTCGTCGGCTATGAGGACGAGGACGACTGAACGTTCAGCCAGACCGCGAGCGCCAGCGCGGCCAGCACCAGCAGTCCCCAGCGCACCTGACGCTCGAGCGCGAAATTCTCGGTCCTGCCGATGATGGTCGCGGAAAGCGGCATCAGCACGATCGCCAGGCCGGCCGAAAACAAGATGCCGGCCCAGAGGCTCGCCATCATCCCCGCGGCGACGGCGAGGCCCGCCCAGGCGAGGCAGAAGAGCAGCGGCTCGGCGTGGAGCTTGGGCATCGCACCAGCCTAGACCATGGCCGGCGGGATTCGACAATGGCCAAGGCTAGGGACCGGTGCGGCGGCGAAGCAGCGCGGAGATGTAATTGATCGGCGCATGATCGGCGAGCGACCGATCGACGGCATTGCCTTCCCCCATGCATCTTCGCCAATAGGCCCAACGGGCCATCAGTCCGTCCTGCAGCCGCGCCACGGCGCCCGGCGGCGGCGAGCGCAGGCCGCCGGCGCGATCGATGTAGATCATCTCCCTGACGTGGACGTAACCGATTCCCGGTGGAACATCCGGGACCGCGTCGATGCAATCGACATAGCGACGGACCTTTTGACGCGCGAGCCGCTCGGCAAACGCGCCGCTTCCCACCCGGGGCGAACCGAAGGTTACCAGCTCCGCACGATCGTGCCGGGCGGCCATCAGCGTCGCCACCGCAGCGCCCAGGCTATGGCCGGTCACGACGAGGTGGGCATTGCCGGCATGCGCGACCCAGCCATCGACCTGGTCGCGAACGCTTTCATAGGCTTCCAGGAAGCCGCCATGGACGAAGCCTTCGCCTTCCCAATGGGCGGGCAGCGCCTTGAGGTCGGCTTCGATGTCCCTGATCTGGTCGACCTCCGTCCCACGGAAGGCGACATAGGCGGTGTCGCCGGCGGTCGTGCCGAACCCCTGGGTGCCCGTGCCGTCGTCATTGAAGCAGGCTGGCTCGGTGAAGCCCGCCCCGGTGAGCGCCCGGATCAGCTTCTCGCGATCTCCCCGTTCGAACGGGACGTATGCGAGCCGGGAGAGCTCGGCGCAAATCTGGTCCCGTTCCCAATTCGCGCTGAAATCGGCGACGGGTGCATCCTTGTCGGGATGAAAAAGCGCCCGCTTGGTTGGATCATACGGAATAGGATTATCTTGCATGCGGGTCTCCGCCGGCCGACGTCGCCGTTCTGCCGAAGCCTGTGGCATATTCGATTTGCGCCCGACTTGCACGCATCCGGTGACGTCTCTCGGCAACCAGCCTCGATCGCTAATGACCCGCCTGCGGCCCGCGGGCGACGCCGGACAGAGCGAGCTGCTCGTCGATCTGGGCGACGAGGCGGTCGAGGCCTGCCTGGCCGTTCGCCTCGGCGCGGGCGACGAGGACGTCCTGGGTGTTGGAGGCGCGCAGCAGCCACCAGCCGTCGGCGGTGTTGACCCGCGCACCGTCGGTGCGGTCGACCCTTGCGCCCGAGGCGGCGAGCCGTTCGAGCACCTCGTCGACCACCGCGAACTTGCGGCTCTCGTCGATCTGGAAGCGCAATTCGGGGGTGTTGATCACCGGCGGCATCGCCGAGCGCAAAGCGGTCAGCGAGCCGCCGAGCCGGGTCACCGCGCGGATCAGCCGGACCGCGGCGTAAAGCGCGTCGTCGAAGCCGTAATATTCGTGGGCGAAGAAAATGTGACCGCTCATCTCGCCGGCCAAAGGCGCGCCGGTCTCCTTCATCTTCGACTTGATCAGGCTGTGGCCGGTCTTCCACATCAGCGGCCTGCCGCCCAAAGCGGCGACCCGGTCGAACAGGGCCTGGCTGGCCTTCACGTCGGCGATGATCGTCGCGCCGGGCAGTTCGGCAAGCACCGGCTCGGCGAGGATCGCCAGCAGTTGGTCGCCCCAGACCACCCGGCCGCTGCCGTCGACCGCGCCGATGCGGTCGCCGTCGCCGTCGAAGGCGATGCCGAAATCGAGCCCTTCTTTGGCGACCAAGGCCTTGAGGTCGGCGAGGTTGGCCTCCTCGGTCGGGTCGGGATGGTGGTTGGGGAAGCGGCTGTCGACGTCGGTGTAGAGCAGGAAATGCGCGCCCGGCAGCCTCGCCGCGAGCTTCTCCAGCGCCGGGCCGGCGGCGCCGTTGCCGGCGTCCCAGCCGATCCTGTAGGCGGCGCCGTCGAAGCCCTTGAGCAGCCGGTCGACATAAGCGTCCATGATTTCGACGTCGGCGGTGCCGCCCGTCCCCTGGTCCCAGTCGCCCGCCGCCGCCATCCGGCCCAGCTCCTGGATGTCCGCGCCGAAAAAGGCGTCGCCGGCGAGCACCATCTTGAACCCGTTATAGTCGGCCGGGTTGTGGCTGCCGGTGATCATGATGCCGCCGTCGACGTCGAGCTCGGCGGCCGCGAAATAGAGCATCGGCGTCGGTCCGAGCCCGACCCGGACGGCATCGACGCCGCTCTCGTTGAGGCCGCGTACCAGCGCCGCCTCGAGCAACGGCGAGCTCTCCCGCCCGTCGCGCCCGACCGCGACCTTGCCGCCGCCCTTGCGCCGCACCCGGGTGCCGAAGCCGCGGCCGATCGCATAGGCGTCGTCCGGCCCGAGGGTCTTTCCGACGATGCCGCGAATGTCATATTCGCGCAGGCTCGTGGGGTGGAAGCGATGGCTCATTTGCGCTTCAATTCGGCGATCAGCGCGTCGCGCGCGGCGTTGACCCGCGTCGCGAGACCGGCCGATCCGCCCGCGTCGGGATGGACCTTGGCGATCAGCCGGCGGTGCGCGGCGCGAATCTCCTCGAGGCTCGCCCCCTCGCCGACGTCGAGCAAGGCCCGCGCCTCGCTGGGGCGCATCGCCGAGACCGCCGCCACGCGCTGCCGCCACCAATAATAAAGCAGGCCCGCCAGTGCGAGCGCGATGACGATTTTGCCCATCTGCTAACCCGCCATCGCCGCCTGGCGCGGCGCGTCGACGCCGGGCCCGGGCAACGCGAAGCCGGCGATCATCTCGCGCAATTCCTGGCGCGCGGCGATGTGCGACATGGCGACGTCCTCGATCTCCTTGAGGTCGAGCAGGGTCAGGCCCTTGGGAAAGAGCTCGCGGTAGATGACGCGCTCGCCAAGGCCGGGGATGATGCGGAAGCCGACCCGGCGCGACAGCTCGCTGAGCGCGTCGCCGACCCGGCGCATGTTGCGCGCCTCGATATGCTGCATGCGGTTCCTGAGCACGACCCAATCGACGCTGGCGCCGCGCGATTTGGCGCGCTCGGTGCGGCTGTTCCAGACCAGTTCGGCGTAGAAGCTCGGCCGGCGCACCCGATAGGTCTCGGCGTCGACCTCGCCGATCAGATCGAGGTCGACGAAGCTGTCGTTGATCGGGGTGACGAGCGTGTCGGCGCGGACCATCGCCGCGCGGCTGTGCGGATCGTCGCGGCCCGGCGTGTCGATGACGACGATCTCGGCGTCGCCCGCGACCCGCGCGATGAACGGCTCGAGGCTGTGGTCCTTGGCCGGGTAGAAGGTCGCATAGGCCGGCATCGGCAGATCGAGGCCGAGCCGCTGGCAGGTCGCGGCACGGTTGTCGAGATAGCGGCCGAGCGTGCGCTGGCGGGTGTCGAGGTCGAGCGCCGCCACCTTGCGCCCCTGCATCGCCAGCGCGACCGCGGTATGGACCGCGGTGGTGGATTTGCCGGTGCCGCCTTTCTCGTTGGCGAAAGTAATGAAGTGCGGCACGTCGCTTAAGCCCTCGAATACTTGATCTTTGGTCTTGCGAACCGCTACGGGCTCGCCTTCCTCTCCTCTATCGGAGCCCATAGGGCGGTGCAAATCATCCGTGATCCGGACGCGCTCGGCGAGGCGCTCGGCGCCTTGCGCGAGGGCGGCAGGACGATCGCCTTCGTGCCGACCATGGGCGCGCTCCACGCCGGCCACATGGCGTTGGTCGCCGAGGCGCGGGCGCGCGCGGCCCATGTCGTCGCCTCGATCTTCGTCAACCCGACCCAGTTCGGCGCCGATGAGGATCTCGCCACCTACCCGCGCCGCGAGGCGAGCGATGCGGCGATGCTCGAGGCGGAGGGCTGCGCGATCCTGTGGGCGCCCGACGCCGCGACCATGTATCCGGACGGCCCGCAGGTCAGCGTCCGCGCCGGCGCCGTCGGCGACACGCTGGACGGCGCCGCCCGCCCCGGCCATTTCGACGGTGTCGCCACCGTCGTCGCGCGCCTGTTCGAGCAGGTGAAGCCGGACGTCGCTCTGTTCGGCGAGAAGGATTACCAGCAGCTGCTCGTGATCCGGCAGATGGTCCGCGACCTTGCGCTTCCGGTCGAGATCGTCGGCGTGCCGACCCAGCGCGACGCCGACGGCCTCGCCCTCTCCTCGCGCAACGCCTACCTCTCCGACGAAGAGCGGCTCGCCGCCCGCACCCTGCCGCGCGCGCTGGGCGAGGCGGCGCAGGCGATCGCCGACGGCGGCAACGTCGCCGAGGCGATCGACAAGGTGCGCGCCCGCCTCGAAGCCGCGGGCTTCGAATCGATCGACTATGTCGAATTGCGCGATGCCGAAACGCTGCTGCCGATGACCATGCTCGACCGTCCGGCGCGCCTGCTCGCCGCCGCCCGGATCGGCCGCACCCGGCTGATCGACAATCTCCCGGTTAACCCCGCCTAGCCCCTCCCCATCAAGAGGGGATTCAGGAAGTCGAAACATCCTAACCGCCGCGTTAACCATTTGTTGGCATTTGGTGGATGAAACGGGCTTTCGACATTTGATCGAGGGGCACGAACCGATGGGTCACAGTCTGAAATCCGCCGCCTTCCTGGCCGAGAGCAAGATGGTCGACGCGGCGATGGGGGACGTCCAGGCGCTCTACGAGCTGGGCGTCGCTTATTCGACCGGGATCGGCGGGGTCGAGGTCGACCTCGTCGAAGCGCACAAATGGTTCAACCTCGCCGCCTTGAACGGCAGCGGCGTCGCCCAGGAATGCCGCGCCGACATTTCCGAGGACATGACCGCGCGCGAGATCGCCGAGGCCCAGCGCCAGGCCCGCGCCTGGCTCGCCGATCTGCCCGGCGCCCGCCGCGCCGCCTGAAAATAGGGACAGTCCCTATTTATTGACGCGGCGCCCCCTCGAAAATGAGGGACTGTCCCTATTTACTGGCCCGCCGCAGCCCTGCGCGGTGCGCCGTTCCGGTAACGCTCGAACCAGGCGAGGATCGCCGCCGCCTTGGCGCCGCTTTGCGACGGCCGCGAGGCGATGCCGCCATGGCTCGCGCCCGGCACCTTGACCAAAGCCGTCGGCACGCCGCGCAATTGCAGCGCGGTATAATATTGCTCGGCCTCGCTGACCGGCGTGCGGTAATCGTCGCTCCCCACCACCACCAGGGTCGGCGTCTCGACATTGCCGACCAGCGACAAGGGCGAGCGCGCCCAGAAGCCCTGCGGGTCCTCCCACGGATAATGGCCGAACCAATAGCGGGAAAAGAACGGCGGCGAATCCGAGGTCAGCACGAAGCTCGACCAGTCGATCACCGGCTTTTGCGTCGCCGCCGCGCGGAAGCGGTTGGTCTTGCCGACGATCCAGGCGGTCAGCACGCCGCCGCCCGAGCCGCCGGTGACGAACAGCCGGTCGGGGTCGGCGAAGCCCTGGGCGATCGCCGCGTCGACCGCGCTGATCAGATCGTCATAATCCTGGCCCGGATAGGCATGGTGGATCAGATTGGCGAACTCGGCGCCGTAGGAGGTCGATCCGCGCGGGTTGACCGAGAGGACGGCATAGCCCGCCGCCGCGTAGAGCTGGTCGTCGGTCGAGAAATGCGGCCCGTAGGCGGCGAACGGCCCGCCATGGATTTCGAGGATCAGCGGCACGCGCTGCCCCTGCGTGTAGCTCGGCGGCAGCGTGATCCACGCGTCGATAGGCCGCTGGTCGGCCGACGAGGCGAGGGCGATATGGCGGACCTCGCCGAGCCGCTTGTTGTCGAGCGTCTCGGCGTTCAATCGCGTCAATTGCCGCCGCGCGCCCGCGCGCACCAGCACCACGTCGGGCGGCCGCGCCGCGCTGCCGGCGCCGAGCGCGAGCGAGCCATCACGCGAAACGCTGAAGCTGCCGCCGGTATAGGGCCGGTCGAATGCGTCGCCGCTCAGGCCCTCGGCGACCGTGCGGACCGAGCCGTCGAGCCCGACCCGGGCGACCTTGGTCTCGCCGCGATCGTCATATTGGACGTAGACCGAGCGGCCGTCCGCGGCCCAGGCCGGCGCGGCAACGCTGCGGTCGAGCGCAGCGGTCAGCGCCCGCGGGTTGGAGCCGTCGAGGTTCATGACGTAGAGGATCGCGTTCTCATATCCGCGCTCGCGGTCGTCGTAGCCGGTATAGGCGATCAGCCGTCCGTCGGGCGATACAGCCGGCTCGCCGTCGGGCCCGTTGCGGCTGGTCAGCGCGCTGATCCGGTTCGAGGCGATGTCGAGCGCGTAGACCTCGGTGTTGAACCCCTCGCGCTCCCAATTTTCCGAGCGGTTGCCGCTGAACAGGATCGTCCGCCCGTCCGGCGTCCAGGAGAGCGGCCCGCCATTATTATAGGGCCCGTAGCTCAATTGCCGAGGCGCCCCGCCTTCGGACGACACCAGGAAAAGCTGGTCGTAGCCCGCTTTCAGATAGCCCTGGCCGTCATAGCGGTAGGTGACCGCGGTGATCACCTGCAGCGGCTCGGCCCATTGCGCGCCTTCCGGGCGCTGCTGCGGCGGCCCGAGCCGCGCGCCCTCGTCGGGGACGAACATCGAATAAGCGATCTGGCGGCCGTCGGGCGACCAGGCGATCGCCGAGGGCGCGTCGGCAAGGCCGGTGATCGGCACCGCCTGGCCGGTCCCCATCCAGCGGACGAACAATTGCGCCCGGCCGCCCTCGGCCGCGGCGATGTAGGCGAGGCGGTCGCCGCCCGGCGACCAGCGCGGCTGGCTGGCGCCGGTCGCGAGCGGCATCTGCCGTCCGGTCTGGGTGTCGATCAGCCAGATCGAGGGGCGGAAGCGGTCGGTCATGATGTCGCCGGAGCGGCGGGTATAGGCGATCCAGCGCCCGTCCGGGCTGATCTCGGGATCGGCCGCGGCCTCGAGGTCAAACAGGTCGCGCGCCGTGAAATTGCGCTCGGGCCCCGCCGGCGGAACGGCGCTCGCGACCCCCGGAACCAGCAACAGCAATGCCCAAAGCAATTTCCGCATGACCCGCCTCGCTTGTCGTCAAAGAAGCGCGATCATATCCGCTCCCGCTCGTACCGCCACCCCCGTCATTGCGAGCGGAGCTTCGTCGTCCGCTCCTCGCAGCGTCGACTCTACGGACCGCCGCGCAAACTTGGTCGGTGCCGTATCGCGGGCGCTGGACGTGACAACGAAGGAAGCCGGGCGGTAAGGTTGCTTTGTGGGCCAAACTGTGAACATTCTGTGGATAAAGCGAGAAACTGTTAGCAACGCTAATCGGTTTGTGCTACTAGATGTAGCGTTACGAGGGCGCCGATATGACAGACGTCCACTACAGGTTCGACGTTCCAAAAGGCCGACAGAAGTTCCGTGAGCTGATCGTTTATGTGTCAGCGAAATGTGAAACGGACCCGTCGTTTGGGGCGACGAAACTCAACAAAATCCTTTTTTATGCGGACATGACCGCCTTTGAGCGTTTCGGAGAGCCGCTGACTGGCGAGGCTTATCTCCGTCTCGACCGGGGACCTGCGCCGATGACGCTTCTTCCGGTGCGCCGGGGGCTCGTTGCGGAAGGCGCAATTCGCGTCGATGAGCGCCAGACAATGGGTAATCACACGCAAAAGCGGCTCGTTGCCCTCCGCAGCGCCGACACGGATCTGTTCACCCAGGGCGAGTTGCGCATTGTTGATGAAATTATCAATGATCTTTGGGGGAAGACCGCCGATGAGGTGAGTAGGGACAGCCACAGGATCGCGTGGCATGCGCTCGGGGAGCGCGAGATGATTCCGTACGAAGCGGCGTTCCTGTCGGACGAATTGCCGACCGCGCACGACATTTCCGAGGCCCGAGAACTCAATGAGCAGTACGGATGGGGGCTTCAGGCCTAGCCCCTTTGGCTGGGACATTCAGGAGCACGATAGTTACGATGAGTCCGTCCTTCAATGTGGGGGGCATGTCGAGATCGACGAGGCACTTATGTGGCTCGATCTCTTCCTGAACCGTAATCCCCTCGCCTTTCCTTTGATCCATCCTGCCTCCGAAATTCGCATCGCGAAAACCAAGATGAGGATCAAAGACAAGGGCGCAAAGGTGTTCCCCGCCTATCGCCTTCTGTTTACGACAAACGAGGTGACCAAGGTCGTTACCAAGCTCCATGTGCGGGCCTGTCAGCCGGAGGAAATGCCATTCAGCGATCCATGGGATGATGACGAAGAGCCGCCGTTCTGAGCAGCGGGGTCGAGCGCAACTGTCACCCACTGAGACAAAGATATTACTTGCCTTTGCGGAAGGGGGTCATTTCGTCGAGCATGGCGATCTCGCGTGCCACCGCCCGGCGCTCGGCCGCGAGATAGTCGGCGACCGCGCGGCGCAGACGCGGGTCGCGGATGTAATGGGCCGAGAAGGTCGGCACCGGCCGGTAGCCGCGCGCCAGCTTGTGCGCGCCCTGCGCCCCGGCCTCGACGCGCCGGAGGCCGCGGGCGATCGCGGCGTCGATCGCCTGGTAATAGCAAAGCTCGAAATGGAGGTGCGGCACGTCGCGCATGCAGCCCCAATAGCGCCCGTAGAGCGCCTCGGCGCCGATCAGGTTGAGCGCGCCGGCGATCGGCAGGCCGCCCTCGAGCGCGAGGATCAGCAGCACCCGCTCGCCGAGCCGCTCGCCGAGCAGCGAGAAGAAGTCCCGCGTCAGATAGGGCTGCCCCCATTTGCGCGCGCCGGTGTCCTGATAGAAGGCCCAGAAGGCGTCCCAATGCGCCGGCTTGATCGCCTCGCCGCTAAGATGGACGATCTCCAGCCCCTCGGCCGCCGCCGCCCGCTCCTTGCGGATCGCCTTGCGCTTGCGGGAGGCCAGAGTGGCGAGGAAGTCGTCGAAGCTCGCATAGCCTTCGTTGAGCCAGTGGAACTGGCTGCCGGCGCGGATCAGCCAGCCGGCTTTGGCGAACAAGGCGACCTCGTCCGGCAGGAGAAAGGTCGCGTGGGCCGAGGAGAGCCGGCGCGAATCGACCACCCGCTCGGCCGCGGCGATCAGCGCCGGCGCCAGCGCCGCGTCGCGCGCCAGCAATCGCCGTCCCGGTACCGGCGTGAACGGCACCGCGATCTGCAGCTTGGGATAATAGTCGCCGCCGACGCGCTCATAGGCGTCGGCCCAGCCATGATCGAACACATATTCGCCGAGGCTGTGGCTCTTCACATAGGCGGGCATCAAGGCTGCGGGGCGCGAATCCGTGCCGTCGATCACGATCGGCAGCGGGCGCCAGCCGGTCCCGGCGGTCGCGCTTCCCGATTGCTCGAGCGCCGAGAGGAAGGCGTGGGTCAAAAACGGGTCGTCGGTGCCGGCGCAGCGGTCCCAATCTTCCGCGGCGAAGGAAGCGACCCCGGCCGCGAGCCGGACGATCACCGGCTCGCCGGTCATCGCGCGGCGACCTCGTAGATGATCTGGTCCGCATGGCGCGCCGCGCGGCGCCGATCGTCCTCGTTGCGGACGGTCCAGGTCAGCACCGGCAGGCGCGCCGCGGCGGCGAAGCGCGAGGGCAGGTCGCGTATGTCATAAGCGAGGAAATCGGGCCGCGACCACCAGAGTGCGAGCCGCCGCCTTATCCGCCGCCGCCGCGGCTGCCCATCCTCGGTCACCACCAGCCCGCGCAGGATGTGCGGCGCGAGCCGCGCCAGGCGGCGTCCGATCCCCGGATTGAACGACATCACCGCCACCGGGCCCCGATAATCCGCCAGCGCGCGAAGCACGGCGCGGGTCAGCCCGGCGACGCGGCGGCCGGGCGATTTCACCTCGATCAGGAGCGGCGCTCGCCCCGCGACCAATGCGAGGATCTCGGCGAGGGTCGGGATCGTCTCGTCCGAGCCCTTCAGCCGAATCCGTCCGAGCTCGGCCGCGCCCAATGTGCGGAGAGCGCCGTCGCCGTCGGTCAGCCGCTCCAGATCGTAATCGTGGAAGACCACCGCCTCGCCGTCGGCGCTCGCCTGGACGTCGAGCTCGATGCCGTGCCCGACGGCGATCGCGGCCGCGAACGCAGCGCGGCTGTTCTCGATCCTGCCCTCGCCGTGCAGGCCGCGATGCGCGAACGGCTTCGCGATCAGGCCGGCAAGCTCAGCCTGCCTTGATGGCGACGATGGCATCGATCTCGACCGCGGCGCCGAGCGGCAGCACCGGCACGCCGACCGCGCTCCTGGCGTGCCGGCCCGGCTCGCCGAACACCCGCTCCATCAGCTCGGAGGCGCCGTTGGCGACCTTGGGCTGATCGGTGAAATGCGGGTCGGAGGCGACGAACGCGCCCAATTTGACGATCCGCTCGACCCGCTCGAGCGAGCCCAGCGCCCGCTTCATCTGCGCGAGCAGCATCACCGCGCAGCGCTCGGCCGCCGCGCGGCCATGCTCGATGTCATAATCCTCGCCCAGCCGCCCGGTGATCAGCGAGCCGTCCTCGCGGAACGGCAGCTGGCCCGAAATGAAGAGCATGCCGGCCGCCTCGACGGTCGGCACATAGGCGGCGACCGGCGCCGCCGGTTCGGGCAGCCTGATGCCGAGCGCGGCGAGACGGTCCGAAATGGTGCTGGTCATCGCCCCGCTAAGCACCGCGCGGCGCGGAGGGTCAAGTGCGCGCGGCGCTCAGGGGGCGGGCGCCGCCGGCGCCGCCTCCGGCACGACGATCGCCTTCCACGCCCGGCCCGGCAGCAGGAAGGCGCGGGCGACGCGCTGCAGGTCGGCGGGCGTCACCGCCTCGTAATCGGCGATCTGGCTGCGGATCTTGGGCGCGACCCTGGCGTCGGTCTGGACCCCCTCGAGGCTGTCCAGCCACCAGGCATTGCCGGCGCGGGCGCGGACGATGCTCTCGACCTGGGGCCGGCGCGCGCGCTGCAGCTCGTCGGCGTCGATCGCATGGTCGCGCAGGTCGGCGGCGATGCCTTCGGCGTCGCGCAGGAAGCCGGCCAGAGCCTCGGGCCGCGCCTCGATCCGGGCGGCGAGCGAGCCGTAGCCGGCATAGGCCTCCGACGGATTGTGCGCGGCCTGCGGGCTGTAGGTCGTGCCCTGCTCCTCGCGGATCTTCTGGATCAGCCGCAGCTGGAACACCGAGGCCAGCACGTTCAGCGCCCGCGCCTGGCGGACGTCGTCGTAAAAGCCCTGGGTCGGCCAGGCGATGTAGGCGAGGCCCTGGTCGGCGCGGCCGCGATGGGTGAAGCGGAGCGGCTCTGCGGTGCCCGCCGGAAAGCGCACCTGGTCGGCGCGGCGCTGGGCGTCGGCGCGCGGCGGCAGCGCGCCGAACGTCGCGGCGGTCTGCCGGATCGCGTCCTCGACGTCGACGTCGCCGACGATGATCACCTCGATCGGCGCGTTGGCGAGCGGCCCGTCGAGCACGGCGCGCCCGTCGGCGACCACGCTCGCCGCCATCTCCTCGCGGCCCGGGAAGGCGAAGCGGCGATCGCCGTTCCGCAGCAGCCCGCTCGCGTCGCGGGCGAACACCCCGCCCGGGGTCGAGGCGAACTGGTCGTGGATCGTGCCGCTCAGCGCGCGGAACCGGTTCCACGCGGCTTCGCGCCAGCCCGGATCGGTCAGATAGGCGGCGAGCACCTGCATCTGCGTCGGCAGATCCTCGGGCCGCGTCGTCCCGCTCAGCTGGAACGCGTCCTCGTTGATCCCGAGCCCCACCCCGTAGACATGGGCGGTCAGCGCCTCGCGCATGTCCTCATAGGTCATCCGGCCGACGCCGCCGGTGGTGAACGCCGGGCCGAGCGCCCAGGCCGGGTTGCGGCCCTGGGCCGGGAGGTCGAGCGTGCCGTTGCCGAAGCGGACCGAGACCATCACCTGATTGTCGGCGAAGTCGGTCTTCTTGACGGTGAGCCGGACGCCGTTGGCGAAGCGGACCGCGGTCGCGCCGATCTCCGCCGCCAGCTCGTGCCGCTCGGCGACCGTGCCGGGCGTGCCGAACCCGCTATAGGGCCAGGCCGCCGCCTGGCGCACCTCGCCCGCGCCGACCGGCGCGGCGCGGGTCTCGCGATAGGCGGCGAGCAGGGTCGCGTCGCCGCCCTCGACCGGCGTCGTCGAGGTCATGTAGAGAATCGGTTCGCCGGCGAACAGGCGACGCGCCGCCTCGTTGACGCGCTCCGGCGTCAGCCCCGGGGCCGCCTGCTCGAACAGGCGCAGATTGTCGGCCGGGGCGACGAACACGTCGTTCCGCTCGACGCTGGCGACCAGCCCTTCGGCGAGCCCCGCCGTCTGGCGGGTGGCCGCGCCGGCCACCGCGGCGGTGAGGCCGGTGCGGATCTCGTCGACCTCGCGCGCGATCTCGGCAGCGGTGACGCCATGCTCGACCAGCCGGCGCTGCTCGGTTTCGATCACCGTCAGGCCGCGGCGCCATTCGCCGGCCTGGACGACCGCCGCCACCTGGGTGATCGCGACGCTGTCGGCGATTTCGCCGCGGCCGCCGCCGGCGCTGATATAGGGGGCGGGGGACTGGGTCGCGGCGATCCGCTCCAGCCGCTCGTTGAGAATCGCGAAAGCGAGCTGATCGATCAGGCGCTCGGTGCGGTGGGCGCTTGTGTCGGGCCTCAGATCGGGCGGGCGCACCCAGGCGAGCTCGACCCGCGACGGCCCGCCGGGCTCGACGAACACATGCGCTTGCGTCGTCCGCGCCGGGATCGTGGACGGGGCCGGGTCGCGCCCCGCCGCGCCCTCGCCGCGCCAGCTCGAGAAGCGGGCCCGGATCTTGGCCTCCATCTCGTCGACGTTGAAATCGCCGACCGCGACCAGGGTCGCGCGCTCGGGGCGGTAATAAGCGTTGTAGAAGGCGAGGAAGCGGTCCCGCCGGGCGTTGGCGATCACCTCGGGGGCGCCGATCGGGATGCGGTCGGGCAGGCGCTGGCCGGGCAGCAGGTAGGAGATCTCGTCGAGGAAGATGCGGTAGGCCGGCGAATAGCGGGTCCGCTCCTCGGACTGGATGATGCCGCGCTCGCGGTTGATCGCGTCGGCGGCCAGCGTCGCCTCGTCGGCGACTTCGCGCAGCAGGAACAGGCCCTCGTCGATCGTCGCGGCGGCGCTCTCGGGCAGATCGAGCTTGTAGATCGTCTGGGTGAAATCGGTCGAGGCGTTGGTGTCGGCGCCGAACCTGAGGCCGAGCCGCTCGAGCCGGCGGACGAACTCGCCTTCGGCGACGTGGGTCGATCCGTTGAACGCCATATGCTCGAGGAAATGGGCGAGCCCGCGCTGGTCGTCCTCTTCCTGCAGCGAGCCGGCGCCGATCCTGAGCCTCAGCGAGGTCTGGTGGGGCGGGGTGGCGTTGCGGCGGATCGCATAGCGCATGCCGTTGGGCAGGGTGCCGAAACGCACGTCCCGGTCGGCGGGCAGGTCGCTCGCCTGCTGCGGCCAGGGGGCGGCGGCCGGCGCGGACGCGGCGGCGGCCGGGCGTTGCTGCGAGATCGCGGCGGAGCCGGCGGCGAGGGCGAGGGCGGCGGCAAAAGCGAACGCGGGAAGGCGCAATGTCATGCTCAAGCCTTTCATGGGAGTAACTCGGCGCCGGACGCGATTACGGCGCGGCGGCCTGGATCAGCGCGATATGCAAAAAAGCGATAATGATCAAGCATTTCGCGCGATGGTGAAGCCCCCGAAGCTCTGGCTCACCGGCATCAGCTCGATCGTATTGATGTTGAGATGCGCAGGCAGCGCCGCGACCCAGTGGATCGCCCCGGCAATGTCCTCCGCGGTCATCGAGTTCGTGTTCGCGTAGAGCGCGTCGGACGCCGCCTGGTCGCCGCCGGTGCGCACCAAAGTGAACTCGGTCTCGGCCATGCCGGGCTCGATCGAGGTCACCCTGACTCCGGTGCCGTGGAGGTCGGACCGCAAATCGAGCGAGAACTGGCGGACGAACGCCTTGCTGCCGCCGTAGACCGCGCCGCCGCGATAGGGGTAGCTGGCCGCGACCGAGCTCAGGTTGATCACTGCGCCCTTGCGCGCGATCAGCCCCGGCAGCAACGCGTGGGTCAGCGTCACGAGTCCGGTGATGTTGGTCTCGATCACATTGTGCAGGTCGTCCATCTCCGCATCCTGCAGCGGCGCCATCGGCGGCGCGAGCCCGGCATTGTTGAGCAGCAGGTCGACCGGCCCGGCCGCCCGGGCCGCCGCCTCGACCGCTGCGATGTCGCGCATGTCGAGCGCCACCGCCGCGAAGCGCTCGCCGAGCTCGGCCGCCAGCGCGTCGAGCCGCGCGCGGCGCCGGCCGGTCCCGATCACCTTCCAGCCCGCTTCGGCGAACAGCCGGGCCGTCGCCCGGCCGATGCCGGAGGTCGCCCCGGTGATGAAGATCGTCCTGCTCATTGCGCTCCTCCGTTCAGGCGCGCGGCGATCCACGGCAGCGCCTCGCCCCAATTATCGATGCGGGCATGGGCGTGCGGCGCGGGCGGGCTCACCTGCGCCATCCGCGGCTCGGCGATCATCTGCAGCCGCCACACGTCGGGTGCGTGCCTGGCGACCGATTCATGGTGGACGGCGAGGTCGTCGACGAACACCGTCGCCGACGGCCGCATCTCCTCGATCAGCTCGATCACCGGGCGTCCCTTGCCGCCCTGGTTGCACAGCACCCGGTGGCGGATGTCGAACCGGGCGAGCTGCTCGACCCGATTGGCGTGATACTGGTCGCCGATATTGGTCAGGATGACGATGTCCGCACTCTCGCCGATCGCGGCCAGCGCCTCCCACGCGCCCACGACGAGGCTCTGCCGGTGCATCTCGCGGTCGAAGAACGCATCGAGCAAGGGCCAGACCCGCTCGCGCGCCACCGGCGCCCCGTCCCGGTCGAGCAGCGCGCTCGAAAAAGCCGGCGCGTCGAGCGCGAAGGCGAGGCCATGCTCATCCGCCACCCATTCGGCGAAGTGCGGCGCGAAGTGGAGCAGCACGTCGTCGCAATCGCTGATCAGCAGGGGTTTGCTCATCGCTCCAGCCCGTCGCGCGCCGCGACCAGCCGCGCCGGCGGGACGCCGAGCGCGTCGGCGCAGCCGATCAGGTCCGGCTCGTGCCCTTCGAGGAAGCGCAGCACCGCGGCGAGGAATGCGCGGTCCTCGAGCCGCTCGCGCATCCCCGCCACCGTCAGCCCGGTCAGCGCCAGCAGGCGCGACGCGCGCGCGTCGTCGCTCAGCGTCCAGCCGAGCGCGCCCAGTGCCAGCGCCTCATCGTCATTTGTCTCGTCAGGCTTCATCGCTTACACCGGCCCGGTGGGACAAAAAATCCTGGTTGTCGAGGACAACGAGCTCAATCTGAAGCTGTTCTGCGACCTGTTGCGGGCGCACGCCTACGAGGTCGAGCCGGTCCGCGACGGCCGCGAGGCGCTCGAGCGCGCCCGCGCCTTCGCCCCCGATCTGGTCGTGATGGACATCCAGATGCCGCACATTTCCGGCCTCGAGCTGATC
This sequence comes from Sphingomonadales bacterium, assembly GCA_034668465.1. Taxonomy (GTDB): domain Bacteria; phylum Pseudomonadota; class Alphaproteobacteria; order Sphingomonadales; family Sphingomonadaceae; genus Allosphingosinicella. The sequence goes on from JAXDPI010000038.1 coordinate 99,485, forward strand.
GAGCAGATGAAGGCCGATGCCGAATTGCGCGCCACCCCGATCATGGCGGTCACCGCTTATGCCGCCAGGGGTGACGAGGAGCGGATTCGCGACGCCGGCGCCGAGGGCTATGTCTCCAAGCCGATCTCGGTCATGAAGTTCGTCGAGGCCGTCGCCGGGCTGCTGGCCGCGGCGGTTGAGCGCGGGGCGGAGGCGGAGGAGGAAGCCGAAGCCCCCGAAACGGAAGAAGCGGCCGAACCCGAAGGCGACGCCGCTCCAGAAGAATCGTCGGACGTGGAGGGCGAGGAGGACGCACCCCCCCTGAGTCATCCCGGCGAAGGCCGGGATCCACCTTCCGACGGTGGCGGGGACGAGGAGATGGATCCCGGATCAAGTCCGGGATGACGACCCTAGAGGGTCGTCATTTGATCTTGGCTTCCTTGAACTCGACGTGCTTGCGCGCGACGGGGTCGTATTTGCGGAAAGACATCTTCTCGGTGATGTTCCGCGGGTTCTTCTTGGTCACGTAGAAGAAGCCGGTGTCGGCGGAGCTGACGAGCTTGATCTTGACCGTGGTCGGCTTGGCCATGATGGGCCTCTTTCGAAATGAGAAAAGTGAAAAAATAAAGCGGCGAAACCGCCGCCTTCGTTCCGCGCCGCCTCTGCCGCGCGAGGCCGCGAATGTCAAGGCGCGTGAGGGGACAGTCACTTTCCACGCGGCGGCGCGAATGTCCCCTCACCATGGTTAACGATCCGGTAACCATAAGCGCGCATTGCTCTTTGCCAAAGGAAGAGGAGCAAGCGCCATGCGCGCCGAAGTCGATGGAATGCTGGTGGTCAGGGCCGAGCTTTGCGACCGGCTCGACAGCCTGCAGCGCGCCGCCGCAAAGCTCGCCGTGCGCGATTTCTCGCAGCGTCTGGGGACGATCCGGACGATGGCCGCGGCCTACGGCCTGGTCGCGGTGGTCTGCCTTGCCGACGCGCTCGACCGCGCCGTCCGGGCCGAGCCGCGCGGCTGCCCGGCGGGCCTCTATTTCGACCGGTTGCGCGACGCGATCGGCTGCGAGGCGGCCGACGAGCGGGCCAGCGAAGCCCTGCTCGCCTCGATCTCGATCCGCCTCGTCGCCTGACGCGAAAATAGGGACAGTCCCCATTTTCCCCGCCGCGAAAATAGGGACAGTCCCTATTTATTTGGGATAGGGCCGGCGGATGGAAGCGCTCGTCACCGCCTTCGTCGCCGCCTTCCTCGGCGAATGGGGCGACAAGACCCAGCTGATCGTCGCCATGCTCGCCGCCGGCACGAGGCGGCCGCTCCAGGTGATGGCCGGCCTGATCCTCGCCGCTTTGGCCAGCAACGTCGCCGCCGCTCTGGCCGGCGTCTATGTCGCGGGCACGATCACGATCCGCGCGATGACCCTGATGACCGCGCTCGCCTTGCTGTTCGCCGCCGCCTCCGGCCTGTTCGCCAGGAAATCGGGCGAAACCAAAATCCCGCGCTGGCCGCTGCCAAGCGCCTTCATCCTCTGCCTCGCCGCCGAAATGGGCGACCGCACCCAATTCCTCACCTTCGCGCTGGCCGGCCGCTTCGACAGCGCCCCGCTTGCGGCGGCAGGGGCGACGGCGGGGATCATCGCCGCGTGCGTGCCTGCGGCCTTGCTAGGCGAGCGGCTGACGAGCGCGGTGCCGGTGCGCGGAATACGCTGGGGGGTCGCTGGACTGTTTCTGGTCGTGGGGTTTGTTGTCGCAGTGAAGGCGCTACAACTCGCCTGAGATGATCCTGCGCCGCCTCGTCCGCTTCGCCCTCATTGCCGCGATCCTGCTCCTCGGCGGCGCCTGGATCGCGGGGTCGATCCTGACCTGGCCGCATCACGCCGACGTCGCGCCGCCGGCCCCGCCGGGCCGCGTCGTCCGCCTCGAGGCGAGCGACGGGGTCCCGGTCGCGGCGAGCTGGTGGCCGGGCGCGCGCGCCGACGCGCCGGCGATCCTGCTCCTTCACGGCATCAACAACACGCGCGACCGGATGCGGGCCCAGGCGCTGTGGCTGAACGGCCTCGGCTATGGCGTGCTGGCGATCGATTTTCGCGGCCATGGCGAATCGGGCGCGGCGCAGCGCAGCTTCGGCCTCAACGAAGCGCGCGACGCCGCCGCGGCGCTGGCGTTCGTGCGTCGCGACATGCCCGCGCGCAGAATCGGCCTGATCGGCATTTCGCAGGGCGGCGCTTCCGCTTTGCTCGGCGACGAGGGCGCCCTGCCGGTGCAGGCGATGGTGCTGCACGCGGTCTATCCCGATCTGCGCACCGCGATCGTCAACCGCATCGCCCGCGTCACCGGCCGGCCGCTGGCCCATCTCGGCGAGCCTTTGCTGAGCTTCCAGTCCTGGCCGCGCTACGGCGCGCCGCCCGCCCGGATCGCGCCGATCGAAGGCCTGCGCCGCTTCCGGGGCGCTGTGCTGATCGTCGCCGGCACCGCCGATCGCGACACCACTTTGGCCGACAGCCGGGCCATGTATGCCGCGGCGCCGGGCCCGAAATCCTTCTGGCTGGTCGACAATGCCGACCATCTCGCCGTCTCGATCCTCTGGAACGACGCCTATCGCGCCCGCGTCCGCGCGTTCTTCGCCGAGACCCTCGGCGAGCCCGGCCGGGCGCAACAACAATGAGGGGAGAAGCGTAAAGGCACCATGCGCGATTTCTCGCAGCTCCTCGACGCGCTCGTCTACACCAGCTCGCGCAACGCCAAGCTGAAGCTGATCGGCGACTATCTCAGGCGCACCCCCGATCCCGATCGCGGCTATGCGCTGGCGGCGCTGACCGGCGAATTGAACCTGCCCGCGGTCAAGCCGGCCGCGATCCGGGCGATCGCCGAGGAACGGGTCGATCCGGTGCTGCTCTACATGAGCCGCGACTATGTCGGCGACATGGCCGAGACGGTGTCGCTGCTCTGGCCGGTGCCGGAAGGGCAGCCTCCCGACCTCGACGACGGCACGTTGCGCCTGTCGAACGTGGTCGAGCGGCTGGCGGGGCTGGGTCGTGCGGACGCGCCGGGGGCGCTCGCCCAGATGCTCGACCATCTCGATACCAGCGGCCGCTTCGCGCTGTTGAAGCTTGCCACCGGGAGCTTGCGGATCGGCATTTCGGCGCGGCTCGCCAAGGTGGCTTTGGCGCAGGCGTTCGGGCTCGACGTCGATGCGCTCGAGGAAGTCTGGCACGGCATCGGCCCGCCTTATTTGCCCATCTTCGACTGGGCCGAGGGCCGCGGCGCCCAGCCGAGCGCCAGGGACGTGCCGGTGTTCCGGCCGTTCATGCTCGCCCATCCGCTCGAGGATTTGCGGGTCTCGATGGACGAGTATCTGGCCGAGTGGAAATGGGACGGAATCCGCGTCCAGCTCGTCCATGCCGGCGGCGAGACCCGGCTCTACAGCCGCGCCGGCGACGACATCACCGGCAGCTTCCCGGATGTCGCCGAGGGCTTCGCCAGCGCCGGCGTGCTCGACGGCGAATTGCTCGTCAAAGGCGCGTTCCAGGGCGGCCCGGAAACCGGCGGCGCGGCAAGCTTCAATGCGCTCCAGCAGCGCCTCGGCCGCAAGAATGTCTCGGCGAAGATGCTCGGCGACTATCCGGCGTTCGTCCGACTCTACGACATATTGTTCGACGGGCCGGAGGACCTGCGGGGACTGTCCCTGACCGAGCGCCGCCGCCGGCTCGAGGCGTTCATCGCCCGCCTCGATCCCGCGCGGTTCGACCTCTCCGCCTTGATCGAGGCCGACAGCTTCGAAGCGCTGGAGGAGATCCGCGGCGGCGCCCGCGACGCTTCGATCGAAGGGGTGATGCTCAAGCGCCGCGACAGTCCCTACGTCGCCGGGCGCAGGACCGGCCTGTGGTACAAATGGAAACGCGACCCGCTCAACGCCGATTGCGTCTTGATGTACGCCGCGCGCGGCAGCGGCAAGCGCTCCTCTTATTATTCCGATTATACCTTCGGCTGCTGGAGCGCGCAGGGCGAGCTGCTGCCGGTCGGCAAGGCCTATTTCGGCTTCACCGACGAGGAGCTGAAATGGCTCGACCGGTTCGTCCGCAACCACACGGTCGAGCGCTTCGGCCCGGTCCGCGAGGTCGAAAAGACCCTGGTGCTCGAAGTCGCGTTCGATTCGATCCACCTCTCGAAACGCCACAAATCCGGCCTGGCAATGCGCTTTCCCCGGATTTCGCGCATCCGCATGGACAAGCCGGCGGCCGAGGCAGACACGATTGAGACCTTGCGGCGAATGGTCACCTAGGACAGGGTCGGGGCGGAGGCTTCTTGTCCTATCTCGACCAGCCGAGCCGGCACTTCTCGCTGAACGCGGCGCGCATGCTCCTGGGCGCGCTCGCCGCTTCGGCGGTGCCGGCGCTGGCGTTCACCTTCCCGCGGTTCGACGAGGCCCAGGGCGTCTTCGCCATGGGCTGTTTCTCGATCTTCACCGTCTATCTGCCGCTGATGGCCTGGCGCCTGCCGCGTACCCGGCACCCGCTGCTGCTGTCGATCGGTCTTGGAATGGTGGCGGCGCCCGGCCCGATCGGCATCGGCCTGGCGGCCGCCGCTTTGTTCTACGCGCCGCTCGCCGCGCCGTTGATCATGCTGTTGCTCGCCCCGTTGGGCGCGCTCGGCGGGCTCGTCTTCTGGCTGTGCGCCTTGTGGCGGAACCCGTACTTCGCGGCCGCCGAGGCCGATTAGATATTGGGGCGCCGGCCCGGGGCGAGCGCTTCGCCGATCGAGCGGAAGTCGCGGCCGCCGGCCTGCATCGCGTCGCCGCAGCGGCGCAGCAGTTGGTCGTGGTCCCCGGGCTCGGCCGGCGCCGCCGCGTCGGGATCGAAGCCCGGCGCGGCCGCGTCGATCCGGCCGAGGAAATATTGGGCCGCGACCCGGCCGAGCGACCGGATCCTGGGATCCTGGTCGTCGGCCAGTTCGGCCATCAGGCTGAAGCACCTCTGGTCGAGCGCCGTTACGGCGTCTCCAACCGGTGCGGGGGTCGGTGCGGCTGCGAGAACAACCGCGATGAGCACGCTTTCCATGCCCCCCTTGGTAAACGGCAAAGGTTCACGCGGGGTCGCTCAGAATGGTTGACGGGAAAGTAAGCACGAAAAAGCGCGGCGGCCCGTTGGACCGCCGCGCTCAGACCGGAAAAACATGCTTACTGGATCGGGACCAAATTGACCGCGGCGGTCTTGCCGCGCCGGTCGACCTCGAGCTCGAACTCGATCCGGTCGCCCTCGTTGAGCGAGATCATGCCGGCCCGCTCGACCGCCGAGATGTGGACGAACGCGTCGGGCTGGCCGTCGTCGCGGGTGATGAAGCCGAAGCCCTTGGTCGCGTTGAAGAACTTGACCGTGCCCGAGGCCTTTTCGCCGGTCAGCTCGCGCTGCGGGCCGCCGCCGCCGGCACGGTCGCGCGGCGGGCCGCGATCCTCGACCGGGAGCGGGTCGCCTTCGATCTTGAGGTCGGTCGCCGAGACGCGGCCGCCGCGGTCGACCAAAGTGAATTCGAGCGGCTGGCCTTCCGCCAGGCCGGTAAGCCCCGCCTGCTCGACCGCGCTGATATGGACGAACACGTCCTCGCCGCCGTCGTCGCGGACGATGAAGCCGAAGCCTTTTTGGCCGTTGAAGAATTTGACGACGCCTTTGGCCTCGCCGACGACCTGCGGGGGCATGCCGCCGCCGCGCGGCCCGCCGAAGCCGCCACCGCCGCCACCACCGCCGCCGCCGCCGCGATAACCGCCGCCACCGCCGCCGCCGCCGTAGCGGTCGCCGCCGCCGCCGTAGCCGCCGCCACCGCCGCCGTAGCGGTCACCGCCGCTCCGCTCCCCGAATCCGCCGCCGCTGAAGCTGCTGCTCTCTTCACCGAAACCGTCGCGCTTATCTCTGCCGCGCCCGCCGCGCTCTCCGCGGCGCCCCTTGTCGAAACCCATCTAGCTCATAACTTTCGTGCGCCCATACCCCTGTCAAACCATAGCGCCGGGCAAGAGCGCGCAACGGTCTCGGCACCGGAAGTCGGCGCACCGGCGACTCACATAACCGAAAAAATCCAATCCCGCGAGCGCTTTTGGCTGTGGATAGTTTTGGCGGCGGCGGCCGCGCATTGCTCCCGCGCGCGGCTTGAGGCATGGGCGAGCCCGAACGGCGGCAGCAGAGGCGGACATGATCGAGGCGCTCAGCATTTTCGCGCAACCCGAGGCCTGGGTCGCGCTGGCAACCCTGGTCGTGCTCGAGATCGTGCTCGGCATCGACAATCTGGTGTTCATCTCGATCCTGTCGAATCGCCTGCCCAAGGAGCAGCAGCAAAAGGCGCGCCGGTTCGGCATCGCCGTCGCGCTGCTGCTGCGCCTGCTGCTGCTGCTCGGCCTCGCCTGGATCGTGAACCTCACCATCCCGGTGTTCGATCTCGGCCTCGTCGGACCGGCCGGCCCGCATGGCGAACCAATGTTCGAGACCGCCTTTTCCTGGCGCGACATGATCATGATCACCGGCGGCCTGTTCCTGGTCTGGAACGCGACCAAGGAAATCCACCATTCGATCGATTCCCATCCGACCGACGATCTGCTCGACAAGAAGAGCAAGCGGGCGCTCACCGTGGCCGCCGCGGTCGCCCAGATCGGCCTGTTGAACATCGTCTTTTCGATCGATTCGATCCTGACCGCGGTCGGCATGAGCGACGACGTGCCGGTGATGGCGGCCGCGGTCATCATCTCGGTCGGCGCCATGCTGCTCGCCGCCGAGCCGCTCGCCCGGTTCGTCGACGCCAATCCGACGGTCGTGATGCTGGCCCTGGCCTTCCTGATGATGATCGGCGTGGTGCTGATCGCCGACGGCTTCGGGGTGCATGTCCCCAAAGGCTATATCTACGCGGCGATGGCCTTTTCGGGCGCGGTCGAAACGCTCAACATCACCGCGCGGCGGCGCCGCGAGCGCAAGGCGGCGGCTGCTGCGCGGGCCCCGGCCATTGAGAGTTAAGGTGTCAGCGCCTATGCGAAGCTCATGACCGTCCACCTGCACGAAGAAGACCTGCCCGAGGGCGTGCTCGGCCCGGGCGCGGTCGCCGTCGACACCGAGACGATGGGGCTCCAGCTCGGCCGCGACCGGCTCTGCCTGGTGCAGATCGCCGACGGCAGCGGCAACGAGCATCTCGTCCGCTTCGCCCCGGGCAGCACTTACGACGCGCCGGTGCTCAAGGCGGTGCTGGCCGACCCCGCCCGGCTCAAGCTCTACCATTTCGCGCGCTTCGATCTCGCCTCGATCCGCGCCTATCTCGGCATCGTCGCCGCGCCGGTCTATTGCACCAAGATCGCCTCGCGCCTGATCCGCACCTATACCGACCGCCACGGGCTCAAGGACTTGGTCAAGGAGGTGCTCGGCCAGGAAATCTCCAAGCAGCAGCAAAGCTCGGACTGGGGCGCGAGCGAGCTGACCGACGCGCAGAAGGATTATGCCGCGTCCGACGTGCGCTACCTCCACGCGCTCAGGGAAAAGCTCGACGAGCGGCTGGCGCGCGAAGGCCGGACCGAGCTCGCCCAAGCCTGCTTCGATTTCCTGCCGCATCGCGCTTTGCTCGATCTCGCCGGCTGGGCGGAGCAGGACATCTTCGCCCATGTCTGAGCTTGCCGAGCAGGAACGGCGGGTCAAGCGGCGCTGGGCGATCCCCGGCGGCAGCCACGACCGCGTCGTCAAGACGCTCAAGCTGGCGCTGCCGGCGCTGATCGGGGTGATCCTCGCCTTCCTGTTCTTCGCCCCGCTCGAGGACAAGCAGGAGGTCAGCTTCCTGCTCGACAAGAACAAGGTCGAGACCGCGCCCGAGCGCCTGCGGGTCGCGTCGGCCCAGTATCGCGGCCAGGACGATCAGGGGCGTCCGTTCGTGCTCAGCGCCCGTTCCGCGCTGCAGGAGACCTCGGCCAACCCGGTCGTCGAGATCAGCGACATGAACGCCCAGATCCTGCTCGACAACGGCCCGGCGCGATTGAATGCGGGGCGCGCCCGCTACAATATGGACACCGACCATGTCCAGGTGGTCGGCCCGATCGAGTTCACCGCCGCCGACGGCTATCGGATGGGAACGCGCGACGTGGACGTCGATCTGCGCGGCAACAGCCTCGCCAGCCGCGGCCCGGTCGAAGGCCGGATCCCGCTCGGCAATTTCAGCGCCGACCAGCTCCAGGTGAACCTGCGCGACCGCACGGTGGTGCTCAACGGCCGCGCCCGCTTGCATATCGTCCAGCGCGGCGCCAGATGACCGGCGTGCGCCGCTTCCTCCCCCTCGCTTTGCTGCCGCTGCTCGCGGTCGGACCGGCCCTGGGCCAGGGTTCGGCGCTCAAGGGGCACGATTCCAACGCCCCGGTCGACATCGGCGCGGAGCGGATCGAGGTTCAGGATCGCGCCGACCGTGCGATCCTCTCGGGCAATGTCCAGGCCCGCCAGGGCAATTTGACGATGAGCTCGGCCCGCCTCACCGTCCTCTATGCGAACGGCGGCGGCGCCAACACCCAGATCAGGCGGCTTGAGGCGAGCGGCGGTGTTACCCTGCGGACGCCGACCGAGACCGTGCGCAGCCAGTTCGCGATCTACGACGTGCCGCGCCGGATCGTCACCATGATCGGCGGCGTCAACCTCGATCAGGGCACCAACCACCTGCAAGGCGCCCGCCTCGTCCTCGACCTCGACAGCCACCGCGCGGTGATGGACGGCGGCGGCGGCGGCCGCGTCACCGGCCGCTTCACCGTGCCGCCGCGCCAGGGCAACTGACCCAGGCGCGAAGCGCCGCGGAGTCATCCCGGACTTGATCCGGGATCCATGAACATCTGCGCACCATGCAAGAGTCTTGCCGGTTGAGGCTTTGCCGCGGCTCGCCTAAGTGGGGCAGGAGCGAGCGGAGAGCCGATGAACGAAAGTGTCGCCATTGACCGCGTGCAGGCGGACGCCGCGACCGGCGCGCTCGACCACGGCCTGTCGGTCGTCTCGATCGCCAAATCCTACGACAAGAAGGCGGTGCTGCTCGACGTCTCGCTCGGCGTCGACCGGGGCGAGGTGCTCGGCCTGCTCGGCCCGAACGGCGCCGGCAAGACGACCTGCTTCTATTCGATCATGGGCCTGGTCAAGCCCGACAGCGGCCGCATCCTGCTCGACGGCGAGGACATAACCGGCCTGCCGATGTACCGCCGCGCGATCCTCGGCCTCGGCTATCTGCCGCAGGAGACCTCGATCTTCCGCGGCCTCACCGTCAGCCAGAACATCATGGCGGTGCTCGAGGTCGCCGAGCCGGACAAGAAGGCGCGGCTCGAGCGCCTCGAGCAGCTGCTCGCCGAATTTCACATCGAGCAATTGCGCGACGCGCCCGCCATGGCGCTGTCGGGCGGCGAGCGGCGGCGCTGCGAGATCGCCCGCGCGCTCGCCGCCAACCCTTCGATCATGCTGCTCGACGAGCCGTTCGCCGGCATCGACCCGATCTCGATCCAGGACATTCGCGACCTGATCGTCCAGCTGAAGCTGCGCAACATCGGCGTCCTGATCACCGACCACAACGTCCGCGAGACGCTCGACATCGTCGACCGCGCCTGCATCATATATGGCGGCCAGGTCCTGTTCGCCGGCAGCCCCGAGGACCTCGTCGCCGACGAGAATGTCCGCCGCCTCTATCTGGGCGAAAGCTTCGAGCTCTGAGATGATGCGCAATGCGTCCCACTTTCCGTCATTCCCGCGAAAGCGGGAATCCAGCTTTGGTTACGCGCTGGATGAAAGAAGCCGGACCCCATTGAACGGGTGCGGAGTGCCCCGCACTCCGCAGTCGTGCCCGGGGGGCACGACGAGCCTGTTCAATTTCGCGGGGGTGACGGGGTAGCGATCATGGCCCTCGGCCCCCGCCTCGACTTAAGACAATCCCAATCGCTGGTGATGACGCCGCAGCTGCAGCAGGCGATCCGGCTGCTCGCGCTCAGCAACCTCGAGGTCGAAAGCTTCATCGCCGAGGAGATCGAGAAGAACCCCTTGCTGGAGAGCGCAAGCGGCGATGCCGAGCCGGCGGGCGAGCCGGAGCCCGATCGCGGCGACGGGGATTTCGAGGAGCCCGCGCTGCCCGAGATCGACGCGGGCGGCGGCGAGGCGGCGCTCGACGTCGACCAGGACAGCGAGGATTTCCACCAGGACAGCGCGGTCGATGCGATGCACGGCCTCGGCATGGACGGGATCGCTTCGGGCGGCTCCGGCGAGGCGCTCGATTTCGACAGCTTCGCCGGCGAGGAGGTGTCGCTTCACGACCATCTCCGCCGCCAGGCCGGCGAGATCCTGTCGGGCGCGGACCTGATCGTCGCCGACCGGATCATCGACCAGGTCGACGAGACCGGCTATTTCCTCGGCGAATTGCTCGACATCGCCCGCAAGCTCGATCACCCGCTCCAGGAGGTCGAGCGGGTCCTCGGCGTGATCCAGACGCTCGATCCCGCCGGCGTCGCCGCGCGCAGCCTCGCCGAATGTCTCGCGCTCCAGGCGAGGGACGCCAATCGCTACGATCCGGCGATGGCGCGGCTGATCGACAATCTCGACTATCTCGCCAAAGGGAATCTCGGCGCGCTCAAGCGGATTTGCGGCGTCGACGACGAGGACATGGGCGACATGATCCGCGAATTGCGCGCTTACGATCCCAAGCCCGGCTGCCGCTTCATGGCCTCCGAGCGGGTCGATGCCGCCGTCCCCGACGTCTTCGTCGCCCGCCGCGGCTCGGGCTGGGCGGTCGAGCTCAACAGCGCGACCTTGCCCAGGCTGCTGGTCAACCGCACCTACTATAACGAGCTCGCCGGCGGCCCGCAGGACCGGGCGTCGAAAGCCTGGCTCAACGAATGCCTGCAAAGCGCCAACTGGCTCCTCAAGGCGCTCGACCAGCGCGCCCGCACGATCGTCAAGGTGGCGAGCGAGATCGTCACCCGGCAGGAAGGCTTCTTCCGCCACGGCGTCTCGCACCTCAAGCCGCTGACTTTGCGCGCCGTCGCCGAGACGATCGGCATGCACGAATCGACCGTGAGCCGGGTCACCTCGAACAAATATCTCGCCTGCGACCGCGGCCTGTTCGAACTGAAATATTTCTTCACCAGCGGCATCCAGAGCAATGACGGCGGCGAGGCGGCCTCGTCCGAAGCGGTGAAGAGCCGGATCAAGGCGCTGATCGGCGCCGAGGAACCCGACCGGATCCTGTCCGACGACCAGCTCGTCGAGATGCTCAAGGCCGAGGGGTTCGACATCGCGCGGCGCACCGTCGCCAAATATCGCGAGGCGACCGGCCTCGGCTCGTCGGTCCAGCGCCGCCGCCAGAAGGCGATCGGGCGGGCCGCGTGACGCAAGTGAACGGAGAGACGCCATGAAGATGTCAGCCGCCGCCGCCCTCGCCTTGCTGCCCCTCGCGCTCGCCGGCTGCGGCGAGATCGCGCCGAGCGACAACAAGGCCGAGATCCGCATCGCCAATCCGGACAGCGACCGATTGAAGGCGATGACGCCGCTCAACCAGCGGCTCGCTTTGATGCGGGCGATCCGCCAGACGAGCCATCGCTGCCACCGGGTCGTGGCCGGCGCCTATCAGCAATATTATCGCGGCATGGAGATGTGGGTCGCGCTCTGCGACGACGGCAAGCACTGGTCGGTGTTCATCGCCGGCAATAGCGACGTCCAGGTCCGCGACTGCGCCGAGCACGTCCAGCTCGGCCTGCCCCAATGCCGCCCGGTCGCCGCGCCGCCGCCGGACCCGAACGACCCGGTCGAGAACCCGCAGGTGAACGCGTCGATCAACGCCTTCTAGGCGCCGCCCCGCCCGTCATTGCGAGGGTGAACAGGTTCTGCGTGCGGGGCACGCAGAACCTGTTCACTAGCGACGACGGCAATCCAGCCGGCGCTTGGCATTCCACTGAATTGCTTCGCTGCGCTCGCAATGACGGAACGGGTCAGCAATTCTCGTATTTCCAGTTGCGGCGCTTGCCTTCGGCGAGCCACTCGACGGTCTGGGCGAGGCGCTTGGCGCGGGTCTCGTCGCGCTTGGCTTCCGTCACCCATTCGACATATTCGCGCTGGCAGCTCGGCGGGAAGCCGTCGAACGTCGCTTTGGCCGCCGGCAGCGCGTCGATCGCCGCGCGCAGATCCTGCGGCACGGCAAAAGGCGCCTTGACGGTCTTGTTGCGGATCGGCTTCACGCCCTTGTCGATCAGGGTCATCGCCTTCCTGGTGAGCTCGAGGAGCATCGCCCTCGGCGGCAAATCGTCGCGCGAGGTCAGCCGCCCGAACTGGCCCATCGCGCTCCTTTGCTCGTCGTTCGACTCGAGCACGGTGCTGCCGCTCCAGAAGCCGAACGTGGCATGGGCCTTGAACGCGGCGAAGCCGGCCAGAATCTTCCCTTTGTAGATGAAGCTCGGCATGCTCCACTTGAGCGTCTCCTCGCAGTCGGGGCAGGCCTCACGGAGGATTGCGCGAAGATGGGTCAGGATCGGCTTGGCGAAATCGGCCTGGCGGGCGATATAGGCGTCGACGCGCGGATCGGTTTTCATGGGCTTGTGCCTCCTCCCCCGCCGATCATCGCGCCAACGCCGGTTCATGGCAACTTCCGCGCGCGACACCCGTTTTCCGCCGCAAGGGAGACGCGACATGGTCGGACGCAATTTCTGGGCGGTGGCCGACGCCGACGGCTGGGTCGTCTATGAGGAAGGCCTGCCCGACCGGACCACGCGCCACGCGGACCGCGACCAGGCCTGGGCCGTCGCCAACGCCCGCGCGGCCGAGCTCAAGGGCGAAGCGTTCCTCCAGGAGGCTGACGGCTCGCTGCTCGACCGGAGGAATCACCGCGATTTCCCGCTGGAGATGAAGCCTTAGGGGCAGGGCTCGGGACATTGCGCGGCTGCGCGGGCCCGGGCGCGGCCGAGCCTCAGCCCCTCCCAGGCGAAGATGAGGAGCGCAGACCAGATCGCGGCGAAGCAGAGTGCGTGGGCCGGCGAGAACGTCTCGCCGAACACCAGCACCGCGAGCAGGAACTGGATCGAGGGCGCGATATATTGGAGGAAGCCGAGCGTCGAATAAGGCAGCCTCTTGGCCGCCGCGTTGAACAGCAGCAGCGGGATGGCGGTGACCGCGCCGCCGAGGACCAGCAGGGCCGTGGTCGCGGAATCATAGGCCGCGAAGCCGCCCTGGCCCTGCTGCTGCAGCCAGAGGATCCAGACGAGCGACACCGGCGCCAGCATCGCGGTCTCGATCGTCAGCCCCTCGAGCGCGTCGACCGGGGCGATCTTGCGGATGAAGCCGTAGAGGCCGAAGCTCGATGCCAGCGCCAGGCTGATCCACAGCCCGTCGGCGGCGCGCAGCGCGAGCACCGCGACGCCGAGCGCGGCGAGCGCCACCGCCGCGGCCTGACCGCGCGTCAGCCGCTCCTTGAGCAGGACGACGCCGAGCAGGACGTTGACCAAAGGATTGAGATAATAGCCGAGGCTGCCGGCCAGGACATGGCCGTTGAGCACCGCCCAGATGTAGATCAGCCAGTTGATCGCGATCAGCAATGCGGTGACCGCGAGGGTCATCAGGATTCGGCTCGTCGCCGCGGCCGCGCGAATCGCCGGCCAGCGCCGCCACAGCAGCACGAGGATGGCGAGAAGGACGAGCGACCAGAGGATGCGGTGGGCGACGATCTCGGTCGGCGAGACGCTCTTGAGCAGCTTGAAGTAGAGCGGGAGCACGCCCCACAGGAGATAGGCGCCGAGGCCGAACAGGAGGCCCGCGCGCTGATTGCCGTGATCGTTCGTCATGGCGGCGCGCCTAGTTCGGGGATGCGGCGGCTTCAAGGCAGCTATTGTTCTAGCGGGCTAATACACTTAAGATTGGCGCCGCAGGGGGCCAGGGAGGTCGATGATGACACGATCCAGGCAGCTTGTCCTCGCCGCCGCCGTCGCGGCCGCGCTCACCGCCTGCGAGGGGCGCTTCGGCAACGACGCGGAGCCGAGCGGCAACGGGTCGGCGGAGAACAAGGCGGCGGAAGGCGAGGTGTCGATCAACGCCCCCGGCTTCCAGATGAAGATCAACATCCCCGAGGGCATTCGCCGCGAGGCGAACATCCATGACGATAGCGGCATCATCTATCCGGGCAGCATTGTCGGCGGCATCCATGTCGAGGGCGGCCGCGAGCGCGGCAAGGGCGACGGCGAGGTCGAGCTGCGCTTCACCAGCGCCGACGCGCCCGACCGGGTCGCGGCCTGGTATCGGGATCCGGCCCGCGCCCGCGACTTCACCCTCGCCGCCGCCAATCGCGAAGGCGAGGCCCATGTCTTCGCCGGGACGACCAGGGACGGCGGCCGCTTCCGCGTCCGCCTCGCGCCGCACGCCGGCGGCGGCACCGAGGGGCGCGCGCTGCTGACCGAAACGAATTGATGGCCGAACCTCTGGCCGATCCCGAAGAAGTGCGCGCGCACCTCGTCGCGGCGGCGAAAGCGGGGCTGGCGCTCAGCTACGGCGAGCTGCTCGAGCATCTCGGCTATCGCTTCACGCGGCCGAAGATGCGGGCGCTCTGCGCGGTCCTGGGCGAGATCGACCGCGCCGCCGAGGCGCGCGGCGAGCCCGAGCTCGCGGTGCTGGTCGTCCGCCAGAGCGACGGCATTCCGGGCCAGGGCTGGTGGGTGGCAGGCGGCGCCCGGTCGCGGCGCTATGACGGGCCGTGGGAGGGGCCCGAGGCGGCGCGCTTCGTCCGCCAGGTGCAGGGCGAAACCTTCGCCTTCTGGCAGTCCAGGAATGAGACAGTCGCCCCGGGCACCTCTCGTTAACCATATCCAATCACCCATTGCCCTCCCGTTTGCGGCATAAGGCGCCCGAAGAGAGGACGATCCATGCCTAGCGCCGCCATCCTGTTCCGCTCCGCCGCCGTCGCCGGCCTGCTCGCGCTCGCCGCCTGCAACGGCGCCGGCGACAATAATCTTGCCGAGCTCGACAACAGCCTGATCGGCAACGGCGCCGATCCCGCCCTGACCAGCGCGCTCGAGGACCAGATCCTGGTCGATCCCAACCTCGTCCAGCAATCCAACCCGAATGCGGCACGCCCGCCCGAGACGCCGGTCCAGGCCCAGTATCCGGCCGGAGCCGGCGGCGCTGGCGGCGGCGGGGCGAGAGAGGCGGCGGCCGGCGGCGGCGCGGCCGATGCGCAGGGCCGCAGCGCCTGCGGCGTCCCGTTCGATTACGGCAATGGCTGGGCGAACCGGCTCCCGGCCGATTTCCCGGCCTATCCGGGGTGGCGCGTGACCGAGGCGGCCGGCAGCGACCGCGGCGATTGCCACGTGCGGGTGGTGACCTTCGCCACCAACGACCCCTATAATCGCGTGCTCGAACATTATCGCAGCCTCGCCGCCCGCGCCGGCTTCTCGGCCGAGCAGCAGGCCCGCGGCGCCGATCAGGTGCTCGGCGGCACCAAGGGCGAGGCGGCTTATTACCTGATCGTCACCCCGAGTCGGGCCGGCTCCGACGTCGCTTTGATCGTCAACAACGGGCGCTAGACGCTTCCCCGGCACTGGCGAAGGCAGGCGGGTGTCGCTACATCCGCCGCCATGCCCCATCTCCTCCTCGTCATGCTCGGCGGCGCGATCGGCGCCGGAGCGCGCCATCTCGTCGGCGCGGCGACGCTGGCGCGGCTCGGCCCGGGCTTTCCCTGGGCGACCTTGATCGTCAATCTGAGCGGCGGCTTGTTGATGGGGCTGCTCGCCGGCTGGTTCGTCCGCGCCGGCGGCAGCGAGCCGGCGCGGCTGCTGCTCGCGGTCGGGCTGCTCGGCGGCTACACGACGTTTTCCGCCTTCAGCCTCGAGACGTTCAGCCTGATCCAGCGCGGTCAGTACGGCCTGAGCGCGGCCTATGTCGGCGCCTCGGTATTCGGCTCGGTGCTGCTGCTCGTGGCCGGCCTGTGGGCGATGCGGGCGGTGTCGTGAGCGCGGCCGAGCAGGTCCGCCAGCTGCGCGTGGCCGAGGAGGATGACGGCATCCGCCTCGACCGCTGGTTCAAGCGCAACCTGCCCGACGTGCCGTTCGGCCAGATTTCGCGCTGGGCGCGGACCGGCCAGCTGCGGCTCGACGGCAAGCGGGCGACGCCCGGCGACCGGATCGAGGCTGGCCAGACCGTGCGCGTGCCGCCGCAGGGCGAGGAGGCGCCCGCGCCCCAGAAGAAGCCGCCCGAGCGGCCGACGCTGAGCGGCGACGAGATCGCGTTCGTCCGCGAGATGGTGATCCACCGGGACAAGGCGGCGATCGCGGTCAACAAGCCGCCCGGCCTCGCCACCCAGGGCGGCACCAAGACCAGCACCCATCTCGACGGCCTGCTCGACGGGCTGGCCGAGGAAGGCGGGCCGCGGCCCAAGCTGGTCCACCGGCTCGACAAGGACACGTCGGGCGTTCTCCTCCTTGCCCGCACGCCGCGCGCCGCCGCGTTCTTCGCCAAGGCCTTTTCGGGCCGCAATGTGCGCAAGGTCTATTGGGCGCTGGTGATCGACGTGCCCTCGATCGAGGACGGCATGATCGAGCTGCCGATCGCCAAGCAGCCGGGCACCGGGGGGGAGAAGATGCACGTCGACGAGGCCGAGGGCCTGCCGGCGAAGACCCGCTACCGGGTCATCGAGCGCGCCGGCAATCGCGCCGCCTGGGTCGAGCTCCAGCCCTATACCGGCCGCACCCATCAGCTGCGCGTCCATATGGCGGCGATCGGCCACCCGATCGTCGGCGACGGAAAATATGCCGGGCAGGATGCGTTCCTGACCGGCTCGATCAGCCGCAAGCTCCATCTCCACGCCCGGCGCCTGCGCATCGACCATCCCGACGGCGGCCGGATCGACGTGACCGCCGAGCTTCCCGATCATTTCGCGGCGAGCATGGCGGCTTTGGGCTTCGATCCCGCGCTCGGCGACCTGCCGCTCGACGAGGTCAAATATTCCGAGACGCCCGAAGGCAAGCGCAAGGCCGTCTCCGCCGCCGCCAAGGCCCGGCGCAAGGACCGCAAGGGCGAGCGGCGCAACCGGGGCCGCGGCTGATGCATCCCAATCCCGCCTTCGCCTGGCAGGATCGCGACGCGATGCTGGGCTTCGTGGCCGAAATCGCCTTCTGCACGATCGTCGTCGACGGGCCCTTCCTGGTCCACGCGCCGGTCGTGGTCGACGCGCCGGGCCGGATCCGCTTCCACGTCGCGCGCGGCAATCGCGCCGCCGCCATGCTCGAGGGCAGGCAGGCGATCGTCTCCTGCCTCGGCCCCGACGCCTATGTCAGCCCGGACTGGTATGGCGTCCCCGACCAAGTGCCCACCTGGAACTATCTGAGCGTCGAGGCGGAAGGGCCGCTGCGCCGCATCGACGAAGCCGAGCTGATATTGCTGCTCGACGATCTCAGCGCGGCCCACGAGGCCCGCCTCGCGCCCAAGCCCGCCTGGACGCGCGCCAAGATGACGCCCGGCCGGTTCGAGGCGATGCTCAAGGCGATCACCGGTTACGAGCTGACGATCGAGGCGCTGCGCGGCACCCGCAAGCTCGGCCAGCACAAGCCGCAGGCGCAGCGCAACCGCGCAGCCGACGGCCTCGCCCCGATCAACCCGATTCTTGCCGCGCTGATGCGGGCGGAGCATTGAGGAGGCGACATGACCCCCGAGCAGCAGGAAGCGCAGTGGCGCAACCGGTTCATCCTGATGAACCTCGTCCGCATCGGCGGCACCATCGTCGTCCTGCTCGCCTTGCTGCTCTGGCAGACCGACACGTTCGTCGCGGGCGGCTCGTTCATCGGCTTCCCGATCGCGATCCTGGCCCTGGTGGTCAGCTTCTTCGGGCCCAAATATGTCGCCGGCCGCTGGCGGACGCCGCCCGAATCGTGAGGCGATTCTACACGCTGGCGGCGGTCGGCGAGGATCGCCGCATCCTGCTCGACGGCCGCCCGGTGAAGACGCCGGGGCGGCGCGACCTCGTCCTGCCGACCGTCTCGCTCGCCGAAGCCGTCGCCGACGAATGGAACGCGCAGGGCGACGCGATCGACCCGCGCGCGATGCCGCTGACCGGTCTCGCCAATGCCGCGATCGACCGCGTCGCGCCCGACGCCGCGGCCTTCGCGCGGGCTCTTGCCGCTTTCGGCGAGAGCGACCTGCTCTGCTACCGCGCCGAGGGGCCGGCACCTTTGGTCGCGCGCCAGACCGGACATTGGGACCCGATCCTGGCCTGGGCGCAGCAGCGCTACGATGTCGTGCTCGAGCTGACCTGCGGCATCCTCCACATGAAGCAGCCGGCCGAGACGGTCGAGCGGCTCGGCGCGGCGGTGGCGGCGCAGGGTCCCTTTCAGCTCGCCGGCCTGTCGCCTTTGGTCACCGTCTCGGGCTCGCTGCTGATCGCGCTCGCGCTCGCCGAGGGCGCGATCGGGCTCGATGAAGCCTGGGCGGCCGCGTCGCTCGACGAGCAATGGCAGGCCGGGCAATGGGGCGAGGATCCCGAAGCGGCGGCCGCCCTGTCGGGCCGCCGCCGCGACTTCGAAGCCGCCGCCCGCTTCCTCGCCTTGCTCTCCCCACCCGCTCATCCTGAGTAGCCGGTGAGCCTGTCGAACCATGAACAGGTCGGATTGCCCCCCGGCAATCCTGAAACATGCGGGGCATGTTTCACCTGTTCATTATCGAAGGACGCTCCTTCGATACGGGCCCTCGACAAGCTCGGTCCCTACTCAGGATGAGCGGAAGAGATTCTGCTTTAGGCGTCGGCGGCAGCTTCCGCTTCGGCGGACACGACCGGTGCGGCGGGCGCGTCGGGAATCGCGGCCGCCGCCGGTGCTCCAGGCAGGAACCAGCGCGCGATCACCAGCCCGGCGAGGATCAGCGACACCGACTCGGCGGTGAAGGCGTAGATCCAGTAGCGCCAGCCGAAATGGTTGAAGACCGGCGTCGCCAGATACTCCCAGACGCAGAAGCCGAGCGAGAACAGGACGACCAGCTGGGCCGTGCTCGAAAAGCTCCGCCCGCCGCCGCCGACCGCCGCCAGGCCGAACGCCATCAACAGCCCCGAGACGAGCGCGAGGATGAACCCGGGCAGCAGCATCGACATGTCCTCTGTCGGGTAGCCTATCGTGTTGAAATAGACGGTCGCGATCGGCCCCTGCCCGTAGGCGATCGAGCCTTGGGCGGTCCCGTGGCTGGGGATGATGTAGGCGCCGGTGCCGGTCGGCGTGAGGTTCTGGTTGAGCGCGAGCTGGATCGCCGCGCTGCGCGTATCGTCGGCATGGTGATAAGGAATCTCCCCGAGCGGCGTTGCCCAGAAGATGAAGCCGGTGACGAACAGGATCGCCCCGCCGACGATGCCGCCGATGAATGTCCGGACCATGAGTCCCTCTCCCCTTTTCGTTGAGGAGGCGATCCTAGCGCGAAACGGGCGGAATGGGGACAGTTACTTTCGGCTGCCACGCCTCAGGTTCAAACATGGTGCCGAAAGTAACTGTCCCCCTGTCGGCCTCCCTCTCACCCGATCAGCTGGCGGACGAAATCGTGGAGGAAGACGCGCCGTGTTGCCTTGAGCCGTTCCGCCTTCAGGATGTTGTGGGCGAGCTCGCGGCATTTTTCGGCATCGTTGTTGATCAGCACATAATCATATTCGGCCCAGTGGCTGATCTCGGCGGCGGCGCGGTCCATCCGGCTCGCGACCACCGCGTCGCTGTCGGTGCCCCGGTTCCGCAGCCGGCGCTCGAGCTCGTCCATCGACGGCGGCAGGATGAAGACGCGGACGATGTCCGGATCGACCTGCTTCAATTGCTGCGTGCCCTGCCAGTCGATGTCGAGGAGGACGTCGCGCCCGCCCTCGATCACCTTCATTACCTCGCTCTTCAAGGTGCCGTAGCGATGGCCGAAGACGTGCGCCCATTCGAGGAACGCGCCATTGGCGATCATCTCGTCGAACCGCGCGTCGCCGACGAAATGATAATCCTCGCCGTCGACCTCGCCCGGGCGGATCGGCCGGGTGGTGGCGGAAATCGACATGGCGACGCCGTCGTCGCTCTCCATCAGCATCCGCGCGATCGTCGACTTGCCTGCGCCCGACGGGCTCGAAAGAACGTAGAGGAGGCCCCGCCGCTGGAAGGCGCTTGCGATTTCCATGGGCGCACCTGCCTTGGCGAGGCAGCCAACGTCAATAGGAGACGCACGGGATTTCTCTGATAAGGTGCGCCGATGGGGCGGATGGTCGCGTTGCTGCGGGCGGTCAATGTCGGGGGGCGCAAGCTGCCGATGGCCGATTTGCGCGCGCTCTGCGGCGAGCTCGGCTGGACCGGCGTCGCGACCTATATCCAGAGCGGCAACCTCGTCTTTTCGGCAAAGGGAACGCCCGCCGCGCTCGAAGGGGTGCTCGAGGAAGCGATCGCGGACCGCTTTGGCATGGCGGTGCCGGTGGTCGTCCGTACCGCCGCCGCCATATGGTCCACTTATCCTCCCGCCAGTCCCTTTTCGCGGGAGCCGCCGAACCGGGTCATGCTGCTCCTCGCCAAGGCGCCGCCCGCCGAGGGCGCCGAAGCCGTCATCGAGGCCCGCGCCCAAGCGGGCGAGCGCGTTCGCCGCGTCGGTGACGCGCTCTGGTTTCACTATCCAGAAGGGGCCGGCACCTCGAAGCTGACGCCGTCGCTGATCGACCGCGCCGTCGGCTCGCCGGCGACGGCCCGCAACTACAACACCGTGCTCAAGCTCAAGGAGATGCTCGACGGATGACCGACGCCCCGCTCATTCCCCGCAAATACTGGGCGATCGCCCTGATCCTGGTCGCGATCATGGCGGCGATCCTGCTGTGGATGGGCCGCAACCCGATCTGCGCCTGCGGCACGGTCAAATTGTTCGTCGCCACCGTCCACGGGCCCGACAACAGCCAGCACATCGCCGACTGGTACACGCCGAGCCACATCATCCACGGCTTCCTCTTCTATTTGCTCGGCTGGCTGTGCCTCAGGAAGAACCCGGCCGGCGACCGGCTGCTCGCGGCGGTGGCGATCGAGGCGGCCTGGGAGATTCTCGAGAACAGCCCGCTGATCATCGACCGCTACCGCGAGGCGACGATTGCGCTCGGCTATACCGGCGACAGCGTGATCAACTCGGTCGCCGACGTATGCTGGATGATGGTCGGCTTCGGCATCGCCCGCCGGCTGCCGGTCTGGGCGACGGTGGCGCTCGCGCTCGGCTTCGAGCTGCTGACCCTGATCGTCATCCGCGACAATCTGTTCCTCAACGTGCTGATGCTGGTCGCGCCCAGCGACGCGATCCGCGCCTGGCAGGGCGGCCTGTGATGCGCCGCGCGCTGGCGCTGGCGCTGCTCCTCGCCGCGGCGCCGGCGCAGGCCTCGGAGCTGTTCGCCGGCCTCCTCGTCCACGACGCGCAGACGCCGCTCACCAAAGGCGGGTTCGAAGATGGCGCCGATATCGAGATCGGCTGGCGCGGCGGCCGGATCGCGGGCCTGCGCTTCCTCGGCGCCCCCTCGCCCTATCTGTTTGCCTCGATCGCGACCGGCGGCGAGACCCACTTGGCCGCGGCGGGGCTGAGCTGGCGGATCGGCGCCGGGCCCTTGTTCGTCCGGCCCGGCATCGGCCTTGCCGTCCACACCCGCTCGAGTCACGGCGTCGCCAACGGCCTCAGGACCGATCTCGGCTCGCGCATCCTGTTCGAGCCCGAGTTCGGCCTCGGCTATAGGCTCAACGACCGGGTCGCGATCGAGGCGACCTGGGTCCATGTCAGCCACGCCCAATTGTTCAGCCGCCAGAATCCCGGCATGGACTCGATCGGGCTGCGGCTCAGCTGGCGGATGCGCTAGCGGCCGAGCATGTTCTCCGGTTTCACCACCCGGTCGAACGTCGCCTCGTCGACCAGGCCGAGCGCGAGTCCGGCTTCCTTCAAAGTCAGCCCCTTCTCATGCGCGTATTTGGCGATCTTGGCGGCGTTGTCGTAGCCGATTTCCGGGGCGAGCGCGGTGACCAGCATCAGCGACTTATTCATCAGCTCGGCGATGCGGCGCTCGTCGGGCTCCATCCCTTCCAGGCAGCGCGCGGTGAAGCTCTCCATGCCGTCGGCGAGCAGGTTGATCGAGCGGATCAGATTGGCGCCGATCAGCGGCTTGAACACGTTCAGCTCGAGATGTCCCTGGAGGCCGCCGATCGTCACCGCGACATGGTTGCCCATCACCTGGGCGGCGACCATCGTCAGGCTCTCGCACTGGGTCGGGTTGACCTTGCCGGGCATGATCGAGCTGCCGGGCTCGTTCTCCGGCAGCTTGAGCTCGCCGAGGCCGCAGCGCGGGCCCGAGCCGAGCAGGCGGATGTCGTTGGCGATCTTGGAGAGCGATACCGCGATCACGTTGAGCACGCCCGACAGCTCGACCATCGTGTCGTGCGCGGCGAGCGCCTCGAACTTGTTGGGCGCGGTCTCGAACGGCAACCGGGTCAGCCGGGCGATCTCCTCGGCAAAGCTCTCCGCAAACCCCTTCGGCGCGTTCAATCCGGTGCCGACCGCGGTGCCCCCCTGGGCGAGCTGGTAGAGCCGCGGCAGCACCGCCTCGACCCGGGCGATGCCGGCTTCGATCTGGAAGGCGTAGCCGGAGAATTCCTGGCCGAGCGTCAGCGGCGTCGCGTCCTGCAAATGGGTTCGGCCGATCTTGACGATCCGGTCCCACGCCTCGGCCTGCGCGCTCAATTTGCGGTGGATCTGGTGCAGCGCCGGCAGCAGCCGCGCATTGACCGCGCGCGCCGCGGCGACGTGCATCGCGGTCGGAAAGCTGTCGTTCGACGACTGCGCCTTGTTGACGTGGTCGTTGGGATGAACCGGCGATTTGCCCCCGCGTACGCCGGTCAGGATCTCGTTGGCGCGGCCGGCGACGACCTCGTTGGCGTTCATGTTGGATTGGGTGCCCGAGCCGGTCTGCCAGATGACCAGCGGGAACTGGTCGTCGTGCATGCCGTTCGCGACCTCGCCCGCCGCCTGCTGGATCGCCTCGGCGAGCTCCGCGTCGAGCTCGCCGCCGCGGGCGTTGACCCGCGCCGCCGCCTGCTTGACGAAGCCCAGAGCGTGGACGATCTCGGCCGGCATCTGCTCGCGCGGGCCGAACGGGAAATTCTCGATCGAGCGCTGCGTCTGCGCGCCCCAATAGGCGTCGCTCGGTACCTCGATCGGGCCGAAAGAATCGCTTTCCATACGCGTGTTGCCGTTCATCCGAAGACCCTTTGGCTCGCGGTGACGCTCTATTACCGGGAGATCGTCTCGGCAATCCAGTCCGCATAGGCCGAGACGCGGGTATAGACGGTCACCGGCTGCGCATCCGCGCAGCCCGAGCCGAAGCTGACGATTCCGGCCACCCGGTCGGCGCCGCCGGCGCCCTCGACGATCAGCGGGCTGCCCGAATCACCGACGCAGCTTTCGTCGGCGGCGGCTCCGGCGCAGATCTGATAGGCGCCCGTCGCCTGGCCGCCGATGCCCAGCCGCGCCGCGCAGGCGGCCGCATCGACCAGCCGGACAATGCCCTGGCGCAGCCGGTCGGAGAGCTGGGCGGCGGGCGCGCCGGTGCTGGTGAGGGCGTTCGCGGCGAGCCGGCCCTCGTAGAAGCTGCCGAAGCCGAGCACGATCGCCTCGCCGGGATCGGCCGCCGGCCGCGCCCGCGCGATCTCGGCGATCAGCGGCCCGGCCTCTTCGACCAGCTCGACCAGGGCGATGTCGTTCGCCTGGCTCGCCGGATCATAGCCGGGGTGGGTGACGATCCGCCGTACCCGGACCTGCGCTTGCGGCGGCACTTCGCCGAGCCAGCTCGCGCCGACCTCGGCCCAGACCCCCTGGGCGGAGATGCGGCCGCCGCCGCGCGTGTGGAAACAGTGCGCGGCGGTCAGGATCCAGGACGGCGCGATCAGCGCGCCGCCGCAGAAATAGACGCGCTCCTCGCCCGCACCGCGCGACAGCGCCGCGACATAGGGGTAGCGCAAAGTGTCGGCGGGCCTGCCGGCGCCTTGCGCAGACGCGCCGACGGCCGCGAAGAGCAGGGCCGCCAGGGCGCCGGCGCGCCCGGCGCTATTTCTTGCGCTTGAAATCGACGGACACGACATTGGATCCGTCCTCGGTCGGCTCGGCGGCGGGCGGATCGTTCTCCGCCCGCTCATGGTCCTCGAGCGCGGCGTCTTCGCCCTGGGCTTGAAATTGAAGTTGAAAATTGACCGCCGGATCGACGAAGCCGGTGATCGCGGCGAACGGGATCGCCAGCCGCGCCGGCGCCTGGTTGAAGGAGAGCCCGACCTCGAAGCCGTCGCCGCCTACTTTCAGGTCCCAGAAGCGGTTCTGGATGACGATCGTCATCTCGTCGGGGAAGCGCTCGGCGAGATGCCGGGGGATGTCGACCCCGGCCGCGCCGGTCTTGAAGGTGATGTAGAAATGATGCTCGCCGGGCAGCTGCCCGGTCGCCTCGACCTCGCCCAGCACGCGGCCGACCACGGCGCGCAGCGCCTCCTGGACGATCTCGTCATAGGGAATCAGGCTGTCGGGCGTCTCCTCGCTCATAAGGGGGAGTCGTAACGCGGCGGGGTGGCGGGTCAAGCACGTTGCTTCTATCTTCATGACAGGAGGAGGATGACATGCCGATCGACGCCACCCTGCCCTATGACGACGGCAACGTCTTCGCGCGCATCCTGCGCGGCGAGATTCCGGCGCAGCGGGTCTACGAGGACGATCACGCCTTCGCCTTTCACGACATCAACCCGCAGGCGCCGACCCACATCCTCGTCATCCCCAAGGGACCCTATGTCTCGTGGGACGATTTTTCCGCCCGCGCCTCCGACGCCGAAATCGCCGGCTTCGTCCGCGCCGTCGGCACGATCGCGCGCGACCAGGGCCTGGTCGCCCCCGGATACCGCCTGCTCGCCAATGTCGGCGCGCATAGCGGCCAGGAGGTTGCCCATCTCCACGTCCACATCTTCGGCGGCCGCGGCCTCGGGCCGATGCTGGCGCGCTGATTATCGGGCTTGCTCCCGCGCCGGAACTGGCTAGGCTCCGCGCCAACGCCAAAAAGCGGAATAAGGGGATAGCGAATGGCCAGCCAGGCACGACCGGGCTTTCTCGCGCGCATCATGATGCGCAAGACCGTCCAGCAGATCCAGGAAGAGACCGCGTCCAGCGAGCTCAAGCGTTCGCTCGGGCCGTGGAACCTCGTCTTCCTCGGCATCGGCTGCATCATCGGCGCCGGCATCTTCGTGCGGACCGGCAATGCCGCCGCGCTCCACGCCGGCCCGGCCGTGCTTATCGCCTACGCCATCGCCGGCATCGTCTGCGCCTTCGCCGGGCTCTGCTATGCCGAGCTGGCGTCCACCTTGCCGGTCTCCGGCTCCGCCTACACCTACAGCTACGCGACCATGGGCGAGTTCGCGGCCTGGATCATGGGGGCGCTGCTGCTGCTCGAATATGGCCTCGCCGCCTCGGTGGTCGCGGTCGGCTGGTCTGGTTACATGGTGAGCCTTCTCGGCGATCTCGGCGTACACATACCGGCAGCCCTCACCGGCCCGGCCGGGCACCATCTGCAGCAGGACGGCGTCGACGTGCTCGTCAACGGCGCGCCGGTCGTCTTCGTGTTCAACCTGCCGGCCTTCCTGGTCTGCGCCGCGCTCGCCGTCCTGCTCTGCATCGGCGTTTCGGAATCGGCGAAATTCAACAATGCGATCGTCGCCATCAAGGTGACCGTGCTGGTCGCCTTCATCCTGGTCGGCGGCTTCATCATCCTCAGCAACCTGCCAGCCTACACGCCCAATTGGGATCCGTTCATCCCGCCCCCGACCGGCAAGGACGGCGAGTTCGGCTGGAGCGGTATCCTTCGCGCCGCCTCGATCGTCTTCTTCGCCTATATCGGCTTCGAGGCCGTCTCCACGGCCGGCCAGGAAGCCAAGAACCCGGGCAAGGACATGCCCTTCGGAATCATCGGCAGCCTTGTCGCCTGCACCGTGATCTACATCCTGGTGTCGGTCGTCCTGACGATGATCGTTCCCTATACTTCGCTGAACGTGCCGGATCCGGTCGCGGTCGCGGTCGACGCGTTCGGGCCGCAGTGGGCGTGGTTCGCCAAGACCGTGAAGATCGGCGCGATCATCGGCCTCACCTCGGTGATCCTCGTGCTGATGTACGGCCAAACCCGTATCTTCTACACCATGGCGCGCGACGGCTTGCTGCCCAGCGTCTTCGCGCGCGTCCATCCGAAGTTCCGCACGCCGTGGATCAACACTCTGCTGGTCGGAATCATCGTCGCCCTCGCGGCGGGCTTCTTCGACATCAACAGCCTCGGCGACATGACCTCGGTCGGAACGCTCGCCGCCTTCGCCGTCGTTTGCCTGTCGGTGATCTGGCTGCGCCGCACGCATCCGGAAATTCCGCGCGGCTATCGCGTGCCGCTCTATCCGGTCGTGCCGATCCTCGGGATCGCGTCCTGCCTGTGGCTGATCACCACTGTCCCCAATTACGTGCTGATCATCTTCGCCTGGTACACGCTGGCAATGATCGTCCTCTACTTCATCTACGGGATGCACTTCTCGAAGCTCGGCAAGGGCGAGCCGCGCGTCGCCGGGCCGGACCTGCCGGAATTCCCGGAGGACGCGCCGACCGATGCGGCGGGAGAGCCGATCGTCCGGCCCTGAGCCGGTGTCCGCTCCGCCATTCGCGCTCGAGGGGCTCGACCATGTCGTGCTCCTCGTCCGCGACATGGCCGAGGCCGAGCGTTTCTACCGCGACGTGATCGGCTGCACTCTCGAAGGCGCGCTGCCGCAATACGGGATGCTGCAATTGCGCGCCGGCGCCGCCCTGATCGACCTCGTCGACATCAGCGGCGAGGCGGGCGCCTGGGGCCGGCCGCCGGTCGCGGGCGGCCGCAACATGGACCATCTCTGCCTCGCCACCGGCCCGTGGGACGAAGCGGCGATGCGCGCCCATCTCGCCGCGCACGATGTCGAGATCGTCGAGGAAGGGATCCGCTACGGCGCCCGCGGCGACGGCCTGTCCTTTTACGTCAAGGACCCGTCGGGCAACACGCTGGAGCTCAAGCGACCGTAAAACAGGGACAGTCCCTATTTATCGCCGCAGGGTCGGAAAATAGGGACTGTCCCTATTTATTGGGCAACCGGGGGTCGTCCGGCGCGTTTTCCCGCTCATGGCTAGCCAACCCCCCGAACCGCCGGCGCAGCCGAGCGTGCCTCCCCCGGAAGTCGCGCCGCCGCCTCCCGACGTGGACGTCCCCAGTCCGACGCCGGCGCCCGCACCGCCCGCGCCGCCGCCCGCGCCGCCGAGCTAGCCCAGCCGCGCCGCCACCAGCGCCTTCAAATCGGCCTCGGGCCGCGCGCCGTAATGCGAGATCACTTCGGCCGCGGCGATCGCGCCGATCCGCAAGCTGTCTTCGAGGCCGCGGCCCTGGGTTTGCCCGGCGAGGAAGCCGGCGGCGAACAAATCGCCCGCGCCGGTCGTGTCGACCACCCGCGCGACCGGCTCGGCGGCGACTTCGGCGCGCTCGCCGGCGGTGACCGCGATCGCGCCTTTCTCGCTGCGGGTGACGACCAGCAGCGGCACCCGCGCCTGCACGCTCGCCACCGCGCTCTCGAAATGGGCCACGCCGGCGAGCGCCTGGATCTCGGCTTCGTTGGCGAACAATATGTCGATCCTGCCCATGTCGATCAGCTGGTTGAAGCCGTCGCGGTGGCGGTCGATGCAGAAGGTGTCGGAGAGAGTGAAGGCGATTTTGCGGCCCGCCCGCCGGGCGATGTCGATCGCCTTGACCATCGCGAAGCGCGGCGTCTCGGGGTCCCAGAGATAGCCTTCGAGATAGAGGATCGCCGCGCCTTCGATCTGGGCCTCGTCGATCGCCTCGGGCGGCAGCAGCTGGGCCGCGCCGAGGAAGGTGTTCATCGTCCGGTGGGCGTCGGGCGTGACCAGCACCATCGAGCGCGCGGTCGGCTGGCCATAATCGGCCGCGGGCGTGATGAACTCGACTCCGGTGGCGGTCAGGTCGTGCCGGTAGAAATCGCCGAGCTGGTCGGGCGCGACCTGGCCGATGAAGCCCGCTTTGCCGCCAAGCGCCGCCACCCCGGCCGCGGTGTTGCCGGCCGAGCCGCCGCTGATCTCGCGCGCCGGGCCCATATGGTCGTAGAGCCGCGTCGCCTCCTCGGCGTCGATCAGCCGCATCATCCCCTTGTGGAGCCCCTCGCGCTCCAGGAAAGCGTCGTCGGCATCGGCGATGATGTCGACGATCGCATTGCCGATGCACAGGACGTCGAGGCGGGTCGGTGAGGGCATGAAAGGCTCCGGTGCGCGGGGAAAGTCGGCGCGCCCTAGCCGGGCACGGTCCCGTCGGCAAGCTCGCCGCAGCGCCGGTTGGCCGGGACGGCGATGTCGATTTTCTTCGGATAGGGCAGGCCAAGATCGGCCATGATCGCGACGAACTCCTGGGCGCTCCTGCCGCCGCCGAGACGCGGGTTGCGGGCACGCTCCTTGCCGACGCTGCTGACCTCGCGTCCCCGATAATCGTGGGCGGGATAGACGAGCGTCTCGTCGGGCAGGCTGAAGATCTTGTCGTGAACCGAGCGATAGAGCGTCGCCGCGCAGCCGCCCTGGAAGTCGGTCCGCCCGCAACCGTCGATCAGCAGCGCATCGCCGGTGAAGACGCGCCCGTCGACCAAATAGCTATGGTGATGATCGGTGTGACCGGGCGTGTAGAGGGGCTTCAGCGCGATGGCGCCGATTTCGAGCCCCCGCAACTCACTCAAATAGGCGTCCGCTCCGGCGATCTCCTCCCCGGCCGGAAAGGCGATGCGGCACCCGGAAAGCGCCCTGAGCCGCGCCGCGGCGGTGACATGGTCGGCATGGACATGCGTCTCGACCGTCCAGGCGAGCGTCAGCCCGAGCGCCTGGACCGCGTCCAGATCCCTCTCGGCGGTCTCCAGCACCGGGTCGATCAGCACCGCCATCCCGGTCTCCGGGCAGCCGAGCAGATAGGTGTAGGTCGAGGAGTCCGATTCGAACAGCTGGCGGAAGATCATGGGCGCCGCGTTAGCAGAAACGATCGCCCCGAGCAGCCCGGACAGCGCTACGGCTTCGCGCCGTTCGGGCCGTGGAGCGATGGACGATCCTCGCTTTCGCCGGCCTGCTGTGGCCGATCAAGGCGGCCAGAAAGGCCTTTCCTACAGCAGGGCGCCTATGTTCTAGCCTTCCGGATGGAGCAGCCCCTCGATTCGCCTGCCGCGCCCGGACCGGATTTCGATGCCGTCCCGCTCCGCGCGCGCCACGACGGCTGGACGCCCGAGCGGCAGCGGCTTTTCATTCGGGTCCTGCGCGACACCGGGTCGGTCGGTCGCGCCTGCCGCGCCGCCGGCCGCACCCGGGCGGGCGCTTATCGTCTCTATGGACGCCCCGACGCCGAGAGCTTCCGCCGCGCCTGGGATGCCGCCGCCGCGGCGGCGCGCACTGCGCGCGTCCGTAGGCCGCCCCCCTGCGTCCGGCCTGAGCCCCGTGTCCCGGAGGCGGCCAGGCCGTTGCTGGCGCAGATCAGCGAGATGCGCATCCGCGCCCGTTCCGGGAGCGGCTCTTGGACACCCTCAACTTCCTCAACTTTGTCTACTTCCGGCAAGGCGCTTGACACCCGCGGCGGCGGCTTCCCATGGCGCGGGCAATGAAGCACCTCGCTTTCGCCCTTCTCGCCGGCCTCGTCTCGGCGCTCGGCTTCGCGCCGCTGCATCTGTGGCCGCTGACGATCCTCGCCTTCGCCGCCCTGCTCTGGCTGATCGAGGACGCGCCCCGCCTGCGTTCGGCGCTGGCACGCGGCTGGTGGTTCGGGGTCGGGCAGTTCGTCGTCGGGCTCAACTGGATCGCCACCGCCTTCACCTATCAGGCGGCGATGCCGGCCTGGCTCGGCTGGGTCGCGGTGGTGCTGCTGTCGCTCTATCTCGCAATCTTCCCGGCCGCCGCCGCCGGGCTGGCGTGGCGCTGGGGCAGGGGGCACGCGCTGGCGCTGACGCTGCTCCTCGCCGCCGCCTGGGTCGTCACCGAATGGCTGCGCGGGACCTTGTTCACCGGCTTCGCCTGGAACCCGGTCGGGGTCGTCTGGGTCGGCGCCGGCGGCGTCGCCGGCCTCGCCGCCTTCATCGGCACCTACGGCCTCGGCGCGGTCGCCATCCTCGCCGGCGGATCGGCGTATCTGCTCGCGAAGCGGCAGTGGCTCGGCGGCGCCGGCCTGGGCCTGCCGATCCTTGCCGCCGGGCTCGCTTTGCACATGAACGCGACCGCTCCGGCCGGAAACGACCGCCCCCTCGTCCGCATCGTCCAGCCCGATATCGGCCAGGCCAACAAATGGGATCCGGGCTACGAGCGCGAGAATTTCGCGCGGCTGGCGCGGCTCACCGGCGCGCCCGGCGCGGTGCCGCGGCTGATCCTCTGGCCCGAGGCGGCGACGCCGGATTTCCTGTCGTTCGAGGCGCCGGCGCGCCGCCGGCTCGCCCGCCTGCTCGGGCCCGGCGATTTGCTCGTCCTCGGCGGCGTCGAGCCGGTGTTCGGCCCCGACGGCCATGCGGCGGCGGCCTATAACAGCGTCTACACGCTCGGCGCCGACGCCCGGCTGCGCGGCCGCTACGACAAGTCGCACCTCGTCCCCTACGGCGAATATCTGCCGATGCGGCCGATCCTGTCGGCGATCGGCCTGTCGCGCCTCGCCCCCGGCGATTTGGATTTCCGCGACGGGCCGGGGCCGCGCACGCTCGATTTCGGCGCCTTCGGCCGGGCCGGCGTCCAGGTCTGCTACGAGATCATCTTCTCGGGCCAGGTCGTCGACCGGGCGAACCGTCCCGATTTCCTCTTCAACCCCTCCAACGACGCCTGGTTCGGCGCCTGGGGCCCGCCGCAGCATCTCGCCCAGGCGCGGCTGCGCGCGATCGAGGAGGGGCTGCCGGTGATCCGCGCGACGCCGACCGGCATCTCGGCGGTGATCGGCGCCGACGGCCTCGTCGCGCAGAGCCTCCCGCTCGGCACCGCGGGCGCGATCGACACCCGGCTGCCCCACGCCGCGCCGCCGACCTTGTTCGCCCGCTACGGCAATGCGCTGCCGTTCGCTTTCGCGCTGCTGCTGATCGCGGGCGCGGTTGCGGCGCGCCGCAAATCCCGCTAGGGCCGCGCGCACACATAAGGATATGTTTATATCCGCTCC
This sequence comes from Sphingomonadales bacterium, assembly GCA_034668465.1. GTDB lineage: Bacteria > Pseudomonadota > Alphaproteobacteria > Sphingomonadales > Sphingomonadaceae > Allosphingosinicella. The sequence goes on from JAXDPI010000038.1 coordinate 130,652, forward strand.
TCCCCTTCGATAAGGACCGAGCCACAGCGATGCGCAGCAATTATCTCTTCACGTCCGAATCGGTCTCCGAGGGCCATCCCGACAAGGTCGCCGACCAGATTTCGGACGCCGTCGTCGACCTGTTCATCGGCCGCGACCCTGAAGCGCGCGTCGCCTGCGAGACGATGGTCACCACCAACCGCATCATCCTCGCCGGCGAGGTCCGCTGCCGCGAGGACGTGACCCCGAATATGGCCGAGATCGAGGAGGCCGCGAGGGGCATCGTCAAGAAGATCGGCTACGAGCAGCACGGCTTCCACTGGCAATATGCCGAATTCGCCTGCCACCTGCACGGCCAGTCGGCCGACATCGCCCAGGGCGTCGACGAGGCCGGCAACAAGGACGAGGGCGCCGGCGACCAGGGCATCATGTTCGGCTTCGCCTGCGACGAGACCGAAGACCTGATGCCGGCGACGATCCATTATTCGCACCGCATCCTCGAGACGCTCGCGCAAGCGCGCCATTCGGGCGAGGCCGACTTCCTCGAGCCCGACAGCAAGAGCCAGGTCACGCTCGCCTACGAGGACGGCCGGCCGGTGCGCGCGGTCAAGCTGGTCGTCTCGACCCAGCACGCCAAGGGCTACGACCAGGCCAAGCTGCGCGACTATGTCAAAGGCGTGTTCGCCGACGTCATGCCGCAGGGCTGGATGCCGAACGACGACGAGGCGATCTTCGTCAACCCGACCGGCCTCTTTGAGATCGGCGGCCCGGACGGCGACGCCGGCCTGACCGGGCGCAAGATCATCGTCGACACCTATGGCGGCGCGGCCCCGCACGGCGGCGGCGCCTTCTCGGGCAAGGACCCGACCAAGGTCGACCGCTCGGCCGCCTATGTCAGCCGCTACCTCGCCAAGAACATCGTCGCCGCCGGCCTCGCGCGGCGCTGCACGATCCAGCTCAGCTACGCGATCGGCGTCGCCGAGCCGCTGTCGCTCTACGTCGACCTGCACGGCACCGAAGAGGGCGGCGTCACCGCGGCGAAGCTCGAGCAGGTCCTGCCCGAGCTGGTCCGGCTGACGCCCAAGGGCATCCGCACCCATCTCGGCCTCAACAAGCCGATCTACGTGCCGACCGCCGCCTACGGCCATTTCGGCCGCAAGCCGGCCAACGATTTGTTCAGCTGGGAGAAGACCGACCTGGTCGATCCGCTCAGGCAGGCGGTCTAGCCGCCCTTCCCCCGGGGCGCCTGACGGCGGTCTGGAGCCGGTGCCGGCGGGCATTGCGTGCCGCCTTGCGCGACACCCGCGCAGGCGCAAGGGCCGGTGCCGCGCGAGGCCGCCGCAGCGCGAACAGCTCGCGGCCGATCCCGGCGAAGCTCTGGTGATTCAACGGCAGCTCGAGCATGACGTGCAGCACGCTCAGCGAATAGAGGACGACGAAGCCGAGCAGATAATCGTAAGCGTACAGCGCCACCGCGGCGAGCCACAACAGCAGGATCGCAGCCGCGCGCGGCTTCGAGATCCGGTTCCAGCCGATCACCGAGGTTTTCGTGAACCAGTTGAGATAGTGATAGGTGTAGGCGAAGGCGATCAGCCGCATGACCATTGCCCCGGCCGGTGCCTCGTAAATCTCGCGCAGCGCCGTTCCGGGCCCGAGCCCGAGGATCGGGATCAATTGCGCGTTGAGCGTCTCGAACGGCCCGTAGCTCTGCCTGACGAAGGCGCTCGCCGGCGCGAGCGGGCCGGGCACGACCAGAAAGAAGGTCAGCACGCACAGCACGAACACGACAAAGGACAGGGCGCCGGACCGGCTCCTGGCCCTCAGCGCCCCGAACAGGATGAACGCGGCGGTGAACAGCAGGACGTGGACGATGGTGATGATCAGGAAGGCGATCAGACCGTAATAAGGCGAGCCGCTGAACAGCAGCAGTCCAAAGCCGGTCAACATGATGACGCCGGCGGCGACCAGCTCGTTGCTGCCGAAGATGAGGAGGGCGGCGGCGACGAAGACGAGGTAGAAGAGGCCGATCTCCCAGGCCGGGGACACCGGGCTCGCCAGCAATTTCTCCGCCACCAGCCCATAGACCATCACCGCGAGCGTGACGCCGACCAGCGCCAGCCAGAGCTTCATCCGCCGCCGCCCCCGCGCCGAGCGCTCGGGGTCGACGAAATAACGCCGGTCGTGGATCCAGGAGATCTCGGTCAGGTAATGGAGCGGGCCGAGCACGGCATAAGCGAGCAGGAAGAGCTCGAACGGGATCAGGAAAGCGGCCGCGCAGGACGCGACCATCAGGCCGCTGTTGAGATGATTGATCCGGTCCGCCGCGTTGGTCATGCGCGCCCCCCGGAGCGAAACCTACCGGCCGATGCGCCACCGGTCCAGCCGCCGGTGATTGGCATCGCGAGCGCCAGGCTCTAGGCGCTGGCCGCGATGAAGGATCCGACCACCCTCCGCCGCCTCTACGGCCGTTCGAAGGGCCGGCCGCTGCGCGCCGCGCAATCGGCCCTGGTCGAGGGCCTGCTGCCGGCGCTGAGCGTGCCGGCGAAGGGGCCGCTCGACTCGCGTGCCTTGTTCGGCGACGATCGCCCGCTCCATTTCGAGATCGGCTTCGGCGCGGGCGAGCATCTCGCCTGCCGCGCCGATTTGCTGCCGGACCACGGCTTCATCGGCGCCGAGCCGTTCCTCAACGGCGTCGCCGCCGCGCTCGGCCACATAAGCGACCGGCGCCTCGCCAATGTCCGCCTCCACAGGGGCGACGCGCTCGACCTGCTCGAGCGGCTGCCGGACGCGGGCCTGCGCTTCGTCTATCTGCTCCACCCCGATCCCTGGCCCAAGGCGCGCCACGCCAAGCGGAGGATGATCAATCACGGCCCGCTCGATCTGATTGCGGCCAGGCTGGCAAGCGGCGGCGAATTGCGGCTCGGCACCGACGATCCGGTCTATTGCCGCTGGGCGATGATGATCATGAACCAGCGCCGCGACTTCGACTGGCTGGCGACAAGCGCCGCCGATTTCCTGAACCGGCCCGGCGGCTGGCCCGAAACGCGCTACGAAGCCAAGGCGCGGCGCGAAGGCCGCGAGGTCTGGTATTTCCGCTATCGCCGCATGTAGCGTCGGGGCCGCGAGGGGGGACAAGATGACCGATCGAAGCACCTGCCCGTCGTCGCTCTGCGGGATCACGGTCGAGGGATCGTTGAAGAAATGCCCGCAATGCGGCTGGGCGATGCGCGGCACCCGCAACATCCGCGCCGCGGCTGGGCGCTGCTCGTCTGCGGCCTGTTCCTGCTCGGGCTGATGGGCTCAATCACCTGGACCATGCTGCCGACCCTGCTCTACCCCGAGCGCGCCTTTGCCGAAGGGACCTATACCGGCACGCCGGAACAGGCGCACACGTTCCTCAACCTGTTCCTGCTGGTGCTGCTGTTCGGCGCGCTCGGCACGGTCAACGCGCTCTACATGATCGCCACCGGCCGCCAGAACCGCTGGTTCGTGATCGGCACTCTGCTGCTCGCGGCGACCCTCTACGGCTTCGCTTATTCGATCACCGGCGGGTTCAAGTAGGCGGGGGCCGCGGCGTCAGCCGCAACAGGCGGCCGCGCGGCCCGTCCTCGAGCAGCCAGACCGAGCCGTCCGGCGCCTGCTCGACCTCGCGGATGCGCGCGCCCATGTCCCATTGATCGGCCTTGGCGGCATTGGCCCCGTCGATGTCGGCGCGGATCAGCGCCTGGCCCGACAGGGCGCCGATCAGGGCGTCGCCGCGCCAGGCGGGGAACATCGCCCCGGTGTAGATGAGGATGCTCGACGGCGAGATGGAGGGGTTCCACCAGATCTTGGGCGGCTCGTAGCCGTCGCCGGCGCGGTGATCGGGAATGTCGCGGCCGTTATAATGGCTGCCGTTCGAAGCGCGCGGCCAGCCATAGTTGCGGCCGCGCTGAATCAGGTTGACCTCGTCGCCGCCCTGCGGCCCCATCTCGACCTCCCACAGATTGCCGTCCGGGGCGAAGGCGAGGCCGAGCAGATTGCGATGGCCGAGCGTCCAGATCTGGGCGGTGACGCCGCCCTGGGCGCTCCACGGATTGTCGCCCGGCACGCTGCCGTCGTCGTTGAGGCGCACGACCTTGCCGAGATTGCCGCTCATGTCCTGCGCCGGATCGAACGCCTGGCGCTCGCCCGAGCTGATGTAGAGCCTGCGGTCGGGGCCGAAGGCGATGCGGTGCGAGAAATGGCCGCCGCCGTCGACCTTTGGCTGTTGGCGCCAGATCACCTCGAGACTGTCGAGGCGCGCGCCATCGCCTTCGATCACCAAGCGCCCGCGGCCGACCACGGCGCCGCGGGTGCCGGCGTCGCCCGCCTCGATCCAGCTGAGGTAAACGAGCCGGTTGCGGGCGAAATCGGGGTGGAGGACGACGTCGCCGAAGCCGCCCTGGCCGCCATAGGAGACGGCAGGCACGCCGGCGACGTCGAGAATCCTGCCGTCGCCGCGGCGCAGCTTCAGCGCGCCGCGTTTCTCGGTGACCAGCAAATCGCCGCCCGGCAGGAAGGTCATCGCCCAGGGCTCGGAGAAGGTGGCGAGCGGCTCGACCTGAAACGGCCGGTTCTGGGCGAAGACGCCGTTGCCGCACGAGCAGGCGATCAAGGCGAAAGCGGGAAGGAGGGCGAGCCGAAGCCTGTGCATAGCGGGCCTAAACGTCTAGGCGCGCGACGCGTGCCGTCAACCGCCGCCGCGATTGGCAGGACCGGCGCGCCGGTCTAGGGTCGCGAGGATGAGATTGGGGATCGTCCTTGCGGCTTTGGCGGCGCTCGCCGGATGCGCCTTGGCGGTGCCGCGCGTCGTGCCGCAGGTCGAGCCTTCGCAGGCGCAGTTCTATGGCCGGCTGCGCGCCTTGTGCGGCCAGGCCTTTGAAGGCCGCGTCGTCACCGGCGACGCCGCCGACCGCGAGATGGCCGCCGCCCGCCTCGTCGTCCAGGTCCGCAGCTGCTCGGATTCGCAGCTCGCCATCCCCTTCCACGTTGGCGCCGACCATGGCCGCATCTGGGTGATCGGCCGCACCGCCGCCGGCCTCAGCCTGCGCCACGAGCATCGCGCGCCGGACGGCAGCGCCGGATCGCCGACCGATTATGGCGGCGAGACGATCGCGCCGGGCAACCCGCGGCGCCAGGAATTCCCCGCCGACCGGGCGACCCGCGACATGTTCGTCCGCGCCAATCTTGCCGCCTCGATCACCAACGTCTGGGCGATCGAGATCGTCCCCGGGCGGATGCTCGCCTACGAGCTCCGGCGGCCGGGCCGTTACCTCCGGATCGAGTTCGACCTCACCCGCCCCGCCGCCGCCCCGCCGCCGCCCTGGGGCGAGCGCTGAGCCCGGCACACGCCGGAGGGCGCGCGCTTCACGATCTTCACAAGTTGCGCACGGAATCGCGGGGGGTCCTCCTCGCCGTCGGACACCAGATGTGGCGAGCTGTCGGCTCCAAATCCTCACCCACCTGTCGATCGCTGTCTCTTCCATGCCGTCCGCCAATCCCGATTCGCCGAAACGCTAATCGGTGACATGAGCTGTAGGACAGCGAAAAGTTGGCATTATATTCCGGGCGGCCACCCGTCTCGTCAGAGGGTCATGATCCCCTTGCGCGGCTCGCTGGTGCCGAGCGTTTCTGCGGTCAGCGGCGCGCCGGCGGCGAGCAGGGCCTGGCGGCGGCCGGCGGGGTTGGCGGCGACCTGCGCCAGCTCGAACGGGAGGAGCGCGGCGAGGCAGGGTTGATCGAGCGCGCGCGCGACGAAGGCGGCGGCGCGCGGCCAGCGCGCGGCGTCGATCGCGAAATCGACATAGGAAGCGGTGCGGAAGAAGCTGGCGATCGAGGATGTCGGCTAGGCCGATCTCGCCGAACAGGAAGCCTTGCGCCGGCAATTCGCCTTCGAGATAGTCGAGCACCGCCGGCACGTCCTGCGCCAGCGTCCTCTTGATCCGCGCCGCATCGCCCGGCTCGCCGAACACCGCCGGATGGACGCGCTGCTGATAGAACAGCCCCCAGATGAAGACGTCGCCGAGCCGCGTGTCGGCATATTCCTCGAGCCAACGGGCGCGGGCGCGGTCGGCGGGGGCGGCGGGGAGGAGCGGGCGGTCCGGCCAGGCCTCGTCGAGCCAGGCGCAGATCACCGAGGAATCGGTGAGGACGAGATCCCCATGGATCAGGACCGGAATGCGGCGCAGCGGCGAGAGGCGGGCGAACTCCTCGTCGCCGAAAAAGGGCGTGATCGGATCGATCTCGTAATCGAGCCCCTTCAGCGCCAGGCAGGCGAGCACCTTGCGGACATAAGGGCTGACGTAGCTGCCGATGATTTTCATTGCGGCTCCGCTGAGGGCGGCGGGCACTTTCGCGGCCCATGCGCATGATTTGACACGAACCAGCCTGAAAGTAACTGTCCCCCATTCGGGCTGCAAGCATGGAGCATGGTGTGCGCTGCTGATGCTCGTGTCGATCCTTGTCGCGGGTCGATCAGCATTGCAGAGAGTCCGTCAAATTCCTCTGTGAACGAGCCTCTTGTTCGCCAAGGCAGGTGAGCATCTCAGCCTTGCGTCGGCCCGCCGCAATCTCCATGTTTCATCTATGTTCCAATGCAACAGTCCGCGCTAATTCGACGTTCAGGCCCTATACGGCACTTGACCGCGAATCCACGTGGCGCCAAAGAGAGACGAGAAACAAGGAGCTATAGATGCGGTTTCCGTTCGGATGGGAAGATGCTCAGCGCAGTAGGCCGCGCTCGAGTTCCGTAAGGCGCGCCCTCGCGCAATAATCATGGTAATCGCTGGCGAGGAGGGCCGAGGGCTCAAGGCCGGCGGGGACATGCCCGTGAAGAAAATCGATGCGCTTTCGCATTGAACGCAATTCATCTTCGGTCGTAGCAGTCTGAATCGCCACGTAGGCTTCATTGTCGAGCGAGAAGAACGCTTGGGTGGCAATCGCATCATTCTTCAGCGAATCGATGATCTCACCGTCGGTTGAATTGATCCCCCGTCCAGGGATGCCCACGGAGGGATAGAGAGCAATGCAGGCTGCGACATAGTCCCTTGCCTTCTGCTCGGCGTTACGCGTGTCGCCGTCATGCGAGCCGATGAGATCGGCGTAATAATAAGCCAGATCAGAGTTGAGGCCGAGCAGGATGCGATCGAGCCGGGCGGGATCGGTCACCGGACCGGTCGACTTGAGCTGGCTCGCCATGTGCAGGGCCTCCTCGGCCATGTCGATCGCTTCTCCCACATCGCCCGCGGCGAAGGCGGCCAAGGCGCCTTCGAATCGGATTCCCACGCAATCCAGCTCATCGGTGCATACTTCTTCGCGTGCGGAGATCGTCTCCTGCGCCTGCTCGAAATAGACGGATCGCTGGAGCATCGCCGCCAAGAAACATAGCAAGCTGGAGGCGGCGACGGCCTCCGTCTCAAATATCTCGAGCAATCGGTTCACGATCGGCACGACCTCCTCGTCCGCGGTATCGCCGGTCATCGCGGTAATCTCTGCATGGAACGTCATCACCTCCTTGCGAAGTGAAGGGTCAGTCACCTCCTCAAGGTTGCCGCGTGAGTTATTGGACAAGACCCAAGTCTGAATGGCGCGCCGCTTTTGCTCCCGCACCGCCGCAGTACGGGTGATGCTCTGGCGCATCGTGTCGCTCTGACGGTCCAGGTTGGCGAGATTAGCACCGAGAAGATCGAAGCCGGTGAGGAGCTCACTGCCGATCCGACCCGTCGGCTTATAGGTAAGATCGTGAGTCTTGGCGCCCCACGCATCATGAAGCAGCGTTTTGATCTGCGCCTCGATGATCGGACGGGCGGTGCCCACGCCGGGCATCCTCAAATTATAGTGACAAGCGAAATAACCTTTGGATTCAATCGCGCGACCGTATTTGGTCACGATCGTGGCCCCGGGATCGCTCGCGCCCAATTGCTCTGCCTTCAAGTCCCGACGGTCGACAGCGCGGTCGATGACGGCTGCCACGTCTGAGATGTCCGACGGATAAGACACCACGATTGTCAGCCCGACAATGTCCGGAACGTCGAACAGCGAGGCCTCCGCAATGCCATTGCGTTGATTGTAGTCATTGAACTTCAGCCGAATTTTCCGAGCGCTCTTTAGCTCGTCCCCTCGCTGGGCATCCGCTCTGGTGTAGATTTTGTATGCGCCGCGCAGCGCACGCTCCTTACGTTGCAAACGGACAAGAAGCTGGCGAAATTTGCCAAGTTCGCCTTCATATTTCTGCCGGTTATTATTGACGAATGCCCGAACGTCTGCCGGCGTTGCGGGGACGGAAATCTTGTTTCTCGCTGCCATCACCTTTCCTCCCCCGCGCGACGTCTCAGATCAAGGTCGACTCAAGCTCCCAATTGTGCAGGCTGAACGGCGGTGCGGTCAATCAAAAGGCGGAGCAGGTCACGTGGCTGTCTGGCGCTCATGCTGGCCAGTTCCCAATCCCCGCTTGCCCCCTCCCGCTTGCCCTCCTATATACCGCTCACCTTCCTCGACATCGTCAGACGTTGAGGCTGGTCCCGGGGACGGGGCCGGCGCCGCCCCTCGATACGCCGTTCGACGGGCTCACCGGCTACTCGGGATGAGCGGGATTGAATGAGGAGCGCGCGTGGCGGATATCGCCGAACTGACCAGGCTGATCGAGCCCGAGGCTGAGGCCGAGGGGCTGATGCTGGTGCGCGTCAAGATGATCGGGGGCAATTCCGATCCGACGCTGCAGGTGATGGCCGAGCGGCCCGATACGCGGCAGCTGACGCTCGAGGATTGCGCGCGGCTCTCGCGGCGCTTGTCGGACGTGCTCGACGACAAGGACCCGAACGCCGATTCCTACCGGCTCGAGGTCAGCTCGCCCGGGATCGACCGGCCGCTGACCCGGCTCGCCGACTATGACGACTGGAAGGGGCACGAGGCGCGGATCCATCCGCACGAGCCCTTCGAGGGCCGCAAGCAGCTCTCGGGCGATTTGATCGGCGTCGAGGGCGAGAATGTCCGGATCGACGTCAAAGGGCTGGGCGAGACCGCCATCCCCTTCGCCGCGATCCGCAACGCCAAATTGCTGATGACCGACCGGCTGATCAAGGCGACCGCCCCGCTTTCGGCGGACGGCGCCGACACCATCGAAGAAATCGAACAACAAGAAGGACAGGATTGACCATGGCTACCGAAGCCCCGCCCGGCGCCGTCTCCGCCAACCGCGCCGAGCTGATCGCGATCGCCGACGCCGTCGCGCGCGAGAAACTCATTGATCGCATGATCGTGATCGAGGCGATGGAGGACGCCATCCAGCGCGCCGCCCGCGCCCGCTACGGCGCCGAGAACGACATACGCGCCAAGCTCGATCCGACCAGCGGAGACCTGCGCCTGTGGCGGGTCGTCGAGGTGGTCGAGGAGGTCGAGGATTATTTCAAGCAGGTCAGCCTCGAGGACAGCCAGAAGCTGCAGCCGGGCGCCGTGGTCGGCGACTATATCGTCGATCCGCTGCCGCCGATCGAGTTCGGCCGGATCGCCGCCCAGGCCGCCAAGCAGGTGATCTTCCAGAAGGTCCGCGATGCGGAACGCGAACGCCAATATGAGGAATTCAAGGAGCGCGCCGGCGAGATCATCACCGGCGTCGTCAAGCGGGTCGAGTTCGGCCATGTCGTCGTCGACCTCGGCCGCGCCGAGGGCGTGATCCGCCGCGACCAGCAAATCCCGCGCGAACTGCTCCGGGTCGGCGACCGCACCCGCTCGCTGATCCTCAACGTCCGCCGCGAGAATAGGGGGCCGCAGATTTTCCTGTCGCGCGCGCACCCGGACTTCATGAAGAAGCTGTTCGCCCAGGAAGTGCCCGAAATTTACGACGGGATCATCGAGATCAAGGCCGCCGCCCGCGATCCGGGCAGCCGCGCCAAGATCGGCGTGCTCAGCCACGACAGCTCGATCGACCCGGTCGGCGCCTGCGTCGGCATGAAGGGTTCGCGGGTCCAGGCCGTGGTCCAGGAGCTGCAGGGCGAGAAGATCGACATCATCCCGTGGAGCGAGGATCTCGCCACCTTCGTCGTCAACGGCCTCCAGCCGGCGACCGTCGCCCGCGTCGTCATCGACGAGGAGGAGGCGCGGATCGAGGTGGTGGTGCCCGACGACCAGCTCAGCCTCGCGATCGGCCGGCGCGGCCAGAACGTCCGGCTGGCGAGCCAGCTGACCGGCTCGGCGATCGACATCATGACCGAGGCCGACGCCTCGGAGAAGCGCCAGCGCGAGTTCGTCGAGCGGTCGGAATTGTTCCAGAAGGAGCTCGACGTCGACGAGACGCTCGCGCAGCTGCTCGTGGCGGAAGGCTTCGGCGCGCTCGAGGAAGTCGCCTATGTCGAGCTCGACGAATTGTCCTCGATCGAGGGCTTCGACGACGAGCTCGCCACCGAGCTGCAGAACCGCGCCGCCGAAGCGCTGCAGCGCCAGGAAGAGGCGGCCCGCGAGGAGCGGCGTGCCTTGGGCGTCGAGGACGCGCTCGCCGAAATGCCCTATCTCACCGAGGCGATGCTGGTGACTTTGGGCAAGGCGAACATCCGCACGCTCGACGACCTCGCCGATCTCGCCACCGACGAATTGGTCCAGAAGAAGCGGCCCGAGCAGCGCCGCCAGCGCGAGGCCAACCGCCCCGAGGACCGCGGCGGCCTGCTCGCCGATTACGGCCTGACCGACGAGCAGGGCAACGAGATCATCATGGCCGCCCGCGCCCACTGGTTCGAGGACGAGGACGCCAAAGCCGGGGAGGACGCGAATGCGGAAACCTCCCCATGAGACCCCGCTAGATAGTTCCCCGGCGAAGGCCGGGGTCCAGACCGAGGCAGAAACCGGGTCCCGGCCTTCGCCGGGGCACAATGCCGAGCGTACCTGCATCCTGTCGCGGCGGATTGCCGGGCGGGATGCGCTGATCCGCCTCGCGCTCGGCCCCGACGGGACGGTCGCGCCCGACGTGCGCGCTCGCGCGCCCGGGCGCGGCGCCTGGATCGGGGTCGACCGGGAGACGCTCGAGGCGGCCCGGGCCAAGGGCAAATTGAAGGCCGCGCTCGCCCGGGCGTTCAAGACCAATGAGATCGCGATCCCCGAGGATCTGGGCGCGCGGATCGAGGCGGCGCTGCGCCAGGCGGCGCTCGACCGGCTCGGGCTCGAGGCGCGCGCGTCGAACCTTTTGCTCGGCAGCGAGCGGATCGAGAGCGCGGCGCGGCGCGGCCAGGTCGCGCTCTTGATCCACGCCGCCGACGCCAGCGCGGAAGGGCGGCGCAAGCTCGACCAGGCCTGGCGGGTCGGCCGCGAAGCCGAGGGAAGCGGCGCGCAAGGCTTGGTTTTCCCGGAGGGAAGGGCGATATTGTCATTGGCGCTGGGCCGCGAAAATGTGGTACATGTCGCCATCATCGATCGGGCCGCGGCGGCGCGTGTCAGCCACGCGCTCGACCGGTGGCGCGCTTTTATCGGACGTGATGCTGAGGTAGAGGCCGTCGCCGCGGACGCGTCGGCCGTCGATTTGAACGAAGGATTTTGAGTGAGCGAGACGACTGACAAGCTGAAGCTGGGCGTACGCGCGCCGCTGGGGATCAAGCGCACGGTCGAGGTCGGCAAGGTGAAGCAGAGCTTCAGCCACGGCCGTTCAAACACGGTCGTCGTGGAGACCAAGAAGCGCCGCATCCTCGGCCGCCCGGGCGAGGCCGAAGCGCCCAAGCCGGAGCCCGTCGCCGCACCCGAGCCGGCGCAGCGCGCGCCCGAGCCCAAGCCCGCGCCCAAGCCGGCCGAGCGCCCGGCCGATTCCGCCGCCGCGCGCAAGGAATTGCAGGAGAAATTGCTGCGCGAGGCCGATGCCGCGCGCCTGACCCAGGCCGAGGAAGCGCGCCGCCGCGAGGAGAAGCAGGCCGCCGCCGCGACCGAGGACGAGAAGCGCCGCGCCGAGGAGAATCGCAAGGCCGAGGAGGCCGCCGCCGAGGCAGCGCGCGTCGCCGCCGAAGAGGAGACCCGCCGCCCCGCCGAAGCCGCGCCGCAGCCGGCCGAGCCCATGCCGGTCGCGGTCGAGGACGATGACGAGCGGCCGCGGCCGCGCCACGGCCATGCCCCGGCCAAGCGCCCCGAGCCCGCCCGCCCGACCCGCGGCCGCGAGGAGCCTCGCCGCGAGCGCGGCAAGCTCACCGTCAGCCGCGCCCTGGGCGACGACGGCGACGCCCGGGCGCGCTCGCTCGCCGCCTTGAAGCGCGCCCGCGAGAAGGAAAAGCGCGCCCATATGCAGGCGGGGCCCAGCGCCAAGCAGGTCCGCGACGTGGTCGTGCCCGAGGCGATCACCGTCGGCGAGCTCGCCAACCGCATGGCCGAGCGCGCCGCCGATCTCGTCAAATCCCTGTTCAAGATGGGCATGCCGGTCACCGTCAACGAGGTGATCGACCAGGACACGGCGGAGCTTTTGGTCACCGAGTTCGGCCACAACATCAAGCGCGTCAGCGAAGCCGATGCCGACATCCAGACCCAGGCCGACGTCGATCCCGACGAGACGCTCCAGCCGCGCCCGCCGGTGGTCACCATCATGGGCCATGTCGACCACGGCAAGACCAGCCTCTTAGACGCGATCCGCGGTGCCGACGTCGTCTCCGGCGAGGCCGGCGGCATCACCCAGCATATCGGCGCCTACCAGGTGGCGCTTCCCGACAAGTCGAAGATCACCTTCCTCGACACGCCGGGCCACGAGGCGTTTACCGAGATGCGCGCGCGCGGCGCCAACGTCACCGACATCGTCATCCTGGTGGTGGCCGCCGACGACGGGCTGAAGCCGCAGACGATCGAAGCGATCAACCATACCAAGGCGGCCGGCGTGCCGATGATCGTCGCGATCAACAAGATCGACAAGCCGGGCGCCAATGCCCAGAAGGTCCGCGAGGAGCTGCTCCAGCACGAAGTGGTGGTCGAGGACATGGGCGGCGAGGTCCAGGACGTCGAGGTTTCCGCGCTCAAGAAGACCAATCTCGACAAGCTGCTCGCGGCGATCGCCGTCCAGGCCGAATTGCTCGAATTGAAGGCCAATCCCGAGCGGCCGGCCGAAGGCGCGGTGGTCGAGGCCAAGCTCGACAAGGGCCGCGGCCCGCTCGCCACCGTGCTCGTCCATCGCGGCACGCTCAAGGTCGGCGACATCTTCGTCGCCGGGCCGATTTCGGGCAAGGTCCGGGCGATGATCGACGACAAGGGCCGCCCGGTGAAGGAAGCCGGGCCGAGCCTGCCGGTCGAGGTGCTCGGCCTGTCGGGCGTGCCGTCCGCCGGCGACGTGCTCAGCGTCGTCGAGAACGAGGCGCGCGCCCGCGAGGTCGCGGCCTACCGCCAGAGCGTGATCGACACCAAGCGGACGACGTCGGCTCCCGCCAATCTCGACACCATGTTCTCCGCGCTCAAGGAGAAGCAGGCGGTCGAATTTCCTTTGGTCATCAAGGGCGACGTCCAGGGCTCGGTCGAGGCGATCGTCAGCGCAGTCAACAAGATCTCGAACGAGGACATCCGGGCGCGCGTGCTCCATGCCGGCGTCGGCGGCATCACCGAGAGCGACGTCACGCTCGCCAAGGCGTCGGGCGCGCCGATCATCGGCTTCAACGTCCGCGCCAACGCCAAGGCGCGCGAGATCGCCGCGCGCGACGGCGTCGCGATGCAATATTACGACGTGATCTACGACCTCACCGACGCGGTGCGGGCGGCGATGGCCGGCGAGCTCGGCCCGCTGATGATCGAGAATGTCGTCGGCCGCGCCGAGGTCCGCGAGGTCTTCTCGGCCGGCAAGCACGGCAAGGCGGCCGGCCTCTTGGTCACCGAAGGCTTCATCCGCAAGGCGCTGAAGGCCCGCATCACCCGCGACGACGTGATCGTCTACAACGGCACGATCGCCTCGCTGCGGCGCTTCAAGGACGACGTCGCCGAGGTCCGCGCCGGCCTCGAATGCGGCGTCACCTTCGAGGGCCATACCGACATCAAGGCGGGCGACTTCCTTGAAACCTACGAGGTCGAGGAAAGGGAGCGCACGCTGTAGAAGGCAACAATGAAATTTCGCAAAATGAGAAATTTTATTGTTTCAGCTATCCGCATCTGATACGTCGTTGGGGTGGAAATCCGATTCTCAAAGTCGGCCATGAAAGCGCTGATCCGTTCAGACAAACGGAGCTTGATTCGCCAGAAGATCAGCGAATTGGCGGAGGAACCGCTGGCCTTGGCTTCGAATGTGAAAAAGCTTCAGGGGCGCCCAGAGTATCGCCTGCGCGTTCAGGACTGGCGTGTCATCTTCCGGATCGAGGACGATGTCCTGTGGATCGATGATGTGGGCCCCCGTGGGTCGGTTTACTAAAGGGCACTTGGCTATGACCGCTCAAATTGTCGAGATCGCGGGGCAGAAAATGGCCATGCTGCCTGTCGCGGACTATGAGAGGCTGCTCGACCTAGCTGAGGACAGGGCGGATGTTCTCGCGGCCATGCGGGCGGAAGAGCGCCGTCGGGAAGGCGAGGAATATCTGCCGGTCGCTCTGGTGGACGAAGTCATGCAGGGGGGCAGCGCCCTGAAAGCTTGGCGGAAACATCGCGGTCTCAGCCTTGAAGGCCTGGCTGCTGCGGCGGGCACGCATGCCTCCACGCTGTCGAGTATCGAAAACGGGACGCGGCACGGCAGGCCCTGGCTTTGGCGCGCCTTGGCCGAAGCTTTGCGGGTGTCCGTGGACGACATCTTGCCGGAAGCTTGAATATGGCCCGCCAGACCGAAACCCCCGAAGGCCGCCCGGTGCGGCTGCTGCGCGTCGGCGAGCAGGTGCGCCATGCGCTGAGCGCGATATTGATGCGCGGCGAGGTCCATGACGAGACGCTGGCCAGCCACCTCGTGTCGGTGACCGAGGTGCGCATGTCGCCCGATTTGCGCCACGCCACCGTGTTCGTCATCCCGCTGCTCGGCGCCAATGCGCAGGCGGTGCTCAAGGCGCTCAGGACCAACACCGCCTATCTCCAGAGCGAGGCGGCGCGGCGGGTGAACACCAAATATGCCGCCAAGCTCAAATTCCTGCTCGACGAAAGCTTCGATGAAGGCAGCCACATCGACAAATTGCTGAGGGCGCCCAAGGTCGCGCAGGATCTGGGCGCCGATGAGAATTAGGTCCGCTTTGCTCGTTGCCGCCCTGGTCGCGGCGCCGCTCCGGGCGCAGGGCGCGGCGGACGCCGGCGACGCGCGCGCCGTGATCGCCGCGGTGCTCGGCCACCAGGCCTCGGTGCGCGGGCCGGAGAGCGGGGCGCAGACCTGCGTGGTCGGTCAGCTCTCCGGGCCGCCGGCGGCGCCGGACGGCGAGGATGCGATGATGCCGGACTTTGCGGTGCGGATCGGCTTTCAATGGCACGAGCCCGATCCGCCGGCGCGGGTGCGCCCCGCGCCCCTGAGGCCGGCGCCAGGGCGGCGCTCGCGCGAGCGGCCCGCACCGATCGAGCCGCCGCCGGCGCTGGCCCCGGCGCTGGCCGATCGCCTGAATGCCCTCAGGCTGGAGGCCGCGCGCGCGCCCGCGCCGCCGGGTCCCGCGTGGATCGATGCCGCTTTGGTGCCCGCGCCCCTTCAGCTGCAGGGGCCGGCCGGCGATTGCGCCCCGCTGACCCTGTCCGCTCCGGCCTTTGCCGGCGACATGTCCTTCGTCGAATTCGCTTATGCCTGCGGCACGGTCTGCGGCAATGGCGGCCTCTACGCGCTTCAGCGCCGCGAGGGCCGCTGGGAGGTGGTTGGAATCGCCGACATCTGGATCCGCTGATGGCGCTTGGCGATCCGATGGCCCGAGGCGACGTCCGCCTCGAGCCGCTTGGCGAGGCCCATCGCGCGGCGCTCAAGGCAGCCTGCGCGAAGGACCTCGAAATCTGGCCGATCTACGCCTTCTCCTACGATCCCGACCATTTCGACGCGAGCTTCGACGCGCTGCTGGCCCGGCCGCACGGGCACGGCTTCGCGATTTTCTCGGGCGAGGAGCTGGTCGGGATGAGCTGCTATATCGGCGTCGAGCCGAAGCGCGGCGTGCTCGAGATCGGCAACACTTATTACGTGCCGGCGCTGCGCGGGACCGGGCTCAACCGGACGGTGAAGGACCTGATGATCGGCCGGGCGATCGCCTGCGGCTTCCGGCGGATCGAGTTCCGGGTCGACGCCCGCAACGCCCGCAGCCAGGCGGCCATGGCGAAATTGGGCGCGGTGCGCGAGGGCGTGATCCGCGCCGAGCGGATCACCTGGACCGGGCATGTGCGCGATACCGTGCTCTACTCGATCCTGGCCGGGGAATGGCAAGGCGGGCGCGGTGGCGGCTGACAATGTCCTGTTCCGGATCGCCACCTGGCTGATCCCCCTGGTGTTCGCGATCGTCCTCCACGAAGTTTCGCACGGCTGGGTGGCGAACGCGTTCGGCGACCCGACCGCGCGGCGCAAGCGCCGGCTGAGCCTCAACCCGATCCGCCACGTCGATCCGGTCGGCACCATCGTCCTGCCGCTGATCCTCGCGGTCAGCGGCGCGCCGGTGTTCGGCTGGGCCAAGCCGGTGCCGGTGGTCGCGCACCGGATGCGCAACCCAAGGCTGCACATGATGCTGGTCGCTTTGGCCGGGCCGGCGATGAACCTCGTCCTGGCGCTGCTCGCCGCCTTCGCGCTCGCCTTGCTCCTCTGGGCCGCGCCGGGGACCGGGCTCGGCTGGCAGTTCGTCTACCTCAACCTCGCCAACTTCCTGGTGATCAACGTCTTCCTCGCGGTCTTCAACATGCTGCCGATCCCGCCGTTCGACGGCGGCCATGTCGTCGAGGGGCTGCTGCCGCGGCGGCTGGCGGCGCATTATGCGAAGCTGCACCGATTCGGCTTCCCGCTGCTGCTCTTCCTGCTGGTGCTGCTGCCGCTGATCGCGCCCGGCGCCAATATCGTCGACCATGTCGTCGGCCCGCCGGTGCGGTTCATCATTCGATCGCTCGGCGGGCTGGCCGGTCTGGGCTAGATGGAACGCTCAGCACGGGTTAATCGCTGTTGCCGCAGGTTCCCGACCAACTGCTGGAGGAAGAGACATGATCGGACAGGCCCTGATCGCCGCCGCCCTGATGGGTGCCGGCCCGACCTTCGCGCCGGCCACCGTCCCCGGCGAAGCGCGCATCCGCAACATGTCGGACTATATCGAGGCGGTCGCCGATCCGCAGCGCGGCGTCTTCATCCGCGCCTATGACGGCCATTGGTATTATGCCCGGGTCGAGGGCGTCTGCCCGCGGCTGACCCATTTCGCCCGGCTGCGCTTCGATCCTTCGCCGGGCGGCGATTTCGACCGCGACAGCAATATCCGCGCCGACGGCTGGCGCTGCCAGATCGCCGCGGTCGACCCATCCGACGGCCCGCCGCGGCCGCGCCGCCGCCGCCACTGAGGCGTCTTCCCAAGCCTCGCCGGGACGCTAAAGTCCGGCGATGGCCAAGCTCTATTTCTACTACGCCTCGATGAATGCGGGGAAGTCGACCACCCTCCTGCAGGCCGACTTCAACTATCGCGAGCGCGGCATGGAGACGATGCTCTACACCGCCGCGCTCGACGACCGCGTCGCGCAAGGGGTGATCGCCTCGCGCATCGGTCTCCAGACCGGCGGCAACCTCTACGACGCCGCGACCGACCTGCGCGCCGAGATCGAGGAGGAGCTGAAGAAGCGCCAGCTCCACTGCATCCTGCTCGACGAGGCGCAGTTCTTGACCCGCGCGCAGGTCGTCCAGCTCGCCTCGATCTGCGACGAGCTCGACATCCCGGTGCTGGCCTACGGCCTGAGGACCGATTTCCAGGCCAATCTGTTCGAGGGCAGCGCCCATCTGCTCGCGCTGGCGGACACATTGGTCGAGCTGAAGGCGGTCTGCGATTGCGGCCGCAAGGCGACGATGAACCTGCGCGTCGACGAGGATGGCCGCGCGGTCAAGGAAGGCGCGTCGATCGAAATCGGCGGCAACGACCGCTACATCTCGCTCTGCCGGCGCCATTTCATGGACCGGATCGCCGAGGTCGACGGCGAGCAATTGCGCCTAAGCCTGACCCGGGCCGCCGCAGGCGGGCGTTGAACCCAGGCCCGCTGCCCCCATATCCGGATCAGGTACGGGGAGGTTTTCATGGTCAGCCCGCTTTTCACCGCTTTCGCAATGATCGCCGCCGGCCGCGTCGAGGTGCCGCCGGCACCGGCGCAGCCGATTCCGGTGCCCGAAATCCGCGGCTATGCCCGCGAACAGGATAGCGAGGCCGACCGGCTCCGCCGGCGCTGAGCCGCGCGGCCATGCACGGCTGGATCGTCATCGACAAGCCGGTCGGGCCGGGCTCCACGGCGATCGTGGGCGCGGTCAAGCGCGCGCTGCGCGAGGGCGGCTATGCGAAGGTGAAGGTCGGCCATGGCGGCACGCTCGACCCGCTGGCGTCGGGCGTGCTGCCGATCGCCCTGGGCGAGGCGACCAAGCTTGCCGGGCGGATGCTCGATGCCGACAAGATCTATGCGTTCACCATCCGCTTCGGCGAGGAAACCGACACGCTCGACGGCGAGGGCACGGTGGTGGCGACCTCGGATAAGCGGCCGACGCGCGCCGAAGTGGAAGCGGTGCTGCCGCGCTTCACCGGGCCGATCGCGCAGGTGCCGCCGGCTTTTTCGGCGCTGAAGGTCGAAGGGAAGCGCGCCTACGCCCTGGCGCGGGCCGGGGAAGAATTTGCCCTGGAGAGCCGCAGCGTCGTCATCCACGCGCTCGCCATCACGGATTGCGAGGCGGACGAAGTCACGCTCTGCGCGCGCGTCTCCAAGGGCACCTACGTCCGCAGCCTCGCCCGCGACATTGCCCGCGCCTTGGATTCGGTCGGCCACGTCACCATGTTGCGCAGGACCAGGGCCGGACCGTTCACCCTCGAACCGGCGATTTCGCTGGACAAATTGGGGGAAGCCGCTAAGCGCCGCACCCTTGACAAACACCTCCTGCCGCTGACGGCGGGGCTGGACGACATCCCGGCTCTTCCCGTCACACCCGATCAGGCAGGGGCGCTCCGACAGGGGCGGAAGCTGATCGGGATCGCCGCACAGCCGGGGCTTCACCTTGCGACCGACCAGGATTTGCCGGTCGCGCTCGTGGAGCTCAGCGAAGGGGAACTTCGCGTGGTGCGCGGCTTCAACCTGTGACGACAAAGGAGTTGACGATGTCGGTAACCGCCGAGCGCAAGCAGAAGATCATCAAGGACAATGCCCAATCGAAGGGCGATACCGGTTCTCCCGAGGTGCAGGTCGCGATCCTGACCGAGCGGATCACCAATCTGACCGAGCATTTCAAGACCCACGCCAAGGACAACCATTCGCGGCGCGGCCTGCTGATGCTGGTCAACAAGCGCCGTTCGCTGCTCGATTATCTCAAGCGCGAGGACAATCAGCGCTACACCCAGCTGATCGCGAAGCTCGGCCTTCGCAAATGACGAAAGAGCCCCGATCCGGGGCTCTTTTGGCATCCCCGCGAAAGCGGGGATCCAGACTGGGCTCCTGCTTTCGCGGGAGCACAAACAAGCCGGAACGCAATTCGGTGAACCGGCACGGACCAAGATCGGTCCGCATAAGGCCCCGGTCGCATAGGGCGGCCGGAGACAAGGAAATCAGATGTTCAACATGAAAAAAGTAGAGATCGAGTGGGGCGGCAAGACGCTGACCCTCGAAACGGGCCGGGTCGCCCGCCAGGCCGACGGCGCGGTGCTCGCGACCTACGGCGAAACCGTCGTCCTCTGCGCGGTCACCGCCGCCAGGAGCGTCAAGGAGGGGCAGGACTTCTTCCCGCTCACCGTCCACTATCAGGAGAAATTCTCGGCCGCCGGGCGGATTCCGGGCGGCTTCTTCAAGCGCGAGCGCGGCGCCACCGAAAAGGAGACTCTGACGAGCCGCCTGATCGACCGGCCGATCAGGCCGCTGTTTCCCGAAGGTTTTGCAAATGAAATCAATGTTATAGCTCAGGTGCTGAGCTATGACGGGGAGACCGAGAGCGACATATTGGCGATGATCGCCGCCTCCGCCGCGCTGACCCTTTCGGGCGTCCCCTTCATGGGCCCGATCGCCGCCGCCCGCGTCGGCTACCAGGACGGCGAATATCAGCTCAACCCCAGCATGGACCAGGTCAAGGAAGGCCAGCTCGACCTCATCGTCGCCGGCACCCACGACGCGGTGATGATGGTCGAATCCGAAGCCAGGGAGCTTTCCGAAGAGGTCATGCTCGGCGCCGTCATGTTCGCCCATCGCGAGCTGCAGAAGGTGATCCAGGCGATCATCAGCCTCGCCGAAAAGGCCGCCAAGGACCCGTGGGACCTGCCCGAGGCGATCGACACGTCGGCGGTCAAGGCGAAGCTCAGGTCGATCATCGGCGAGGACCTCGCGGCGGCCTACAAGCTGACCAACAAGGCCCAGCGCCAGAACGCAATCGCCGACGCCCGCACCAAGGCGCGCGAGGCGTTCGAGGACGTCAAGCACGACAATCCGGAAGAATATCTCGCGAGCCTGAAGCTGGTCAAGAAGCTCGAGGCCGAGATCGTCCGCGGCGCGATCCTCAAGACCGGCAAAAGGATCGACGGCCGCGACACCAGGACGGTGCGCCCGATCGAGGCGATCGTCGGCTTCCTGCCGCGCACCCACGGCTCGGCTTTGTTCACCAGGGGCGAGACCCAGGCGATCTGCACGACCACGCTCGGCACCAAGGAATCCGAGCAGATGATCGACGGCCTGACCGGCCTCTCCTACGAGCGCT
Source organism: Sphingomonadales bacterium (assembly GCA_034668465.1). Lineage (GTDB taxonomy): Bacteria > Pseudomonadota > Alphaproteobacteria > Sphingomonadales > Sphingomonadaceae > Allosphingosinicella. Next base: position 151,410 of record JAXDPI010000038.1, read on the forward strand.
TCATGCTCCACTACAACTTCCCGCCTTATTCGGTCGGCGAGGTCGGCCGCTTCGGCGCGCCGTCGCGGCGCGATATCGGGCACGGCAAGCTGGCGTGGCGCGCGCTCAAGGGCGTCCTGCCGAGCCATGACGACTTTCCCTATACGATCCGCGTCCTCTCCGACATCACCGAGTCGAACGGCTCGTCGTCGATGGCGACGGTCTGCGGCGGGAGCCTGGCGATGATGGACGCGGGCGTGCCGCTGAAGCGCCCGGTCTCGGGCATCGCCATGGGCCTGATCCTCGAAGGCAAGGACTTCGCCGTATTGAGCGACATCCTCGGCGACGAGGACCATTTGGGCGACATGGACTTCAAGGTCGCCGGCACCAGCGAGGGGATCACCTCGCTGCAGATGGACATCAAGATCGCCGGCATCACCGAGGAGATCATGAAGGTCGCGTTGGCCCAGGCCAATGAAGGCCGCGCCCACATACTGGGCGAGATGGCCAAGGCGCTCGACCACACCCGCGAGGAGCTTTCGGCCCATGCGCCGCGGATCGAGACGATGCAGATCGACAAGGCGAAGATCCGCGACGTGATCGGCACCGGCGGCAAGGTGATCCGCGAGATCGTCGCCGAAACCGGCGCCAAGGTCGACATCGACGACGAGGGGGTGATCAAGATCAGCTCGTCGGACCTCTCGCAGATCGAGGCGGCGCGCAAATGGATCGCCGGGATCGTCGAGGAGGCCGAGGTCGGCAAGATCTACCAGGGCAAGGTCGTCAACATCGTCGATTTCGGCGCGTTCGTGAACTTCATGGGCGGCAAGGACGGCCTCGTCCACGTCTCGGAGATCAAGGCCGAGCGGGTCGAGAACGTCCGCGACGCGCTCGAAGAGGGCCAGGAGGTCAAGGTCAAGGTGCTCGAGATCGACCCGCGCGGCAAGGTCCGCCTGTCGATGCGGGTGGTCGACCAGGAGAGTGGCGAGGAATTGCCCGACACCAGGCCGCCGCGCGAAGGCGGCGACCGCGGCCCCCGCGGCGAAGGCCGCGGCGATCGCGGGCCCCGCCGGGATGGCGGCGGCGGCGGCGACCGTAGCCGCGGGCCTCGCCGGGACGGCGGCGGCGGCGGCGGACGTGACCGCGATCGCGACCGTGGTCCGCGCCGCGAAGGCGGCGGCGACCGCCCCGACCGGGGACCGCGCCCCGAGCGCAGCGAGGACGACGGCCCCGCGCCCGAGTTCGCGCCGGCGTTTTTGACGCGGGATGACGACTGACGAAAGCCCGTCATGCCGGACTCGATCCGGCATCCCTCTTTCCTTCCGACACGAAGGAAGACAGGTGGACCCCGGATCAAGTCCGGGGTGACGAACTGAAAGGAGGGCCCTGCAGCGATGCGGGGCCCTTTCTTATGTGCCGCTCGGACTTGATAACAGTTGATAATCGAGCTATGTTCCGCCCAGTGGAGGGCCAAGGATGATCAGCGCCGATCTGGGCGGTCAGCTCGAAGGCTTCGTGACCCGCCTCGTCGAGACGGGCCGCTACAATTCCAAGAGCGAGGTGCTTCGTGAGGGCGTGCGGCTCATCCAGGAGCGCGAGGCTCGCCTCGCCGCGCTCGACGCGTCGATCATGCGCGGCCTCGCCGACGCCGATGCCGGGCGAACGACGCCGGCCAAATCCGTGTTCGACCGGCTCGAAGCCAAATATCGCATCCTCACCGACACGCCGGAATGATCGTCCGGCTTGTCGGTGAGGCCGAGAACGACCTGGAGCGGATCGGCGACTATATTGCGCGCGACGATCCTGCGCGCGCGCTCGGCTTCATCCGCGAACTCCGCGAGAAATGCCTCGACCTCGCCAAATTCCCCGACCGGTTCCCCCTTGTCCCCCGATACGAGGAGCTCGGCGTGCGCCACCGCGTGCACGGCAATTACCTGATCTTCTATCGCGCCGATGCCGACGAGGTGGCGGTGATCCATGTCCTGCATGGGGCAATGGACTATGCCGCGATCCTTTTTCCGGAGTGAGTCGCCAGCGCCGTGACGGGGAGGGCGGTGGCGCGCCGGAGTTGGCGCCGGCGCTTTTGACGCGGGACGACGACTGACGCGCCCGTCATGCCGGACTTGATCCGGCATCCATCTCGTCCTTTCGACGTGAGGGACGACAGGTGGACCCCGGATCACGTCCGGGGTGACGACTGAACGAAAGGCCCCGCAGCGATGCGGGGCCTTTTCGGATGTGCGGCACGCGCGGAGGCTGGCGTTTCAGCAGCGGGGCGCCGAGGAGGCGGGCATGAACCTCCCCGTGCCTTGGCGCCGGCGCGCCTATTTGGGATCGGCGGCCTTGTTCGGCCTGATCGCCGCGATGTTCGCGGTCGAGCTGGCGACGGGCGCGGCCGGCAACGATGCCCGGCTGCTCGTCCTTGGCGCGCTGCCCGACCGCGGCGGGCTCGATCACGAACATTGGCGTCTTCTCACCTTCGGCTTCCTGCACAGCACCTCACCCACCTCTTGCTCAACAGCCTGCTCCTGCTGCTGGCAGGGCCGGCCGTCGAGCGCCGCGCCGGAGCCCGCTGGCTCCTCGTCACGTTCCTGGCCGCATCGGTGGCGAGCGGCATCGGCATCCTCGTCAAGCACCAGCTTTGGTCGTCGCCGGGCGTCTCGGTCGGTGCCTCCGGGGGCATGTTCGGCCTGCTCGCCGCCGCGCTGGTGCTCGCCTTTCGGGCCGATTCCGGAAGCGCGCTCGCACGGACTGCTTTGGTCATCGCGCTCGTGGCGGGGTTGGCATATTCGGCCCTCCCGGGGATCAGCATGGTCGGGCATGTCGTGGGGCTGGCCGTGGGCGCCGCCATTGCGCTCTTCGTTCCTGGCCGCGCGGCCGTGAAGGGGCCGGCGCCGGAAGGGCGGCGAGGATGACGGCCAAGCGTCGGTTCTGTATCCTATAGTTGACACTTGCGGTTGGCTTGCTTACATGGCGCGATGATAGAGGTGCGCCAGACGGCGGCGTTCACTAAGTGGTTCGCGAAGCTGCGCGACATCCGGGCGCAAGCGCAGATCGTGCGGCGGATCGAGCGGGCGCAGGCCGGAAACCTGGGCGACGTTAAGGCGCTGGGCGAGGGCGTGAGCGAAATGCGCATCCACTATGGCGCGGGCTATCGCCTCTATCTGGCGCAACGGGGCGAGCGGCTGGTGGTCCTGCTGTGCGGCGGAGACAAGGCGAGCCAGTCGGCCGACATTCGCACGGCCAAGGCGATGGCGAGGGAATTGGACAATGACGCTTGAAACGACGCGCTGGGACGTAACCGAGTTTCTGGCGACCGACGCTGCGATCGCGGCCTATCTCGACGCGGTCTTCGAGGAAGGCGACGCGGACGAAATGCGCGACGCGCTCCGCCACGTCGCCCGCGCCAAGGGCATGGCGGAGCTCGCCAAGGCGGCGGGGATCACCCGCGCGGGGCTCTACAAGGCGCTCGGCGAGGACGGCAATCCGTCCTTCGCCACCATCGTCGCCATCATGAAGGCGCTTGGCGTGAAGCTCGCGGCGAAGCCGGCGGCGGCATAGAGACGGGGCGGAGCGCAGCGCCGGCTGCCGGAGCGCGGCCCGCGCCAGCAAATGTCGTATGGGCCAGTTACGCAACTGTCCCAATGGGGCGATCGGGATCGGCAAATGGCCGGGGGTGCGTCCTTAGGGACAGTCTATCTGACTGTCCCTACTGTCCGTGAGGAAGGGGACAGTCAGATAGACTGTCCCCCGGAAGGCTCCCGCCGCCGCCGCAGGAGCCACACCAGGCCGCCCTCGACGACGAGCAGGCCGCCCACCGCGGCGATGGTCGCCACATAGGGGTTCCAGCCGAGAACGTGCAGGCCGTAGCCCAGGGTGGTGAAGCCGCCGACCCAGATCGCGCTGCCCGCCAGCACCGCGAGCGTGAAGGTCGCCAGCGGCAGCGCCAGGATGCCGGCCGGCAGCGACAGATAGACGCGCACCACCGGGATCGTCTGGCCGATGAAGGTCGCGACGAACGCGTTGCGGCAGTAGCGGCCGGCGAGCGACAGATAGAGCTTCTCGCGCAGCCAGACATAGCGCCCGAAGCGCCTGACGAGCGCGTGCGTCCTGGCCTCGCCGAGCGCATAGCCGAGCCCGTACCAGCACACCGCCCCAAGCGTGGAGGCGAGCGTGGTGGCGAGGATCAGCGGGATGAGGTCGATCGGCCGTTCCACCAGCGAGCTGCCGAGGAAAATGTAGAGGCCGTAGGACGGAACGACGGGCACGAGCCGCTCGCCCAGCGCCAGCAAGGCCGCGCCGAGGATCCCGTAGGCGGCCAGATCGAGGATCGAAGCAGGGTCGGGCATGGGGTGCGCAGGCGCCCGCGCTATTTGGCGCTATTGCCGGCCGCGTTGCTGGGGGTGGTCGCGGCGCGTTCGACCGCGTCGGCGCGGTTCTCGAATTCCCTGGCCTGGGCTTCGAGCGCGTTGGCGGCGGCGCGGGTCGCGTTCTCGGTCGACGCCTCGATCGCGGCGGCGCTGTTCTCGATCGCGTTCTCGGTCTGCTTGAACTGGTTTTCGATCGTCGGCTCGGTCTTGACCTGGCAGGCGGCGAGCGCGGCGATGGCGGCAAGAGAAATGAGGCGCAGCTTCATCGCGGATTCTCCCTGTACGCAGGCATCGATCGCGGGGAGATTAGCAGGTTCCCGCACTCGCGGGAATGATGGGCTGAAGGTGGGGATGAGCAGGTGCGGATGTCCCCGGACATCCGCAGCTCTGTGCGGGGCACAGAGCGGCCTGCTCATTCTGTTGCCCGGTGCTCCGTGCTTTTGAAGAAGGTCGGGGGGTTCTGTTGCCCGGCCCCCCCGGGGCCGCTGGAATCCGCTTCTGTTGCCCGGTGCGGCCCGAACCGCGCTTTTGTCCTTGTAACTTAGTCCGTGAGGACCGGGTTACGCGGCAATTGCGAGCGCCTCGTTGTCGTTGGCACTTGTGGTTTTGAACGGTTTTACGGCGCATTCAGGCCGGGCAAAAACAGCGCTTTTCAACACACGTCGATCCTAGTTCGGCCCCGTCAGTTGAGCCGCTCGGTCGGCACGCTTCATGCGTGACGGCTGAGTGGCTCGGCCCATCTGGTGGAGCCGCCGGGTACCGCCCCCGGGTCCGCTGTGCCTATGACACGCCGCGATTTATCGCCATAGCCGGCCGAAACCGGCAGTCCCTATATAGGGAATCGCGCCTTAATGTGAAGTGACCGGGCCTGCGCGGTAAGGGGACACGTACTTTTTCGCGAAAAAGTACGTGTCCCCATTTCGGGGCTAGCGCTTCTTCAGCTCGTCCCTGATCTCCCTGAGCAGCAGCACCTCGGCGGGATCCGCCGCAGGCGCTTCCTCCTGCTTCGCCTTCATCCTGTTGGCCGCGCGGACGATCAGGAAGATGACGAAGGCGAGGATCAGGAAGTTGATCAGGACGGTGACGAACTGGCCCCAGCCGAGCACCGGCGCGCCGGCCGCCTTGAGCGCGGCATAATCGCCGGGCGCGCCGGCATAACCCGCCGGCACCGGCCCGAGCAGGACGAAATAGCTGGAAAAATCGAGCCCGCCGAAGATCGCGCCGACGACCGGCATGATGATATCCTGCGTCAGCGAGGTGGTGATGGTGGCGAATGCGGCGCCGATGATCACCGCGACGGCCAGATCGAGCACGTTGCCGCGCGCGACGAAATCCCGAAACTCCCTCAGCATCTTTGCCTCTCCCCCGTTGCGGAGCCGAAAGAGAATGCTTACGTGCCTTTTCGCCCGATTTGAAGGAGGGGCTTTGACATGAACTCGACCCGCAACCGCGTCGTCCTTGCCGTCATCACCCCGATCCTCTTGTTCCTCACCGCCTGCGGGGTCAATTCGATCCCGACCGCCGAGGAGAATGCCAAGGCCAAATGGGCCGACGTCCAGAACCAGTATCAGCGCCGCTCGGACCTGATCCCCAATCTGGTGGCGACGGTGCGCGCCGCCGCCGCGCAGGAGCGCAACGTGCTGCGCGAAGTGACCGAGGCGCGCGCGAGCGCGACCCGGATCACGGTCAGCCCCGACCAGCTCACCGATCCGGCCGCCGTCAACCGCTTCGCCGCCGCCCAGCAGCAGCTGACCTTGTCGCTGCAGCGCCTCCAGGAGGCCTATCCGGAGCTCCACACCAACGAGAATTTCATGTCGCTCCAGTCCCAGATCGAGGGGACCGAGAACCGCATCGCGGTAGCGCGGCGCGACTATAACGGCGCGGTCCAGGCCTATAATACCGAGATCAGGACCTTCCCGTCGGTGATCGGCGCGCGGGTCATCTACGGCAGCCAGCCGATGGCCCCGTTCCAGGCGGACGAGGCCGCGCAGCGCGCGCCGACGGTCAATTTCGGCAACAGCCAGTAAAGCGGCGGCGCGCCGGCGTGAGAGCGGCCGCGACGCTCCTGGCGGCCCTTGCGCTGGCGCTCGCCGGCTGCGGCGAGGCGCCGCCGGCGAGCGCGAACGCGCAGGCGTGGCAGAACCCGCCGGCATTTCCCGCGCTGACCGGCCGGGTGGTCGATCAGGCGAATTTGCTCTCCCCTGAAGACGAGCAGCGGCTCGCCGCCGCGTCGGCGGCGGTCGAGCGGGAAATCGGGCCGCAATTCGTCGTCGTCACGCTCAACGACCTGCAGGGGCGCAGCATCGAGGAGTATGGCGTGCAACTGGGCCGGACCTGGGGTATCGGAAGCCGTGAGCGCAACGACGGCGTGCTGCTGATCGTCGCGGTCGCCGAGCGGAGGGTGCGCATCGAAGTGGGCTACGGTCTCGAACGCAGGATAACCGACCCGTTCGCCGCACGGGTGATTCGCGAGCGGATCCTGCCGCGCTTCCGCGCCGGCCGGCCGTCGGGCGGCATCATCGCCGGCAGCGAGGCGATCGTCGCCCGGCTGCGCTCCCGCCAAACCGATCGCGAGATCGCCGCCGAGGATCATCTGGCGATATGATCGCGCGTCTCCTCATCCTCGCCGCCTTCCTGTTCGCGGTGCCGGCGCTGGCGCAGACCTATCCGCCGCTGTCCGGCCGGGTCGTCGACCAGGCGAACATCCTCGAGCCCGAGCAGGAGGCGGCGCTGACCCAGAAGCTCGAGGCGCTGCAGCAAGCGACGACGCGCCAACTGGTCGTCGCGACGGTGGCGAGCCTCGAGGATCGCTCGATCGAAGATTATGGCGTCGGCCTCGGCCGCCACTGGGGGATCGGCCAGAGCGAGGCCAATAACGGCGTGATTCTGCTGATCGCGCCCAATGAGCGCAAGATGCGGATCGAGGTCGGTTACGGCATGGAGGGGATTCTCACCGACGCGCTGGCGAGCCAGATCATCCGCAACGAGATCACGCCGCGCTTCCGCGCAGGCGATTATGCGGGCGGGATCAACGCCGGCGTCGACGCGATCATCGCCCAGCTCCAGGCACCGCCCGAGGCCGCCGAGCAGCGCGTGCGCGCGGCCGCGGACGCGCAGCGCAGCCACCGCGGCGGCGGCTCGATCCTGACGCTGATTTTCTGGATCGTCATCCTCGCCTTCATCATCATCTTCTCGATCGTCCGGCGCGGCGTGCGCGGCCGGCGCTTCGGCGGCAGGCGCGGGCGGCGGAGCCCGGTGATCATCTGGGGCCCGGGCCTCGGCGGCGGCGGCTGGGGCGGCAGCTCGTGGGGCGGCGGCGGTGGCGGCAGCTCCTGGGGCGGCGGTGGCGGCGGCGGCTTTTCGGGCGGCGGCGGCTCGTTCGGCGGCGGCGGCGCGTCGGGAGGGTGGTGATGCAGCTGTTGAGCCAGGAGGACCATGATCTCGTCACCGCGGCGGTGACCGCGGCCGAGCGCTCGAGCGACGGCGAGATCGTCACCATCGTCGCCGCGCGCTCCGACGCCTATCACGACGTCGCGCTCCATTATTGTGTGCTGGCGATGCTGCTCGTGCCCGCGGGCCTCGCCTTCGTGCCGCAGGCGTGGATCGACTGGGCGGCGACCCTGGTCCTGGGCTGGAACGCCGAGCTGACCCGCGAAACGGTGATGCTCTATCTGTTCGCCAAGCTCGCCGGCGCGTTCCTCGTCGTCCGGCTGATCCTCGCCTACCAGCCGCTGCGGCTGGCGCTGACGCCGGGCGCGACCAAGACCCGCCGCGTCCACCGCCGCGCGGTCGAACTGTTCCGCACCGGCTGCGAATTGAAGACGCGCGGCCGCACCGGCGTCCTGCTCTATTTGTCGCTCGCCGAGCGCCGCGCCGAGATCGTCGCCGACAAGGCGATCGCCGACCAGGTCGGACTCGAGGTCTGGGGCGAGGCGATGGCGGCGTTGGTCGAACAAGTGAAAGCGGGCCATGCGGGCCGGGGCATGGCGCTCGCGGTCGAGAAGGTCGGCGCAGTGCTGGCGCCGATCCTGCCGCCGACAGGGGACAATCCCAACGAGCTGCCGGACCGCCTCATCGAGCTATGAGGCCCGCGCCGGACGATCCCGAAGAGACGGTCTGGGAGGGCCGGTTCCTCGCCGCCAAACGCCGCGGCAAATGGGAATATGTCGCCCGCACCCGCGGCATCCACGCCGCCGTCATCCTCGCGATCGACGAAGGCGCGGTGATCCTCGTCGAGCAATATCGGGTGCCCTTGGGCCGCAACTGCCTCGAGCTGCCCGCCGGCCTGGTCGGCGACGAGGCCGAGGGCGAGGAGGCGGCCGTCGCCGCGATCCGCGAGCTCGAGGAGGAGACCGGCTACCGCGCCGCGCGGGCGACCGAGCTCGGCCGGTTCTACAGCTCGCCCGGGATGGTCTCCGAGGGCTTCACCCTGCTCCGCGCCGAAGGGCTGGAGCGGATCGGCGAGGGCGGCGGCGTCGCGGGCGAGGATATCCTCGTCCACCGCGTTCCGCTGGCCGAGGTGGCGGCGTTCGTCGCCGCGAAACGCGCCGAAGGCTGCGCGATCGACGTTCGGTTGCTGCTGCTTCTGGCCGGGGATATCCTCGGCGCCTGAATGGGGACAGTTACTTTCACGCGCCGGCATCTTCTGTAGGAAGCGGGCAGCCGAAAGTAACTGTCCCCGCCCTGTCCCCGGCGCCGCCCCTCAGCGGAAATTGTCGGCGTAGGCCTGGAGCTTGAGCTTGGCCTCGGCGGCGGGGACGACGTGGGCGTCGATTCCTTCGCGCATCGCATAGCCCAATGCGGCCTCGAGCGTCGGGAAGGAAAGGCGCACCTGCGCCTGCGTCTCGGCGCCGCCCGACCAGCCGGTCAGCGGGTCGGGCCGCTTGGCCCGCGCCGATTCGAACTCGAGCAGCCATTCGTCCGCGCGGGCACGGCCCGATTGCATCGCGTTCTTCTCGCGCTGGTAGATCCGTGCCGCCATGGACGCTGGCAGTGGCGAAGAAGCCGAGGGGAATCAATGGGGACAGTTACTTTTTCCGGTCGGAGCGGCGGCACCGCACCGACGGCCTGGCGGAAAAAGTAGCTGTCCCCTCCCGCGCCCCGCCTCTATCAGGCGGCGATGGCGCGCGCGGGACAGCGACAGGGCATCAGCCGGCGCACCCTGCTGATCGGCGGCGGGGCGGGCGCCGGGCTGCTCGTCGCCTGGCGCTTCTGGCCGCGCAGCTATGCGCCCAATTTGCGCGCCGCGCCCGGCGAGACGCTGTTCAACGCCTTCCTCAAGATCGGCACCGACGGGCGGGTGATCGTCGCCGTGCCGCAGGCCGAAATCGGCCAGGGCGCCTGGACGGCGCTGCCGCAGATCCTCGCCGACGAGCTCGGCGCCGACTGGCGCACGGTCGCGGTCGAGCCGGCGCCGATCTCGCCGCTCTACGCCAATCGGCTGCTCGCCGCGGAGGCCGCGGACGACAGCGGCCTGCCGGGCTTCCTCCAGGGGATCGGCCGCTGGTCGGCGCAGGATTTCGCCACCCGCGAAGCGCTGATGATCACCGCCGGCTCGACCTCGATCCGCGCCTTCGAGGCGGCGATGCGCGAAGCGGGCGCGGCGGCGCGCGCGTTGCTGTCGATGGCCGCGGCCGGGCGCTGGAACGTCAGCTGGGAGGAGCTCGACACGCGCGACGGCTTCGTCTGGAAGGGCCCGGACCGGATCGCCTTCGCCGAGCTTGCCGAGGGCGCGGCGCGGCTGAGCCTGCCCGCGAACCTGCCGATCCGCGGCGGCAATGCCAATAGGCTGGCGGGCCAGCCGCTCCCCCGGCTCGACGTGCCCGCGAAGATCGACGGCTCGGCGCGCTTCGCCGGCGACGTGCGGCTGCCCGACATGGTCCATGTCGCGGTGCGCAGCGGCCCGCCCGGCAGCACGCTCGCCGATTATGACGCCGCCGCGGCGGACCGTGTCCCGCACACTTTGTCGGTGATCCGCAACCCTTCATGGGTCGCGGTCGCGGCGACCAATTGGTGGGCCGCCGGCAAGGCGCTGAACGCGATGCGCCCGCGCTTCAACCGGCCCGAAGGCGCCACCAGCGCGAGCATCTCGGCCGCCCTGGCCGCCGCGCTCGATGGGGACGGCGGCGACCGCTTGCACGAGGCCGGCGACATCGACGGCGACCTCCCCGGCGCGAGCCCGGTCGGCTTCCGCTACGAGGTCGGCCTTGCCCCGTCGGCGGCGATCGAGCCGTTGACCGCGACCGCGCGGGTCACCGGCGACCGGCTCGAAATCTGGGCGCCGACCCAGGCGCCCGGCCTCGCCCGCGCCGCCGCCGCCCGCGCCGCCGGCCTGCCCGAGGGCCAGGTCACGCTCTATCCGATGCTGGTCGGCGGCGGCTACGGCCGCAAGCTCGAAATGGACGCGATCGAGCAGGCGGCGGTCGTCGCGACGATGCTGCGCCGCCCGGTCCAGCTCACCTGGCCGCGCATCCAGGAGATCGAGTGCGACAGCTTCCGCCCGGCCGCGGCGGCGCAGATGACCGCCTGGATGGCGCAGGGCCGGATCATGGGCTGGCGGGCGAAGATCGCCGCGCCGACGACCAGCGCCGAGGTCGCCGCGCGGCTCGGCGCGTCGGGCTGGCTGGTCCGTCCCGACGGCGCGGCGGTGGCGGGCGCGGTGCCGCCCTACGCCATCGCCAATGTCGCGGTCGACCATGTCGCCGCCGACATCGGCATCCGCACCGGCTATTGGCGCGGCGCCGCGCACTCTTACACCGGCTTCTTCACCGAAAGCTTCATCGACGAGCTCGCCCGCGGCCTCGGCATGGAGCCGCTCGCCTTCCGCATGGGGCTGCTCGGCGGCAATCCGCGCCTCGCCCGCGTGCTCACCATCGCGACCTCGATCGGCGGCTGGGACGGGGGCGTGCGCGGCGGCGGCATGGGGATCGCCGCCCACGCCGCGTTCGGCTCCTACATCGCCACCCTGGTCGAGGTCGAGGTGAGCCGCGAGCAAAGGCTGAGGGTGCTGCGCGCGGTCTGCGCGGTCGATTGCGGCCGGATCGTCAATCCCGAGATCGTCCGGCAGCAGATCGAGGGCGGGCTGATCCACGGCATCTCCGCCGCCGTCGGCAGGAAGCTCGAGATCGCCGGCGGCGTGCCCATCGCGGCGACGATCGGCGCCTACGGCCTGCCAACCTTGCGCGACGCGCCCGACGTCACGGTCGAGCTGGTCGAGAGCGACGAGGCGCCGGGCGGGATCAGCGAGCTGGCGGTGGCGACCGCCGCACCCGCGGTCGCCAACGCCTATTTCTCGCTGACCGGCGAGCGCGTCCGCACCCTGCCGATCGCGATCGGCGGCACCCGATGAGCAAGGCCGGCATCCTGCTGATCAACCTCGGCACGCCCGATGCGCCCGAGCCGGGCGCGGTGCGGCGCTACCTCAAGCAGTTCCTCTCCGATCGGCGCGTCGTCGAAATCCCGCAGCTCGTCTGGCAGCCGATCCTGCGCGGGGCGATCCTGACGACCCGGCCGCGCCAGTCCGCCAAGGCCTACCGGCAGGTGTGGATGGAGGAGGGTTCGCCGCTCGCGGTGATCACCGCGCGCCAGGCGGCCGCGCTGCAGGGCGCGTTCGGGCCGGACGTGCCGGTCGACCACGCGATGCGCTACGGCCGGCCGGCCATAAAGGAGAAGATCGACGCGCTCAGGGAGCGCGGGTGCGAGCGGATCCTGATCGCGCCGCTCTATCCGCAATATTGCGCGGCGACGACCGCGACCGCGCTCGACGAAGCCTTCGCCCACCTGCGCCGGATGCGCTGGCAGCCGGCCATCCGGACGCTGCCGCCTTATTACGAGGACCCGCTCTACATCACCGCCCTGAAGAAGAACCTCCAGGCCGCCCTGGCCGGGCTCGATTTCGAGCCGCAGGCGCTGCTCGCCAGCTTCCATGGCATGCCCGAGCGGACCCGCGCGCTCGGCGATCCCTATCATCGCCACTGCCTCAGGACCGCGGCCTTGCTCTCGGAAGGCCTGGAGCGCGAGCTGGCGGTCGCGTTCCAGTCGCGCTTCGGCCGCGCCAAATGGCTCGACCCCGCGACCGACCATATGCTGGCCGAGCTTCCCGCCAGGGGAGTGACGAAGCTTGCGATCTTCGCGCCGGGCTTTGCCGCCGATTGCCTCGAGACGCTCGAGGAGCTGGCGATCCGCGGGCGCGAGACGTTTCTCGCCGCCGGCGGCAGCCGCTTCGCCTACCTCCCCTGCCTCAACGACAGCGACTATGGCATATTGATGCTCCGCGCCCTGCTCGCCCGCGAGCTTGAAGGTTGGCTGCCCGCGCAATAAGGGCCGCTCCATAGAAAAAGACGAAAGGGAGAGGATCATGGCACGCGTCGCAATCGTGACCGGCGGCACCAGGGGCATCGGCGAGGCGATCAGCGTCGCGCTCCAGGGTGAGGGCGTCACCGTCGCCGCCAATTATGCCGGCAATGAAGAGAAAGCGCGCGACTTCACCGCGCGCACCGGCATCAAGGCCTATAAATGGGACGTCTCCGATTACGACGCCTGCATCGCCGGCGTCGCCGCGGTCGAGGCCGAGCTGGGGCCGGTCGACCTGCTCGTCAACAATGCCGGCATCACCCGCGACGGGACGATGAAGCGGATGGAACGCGCCGCCTGGGACGAGGTGATGGACGTCAATCTGGGCGGCTGCTTCAACATGGCCAAGGCGGTGTGGAACGGGATGAACGAGCGCAAATACGGCCGCGTCGTCAACATCGGCTCGATCAACGGCCAGGCCGGGCAATATGGCCAGGTCAATTACGCCGCCGCCAAATCGGGCATTCACGGCTTCACCAAGGCGCTGGCGCAGGAGGGCGCGCGCGCCGGCATCACCGTCAACGCGATCGCGCCCGGCTATATCGACACCGAGATGGTCGCCGCGGTGCCGCCCGACGTGCTCGAGAAGATCGTCGCCAAAATCCCGGTCGGGCGGCTCGGCAAGGCCTCGGAGATCGCCCGCGGCGTCCTCTTCCTCTGCTCGGAGGAGGGCGGCTTCATCACCGGCTCGACGCTGTCGATCAACGGCGGCCAGCACATGTACTGAAATGGGGACGTATGGGGACAGTTACTTTCACGCATCTGCGCCTTCATGAGGGGCGCAGCGGATGAAAGTAACTGTCCCCGCGGACCGGTGAAGCGCTCGATCATGATCGCGGGGCACGCAACCTCGATCAGCCTCGAGCCGGTCTTCTGGGACGCCTTGCGCACCGCGGCGGAAGCGGAGCGGCTGCCGCTCAACGCGCTCGTCGCGCGGATCGACGCTGAGCGCATCCGCGCGCCAGATCCGCCCAATCTCGCCAGCGCGATCCGGGTCTGGCTGTTCGAACAGCGCGCCTAGCGGCCGAGCAGCACCCTTGCCTGGGTCGCGATTTGCGCGAGCATCGGCGCGGTGGTGACCGAGGCGGTGCGGGCGCGCTCGACGGTGCGGCGGAACTGCTCGATCCGCGCCTCCTGCTCGCGGACCCATTTGTCGACCGCGGCCTTGGGATCCTCGCTCTTGCGGCGCTCGAGGAATTCGAGCCGGAGCTGCTCGAAATCGCGGGCCAGGCCGGCGGTCAAGAGTCGCTCCCACTGGTCGCGCGCCTGGAAATGGTTGGCCGCGTTCTGCGCCCAGTCGAGGCCGAGCGCCTCGCCCAATTTGGTGTAGGCGCGGGTCAGCTCGACCTCGCCGACGCCGAGCTTGCGCCCGAGCATGGCGAGGCCGACCGCGCCGTTCAGCTCGACCAGCCGCACGATCCGGTCGGCGACCGGCCTGGGCGCCCCGAGCGCGTCCAGCTCGGCGCGCAGCCCGCCCGCTTCCGCGCGCGCCTCGGGCCGCAGCAGATCGTCGACCTTGGCGTTCAATTTGGCGAGGCCCGGCCGCAGCAATTCGACGAGCTGGCCCGGCGCCATGTCGGGCGAGGTGACCCGCAGCATGTCGGCGATGTGCATCTGCAGGCCGGTGGCCGCCTGGGCGAACAAAGCGAGCCTGATCTCCTCGGCGACGTCGGCATTGTCGAGCTCGGCCCAGAGCGCGTCCATGTCGAACAGGCGCTCGGCGGCGAGGAAGGCGGCCGCGGCCTGGCCGAACGCGGCGCCCTCCTCCTCGGTCAGCGCGAACGGGGCGGTGATGCCGAGCCGGTTGACGAAGCGGTTGGCGACCTTGGTGGCGATGATCTCGCGCTTCAGCCGGTGGGCGAGGATCGCGTCGCGGTGGCGCGCTCCCATCTGCGGCGGGAAGGCGGCGAGCAACTCGCGCTCCAGCGTCGGATCGTCGGTCCATTTGGCCGATTCGACCGCCGCCTGGAGGCGCATCTTCGCGGTCGACAGCAGCACCGCCAGCTCGGGGCGGGTCAGGCCCAGGTTCAGCTGGGCGCGGCGGAGCAGATCCTCGTTGCTGTCGAGGCCTTCGACCGCGCGGTTCAATTTGCCGCTTTCCTCGAGGATCTCGATCACGCGGACCAGCTGCGGCAGCGCCCGCGCGCCGCCTTTCTCGGCGATCGACAGCGCCAGCGTCTGCAGCCGATTGTCCTCGAGCACCAGCTCCGAGACCTCGTCGGTCATCTCGGCGAGCAGCAGATTGCGCTCCCCGAGCCCGAGCCGCCCCTCGATCATCTCGCGGTTGAGCGGGATCTTGATGTTGACCTCGTTGTCCGAGCAATCGACGCCGGCCGAATTGTCGATGAAGTCGGTGTTGATCCGCCCGCCGCTTTGGTCGAACTCGATCCGGCCGGCCTGGGTGATGGCGAGGTTGGCGCCTTCGCCGATCGCCTTGACGCGTAATTCCGCCGCGTTGACCCGGATCGAATCGTTGCCGGGATCGCCGACGTCGGCGTGGCTCTCGCTTTTGGCCTTGATGTAGGTGCCGATGCCGCCGAACCATAAGAGGTCGGCCTGGCTCCTCAGGATCGCCGAGATGAGCGTCGCCGGCTCGACTTCCTTCTCCTCGATGCCGAGCAGCGCGCGGACCTCCCTGCTCAGCGGAATCGACTTCTGGCTGCGCGGGAAAACGCCGCCGCCGCTCGAGATCAGGGCCGGATCGTAATCGGCCCAGGAGGAGCGCGGCAGGCCGAACATCCGCTTGCGCTCCTTCCAGCTGCGCGCCGGATCGGGATCGGGGTCGAGGAAGATGTGGCGATGGTCGAAGGCGGCGACCAGCTTGAGCGCCTTGGAAAGCAGCATGCCGTTGCCGAACACGTCGCCCGACATGTCGCCGACGCCGGCGACGCGGATCGGCTGCTTCTGGATGTCGATCCCCATTTCGCGGAAATGGCGCTGAACCGAGATCCAGGCGCCCTTGGCGGTGATCCCCATCGCCTTGTGGTCGTAGCCGTTGGAGCCGCCGCTGGCGAAGGCGTCGCCGAGCCAGAAGCCGCGCTCGATCGCGATCGCATTGGCGACGTCGGAGAAGGTCGCCGTGCCCTTGTCGGCGGCGACGACGAAATAGGGATCGTCGCCGTCGCGAATGGTGACGCTCTTCGGGTGGACGACCTTGCCCTTGACCAGATTGTCGGTGACCGAGAGCAAGGCGCGGATGAAGATGCGGTAGCTTTCCGTCCCCTCGGCGAGCCAGGCGTCGCGGTTCGCGAGCGCCGGCAGATGCTTGGGATAGAAGCCGCCCTTGGCGCCGGTCGGCACGATCACCGCATTCTTGACGCGCTGCGCCTTCATCAGCCCGAGGATCTCGGTGCGGAAATCGTCGCGCCGGTCCGACCAGCGCAGGCCCCCGCGCGCGACCGCGCCGGCGCGCAGATGGATGCCCTCGATGCGGGGGCTATAGACCCAGATCTCGCGCCACGGCACCGGCGCGGGAAGCCCGGGGATCAT
>JAXDPI010000039.1:0-29748 GCA_034668465.1 Sphingomonadales bacterium
TGTCCGACAGCTTGTAGCCGCCGAGCCGCTCGTGCATCAGCCCCGCCGGAGAGCGCTTGCCCTCGTAAAAATAGCGTCCCTGAACCAGGGAACTCGCGCAATTGCCGATGCCGACCAGCGCCACCTTGATTTTGTTCATAGGTCTCCAGAATCCAGAATTGGGATGCGCCGTCATCTTTTCGGCGGCGGGTTGTTTCGCGTTGCCCAGATAAGCAGCCGGCAGAATGTCGACCAGCACCCGCAATCCGTGCCGGTGATCGGGCGGAGCAAAGGCGGCGCCGGCCGGACAGGGGGCTCCGGGGCCGGCGCCGCCTCGTCCGGTTCGGGGCAGCCGGATTGATCCAATAATGATGGCACAGCGAGCACGGACCTAAGACGCCGCCGACGCCCACAACCCGCATCCGGCTAGAACTGGGTGTCGAAGCCGAGCCGCACCGTCCGCGGCCGCAGCGGCGTCGACTGCTGGCGGCCGGCGACGGTGAACGGGTTGCCGAAAGAGAAGCGGTTTCCGAGCGCGTCGGCGACATTGTCGATATCGAGCGACACGCCGAAGCGGCCGAAATCGAGGCGAGCGCCGACCTGGGCGTCGACGAAGCGGCCTTGGTCGATGTCGAGCGGGTCGCCGATGCCGAGGTGGGATTCACCAACGTAGCGGACCGAGCCGTCCAGCGCGAGCGTTAGCCCGGGCGACAGCGCGCTCCTGAAATGGCCGGCCGCGCGGGCGCCGGCGCGCGCGATGTTGGGCAGCGCCCGCTCGTCCGCGGCGGCGAAGGCCGGATTGGGCGCTGACAGCGCGCTGTGGTTGATGAACGCCGAAGCGTCGAAGCTCAGCGTGGACGTTGCCCGCCACGACCCTTCGAACTCGAAGCCGTAAATGCGCCCGTCGCCGAGGTTGGTGGTGAACGGCAGGCCGCGCGCATCGATGAGGTCGGCCTGGATGTCGGCCCAGCGCGCATAGGAAATCGCCGCGTTGAAGCTGAGCCGGTCCGCATCCGGCCGGCCGAACCGCACGCCCGTCTCATAGGAGGTAAGGCTGTCGGATTCGAAGCGCTGCGCGGAGGTCGCCGAGCCCGTCGAGGAAACGGCGAGACCGCCCGCGCGAAATCCCTGCTGGAAACGCCCGTAGAGCAGGAGTCGACGCCCGAGCCGCCAGGTGAGCGCGGCCGTCGGGGAGATGCGGACGTCCGTCCGCTTGGGCTCGTCAGTGTCGTCGGGCGCATCGAGCGGCATTCCAACGGTCCTGGAATAGGTCACCCGCCCGCCGATCGTCGCCACGAGGCCGAAGGTCAGCGCGTGGCTGTACTGGCCGAACAGGGCCGCCTCGTTGACGTCGTTCCGTACCCCTGCGATCGGAAGCGGTGCGGCAGGCGGACCGAGGCGTCGCGTGATGCGGCTGATGTCGTGGAGCACGCTCCAGCCGACCACCCAGCCCTCGCCACGCGAATTGGGCTGCGACAACCGGGTCTCGTTGGAAATGAGGGTGATGCCGACATTCTCGATATAGAGTTGGGTGCCCATGGTGCCGGGAAACCCGGTCGCATCGAATCGCGTCTCGAGCGCGTGCCGCACGATCCCGGTCGCGGAGACGAGCTCGACCCCGGACCAGCGCTTGCGGACGGTGAATTGCCCGAGCTGGTAGTCGTTGTCGAACGGCTGCGCGAGATTGGACCGGCGCGACAGGGGCGGCAGGCCGCGCATCGCATATTGGCCGTCGCGGCCGGCGATATATTGGGCGAGGCCGCCAAGCTCCAACTGCCAGCCGCCGCCCGGGTCCCAGAGGAGGGTCGCCCGCCCGCCATAGGTCGAAATCCGGTTGACGTCGCGCAGCCCCCGGCCGACGTCGTCGATATAGCCGCCGTCGATCGACCGATAGCCGACCGCCCGGAAGGCCAGCCGGCCGTGGGAGATCGGAAGATTGACCATGCCGGCGATGTCGCCGCCCGCATCGCCGTGATGGGTGGTCATTGCGCCCGCGGAAACCGCGCCGGCCGTATCCGACAGGTCGGGTTCGTTGGGCACCAGGCGCAATATGCCGCCCAGCGAACCGGTGCCGTAGAGCGTCCCCTGCGGTCCTTCGAGCAGCTCGACGCGGCGGATGTCGTAGAGCTGGAGGTCCGGGTCGGGCGCGTTGAAGGTGAGGCGGACGTCGCCCAGATACTGGCCGACGATCGACTGGCTTGGCCCGTTGAAGCTCGAATCGGCGACGCCGCGGATGTAGATCTTGTTGCGGCCCGGCCCGAGGCTGGTCGAGGCGAGCATCGGCAGCCGATTGAGCACGGCCTCGCTGCCGCGCGCCCCGAAGCGGCCGACGTCCTCGCTGCGCAGATCGACCATGTGGACGGTGCCGCCGAACCGGTCGAGCGCGACTCCCTGCTTGCTGGCGGTGACGATGATGTCGGGCTGGGGCGGTGCAGGGCGCGGCGGAGCGTAGGGGGGTATCGGTCGCGAAGGGGGTAGCGCCGGCCGCGGGGGCAAGGGCCGCGGCGCGCGGACGATCCGGACCGTGCGGGCATCGACGAAGGTGAAGCTGTAGCCAGTGCCGGCGAGAAGCCTGCTGAGCGCGGCACGGACCGACATCCTGCCCCGCAGCGGTTGCGACCGGATCCGCGCCAATCCGGGATCGCTCGCCCCGATCGTGATCCGCGCCTGCTCGCCGAGCGCGATCAGCGCGTCGCCGAGCCGGCCCGCGGGAATGTTGAACTGCACGCTCTCCTGCGCGTCGGCCGGTGCCGCCGCTATGCAGAGAATCGTCAGGGCGGCGAAGGGCTCAGCGAGGCGCACGCGAATGGGGCTCGATCAGCCAGCTGTCGCCGGTGCGGCGCGCCTGCAGGCCGAGCGTCGAAGCGAGGCTCGTCACGGCATCGTGATCGACACGGATCGAACCGGTGAAAGGCAGGGCCATGAGGTCGGGGTCTATCGCAACCTCGACGCCAAGGCTACGCGACAGGTCGCCGGCCACGATCGCCAGCGGCGCGGCGCGATAGCTCAGCTGCCCGCGCTGCCATCCGGTCATCGCCCGTGGAGCCTCGCGGCCGACGACCGGACGCCCGGCTTGGTCCGCGCGCAGGGTCTGGCCGGCGGCCAGCGGCACCGCCGCCCCGTCCGGATCGTAAACGACCGAGCCTTCGACCACCGCAACCGAGAAACGGCCGCGGTCTCGGATCAGGTTGAAGGTCGTGCCGGAATCCTGGACCCGGTGCTCGCCCGCGACGACGACAAAGGGATTGCCGGCGTCGTGGCGGACGGCGAACGTGGCCTCGCCGGTTACCAGCTCTGCGTAGCGCGGATCATTCCGGTCGAGCATGAGGCGGGTCGCGCCGTTGAGCTGGACCGAGCCGCCGTCGCCGAGCGGCGCCGTGCGGTGCTGGCCCGCCGCGGTCGCGATCTCGTAGCGATCCGGGCCGGCGGTCAGCCAGGGGATGGCGATGAGACCCAGCAGGAACAAAGCGGCGACGGCCGCCAGCGCGGTGGCCCAGCGCCGGCCGGCACTCCACCGGCCGCCCTCCCGATCATCCTTGGCGGCTGGCGGCTGGACCACGTCCGCAGTGAGTGCCGCATCCGCGAACGCCACCGAATCATAGGCGGCCGAGCGGGCCGGATCGGCTTCCAGCCAATGCACGAACGCGTCCCAATCCTCCGCGCCGCCGTCGCGCAGGCGGATATGCCAGGCGATGGCCTCGGCCTGGATGTCGTGATGCGCGCCCTGTTCCATGTCTCTCCCTCTAAAGACGCTGCGGATGCGGAACATCCGCATCGAGCCGCGCCTGGGTTTCGACCACCACCTGATAGGCCCTTTGCAGATGCTTCTCGATCGCGCTCAGGCTGATCCCCAGCTCGGCGGCGATCTCGCGCTGCGGGACCCCGTCGATCCGGAAGCGGCGGAAGACGAGCCGCGTCCGATCGGGCAGCGCCGCCAGCGCATTCGACACCAGCGAAAGCCGCTCGCGCGCGATCAGGATCTGCTCGGCCGACGGCCGGTCGTCCGCTTCCCGAGTGGCGCCGAGCTGCGCGGTCGCCCAGGCTTCCTCCCGCCCGGTCCGGCGCCCGGCGGAACGGCGGCGGTCGAGCAGCAAATTCTCGGCCATCCGATAGAGGTAGGCGCGCGGCTCCGCGACCGGACCGGCCGGATGGCTTTCCAGCTTCACGAACAGGTCCTGGAGGATGTCTTCGGCTTCCTCGGCCGCGACTCGCCGCGCGAGCAGGAATCTGAGCAGCGCCGCCCGGTTCTCCAGCAGCGCCGCCCTCAACCCGCCGATCGCCATTTCCGGGTTCCGATCGATCGCGCTCATCCTTGCCGGCGCGACATGTTCGTCGCGGATCGCCAAGACTAACAGGCGCTCTCCCGGCGGGCAACGCGGGGACGCGGTGCGGCGATCCGCTTCCGGCGGCGTCTCTACGTAGAGACCGCAGGAGGCCGAGTTGACCAGTAAGACGCTCCTGCTCGTTGCCATGCTGGCGTCTCAGCTTTGCGTCGCGTCCGCCTGTACCGAGCCCGAGCGCCTGGCCGCCTATTCCCGCGTCGCGCCTTTCGACGGCACCCTTTCGGTCCTCACCTACAATGTGAAAGGGTCCGCCTGGCCGATCGCATGGGGACGGCCCGCAGCCCTCAGGCAGATCGCCGCGCGGTTGCAGGACCTGCGCCGGCACAGCCGAAATCCCCAGATCGTCGTGCTCCAGGAGGCCTTCAGCGACGACGCGCAGGCGATAGGACGCGAGGCCGGCTATCGCTTCGTAATAGACGGCCCCGGAGCCGCCGATGTCGGCGAGGCGCCGATGACCGAGGAGGATCGCCGCTTCCTCGAAAGCGCGAGTTGGTGGCACGGCGAAACCGAGGGCCCGATGGTTGGCAGCGGCCTCCAGATCCTCTCCGACTATCCGATCCTCCGGGTCCGCCGGCTGGCCTTCCCCGCCTTCGCCTGCGCCGGCTACGACTGCCTCGCCAACAAGGGCGCACTGCTGGTCACGGTGCGCCCGCCCGGCGCGGCCTCGCCGGTGGACATCGTCACCACCCATCTCAACAGCCGGCACAGCTCCGGCGTCGGCGACGAGCGCTCGCTCTACGCCTATCAACGCCAGGTCGCGCTGCTCACCGCCTTCGTCAACCGGTGGCACGATCCCGCCCGCCCGCTGATCGCGGCCGGCGACTTCAACGTCGGCGCCGCCGTGCCGCGCTGGCGCGCGCTCAGGGCGCAGCTTTCGGCCTGGCGCGGCATCGATCCCATCCGCGACGCGCTCCACGAGGTGGCGCGCGGCAGAACCGCCGTGCCGCGCGAGGTCGCGGCGGTCATGCATCGTGCGACCGATTGGCAGTTCTTCATGTCCGGAACCGGCGCGCGCCTCAGCGCGATCGCAATCCGCGTCCCGTTCGGTCCGGACGCGGCGGGCAACATGCTGTCCGATCATATCGGCTATGTGTCGTCGTTCCGGCTGGCCGGCGCCGCCCGCTGATTCAGCAGCAACAGCAGCCCCGGCAGGAACAGCAAAACCAAGGGCACGGCGGCGATCAGGCCGAAGATGATCGCGGTCGCCAGCGGTTGCTGCAGGCCGGCGCCGCGGCTGAGGCCGAGCGCGAGCGGGGCGAGGGTCAGAATCGCGATCAGCGCCGACATGATGATCGGGCGCAGGCGCTTGCGGCCGGCTTCGCGCAAGGATTCGCTGTCGATCGCGCGCTCGCGGTCGATCTCGGCGAGGTAGAAGATCACCAGCTCGGTCACCATGCCGACGACCATGGTCAGGCCCATCAGAGCGGAGATGTTGAGCTCGATGCCGGTCACCCACAGGCCGATCAGCACCGCCGCAGCGGACAGAAGCACTGTGAGGATGGCAGCGAGCGTCCAGGCCAGGCGCTCGTAGAGGATCGTCAGCAGGAGAGCGATGAGCAGCAGCGCTGCGATGAACACGGTGGTAAGATCGCTGAAGCTCTTCTGCTGCTCGGCATAAAGGCCGCCATAATCGACCCGGACGCCGGGCGGCAGATGCAAGGCCGCGACGGTACTCCGCACGTCGCGCATCGCCGAGCCGAGATCCTGCCCCTCGAGCCGCGCCGTCACCGCGACAAAGGGGGCGAGATCCTCGCGAGTCAGCTGCTGCTGCCCCGCGCGGACCTGGACGTCGGCGATCTGGCCGACAACGAGGCTGTGGCCGTCGGGTGCGGTCAGCGGCAGCCGGGCAATCTGCTCGGCGCGCTGCCTTATATCGGCGGGCGCCCGGACGCGCACGTCGAGCAATTGCTCGCCCGCGCGAATCCGCGTCGCCGCGGTTCCGCCGACGAGCGCCTCGACCTGGGAGGCGACGCTTTCGGCATCGAGGCCGTGCTGGGCGAGCGCGCCGGGGCGTATGTGGATGGTCAGCGCGTCGCCGGCGACGCGCATGCCGTCCACCACCTCGACCACGCCGGTCACCCGGCCGATCGCCGCGGCAACGCTGCGCGCGGCGGCGTCGAGCTCCGCCGGATTGCCGCTGAACAGCTTGACCTCGATCGGCTGCGGGACGGCCGTAAGATCGCCGATCAGATCTTCCATGAGCTGGATGAGATCGATCTGCAGGCCCGGCACCCGCTCCTCGACCCGGGTCCGCATTTCGCTCATGATCGCATCGATCGGGCGGCGCGATCCGCCCTTGAGGCGGATGAAATAATCGCCCTCGTCCGGCTCGGTCAGGCCGCCGCCGAGCTGGACGCCGGTGCGCCGCGAATAGCTGAGGACTTCAGGGGTCGCGGTGATGATCTGCTCGACCTGGCGCAGCAGCCGGTCGGTATCGGCGAGCGACGCGCCCGGCTGTGCCCTGTAGTCGAGCACGAAGCCGCCTTCGTCCATCTTCGGCATGAATCCCGAGGGGACGCGCGTCCATGCGATATAGCCGAGCAGGGCCATGGCGATGCCAAGGATCCCGACGAACAGGGCCGGGCGGGCGAAGGCGCGGCCCTCGGCGCGCTCATAACCGCGCTCGATCCGGGCCATGAAGGCGTTGGCCTTCTCGGCCGAGTCCACGTCCTTGCGGCGCAGCCAGTAAGCCGCGAGCAGCGGGATGACGAAGCGCGCATAAACCAGCGAGAGGCCGAGCGCGATCGTCATGGTGAGCGCGAGCGCCTTGAAGAAGCCCCCGGTGACGCCGCTGACGAAGGCAAGCGGCAGGAAGATGATCATCGTTGCCAGGCTCGAGCCGTAGAGCGGCTTGGCCATTTCGCTGGCGGCGCCGAGCAGGCTCGCCCGATCTTCGGCGGCGCCCTCCTGCATGCGCCGCATCATATGTTCGAGCATGACCACGGCATCGTCGACGACGAGGCCGACCGCCGCGGCCATGCCGCCCAGGGTCATCATGTTGAAGCCCATGCCGAGCGCGAGCAGAAACAGGCAGGTCGCGGCGAGCACGGCGGGAAGCGTGAGGCCAGTGATCACCATCAGCCGGAACGAGCGCAGGAACAGGAACAGCACCAGCCCCGCCAGGAACGCGCCCAGCAGGATCGCGTCGCGGACCGCATTGGCCGCTCCGACGACCAATTCGGACTGGTCGTAGAAAGTGGTGACGGTCACGCTGGGGGGCATTTGCAATTGGGCGAGGCGGGCGTTGACCGCGTGCACGATCGCGACGCTGTCCCCGGTCGGCGACTGGCGGATGTTGATGAGGACCGCGTCCCGGGAGCCCGAGGTGACCCTGGTGAACACCGGCGCTGCCGCGGGATGGATGTTGGCGATTTGACCCAGCGTCACGACGCTGGCGCGGGCCACCGGCTGCGGCTGTCCCGGGGCGGGGTTCGGATCGGTCACGGGCGCGGTGGCCGCGCTGATCGGCAGGGCCGCGAGGTCGTTGATCGTTGGCGCCTGGTCTTCGACGAGGAGAAGGTAGAGGCGGTGGCGGTCTTCGATCCTGCCGACCCCGCGCACCAGGTTAGCCCGCGTGAGCGCGCCTGCGACGTCGGTCATGCTGAGCCCAAGGGCCTGCAGCCGGCCGGGGTCGACGTCGACCGCGATCTCGCTCGGGGCGCCGCCCAGCACATCGACGCCGGCGACGCCGGGCACCGACGTCAGTGCGGGGCGAATCTGCAGTTCGGCGAACTGCCTGAGCGCGATTGGATCGAGGCTGCGCGAGGTCAATGCGAAGCCCAGCACCGGGAAGATCGTGGGATCCGACCGGCGGACGCTGAACCGCGTGCCGGGCGGGAGATCGGGAAGGATCGTGGCGAGCGCGCCTTGGGTGGCGAGCGTGGCCGCGACCATGTCGTCGCCCCAGCCGAAATTGATGCCGACATCGGCCGCGCCGCGGCTGGTCGTCGACCTGATCTGGGTGACGCCCGGCACTTCGCGCAGCGCGATCTCGACCGGCCGGGTGATCTCGGCGGCCATCTGCGCCGGGTCGCGGTCGCCGGCCTCGATCGACACCACGACGCGCGGATAGTTGATGTGCGGGAACAGGCTGACCGGAAGCCGGGTCGCCCCGGCCAGGCCAGCGAGGGTGAGCAGAATCGCCGCGAACCAGATCGCGCGGGCGTGGGCGCTGAGGAACCGGGTCATCGGGTCCGCACGTGCATGCCGTCTTCGACGGCGGTGCCGCCGGCGACCACGACCGCCTCGCCCGGCCTCAGGCCATTGAGGATGGCAACCCGCTGGCCGTCGCTGGGGCCGGGGGTGACGTTGCGGCGGTGGGCGATCCCGCCGGCCACCACGTAGACATAGGGCTGCCCGGCGTCGTCGAGCAGCGCCGCATAGGGGATCGTCGGGGCGTTGCCGGCGCTGGCCATGGAAAGCTCGCCGGTCAGCGGCTCGCCGGCGCCGACTCCGGCCGCAGCCGGCAGGCGCACGAAGACCGAGGCCAGCCGGGTCGTCGGGTCGACGGCCGGATCGACCGAGAGGATCGGGACGGTGAACGCGGTCCCGCCGCCCGACGGCACGATCCTGATCGAGGCGCCCGGCGGGATGCTGCGCGCCAGCGCCGGGTCGATCCCGAAGCGCGCGCGCAAATCGCCCGCGCTGACGATCGAGACGACCGGCGTCCCGGCCGGGACCAGGCTGCCGAGGCTGATGGAAGCCGCCTGAACATGGCCGGCCACCGGCGAGCGCAGGATGAGGCCGGCGGTCCGCTGGGCGAGGTTAAAGCGAGTCGCCGCCGCCGATTGGGCCGCGGCGCGGGCACTCTCCACCTCGGCATTGCCGACCAGCCCGTCCGCGCGCAGCCGCTGGGCGCGGGCGAAAGCGAGTTGCGCCGCGCGGGCGTCGGTTTCGGCGCGGACGAGATCGAGCCGAGAAGTGGGTCCGGGCGCGAGGCGCGCGACCACCTGTCCCCTTCCGACCGCGCTCCCGGGCGGCGCCTCGATCGTGGCGACGATCGCCTCTTCAGGCGCCGACAGGGTAATCGTTCCCGAGGCGCCCGCGTCCCCGGTGCCGTAGATCCGGACCGAGGCCCGGACCGGCGCGACCTGCGTCAAAGCAAGGCGCACCAGCGCGTTCGGTTCGGCGGCGTTCCCCGGCTGGTCAGTTGCCGAGCAGCTCGCCAATGCGGCGCCGGCGATCAGGAGCATGTGTCTCATAATGTCCATGCCTCTTTTGGTGCGCCTGTCAGCAATTCCAGGGCGATCGTCTGTTCGGCGATGTCTCGCTCGGCCAAAGCGAGCAGGATCTGCTTGTCGCGATATGCCTGCTCGGCCGTGATCGCCGTGGCAAGAGCGAGGTCGCCGCGATCCGCAGCGCGGCGGTTCGCATGGGCGAAACGCTCGAGCGCGGGAAGGTCGCGCAGGATCGCCTCGCGTTGCCGCGCTAGGATGCGCAGCGCATCGACGGCGGCGGCGATCTCGGCCCGGGTCTGGAACAGCCGCGCCTCATATTCGGCCCGCAGCGCGGCCCGCGTCGCCCGTTCGATGGCGATGCCGCCGCGGTTGCGATTCCAGAGCGGCAAGGTGAAGGCGAGCGACGGCCCGAGCGTCAAATTGTTGGCCGTGTCCCGCGCCCCGTTGACCGAGAGATCGAGCGCCGGGAACTGGTCGAGCACGGCCTTGTGCACGGCCGCCTCCTGCGCCGCATAACCCGCGCGAAGCGCCTGCAGATCGGTGCGCTCCCGCACCGCGATCGCGAACAAAGCGGCGGCATCCGGTGCGGGAAAAGCAGGGGCGGCCGGCGCCAGCCGAAGTGGGTAGCCGGGCGGAAGGCCGATCAGGCGGGTCAGCTCGAAGCGCGCCGCGGCAAGCGCCTGCTCGGTGGTGCGCAGCCGGTCGGCCGCGTCGAACGCGGCGATCCGGGCGGCCTGAACCTGATCGGGCAATATGTCGCCGCGGCCGGCCGCGCGCAGCATCCGGTCGAGGATCGACTGGGCGTCGTCGCGGCTGGCGCGCGCCAGCGCTTCCCCCCGTTCGAGCGCGACGATCCGCGCGGCCTGGATGCGCGCCTGCCCCGAAATCTGCCATTCGGCCCAAGCGAGGTCGAGCCGCACCCGCCGCGCGTCGGCGCTGGCCTGCGCGCGGGCCACCGGCCTCGTCCTGAGTGCGGCGAGGTTCACCCCCAGGCTGGCGGCAAGGCCGAGAAACGTGTCCGGCCCGGACAGAACCTGGTCGGCACCGAAGCTGAAGCTGGGATCGGGCAGCAGGCCCGCGGCAAAAGCTTGGGCATCGGCGACGCCCGCCCGCTCCCGTAGCGCCCTGAGGTCGGGGTTGAGGAGCACTGTGAGGGTGCCAATCGCGTTCGGATCGAGCGGCTGGCCCAGATCGATCGCCGCCGGCCTCAGAAACGGCCGCTCGATCGCCGCCGCGTCGCGCGCGACCGCTGCGAGGACCGGCGGCGAGAGCAAAGCGGGATTGTCGTCGAGCGGCGCGGGCTGATAGGTCGCGCAGCCGGCGGCGAGCAGGGCAATGGCAATCGGAAGCAGGCATTTCCTGGTCGATCGGAAGATCACCGGCGCCTGCGCTCCCTCGCTTCGTTCCGTGCCTCCCGGCGCTCGGCGGCCGGACTTTCATGTCTTCGCGAGATGAGCCGGCCCGTCAAGGCGCTAATCTGCACCTCCTCGACCCCCGCCCGGCCAGGCACCCGGATGTCGAAGCTGTAGATCAGACGCCCCTGCTCGCGCTCGAGCTCCGCCGACCCGATCCGGCCATGCGGCACCGCCGCCAAGGCACGCGCACGCGCAGTCTGCATGGAAATGGGCGGCGGTGACGCCGAGGCCGATATGGCAATGAAAGCTGCTGCCGCTGCGGCAGTCACAAGGAAGAAGGTTCTCATGGGCGGGGACCTCGCTGATGAGGGGCTGGACCACCTTAGACGCCGCAGCGCCCGACAATCCTCAAGCCGATTCATGCCGCTCCTATTGCAAGGGCGGGCGTCATCCATCGGCGGGCCCGAACCGCCATCATCCGCTTAGCCCACCGAAGAGACTTCCGATACCTGCGGTGACGGCCATCGCGAGCGCCCCCCAGAAGGCGACCCGACGAACCGCGATGGCCATGCCCGCGCCGCCCGCGCGGGCGCCGATGGCGCCGAGCAGCACCAAATATAAGATGGATGCGGCGCAGACCGAAGGAATCAGCGCGCTTTCGGGCGTCAGCAGCACGGCAAGCAGCGGCGCCGCTCCGCCGATCGTGAAGCTGATCGCCGACGCGAAGGCCGCCTGCGCCGGCCGGGCAGCCATGACCTCGGAGAGGCCGAGTTCGTCGCGCGCGTGCGCCCCAAGCGCGTCACGCCGGGTCATTTGCAAGGCAACCTCCCGCGCCAGCTTCGGCTCGACGCCGCGCCCGACATAGATCGCGGCCAGCTCGTCCAGCTCCCAACCGGGGGCTGCCCGCAGCTGTTCCGTTTCGCGGGCAAGCTCTGCCTTCTCGGTGTCGGCCTGCGAGCTGACCGAGACAAACTCGCCCGCCGCCATCGACATCGCGCCCGCCACGAGGCCGGCCACGCCGGACAGCAGCACATGATTGTAGGTGCCCGAGGCCGAGGCCACGCCGACGATGAGGCTGGCGATCGAGACGATGCCGTCATTGGCGCCAAGGACAGCCGCCCTCAGCCATCCGATCCTGGACAAGGGGCTCGGCCCGCCTGTGCCGCTCGGTTCCACGGCCTGTCCGGCCGCTCCAGGATCGATCGAGGCCATCGTCTATGAACCCGAGATAAGCCAGATCGCGACGCCGGCCGCGATCACGGCGGCAATGAACGGGCGCGCGGCCGGGGCGGCCCTAACCGGCTGCGTCCCCGCGGGCGCTCGGCGCCGGCCGGTCAGCATCGGCGCGATCAGATTGTCGCGCCGGACCAGAAGGTAGAAGAGGATCGCCGCGACATGGAGGCCGATCAAGGCCAGCAGCAGATAGAAATTGGCCTTATGCAACTCGTCAGCGAAGTGGGCCGCAGCCGGCGCGATCAAGTCCGCGAACGGCCCCGATTTGCGCCCACTCGGCGTCGCAGCAAACAGGCCGAGACCGATCTGAAGCGTCAAAACGGCGAGCAGCGCGATGACGCTGAGCGCGCCGAGGGGATTGTGGCCGTGGACGTCGCCCTGGCTCCCTCGGAGATACGCGATCACCCTGCGCGGGCCCTTCACGAATGAGGAGAACCGCGCGGTCGAGCTTCCCGCGAAACCCCAGATCAGCCGGAAGACCAGGAGGCCGAGCAGCGCATAGCCGAGCCGATAGTGCCAAGCCATCTGCCCGGTCTCGACCGCCCAATATGCGAGCGCAACGAGCAAGGCCATCGCCCAGTGGACGATGATTACGGGCCAATCCCAGACCCTGACGGATGCGGGTGGGAGCGTGCGGTTATCGCCCATTGGGATCTCCTCAAGCGCCTCTCGGCTCGGGTGTGTCAGACGTCCGCCAGCGAGCTTCCGCCTTCGCTCATCCAGCCCTGAACCGCTGGATCTTCGACCTGGCGAGCGACAAGCGCCCGCTGTTGATAGAGCGCCGCCAACTCGATATGCGCGTCGCGGGCGGCGGGGTGAGCGGCTTCGCGGGCGCGCTCGGTTTCGACTTCGGCGCGGGCTCGGCAATAAGCCGCCTCATCCTCGCTGTCCTGCCTGGACCCAGGCCACCACGACCGCTCCGTCGCCGTCTCGATCAGTGGCTCGAAGGCGCGATATGCTTGCTGGCCCATCTTCGCTCATCCCATCCTGTGGCTCGGGGCTGACCTGTGGCTCGCGGGACGTAACGCGAAGGTAGCGGCCTGATTAAGTTTCGGTCATGTCAGCCTGCCGTCGCGCCAAGGGTCACGGCGCGCTCGGGGCGGCGGGCGCGAACGGCTCCAGCGGCGGAATGGCGGGCTCCGACACCCTCGACATCGACAGGATGGTGCAGCTTTGATCGCCGGTGAAAATGCTCGAGGATTGGTCGAACGTGCTGCCGGGGCTGGCTTGAAGCGCGATGCCGAAAGCGGTCCGAAGCGCAGCGCAGGGCGCCGTCAGGTCCACGCGGTACCATTGCCCGGTCGAATCCTCGACATAGACCGTGCGGTCGTTCGAGACCGTCCAGACAAGCACGTCACTAAGAGACGGATTGGCAGAGCTCCCTTCCGGACTCCCCGACGTTGGAGGCGCGGCCGCGGTCAACGTGAGAGCGGCGATCGCTGCGGTCATCAGCTTATTCATCGATTTTCTCCGTGAAGCCCGGCATTCGGCCCGAGCGCGGGAGAAGCTCTAGGAAGTCGCGACCATCGCGCCGGTGGCCGGAGGATGAAGATTTCTTCATCCTCGGACTGGGCCGGGACATTACCAATTTGTCATGAGGCACACGTCGTGGGGAAAGCCGCTTCCCTCTAGGGGGTGCGTGTTGTGGAGAAGAAACTTCCTCGTCCGGCGCTGGGATCGCGCACGAAAATGGCGCTCGCGCTCGTCCTTGCCGTCGCTGTAATCCTGACCGCCACCTGTGCCCTGGCCGATCGGGAGCTCGGATTTGAGCTCGCCGGAGCGCGCACGGAAGCGGCCGCGACCGCCTTCGATGCCGCGCTCGGCGCGACGGTCGAGCCGCTCGACAGCGCCACGGCCGAAAGCCTGGGCATTTCTCCGCGCGACACGGGCCTCGTGATCACCAGCCTTCGCGCAAACGGTCCGGCCGCGCGGGCCGGTCTTAGGCCCGGCGACGTGATCGAGCGAATAAGCGGGACTTCGGTCGGTTCATCGGCCGATGCAGCGACTGCGCTGAAGGGCGCGGGCGCGTCTAACATCATCCTTACCCTGAACCGCCGCGGCCATTATGCTGTCGTGAACCTGCCGATCCGCGCGCTGCCCGAGGTCACGGAGCAAGGAGACGAGCGATGACCAAGAAGATCCTGGTGGTCGAGGATGACGCGACGACCGGCGATTATATCGCCAAGGGCCTGGTCGAGAACGGTTATGTCGTCGATCGCGCCGCTGACGGAAAGGATGGGCTGTTCCACGCGCTCGACGGCGCCTACGCCGCCGTCATCCTCGATCGCATGCTGCCGGGCATGGACGGCCTGGCTGTGCTCGCCGCGATCCGGGCGGCGGATGTCGACACCCCGGTCATCATCCTCTCCGCGCTCGGATCCACGGACGAGCGGGTGAAGGGATTGAAGGCGGGCTCGGACGACTATCTGGCCAAGCCGTTCGCCTTTTCCGAGTTGCTCGCGCGGCTGGAGGCGCTGCAAAGGCGCGGCGCGGCCAACGCGCAGGCCGTCGTCACGTCGCTGGCCTGCGGCGAGCTCAGCATGGATCTGCTCTCGCACCGGGTCGAGCGGGCAGGAGCGCGCATCGATCTCCAGCCGCGAGAGTTCAGGCTGCTCGAGTTCCTGCTCCGCAACCAGGGCCATGTCGTAACCCGCACGATGCTGCTTGAGGAGGTCTGGGACTATCATTTCGATCCCGGCACGAACGTCATCGACGTGCATATCAGCCGCCTGCGCAAGAAGATCGACGAGGCGGGGCAGGCGCCGCTGCTCCATACCGTGCGCGGCGTCGGCTACATGCTGAGCGAAGCAGCTTGAGCCGCGCGCGCTGGAGCCGGCTGAAGCAGTCGACAACGGCACGCTTCGTGCTGCTCTACCTTGCGCTCAGCGTCGCCGGCGTCCTCCCGGTCCTGTTCGTCGTCTATCATCAGGCCGACCGTATTTCCCACGACCATTTCGAGTCGCAGATAGCGAACCGCAAGGCCAATTTGCTGCTCAGCTATCGAACCGGCGGCATTCCGGCCGTGGAGCAGGGGATTCGGGACCGCATTGCGAGCGGCGCCGCCGCGCAGACCGCGCTTCTGCTGGTCGACCCGACCGGCCGAAAAATTGCCGGTAACGTGGCTGCGTGGCCTCCGACGCTGCGGGGATCGTCCGACTGGACTGAGATGCGCCTCTATCGGGACGGCCATGCACAGGCGGAACTGTTCGCCTTGTCGGCGAT
Source organism: Sphingomonadales bacterium (assembly GCA_034668465.1). Classification (GTDB taxonomy): domain Bacteria; phylum Pseudomonadota; class Alphaproteobacteria; order Sphingomonadales; family Sphingomonadaceae; genus Allosphingosinicella. The sequence continues at coordinate 15,310 of JAXDPI010000039.1, forward strand.
CGATTTTCCATCAGGACATCGCCTTCTCATCGGTACGGTCATCGACGACCGCACGCGGATGCGAGAAGCGCTGCTCCTGGCCTTGATCGGCGCTCTCGTCCTCGCCGTTCCGATCGGCCTTGTCGGAAGCCTGATCCTGTTGCGTTTCATGAATCGCCGCGTTGGGGTGATCGGGGACGTTGCGGCGCGCATCGCGGCCGGCGATCTCAGCCGTCGCGTCGAGACGGGCGGTACGAATGACCCGTTCGACCGGTTGAACGTCTCACTTAACGCCATGCTCGCCCGGATCGAGGCGCTCGTGGAAGAGCTTCGGCTCGTCACCGACGCCCTGGCCCACGACCTTCGCTCGCCGCTAACGCGTATCCGTGCGAATGTGGAAAAGGCGAGAGTACAGCCTTCCGAAGAAACGCAGCGGCAGGCGATCGACGCCATCTCCCACGAGATCGACGGGATGCTACGCATGATCGCAGGCACGCTTGAGATCAGCCGCGCCGAGGCCGGCATGGGCCGGGAGAATTTCACCGAGTTCGATCTTGGTGCGCTGACCCGCGGCCTTTGCGAAATGTATCACCCCCTGGCCGAGGAGGGCGGAGTCTCGATCGCCGTCGAGAAACCGCGCGAAATGACGTTCTTCGGGAACCGCGAGCTGATCGGGCAGGCGGTCTCGAACCTGATCGACAACGCGCTCAAATATGGCTCGAGCGGTGGGAGCATCCGGATCGGCGTGGAAGAGAGCGACAGTTCGATTCGTTTCTGGGTAGCGGATCGAGGCCCCGGGATCCCCGCGAATCGGCGCGAGGAGGCGGTGCGCAAACATCGCCGTCTCGATGAGGCGCGGGCGACCGACGGCAGCGGCCTTGGCCTTGCTTTGGTGCGCGCTGTGGCGAGGCTGCACGGGGGCGAACTCATTCTGGAGGACAATGACCCCGGCCTCCGCGCCATCCTCCGCTTCCCGCGAACGATCGATCCGGCCGAGCCGCCGGTGCGCGCCGTCTAGCGGCCGGCGCCGCGCTGCTGGGCCGCGGCATGCTCCTCGAGCAAATCGACCAGCGCCAGTTCAGTTGCCGCGGCGCTTCGGGCGAAGGGGACGTCGCGCTGCCTGACCGCCGCCGACATCGCTCCGATGCTCTGCGGCATGACGCCGCGCAGCGACGGCGAGGCGATCGAAGGTTGGATTGCCCGCCACTGGTCGCCGGCGAAGCGCGCCGCCTGGTCCATTGCGGCCCAATCCACATTCGGCGCCTGGGCCAAGGCATCGTAGCGGAAGCCCGCATAGTCGAGCAGGCTTATCGGAATCGGCACCTGCGCCGTGGCTCCATCCTGCGCCTGGACCAGGTGGCGATAGGTCTCGACCGCGGCGAGAGCCAGGCCTGGCCGATCCTGGGCCTGACGCGCGGCCGCTATGGCGGCAAGGCGGGCATCGAGCATGTCGGCCGCCGGGTCCGGCAGAATGCCGCGCGCCCTGGCAGCGGCGGATCCGCCGTCGGCGATCAGGCGGTCGGCTTCGGGCCAGGGTGCGGCGAACGCCTGCTCGGTGAGGGCCTCGAAGGGCTCCGCCGCGTTGCGTAATATGGCGTTACCTGGAGATTCGGCCCTTACCGCCGACGGCTGGGAAGCTGGGGCCTCTCCCGCCGCAGCCTCGGAGGCCGGGCGATTGCAGCCAGCGGGGATCAGTAGGGCGCAGGCGGCAGCGGCGAAAAGCCACCGCCTCGTTCTCGACCGGAAATTCGTCATGTCACGCTCCTGTTGCTGCGTAGGGTGGCGGTGAGGCCCGGCGCCTTGAGCCCGGCGGCATCGGCGGCGACGAGGCCGAGCGCGGACCAGTCGAGATCGGCATAGCCATGCTCGATGCCGGCGATCAGCCGGTCGCGGACCACGTCGAGAGTGGGCATCGGCACCGCGGCCGCTTCCGCTTCGGCGAGGGCCAGCTTGATGTCCTTGAGCCCGAGCGGCATGACGAAGCCTCCCTCGGCATAATGCTGGGCCGCGATCTTTTCGCCGTAGAGGCTGTGGGCGCGGCTCCCGAACATGGTCTGGGTCAGGACGGCGAGAAGTTGCGCCGGATCGACCCCGCGCTTGCGCGCGAGCGCCATGATTTCTCCGAGGATCTCGGCGGTCGCCCCGGAGATCGCATTGGCCGCCAGCTTGACGAAATTGGCGGCGGCCGGATCCGCGCCGATGACGAACGTCCTTTGGCCGAGACCGTCGAACAGAGGGCGGCAGCGATCGACGTCCGCGGACGCGCCGGCAGCAAGGATAAAGAGCTGGCGCCCCTTTGCGGCATCGGGATTGCCGAGCACGGGGGCGGCGACATAGCCTTGGCCCCGACGCGCATGCTCGGCGGCAAGCTCGCCTGCGCAATGCGGGCTGATCGTGCTCATCGAAAGGTGGATGGCGCCGCGCGCCAGGCCCGCCGCCAATCCGCGCTCCTTCCCGCCGAAGACGACCTCCCGGACCGCCGCATCGTCGGGCAGACTGGTGACCACGATATCGCGGTCAAGGACGGGCTTCATGTCGGTAACGGCCCGGATGCCGACGCCGGCGAGCGCGTCGACCTGCTCGGGTCTGCGCACGAATCCGACAATCGAATAACCGGCGGCGGCGAGACTGGACGCCATAGCGGAGCCCATTCGTCCGAGACCGACAAAGCCGATCGTTGGGATTTTCCGCGTCGTCATGGCAACCTCGCTGATTTGCAAAGAGGCTTGATCTATCGCCCATCCGGGATGACGCCGGTTTGGCCGCCGCGTGAACAGTTCGTCATGTTCACGCGGCGCCCGAAATCGGGATCCGGAAAAGATAACGGAATTGTCACGAAGCGACCACGGCTCGGAGAGGTGCCGGGGCCTACTCACAGCGTTGCGAGGATCGTCCCCGGCCCCGCCCCCCGCCCGGGACGATCCCGCACCCCCTCGAGCCGCCCAAGGCGAAGTGAGGAAATGAAATGACCCAGGCATTGCGCGCAACTCGACCGCCCACCCTGCTGCACCCACTTCTGATCGGACCGGGTGCCGCCCTCTTGATCGCCGCCTTCGCGACCGACCTCCTCTACTGGCGGACGGTCCTGCCGGCGTGGGAAACCTTCTCGATCTGGCTGCTCACGGGCGGCCTGATCCTGGCGGCGCTGGCGAGCCTTGCCCTCCTCCTGGACGTCGTGCTGCGGCAAATGCGGGCGATTTCCTGGTGGCGTTTCCTGGTGCTCGCCGCCGCCGTCCTGCTCGCGCTTCTCAACGCCTTCGTTCACAGCCGCGACGGCTACACGGCCGTGGTCCCGCAAGGCCTCGCTCTCTCGGCAATTGTGACCATCCTCCTGCTCGTCGTCGGCCGGCGCGGCTGGAGCCTCGCCGCCGCGCGCCCTGCCTCCTCCGCCTCATCGGAAGGAATTCGCTCATGAACCGCCTTTCTCTCCGCAACAGCTCGGCACTGGCCTGGCTCCTCGCGTTGGCTGCCTGCGGCCAGGCCGTGGCGCCGCCGAGCACGCAATATGGCGCCAATCCCGAGCTTCCGGCGCCGCACCAATATATTCTACCGCCGATGCGGGTCGCGCGGGCGATCGGCTGGGGAACGGCCGAGGTTCCCGCCGTACCGGTCGGGCTCGAGGTGCGGGCCTTCGCGACCGGCTTCGAACATCCCCGTTCGGTCTACACCTTGCCGAACGGCGACGTCCTGGTGGTCGAGACGCAAGGTCCGCCGGCGCCGGTCAATCGGCCCAAGGATTATGTGATGGCACTGTTTCAGCTCGTCGGCGGTTCGGGGGCGCCCGGCGGCAATCGGATCACGCTGCTGCGCGACGTCAACGGCGACGGGCAACCCGATCTGCGCACGATCTTCATCGACCATCTGAACTCCCCCTTCGGCGTGGTGCTGGTGGGAGATCAGCTCTATGTCGCCGACACCGACGCGATCCTGCGCTTTCCCTATGTGACCGGCGCGACCCGGATCACCGCGCCCGGGACAAGGCTGACCGACCTTCCGGCGGGGTCGATCAATCATCACTGGACGAAGAGCCTGACTGCGAGCCCTGACGGATCGAGACTCTATGTCGGCGTCGGCTCGAACAGCAACATCACCGAGAACGGGATCGACGCGGAAGCAGGCCGCGCCGCCATCTGGGAGATCGACCGCGCCACCGGCTTCAAGCGAATCTTCGCCACCGGCCTGCGCAATCCCACCGGCGTCGCTTTCGAGCCGGGAACGAACATCCTGTGGACAATCGTCAACGAGCGCGATGAGATCGGCCCCAACCTCGTGCCGGACTATCTCACCTCGGTCCGCCCAGGCGGCTTCTACGGCTGGCCCTATTCCTATTACGGCCAGCATGTGGACGTCCGCGTCCAGCCCCAGCGCCCGGACCTCGTCGCCAGCGCGATCCCGCCCGATTATGCCTTGAGCTCTCACGTCGCGCCGCTGGGCATGGTGTTCAGCAGCGCCGCCGGTCTGCCCGCACGCTATCGCGGCGGCGTGTTCGTCAGCGAGCATGGCAGCTGGGATCGGGTTCCGCTGAACGGCTACAAGGTGGTTTATGTGCCTTTCGCGAATGGCCGCCCCAGCGGTCCGCCGCGGGACGTCGTCACCGGCTTCCTGACGTCCGGCGGACAGGCGAGGGGCCGTCCGGTGGGCCTTGCCCTAGACCGCACAGGCGCGCTGCTGATCGCCGACGATGTCGGCAACGTCGTCTGGCGGGTCACGGGCGTCGCCTCCCGGTCCTCCTCACGCTCCAGGACCTGATCATGGAAAAGATCGATCTCGCCAACGACCTGTCCGTCTCGCGGATCGGCCTCGGCACCTGGGCGATCGGCGGCTGGATGTGGGGCGGCACCGACGTCAGGGAGGCGATCGAAACGATCCGCGGCGCCGTCGACCGCGGCGTCACCCTGATCGACACCGCCCCCGTCTACGGCTTCGGCCGGTCCGAGGAGATCGTCGGCGAGGCGCTCGCCAAAGGCGACCTGCGGCGGCGGGCGCACATCGCCACCAAAGCCGGCCTCAACTGGCTGGAGCCGGGCAGCGACCCTTATCGCGATTCGCGCCCCGAGCGGATTCGCCGGGAGATCGAGGATTCGCTGCGGCGGCTGCGCACCGACTATATCGACCTCTACCAGATCCACTGGCCCGATCCCGAAACGCCGATCGAGGAGACGGCCCGCGTGCTCGGCGAGCTATACCGCGAGGGCAAGATCCGCGCGGTCGGCGTCAGCAACTTCTCGCCCGCGCAGATGGACGATTTTCGCCAGGAGGCGCCGCTTCATATCGTGCAGTCGCCCTACAATCTATTCGAGCGCGGGATCGAGGAGGATGTCCTGCCCTATGCGGACCGGACCGGTCTGGTCGTGCTCTGCTACGGCGCGCTGTGCCGCGGGCTGCTCTCGGGCGGGATCCGCGCCGATCGCATCTTCGCAGGCGACGATCTGCGCAAGTCCGATCCCAAGTTCCAGCCCGACCGCCTGCCGCACTATCTCGCCGCGGTCGAGGAATTGAAGCGGCTTGCGCGGGAGCGTTATGGCAAGTCCGTGCTCGTGCTCGCGGTCCGCTGGGCGCTCGACAAGGGGCCGAACGTCGCCTTGTGGGGTGCCCGCCGCCCCGACCAGCTCAACCCGCTGGAGGAGATCGGCGGCTGGACCATCGACGAGGAAGGAATGGCCGACATCGACGCAATTCTTCGGCGCCACGTCCCCATTCCGATCGGCCCCGAGTTCATGGCGCCGCCGTTGAGGCATCTGGCCGACGCCTGATGGCATGGCTGGTTGCGGCTGACGCCAGCAGATCGCTCGGCGGGGTGCCGAGTTCCCAGACTTTTCAAGCCTCAAGGGAGCCGATTCCGAACTCGACGAGGCGCTTTCTGTCAGGGAGAGTTACGCCGATCGCGACCAAGAGCGAACGTCGGCGATTTGGAAAATGGCGGAGCGGGAGGGATTCGAACCCTCGATACGGTTTTGCCGTATACTCACTTTCCAGGCGAGCGCCTTCGACCACTCGGCCACCGCTCCGCATGCTCTGGAAGCGGGTCATCTAAAGGGGCCGCCGCCCCAGGGCAAGTTACCCTGCGATCTCCTCGATCCGCGTCGCAAGGGCGATATCCTTGCCGGTGACGCCGCCTTCGCTGTGGGTCGAGAGGAGGATGTCGACCCGGTTCCAGACGTTCGACCATTCGGGGTGATGGTCGGCTTTCTCGGCGGCGAGCGCCACCCGCGCCATGAAGCCGAAGGCCGCGCCGAAATCGGCGAATTTGAAGCTTTTGGCGAGGCCGCCCCGGCCCTCGTCATAGGCCCAGCCTGCCAGTCCGGCCAAAGCCGCGTCCCGTTCGCTCCCGCTCAGCACCGCCACCGCCTCTTCCTCCTTCGCCGCCCGCGCTCTATGTCGCCTATCGATGGGGACGGGTCAAACCTACGCGCCCGACGCGGCGGCGATCGAGCGGCTCGCCGAAGCCGCGATCGCGCGCCTGCCCGAGACCTTCCGCCGCCATCTGACCAATGTCGTGCTCAGGATCGAGGAATATGCCGATGACGCGGTGCTCGCATCGCTCGGCATCGAGGATCCGTTCGAGCTGACCGGCCTCTATTCGGGCCGTTCGATGCGCGAGGAGAGTAGCTGGGCCTCGGGCGAGCTGCCGCCGATGATCCACCTCTACCGCCGCCCTTTGCTCGACGAATGGGCCGAGACGGGCGTCGCCCTCGAAGCGCTGATCACCCATGTCATCGTCCACGAAATCGGCCACCATTTCGGTTTCTCCGACGCCGACATGCATGCGATCGAGGAGCAGGCGGGTTGAACGGCCTGCTGCTGCTCCTCGACGAGGTGACCTGCGTCCGCGGCGGCCGGCTGCTGTTCGAGCGGTTGAGCCTGACGCTCGGCCCCGGCGATGCCGCCTTGGTGACCGGGCCGAACGGCGCCGGCAAATCGAGCCTGATCCGGCTTGCCGCGCGGCTGCTGCGCCCCGCGGGCGGGCGGGTGGAGCGGGCGGCGGCCGCGCTCGCCGACGAGCATCTCGCGCTCGACGAGCGGCAGCGGCTCGGCGACGCGCTCGCTTTCTGGGCGAGGGACGGCGCCATCGGCCTCGCGGCGATGGGCCTTTCGCCGCTCGCCGCAATGCCGGTGCGGATGCTCTCGGCCGGCCAGCGCAAGCGGGCCGCGCTGGCGCGGGCGGTCGCGTCGGCGGCGCCGCTCTGGCTGCTCGACGAGCCGGCCAACGGCCTCGACGCCGACGGCCTCGCCCGGCTCGAAGCCGCGATCGCCGCTCACCGCGCGGCGGGCGGCGCGGTCCTCGCCGCCTCGCACCAGGCGCTCGCGCTCGACGATGCGCAACAGGTGGCGCTCGGATGACCGGCCTGATCCTGCGCGAGCTGCGCCTCGCCGCGGCCGGCGGTGCCTTCTTGCTGCCGCTCGTCTTCTTCCTCTTGGTCGCGACCCTGTTCCCATTCGCGGTCGGTCCGGACGGGGCCTTGCTCGCCCGCACCGGCGGCGGCGCCTTGTGGATGGCGGCCTTGCTCGCCGCCTTGCTGCCGGTCGACCGGCTGGTCGAGCCCGACCGCGCCGCGGGCGTGCTCGATCAGCTCAGCCTTCGCGGCACCAGCGAGGAGAGCGTCGCTCTAGCCAAATTGATCGGCCACTGGCTGAGCTTCGCCCCCCCGTTGATGCTCGCCGCCATCCCTGCCGCCGCGCTGATCAAGCTGCCGCCCGAAACGCTGGTGAGGCTCGAGCTCGGCCTGCTGATCGGCACGCCCGGGCTCGCCGCCCTTACCTTGGGCGTCGCCGCGCTGACCGCCGGCCTGCGCCGCGCGGGGGCGCTCGCTGGCCTGTTGATGCTGCCGCTCGCCGTGCCGCTGCTGATCTTCGGGGCCGGCTTTCTCGAGCGCGGCAATGAGACCGGCGCGCTGCAATTGCTCGGCGCGGTTTCGCTGCTGCTCGTCGCCGGCGCCCCGTTCGCGGCCGGCGCCGCGATCCGGGCGGGGCGGGATTAAAGGGGACAGTTACTTTTCCCGGCGCCTCGTCTGAGCGCCCCGACATGCGGGGGAAAAGTAACTGTCCCCCTTCAGCGGCTCCACCTCGCGAAGATCGCGGTCGGCAGGAGCAGGCCGCGCGCCTCCTCGCGCACCGCCATGTCGCCGCATTCGACGCTGCCGCCGAGGCCGCCGAGCGCCTGATTCAGCAATTCGCCGATCGCCAGCGCCGACATCCGCACCGCATAGACGGTGAGCACCAGGAAGCGGCTGTCGGCGTCGAGCAATTTGCGGCAATCGGCGATCAGCGAGGGCAGCCCCTCTTCGAGCCGCCAGATCTCGCCCGCGGGCCCGCGCCCGAATTTGGGCGGATCGAGGATGATGCCGTCGTAGCGCCTGCCGCGCCGCACCTCGCGCGCGGCGAACTTGGCCGCGTCGTCGACCAGCCAGCGGATCGGCAGATCGGCCATGCCCGACAGCGCCGCATTGGCCTTGCCCGCTTCGACCGACTTCTTCGAGGCGTCGACATGGGTGAGGCGCGCGCCCCTGACGGCCAAAGCCAGCGTGCCGACGCCGGTATAGCCGAACAGGTTGAGCGCCTCGGCGCCCGGCTGGAGCCGTTCGCGCATCCACGCCCATTGCGGCGCCATGTCGGGGAAGAAAGCGAGGTGGCGGAACGGCGTGCATTGGGCGCGGAAGCGCACTTCCTCCCAGGCGAGGTCCCAGCCCTCGCGCGGCACCGGACCGGCGAATTGCCAGCGGCCGCCGCCCTCCTCGTCGGATCCGGGAATGAACTCCGCGTCCGCGTCCCACGCGGCCGACGCCGGCGGCCACAAGGCCTGCGACTCGGGGCGGATGAAGCGGAAGCGTCCGTAGCGCTCGAGCTTGCGGCCATGGCCGCTGTCGACGAGGCCGTAATCGGCCCACGGCTCGGCGGCCAGCGTCGAAATCCTCACGCGGCGCGAACCGCCGGCACGCCGATCGTCGCGCTCGCCCGCGGCCCGGCGAGCATCATGGCTCCGGCCGCCCGCACCTGTTCGAGCGTCACCGCCTCGAGCTTGCCGACGATTTCGGCGGGCTCGACCAGCCGGCCGTGGATGGAAAGCTGGCGGGCGACATAGGCGGCCTGGCCCCAGCTCGATTCGAGCGACATCAAGAGGCCGGCCTTGGCCTGGGCCAGCGCCCGGTCGAGCTCGCGCCGGCTGGCATTCGCCGCGGTGTCGGCCAGCGTCTCGGCGATCAGAGCCGCGGCCGCGCCCGCCTCGCGCCGCGCCGTCGCCGCATAAGCGTAGAACAGGCCGCCGTCGCGATAGGAAGCGAGCGAGGACCAGATCGAATAAGCCAGCCCTCTCTCCTCGCGCACCGCCTGAAACAGGCGCGACGAGGCGCCGCTGCCGGCGATGTCGGCAAACAGGCGTGCGGCGTGGAAATCCGGGTCGTGCAGCCCGGGCGCCTGATAGGCCGAGGCGAGGTGCGCCTGGTCCGCCCGCCCGCGCCCGGCGCGGACGCCGCCGGCGAAGCGCGCCGGTTCGGCCGGATCGATCGCGCCCTCGGGCAGGCCGGCGAAGCGCGCCTCGGCCAGCGCGACCAGCGCCGCATGGTCGACCTTGCCCGCCGCGACCAGGATCAGGCTGCCGGCGCGGTAGCGCTCGGTACGCCAGCGATCGAGATCGTCGCGGGCGATCGCCGCGATGCTCGCCTCGTCGCCGAGGATCGAGCGGCCGAGCGGCTGGTCGGGCCAAGCCGCCGCCCAGAGGTCGTCGAAGATGATGTCGCCCGGCGTGTCGCGCGCCTCGCCAAGCTCCTGCAGCACGACCTCTTTCTCGCGCGCCAGATCGTCGACCTTGAAATGCGGGCGCAGGATCATGTCCGCGAGCAGCTCGAGCCCGAGCGGCAGATGCTCGGCGAGCAAGGAGGCGGTGAAGCTGGTTCCGTCGCGGTCGGTGCAGGCGTTGAGGTCGCCGCCGACATCCTCGATCGCCTCGCTGATCTCGCGCGCCGAGCGGGCGCCCGCGCCCTTGAACACCATATGCTCGAACAGATGGGCAAGGCCGTTGACCCGCGCCGGCTCGTGGCGCGAGCCGGCATCGGCATAAAGGCCGATGGCGACCGTCTCGACGCCCGGCATCGGCCGGCTGGCGACCCTGAGGCCGCTTTCAAGAATGGTGAGCTTCATCATGAACCGGGGGATTTAGGCGCTCAGGGCTCCGGCGGCAACTTTGCCGCTTCGCGGCGCCTCAGTGCCAGCCAGAAGATCACGGCCGCCGCGGCGGCGAAGAAGAACCATTGAAAGGCGTAGAAACGGTGGTTGTTGGGGATCGATTCGATGCTCGCCGGGGCAGCCGGCACCAGCGGCGGCGCTGCGGTCGCGGCGGTGAGGACGACCGGCCCCTCCTCGCCGACCGCGCCGAGCCGGCCGGCGACGATCCCGTCGAGTTCGGGCCGCACCCCGTTGTCGAGCCGGGCCGACCAGCCGGCATTGACCCGGATCCGCCCCGCCAGCCCCTCCGCTCCCGGTCGGCAGGGGACGATGTAGACCTGGCCGACGATATCGCGGCCGTTGCGCCCGGCATGGACGTCCGGCCGGACGCCGCGCGCGTGACAGGTGACCAAGGCGCGGCGGAAGGCGAGCGGCGGCAGCGCCGGGCGGCCGTCGAGCAACGGATCGAGGTCGACGGCAGGCATCGCCGCGGCCGCGGCATAATCGGCGAGCAGCCGCTCCTTCCACTCGGCGCGGCGCAGCTGCCAGATGCCGAGCGCGATCATCGTCGCGACCGCGAGCGCGACCACCAGGGTCGCCACGACCGGCAGCCGCCTCACGGCTCGATCCTCCCCTCGCGCGCCCGGTGCCGGTACTCCAGCGCCAGCAGCAGCCCCTTGGCGATCCTGAGCAGGCCGATGGTCAGCGCCGCGGTCAGCGGTACCCAGAGCAGCACGTGCAGCCACCAGGGCGGCGAGGCGGCAAGCTCGAGCCCGATCGCCAGCGCGACGACGAGCCCGCCGACGATGAAGATCAAAAAGGCCGCCGGCCCGTCGCCGACATTGAAGCCGGCAAAATCGAGCCCGCAGGCGCGGCATTTCGGCGCGAACGTGGCGAGCCCGGCGAACAGGGTCCTGGCGCCGCAGCGTGGGCACAGGCCCTTGAGGGCGGCTTGGAGAGGCTGAACTTCCTTCATTTCGTCATTCCAGCGAAATTGAACAGGCATGTCATGCCCCCCGGGCATGACTGCGGAGTGCGGGGCACTCCGCGCCTGTTCAATGGAATCTCATTTCTCCTGCCGTTGAAGGCAGGGGGATTCCAGCTTTCGCTGGAATGACGGAGCTAGTGATAGACCGCGCCCCAGCCGCCCCAGACGTAGACGCACAGGAACAGGAACAGCCAGACCACGTCGACGAAATGCCAGTACCAGGCGGCCGCCTCGAAGCCGAAATGCTGCTGCGGCGTGAAATGGCCTTTGTAGGAACGGACCAGGCAGACGATCAGGAAGATCGTGCCGACGATGACGTGGAAGCCGTGGAAGCCGGTCGCCATGAAGAAGGCCGAGGTGTAGATATTGTCCTTGAAGGCGAACGGCGCGTGATAATATTCGTAGGCCTGGATCGACGTGAACAGCATGCCGAGGGCGATCGTCAGCCACAGCCCCTTGATCAGCCCCTCGCGGTGGCCGTTGATCAAAGCGTGATGCGCCCAGGTGACGGTGCAGCCCGAGCAGAGCAGGATCAAGGTGTTGAGCAACGGCCAGCCGAACGGGTTCATGACGTGCATATGCTCGGGCGGCCAGACCCCGCCCACCGCCACCGCCGGGAAGAGCGAGGCGTTGAACCAGGCCCAGAACCAGGCGACGAAGAACATCACCTCCGAGGCGATGAACAGGATCATGCCGTAGCGCAGGTGCAATTGGACGATGGGCGTATGATCGCCGCCATGCGCCTCGCGCACCACGTCCGCCCACCAGCTGAACATGGTGAAGAAGATGCCGATCACGCCGGCGCCGATCAGGTAGGGACCGTAAGGCAGAGCGTGCATCCAGCGCACCATGCCGGCGAAGAACATAAGCGCCGAAATCGCCCCGACCAGCGGCCAGATGCTCGGATTGACGATATGATATTGGTGGGTCTTCGCTCCGGCCATGTTCCGTCCGTCCTTGGCTTGCTGTGGCGTCCCTAGCTTCCGCTCGGGCGCTGGTCCACCGGGTAAAAGGTGTAGGAAAGGGTGATCTCGCTGATGTCGCGCGCGTCGGGATCCTCGAGGATCGCCGGGTCGACGTAGAACACGACCGGCATCTGCACCTCCTGCCCCGGCGTCAGCCTTTGCTCGGTGAAGCAGAAGCATTGGATCTTGGTGAAATATTGCCCGGCCTGGGACGGGGTGACGTTGAACGTCGCGGTGCCGGTCACCGGGTGGTCGGAGAGGTTGCGGGCGGTGAACAGGGCGATGCTGCGCGCGCCGATCGCGACGTTGCGGCGGGCGTCGACCGGCTCGAACCGCCACGGCAGCGCATTGCTGTGATTGGCGTCGAACCGGATCGAGATCATCCGGCTGGAGCCGCCCGGCGCCGCCCCGCCCGGCGCGATCCGCGGCGTGCCGGCGAACCCGGTCGCCTGGCAGAAGGCGCGGTAGAGCGGCACGCTCGCATAAGCGAGGCCGACCATCCCGAACACGAGCAGGAAGGCCAGAGCCGCGGTGCGCTTCGTCCGGTTCATCGCGAATAGAGCCCCATCTTGGCGATGGTGATCGCGTAGACCAGCACCACGAACAGGGCGAGCAGCACCGCCAGGATGATCGCCCGCGTCCGCTGGCGCCGGCGGATTTCGGCCTCGTCGCTCACAGCCAGCGGTCCAGGACGAGCGCGCCGAACAAGGCGAACAGATAGAGGATCGAATAAGCGAACAATTGCTTTTCGGGCTTCATCCCCGCCGGCTCGGTCGCCCGGTTGAAGAGCACCCGCAAGGCCAGGACGAGGAAGGCGAGGCTCAAGGCGGTCGCGGCGAGGCCGTAGAGCGCGCCGGCCAGGCCGAGCGGCCAGGGCGCGATCGCCGCCGCGGCCATCGGCAATGTGTAGAGCAGGATCTGGACCCGCGTCGCCTTGGCGCCGGCGACGACCGGCAGCATCGGCACGCCGGCGGCGGCATAGTCCGAGCGGACGAACAGCGACAGCGCCCAGAAATGCGGCGGCGTCCACAGGAAAATGAGGCCGAACAGCAACAAAGGCAGCGCTGCCACGTCGCCGGTGACCGCCGCCCAGCCGATCAGCGGCGGGAAGGCGCCGGCGGCGCCGCCGATGACGATGTTTTGCGGCGTCCGGCGCTTGAGCCAGATCGTGTAGACGAACACGTAGAACAGGATCGAGACGGCCAGGATCGAAGCCGCGAACCAGTTGGTCGCCACCCCCATCAGGATCACTGAGAAGAAGGCGAGGCCGACGCCGAAATGGAGCGCGGTCTGGCGGTCGAGCCGCCCGGCCGGGATCGGCCGGGATCGGGTGCGCTTCATCAGCGCGTCGAGATCGGCCTCGTACCACATGTTGAGCGCCGCGGCCGCGCCCGCGCCCAAAGCGATGCACAGGATCGCGGTGAAGGCGAGGACCGGATGGATCGTCGCAGGCGCGACCAAAAGCCCGCACAGGCCGGTGAACACGACGAGCGTCATCACCCTGGGCTTGGTCAGCGCGAGCAGGTCGCGCCAATCGGCGGGGAGGGCCTGGGCTGGTGAAATCGTCGCGCTGGTCATTGCCATCTCTGCGTCATCCCAGCTTTCGCTGGAATGACGATTTTTCCTTCCGTTCCTGTCCTCAGCCGATCTTCGGCAGCGTCTCGAACTGGTGGTAGGGCGGCGGACTCGACAGCGTCCATTCGAGCGTCGTCGCGCCTTCGCCCCAGGGATTGTCGGGCGCCTTCCTGCCGAACGCGAGCGACCAGAAGACGTTGATGAAGAAGAAGCCCATGCCGATCGCCATGATGATGTAGCCGTAGGTGGCGACCCAATTCCAATAGGCGTAGGCGTCCGCATAATCGGGCACGCGCCGCTGCATCGAGTCCGCGCCCAGGAAGTGCATCGGAAAAAACAGGACGTTGACGCCGACGAAGAAGAACCAGAAATGGAGCTGGCCGAGCAGCTCGTTATATTGCTTTCCCCACATCTTCCCGAACCAGTAATACCAGCCCGCGAACAGCGAGAAGACCGCGCCGAGCGAGAGCACGTAGTGGAAATGCGCCACGACATAATAGGTGTCGTGCACCACGGTATCGACGCCGGCATTGGCGAGCACCACGCCGGTGACTCCACCGACGGTGAACATGAAGATGAAGCCGATCGCCCACATCATCGGCGTCTCGAAGGTGAGGCTGCCGCCCCACATGGTCGCGATCCAGGAGAAGATCTTGATGCCGGTCGGCACCGCGATCACCATCGTCGCGGCGGTGAAGTACATCTTGGTGTTCACGTCCATGCCGACGGTGAACATGTGGTGCGCCCAGACGACGAAGCCGATCACGCCGATCG
>JAXDPI010000040.1:0-12180 GCA_034668465.1 Sphingomonadales bacterium
AAGATCATCGGCGACCGGCTCGAGGGCAAGTCGATCGGCTTCGGCGCCCATGTCGCCGCGCCCGACGAGCGGCGCGCCGGCGAGGTGCTGCGCCACACCGAGCCCGAGGATCTGCTGAAGTTCGGCCTGATCCCCGAATTCGTCGGCCGCCTGCCGGTGATCGCGACGCTCGAGGACCTTGACGTCGAGGCTTTGGTCAAGATCCTCCAGGAGCCGAAGAACGCTTTGGTCAAGCAGTATCAGAAGCTGTTCGACATGGAGGACGTCAAGCTCACCTACACCGACGATGCCCTGGTCGCGACGGCGAAGAAGGCGATCGAGCGCAAGACCGGCGCCCGCGGCCTCCGCTCGATCATGGAGAACATCCTGCTCGACACGATGTTCGATCTGCCCTCGATGGACGGCGTCGACGAGGTGCTGATCGACAAGGACGTCGTCGAAGGCCGCAAGGACCCGGTCCGCGTCTATGCCGAGAAAGCCGAAGACGCGGCCTGACACGCTTTCATCGCCTCGGCGATCGGCATCGCCTGGGTCGATCCCATGACCCGGCAGCGCAATTGATGCGGCGGCTGATCGCCGCGCTCGCATGGGCGGCGGCGTTGGCTGCCGCGCCCGCCGCCGCCCAGCCGTCGCGGACGATCACCATTTCCCCCAACGACTATCCGGACGAGGTTCGCCCGGGCGAGGACGGGCTGCGGGTGCGGGTGCGCTACGAGCTCGGCACCGACGGCAGGTTCGTCGCTTGCGAGGTGACGAGATCGAGCGGCCAGCCGGCAATTGACGCGGCGAGCTGCCGGCTGCTCCAGGAGCGGGCCCGCTTTCGCCCCGAGCGCGGCCTCACTCGCGGCAGCCTCGATCTGCGCTGGCTCGGCGCGTCGGCGGCGGCCCGGGTGAACCCGCGCGGCGCGCCGATCCCGGTCTCGCTTCACGACGAGATTTCGAGCGCCGATTACCCGCCGGCGGCGCTTCGCCGCAACGAGAGCGGCACGGTCGCCTATGCGGTCGAGGTTTCGGCTTCGGGCGTTCCCCTGGCGTGCACCGTTCCGCAATCGAGCGGCTCGGAAGCGCTCGACCGCCGGACCTGCGAGATCGTGATGCAGCGCAGCGCGTTCATCCCCGCCTCCGACGGCGCCGGCCGCCGCGCCCGCGGCGTCTATCGCAGCCGCATCCGCTGGGTGATGGAGGATGAGGGGCGCTAGGGCCGCCGGCCCGCCGGCCGCAGAGCGCTCGCCGGCACCCGCAAATAGGCCCAGTCGTTCTGCAGCAGACGGATTTCGGCGGCGCTCGCGCGCGCGGCCGCGGGGCTGATCTCGCGCTCGATCCGCCTTACTTCCGAGCGAACGGTGGCGCGCCCGTCGGCGACGACCGCGCGGCGGGTGAACCGGCTGCCGGCGATGACCCGCTCGAAATCGCCGCCGTCGATCGAAAAGCCGTGGCCGCCCGCGGGCAGAATGACGGTCTCGCTGCTGGCGACGTAGACCGGCACCGGCAAGGCGATCGGGGCATCGCGATAGGGCCCTTCCGGCCGGTCGACCTCGATCTGCATCTCCACTTCATTGTTGAACCGGAAGCGGCGGGGGCCGCCCGCGGGCGCGGTGCCGGGCACAGGGTTCCACGGCAAGGTCGCCTGGCCGGTGTAGAGGAAGGTGATCGATCCGGCGTCCGGGTCGTCGCGGAAGTCGACGGCGCTGACCGTGATTCCGTTCGGCAGGCCGGTGATGCTTTCGCGGAACTGCCGCAGATACGCCTCGCGGCCGACCTGGGCGATCGCGAGACGCAGCTGGACCGCGCCGTCGCCGCGAAAGATCTGCTCCATCCGCATCGGCACTGCGCTGCCCAATCCGGCCGACCCGTCATAGGTAATGGCTGTTTCGAGGAGCGGCAGGGTCGGCGGCGCATAGGCCATCGCCTCGAGCGTGGCGCCGCCGGGGCGGATCGGCAGGCCCCAGCCCAAGGTCGACGAAGCGAGGTCGTCGAGAATGCGGTCGCCGCTTCTCGTGCCGTCGAGCCAGTAGGAGCGGCCGTCGATGCGCGCGCGCACGATCATGTGGTTGAACATCAGCATCGAAGGCATCCGTTCACCGAGGCTGTCGCCGGCCTGGCTATTGACGAGCACCGGCTCGGCCGCGATGCCGAGGCCGCGCAGCAGCGCGACCAGCAGCACCGTCTTGCCCTTGCAATCGGCATAGCGGCGCGTCCAGCTCTGCTCGGCGGTGGCGGGCAGATAATTGCCGTCGCCCATGACGAGCGCGAAATAGCGGACCTGGTCCTGGACCAGCCGCAGCGCCGCCAGCGTCCGGGCGCGGGGATCCTGGCTCGCCGCGGCGATCCGCTCGATCTCGGCACGCAGCGGGGAATCGGGCGCGAGCTGCTGGGCGCGTTCGTAATGCGGCGCGAGCAGCGCGCCGATCTCGTTCCAGTCGCGAAACTGGGTGAGCTGCAGCGTCGCCGGCATCTGCAGGCGGGCCGGCACCTGCGCCGGCGGTGGCGCGACTTGCGGAGCGTTAAGCTCGACCGACAATTCGGTGCCGCGGCTCGTGCTGCGCACCTGGGGGTGCTCGAACACGCCGGTGCCGCGCCAGCGGATCGGAACGCTCTCGGGCCAGATCTGGCGGATGCTGACGCGGCCGACCGGCTGGGCGCCGTTGAGGAAAAAGAAGTTCTCGCTCCGCAGCGGCAGCGTGCTGCCGTGCCGCCGCAACGACCAGGCGACGTCAAGGATGTCGCCGACCGCAAGCCCGTCGGGCTGCATCACCGCGGTCAGCACGCCGTCGAGCATCGCCGATTCGAGATTGTTCTCGCGCCGCAGGACGGTGAACCTCTGTCCCCCGGCGAGCAGGTCGATGATTGTCCCGTTGCGGATGATCCGGACCTTGTGGATGATGAGGGCGCTGCTTTCCGGCTGCCAGGGCAGGATGATGTTGCCTAGGCCCTGAAGGCCCTGGGCGTTCTGGATCAGGAAAGCGAAATTGGCATAATGTTCGCTGTGGTCGGGGCCGTAGAGGCTCTGGCTGTCGGCCAGCAGCACCTGGGCGGGACGGTCGGCGAGCGCCGGATCGGGCGTCGAGGGCGCGGCAGGCTCCACCCAGGCCGCGGCCGGGGCGATGGTCGGTTCGCGCGACCCCTGTGCCGCCGGCGCGGGAGCGCGCTCCTGGATCGCAGCCGGAGCCGCCGCGGCCAACGAAGCCAATACCAGTCCAATGAAGACGCGCAACATCCACCCTCGCCCCGAAACTCGGCGCCAATTGGCCGAAATAGGGTCTGATATTCAAGGGATTAATGCCGTCTGGCGAGTCCGCCACATCAGCATGAGGTAGACCGCCATCGCCAGCGCAAGCCCGCTGAACCAGGCATAGGTATAGGCCGCAGCCCAGGCCGGGCCGATCCAGCCGAACGCGCCCGGTGCGGCGGTCTTCAGAAAGCCGGGCAAATTGGGCAGCACGCCGGCGGCAAAGGCGAGCAGCGCCGCCGGGTTCCAGCCCCGCCGATAGGCATAGGGCCCGTCGATCCGGTACAGCGCGTCGACATCGAGCCGCGCGCGGCGGATCAGCCAGTAATCGGCGATCAGGATGCCGGCGATCGGCCCCAGCAGCGCGCTGTAGCCGGCGAGCCAGGTGAAGATATAGCCGTGGGTCGTGGCCAGAAGCTTCCACGGCATGATCAGGATTCCGATCAAGGCGGTGATCATGCCTCCGGTCCGGTAGGAGATTTTCGCCGGCCACAGCGACGAGAAATCATAAGCGGACGAGACGAGGTTCGCGGCGATGTTGCACGAGACGGTGTCGATCGTGATCACGATCAGGCCGAGCAAAACGAACGGCCCGGCCATCGTCCCCGCCAGCGCGACCGGATCCCAGATCGCGTGGCCGTAGATCACGACCGTGGCGGAAGTGGTGATCACGCTGGCCAGCGCGATCAGCCCCATCATCGGCGGCAGGCCGATCGCCTGGCCCAATGTCTGATCCCGCTGCGAACGGGCGAAACGCGTGAAATCGGGGATGTTGAGCGCGAGCGTCGCCCAATAGCCGACCATCGCGGTCAGCGCCGGCCAGAAGACCAGCCAGAACTGCCCGGCCTTGGCGCCGCCCTCGGCGAAGGCCGAAGGCGCGGCGAAGACCGGGCCGACGCCGCCGGCGCGGCCGACCGCCCACCAGACCAGGGCGATGCAGATCAGGATCTTGGCCGGCGCCGTCCACGTCTCGAGCCGGCGGATGGTCAGCAGGCCCTTGCGGACGAAGAAGAGCTGGATCGCCCAGAATGCGAGGAACGAAAGCAGCTGTCCCGTGCCGATGTCGAGCATTGGCAGGGGCGCTCCCCTGAGGTCGGCGCCAAGCAGCACGCCGAGCAGGGTCAGCAGCGCAGCGCCGCCGATCCAGGTCTGGATCCCGTACCAGCCGCAGGCGACCAGCGCCCGCGCGAGCGCCGGCAGCCGCCCCCCGATCGTGCCGAACGAGGCGCGCACCAGCACGGCGTAGGGAATCCCGTAGCGCGCGCCGGCATGGCCGATCAGCAGGATCGGAATCAGCACGATGACATTGCCGATCAGGACGGTGAGCGCCGCCTGGCCCGCCGACATGCCCTGTTCGATCAGCCCGGCCGCGAGCATCCAGCCCGGGACGGCCACGATCATGCCCACCCACAAGGAAGAGAAATGATACCAGGCCCAGGTCCGCTGCCCGGGGCCGGTCGGCGCGAGGTCGGGATTCCAAAGCGGCGTCGCCTGCGCGTCGGACATGCCATCTCCCCCCGAAATTCGCGCGAGTGTCCCGCGTTACGAAGCGGGCGGCAAGGGCGGATTTGCCGTCAGCGACGCGGCGCCGGGGTCGGGCCGTTCCACGCCGGGGTCGAGACGTTGTAGCGCACAACCTCGGCCGCGGTGAGGCAGCGGCGGGTCGAGCGGTTGTTGGCGGCGGCGACCGCGCTCTGGCGGTACGTCACCTCGGTCAGCAGGTCGCGCGACACGCCCATCCGGATCAGGAAGGCGTTGTCCTCGCTGGCGAGCAGCGCCGATTGCTGCTCGATCTCGCCGATCAGGCTGACAGGGGCTCGATTGAAGCAAGGCCCATGTTAAATCTCATATGTCGGGCTCCATCACTTGCTGAACCGTGACTTATGACGTAGCTCCTCTTGGGCGCATAGTTGCGGCCCACGGTTCGGCAAGGAGCGAGGCACTTGAAGAAGGCGGTTGAAATAATACTGATCGCCATGGTGCTCGCCGGCACGGCGGCAACCGTTTCTTGGGCAAGCGAGACGATCAATTACACTTATGACGCCAGAGGACGTCTCGTCAAAGCCGAGCGTTCTGGGACGGTCAACAATAACGTCAAGGCCGAGTACAAATATGACAGAGCCGAAAACCGCACCAATGTGAATGTCGTCTCTCCCAATTCCCCGCCCTGAGCCGTGATCTCGATCGCGTGACCGGCACCATGAAAGGGAGGCACAGGAGATGAAATCGGGCGCGCGGCAGGGGCTTTTTCATTCGGCTCTGATGGCTTCGACCTTTCTGGCCACGCCGGCGCTGGCGCAGTCCGCGCCGCCGCCGCGCTTCGAGCAGCTCGACGCGAACGGAGTCGATCTGGTTTCCGGCCGCTTCGTGCTCGCGATGACCGAGGGATCGATCGGAACCGGCGACGGCGCCGTCAGCCTCCACCGCGGCGAGAGCAACGACTTTGGCCGCACCGACCAGTGGAGCGGGGTCCTTTATCGGCGCACGGTCAGCGGCACGACCCTGATCTACGTCCAGCTCGGCACCACCACCGACACGTTCACCATTTCGGGCTCGACCTATACCTCGACCAAGGCAAACGGCGCCACTCTGGTCGACGCCGGCGGCGGCTACACCTACACCGCGGCGGATGGAACCGCGGTCGACTTCAGCGCGGCGGGGCCGGAGCAGGGCTATCTCTGGGTCGGCCCGGGCTGCAGCCTCGGCAATGCCGGTACCTGCGCGCTTCCCGTGTCGATCACCCGGCCCAACGGCACCGCCTTCACCGTCAATTGGGACGTCGTCGAGCGCTGCCATCAATATGACGAGGAATTGAACTGCACCAACAGCGCCGCTTATTTCCGCTTCGACGGAGTCACCAGCGGGACCGGTTACAGCTTCTCTTTCAACTACTTGACCGACAATCCGTTGAACCAAGGCGCGCCCCAGACCAATTGGTACAAGCGCACCGGCGCGACCTTCACCAACACCGTCACCACGCCGCCGAGCAACCCGGCCGTGACCTATTCCGCCGTCACCGGCGGGGAGGAGATCACCGATACCGGCGGAGGAACCTGGCGGATCACCTACGGCTCGGGCAATATCACCGGCGTCCGCCGGCCGGGGTCGGGCTCCGACGACATCAGCATCAGCTACAGCAGCGGGCTGGTCACGTCGGTGACGCGCGACGGCGTCACCACCAATTATTCGCGCAGCGTCAGCGGCGACACGGTGACGATGACGGTCACCAACGCGCTTTCCCAGGTCACCACCGTGGCCTCCAGCCTGACCAGCGGGCGAATCACGTCGGTCACCGATGCGCTGAGCCGCGCCACCAGCTTCCAGTATGATTCCAACGGGCGGCCGACCCGAGTCACGCGGCCGGAGGGCGACTATACGCAATATACGTACGACAGCCGCGGCAACCTCACCGAAACCCGCAACGTCGCCAAATCGGGTTCGGGGCTTTCCGACGTCGTGACGAGCGCGAGCTACGATTCGACCTGTTCGAACATCCGCACCTGCAACCGGCCCAACAGCGTCACCGACGCGCGCGGCAACACGACCAATTTCACCTATGACAGCACCCATGGCGGCCTGCTCACCGTCACCGCGCCGGCGCCGTCCGGCTCGGGCGATCGTCCGCAGACGCGCTATTCCTACACCCAGACCAACGGCGAATACCGGCTGACGGGCATTTCCGCCTGCGCGGCCGGCACCTCGCCCAACTGCGTCGGTACCGCCGACGAGGCGCGCACGGTGATCGGCTATGACAGCCAAGGTCACGCCAATTCGATCGAGCGGCGCAGCGGCAACACCAGCGGCGCCGGCGCGGTCAGCGCGACCACCGCCCTAGCCTACGACGCCTACGGCAACCTCACCACGATTGACGGGCCGCTGTCGGGGACCGCCGACACGACCCGCTACCGCTACAACGCCGCCCAGCAGGTCGTCGGCGCGATCGGTCCCGATCCCGATGGCGGCGGCTCGCTCAAGCATCGCGCCGTTCGCACCACCTACCGCTCCGACGGCCTGCCGACCAAGGTCGAACGAGGCACTGTCAACAGCCAGTCCGATTCGGACTGGACCGGCTTCTCCTCCCTCGAGGAGGGGCAGATCGACTACGATTCGAACGACCGGCCCACGGTTCGGCGGCTGGTGGCGAGCTCGACCACATATTCGTTGGCCCAGATCAGTTACGACGCCGTCGGCCGGGTCCAGTGCGTCGCGCGGCGGATGAACCCCAGTGAGTTCACTTCGCTGCCGTCCGATGCCTGCACCCTGGATAGCGAGGGCGGCTACGGCCCTGACCGGATCACGCGCGCGACCTATGACAATGCCGGCCAGGCGACGCTCACCCAAACCGGCTACGGGGTCAGCGGCGTTCAGGCCGACGAAGTCGCCACGGCCTATACGAATAACGGCAGGATCTCCTACGTCACCGATGCCGAGAGCAATCGAACCACTTACGAATATGACGGCCACGACCGGCTGGTGAAAATCCGATTCCCGTCGCCGACGACCGATAATAGCAGCTCGACCACGGACTATGAGCAGTTCACGCTCGACGCCGCCGGCAACGTCACCACCCGGCGGCTGAGAGACAATACCAACATCGTGTCCGCCTACGATGCGTTGAACCGCATCACCGAACGCGACTTGCCGGGATCGGAGCCGACGGTCAGCTACAGCTACGATCTCCTGAACCGCATGACCGGAGCTTCGGTCTCGGGCCACGCGCTCGGCTTTACGTTCGACGCATTGGGCCGCAACCTGACCCAGACCGGACCCCGCGGCACGATCAGCTACGTCTACGACGCCGCCAACCGCCGCACCCGGATGACCTATGCCGACAGCGGGCTTTACGTCGATTATGACTATCTCGTCACCGGGGAGGTGACCGGGATACGCGAGAACGGCGCCACCTCCGGGGCCGGCCTGCTCGGCACCTACGCCTATGACGATCGCGGTCGGAGAACGAGCCTCACCCGCGGCAACGGGTCGGTGACCAGCTACAGCTACGACAGCGTGTCGCGCCTGTCGGAGCTGGTTCAGAATCCGTCCGGCACCAGCTACGATCTCACGCTCGGCCTCAGCTACAACCCGGCGAGCCAGATCGCGAGCATGACACGCTCGAATGACAGCTACGCCTGGACCAACCATTATGCGGTCAACCGCAGCTATACGGCGAACGGGATCAACCAGTATAGCGCGGCCGGCGGCATCACCCCCACCTATGACAGCCGCGGCAACCTGACCTCGGCCGGCAGCATCACCTACGGCTACAGCTCGAACAACATGCTGATTTCGGCCTCGGGCGGGATTACGCTGGCCTACGATCCGCTGCTGCGGCTCTACGAAACCGCGGGCGCAAGCACGACCCGGCTGGCCTATGACGGGCAGAGTCTGATCGCCGAATATAACGGCTCGAACACACTGTTACGCCGCTACGTGCACGGACCCAACACCGATGAGCCTCTGGTCTGGTACGAGGGCACGGGCACGAGCGATCGCCGCTGGCTCCACGCCGACGAGCGCGGCTCGATCGTCGCGATCAGCAACGGATCGGGCACGGTCACCAACGTCAACAGCTATGACGAGTACGGCATCCCGGGAAGCTCCAACACCGGCAGATTCCAATATACCGGCCAGCAGTGGATCGCCGAGCTCGGCATGTATCATTATCGGGCGCGCATCTACTCGCCCACCCTGGGGCGGTTCATGCAGACCGACCCGATCGGCTATGAGGGCGGAATGAACCTCTATGCCTATGTGCGGAACGATCCGGTGAATTTGACCGATCCGCTCGGACTGGAGCCCGAGCCGGCGCCGGACCCTCCGATCGTGGTCACGGGCCGCAGGATTTGCCCCGGCGGCACCGAGCAAACCTCGAACGGAGGCTGCACCCAGAACAATAAGGATCTCATCCCTGATCCGGCGGGCGGAGGCGACGGCCAGGTCATCGTCGTGACGGGAAGCCGCCCGCCGAAGCCGAAGCCGCCGCCCGAGCCGGAGCCCGAACCCGATCCTCCGGGACGTACGCTGCCGCTTCCGCCTCCGCCGCCGCCGCCGCCGGGGCCCGGGCCGCGGCGCCCGAGGGGGCCGGCGATACCGCCGCCGCCCGGTTGCATCGCGGTCTCCGTGGTCATTCCCGACCTGAACGCGCCCGCGACCCAGGTCATGGCGGAGACCATCGTCTTCGACATCCTGTGCCGATCCGGGACCAACGGACGCTATGTCCCCGTCGCGCGGGTGCCGGGCGTCTTCGACTAGGGACGCGCCGCGCGACGGCGATCGCGCCTCGTCCGGCGGCGGCCATTCCGAACCGCTCCCTAAAAGGGCGGCGTCGAGACGTTGTACCGCGCGATCTCGGCCGGCGTTAGGCAGCGCCTCGTCTCGCGATTTTGTCCTTCGGGAACGGCCGACACCCGGTACATCACCTCTGTCAGCAGCGTGCGCCTGACCCCCATGCGGATCAGGAAGTCATTGTCCTCGCTGGCGAGCAGGGCCGATCGTTGCTCGATCTCGCCGATCAGGCCGACGGTGCTTTCCTCGCCCTGTGCGACCCCCTGGCGGATCACCTCGCGATTGCCGGTATGGGTGAACATATGGACGATGAACAGGCCGCCGGCATCGACATTGCGCATGTCGCCGCCCATGAACATGAAATTGCACGACGAGAAACAGGCCCAGCCGGCCGGGATGCGGGTGTTGAGACGTCTGTCGCGGATGACGCGTCCCGCCCGGGTGCCTACGCGAGCATTCCCGCCGGGCGAGCGGAGCCAGATCTCGTAAGGCTCCGGGTTGGCGCGCAGGAAAGCCTCGAGCCGAGGGATGAGGTTGTCATCGATCTGCCCCTCGGCCAGCATGATCGGATGGCCATTGATCTGCTGCATGGTGAAGCGCATCTCGCGATAGGTCGACCAATTGGGGTTCGCCGGGCAGGTCGGGTTGTCCGGATCCATGCGCTGCGCCGGCGCGCCCTGGGCCGCACCGAGCGCGAGCAGCGCGACCAGGGCGGGGAAGCGGCGAGCCATGGCTAGACCCTGACGTAGCGGTTGTTGGGCGGGCGGCGGCACATGTGCTTGGGCGCGCGCGTTTCCTCGCCCTCGATGATCACGATGTCGGTCACGGTCACGCAATCGCCCTCGACCGTCTGGGTATCGGCCGCGATCACGGTCGACGAGCCGGTTACGCCCGGGCGTGTCTCGCTCTCCCAGGTCGAGGTGGTGCCGACGCCGCCGCGCACCGCTTCCTCGGTCGCGGTCGCGGCCTGCCGCTGCTCGCGGCAGTCGAGCAGACCGGCGATCGCCTCGCCGAGCAACTGGCCGACCGGCAAGACGCTGGTCACGACGCTGGTGACGCCGCCGACATGGCCGCCGACGGCACCGGCGATGCCGCCGAGGAAGCCGCCGATGCCGCGCCCGCGCCGGCGGCCGGTCTCGCGCTGCTGCTGGCAGTCCTCGCCGCTCCGCGAGCGGGCTTGGGCGTGGACGGGAGCGGGGAGCGGGAGCGAGAGCGACGCGAAAACCAGCGGCGCCGAAAGGAAAATTACGCGCTTCATCGAACAACCACTCCCGCCGCAAAGGCCCAAAAACCCTAAGCCGCGCCTGCTATCGGGTCAATTGCAAAGCAGCGGCCAAGGCCGGCCGCGCCGCGCTTCATTGATGCGGCCGGGCTTTGGTCCCATATAGGGAAGAAGCGGGGCCCGGCGGCCCTGCCTGTGGAGTTTACATGAGCGAATCCTACCCCGTCCTGCCGCTGCGGGACATCGTCGTCTTCCCGCACATGATCGTGCCGCTGTTCGTCGGCCGCGACAAATCGGTGGCCGCGCTCGAAAGCGCGATGGCGGCCGACAAGAGCATCTTCCTCGTCTCGCAGCTCGATCCGGCCGAGGACGATCCCGACCGCGAGGCGCTCTACGACCTCGGCGTCGTCGCCACCGTCCTCCAGCTCTTGAAGCTGCCCGACGGCACGGTGCGCGTGCTCGTCGAGGGCCGCCACCGCGCGACGCTGAGGACGCTGCGCCAGGAAGGCACCCATCTCACCGCCGAGATCGATGAAGTGGAGACGGTCGAGCCCGAGGGAGTCGAGGTCAAGGCGCTGGTCCGCTCGGTGATCGAGCAGTTCGAGAATTACGCCAAGATCAACCGCAAGCTGCCGGCCGAGACCGCGGTCCAGCTCGGCCAGATCGAGGAGCCCTCGCGGCTCGCCGACGCGGTTGCCGCCAACGTCAACATCAAGGTCGCCGACAAGCAGGCCTTGCTCGCCGAGCTCGATCCGGTGCGCCGGCTCGAAATGGCGTTCGCCTTCATGGAGGGCGAGCTCGGCGTGATGCAGGTCGAGAAGAAAATCCGCTCGCGCGTCAAGCGCCAGATGGAGAAGACCCAGCGCGAATATTATCTCAACGAGCAATTGAAGGCGATCCAGCGCGAGCTCGGCAATGCCGGCGAGGAAGGGGAGGGCGACGAGCTCGCCGATCTCGGCCGCAAGATCGAGCGCACCAAGCTCTCCAAGGAGGCGCGGACCAAGGCCAATTCAGAGCTCAAGAAGCTGCGGGCGATGGCGCCGATGTCGGCAGAGGCGACGGTCTCCCGCAACTATCTCGACGTGCTGCTCGGCCTGCCCTGGGGCAAGAAATCGAAGCTCAAGCACGATCTCGCCGAGGCCGAGCGGATCCTCGACGAGGACCATTACGGCCTCGACAAGGTCAAGGAGCGGATCGTCGAATATCTCGCGGTCCAGGCGCGGACCAACCGGTTGAAGGGCCCGATCCTTTGCCTGGTCGGCCCGCCCGGTGTCGGCAAGACCTCGCTCGGCCGTTCGATCGCGCGCGCGACGGGGCGCGAGTTCGTCCGCCAGTCATTGGGCGGCGTCCGCGACGAGGCCGAGATTCGCGGCCATCGCCGCACCTATATCGGCTCGCTGCCGGGCAAGATCGTCACCAACCTCAAGAAGGCCGGCACGTCCAA
>JAXDPI010000041.1:0-81851 GCA_034668465.1 Sphingomonadales bacterium
CAGGCGCGCAGACGGCCGAATTGCCGCCGCCGCCGCCGCCGGCCGACCAGCCGCTCGACCCGTCGGCGCCGATGGAGGAATGGCCCGATTTGGGCGTCGAATGGCCCGATATGGAGCGCAATCGCGACGAGGCGATCCCCGATTTGCCGGGCGCGGCCGTGGCTGCATCCGACGCCGCCGCGGCGCGCAGCTACAGCTATACGGTCGCGGGGCTCGACGCGGCCGAAGCGGCGCCGCTGCTGGCCCGCTTCCGCGCGCTGTCGACGCTCGAGGAATATCGCGGCAGCCCGGCCAACGCCGCCCAGATCGACCGCCGCGCCCGCGCCGACGCCGAGCTGATGGAGCAATTGCTCCGCGCCTACGGCTATTATGACGGGATGGTGACGACGCAGGTCGAGGCGGTGGGAATCAATGGCTTTTCGGTCACTCTCGACGTTCAGCCGGGCCAGCTTTACCGGTTTACGACTGTCGTCCTGCCCGGTCTCGAAGGTGCCGCCGGGGCCGACGCCGGGACGCTGCGCCACAGCTTCGCGGTCAATCCGCAAGACCCGGTCAACGCGGAGGCGGTCCGCGACGCACAGGCCGCGCTCCGGGCCGAGCTCGGCCGGCGCGGCTACGCCTTCGCCGCGGTCGGCGAGGAGGAGGTGGTGCTCGACCATGCGACCGGCACCGCGCTCCTCACCCTTCCGGTCGAGACCGCCGGGGCGCGCCGTTTCGGCCATATCCTGGTCGAGGGCCGGCCCTTGTTCGACGCCCGCCACATCGCGACGATCGCCCGCTTCCACGAGGGCGACCCCTGGCGCAGCGACCGGGTCGAGGATCTGCGCCAGGCCCTGGTCGCGACCGGGATCGTCTCGTCGGTCGCGATCCGCCCCGTCGCCCGCCCGGACAGCGACCTCGTCGATCTCGCCGTCGCGCTCGAGCCGGCGCCGATGCGCACCGTCGCGGGAGAGGCGGGCTACGGCACCGGCGAGGGGATCAGGCTCGAATTGAGCTGGCAGCACCGCAATTTGCTGCCGCCGGAGGGCGCGGTCACCTTCCGCGGCGTCGCCGGCACGCGCGAGCAGTCGCTCTCGGCGATCCTGCGGCGCAGCAATTTCGGCCGCCGCGACCAGGTGCTCAACCTCCAGGCGGCGGCGAGCAACGTCAACCGGCCGGCCTACGACGCGCGCATGTTCACCCTCGCCGGCGGCATCGAGCGGCAGAGCAACATCTTCTGGCAGAAGGTCTGGACCTGGTCGATCGGCGCCGAGCTGACCGCGACCGACGAGCGCGACGTCGATGTCGCCAGTGGGACGATCCGGCAGCGAACCTTCTTCATCGGCGCGATCCCGGCCTATCTCGGCTATGACGGATCGAACGACCTGCTCGACCCGACCTCGGGCTTCCGGCTCTCGGCGCGGGTGTCGCCCGAGGCCTCGCTGCAGAGCGGCAGCTTCTTCTACGGCCGCGTCCAGCTCGACGGCAGCCTCTACTGGCCGGCCACGAGCCGCATCACGCTCGCCGCACGGTCCCGGCTCGGCACGATCTTCGGCGCCAGCCGCGACCGGATCGCGCCGTCGCGGCGCTTCTACGCCGGCGGCGGCGGCTCGGTGCGCGGTTATGGCTTCCAGGCGCTCGGCCCGCGCGATCCGGTGTTCAACGACCCGATCGGCGGCCGCAGCCTGACCGAATTCGCGCTCGAGGCGCGAATCCGGGTCGGCAATTTCGGCATCGTCCCGTTCCTCGACGCCGGCAACGTCTCGACCAGCGCACTGCCCCGGCTGGACAACCTCCAGCTCGGCGCCGGGCTCGGCGTGCGCTACCATACCCGCTTCGGCCCGATCCGGGTCGACGTCGGCACGCCGCTCAACCCGCGCAGCGGCGATCCGCGCATCGCCGTCTACGTCTCGCTCGGCCAGGCCTTCTGAAGATGAGCGAAGCCGTGCCCGACGCCGAGACGGTTCCGCCCCAGCCGCCGCTGCGGCGCGGCTGGCGGCTTTGGCTGTCGCGGCTGGCAAAGCTCGTCACCGCCGCGCTGATCACGCTCATCGTCCTCGCCGCGGCCCTGATCGCCTTCCTCGATACCGAAGCCGGCCACCGGCTGATCGTCGACCGGATCGCGGCGATGACGCCGCAATCGGGCCTGCGCATCCGCATCGGCCGGATCGACGGCTCGATCTGGGGCCAGACCGAGCTGCGCGACGTGCGGCTCTACGATCCCGACGGGCTGTTCGCCGAATCCCCCGAGATCGACCTCGACTGGCGGCCGCTCGATTTCCTGTGGAACAGCCTCGTCATCCGCGACGCCGAATCGGAGCTCGTCATCCTCCACCGGCTGCCGAAGCTCGTGCCGGCGCGCGAGCCCGGGCCGGTCCTGCCCGAATATGACGTCCACATCGGCCGCTTCGGCGTCCGCCAGGTCCGGATCGGCGCGGCGGTGACCGGCCGCGAGCGGATCGGCAGCCTCGGCGGCGAAGCGGAGATCAGGAGCGGGCGGGCGCTGCTCGCGCTCGACGCCGCCATCCGCGACGGCGGCGACCGGCTCCACCTGCGGCTCGACGCCGAGCCCGGCAGCAACCGCTTCGACCTCGACGCGCGGGTCGAGGCGCCCGCCAACAGCGTGGTCGGGGCGATGCTCGGCACGACGAGGCCGATTCGCCTCGACCTCGGCGGCGACGGCAGCTGGACGCGCTGGACGGGCGCCGCGCGGCTCGACGTTTCGGCGCAGCGCACCGCTGAATTGCGGCTGACGATGGCAGCGGGGCGGTTCGGCCTGACCGGCTGGGCGGCGCCGTCGCCCTTCCTCACCGGCAAGCTCCAGCGGCTGACCGCGGCGCGGGTGCTGGTCAACGCCGGCGGCCGGTTCGAGGACCGGCGGATCGACGGGCGGCTGTCGCTCCTGTCGGCGTCGCTGCGGATCGAGGCGCGCGGCCGCGTCGACCTCGGCCGTCGCCGCTACGAGAATGTCCAGATCGCCGCCGAATTGCTGCGGCCGCCGGCCTTGTTCCCGAACATGACCGGCCGGCAGGTCCGGCTCGCGGCGATGCTCGACGGGCCGTTCGATACCGCCGCCTTCGTCTATCGCCTGACGAGCCCGCAAATCGCCTTCGACGAGACCGGCTTCGAGGAGGTGCGCGCCGAAGGGCGGGGCAATTTGTCGCGCGCGCCGGTGACGGTGCCTTTGCTGGTTACCGCGCGGCGGGTGACCGGGGTCGGCGAGGTGGTCGGCGGCATCCTCGCCAATCTGCGCGTCCAGGGGCTGCTCCGGATCACGCCCGAGCGGCTCAGCGGCGACGGCCTGATCCTGACCTCGGACAAATTGCAGGGCCTGCTCAGCCTCTCCGTCGACCTCAGGAGCGGGGTCTACGGCGTCGGCCTGACCGGCGGCATGCGCACCTATACGATCCCCGGCTTCGGCGTGGTCGACGTGCTGTCCGAATTGCACGCCGTGCCGGGCCCGGGCGGGCATGGCACGATGGTCACCGGCACGGCGCGCGCCTGGGTGCGGCGGCTCGACAACCGCTTTCTCGCCTGGGTCGCCGGCGGCCTGCCGCATCTGGAGACGAACCTGACCCGCGGGCCCGACCGGATCATCCGCTTCGCCAATTTGCGCCTGGTCGCGCCGAAGCTCGATCTCGTCGCCAACGGCATCCGCCGGATCGACGGCACCTTCCAGTTCGAAGGCGCCGGCCGGCACGCCGATTACGGGCCGATCCGGATCGGCCTCGACGGGCGGATCGAGCGGCCGCGGCTGACGGTGCGGCTCGAGCGGCCGGTGACTTCGCTCGGGCTGACCGAAGTGCTCTTGAACCTCGAGCCCAATGCGGCGGGCTTCCTGTGGCGGGCCGAGGGCGGCTCGGCGCTCGGGCCGTTCACCGGCAACGGCGCGATCGCGCTGCTGCCGGGCCGGCCCGCCCTCATCCAGGTCGCGACCCTGAACGTCTCGGGCACGCGGGCCAGCGGCGGGCTGCGCTCCGATCCCGACGGCTTTACCGGCCTGCTCAACGTCGCCGGGGGCGGGCTCGAGGGACGGCTGCAATTCAATCCGGTCGGCGGCCACCAGCGGATCGGCGTCAATCTCGCCGCCAACGACGCGCATTTCGTCGGGCCGCCGCCGATCGTCGTGCGGCGCGGGACGATCGAGGGCGCGATCCTGCTCGATCCGGCCGGCACCTCGATCGAGGGACGGATCGTCGCGCGCGGGGTGAGCCGCGGGCCGCTCTCGATCGCCAGCCTCGACGCCCAGGCAAGCTTGCGCGGCGGCGTCGGCCAGGCGCGGATCCGGATCGCCGGGTCGCGCGGCCGCGACTTCTCGTTCAACGCGCTCGCCGATATTTCGCCCGGCCGCTACCGGATCAGCGGCTCGGGCACGCTCGACCGGCGCCCGCTCGAGCTGATCACCCCGGCCGAGCTGACTTGGCAACCGGAGGGCTGGCGGCTCGCGCCGACCCAATTCCGCTTCGCCGGCGGCAGCGCCAGCCTCGCCGGCCTGTTCGGCACCCGCACCGAGATCGACGCCCGGCTCCAGGCGATGCCGCTGTCGGTGCTCGACATAGGCTATCCCGAGCTCGGCCTCGGCGGCATCGCCACCGGCGACGTGCGCTACCGCTCGGCCTCCCCGGGCGCGCCGCCGGCAGGCGAGGCCAGCCTGCGCATCCGCGGGCTGACCCGCGCCGGCCTCGTCCTCTCCTCGCGGCCGGTCGATATCGGCGTCAACGCGCGGCTCGACGGGGCCAGTGCGGCGGTGCGCGCGGTCGCGGTCAGCGAGGGCCGGACGATCGGGCGGATGCAGGCGCGGATCTCGCCGATCGGGACGTCGGGCGATCTGGCCGAGCGGCTGTCGCGCGCGCCGATGCGGGCGCAGGTCCGCTATAACGGCCCGGCCGACACGCTTTGGCGCCTCACCGGGATCGAGCTGCTCGACCTCTCCGGCCCGGCCGCGATCGGCGCCGACCTGAGCGGGACGCTCGAAAACCCGCTGATCAACGGCTCGGTCCGCACCTCGGGCGCGCGGCTCGAGAGCGCGATCACCGGGATGGTGATCGACAATCTCGAATCGACCGGCCGGTTCGGCGGCTCGCGGCTGATCATCTCGAGCTTTTCCGGGCGGACCGAGGGCGGCGGCACGGTGGCGGGCGCGGGCACCCTCGATTTCGCGGCGGCGCAGGGCGTCGGCATGAACATCGACATCCACGCCGAAGGGGCGCGGCTGCTCGACCGCGACGACATCCAGGCGGCGGTGACCGGCGATCTCGCAATTCGCTCGGACGGCGACGGCGGCTCGATCGCGGGCGATGTCCGGCTGACCCAGGGCCGCTTCCAATTGGGCAGCGCGACCGCGGCGGCGCAGGTGGCGCGGCTGAACGTGCGCGAGATCAACCGGCCCGACGCGGATCTCGGCCCGATCGTCCGCCACGTCGCGCCCTGGCGGCTCGCGCTCGGCGTCGCCGCGCAGAACCGGCTGACCGTCACCGGGCTCGGCATGAACAGCGAGTGGCGCGCCAACCTCCAGGTCGCCGGCACGGTCACCGAGCCGCGCATCTCGGGCGACGCGCTGCTGCTGCGCGGCACCTACGATTTCGCCGGGCGGCGCTTCGACCTCTTGCGCGGTAACATTCGCTTCGCCGGCGAATCGCCGGTCAATCCGCAGCTCGACATCGCCGCCGAGGCGCGGGTGCGCGGCCTTTCCGCCCAGATCCGCGTCACCGGCCGCAGCCAGCGGCCCGAAATCGCCTTCACCTCGACGCCGGCGCTGCCGCAGGACGAATTGCTGTCGCGCATCCTGTTCGGCACTTCGATCACCAACCTGTCGGCGCCCGAGGCGGTGCAGCTCGCCTCGGCGATCGCGTCCCTCAACGACCCGCGCGGCGGCCTCGACCCGATCAACGCGGTGCGCCGCTCGATCGGCCTCGATCGCCTCCGCATTCTGCCGGCCGACGTGACCCAGGGGATCGGCACGCAGTTCGCCGCCGGCAAATATTTCGGCCGGCGCGTCTATGTCGAGGTGGTGACCGACGGCCGCGGCTATTCGGCGACCACCGTCGAATATCAGATCACCCGCTGGCTCTCCTTGCTGTCGACCCTCTCGACGATCGGCCGCGAAAGCGTCAACGTCCGCGTCTCGCGGGATTATTGAGGAGCCGATGATGGAGCGGGAGAGGGCGATCCTTGCCGTTTCGAGCCTGACGCTGGCGCTGGGAATCGCGGCGCTGCTTATCGTGAGCGCGCGGCAGCGCGCTGCCGATGCCCGGCGCAACCTCGACGCCATCATGGTATTCGCCGATCCCTCGCACTGTCGGCCCGGCGAACCGCTGGCCGGCATCCTGAACGGCCTGTCTTTCTCGGACGAGCGCACCTACCGGCCGCGCGCCGGCGCGCCGATCGCCGTTGCCGGCTTCCCGGCGCCGCTGCAGCCCCGGCTCAGGCGGCGCTTCGGCGTCGGCCGCGATGCGATGGGATTCATGACCTTCGCCGAGCTCAAGCTGCGCGGGCGGTGGCACGGGCTGGCCGTCAGCAGGCTGCGCACGCCCGCCGGCTATGTCGGGATCGACGGTTTCGAAATCCACTTCGACGAGCGGCCCCAGCTGGTCCGCGATACATTGGCGCGCGCCGGCTTTCCGCTTCCCGCGGTCGATGAATGGCGGCAGGCGGACTATCTCCTGCCGGCGCCAACCCCCATGATGAGCGTTCAGTCCGAGCATGGCGGCGCAACTCTCTACTGCGCGAGATGAGGGGCGCCGGAATGAGCCAGAGCCATCGCCTGCGCAACATAATCGGCGGGTCGGCGGGCAACCTCGTCGAATGGTACGATTGGTACGCCTATTCGGCCTTCACGCTCTATTTCGCGCCGGTCTTCTTCCCGGCGGGCGACCGCACCGCCCAATTGCTGAGCGCGGCGGCGGTGTTCGCGGTCGGCTTCGTGATGCGGCCGATCGGGGCGTGGGCGATGGGCATCTATGCCGACCGCAAGGGGCGCAAGGCGGGGTTGAGCCTGTCGGTCGCCTTGATGTGCGCGGGCTCGCTGCTGATCGCGGTGACGCCCGGCTTTGCCGGCATCGGCGCCTGGGCGCCGGCCCTGCTGGTGTTCGCGCGGATGATGCAAGGGCTCAGCGTCGGCGGCGAATATGGCGCCAGCGCGACCTATCTGAGCGAAGCGGCGGGGCGCACCCGGCGCGGCTTCTATTCGAGCTTCCAGTACGTCACCCTGATCTCGGGCCAGCTGATCGCGCTCGCCGTTTTGATCGTGCTGCAGCAGACGCTGTCGGAGGAAGCGCTCGAGGCGTGGGGCTGGCGGATCCCGTTCGCGATCGGCGGCGCGCTGGCGGTGATCGTCTTCTACATCCGCCGCCGCCTGAGCGAGACCGAGAGCTTCGAAAATGCACGGGCCTCGGGCGCGCCGCGCTCGAGCGGGGCCTCCTTGTTCCGCGATCATCCCAAAGCGGCCTTGCTGGTGATGGCGCTGACCGCGGGCGGCACCTTGGCCTTCTACGCCTACACGACCTACATGCAGAAATTCCTGGTCAACACGTCGGGCTTCGGCCGCGAGACGGCGACCCTGATCACCGCCGCCGCTCTGTTCCTGTTCATGTGCATCCAGCCCGCAGCCGGCGCCCTCTCGGACCGGATCGGGCGCAAGCCGGTGATGGTCACGTTCGGCGTGCTCGGCATGCTGCTGACCGTGCCGATCTTCACCGCGCTGGAGAGCGTGCGCGATCCGCTCGCCGCCTTCGCGCTGGTGCTCGCCGCCTTGCTGATCGTCACCGGCTACACCTCGATCAACGCGGTGGTGAAGGCCGAGCTCTTCCCCGCCCACATCCGCGCGCTCGGCGTCGCGCTTCCTTACGCGCTCGCCAACACCCTGTTCGGCGGCACCGCCGAATATGCCGCCTTGTGGTTCAAGGACCAGGGCATCGAGCGCGCTTTCTACTGGTACGTCACCGCGATGATCGGCCTCTCCCTGATCGTCTACCTGTCGATGCGCGACACCAAGAAGCACAGCCTGATCGCGGAGGATTAGCTCTCCCGCGGACCGACGAAGGGAAGCGGGGGCGAGGGCTTGCGGTCGCGGCAAAATATAACTCGCTCATCTACTTCTTGGCACGCAATGTCATCGTTCTGACTATAGCTCTTTGTTTCTTCTTGGTGGCTTTGGCTGCTCGTTTGCGCTCGCTGAGAGACTTTCTTTTTTGCCTTTCCTGCAGGTGCGTGCCAAATCCAGAAATTGCCTTTTCCAACAAATCCTGGCAGTATTCCCACCTGATTTTAGAAGGTCTTATAGTCACCTCATAACTAGGGGAGATTTCCGGCCATCGACGGTTAAGATATTCAAGAGAAAAACGCGCGCTTCTGCTATAGTAGTTGAACGTCCACTCACGCATTAGCTTGTCTTGTGGATATGCTACTGCATTGTCCTCTATGACTCTCTCTAGGAAGGCTTTGCCATGAGTAAAAACCTCTGATCTTCTGCCGGTCTTGTCCGCCAAAAAGGCGGCTCGCCAGAGGGAGAAGCACACCGAAGTTAGCTCTTGAGCTGCAACCGACAAATCCTTTGTTTTCCAGAATTTATCGTATTCCCGGAGAAGTAGGAGGAGAGCTAAGGCAGACTTCTGGTTACGGTGTCGGCTTTCGATCAACCAGGCCAGATGCTCTGCATTATCCACTTCGTCCGGCACGCAGATTCTCCTTGGGCAAATGTTTCTCGACCAGCCTGCTATGTCTTTGCCCAATGCGCAGCCGCCTGTCACTCTTCGGTGGCATGAGGTGCCAGAACAAGATGGGGATCAGCCGGCGGCGGAAAACCCGGCCACGATCATGGAAATGACCGCCGCAAGGAATAGCGCGAACATACCCTGTGCCGCCCAGCGCTCGTGTTTCTTGCTGCCGTTTGCCACCGTTTGCTGGTTTTCTGTCATCTCCCACCCGTTTTCATTGCGGTCGATCGCTTCCAGCGTCGCGGTAATTCCCATCAGATTTAGCAGGGCAAAGAGAATGGTCATGCCGAACAGCACCCAGGCAACATAAAGAGCCGAGGGAATGCTGAGCGGCATACCCTCGGGCGCAACTCGAAATTTGTCGAGGAAGGTAACGGTGAATGCAACTGCGCCTGTCGACAGCGTGATGATCTGTTTGGTGATATCGGTGGCCGCCTTCAGCCCTTCGATGCTCGCCATGCTAGTCGCAGAACGGATACCGAGGGCAGAACCAACTCAGCGCGGGGAAGAAACTAAGCTCCCCCAGTAGATCTGGTGGATAGCCGGGGATGTTCCGCGCGAGCTCTTCAGCCTTGTCAACCAGCTCCGCCAGAGCGGCTACAGCCTCATCGATCGCATTCCCCGGCTGCTGTCCATGGTCGGCCAAGATCAAGTGTGCGGCCCGCTTAGTAAGGCCCTGGAGCTCCAAGTCGGCCCCCTCACCCAAATGGCGCCCCATCTCGGAGACGCGGTGTTTCGTGCGTTCGAACAAATGAGCCGCTAGACCATCAACAGTCCAAGCCATCGAAATCCCCCAACTTTTTCAAAAGCGGGCGCAACCAACCTCGAATTCCTATCGAATACCGGGTGCAGGCGCAACACGGGCGCTCATAATACTGACATCGCGCGCGCCAGTGCCTGGAGAGGGGGAGCGCTCAGCGCACCCTTGGCCCGCCGAAGGGCAGCGGCGGCGGGGGCTTGCGGTCGCGGCGGGGAAGCTGGGCTTGGTAGGCGACGCCGCAATGCTGGACGCAATAGGGGAAGCCGGGATTGGCCGGGTTGCCGCAGAAGTGGAAATCGGGCTCGCCGGGATGGCCGATCGGCCATTTGCAGATCTTCTCGTTGAGATCCAGGAGGCCGGTCTTGTCGGCGATTTCGGGACTCGGCTTGGCCGGCACCAGGCGGCGCGGCGGCGCCGGCGGGATCGGCGCCTGCTGGTCGCTCGGCCCCTGGCGGACGAAGCCGCCCGGGCCGATCGAGCGGACGATCGGCTCCGGCGGGCCGGCCGGGCGCGGCGCTTCCTCGGCGGGCGGCGCACCCTCGGCGGGGGCCGGGGCGGACTTGGGTTCGGGCTTGGCCCGCGGCGCCGGCGCTTCGGCGGCGGGCGGCTTGGCCGCCGGCGCGGGGGCGGGCTCGACCTTCTCTTTGGCCTTTGCCTTGGGCTTGGGCTCGGGCTCGTTGGGCTTGACCGGCGACGGCCGCGACTGGAGGCCGAGCCGGTGCGCCTTGCCGATCACCGCGTTGCGCGAGACGCCGCCGAGCTCGTCGGCGATGTGGCTTGCGGTCATCCCCTTGGTCCACAACGCCTTCAGCCGCTCGATTCGTTCGTCGGTCCACGACATGCTCTTATCCTCACGCTCTGACGGCTTGCGGGTCCCGGCGTCTGCGACTAGCGACGGCGCTGTGAACGACCAGCCTTCGAATTGGGTTCGAACCGCCCCCGGCGTACCCGTCATCCGGAACGTCAATTGGGGCGGCCTTTATACCCTCTATGTGAAGGAGGTCAGGCGTTTCTTCAAGGTCCAGCTGCAGACGATCTGGGCGCCGGCGGTGACCACCCTATTGTTTCTGGTGATCTTCACCGTCGCTTTGGGGCGCACGGGACGGACGGTGATGGGCTTTCCCTTCGCCGATTTCCTCGCCCCCGGCCTGATCGTGATGGGGATGATCCAGAACGCTTTCGCCAATTCGAGCTTCTCGCTGCTGGTCGGCAAGGTCCAGGGGACGATCGTCGACTATCTGATGCCGCCCTTGTCGACCGGCGAGCTGCTGCTGGCGATGGCCGGCGCCTCGGTCACCCGCGCCTTCCTGGTCGGCCTCGCGGTCTGGCTGGCGATGCTGCTCTGGCCGGGGGTGCACGTCGTGCCGGGCCATTTGTGGGCGGTGCTCTGGTTCGGGCTGATGGGCAGCCTGCTGCTCTCGTTCCTCGGCCTGATCACCTCGATCTGGGCCGAGAAGTTCGATCACGCCGCCGCGGTCGGCAATTTCGTCGTCGCGCCGCTCTCCTTGCTGTCCGGCACCTTCTATTCGATCGATTCGCTGTCGCCCACGTTCCGCGCGGTCAGCCACGCCAACCCGTTCTTCTACGTCATCTCGGGCTTTCGCTACGGCTTCCTCGGGGTCGCCGATTCGCCGATCTGGCTCGGCGCGCTGCTGCTGCTCGCGCTCAACGCCGCGCTGGGCCTGCTCTGCTACCTCCTCCTCCAGAGCGGCTGGAAGCTCAAGGCCTGAGCTCAAAAATAGGGACAGTCCCCAAAAATAGGGACAGTCCCTATTTTCCAGGCGGCCCTCTGCCTTGTCGCGTCGGCGCGAGAAAATAGGGACTGTCCCTATTTTTGCCGGCTGAGGGTTTCGTTCATACAAGTTGCGACAATTATGAACGGGTTCTGTCGACTATGTTCAGCGGCAGGGCATCCGCCCGGGCGTAACAGGGCCTTCGCAATGCAGCGAAGGAGTATATCTCATGCGTAAGTTTCTGATTTCCGCCGCGCTGGTTTCGACCGCGCTGACCGCCGCCCCCGCCATGGCGCAGGATTACGGCCGCCCCGGCTACGACCAGCGTGACGACCATCGCGGCGATCATCGCGGCGACTGGAATCGCAACGGCCCGTCGCGCCAGGCGATCAACGAGCTGCTCCGCGACCTCGACCGGGTCGAGGCCCGCATCGAGCGGTCGGTACAGCGCCGGATCATTTCGCGGCGCGAGGCTTTCGGCCTCAGGCGCGAGGCCAGTCAGATCCGCTTCCAGCTCAACCGGGCGATGCGCAACGGCATCAACAACCGCGAGTTCTTCGCCCTGCGTGCGCAGGTCAACCGGCTCGAGGCGCGCCTGCGCGACGAGCGCAACGACCGCGACGGCCGCCGCTACTAAAGCGGGAACGACGAGAGGGGGGCGCCGGTCGATTGACGCGGCGCTCCCCAAATCCCTATAGCGGGGAGTGGGAAGGCGGCCTCACAAGGGTCGCCTTTTCCGCATTCATTTTTCAGCCTGGAGCCCGTCTTATGGCCATCACGCCGCTCATGCCCGTTTACCCGCGCTCGCCGGTGCGGCCGGTGCGCGGCGAGGGGGTCTGGCTCTACGGCGAGAAGGGCGAGAAATATCTCGATTTCGCGAGCGGCATCGCGGTCAATGCGCTCGGCCACAATCATCCGGTGCTGACCAAAGCGATCCAGGACCAGGCGGCGACCCTGATCCACGTCTCCAACCTCTACGGCAGCCCGCAGGGCGAGGCGTTCGCGCAACGGCTGGTCGACCTCACCTTCGCCGACACCGCCTTCCTGACCAATTCGGGGGCCGAGGCGGTCGAATGCGCGATCAAGACCGCGCGCCGCTACCACCATCATCACGGCCGTCCGGAAAAGCACGCGCTGATCACCTTCGCCAGCGCCTTCCACGGCCGTACCCTGGGGACGATCAGCGCGACCGACCAGGAGAAATTGCGCGACGGCTTCGCGCCGTTGCTGCCCGGATTCACCGTCGTCCCGTTCGACGATCTCGACGCCGCGACGGCGGCGATCGGGCCGCACACCGCCGGCTTCCTGATCGAGCCGATCCAGGGCGAGGGCGGCATCCGCCCGGCGAGCCAGGCCTTCATGGCTGGCCTGCGCGCGCTCGCCGACGCGCACGATCTGCTGCTGGTCCTCGACGAGGTCCAGTGCGGCTATGCGCGCACCGGCAGGATGTTCGCGCACGAGCATTACGGCATCGCGCCCGACATCATGGCGGTGGCCAAGGGGATTGGCGGCGGCTTCCCGATGGGTGCCTGCCTCGCCACCGAAAAGGCCGCGGCGGGGATGGTGGTCGGCACCCACGGCTCGACCTTCGGCGGCAACCCGCTCGCCTGCGCCGCCGGCCAGGCGGTGCTCGACGTCGTCGCCAATGACGAATTCCTCGCCCGGGTGACGCGGATGGGCGAGCGGCTCAGGGGCGCGCTCGAGCAGATGATCCCCAATCACGACGCTCTTTTCGAGGACGTCCGCGGGCTCGGCCTGATGCTCGGCGTCAAGATGAAGTCCGACAGCCGCGCCTTCGTCGCCTATCTGCGCGAGCAGGGGCTGCTGACGGTGGCGGCCGGCGACAACGTCATGCGCGTGCTGCCGCCCTTGATCGTCGAGGAGGCGCATATCGCCGAGTTCGTCGAGCGCCTGTCGGAGGCGGCGCGGACCTACGAGGTGCCGCAGGCGGCCTGATCGCCCGACGACTTGCCCGTCCCGGGGCCTTGCAAATAATTCCCCCTCGTCGCAAGTAAAGCACTGACCAGTTTCGCACGCGGGGAAAAGATCATGCCGGCACGATGGCTGGTGCTGCTTGCCACGGCGATCGCCGCGACGGCGTGCAGCTCGACCGCCAACATCAACCGGTTCAAGGCGTTTGCCGATCTCGGCCGATCCTATGAAGGCGCCGTCGTCAAGGTCATCGACCAGGCGCAGGAAACCAATATCGACGCCGATTCGCAGCGGCTGATCAATTCCCGGGCGCTGGTGACCGACGCGGCGGCCCGGCAGCGCAACATCATCGCGACCAACGCCGCCGTGCTCGAGACCAGCCTCGCTTATGCCCGGCTGAAGAGCCAGGTGAACCTGCTCAGCGACTATTTCATCGCGCTCGGGGCGCTGGCCAGCTTCGACGGCGACAGCGCGATCGGCCAATCGGCCGGCAATGTGGTGAGCTCGCTGCAGGCTTTGTCGCCGGCGCTCGAACATGCGACGATCGGCGGCGCCACGCCGGCCACGCTGATCGGCGACGCCACCACCTTCGTCGTCTCCGGCATCCGCTCGCGCCGGCTCGGCGAGGAGCTGCGCCGCCACGGCCCGGTGATCGACCGCCAGCTGGCGCTGCAGAGCGCGATGCTGGAGCTGCTCGCCCGCCAGATCCGCCAGAACCAGGAAATATTGAGCGAGCGGGTGATGCTCGATTCGGTCGTCGCGCCTTATGCCCAGGCAGCCTCGCTGCCGTCCGATTGGGCGAGCCGGCGCCGCACCTTGCTCCTCCAGAGCGCGGTCGCCTCGGCGCCGGCCGAGCAGGCAGTGCAATTGTCGCGGCGGCTGCGGATCGCCTTCGCTGCGCTCGCCGAGGGGCGGATGGAGCCGGGCGAGCTGGCCGATTATGCCGCCGATCTCGGCCGGCTGGTAAGCCTGATCGAGCAGGTGCGGGCGCGGCCCAGCCAGGAGAACCGGCCATGAGCGACGATCCCGCGACCCTGCTCGGCGATACCGAAGCGGCGCTGGTTGAAGCGGACCGCAAGCTCAATTCCGCGGCCGGCCTGCTGCTGATTCAGGCCGCCCCGCCCGCCGATCGAGCCCGCGCCGGCCAGGCGATGGTCGACACCGGTCTCGCCATCCAGGCGCTGCGCCGCGCCCAGCTCGACGCGATTGCCGGCCAGCTCGCTGCCGACGCCGCCGCGCTTCGCCTGGCGATCGGCGATCTCAACAAGGCGCTCGCGAGCTTCAAGGCGGTCAAGCCGGTGCTCGACGGCGTCGCCAAGCTGCTCGGCGTCGTCGCCAGGATCGTCACCCTCGTTTGAGCCGGGGATTGAACGGCACGCGCGAATCGCCACATCCGCGGCATGGCTTCCGAACCGAGGACTGAGCCAGCCGCGCCGGTCGACGCGGCAATGGGCTTCGCGCTGCCCGCCCGGCACGCCCGCGGGCGGCTGGTGCGGCTCGGGCCGGCGCTTGGCGAAATCCTCTCGGCGCACGATTATCCGCCGCCGATCGCGCGGTTGCTGTCGGAGGCGCTGGCGTTGACCGCTTTGCTCGGCGCGGCGCTCAAGCATGCCGGCGGCCAGCTCACCTTGCAGGCGCAGACCGAGGCGGGAATCGTCGACCTGCTCGTCGCCGACTATAAAGGCGGCGAGCTGCGCGGCTATGTCCGCTTCGACGGCGAGCGGCTCGCCGAGCAGCCCGCTCTGCCCTCCTTGTTCTCGCTGTTCGGCAAGGGCTATCTCGCGATCACCTTCGATCAGGCGGTCTCGAACGAACGCTATCAGGGGATCGTGCCGCTCGAGGGCGGCAGCCTCGCCGAGGCGCTCGAGCATTTCTTCGCCCAGTCCGAGCAGATTCCGAGCCTGGTCCGGCTCGCGGTAAGCCAGGACGGCCGCGTCGCCGGCGGCCTCCTCCTCCAGCATTTGCCCGAGGGCGAGGAAGGGCGCGAGCGACTCCATGCCAGGCTCGACCATCCCGAATGGGAGCATGTCCGCGTGCTCGCCCAGACGATAAAGCCCGAAGAGCTCGCCGATCCGGACCTGCCGCTCGAGACTTTGATCTGGCGGCTGTTCCACGAAGAGGACGAGATCCGCATCCTCGCCACCGTGCCCCTCGGCAAGGGCTGCCGCTGCAGCCTCGAACATGTCCGCGGCGTGCTGGCGCGCTTCGCGCCCGAGGAGCAAGCGGCGATGGTCGACGAGGACGGCTTCATCAGCGTCGATTGCGAATTCTGCTCGCGAATCTTCCCGATCCGGCAGAGCGACCTCGACGGCTGAGGAAGCGGCTCGCCCGCGGCGCCGCATTCATGCTACAATCGTCGCGGAAAGGGCTCGCGGGAGGGGCTCGGCTTATGCGTGTTTCGATCGCCCTGTCGGCGATATTCCTGGGCGCCGCCTGGCCGGCCGCCACCCAGCAACCGGGGCCGCTCGCGCAGCTCGAGAGCGGCGCCTGGCAGCTGCGCGACCCCGGCGGCAACGCGGCCGGCATTGTCTGCCTCGGCGATCCGCTGCTGCTCGCCCAGCCGCAGCACGGCCCGCAGCCCTGCACTCGCGAGATTCTCTCCACCGACGCGCACAATGTGACGGTCGACTATGTCTGCCCGGGGATGGGGCGCGGGCGCACCGTGCTGCGCGTCGAAACGCCGCGGCTGGTCCAGATCGACAGCCAGGGCCTGCACAACGGCCAGCCCTTCGCGCTCAGGGCCCAGGCGCGGCGAACGGGACCGTGCTAAGCTTGTCGTTCCCCGGCGAAGGCCGGGGTCCAGCTTTATCTCCTTTCCTGGACCCCGGCCTGCGCCGGGGTACGACTTCGTCGTAGTTAACCGCTTGTTTACCATCC
The DNA here is from genome assembly GCA_034668465.1 of Sphingomonadales bacterium. Taxonomy (GTDB): domain Bacteria; phylum Pseudomonadota; class Alphaproteobacteria; order Sphingomonadales; family Sphingomonadaceae; genus Allosphingosinicella. The sequence goes on from JAXDPI010000041.1 coordinate 15,996, forward strand.
GCCTGTAGAGCGGTGTTCGTGCCTTAGCGGGCACGCTTTCCTCCCTAGCAGGCTTCGAGAGCCTGAACTGGGCCGCCCCTTCGGGGGCGGCCCGTTCTTTTTTCGGCCGGGGCCGCTATATGCGCGGCCATGGCTCCCCTGGCCGTCATACTCCTCTCCGGAGGCCTCGATTCGATGGTGACCGCCGCGCTCGCGCGCGAGGCGGGCTTTCGCCTGCTTGCGCTCACCGTCGACTACCGCCAGCGCCACCGGATCGAGCTCGACGCGGCCCGGACGATCGCCGCCCGGCTCGGCGCCGAGCGCCACATCGTCCTGCCGCTCGACCTCGCCGCTTTCGGCGGCTCGGCGCTGACCGGCGACATCGCGGTGCCCAAAGGCGGCGTCGAGGAGGGCGTGATCCCGGTCACCTACGTCCCCGCGCGCAACACCATCTTCCTCGCGCTCTGCCTGGGCTGGGCCGAGGCGGCGGGCGCGCGCGACCTGTTCATCGGCATCAACGCGCTCGATTATTCCGGCTATCCCGATTGCCGGCCCGAATTCGTCCGCGCGTTCGAGGACCTCGCCAATCGCGCCACCAAAGCGGGGGTCGAGGGCGACCGCTTCACGATCCACACCCCGCTGATCGCAATGACCAAGGCCGATATTGCGCGCGAGGCGGCGCGGCTGGGCCTCGACGCCGGGATGAGCTGGTCCTGCTACGACCCGACCGCGGACGGGCGCCATTGCGGCCTGTGCGATTCGTGCCGGCTGCGCGCCAGGGGGTTTGCGGAGGCGGGTCTCGCCGACCCCACAATTTACGCGGCGTCGCCATGAGCTACGCGGTCAAGGAGATATTCCTGACCCTCCAGGGCGAGGGGATGCAGGCCGGCCGCCGTGCCGTCTTCCTGCGCTTCGCCGGCTGCAATTTGTGGAGCGGCCGCGAGCAGGACCGCGCCGACGCGGCCTGCCACTTCTGCGACACCGACTTCGTCGGCCTCGATGGCGACAATGGCGGCCGCTACGAGGCCGACGCGCTCGCCGCCAAGGTCGCCGAGCTGTGGGCCGCGGGCGCGCGCCCGCTCGTCGTCGTCACCGGCGGCGAGCCGATGCTCCAGCTCGATGCCCCGCTGCTCGACGCGCTCCACGCCCGCGGCTTCGAGGTCGCGGTCGAGACCAACGGCACGCTGCCGGCGCCGGCCGGGATCGACTGGATCTGCGTCAGCCCGAAGGCCGGCACCGAGATCGTCCAGCGCAGCGGCGACGAGCTCAAGCTGGTCTGGCCGCAGCCGGGGCTCGATCCCGAGACGCTCGCCGCCTGGGATTTCCGCCATCTGCTGATCCAGCCGATGGACTGCGCCGACAAGGACCAGGCGCTCGCCGCCGCGATCGATTTCGTGATGCGCAACCCGCGCTGGAAGCTCAGCCTCCAGACCCACAAATTGCTGGGGCTGCCCTGAGGACCGTATTCAACTGGCCGATTTCCAAATCGGTCGGATTTGTCAGCTATTTCAGAGTCATCCCGGCCTCCGCCGGGATGACTCCCTCAATTCACGACGAGCATGCGGCTTTTGGTTGAGCCCGGCGGTCCTAACGCTCCTGCTGGCGCTCGCAGTCGCGCCGTTCGCGGCGCGGCAGGCGCGAGCAATCGACCGGCGGCGGCGCGGTAAGCGCGAGCGGCGCGAGCCGGATCGGCTGGCGGGTGAAGGCGTAGAAATCGGGCGTCGGGACGAGGCTGGTGCGGAACTCGCGCATTCGCGCCGCGGCGAGCTCGGTAAGCTGCCCGCGCGGCCGCGCCAGCGCTTCCTTGCCGATCCGCGAGGCGGTCTGGCAGAAGGCGTATTGCGCCTGCAGCGTCGAGAAATTGTTGTAGGTCTGGGTCGAATATTGGTCGAACTGGCGCGGCCCCTCGCGCCCGCCGGTGCGGCGGAAATAGCCTTCGAGCGCGGAATAAGCGGCCGCCAGCTCGCGCGCATGGTGGCTGAGCAGGGCGTTGTAGGTGTCGACCGTCCGCAGATAGGGCGAGAACTGGCATTGCAGCGCCGCGACGTTGAGGCCGGCGCGCAGGTTCCAGAGCAGATGGGCGCGATATTCGGCCGGGGTCGCGCCCCGGAGCGGCAGGCCGACGAGCGGGTCGCTGCCGTCGATCGGCGCGGTCGGATAGACCGGGTCGTTGACGAACAGCTGGGCGCTCGCGGCGGCGGGCGCGGCGAGCAGGACGGCGGTCAGTGCCGCCAAACGCAGTCTGGAACTCGCTCTCATCTCACCCCTCCGGCGGCGCGCATCGTCTCGACCGTACCAAGCGGACGGGTCTTGCCCCACCCATGAAGACCGTTTCCGTCGCGCGGGCGGCACGCTTCGTCCGCCGCCCGCGCCCTGGGCTCACATGCCGACGGTGTTGGCCTCGACATTGTTGACGCTCGGCGGCGGCGCGTCGGTGCCGGTATTGTTGGCGGGCGGCGCGGCCGGCTCGGCCAGATTGGTCGCGCTTTCGACGGCGCTGGCGTCGTTGGCCGGCGCGGTCAGCGTCATGTTGGCGTCGAGCTCGTTGGTGCTGACATTGTTGGCCGCCTTGTTGCCCCGGCCGCAGCCGGCCAGGGCGAGCGCGGCACAGGCGATCATGGCGGTGCGGATGATCAGGTTACGCATGGCTTCGGCTCCTCTGGCAAGTTCGTCGCCTCCCTATCCCTCCGAAGCGGCGCGCGTTCAAGCCTCGCGCAAAAAGAAGGCGAGGCGAATGTCCGCAATCGACCCATTGCGGCCGTTCAGGCTTCCGGTGGCGCGAGAGGAAAGGACACGCTAACCTCGGTGCCGCGTCCGCTTTTCACGGATGTTTCCCCTCCCAAGGTTCGGCCTAGGGCGCGGAGCAGCCGCATTCCCAGCGAACCACGCCGCTCTTCGGCAGGGAAGCTTACGCCATCGTCTCGAACGGCCAGGACGATCATGCCGCCTTCTTCCTTGCAGACGATCTCGATCGTGCCGCTCGCCCGGTCAGGAAAGGCATATTTGTAGCTGTTCAGGACGGCCTCACCCACGATCAAGGCAACGCTCGTTCCGCGCTCCACATCGAGTTTCAGCGAGGTCACGTCGTAGCGAAGCCGCACGTCCTTCCTGTCGAAGGCTCGTTCCAGCGCTCCGCCAATGTCCTTGAGGAAGGCGCCGATGTCGATCACCTGAATGTCGTCGCCGCGCTGATACAAAAGCTCATGAACGCGAGCGAGATATCCGAGCCGCTCGGCGGCCACCTGCAACGCCGAAGCGACGCGGGAATCTTCAGCCGCCAGCGCTTGCATCGAGAGCATGGCCATTGCCATCTGCAAGTTATTCTTCGCGCGATGGTTCACCTCGGTCAGAAGGTCGCTCTTGGCCTGGAGCTGTTTTTCCAGCTTCGCGATCTTGTGGCGAAGGCGGTCGTCTGTTCGTAGCGCTCGGTCCAGGGCTGCCTTCATGCCCGCCAGCCTCTCGGGAGGGCCGGCGTCTCCTTCGGGCGGCACGACTTCGCTTGGGCCGGTCGCAGACACGCTCTCTTCCCCTCGGTTGCAATCGCATGAACCAGATGGTGGTCCCTGTGTCCAGCGCGGGAGAGCTTGGCCGGGGTGCCTCTACCGCTCAACGCCATCCGCGTGAACCCGGTGTCGGCGCGTCCGCTATCCACCCTTGCCGGACCGGCCGCTCGCGACCCATTGCGGGCATCTGGTCCCCATCTGGTCAGGTGCGATGCAATTGAACCTCCCGCTGTCGCCTCGGGACTCCCAGCCGACCCAGGGAACAATGGTTTTCTGCAAAAGTTACAACGACGTCCTCGCCTGGCGAGCGGACGGTGCCGAGGGATTCAAATGGAGGAGAATCCTATGCGCAGCTACATCGCCCCCCTGTTCGCGGCCGTCGCCGCGGCCGCACTGACGGCCGGCTGCAACACCGTGCGCGGCGTCGGCGCCGACGTCGAATCGGTCGCCGACGCGTTCGACGCCAACCGCGCCTATGCGGCCTGCGGCACCTATGGACCGATTGACAGGAACGCCGACGGCCGGATCAGCAACGCGGAATGGAACACCTATCGCGCCGGCGGCTATCGCAGCTGGGACGCCAATGGCGACGGCCGGATCAGCCGCCGCGAATATGCCAATTGCTGGTATGGCGGCGGCTTCTATTCGACTTACCAGCGGTCCGCCTACGAGCCGAGCTACACGGCGTTCGACGCCAATGGCGACGGCTGGCTCAGCGCCGACGAATATTACAGCGCCGCGGCCTGGGCCCGCCTCGATCGCAACGGCGACGGCATCGTGGATTCCAGCGAATGGCCTTGGTGAGACCGGCTTCCCCGCGCGGGGCAACTCGCGCGGAGGAGATCGGGTGCTCGCAAGGTTTGGCCGCACTCCCATGTCCGCTTTCCACCCTTAGCGGACATTCCCGGGCCGCGTGCTCGCAAGACGCATAAACGCCAAAAAAGAAGGCCGCCGGTCGCCCGGCGGCCCTCTTCCCGTCGAACCGATCGGACCAACTCAGTGAGTGTTGGTCGTGTTCGTGGTCGTGGTCGTCGTCGTGGTGTTGGTCGTGTTGCCGCCCGACATGTTGGAATCCATGGACATGTTGGTGTCCATGCTGGTGTCCATGTTGGCGTCGTAGGTGGTGTCGCTGGCGGTGTTGTTGGCGGTGGTGTTGTTGGCCGCCTTGTTGCCGCCGCACGCCGCGACCGCAAGGGCCGCGCCGGCAACCATCGAAAGAGTAAGGATCTTACGCATGAAAAGGTCTCCCTAGAGTATCGATTTGGTCCGGGTAGGCCCCTTTTTGCCCAAATCGCGTCCACGTTATACGGAAAGGGCAAGGCCCTCAAGCCTCCCCCGTTCCACGCCCGCCCATTCCCCCCTCGAGAGAGAATAGAAAATCGTCGAACCCCCGCCTGAGTGCCAGATCGAAACGGGGCTGGACGTCCGCCAAACCCATTTCGCCGAGGCTGGTCACCGGAAAGTCGGCAATACCGCACGGCACGATGCCTGAGAAGTGAGAAAGTTTCGGGTCCAGATTGATCGCGAAGCCGTGCATCGTCACCCAGCGGCGGATGCGCAGGCCGAGCGCGCCGACCTTGGCTTCGCCGCGCGGCCCGTCGGCCCAGATGCCGATTCGTCCCGGCGCCCGGCGCGCGGCGACGCCGAGCTCGCCGAGCGTGGCGATCAGCCAGCCTTCGAGCGCATGGACGAATCGGCGCACGTCGCGGCCGCGCCGGTCGAGGTCGAGCAGGACATAGCCGACCCGCTGCCCCGGCCCGTGATAGGTGTAGCGGCCGCCGCGGCCGGCCGCGTAGACCGGAAAGCCCTCGGGGTTGAACAATTCCGCCGGGTCGGCGCTGGTGCCGGCGGTGTAGAGCGGCGGGTGTTCGAGCAGCCAGATCAGCTCATCGGCCTCGCCGGCGCGAATCGCCGCCGCCCGCGCCGCCATCCCGGCCAGCGCCTCGGGATAGGGCGTCAGCCCGTCCGACACCCGCCATTCGATCGCGTGGGGGAGGGAAGGGGACCCGGAATCGGCCCGCCTATGCGTTGCGCCGGTCATCGCCCTCGCGCATAACGTGGCCGAACAGGGAAGGAAATCCGATGCCGCTTCTGTCGATCAGCAAGGCTTGGGAGGAAACCGCGGACTTTGCCAGGCGCGAGGCCAGGCTGCTCTTTCCGGTCGCGTTTCTGCTGATGTCGCTGCCGGGCTCGATTCTCCAGGCGATGGCGCCGGTCACGACGCCCGGCAAGGCGCCGGAGGCCGGCCTCTGGCTGCTGTTCGTGCCGGTGGCCGTGGTTAGCAGCCTGATCGGCGGGCTGGCGATCTCCTATCTCGCGCTGCGCCCCGGCGCCAGCGTCGGCGAAGCGCTCCAGATCGGGCTCAGGCGCGTCCTCGTCCTGCTCGGCGCCGCTTTGCTGGTCGGCATCGCCGCCGCCCTGCTGATGATTCCGCTGATCCTGATCATCGCCCTGCTCGCCGCGCCGGGCGTGGTCCCGCCGGCGCTGGCGGTGATTCCGATCTTGCTGATGATCCCGGTCCTGCTGCTCTTCTGGGTGCGGCTGATCCTGATCACGCCGGCGGCGGCGGCCGAATCGATCGGCCCGGTGGCGCTGATCCGGCGCAGCTGGCAATTGACCCGCGGTCATTACTGGCGGCTGCTCGGCTTCCTGCTGCTGGTGATCCTCGTCTCGCTGGTGGTGCTGATGGCGGTCGGCGCGATCGGCGGCATCCTGGTCTATCTCGTCGCGGGCCAGCCGCAGCCCGGCAGCATCGCGATGTTCCTGGTGCTGCTGATCTCGGCGCTGGTCCAGGCGGTGGTGAGCGGCCTGTTCACCGCCTGCATCGCGCGCATCTACGCCCAGCTTGCCGGCACCGGCGATCGGGACGTGTTCGCCTAGCCGATCAACGGCAGCTGCGGGGCGGTGTCGCGCGGCAGCAGGCCGGTGAGGCGCGGGTCGGGGAAGCTCTCGAACGCGCGGGCGTAGGCGGTGAAGCCCGCGCGCAGATAAGCGGGCAGGGCGGCCGGATGATCGAGCGAACAGGTGTGCACCCTGACCTCCTCGACCCCGTCGGCCCAGGCGCGCCGCAGCGTCTCGGCGAACAGCCAGCGGCCGTGGCCCAGGCCGGCGAGCTCGGGGACGAGGCCGAGGAAGCGGATCTGGCACAGGCCCGGCGCCGTGAAATCGAGCTCGAGCATGCCGGCGGACTCGCCGTCTTCATTGCGTATCTCATGGACCTCGCCGACCTTGGCGAGCAGCACGGCGTCGGTCATCGCCAGCCGCGAGAACCACAGCCAGCGCGCGCCGACCCGTGCGAACAAGGCGCGGTAGCGGGCGGGGTCGACCGCGTCCCACTTCTCCAGCCTGAGCGGCGAGGCCGGGACGTCCGCGCTCGCCGGCCGCGCGGTCATGGCGAGGAAGGTCACCACCGCGCCGACATGGCCGGGCGGCACGCCGATCAGTGCGTCGCTCATGCCCAGGTCGCCACCGGCGGCAAGCTCATCAGGATCGCGTCGACATTGCCGCCGGTCTTGAGGCCGAACAGGGTGCCGCGGTCGTAGATCAGGTTGAACTCGGCATAGCGGCCGCGCCAGGCGAGCTGGGTGGCGCGGTCCTCCGCGGTGAACGGCGCCGCCATTCGCCGCCGCACGATCTTCGGATAGACGTCGAGCAACGCCTCGCCGACGTCGCGGGTGAAGGCGAAATTCTGCTCGAAGAAACCCTCGAGATGATCGTAGAAAATGCCGCCGACGCCGCGGTGGACGCCGCGGTGCGGGATGAAGAAATAATCCTCCGCCCATTTCGAGAAGCGCGGATAATAAGTCGGGTCGTGGGCGGCGCAGGCGGCGCGCAAAGCGGCGTGGAACTCGGCTGTGTCCTCTTCACAGGCGATCGGCGGATTGAGGTCCGCGCCGCCGCCGAACCAGCGCCGGGTGGTGACGAGGAAGCGGGTGTTCATGTGGACCGCCGGCACGTGCGGGTTGGCCATGTGGGCGACCAGGCTGATCCCGGTGGCGAAGAAATGCGGGTCCTCCTCGGCGCCGAGGATGGTGGCGGCGAACTCGTCGGAAAAGCGCCCGCCGACGGTCGAGACGTTGACCCCGACCTTCTCGAACACCTTGCCGGTCATCAGCGCGCGCGTGCCGCCGCCGCCGGGGGCTCCATCCGGGTCCGCGCGCTCCCAGGGCGTGTAGGCGAAGGCCGCCTCGCTGCCCGCCTCGCGCTCGATCGCCTCGAATTCGGCGCAGATCCGGTCGCGCAGCGATTCGAACCAGTCGCGCGCCGCCTGCTGCTGATCGTCCAACTCTTTCATCCACGACCGCCTATCAAATCCCCTCCCGCCGGGGGAGGGGCTTGGCTTCTCAATGCTCGCCGCAATCGCGGTCGAGCTGCTGCTGAATCCAGCCGGCGACGTCATAGCCGAAAATCCTGAGGCCCTTGATGTTGGCGTTCTGGATGCTGACGCCCGAGAGATTGACGTTTTCGAACCGCGCGCCGGAGAGATTGACGTTGTCGAAAAGGGCGCCCGCAAGCGAAACGTCGTGAAATTCGGCGCCGTCCATTCTGCGCCGTTCGAATCGGTCCATCTTCGCCTCCTTCAGCCGGCGCGAACGGCTTTCCTACAGCGTTCCTTTCCTATTCTACATTCGCGCATGACCGGGAAGGATGATTCGTGCCCGGGCCAGCGCGGCATCGACGCGGCGGCCAAGGCGGAATTCGTCGCGGCGCTGCGGCGCGGCGCGCGGCGCGAGGATGCGGCGGCCGAGGCCGGCTTCAGCCTGATGGGCTTTTACGGCGCGCGCCGCCGTGATTGCGTGTTCAAGGCCGCCTGGGCACCGCCCCCGCCTTCGCCGAGGCCTATCGCGAAGCGCTCGCCGAAGGCTATGCCGCGCTCGAGGCCGAGGCGCTGCGCCAGCGGCTCGCCGCGCAAAACAGGCTCCGCGGGGCGGTTGAGGCGGGTGCTGAACTCGGTCCGAAGCGCAGGGCAGGGGCCTGTCCCGCGTGCGGCCGCAACGCCGGCGCGGATGCCGAGTTCGACCGCACCATGAAGCTCCTCGCCCGCTGGGACCGCAAGCCCCGCCGCGCCGAGCGCGGCTTCAAGCCCGGCGGGCGGCGGCAGGCCTGGACCTTCGACATGGCGATGATTCTGCTCCGCGACAGGCTAAAGGCGCTCGGCCTCTTGCCACCGCCGCCGGAGGTGCCTGACCGCTAGGCCCCCTTTCTCGTCATGCCGGACTTGATCCGGCATCCACCTTTTTCTGTCGACGACAGCCGCTGGAAGAAGGCAGACTCCGGATCAAGTCCGGAGTGACGATTTGCGAAAATAGTGACAGTCACTATTTTTTGCGCGCGCTGCTTCAGGCCGGCTGCACGGCCTCCGAAACCGGGACCGCGGGGCGCTTGCCCGCCCGCCATCCGGCCCAGCTGGTCAGCGCGCCGATGGCGAAGCCGGACAGCACGACGGCCGCGCTGGGCGCCTGGCCGATCGCGGCAAGCAGCGATTTGAGCGGCGCCGAGTCCGCCATCAGCCCCATCGTCAGCATCTGCGCGGCGATGAAGCCGGCCGCGACGAGGAATGGGTTCGCCTTCTCCCGGTACCTGAGCCAGATCGCCGCGATCACCGCCAGCTCGATCGCCATCGCCCACAGGATCGACGGCATGATCAGGCCGAAATCGTCGGGCCCGCCGATGACGAGGCCCGGCATGAACCCATTGAGCAGCCGGCTGAACGGCGATTCGAACAGGATCAGCGGCGTCGTCAGCATGTAGCCCGCGTGAACCCACACCTTCCGCCTGTATTTGAGCGCCCGGTAATAGACGGTGACATAAGCGGCGATGGCGAGCGCCAGGCCGATCAGGAACGAACCGCCGAACATGATCCGCACCGGGCCGTCGCCCGCGACGAAACCCTTGGCGGTCACGTCGATGATCGCGGCGAGCCCGCCGATCAGGAACGGGAAGAGCAGCAGGCTGGCCTTGCCGACCGCGCGGTGCAGCGGCAGCTGCCGGTGCTGCGCGGTCCAGCTCTGCGCCGCGACCATCGTCACCCACAGGCCGGCGGCGACGCCATGGGCGTGAAACTGCCAGGGCGCGCTGCCCCAAACCGAAAAATAGCTCGGCCAGAACCCGGCGACGATCACGGCGATCACGACCAGCACGTAAACATGCGCATGGCGATACGGCATGGGGTCCCCCTCCCGTTGCGGCGGGGGCTTAGCACGGAACGGGCGAGGATGCGCGGGCGGAGTTCGCGGGGAGACAGCTCCCCTTCTCGTCATGCCGGACTTGATCCGGCATCCACCTGGGGGTCAGAAAATAGTGACAGTCACTATTTTCCGCTGGGCCACGTGGTCGATGCAGGCGCCGCCGGCGATGGATCCTCACTCCACCCACAACCCCGTCTGCCGCAGCGCCTCCGCCAGCCCGATCCCCGCCGCCACCGCCAGGTTCAGCGACCGCGTCCCCTCGACCTGCGGGATGCGCACCCGCGAGTCCGCCCGCTTATGCACCTCTTCCGGCGCACCGCGGCTTTCGGAGCCGAAGAGCAGGGTGTCGCCAAGTTCGAAGCGCGCCTCGGGGAGGGGGACGGCGCCGGCGGTGGTGAACAGGACCAGCCGCCCCGGCAGCCGCGCCTCGAACGCCGCCCAGTCGGCGTGCCGGGTCACGTTGGCGAGCTCCGCATAGTCCATGCCGGCGCGCTTCAGCGCCTTGTCGCCCCACGGAAAGCCGCAGGGCTCGATCAGGTCGAGCGGGACGCCGAGGCAGGCGGCGAGGCGCAGGATCGTGCCGACATTCCCCGCCTGGTCGGGCTGATGGAGCGCGAGCCGCATCGGACAGTGATCAGGGCGCGGCACGCGAGACAAGGCGCCGCTCCACCGTGTCCGTGAATGTCTGGGTCTCGCGCCCGCCATCCGGCCCTTCGATCGCCAGCTCGGTGACCTTCCTCCGCCGCCGCACGCGCCCCGCCGCATCCGTTTCGAAATTGATCCTGATCGTTCCGGAAATCCGCTCGGCCGAGTGCGCCTGAAGCGCCGCGTCGAGCGACAGGCTCTCCCTCCTGCCGATTTCCGCGACGACGACATCATTTTGGGCACGTTCCCGGCGTACCGCCTCGGGGTCGACCTCCAGCTCGACGACGAAAGCCGCGCCATCCGAACCGCGCGTCTCCCGTCTCAGGACCCCCGGTCCGCGCGCGCCGGCCTCCCGATACGGCGCTCCCTCACGAAGATCGAGCGACTCAAGATCGAGTCGCGCGAGCCCCGGGATCACCGATTGCGGATCGCATTCGATGCGGAACGCGTTCCAGGTGAAAATCCACCGGCCGCATATTGCGCGGGGCCACCCCGCGGCCGCCAGCCAGCGCTCGACGCGCGCTTCAAGCTCGGCGCCGTTGAGCAGCTGGAGCGGCCCCTGCGACGGCCGCAGAACGCGCACGGGAAATTGCCAGGTCCGGGCCCGATCCTCGGCCGTCGCGTCGTCGGGAAGGTCGAATTCCAGCTCCTCTCCGGCGTCGCGCACCGCGATCACGCGCTCCATCAGCACGTCGACATCGCGTGAGCTCCCCGAAGAGCCTTCGCCGGAGCTCCGCGACCACAGGCGCTCGCTCCGAATTTCGTATCGGTCGCCGGCACGCGATCCGCCCTGCGGCTCCTGGGCGTGCGCGGCGAGGGCCTGCAACAGCAGCGTCGTCCCCACCGTCAGCGCTCGCAGCATCAGCCTACCTTTCATCACCAAGGAAAACGCACGGTGTATTCGATCAGAATGCGCCCGGGCGCGCAAATGCATCCGAACCGCGGCGGAGGCGTTTCGCCCGGAGACTGTAAATGGGCACACGTATTTTTTTGGCCAAAAAGTACGTGTGCCCATAATCTAAACAAAAACTCCAGCGACCCCTTCACCAGTCGATCGTCGGCTACTGGCCGTTAGCGGACGGGCCGCTTCCGGCGGCTTTCCATCCAAAGCTGTCATAGGAATGTGGCGCTCGGCATGCCGAGCGCCACCTACATCTAGATTTCCGTGCCCTCGGCGAGCGCCAAGGCATCTTCGATATCTACGCCGAGATATCGGACGGTGCTCTCAATCTTCGTGTGGCCAAGCAGGATCTGCACGGCTCTTAGATTGCGGGCCGGCCCGCCAGCCAGACGCTTGCTTCACCTACACTGGTTCTTTCCTATTCCATAAAAAAATCCAAGATAGATTCAGTAAATATACGCACTAGTTAATATTCTATTACGTTTTATATAAGTATCTTCCCGCAATCTAGCGTAAAAATGCGGTCTATGACTACAGATCATATGGGGATATCTCGAATCCCGATCTAAGGCCGACTTGGATCCTGCTTGTTATAATTAGTTAGAGAGGGACAGAATTACAATGAAAAGCACCAAAATGATCCTAGGCGCAGCAATTGTCTGCATGATGTCCGCCACCGCCGCCTCCGCGCAGACCAGCACGGCGAACATGGCCGTGAGCGCAGACGTATCGACGGTATGCAGTTTCGACACCACGCCGCTCGCCTTCGGTGAAATGGCACTCACCGGCGCCACGCCCGGCACGGCGACCCTGAGCATCACCTGCACGGGCGGCGGCGCTTATACGGTGGGCCTGGGCAACGGCCTGCACAACGTCGCCGCCCAGCGCAACCTGGTCAGCGGCGTGAATATCCTCGCCTATGACCTCTTCCAGGATTCTGCGCGCGGTACCCGCTGGGGCGACGCCGGCGCGGGACTGGTCTCCGGCACCGGCACCGCCGCTGAACAGACGCTGACGGTCTATGGGTCGATCACCACGGGCCAGGCTTTGGTGGCGGACGGCGGCACTCCCTATACCGACACGATCCTCGTCACGCTCACCTACTGATGACTGGCCCGGCGATGAGGATTTGCACGATATTGAAACCGGCACTGGCCGCGCTGATCGCCTGGTGTTGCCTGCCTTCCGGCGTTGCGAATGCGAGCTCGCTGGAGATTTCGCCGGTGTCGGTCAATCTCGTCGCCGGCCAGAGCACCAGGGTCATCGAAATAAGGAATCGCGGCGGTAGCTCCGTCGCGATTCAAATTCGCGCTTATGCCTGGTCCCAGTCGGGGAACACCGACGTTCTTGTTCCCACCAGAGACATCATCCTTTCTCCTCCGATCTTCACCATTCCGGCGGGCGCCTCGCAGACCATAAGACTTCTGCTGCGGGGACCGGGAGGGACAGGGGAGCGCAGCTATCGGCTGCTGCTTGACGAAGTGCTTTCGCCCGACGCGCAGCGCAGTCAGGTCGGCATCGCTTTGCGCATCTCGCTTCCGGTGATTACGGCCGCAGCTTCGCCGCCGTCGCGTAGCCTGCGTTGGCGTGCCCGACGGGGCCCGGGCAACCAGATACTGGTCTCGGCCGCCAACACGGGCAATGTCTACGACAAGGTGCACGCAATCGCCGTGACCTTGCCGGACGGCAGCCACCCGGCGATCGCATCGAGTGGAGACAACCCCTACCTCCTCACCAACGCGCAACGTGAATGGGTCGTGCAGGGCGCCACGCCGGCGCCCACGCTGCGACTGAATGTCACGACTCAGGCAGGCATTAGCGAGCATGTCCTTGTCATAGACTCCTGATGCGCAGCGTCCTGGCCGGCAGCGCTCTGATCGCGACAATGCTGGTGGCAGGCACCGCGTTGGCGGCAGAACGCGCCCTGGTGCTGGAGATTGTCGTCAACGGGCGTCCGACTGGCCAGGTGGGCGAGTTTCTCGATCGCGACGGCGCAATCTACGCCAGGCCGTCCGACCTGTTCGAGCTAGGATTCGTCCTGCCTGAAGGTACGGCCATGGGCGCCGATCCGATTCCGCTCTCGGCGCTTCCCGACTTTCGCGCACGCGTCGATGAGGCCAGGCAGAGGCTGCTGGTGGAGGCGGGCGATTCCGCGCAGCGCCCGACCGAATTGAGGAGCGGGACCGCGTCCGAACTCGCCCCCTTCTCGCCTCCGGGATTCGGTGCGGTGTTCAATTACGACATAGCCGTCACCTATGCTGGCGGCCGTGCGACGGGCGGCGCGCTGGCAGAGTTGAGCGCCTTCAGCCCCTATGGGGTGTTGCAGAGCTCGGCCCTCGTCAATCTCACGCCGTTTCCGGGCCAGAAGCGCTTCGCCCGCCTCGATACCACATTCACCGGCACCGAATTCTCCAGGCTGCGACGGTGGCGCCTCGGCGATGTCGTGACCGGCGCCTTGCCCTGGAGCCGGGCGGTGCGGCTCGGCGGCGTCCAGATCGCCAGCGACTTCGGATTGCGCCCAGACCTCGTCACCTATCCGTTGCCGCAGATCAGTGCTTCGGCGGCGGTCCCTTCGACGGTCAACGTGGTAGTCAACGGCATTCAGCAGCTTAGCCAGCCCGTCCAGCGGGGCCCGTTCGCCTTCCGGTCGCTTCCGGTCGTGACGGGCTCCGGCGAGATCGCCGTGACCGTGTCGGACCCCCTGGGCCGGCAAACCCTGATCACGCTACCCTTCTATGCCAGCGCCGCACTGCTGAGGCCCGGGCTTGCAAGCTATTCGCTCGAAATCGGCTCGGTGCGGGAGAACTTCGGCCAGGGCGACGACCGATACACCGGTTGGGCCGCAAGCCAGTCCTCGCGTTACGGATTGACGGAGTGGCTGACGCTGGAAAGTCACGCCGAGGTGACCGGGCGACTGGGCCTGCTGGGCGGCGGCTTCACGATGCTGGTGGGCACCCTCGGCACGGTTAATATCGCGGCCGCTGGCAGCATCGGACGCGGGCCGTCCTTCGCACGCTCGAGCGGGGCTTTGGTCGCGGTCGGCTTCGAGCGCAGGACCGCCAAATTCAGCATTGGCGCGAGCGGGACCTATGCGACCGCCGGCTATCGCGACATCGCCGCGGAACATGGCGCGCCGATGCCCAGGGCCTCGCTCAACGCCAGCCTGGGGTATCAGCTCGGCTGGTTGGGCAGCCTGGGCATCGCCTATAGCGGCCGCATTTCCAGGGCGCGGCCATCAGGTCCGATCCAAGCGTCGCCGGACGGGAGGCTCGCTGATCCGGACATTCATCTCGTCACGGGAAGCTACAGCGTTCCGATTGCGGGGCGCGCCGCTTTCTATGCAACCGGGTTCAGGGATCTTCGCGATCGCAGGGCCTATGGCATCGGCGTCGGGATCAGCTTCTCGCTCGGGCGGACGACCGCTTCGGCCCAGGTCTCGCGGGACGGCGGACAGTCCAGCTGGTCCGCGAACGTCTCCCGATCCACGCAGAAGCAGGACGATTTCGGCTACCGCGCGCAGCTTTCCGAAGGCGCCGCCTCGCGCGGCTCGCTGGAAGGAGAGTATCTCGGCTCCTGGGGCCGGGTATCGGCAGGAGTCGACCTCTCTTCTGGGGCAATTGCCGGACGCGCCGGGGCGCGGGGCGCGCTGGTCCTGGCCGGCGGGAGCCTGTTCGCGAGCGACCAGATCCACGACAGCTTTGCCGTGGTGAGCACGGGGAACGTCGGCGGCGTGCCGGTGCTGTACGAGAACCGGCCCATCGGCCGCACCGACGCGCGCGGCAGGCTCCTGATCCCGTCGCTGCTTTCCTATCGCAACAACCGGCTTGCGGTCGACGCGACCAAGCTGCCCCCCGACGTCGAGGTGGGGCAAACTTGGATGCTGGTGCGGCCGCCCGACCGATCGGGCGTGGTGGTGGATTTCAATATCCGCCGCGTGTCCGCCGCGCTGCTGACATTACACGACCGCGACGGCAGTCCGGTTCCGCTCGGCTCGACGGTGCGGATCGCGGGCGCGGCGGACCAACCCGTGGGGCATGACGGCGAGGCCTATGTCGCAGGGTTGAAACCAGGCAACCGGGCAGAGGTCATCCTGCCGGACGGGAGCACATGCGTCGCGCAGTTCGACTATGTGCCGGTGAATGGCGAAATCCCCCTCATAGGACCGGTGCGATGCCAATGACGCGATTGCGATCGCTGGGGCTCGGACTTGGCTGCCTGATCGTCCTGGAACCCGCGCCTGCCAGGGCAGGCGGCAACGTCAGTTGCAGCATTTCCACCACAGCGCTCGTTTTCGGGCAATATGTCCCGTCGCGCAATGGAGCGTCCGACTTTACTGCGACGATCCAGGTGAACTGCATGTCTCCCGGCGAAGCACCCGTGCCGGTCCTGGGAAGCATTTCGCTGATCGGCCGGGGCGCGAATGGACGGCGTGAACTGACGGACCGCGCGCATCGCCTCATCTATCAGCTGTTTCTCGATCCCGCCCGAACGATTCCGTGGGGAGACGGGAGCGGCGAAAGCCGCACGCAGCCCATTTCCGGCGTAGCGGGTGGCGCCACTCCCTTTCGAGCGACCGTGACCGTCTATGGCCGCATTCTCGCGCGCCAGGCGGGAGCGTCGGTGGGAAGCTATTCCGATCAGATCACGGCGGTGCTGAGTTACTGAGAACCCTGGGAGTCGATCCCCGGCTTCCGCGCGACGCCGAGCCGCATCGAGACGCGCGTCTCCTATTTTCAGTCAATGCGGATAAGCGCCTTGGTGATGGCATGAGGAACGGCGGCTTTCAGGGCTGCGCGAAGCGGTCGTGATCGGCCGTTATGGGCGCATAGCTGCCGTTCGCTCAGGGCTAATGATGCTCTCACACCCCACCACCCTTGTCTGCCGTACCGCCTTGGCCACCCCAATCCCCGCCGCCAACGCGAGGATCAGCGAGCGCGTGACCGACAGCTCTGGGTTGCGCGCGCCGGAGGATGGCGCCGGCACGTCCCGCCCTGGTTCGGCTGGTGGAGCGCGAGCCGCATGGCAGCCAATTAGCCGATGCAGCGTTCGCTGTCACAGCCGCCTCAAAATGCCTGTTGGCAAAGGCCGTCCGCCCCGTCTATCAGGCGCGCCAAGCCGCCCGGGCCTGGCGCCGGCCCGGTGCGTAAGTGTCGCTTGTCCCGGTCCCCGTAGAAGCAGAAGGAATTTATGGCTGCGGTTGAACTGAACGAGGGTGCGGCCCATGCGGTCGACGATGGCGGCGTCCGCCGCCGCGACTTCATCAACATCGCCGCGGTGAGCTTTGCCGGCGTCGGCAGCCTCGCGCTTCTCTATCCGCTGCTCGACCAGATGAACCCGTCGGCGGACATCCTCGCGCTCGCCCAGATCGACGTCGACATCGCCGCGATCCGGCCCGGCCAGGCGATCAAGACGATCTGGCGCAAGCAGCCGATCTTCATCCGCAATTTGACCCCGGCCGAGATCAATGCCGCCAATGCGGTCGACACCGCCTCGCTGCGCGATCCGGCGACGCTCGCCGAGCGGACCAAGGAGGGCCATGCCAACTGGCTGATCACCTTGGGCGTGTGCACCCATTTAGGCTGCGTGCCGCTGGGCGCGGCGGAGGGCGAGAATCGCGGCGAGTATGGCGGCTATTTCTGCCCCTGCCACGGCTCGCATTACGATACCGCGGCGCGCGTCCGCAAAGGGCCGGCGCCGCGCAATCTCGAAGTGCCGGAATATGAATTCACGGCGCCCACCGCCGTCCGCATCGGCTGAGGTTTTTCAAAGATGAGCTTTCCCTGGGCTGAAGATTACAAACCCAAGCATCCCTTGATGCGCTGGCTCGACGACCGGCTGCCCTTGCCGCGGCTCGTCTTCAATTCGGTCGGCGGCGGCTATCCGGTGCCGCGCAACCTCAATTACATGTGGAATTTCGGCGTCCTCGCCGGCCTCGCTCTGGTCATCCAGCTGGTCACCGGCATCGTCCTGGCGATGCACTATAATTCGAACGCCGACACCGCTTTCACCTCGCTCGAGCATATCATGCGCGACGTCAATTGGGGCTGGTTCCTGCGCTACGCCCATTCCAACGGCGCGAGCTTCTTCTTCCTGGTCACCTATATCCACATCTTCCGCGGCCTCTATTACGGCTCGTACAAGGCGCCGCGCGAAATGGTCTGGATGCTCGGCCTCGTCCTCTTCCTGCTGATGATGGCGACCGCGTTCATGGGCTATGTCCTGCCCTGGGGGCAGATGAGCTTCTGGGCGGCCAAGGTGATCACCGGCCTGTTCGGCGCGATTCCCCTGGTCGGCGAGCCGATCCAGCATTGGCTGCTCGGCGGCTACGCGCCCGACCAGCCGACTTTGACCCGCTTCTTCTCGCTCCATTACCTGCTGCCGTTCGTGATCGTCGGGGTGGTCATCCTCCACATCTGGGCGCTGCACATTCCCGGCTCGAGCAACCCCACCGGCGTCGACGTCAAGACCCCGCAGGACACCGTGCCCTTCCATCCTTATTACACCGCCAAGGACGGGTTCGGCGCGGGCGTCGGCCTGATCCTGCTCGCCTTGCTGATCTTCTTCGCGCCCAACATGCTCGGCCACCCGGTCAATTACGTGCCCGCCAACCCGCTCTCGACGCCGGCGCACATCACGCCCGAATGGTATTTCTGGCCCTATTACGCGATCCTGCGCGCGTTCACCGTCGATTTCATCCTGCCGGCCAAATTGTGGGGCGTGCTGGCGATGTTCTCCTCGATCCTGCTCCTGTTCTTCCTGCCCTGGCTCGACAAGTCGCCGGTCCGCTCGGGCAGCTACCGGCCGATGTTCCGGATCTTCTTCCTGATCCTGATCATCGACATCCTCGTGCTCGGCTGGCTCGGCGGGCTGCCGGCCGAAGAGCCCTATGTGATGATGAGCCAGCTCGCGACGATGTATTATTTCGCGCACTTCCTGATCATCCTGCCGATCCTCTCCCTAGTCGAGCGGACGCTGCCCTTGCCCAATTCGATTTCGGAGAGCGTGCTGCACGGCGAGGATGAAGAAGCCGCGCCCGCCGTCATTCCCGGCGTCACGCCGGCGCAAGCGTAAGGGGACGATAGCCACATGGTCCGCATTCTCGGCTTCCTGGTCGGTCTCGGCTTCGTCGGCGTCGCCGCCTGGTCGCTGCTCTGGGGCGTGATCGCCTATGTCGGCGATCCGCCGCAGCCGACCGCCGAGCAGCTCCACCACGAGCATCCGCGCAGCATCGCTTATTCGTTCGACGGCCCGTTCGGCCGCTGGGACCGCCAGCAGCTCCAGCGCGGCTTGCTCGTCTTCCAGGAGGTCTGCTCGGCCTGCCACAGCCTGAATCTGGTCGCGTTCCGCAACCTGCGCGATCTCGGCTACACCGAAGCGGAAGTGCGCGCGATCGCCGACCGCTGGCGGATCCAGATGCCCTCGATCAACCCGGATACGGGCGAGCCCGCGCGGCGCAAGCCGATCCCGGCCGACCATTTCCCGAGCCCCTATCCCAACGAGACCGCGGCGCGCGCCGGCAACAACAACGCGCTGCCGCCCGATCTGTCGCTGATGGCCAAGGCGCGCGAGGGCGGCGCGGCCTATATCGAATCGCTGCTGACCGGCTATCAGGCGCCGCCGGCCGGGGTCGAGACGCCGCACGGGCTCCACTACAATCCCTATTTCGCCAACCTCAACATCGCGATGCCGCCGCCGCTCACCGCCGACGGCCAAGTGACCTACGGGCCGGGCAACCCGCCGGCGACCCGCCAGCAGATGGCGCACGACGTCGCCGCCTTCCTGATGTGGGCGGCCGAGCCCAATCTCGAGCGGCGCCACGCGATCGGCCTGCCGGTGATCATCTTCCTGATCTTCGGCACGATCCTCGCTTATCTCGCCTATCAGAACATCTGGCACGGCCCGGCCAGCCGCCGCGTCCGCCCCACCGGCGCCCTCGATCCGGAGCATATAGCGAAAAACGAGGACGCGAAGGACGAGGCCGGCATCGCGGGCTGAAACCTTCCGGAAAATAGGGACAGTCCCTATTTTTCGGGCGGGCGCCGCCGGATCAGCACGATCGAGGTGAAGGTGAGGACCGGGATGTCGTCCTGGTTGGTGACCGTCGTCTTGGTCCGGAACGAGCCGAGATCGGGCTTGGAGCGCGACGGCGTCTTGTCGAGGATCTCCCCGCGCACGTGGAGCGTGTCGCCGGGATAGACCGGCTTCAGCCAGCGCAATTCGTCGATCCCGGGCGAGCCCAGCCCGGCCTGCGGCTCGTCGGACGTCATATGCCTGATCGTGGTCGCCATCACCATCGCGCAGGTGTGCCAGCCGCTCGCCGCCAGCCGGCCGAAATGGGTCTTCGCCGCCGCCTCGTCGGAGAGGTGGAACGGCTGCGGATCATATTTGCGGGCGAATTCGAGCACCTCCTCGCGTGTCACCTCATAGCTGCCGAAATAGCGCTCCTTGCCGATTTCGAGGTCTTCGAAATAGATCACTTCGTTCTCCGTCAGCTAGGCGATCGCCAGCGCCGGCGTGCCGCGCGCGACGCTGGCGGTGGCCCGCTTCGAGATCGACCCGCCCGGCGTGCTCACCTTGTCGACCACCATATAATTGGTCCGCCATTCGTCGGGCGTGACGTCGCAGGTCAGATAGCCGCGCTGGTCGTTGATGAACTTGATCTGCGAATTCTCGGCGAGGATGCGGTCGCTGCCGCGCCTCAGGTCCGATCCGTCGCCGCCGCTCGAAATCGAGGTGGCGACGAACTCGACCGCGACCGGCGCATCGCGGTCGTGGAGCAGGCCGGCGAAATTCTGGTGCTCGTCGCCGGTCAGCACGACGACATTGTCGAGGCCCCTAAGCCGCGCCAGCAGCCGCTGCCGGGGCGCTTCATACCCGGCCCAGCTGTCCATGTTGATGATCCTGGCGGGCTCGTCATGGATGCGGCGGTCGATCGACATCATCATGATCTGCTGGGCCAGGCAGTTCCAGCGGGCCGGGTCGCGCTGCAGGTTGCGGGCCAGCCAGGCCTCCTGCGCGGCCCCGAGCACCGCCGCGTTGGGCGCCGCGACTTCGGCACAGGCGGGCTTGAAGCCGTCGTCGCAGGGCTGGTTCGAGCGGAACTGGCGGGTGTCGAGGATGTCCATCTCGAGCAAATTGCCGAACCGGGCGCTGCGGTGCATCGCGACGTCGCCGAATCGCGGCAGCTGCGCGCGCCGGACCGGCATATGCTCGTACCACGCCTGGAGCGCGGCCGCGCGGCGCAGCCTGAAAGTGTCGGCCGGCGAATCGTCGCCGGCCTCGCCGACCCAATTGTCGGTGATCTCATGATCGTCGAAGCTGTGGAAAAAGGCGTGCGCGGCGTGGGCGCGCTGCAAATCCGGGTCGCTTTTATACTGGCCGTAGCGCCGCCTGTAGTCGGCGAGATCGAACAGCTCCTGGCCGACGCTGCGGCGGACCGCGACGATCAATTCGCCTTCGCGGCCGCGGCGGGTGGCGCCGCCGCGATATTGGTAGATATAGTCGCCATAATGATAGACGAACGCCAGCTCCTCGTTCGCGAGGTGGCGGTAGGCGGTGTAATAGCCGTCGTCATAGGCCTGGCAGCCGCAGACGCCGAAGCGCAGCGCCGCCGGGCTGCTCGCCGCGAGCGGCAGCGTCCGCGCCCGGCCGTTGATGCTGCGCTCGCCGCCGGCGCGAAAGCGGTAATGATAAAGCCGGTCGGGCTGCAGGCCCGCGACCTCGACATGGACGGCGTGACCGAGCTCCGGGCGCGCCACCGCCTCGCCATGCGCGACGACGCCGCGGAAGGCTTCGTCGCTGGCCACTTCCCAGGTGACCGCCATCGGCTCCATCACCATCCCGCCATGCTCGCCGAGCGGCTCGGGCGCGAGCCGCGTCCAGATCACGAACCCGTCGGGCGCCGGATCGCCGGCGGCGACGCCGAGCGCGAACGGATAGGAGTAGAAAAGCGATTGGGCGCGGAGGATGGCGGGCGCCGCAAAGGCGGTCGCGGCCGCGCCGGCGATGAAATGACGGCGATTGAGCAAGAATGCCACGTCTGATTCCCCGATCTGCGCTTTTGCGGGGTCCGGCACCCCTCAAACGTTGAAGCGGAATAGCAAAACGTCGCCGTCCTGCACGACATATTCCTTGCCTTCGGCGCGCATCTTGCCCGCTTCCTTTGCCCCGGTCTCGCCCCCGCAGGCAATGAAATCCTCATAGGCGATCGTCTCGGCGCGGATGAAGCCGCGCTCGAAGTCGGTATGGATCACGCCTGCCGCCTCGGGCGCCTTGGCGCCCTTCTCGACGGTCCAGGCGCGCGCCTCCTTCGGCCCGGCGGTGAAGAAGGTGATCAAATGGAGCAGGTCGTAGCCGGCGCGGATGATCTGGCTGAGCCCGGTTTCGGTCAGCCCCAGATCGGCGAGGAACTCGGCCCGGTCGTTGGCCGCCATGGTCGCGATCTCGGCTTCGATCGCGGCCGAGATGATCACCGCCTTGGCGCCCTCCGCTTGCGCCCTGGCGAACACCGCCGCGCTGTGCGCGTTGCCCGCGGCGGCGTCGCCCTCGTCGACGTTGCAGACGTAGAGCACCGGCTTGGCGGTCAGCAGCTGCGCGCGCTCGAGCGCCAATTTCTCCTCATGGTCCCTGGGCTGCGTCAGCCGCGCCGGCTTCGCATCGCGCAGCAGCCCGAGCGCCTGCCCAAGCACGCTCGCCTGGATCTTGGCCTCCTTGTCGCCCTGCTGCGCCTTCTTGACCAGGTTCGGCACCCTTTTTTCGAGGCTTTCGAGGTCGGCGAGCATCAATTCGGTCTCGACCGTCTCGGCGTCCGCCACCGGATCGACCCGGCCTTCGACATGGGTGACGTCGCCGCCCTCGAAGCAGCGCAGCACGTGGACGATCGCGTCGACCTCGCGGATGTTGCCGAGGAACTGATTGCCGAGCCCTTCACCCAATGAGGCGCCGCGCACCAGCCCGGCAATGTCGACGAACTCGAGCTGGGTCTCGATCTCCTGCGCCGATTTGGCGATTTCCCGAATCCGGTCGAGCCTGGGATCGGGCACCGCGACCCGGCCGACATTGGGCTCGATCGTGCAGAACGGATAATTCGCCGCCTGCGCCGCCGCGGTCTGCGTCAGCGCATTGAACAAGGTGGACTTGCCGACATTCGGCAGCCCGACGATTCCGCAACGAAAGCCCATTCCTTCTCCCTCTCCCCACCGGGGAGAGGGCCGGGGAGAGGGGGAGTCCCTCATCCGGCCCATTGATTTGTGGATTTGCGGGAGAGTCTGCCCCTCTCCCAACCCTCTCCCCAGAGGGGAGAGGGCTTTAGCGCCCCGTTAGACGTTGCGCTCGCCGATTGCCAGCTTAGTGTCCGCTGCCATGAAGCTTCGTCTCGCAGCCCTGCTCGTCGCCACCGCGTCGGTTCCCGCGTTGGCGGCCGATCCGCCGGCCCCGGCCCAGCCCGCGACAATCCTCCAAAACACCGTCCGCCGGGACGGGCTGCTGCCGGTCCATGTCGACGCCCGCGGCGGCCGCATCCTGCTCTCGCTTCCCGCGCCCGACGCGGAGGGGATCTCCGGCCGCTACATCTACGTCGCCGCGCTTGAGACCGGGCTCGGCTCGGCCTCGCTCGGGCTCGACCGGGCGATGAGCAGCGGCTCGCGGCTGCTCGTCTTCCGCCGGATCGGGCGCAAGATCGTCGCCGAGATCGAAAATCCCCGGTTCCGCGCCACCGGCGCCGGCGCCGACGAGCAGCAGGGCGTGCGCCACAGCTTCGCCACCTCGACGATCTGGATGGGCGACATCGCCGCCGAGACCGCCGACGGCCGCCTGCTCGTCGACATCGCCCCCTTCCTGACCCGCGACGATCTCAACCTCGCCCGCGCGCTGCGCGAGCAGGAGAATGGCGACTACCGGCTGGTGAGCGAATTGAGCGTCGCCGATTCCAATTTCGTCCGCGTCTTCCCGCGCAACATCGAGCTCGAGGGGCGGCTGACCTTCGTCAGCGCGCGCCCGGGCCCCGAGGTCGCCAACATCGCGCCGGTCACCGGCAATGTCAGCTTCGTCGTCCGCCATTCGCTGATCGCCTTGCCCGAGCCGGGCTATGAGCCGCGCCGCTTCGATCCGCGCGCCGGCTCGTTCGGGATGCAGGTGGTCGATTTCAGCGCGCCGCTGGGCCGCCCGGTGGTCTACGAGCTCGCCAACCGCTTCCGCCTCGAGCGGACCGACCCCGCCGACCCCAATTCGCCGGTGCGCAACCCGATCGTCTTCTACATCGACCGGGCGGCGCCCGAGCCGATCCGCACCGCCCTTAGGGAAGGCGTCGCCTGGTGGGCCGACGCGTTCGCGGCGGCGGGCTGGCCGGGCGCCTTCCGCGCCGAGATATTGCCCGAAGGCGCCGACCCGCTCGACATCCGCTACAACGTCGTCAACTGGGTCAATCGCGCCACCCGCGGCTGGTCCTACGGCCAGCCGATCGTCGACCCGCGCACCGGCGAGATCATCAAGGGCCAGGTGCTGCTCGGCTCGCTGCGCATCCGCCAGGATCTGCTGATCTACCAGGCGCTGGTCGGCGCCGGCCTGACCGGGACCGGCGGTCCCGGCGATCCGATCACCGCCGCTCTGGCCCGCATCCGCCAGCTCGGCGCGCACGAGGTCGGCCACGCGCTCGGCTTCGCCCATAATTTCGCGGCCTCGATCCCGGGCCGCTATTCGGTGATGGACTATCCCGCGCCGCGGGTGCGGCTGGTCGATGGCCGGCCCGACCTCAGCGACGCCTATGGCGCCGGCATCGGCCGCTGGGACCGGTTCGCGGTCGATTGGCTCTACGGCGCGCGGACCGACGCCGAAGCGGCGCCGCGCATGCAGGCGGCGCTGGCGCAGGGGCTGCGCTACGTCGCCGACGACGATGCGCGGCCGACCGATTCGGCCCATCCGCTCGGCAGCCTGTGGGACGATTATGCCGATCCGGTCGCCGAGCTCAGCCGGATGATGGCGGTGCGCGCCGCCGCCGTGTCGCGCTTCGGCCCGGGCGCGCTCCATCCCGGCGACCCGCAATCGCAGCTCAGGCGCGCCTTCGTCCCGGTCTGGCTGATCCACCGCTACCAGATCGAGGCGGCGGCGAAATTGGTCGGCGGCGTCGACTTCACCTATGCCCTCGCCGGCGACGGCCGCGGCGAGGCGCGCGCGGTCCCGCCCGCCGACCAGCGCCGCGCGCTCGACGCTTTGCTCGCCACGCTCGCGCCGGCGGCGCTGACCGTACCGGCGCCGTTGCTCGCCCACCTCTCTTCGGGGTGGTCGGGCGACCGCGACCGCCAGACCGAGATCGAGCTGATGCCGACCGCCGGCGGGCCGATCTTCGATCCGCTCGCCGCGACCGAGACCGGCGCGGCGGTGACGCTGGCTGCCTTGCTCGCGCCGGCGCGGCTCAACCGGCTCGACATCCAGAACCAGGCCGATCCTGCCTCGCCGTCGGCGCAGGAGGCGATCGACCGGCTGATCGGGCGGACCTTCGCCTTCGCCGGGCTCGACCCCGCCGCGGCCGCGGTCCAGCGCCGGATCGCGACCACCGCCGCGCTCGCGCTCGCCCGGCTGCAGCGCGATGCCGCGCTGTCGCCGACCATCGCGCTGGCGCTCTCGGAGCGGCTCGCCCGGCTCGCCGCCCAGCTCGGCCGCGCCCCCGACGACTGGAGCCGCGGCCTCGGGCGCCTGCTCGGCGACCGCGAGGCGCTGACCGCCGCGCTCGCCGACCAGCGCCGGCTGCCGCGGATTCCGCCCGGCATGCCGATCGGCGGCGAGGGGGAGGAGTGGCCGGGACTATGAGCAAGAGCCTCTATGTCGCGCTGCTCGCGCTCGCCGCCGCAATCCTGCTCTACGCGGAATGGCATACCGACGAAGTGATGGTGGTGCTGGCGCTGCTGGTCGTGCTGGCGGCGGCGCTCGGCCTCGCCCGCCCGGCCGCGGCGCTGGCGACCGGCATCGTGCTGGGCGCCGCCATCCCGCTCGCCCATCTGGCGAGCGCGCTGAGCGGCCTTTACCCGCCCCCCTATCAGGTCGCCCCGCCTTCTCCGGCCGACTGGGCGGTCATGGCCTTCCTGCTCGTGCCGGCGCTGGCCGCCGCCTATGCCGCCGCCTGGCCCCGCCGCCACGCCGCAAATTAGGGACAGTCCCTATTTTCCCATCTGGTAAATAGTGACAGTCACTCTTTTTTTAGAGGCGCGGCAGCCGGGGGTCGGCGCGGCACTGGCGCAGCGGCACCGGGCGGGCGGAGATGACTCGGGTGATCCGCATCCGGGCGCGGTCGGCGGTGACGGTCATGCAGGCGCAGCCATGGCCGTGGGGGCCGTTGGTCTCCACCCAGCCGCGCGCCGACATGTCGGGCATCTCGTCGATACCCGGCGCCTGATAGCCGCCCTGCGACCCGATCAGCCATTCGCCGTCACGGTCGGTCAGCAGCCAATTGGCGGGCGTCGAATTGTCGAGCCAGCCGCAACGCGTCTCCGGCCGGCTTTGCGGCGCGGCGGCGGCGAGGGCGACGAGAAGCAGCGCGGCCGGCATCGCGCTCTTTTAGCGCTGTTCCGGCGCCAGCGCCATGCGCCACGGCGGAAAGCGGCGATTCTCGCCTCCATGGTAGATGCAGATGATATTGCCCGACGGATCGGCGAGCCGCGCCTCGCGCCACAGCCAGTCGCGGTCGGCCGGCGCCTCGAGCAGCGGCAGGCCCAGCCCGGCGACGAACGCATCGACGTCCTCGACCTCGAAATAGACGATGGTCGTCGAAGCTACCGCGTCCGCGAGATGGATCGAGAAAGTCTCGCCCGACGGCGTCTCGAACCGCGCATAACGCGGCGGCGCGGCGACGATCCGGGTCAGGCCGAGCCGGGTGTAGAAATCGACCGCCGCCTCATAATCGGTGACGCCGACCGTGACCTGGTTGAGCTTCATTCGTCGTCCCGCAGCCTGAGCGCGACGTCGCTCATGAAGCGGGCGTCGTCGCCCTGGGCGAGCCACGCGGCCTCGGCGGCGACCGCGCCGAGCATGGCGGCGAGCGCGTCCATCTCGGCCTTGGCGTAATTGCCGAGGACGTATTTGGTCACTTTGTCCTTGTGCCCGGGGTGGCCGATGCCGAGCCGGACGCGGCGGAATTCATTGCCGATATGGGCTTCGGTCGAGCGCAGGCCGTTATGACCGGCGGTGCCGCCGCCGAGCTTCACCTTGACCTTGAACGGCGCGAGATCGAGCTCGTCGTGAAAGACGGTGACGTCGCCGACGTCTTTCTTGAAATAGTCCATCGCGGCGCGGACCGAGCGGCCGCTATCGTTCATGAAGGTGGCGGGCTTGAGCAGCAGGATGCGCGTCCCGCCGATCCGGCCCTGCCGGGCCCAGCCCGAAAAGGCCTTCTTCGCCGGCTCGAAACCGTGCGATTCGGCGATCGCGTCGGCCGCCATGAAGCCGACATTGTGCCGCTGCATCGCATAGGACGCGCCGGGATTGCCGAGGCCGACCCAGATCTGCACCGGCGCGAACTCCCCCATATTCTCCGCCTCCGGCGCGGAAGCGGGCTGGCCCGGCACCTCTGCCGGCCGTGAAGCGAACAGGGTGCCGAGCCAGGAGAATAGCGACAAATATTATTCCTCGCCGCCCTCGGCCGCGCCCTCTTCGCCGACCAGCGGCACTTCGGCCGCGCCGGGCTCCTCGTCGCCTTCGGCGGCGGCGGCCACCGCATCCTCGGCTTCGACCTTGAAGACCGACGGCGAGACGATGGTGGCGATGGTGAAGTCGCGGTCGCTGATCGCGGACTCGGTTCCGGCCGGCAGCTTCACCTGGCTGATGTGGAGCGAATCGCCGATGTCGAGGCCGGCGAGGCTGATCGCGATCTCCTCGGGGATCTCGGCCGCGTCGCAGACCAGCTCGAGGTCGTGGCGGACCGCGTTCAGGACGCCGCCGCGCTTCAGGCCCTTCGATTCCTCTTCGTCGACGAAGCGAATCGGCACCGCGACACTGACTTTCGCGTGCTCGGAGATGCGCAGGAAGTCGACATGCAGCGGCCGGTCGGTGACCGGGTGGAACTGGACGTCCTTGGGAAGGGTGCGGGTGGTCGCGCCGCCGGCGTCGATCATCACCACCGAGTTCATGAAGTGGCCGGTGGACAAAGCCTTGACCAGCAATTTCTCCTCGAGATGGATCGCGAGGGGCTCTTCATTGTTGCCGTAGACGACGGCGGGCACGCGGCCCTCGCGACGCAGCACACGGGAGGCTCCCTTGCCAGCCCGTTCGCGCGTCTCGGCCGACAGCGTAAGCTGTTCGCTCATTGCATGTCTCCAAAAGACGGGTTGAAAAACATTCCCCCTCACGCCTCCAGGGATGACCATGAACGGGGAGGCGCGCCTATAGGCGAAGGGTGGGGCGGAGGCAAGTGGAGGGCGTCACCCCGCCGGTTGCGGCACCCGGGTGGCGCGCAGGCCGCGCGCCTGCAATGCGGCCAGCACGCTGTCGCCGCCGGCGAGGTGGCCGGCGCCGACCGCGACGAACACCGTGCCGGGCCGCGCCAGCCGCTGCTGGATCCAGCCGGCCCAGGTCGCGTTGCGCGTGGTGAACAGCAGCTGGTGCAGTGCTCGGCCCCGCTCGCTGTCCTCGTTCATCAGGGCCCCGAGCCGCTCGACGTCGCCCGCGGACCAGGCAGCGAGCATCGGCGCGAGCTGGGTCGCGATCTCGTCATTCTCGCGCAGCGTTTCGGCGAGCTGCTCGAGCTGCAACGGCTCGGGCATGGCATCGAGCATCCTGAGCTGCCATTCCATCCCTTCGAGCTCGGCGATCGGGATGCGGCGGGCCTGCGCCGCGCGGGTGAGGACCGTCTCCGGCCCGGATTCGGTGTTGATGCCGAGCCGCTGCGCGCCGATCACCGCCAGGGTCATCGCCACGAACCACGGCTCGAACCGGTCGAACGTCTCCGGCGGCGCGCCGATCCCCGCGAGCGCGCTGGTCAGCGCCGCATTCTGCCCGGCGGTCAGCCGCGAGGAGAGGGTGCGGCCCTGGGGGTCGATCGCATAGTGCAGGATCAGCGGCTGGAGCGCGGCCGGGTTCTCGGGCAGGATCGCCTCCATCACCAGCTCGTCCGAGGCGTCGAACGCGGCCTTGACCTCGTCGTTGAACCAGGGCCGGCCGTCGAGCAGGTGGAAGGTGCCGAACAGATAGATAATCGTGTCGGCGTCGCGCACCACGAACAAAGCCGGATCGGCGTCGGGGAGCGGCGCCGGCGCGGCGGCGGGCGCGGCCGGGACCGCGGCCTGGGGCGCCGCGGACTGAGCGAAGGCGGGCGCGGCGGCGAAGGCCAGCGCCGTCGCCAGCAGAAGCGATTTCATTTCGCGATTCTCCGTGGTTTGAAAGCTACTTAGCGCAATGGATAGAAAAAGGAAGGCTCAGACACGCCAGTTCTCCCGAGGTTCGCCATCTTCGAAAATCTCCTCGATGGTCAGCGAGAACAAGCGGGCCAGCTTGAACGCCAGCGGCAGCGAGGGGTCGTGCTTGCCGGTTTCGATCGCGTTGACCGCCTGGCGCGAGACGCCGAGCCGGCCGCCCAGCTCGGCTTGGCTCCAGCCGCGTTCCGCGCGCAGCACCCGCAGCCGATTCCGCACTCGCCACTCCCGTCTGTCATGTGTCACTGACACAATGTCAATAATACCTGACTAGGTGATTTGGGTTGGCGTGTCAACAGTGCCTTACAATATGCACCGCATAGCTGACGTGGATCTGGAATGCGCCGGGCGTCGCAGTTCCTTGACCCTTCATGCCCCATGGGCCAAAGCGAAGCGACCCATTATCACCCTCGTGAAAGCAGTTTCTTGGCCGACCAGCCGCTCTCGTTCCAGTCGCTGATCCTGACGCTTCACGCCTATTGGAGCGCGCAGGGCTGCGTCATCCTCCAGCCCTACGACCTGGAGATGGGCGCCGGCACCTTCCACCCGGCGACGATCTTGCGCGCGCTCGGCCCCGATCCGTGGAAGGCGGCCTTCGTCCAGCCTTCGCGCCGCCCGACCGACGGCCGCTACGGCGAAAACCCGAACCGCCTCCAGCATTATTACCAATATCAGGTGATGCTGAAGCCGAGCCCGCCGGACCTGCAGGCGCTCTATCTGGGCAGCCTCGCCGCGATCGGCGTCGATCCGCTGAAGCACGACATCCGCTTCGTCGAGGACGATTGGGAATCGCCCACGCTCGGCGCCTGGGGGCTGGGCTGGGAGGTCTGGTGCGACGGCATGGAGGTCACCCAGTTCACCTATTTCCAGCAGGTCGGCGGCTTTGATTGCAAACCGGTCTCGGGCGAGCTGACCTACGGCCTCGAGCGGCTGGCAATGTACGTCCAGGGCGTCGACAGCGTCTACGACCTTGCCTTCAACGATGCCGGAATCACCTACGGCCAGGTGTTCCACGAGAACGAGGTCGAGTTCAGCGCCTATAATTTCGAAGTCGCCGACACCGACAGCCTGTTGCTGCGCTTCACCCACGCCGCCGAGGAATGCCGCCGCTGCATCGCCGCCGGCCTGCCGCTCCCGGCCTACGACCAGGTGATCAAGGCGAGCCATATCTTCAACACGCTCCAGGCGCGCGGCGTCATCTCGGTCGCCGAGCGGGCCGCCTATATCGGCCGGGTGCGCGACCTCGCCAAGGGCGCCTGCCAAGCCTGGATGGGGAAGAACGGGTGGGCGGCGTGAGATTTGGTTCGCGCAGAGACGCAGAGACGCAGAGGCGCCAAACCCTTTCGCCGGCGCGGAGCGCCCTTCTTTCCAGTGCGATAGAAGAAGTCCAGTGGTTGAGACAGCCTCAGCCTCTCTGCGTCTCTGCGTCTCTGCGCGAACCCTGTGCTGATTCTGCGCTGCGCGCAGGAGGGGCAGGATGAATGGCTGATTTCCTGCTCGAATTGCTCTCCGAGGAAATCCCCGCGCGGATGCAGGACAAGGCGCGCGCCGACCTCGCGCGGTTGTTCGAGGAAGAGCTCGCCGAGGCCGGCCTCAAAGCGGAGAGCGTCGAGACCTACGCCACCCCGCGCCGGCTCGCGCTGATCGCCCGCGCGCTCCCGGATGAGACCGAGACGGTCAACGAAGAGATCAAGGGCCCGCGCGCCGCGGCGCCGCCGCAGGCGCTCGAAGGCTTCCTGCGCAAGACCGGATTGACCCAGGACCAGCTCGCCGAGCGCGACGGCATCTGGTTCGCGACGATGGAGCGGCCGGGCCGCGCCACCGCCGAATTGCTCGCCGAGGCGATCCCCGCCATCGTCCGCGCCTTCCCCTGGCCAAAGGCGATGCGCTGGGGCGAGGCCTCGATTTCCACCGAGAGCTTGCGGTGGGTCCGTCCGCTCCAGGGCATCGTCGCTTTGCTCGGGGAGGAGATTGTCGCCTTCGAGATTGCGGGCATCCGCTCAGGCGCCGCCACCGTCGGCCACCGCTTCCACCATCCCGGCACGATCACGATCGGCGGCGCCCACGATTATGTCGAGAAGCTGCGCGCCTGCCACGTCATCGTCGATCAGGAAGAGCGCAAGGAGATCATCCGCAGGGATTCCGCGAAGCTGCAGCGCAAGACGAAGGTCGTCCCGGACGAGGCGTTGGTCGCGGAAAATGCCGGGCTCACGGAATGGCCGGTGCCCTTGAAAGGCGATTTCGACGCGGCGTTCCTCGCGCTCCCGCCCGAGTTGATCCAGCTGACGATGCGGGTGAACCAGAAATATTTCGCCTGCCAGGATGAGGAGGGCAAGCTTTCGAACCGCTTCGTCTGCGTCGCCAACATCGCCTCCAGCGATCCCGCCGCGGTCGTCGCCGGCAATGAGAAAGTGCTCGCCGCGCGCCTCAGCGACGCCAAATTCTTCTGGGAGCAGGATTTGAAGATCCCGCTCGCCGACCAGGCGAAGAAGCTCGACCAGATCGTCTTCCACGAGAAGCTCGGCACCATCGCGCAGAAGGTGGAGCGGGTGGCAAGGCTCGCCGAATGGCTGGTCTCCGAGCGGCTGGTCCGCGCCGATTTCGAGGCGGTGGGACGGGCGGCAAGGCTCGCCAAGGCCGATCTCGTCACCGAGATGGTCGGCGAGTTCCCCGAATTGCAGGGCGTGATCGGCGCTTATTATGCGCGGGCCCAAAGCGAGAGCGCGGCCGTCGCCGACGCGATCCGCGATCATTACAAGCCGGCGGGGCAGGGCGACGAGGTGCCCACCGACCCGGTCACGGTCGCTGTCAACATCGCGGACAGGCTGGATACGCTCGCCGCCTTCTTCTCGATCGGCGAGAAGCCGACCGGCTCGCGCGATCCCTTCGCCTTGCGCCGCGCGGCGCTCGGTTTCCTTCAGATCCTGATCAAAGCGGGCCTGCGCCTGCCGCTCAGCGACGTGCTGACCCAGGCGGCGGTGCTGGTCGTGATCTCGCGTCTCGGGGCATTGTCCTCGGTCACCTTCCCGGACCTCCTGGACAGCGGCGACCACGAGCATGAGATCACCGCCGAGGTCGGCTCCTTCACCTACCGGCACGGCGAGCATGTCGTCGTCCGCTGGAAGGCCGATCTCACGCCCCCGATCGAGCGCGGCGCGATCATCGAGGAGGTCAAGGATCTCGCCGAGGCGGTCCTCGATTTCCTCGAGGACCGGTTGAAAGTCCAGCAGCGCGAGGCCGGCGTCCGCCACGATTTGATCGACGCCGTGTTTGCGCTCGGCGGCGAGGACGATCTGGTTCGGCTGCTCGCCAGGGTGAAGGCGCTGCAAAGCTTCGTCGAATCCCCCCAGGGCGCCGACCTGCTCACCGGCTACAAGCGCGCCGCGAACATATTGAAGAAGGAGGAGTGGGCGGGCGAAGGGTGGGTGAAGAAAGACCTTTCCTACACGCCCCAGATCGAGGAATCGGAGCTGGACGACGCGCTCGACGCCGCCGAGCCCAAGGTGAAGGCGGCGATCGAGGCGGAGGAATATGAGCGCGCGATGGCCGCGCTGGCATCGTTGCGAGGGCCGGTGGATGCGTTTTTCGACAAGGTAACCGTGAATGATCCCGATGAGACCAAGCGCGCCGTACGCCTCAACTTGCTTGCCAGGATGCGAGACGCGGTCCATCGCGTCGCCGATTTCTCGCGCATCGAAGGCTGATGCGCCCCTTGCATATGCGGAGTGGGGCGCACCTCTTGGCAACCCTCAACTTCCTCAACTTATTTTGCTGAGCGGTATCGGCGCGGCCATGTTGAGAACGAATTTCCTCGAGCAAGGTAAGCGGCTGTGACGCGCTCCGTCTACCGCTTCGGCGGCGGCGTTTCGGACGGGGAGGCGGGGAACAAGGCGCTGCTCGGCGGCAAGGGCGCGAACTTGGCCGAAATGGCCTCGATCGGCCTGCCGGTGCCGCCCGGCTTCACCATCTCGACCGAAATGTGCGGCCGTTATTATGCGGAAGGCGAACGTATTCCGGACGACCTCCGCGCCGAAGCCGCCGAGGGGATCGCCCATATCGAGCGCGTGACCGGCCGGAAGTTCGGCGACGCCGCCGATCCCTTGCTGGTCTCGGTCCGCTCGGGCGCGCGCGTCTCGATGCCGGGGATGATGGACACCGTCCTCAATCTCGGCCTCAACGATGCGACCGTCGAAGGCCTCGCCGCGGCGTCGGGCGATGCGCGCTTCGCCTGGGACAGCTATCGCCGCTTCCTTCACATGTACGCCAATGTCGTGCTCGGCCTCAGGCACGATCTGTTCGAGGAAGCGCTCGATATCGCCAAGGAGGACAAGGGCGTCCATCTCGATACCGAGCTCGAGGCCGGCGACTGGCGGCGCCTCACCGCGCGCTACCGGCAATTGGTCGAGGAGGAATTGGGCCGGCCCTTCCCCGACGATCCGCACGAGCAGCTCTGGGGCGCGATCGGCGCGGTGTTCGGCTCGTGGCAGGCGGACCGCGCCAGGACCTATCGCCGGCTCAACGACATTCCGCCCGACTGGGGGACCGCGGTCAACGTCCAGGCGATGGTGTTCGGCAATATGGGCGAGACCTCGGCGACCGGCGTCGCCTTCACCCGCGATCCGTCCACCGGCGAGCGCGCTTATTACGGCGAATATCTGATCAACGCCCAGGGCGAGGACGTCGTCGCCGGCATTCGCACGCCGCAATATCTGACCAAAAAGGCGCGCGACAAAGCGGGCGCCAGGGCGCCGTCGATGGAAGAGACGATGCCGGAGGTGTTCGCCGGGCTGGCCCGCGTCTTCGACCTGCTCGAGCGCCATTATCGCGAGATGCAGGACATCGAGTTCACGGTCGAGCGCGGCACGCTCTGGATGCTCCAGACCCGCACCGGCAAGCGCACCGCCAAAGCAGCGCTCCGGATCGCGGTCGACATGGTCGGGGAAGGGCTGATCGGCGAGGAGGAGGCGGTGCTGCGCGTCGATCCCGCCGCGCTCGACCAGTTGCTTCATCCGACGCTCGATCCCGCCGCCGCGCGCAACGTCATCGCCAAGGGGCTGCCCGCCTCGCCGGGCGCCGCCTGCGGCAAGGCGGTGTTCGACGCCGACAGCGCCGAGAAAATGGCGGCGGCCGGCGAAAAGGTGATCCTGGTCCGCATCGAAACCTCGCCCGAGGACATTCACGGCATGCACGCCGCGCAGGGAATCCTCACCGCGCGCGGCGGCATGACCAGCCACGCCGCGGTGGTCGCGCGCGGCATGGGGCGGCCGTGCGTGAGCGGCGCCGGCGCGATCGCGATCGACTATCGCGCGCGGCTGATGCGGATCGCCGGGCAGGAGGTGAAGGAGGGGGCGGTGATCACCCTCGACGGCTCGACCGGGGAGGTGATGCTCGGCGAGGTGCCGACCGTCCAGCCCGAGCTGGTCGGCGATTTCGGCACCTTGATGGGCTGGGCGGACAAGAAGCGCCGCCTCGGCGTGCGCGCCAATGCCGAGACGGCGCTCGATTGCCGCACCGCGCGCGAGTTCGGCGCCGAGGGGATCGGCCTGTGCCGCACCGAGCATATGTTCTTCGACGCCGAGCGGATCGCCAACGTCCGCCAGATGATCCTGGCGGAAGACGAGGCCGGCCGCCGGATCGCGCTCGATAAATTGCTTCCGGCCCAGCGCGCCGATTTCGAGGAGATCTTCCGGATCATGGCCGGCCTGCCGGTCACCATCCGCCTGCTCGATCCGCCCTTGCACGAATTCCTGCCGCACAGCGACGCCGAGTTCGCCGAGGTCGCTTCGGCGTCGGGCGTCGGCGTCGAGGCGCTGCGCCGCCGCGCCGCCGAGCTCGCCGAATCCAATCCGATGCTCGGCCATCGCGGCTGCCGGCTCGGCATCACCTGGCCCGAAATCTACGAGATGCAGGCGCGCGCGATCTTCGAGGCGGCGCTCGCGGTGGCGGCCGAGAGCGAGGCGCCGATCCCCGAGGTGATGGTGCCTTTGGTCGCGACCCGGGCCGAATTGAGGATCATCCGGGACCTGATCGACCGCGTCGCGCAGACGGTGTTCGCGGAGCAGGGGAGGGCGCTCGCCTATCTTGTCGGGACGATGATCGAGCTGCCGCGCGCTGCCCTGCGCGCCGGCGACATAGCCGAAGATGCCGAATTTTTCAGCTTCGGCACCAACGATTTGACCCAGACCGCCTTGGGCCTGAGCCGCGACGATGCCGGCAAATTCCTGCCCGTCTATGTCGAGAAGGGCATCTTCCCGCGCGACCCGTTCGTCAGCATCGACGTCGAGGGCGTCGGCGAGCTGATCGCGCTCGCCGCCGAGCGAGGGAGGGCGGCCAAGCCCGATCTCAAGCTCGGCATTTGCGGCGAACATGGCGGCGATCCGGCCAGCATCGCCTTTTGCGAGGCAACCGGCCTCGATTATGTCAGCGCCTCGCCCTACCGCGTCCCGATCGCCCGCCTCGCCGCGGCCCAGGCGGCGCTGAGGAAATGAAATGGGGACAGTTGCTTGTAACTGTCGCTTTTTACAGCGGCGGCACCGGCGTATCGTCCCGCTGCCGCGCCTCGTCGCGCACCGCGGCCTGGCGC
Source organism: Sphingomonadales bacterium (assembly GCA_034668465.1). Lineage (GTDB taxonomy): Bacteria > Pseudomonadota > Alphaproteobacteria > Sphingomonadales > Sphingomonadaceae > Allosphingosinicella. The sequence continues at coordinate 51,191 of JAXDPI010000041.1, forward strand.
AGCGAGTCCAGCTCGCGGGCGTCGCGGCGGAGTTGCTCGTTCTCGGTCTCGAGCGCCTCGCGCCGACGCGTCTCGTCGCGGTAGCGGCGCTTCCATTTCGGGCTGGCGAGCAGGGCCATGCCGAGGATCAGCCCCAGCACGAAAGTGAGCAGCAGGACCAGCCACTGGTCGGGGGTGAAGGCATCCATCGGCGCAGTCTCCGTCTAAGTCCGGTCGCGGTCAACCGCGCCGGGGGCGCGATTGTTCCGCGTCCGTTACTTGAGCAGCGCGTCGGAGATCGAGCAGGAGGCCGGGCCGAGGATGACGATGAACAGCACCGGCAGGATGAACAGGATCAACGGGATCGTCATGATCGCCGGCAGCCTGGCCGCCTTCTCCTCGGCGCGCATCATCCGCTCGTTGCGGAACTCGGCGGAGAGGACGCGCAGCGCGCTGGCGAGCGGGGTGCCGTATTTCTCGGTCTGGATCATCGTCGTCACCACGCCGCGCACCGAATCGAGGTCGATGCGCCGGGCGAGGTTCTCGAAGGCGAACCGGCGGTCGGTGAGGAAGCCCAGTTCGATCGAGGTCAAGGCGAATTCGTCGCCGAGCTCGGGATAGGCCTTGCCGAGCTCGCGGGCGACGCGGCCGAAGGCGGCGTCGACGGTGAGGCCCGCCTCGGCGCAGATCACCAGCAGGTCGAGCGCGTCGGGCAGGCCCTTGCGGATCGCGTGGGTGCGCTTGGTGACCTTGTTCTTGAGCCAGATGTCGGGCGCCTTGTAGGACAGGATCAGCGCGCCGGCGACGAGCCCGTACTTCTTGAACGCGCCCCAATCGGGGAAATAGTCGACCACATAGACCATCACGATCGCGGCGGTCCCGAAGACGATCGGCAGCACCAGCCGGGCGAAGATGACGACGAAGGCGAGGTCCTTGGAGCGGACGCCGGCCTGCATCAGCCTCGCCTGGGCCTTCAGCACCTGCCCTTCCTGCAGCACCTTGAGCGAGGAGAGCAGGCCGCGGACCTTGTCGGCCATTTCGTTGCGGTTGGAGATCGTCTTGCGGCGCTTGGAGGTCGAGGCGACGATGCCGGCCTTCAATTGCTCGCGGCGCTCGTTGAGCGCCTTGACGCGCTTGGCCATCGGGTCGCGCACGGTGGTCGCCGCGTAGATGGCGACCAGCACGGCGAACGTCGCCACGGCGGAGAGCGCGCTCGCCACCATGATGACGTCGATCCCCATGATCGTCGGGCCGCTTGCGGGTACCATCGTGCTTCAGTGCCTCCCAAATCAGATTTCGAAATTGACCATCCTGGACATGATGAAGGCGCCGATCGCCATCCACACCAGGCCGATGCCGCCGGCGATCATCAGCCGCTGGTCGACGAAGAAGTTCTGCATGTAGGCGCCGTTGATGAACCAGATCAGCCCGAAGACGATGAAGGGCAGGGCGCCGACGATCCAGGCCGAGGCCTTGGATTCGGACGACATCGCCCGGATCTTGAGCTTCATCGCCGAGCGCTTGCGCAGCACCTCGGCGAGGTTCGACAGCGTCTCGGCGAGATTGCCGCCGGTCTCGCGCTGGATGGCGAGCGAGATGACGTAGAACTGGAATTCGGGCGTGCCGAGCCGGGCCGCGGTGTCCTGCAGCGCCGCGTCCATCGTCCGGCCGATCTTCATCTTGTCGGCAACGGTGCGGAACTCGGCGCCGACCGGATCGGGGAGCTCCTCGGCGACGATGCCGATCGTCTCGGAGATCGGCAGGCCCGAGCGCAGGCCGCGGACCATCAGCTCGATCGCGTCGGGGAAGCGGGCGGTGAACTTGGCGACGCGGCGCTTGATCAGCTTGCCGATCACCCAATGCGGCAGGCCGACGCCGACCAGGAGGCCGATCGGGATCGCGTAGAGCACCGGCACGCTTTTGAAGACCAGCCCCGCGACCACCGCCGTCGCAAGGCCGGCCGAGGCCAGCACATAATGGGCCAGCGTCCATTCGTGCCCGGTCTGGCTGAGCCGGAGCTGGAGCAGGGCCGGATTGGGAATGAAGCGCTTGGCGAAGCTGTCGCCCTTGTTCTGGCGCTGGGCGAAGATCCGCTTGAGCTGCGCCTGGGCGGCGATGTCGGTCGAGCGGCTGTGGCGCTCGCGCAGCTCCTCGAGCCGGCGCGTCAGCTGCTTGCCCGCCGACGGCCCGGAAAAGGCCGCCAGACCGAGCAGCGCGGAGCCCAGGACCCCGGCCAGCATCAGGAACATCGTCAAACCGGGCATTTCCTCTCCCTCGTCTCGTCAGCTTGCGCTGCGGCGTCAGGCCGCGGCGGACGCCTCCTTGGGCTTCTTGCCGACGAGCGACTTGAAATTGCCGAGCTTGCCGAGCAGCGAGCCGCCGCCCGACGAGCGGGGCTTCTCCTCGCTCTCGCCCGAACCCTGCTGCTCGACCGTCAGCGCGAGCAGCTGGTTGAGCGGCTGCGACAGCTTGGCCGACTTGGTCACCTTGGCGAGCGGCTGGCCGAGCTTGGCGGCCTGCGCCGCCGTCTTCGGGTCGAACGGCAGGACGATGTCGACCTTGCGCTCGATCGAATGCTCGAAATCCTTGCGGCTGACCTCCTGGATCGCGGTCTGGAAGCGATTGGCGACGACGATCACCCGCGCCTGGGGCGCGTTGGCCTTGAGCCAGGAAAGGATGCGGATCGCGTCGCGCGTGCCCGACAGGGTGAACTCGACCACGACGATGACGACGTGGACGTCACCGAGCAGATGCGGATATTGCACCATCATGTTGCGCGGCAGATCGATCACCGTGCCCTCGAAGGCGTGGCGGATCTCTTCCTGGAGCTGGTAGAAGGCCGAGCCGTCGGTCAGCATCGACTGGTTGATCGGCGCCTCCGCGGAAAGGACGCAGAGCTTGTCGTTTGCGCGGACCATGGCGCGCTCGATGAACAGGCCGTCGATCCGGCTCGGATTCTCGATCGCGTCGGTGAGGCCGCGGCCCGGCTCGAGGTCGAGCGCGAGCGCGCCCGTGCCGAAATGGACGTCGAGGTCGAGCAAAGCGGTCGAGCGGCCGCCCTTGTCGCCCATCAGCCAGGCGAGCGAGGTCGCGACGGTCGAGGCGCCGACGCCGCCGCGAACGCCGATCACCGCGGCCATGACGTTGGGCTTCTCATTGCCGCTCTCGACCATCCGCGGGCCGGAAATGGTCATCTGCGCATTGGCGAAGGCGTCGCGCAGCTGGTCGGGCGAGAAGGGCTTCAGCAAATAATCCTGGATGCCGCTGGCGACGAGGTCGCGGTAGAGACGGACGTCGTTGACCTGGCCGGCGGCGATCACCACCGTGCCCGGCTCGCACACCTCGGCGAGCGCGTTGATGTCGTTGAGCGGGTCGCCGCTTTCGGAAAGATCGACGAACAGGATGCTCGGGCTGGCCGAGACCGACAGGGTCTGGACCGCGTTGCGCAACCCGCCCTTGTTGACCTTCTCCGGCGACCAGCCGTGCTCGACCGCGATCGGCCGCAGCATCTCGGCGGTCTCCTCGTCGGTGACGAAGGCGCTGAAGGGGTCGCGGAGCGAAGCCGCGCGCGAGGCGTGGAAGGGCGCGTTCATGTCTGTTACCTACCCGTAGTGGTGCTGGCCGGCAGGCCCTGGCGGCTGGTCGGCTGGCTTTCGCGATACGTCCGGATCGCCCGGCCGGCGACGACGACGGCGCCGGCGCCCGAGGCTTCGCGGCCGTGGACGAGATCGTCCGGATTGGCGACCATCGCGGCCAGATTGGTGTTGGTGGCGCAGCCGTAATTGGTGCTGAGCCGGAGCGGCGAGTCGATCCCGGGATCGGTCCAGCTCGGGCAGCCCGGCACGCTCGCGGTCGAGCGGCTGGCGACGATCCGGATGGAGCCTGGCGCAACATGTCCCTGAGTGACCGGCGAGGCGCCGTCATTGTCGACGATCAGGCCGTAGCGCGCGGCGACCAGCGCGACATCGTGCCGCGCCGCGCCCGATTCGTGGCCGGCCGGCTCGTCGACCGTGACATGGTCGCCATAAGCCAGCTCGATCGACTCGAACCAGGCGGCGAGGCGCGCCTGCTCGGCGGCCGAGACGCCGCTGCTGTCGGTGCTGACGTCGAACACGAAATTGCTGTGCTCGACGATCGGCTGGTGGAGCGAGTAGACGCTGGTATTGTTGTGCGGCGACAGCTGGCGCGGCTGGGTCGCGCAGCCGCCGGCGGCGAGAGCGAGAGCCGAGACCGCGGCGAATTTGAACAGGCGAGACATGGTCGAGTCCTTTCTGGCGCGGGCGGTCATCAGAAGTTGAAGCCGGGCTGGGCCGAGGCGGCGCGCGGCTGTTGGGGCGGCGGCGCGGCGGCGGCGCGGGTCTCGCGGGCCGGCGGCACCGGATTGGGCACTGCCGGCGAAGCGTCGCCGATGACGCCCGGCGCAACGGTGCGGGCCGGGCCGGCGGTCGGGACCGGGCGCTGCTCGCCGCTGCGGCTGTCATTGCTCTGGCCGATCAGCAGGCGCTGCGCCTCGTCCGGGTTGCGATGGCCGTCGGTCGGCAGCGCTATCTGCGACGGGCTCGAGACCGGCCGGACCAGATAGGGCGTGACGACGATCACCAGCTCGGTCTCGGCGCGCTGATAGCGGGTCGAGCGGAACAGGGCGCCGATGATCGGCAGATTGCCGAGGAAGGGCGCGCGGTCGATCGAGTTGGTGTTGTGGTTGCGGAGCATGCCGGCGATCATGAAGCTCTGGCCGGAGCCGAGCTCGACCGTCGTCTCGGTGCGCCGCACGGTCAGCGCGGGCACGTTGAAGCCGTTGAGGCGGATGCTGCCTTCGTTCGACAGCTCGGAAACCTCGGGGCGGATCCGCATCTGGATACGCCCATCCTCGAGCACGATCGGCGAGAAAGCCAGGCCGACGCCATATTGCTTATATTCGACGGTGACCGTGCCCAGCGACTGGGAGATCGGCACCGGGAACTCGCCGCCGGCGAGGAAGGTCGAGGTCTCGCCCGACAAGGCGACCAGCGACGGCTCGGCCAGGGTGGTGACCAAGCCGGTCTGCTCGCCAAGGTTGAGCGTGCCGAGAATGTCGACGCCGAGCAGGCGCCCGGCCATGCCCAAAGTGGTCGCGGTCGAGGGCAGGTTGAAGCCGAAGCTGGTCGCGCCCTGGGGCAGGCCGCTGGGATCGGCAGCCTGGGTGATCGTGGTGATCGTCCCGGCATTGCCGCGGCCGATGCCGCTGAGGAAGCCGCCGCTATTGTCGCGGCTCAGAAGGTTGGTGCCGATCTCGCGCACCAGGGTGCGGTTCACCTCGGCGATCCTGACCTGCAGCATCACCTGCTGCGGCGTCGCGGTGCGCAACCGGCTGACCACCTGCGTGCCTTCGCCGACGAACGCCTGGACGAGGCGCTCGGCCTCGGCCGCGTCGGCGGGCTGGGCGACGGTTCCGGTGAGGAGGACCATGCCGTTCATCGGCGTGGCGGTGAGGTCGGCCTCGGGCATCGCGATCGACAGCATCTGGCCGACCGACGCGAGGTTCTGGCCGACGCGGACGCTGGCCGAATAGACCACCCGCCCGCCGGCGCCGGTCGCGTAGACCGTGGTGCTGCCGGCGGCCTTGCCGAAGATGTAGATCTGGTTCGGCGAGCGGACATAGACGTCGGCGACGTTCTCGTTGGCGACCACCAGGTCGGTAATCGGGTCGTTGAGGCGAACCAGGCGGCCGGTGCCGACCGAAAGCGTCACGTCATTGGCCGGCGCCACGGCTCCCGACTGGGCGACGGCCTGGCCGGTCGCGGCGACCGCGAGGCCCGCCGCCAGCGCGGCCGCCAGTGCGGTGCCGAGGGTGGCACGCTTCATCCTGTTGATCTTGGTCATCTTAACGTGCTCCCACCGGAACGAGCGTGACATTGTTGCCGCGGGCGACACGGACGACCGGGCCAATCGGCTGGTCCCCCGGAATTCCGCTCCGGCCACGAGGGATGCTGCTGGCCGGGGCATTATTGCCCTCGGCCCGGGGCCGCGAAGGCACCGTGCTGCGCTGGAATCGGGAGACGTCGGCTCCCACCGTAAAGGTCGTGTTGGTGTCGGTCGGCCGGCTCGCGATGGCGAGCAGCATCTGCCGCTCGGCGCGCGGATCGACATTATCGGGCACCGTCACCTCGCCGGACGCGATCGCGCGCTCCAGCTCGGCATTATTGTCGGCGAGCGAGCGCAGCGACAGCGAGAGCTGGCCGATGGTCTGCGCGACCGCGATCTTCTCGGCGATCTTCGGCGTCGCTTCGAACGTCACCGTGGCGACGGTCTGCGGCACCTGGTTGCCCGCTTCGTCGCGCGCGTTGAGGCGCTGGTCGACCGCGAGCACGCGGATGTTGCGGATGAACGTTTCGGAGGCGCGCAGCGAGGGGCCGTCGCCGCCGCCGGCCACTTCCTGAGTAAGGACCAGGTCGACCCGGTCGCCCGGGAAGACGAAGCCGGCGACGCCGGAGGTCGCGGAGACCGGGACGGTCACGGCGCGCATCCCCGGGCCCAGCGCGGCGGCGAGGAAGCCGCGCTCGCCCGGGCGGACGATCGCGCCCTGGGTCAGCGGCTGGCCGGCGGTGATCTCGTTGCGGACGACGGTGCCGATCAGGCTCTGCGGATCGACCCCGCCTTCGCCGCGCGTGAAGTAAGCGGGCTGGACGAGGCCTTCGGGCCAGGGCTGGTAGCGGAACGCCTCGGGGTCGATGATCGTGCCGACGGGCAAGGTGCGCGTCGCGACCAGGACCTCGGGTCCGGCCGGAACCACGGGACCGGCCTGCGCCTGCGGCGCGGATGCGCCGGAGAACATGTTCTTGGCCATGATGGCGGTGACGGCCGCGATGAGAAGTGCGCCGACCAGCAGCACGATTTTCTTGACGTCCATGGCGCGTATCGCCTCCCCTCACGGGACTGAGAAAGTTTCAGCCCCTAGTCTTCAACCAAAGTGGTTAAGAAACCGTTCGCTAATCAGCCACAAACCGCCGAACGCGATCGCGACTCCATAGGGAATTTCGAGCTGCTCGGTTCGGCGCGCGAGCTTGTGGCGAAGCCACATCGCCAGCGTCAGCGCGCCGCCCGCGAGCGACATGATGAAGAGCAAGGCCGCCACCGCCTGAAACGGCAGCCAGAGCGCGATCGCCGCGACCAGCTTGACGTCGCCGCCGCCCATCGCTCCAATCGCGAAGGCGACCGCGAACAGGCCGAAGACGATCGCGGCCACGCCGAGCTGCAGCGCGGCGTCCGGCCAGAGCGGCAGGCCGACCGACCACCAAAATGGGATCGCCAGCAGGGCGATGGCGAGATTGAGCCCGTTGGGGATGGTGCGCGCCTTGAGGTCGCACCAGCAGGCGGCCAGCAGCATCGCCGCCAGCGCGCCAAGCAAAATCCAGGAAAGCCCGATCGTCATCGGCCAAGGCTCTAGACGCCCATGCTTTCCAAACCGTAACCGGGAGGCATGGAAAAAGAGCACTCCCCCCGGCGGGCCCATCCGCCCGGGGCCCGGTTCGCGACCTGGGCCGCGCCCGACGGCTGGGGCTTGCGCCGGATGGACTGGCCGCAAACGGGGCGGAAGAAAGTGCGCGGCAGCCTGATCTTCGCGAGCGGGCGCGGGGATTTCATCGAGAAATATCTCGAAGCCTTCGCCCACTGGCACGGCCGCGGCTGGAACGTGACCGCGTTCGACTGGCGCGGACAGGGCGCTTCGCAGGCGGCAGGCTTCGGTTTCGACAGCTTCGACGTGCTGGTCGACGATCTCGCCGCCTTGCTCGCCGACTGGCTCGCCGCGACGTCCGGCCCGCATGTCGCGATCGGTCATTCGATGGGCGGGCATTTGCTGCTGCGGACGATCGTCGAGCGCGCGCCCGCGCTCGACGCGGCGGTGCTGGTCGCGCCGATGATCCTCGTTAACAGCGCCCCCATTCCATCCTGGCTGGCACCCGACCTTGCCGACACGATGTCCCGGCTGGGCTTCCGCAACACGCCGATGTGGAAGACGCCGCCGGCGCTGCAGCGTCCGGGCTCCCAGCGCCAGAAGCTCCTCACCGGCTCGCGCGAGCGCTACGAGGACGAGGCCTGGTGGTGGGAGAAGCAGCCGGGCTGGAATCTCGGCGCGCCGACCTGGGGCTGGGCGCGCGCCGCCTACCGATCGGCCGCCGCGGCTTTCACGCCCGCGCGGCTCGGCCAGGTAGACCTGCCGGTGCTGCTGCTCGGCTCCGATCGCGATCGGCTGGTCAGCCCAAGCGAGATCCGCCGCGTCGCCCGGCTGCTGCCGCATGCCGAGCTCGAGATGTTCCCGGTCTCCGGCCACGAGATCCTGCGCGAGGCTGATCCGGTCCGTCGCGCGGCGCTGGCCCGGATCGACGCCTTCCTCGACGGCCGCGCCAAATGACGGACATCGCGATCATCGGCGCGGGGATGGCCGGCGCCAGCCTCGCCGCCGCGCTTGCCGGCGAGGCCGACGTGGTGATCCTCGAGACGGAGAGCCGGCCGGGCTACCATGCCACGGGCCGCTCGGCCGCTTTCTGGTCGGAAAGCTATGGCGGGCCGTCGATCCGGCCGCTGACCAGCGCTTCGCGGCCGCTGCTCGCGCCTTACCTTACGCCGCGCGGCGCCATCCACCTGGCGGACGCGCAAGGGCGCGCCAGGCTGGACGCCCTGGCGACGGCCTTCCCCGAAATGCCCCTTCAGCCGCTGGACCGCGCCGCGCTCGAGCGGGCGATTCCCGGGCTGAGGCCGGGCTGGGACCATGGCCTCGCCGAGCCGAGCTGCGCCGACATCGACGTGGCCGCTTTTCATGCCGCCTGCCTCAAGGGCGCCAGGGTCGTCACCGACGCAAGGCTGATCCGGGCCGAGCGAAACGGCCGCTGGCGCATCGAAACGGGTGCCGGGACCTTTGCGGCGGACATCCTGGTCAACGCCGCGGGCGCGTGGGCGGACGAGGTGGCGGCAGCGTCGGGCGAGCGGCCGCTCGGCATCCGGCCCTATCGCCGCACCATCGCCCAGCTGCGCGTCGACCCGCCCGTGCCGGCCGGCCTGCCGCTGGTGATCGACGCCGCGGAGCGTTTTTATTTCAAGCCCGAAGCGGGCGGCCGGCTCTGGCTCAGCCCGCACGACGAGACGCCCTCGCCGCCTTGCGACTGCGCGCCGGAGGAGATCGACGTCGCGGTCGCGATCGACCGGCTGGAAAAGGTGGTCGACTGGCGGGTGCTGGCGGTCGAGCGCAAATGGGCGGGCTTGCGGAGCTTCGCGCCGGACCGGCTGCCGGTCTACGGGTTCAGCGGGAGCGGCCGCGGCTTCTTCTGGTTCGCGGGGCAGGGCGGCTTCGGCATCCAGACCGCGCCGGCAGCCGCCCGGCTCGGCGCGGCGCTGATCCTGGGCGGTGCGCCGGAGATCGACCCCGCGCATTACGCGCCGGGCCGCTTCGCCTGAACGAGCGCGGCGGCGCAGGCGAGGGCGTCGGCGCGGTCGTTCTCGCGGTGGCCGCTATGGCCCTTGACCCAATGCCATTCGACCCGGTGGCGCTCCTGCGCGGCGAGCAGTTCGCGCCAGAGCTCGGCATTCTTGACCGGCTTCCTGTCGGCGGTGCGCCAGCCGTTCTTCATCCAGCCGTGGATCCAGCGGGTGATGCCGTCGCGGACGTAAACGCTGTCGGTGTAGAGCCGGACGCGGCAGGGCCGGGTCAGCGCCTCGAGGCCGCGGATCGCCGCGAGCAGCTCCATCCGGTTGTTGGTGGTCAACGGCTCGCCGCCCGAATATTCCCGCTCGCGCGTGCCAGAGCGGATGATCACCCCCCAGCCGCCCGGGCCGGGATTGCCCTTGCACGCGCCGTCGGTGAACATTTCTACGCTGGGGAGCTCTGGGGTCACGCCGCCTCGAGACCCGCCGGCAGCTTGAAAATCATCCGCTCCTCAACCCCTTCGACCGGCTCTTCGGTGATTTCGAACCGCGCGGCCAGCGCCTCGACCACCTCGCGGACCAGCACTTCGGGGGCCGAGGCGCCGGCGGTGATGCCGAGCGTGCGCACGCCGCCGAGCCAGGCGAAGTCGATGTCGGCGCCGCGGCCGACGAGCCGCGCCGGCGTGCCCTCGCGCTCGGCGACCTCGACCAGCCGCAGCGAATTCGAGCTGTTCGGCGCGCCAATCACCAGCAGCGCGTCGCAGCGCCCGGCGATCGTCTTCACCGCCGCCTGGCGGTTCGAGGTCGCGTAGCAGATGTCCTCGCTGCGCGGCGCGTGGATCGAAGGGAAGCGGCGGTTGAGGATGGTCACGATTTCGGCGGTATCGTCGACCGAAAGCGTGGTCTGGGTCAGGAAGGCGAGGCGGTCGGGATCGTCCGGCATGATGCGTTCGGCGTCGGCGGCGGTCTCGATCAAGGTCATCCGCCCCTCGGGCACCTGGCCGAACGTGCCGATCACCTCGGGATGGCCGGCATGGCCGACGAACAATATGTGCCGGCCGCGCTCGATCAGCCGCTCGGCCTGGCGGTGGACCTTGGAGACGAGCGGGCAGGTCGCGTCGAGATAGTTGAGGCCGCGCGCCTGCGCCTTGGCCGGCACCGCCTTGGGGACGCCGTGCGCCGAGAAGACCACGGGCACGCCGTCGGGCACCAGATCGAGCTCCGGCACGAACACCGCGCCCTTGGCCTTGAGGCTGTCGACGACGAATTTGTTGTGGACGATCTCGTGGCGGACGTAGACCGGCGCGCCGTAGCGCTCGAGCGCCAGCTCGACGATCCGGATCGCGCGGTCGACCCCGGCGCAAAAGCCGCGCGGCGCCGCGATCAAGAGGGTCAGGGGAGGCTTGGCGGTCATCTTCGGTTCACTTGGGCGGGGCTCTACTGGATTGCTTGCTTGCACGGAACCCTTACGGCATTAGGAGCCCCAACCCGAATCTTTCGAGGATTTCCGCCTTGCGCCTGTCCACGTCCAAAGCGGCTGCCGCCGCCCTGCTTTCCCTCGGACTCTTCGGCTGCGCCCGCGAGGGCGACATCCAGGCGACCGGCATCCTGACCAGGTACACCGCCTGCCCGCCGGTCGCGATCGCCGCTCCGACCGGCGACGTCACCCTGTTCAGCCCGGCCGGCAGCCGCGACGCCAACGCGATCGACGTCGTCGCGCAGATCACCAACGTTCGCAGCACCTGCGACGACAGCGGCGAATATATCCTCACCCAGGTAAGCTTCGACGTCCAGGCCCGGCGCCGCGACGGCCAGGGCGTGCGCGAGGTCGTCCTGCCTTATTTCGCGAGCGTCGTGCAGGGAAGCAGCAACGTCGTCGCCAAGCGCACCAGCCGGGTCGGCCTGCGCTTCGCGCAAGGGGAGGTGCGCACCTCGACCAGCGCGACCGCGACCACCCAGGTGCTGCGCGCGGCCGCCACTCTGCCCGATGACATCCGCCGCCAGATCACCCGCGAGCGCCGCGCGGGCGACCCCAATGCGGCGATCGACCCGATGGCCGATCCGGCGGTGCGCGCCGCGGTCGAGCGCGCCCGCTTCGAGGTGCTGGTCGGCTTCGAGCTCGACCAGGACCAGCTCAGGTACAACGCGACGCGCTAGGGCACAGTCACCAGGGGGACAGTCACTTTTCGCACGGCGGCGCCAAGCTTCGCGCCGCGGCGCGTGAAAGTGACTGTCCCTTCCGGCCCTTCCCAAATAAGTTGAGGAAGTTGAGGCTTGCCGAGAGGCGGTCATTCTTCCCCTCCATCGGCCGTCTCGCCGCCCGCCAGATCGTCCCAATATTCGGCCGGCAGGTCGAGCAGGACGCCGCTCCGCCAGGCGCGGATCAGTTGGTCGTCGGTCCAATCCCAGATCGCGGCGGGATCGAGGTCGGATGTGTCGATCGCGGCTGCCTCCTCCGCTTCGAGCGGCAACGCCTCCCCGTCCCCGTCCGGGTCGGCCGCGTCCGAGGCCAAGCGGGCGAAATGAAAGCGTAGCGGCGAGCCGGGACTGGGCGTCGAGTTCGGGCTTCTTCCCCTCCGGATCTGGAGCCAGTCCGAGAAGCCGCTGCGGAAGAAGCGCATCCACTGGTCGGGATCCCACTCCGTCTGGCGCGTCGGATCGAGATCCCATACCTCGATGTCGCAGGGGTGGACGTCGCGATAATGATGGCAACCGGTGAGCCTGGCATAATCGCCCAGGCCCGGGTCGTCCTCCCGAGGCAGCGGCGCCGGTTTGGCTTCGGGCTCCGGCTCGACGGGCTTGCGCGCCTCGACGAAGGCGTCCGCATCGCCGCCCCCGGCGAGGCAGTCGCAATAATCGTCCAGATCCTCGGAGAGCGCGCGCAATTGCGCCTCGGCCGGCGCTTCGCGTTCGGCCAGCCGGTCGAGGCGGGTGAGCAGGGCCATGGCCAGGCGATTGTCGTGATAATGATATTCGCCGACGACGATTCCGTCGCGCTTGCGGATCGAGACGCAGCCGGCGATCGCGCGCGCCTGCAGCTCGGAGGCGACGCGGGCGCGGGCGCGATGGACGAGCATCGCATCCCACATCCTGGCGAAGGCGCGGCCCTCGCGGCGGTTGCGGAAGGCGTAGGCGGATTGGGCCGAGCGGCCGACGGCGCGCGCGGCATGCTCGACGATCCCGGTCGCGGCAAGGTGCCGCAGGAAGCCTGCAACGGCCTCGGGCGTCCAGCCGTCGTGGCGGGGCTTGCGGCCGCCCGCCGGAAAGGTTTCGGCAAGCGCTTCGTCGAGCGACTCGTCGAGGCAGTCGGAGAGGAGGGGCGGGGGCTCGAAATTCGGCGAATCGGGCGGGGCGGGCGGGCGCGCGCCCTCGCCCGGGTTGAAGGACGAGGCGGACTCATCGGCCGGCGCCTCGGGGGCGATTCGGTTCTGGTTCTGTTCCATTTGGCAGGATAGGCCACGGAAGCTGGGGTGTAGGAAAGTGTTTTTTGCTCCCACGAGGCTCAGGGCGTCTTACGGCGTGAGCTTCCGCTTTCGACCCATTGCGGACGTTCAGCGCATGGGTCATGAAGTGGAATGGGCTTCTTCGATGATAGCCATGTGACGGACGCTGGTTTGACCGGCTCGGCAGGGCCGAGAACACCCACAGAGAGGTTTATCGATGATTACGGTGTGGGTATCGGCGTCGGCCTAGCGGTCATTCTGTTCGCGTTGTTGGTGGCAAGGACTTTGAGGAAATATCCGCATTCCGACACAGCTCTGAGCAATCTGCTCCTTATATCTGGGGCCGGTTTAGCCGCGGGCACGATTTTGCTGACTGACCTGTCCTATGGCGGAGGAGTGATCGAGAACATCCTTCGAGGCGGAGAAGTGCTCGACAGTGGTCTTCAGGCAAGATGGCCGCTCCTCGCCTCGCTAATTCTATGTTGCTGGGGTCTTTTGCGGCGATTCGCCCGGTCCCGTGCAGGAGGAGAGGAATAGCTTCGTCTGTCCACTTTCCACCCATTGCGGACATTCGGAGCAAGAGATATCGTGTGAGACGGTCGAAGGCCGTTCATGCCGGCCTGAGCGTCGGGCCTTCGGGCGCCCAAGGGGGAAGAAGCATGTTCCTGAGAGTGCTGCTGGCAGTGCAGCTTGCCGTCCCGGCGCCCGCGTCCGGGCAGGACTCGCCTCCCGATCCGGCGTCCTTGACCTTGCCGGACATGACTCCGATCCGCGATGCCGGCATCATCAGGGACGGCTGGCGGCATTTCTACTTTCACAAGGCAGGCGTCAGCTATGCGGAGGCCTATGAGGACTTTCGCGACTGCTACCGCTTCCTGCCGGTCCCGGGCGCCAACGGGCTGCTGCCGATGTTCGTGCCTTGGACTGAGCGACCGGGCGCCGGGCATGACCCAACGCGAGTCAACAATTACGGGCTGGTAGGGTCAATCATCGGCGGCCTGGTCCAGGGGACGATCGACCGACGCGACCGGCAGAGCCGGATGCGCCGTTGCATGGAGCCGAAAGGCTATGTCCGCTATCCCCTAGCGGAAGAGCCCTGGCGGCAATTGATCGACAGCTATTCGTCGCGATCGATTGCGCTTCAGGCGCTGGTCGCCTCCCGTCCGGCCCCCGATCTGCCGCAGGTGACACGATGAGGCGCCTGGTCGGGTTGCTCCTGCTCATGCTGGCGACGCCAGCCTTCGCCCATGGCGATTTGCGGGAAATCCGGGCGGGCGAGCCGGTCGTGCTGCGCCCGGACCGCGCCTATCTCCTGTTCAGGACGCTGCAGCCGCCTCGGGTGGTGCCGAACTCACCGGTGTTCCTTCGCATCCCGACCGCCGCCGAACTGGACCGTTATCGCCAGGCGCGTGCGCGGGCCTATCAGGCGGCGTCACCGGATCTCACCCGGCGCTATGAGGAGGCCCGGCAGCGCCAGTCCAATGGCGCCGCGCCGCCCCGGCCGCCGAGCCTGGAGACGTTCAACTTCGTCTACACCGAACAGCAGAATGTCGATTTCGTCTCTCTCGGGAGGCCCTTCGTCCGAGGCCGGCCGGAAAGCCTCTATCTCGTCGAAACCACCCCGGGGGATTATGTATTCTATGGGCTGCGCTACGGCGGCGGCTCCATTGGCGCCCTTCATGTCTGCTGGTGCCTCGGCACCGTGGGCTTCAGCGCGGATGCCGGGTCGATCACCGACCTCGGCTACATCCTCTCCGACCGGATACACGAGGTCTCGGCGCTGCCCGAACTGGCCGCGGAATCGGGCTACGGCCCCAGCATCTACGGACCCCTGATCCTGTGGGGCGCCACCGTGAGGCCGGTACGGCCGGATTCTTCCGTCCCGGAGTCGCTGCGCACGTTGCCGATCCGCCCCGGCCGCTATCGCGCCGTCGGCAGGTTCCTCGAGCCGCGCGCTCTGGCGATCAATCGATTGGCGGTCGTACCCGGCATCCTGGACTATGATGACCGCGGTCGCGTGGTCGACCCGACGACCTCGCGGCATGTGCCGGACATCGTATCGAGCGAGTAATCCGGCCTCGCAAAGATGGACCCCGGATCAGGTCCGGGGTGACGAGCAGGGGAGTCCAGGTGACGGTTGAGGGGCGATTGACACTAGCCTGCCCCTGCGCCATGCCCGCCGGGTCCATTACGGACGCGCGGGAGAGGGTGGCGGGTGACCGCTGCCGCCGAAGGAGCAACCGCCCCGGAATCTCTCAGGCAGAAGGACCGCGCGGACAGGACACTCTGGAAAGCGCCCGCCGCCCCCCGGATCAAGTCCGGGGTATGGCGGGCCACCGAAGGGGTAATCCGCCTTCGCCCTGACGGGCTATGGCGGAGAAAGCTCTCAGGTCCAGCGACAGAGGGGGCATCGGATGTTGGCGCGATGGGGCGCAAACGTCGTCGATGCGTTCTGGAGCCGGTCATGAGCGAACCCGAAAAGACCCTTCCGCTGGACGATTGGCACCGCGCCCGCGGCGCGCGGATGGTGCCGTTCGCGGGCTATCAAATGCCGGTCCAATATGAGGGCATCATCGCCGAGCACCTCTGGACCCGCAATTCGGCCGGGCTGTTCGACGTCAGCCATATGGGCCAGCTGCTCGTCGCCGGACCCGGGGCCGAGAAGGGGCTCGAGACGCTGCTCCCGGCCGACCTCGCTTTGCTCAAGGACGGGCGGCTGCGTTATTCGCTGCTGCTCAACGAGGAGGGCGGGATCATCGACGACCTGATGGTCACCCGGCGCGACGACCATTTCTACATGGTCGTCAACGGCGCCACCAAGGATGGCGACATCGAATATCTGCAGGCGCGGCTGCCGCGCACCGTCGTGCTCGACCATATGAAGGAGCAGGCGCTGCTCGCCTTGCAGGGGCCCAAGGCGGTGGACGCGCTGGCGCGGCTCGTCCCCGGCGTCGAGGAGCTCGGCTTCATGACCGGCGCCGCGTTCGAGATCGGCGGCGCGCGCGCCTGGATCAGCCGCTCGGGCTATACCGGCGAGGACGGGTTCGAAATCTCGATCCAGGGGCGCGACGCCGCAATGGTCGCCGACCTCCTCGCCGCGCAGGACGAGGTGAAGCCGATCGGGCTCGGCGCGCGCGATTCGCTCCGGCTCGAAGCCGGCCTGCCGCTCTACGGCCACGATCTTGGCCACGACACCACCCCGGTCGAGGCCGATCTCGTCTTCGCCTTGTCCAAGCGCCGGCGCGAGGGCGGCGGCTTCGCCGGCTGGCACCGGATCATGCGCGAGCTGGCCGAAGGGCCGATCCGCAAGCGCGTCGGCCTCGCGATCGAGGGCCGCCAGCCGGTCCGCGAGGGCGCGATGATGATCGATGCGGAAGGCAATGAGGTCGGCAAGGTCACGTCCGGAGGTTTTTCTCCGAGCCTCGAGGCGCCGATCGCGATGGCCTATGTGCCGCTCGCTTACGCCGCGGCGGGCACCAGGGTCTCGCTCGCGTCGCGCGGCAAGATCTTCACCGGGATCGTCGCGCCGACCCCGTTCGTTCCGCACCGCTACCACCGCAAGGGAGGGCCCAAATGAGCGTCTATTACACCAGGGAGCATGAGTGGGTGCGGGTCGAGGGCGACGGCGCCACCGTCGGCATCACCGATTTCGCGCAGGGGCAATTGGGCGACGTCGTCTTCGTCGAAGTGCCCGAGGCCGGCCGGGTCGTCGCCAAGGGCGGCGAGGCGGCGGTGGTCGAATCGGTCAAGGCCGCCTCGGACGTCTATGCCCCGGTCGGCGGCACCGTCACCGAAGGCAATCAGGCGGTGGTCGACGAGCCGTCGCTGGTCAACACCGACCCCGAAGGCGGGGGCTGGTTCTTCAAGCTGACGATGAGCGACACGAGCGAGCTGGGCGAGCTGATGAACGCCGACCAGTACAAAGCCTATTGCGAGACGGTGTGAGCGGTTTGGCGCAACCCCTACCGCTCATCCTGAGTAGGGACCGAGCGAAGTCGAGGGCCCGTATCGAAGGACCGGTTCAGTGCGTCCTTCGATACGCCGTTTCGACAAGCTCAACGGCTACTCAGGATGAGCGGCTTGGGGGCTGCGAGAGAGGGTTCCCCCTCCCATGGTGAACATCGCCTCCCGCTGGTCGTCCGCCGATTATGCCAAGAACGCGGCGTTCGTGCCGGCGCTCGGCGATGCCGTGCTCAGGCTGCTGGCGCCACGGCCGGCCGAGCTGATCCTCGACGTCGGCTGCGGCGACGGCGTGCTGACGGCGCGGATCGCGCAGGCGGGGGCGAACGTGATCGGTCTCGACAGCTCGGCCGAGATGGTCGAGGCGGCCCGCGCCCGCGGCGTCGACGCCTTCGTCGCCGACGCCGAGGCGATGGACCTGGCGCGGTTCGGCCAGTTCGACGCGGTCTTCTCCAACGCCGCCTTGCACTGGATGCTCGATCCCGACGCGGTGGCGAGCGGGATCTTCGCCGCGCTCAAGGCCGGCGGGCGCTTCGTCGGCGAGATGGGCGGCGCGGGCAATCTCGCGACTTTGCGCCGGGCCTTGCGCGACGAGCTGACCGAGCGCGGCTACAAGATGCCCGAGCAGGACCCGGCCTGGTATGCCGGCGTCGAGGAATTCACCCGGCTCTATCTGGTCGCCGGCTTCGAGGCGATCCGCGCCGAGCTGATCGCGCGGCCGACGCCGCTGCCGGGCGGCATCGCCGACTGGGTCAGGACCTTCCGCGCCGGCCTGCTCGACCTGGCGATGGTCCCGGAATGGGAGCGCGACGGGCTCGCCGCGGCGGTCGAGGCCCGCGTCGCGCCCGCGCTCCGGCAGGCCGACGGCAGCTTCTGCGCCGATTATGTCCGGCTGCGCTTCTCGATGCGCAAGCCGGCCTGAGAAACCTGGAGAATTGAATGCGTTATCTGCCGCTTTCCACAGACGATCGCAACGCGATGCTGGCCGCGGTCGGGGCCTCCTCGATCGACGATCTGTTCGTCGACGTGCCCGAAGCGGCGCGGCTGGCGGGCAGGATCGAGGGCCTGCCCGATCATGCCAGCGAGCTCAGCGTGGAGCGGCAGATGGCGGCGCTGGCGAAGGCGAATGTCGCGGCCGGCGACGTGCCTTTCTTCCTCGGCTGCGGCGCCTATCGCCACCATATTCCGGCCAGCGTCGATCATCTGATCCAGCGCGGCGAGTTCCTGACCAGCTACACGCCCTACCAGCCCGAAATCGCCCAGGGCACGCTCCAGCTCCTGTTCGAGTTCCAGACCCAGGTCGCCCGCCTCTACGGCTGCGACGTCGCCAACGCCTCGATGTACGACGGCTCGACCGCCTGCTGGGAGGCGATCGGCATGGCGCGGCGGATCACGCGGCGGAGCAAGGCGATCCTCTCCTCCGGGCTCCACCCGCATTATGTCTCGGTCGCCCGGACCATGGCCAGGTTCACCGGCGACACGCTGGAGACGGAGCCGCCGCGGTTCGACGAAAATACCGACATCGCGCGGCTGCTCGACCGGATCGATAGCGACACGAGCTGCGTCGTCTTCCAATATCCGGACGTACTCGGCCGATGTGCCGACATGTCCGAGCTCGCCGCTCGAGCGCATGAAAAAGGGGCGCTGCTGATCGCGGTCGTCACCGAGCCGGTGGCGCTGGGCATGCTGAAGAGCCCCGGCGAGATGGGCGCCGACATCGTCGTGGGGGAGGGTCAATCGCTCGGCGTCGGCCTTCAGTTCGGTGGACCTTATGTGGGCTTGTTCGCCTGCGCCGAGAAATATGTCCGGCAGATGCCCGGGCGGCTGGTCGGGATGACGGTCGATGCCGAGGGCCAACGCGGCTTCGTGCTGACTCTGTCGACGAGGGAGCAGCATATAAGGCGCGAGAAGGCGACGTCGAACATCTGCACCAGCTCGGTGCTGTGCGCGCTCGCTTTCACCATGCACCTGACATTGCTTGGCGAGGCGGGCCTCAGGCGGCTGGCGCAGATCAACCATCGCAAGGCCGTCGCGGCGGCGGACCGGCTCGCGCAAATCCCCGGCGTCAGCCTGGTCAACGACAGCTTCTTCAACGAATTCACCCTGCGCCTGCCCGGCGAGGCGCGCCCCGCGGTGCGCGAGATGGCCGAGCATGGCGTGCTCGGCGGCGTTTCGCTCGGCCGGCTCTATCCGGGCGAGGAGAGCCTCGCGGGCGGCCTGGTGGTGGCCGTCACCGAGACGGTCACCGACGAGGACGTCGCGGCGTTCGCCAAGTCGCTCGAAGGAGTCCTGGCATGAGCATGAACCGCGAGGGGCGGCCGACCCGGCCCGAGGCGAGCGAGGGCGCCGCCCGGACCTGGACCGGCAATCGCGCGCTGATGCTCGAGCAGCCCTTGCTGTTCGAGATCGGCGATACCGCGACGACCGGCGTCGATTTCGAGGACCTTGGTTCCCCGGCGAAGGCCGGGGCCCAGGCCGACGCTGAAACTGGACCCCGGCCTTCGCCGGGGAACAGATTGGGCGGGCTCGAACGCACGCGCCCGATCGGGCTGCCGGGTCTCAGCGAGCCGGAGATGGTGCGCCATTACACCCGCCTGAGCCGGCAGAATTACGCGATCGACCTCGGCCTGTTCCCGCTCGGATCGTGCACGATGAAGCACAATCCGCGGCTGAACGAGAAGGTGGCGCGGATGCCGGGCTTCGCCGACATCCACCCGCTGCAGCCGGCCGATACGGTCCAGGGCGCGTTCGCGCTGATCGCGATCCTCGCCGACTGGCTGGTCAGGCTGACCGGCATGCACAGCGTCGCGATGAGCCCGAAGGCGGGCGCACATGGCGAGCTTTGCGGCGTGCTCGCGATCCGCTCGGCATTGGAGGCGCGGGGCGACGCGCGCGAGGTGATCCTCGTTCCCGAAAGCGCCCACGGCACCAACCCGGCGACCGCGGCCTTCGCCGGCTATCGGGTCGAGAACATCCCGGCCAACGCCGCCGGGCGGGTCGACCTCGACGCGCTGAAGGCGCGGCTCGGCCCGGACGTCGCCGGCGTGATGATCACCAACCCCAACACCTGCGGCCTGTTCGAGCCCGAGATGATCGCGATCTCGCAGGCGGTCCACGAGGCGGGCGGCCTGGTCTATTGCGACGGCGCCAATTTCAACGCGATCGTCGGCCGCGTCCGCCCGGGCGACCTCGGCATCGACGCGATGCACATCAACCTCCACAAGACCTTCTCGACCCCGCACGGCGGCGGCGGCCCGGGGGCGGGGCCGGTGGTCTTTTCCGAGGCGCTGACGCCGTTCGCACCGCTGCCGATCGTCGAGAAGCAGGGCGACGCCTACGTCCTCGTCGAAGAAGAGTCCGCGGGCGAGCATCATGGCAGGAGCTTCGGCCGGATGGTCGCTTTCCACGGCCAGATGGGAATGTTTACGCGCGCTTTGGCCTACATGATGAGCCACGGCGCCGACGGGCTGAGGCAGGTCGCCGAGGATGCGGTGCTCAACGCCAATTATGTGCTCAGAAGCCTCGAGGACGTGCTCGACGCCCCGTTCGGCGCGAGCGGGCCGTGCATGCACGAGGCCCTGTTCAGCGACAAAGGCTTCGCCGCGGGCCTGACCACGCTCGACCTCGCCAAGGCGCTGATCGACGAGGGCTATCACCCGATGACGATGTATTTCCCGTTGGTCGTCCACGGCGCGATGCTGGTCGAGCCGACCGAGACCGAGAGCAAGGCGGCGCTGGACGAGTTCATCGGCGCTTTGCGCAGCGTCGCCGAGCGCGCCAAGGCGGGCGACGAGACGCTCAAGGCCGCGCCGGTGTTCGCGCCGCGGCGGCGCATGGACGAGACGCTGGCGGCAAGGAAACCGGTTCTGGCGTACAAGGAGCCCGACGTCGCGGAAGCGGCGGAATGACGAGCTTGTGAGCGACCACCGCCGCTCCGCGCCGCACGTGGCGCGCAACGCCGGGCCGATCGCCGACGTGCTGCGGGGCGTGCTGCCCGCGCGCGGGCTGGCGCTGGAGATCGCCAGCGGGAGTGGGGAGCATGTCCTCCATTTCGCCCGCGTCTTCCCGGACCTGGCCTGGCAGCCGAGCGATCCCGATCCGGCGGCGCTGCGCTCGATCGAGGCGTGGCGGGAGGGGGCGGGCGTCGCCAACCTGCTGCCGGCGATCGCGCTCGACGTTCGGGCGGACGACTGGCCGGTGGCGGCGGCCGATGCGATCCTGTGCATCAACATGGTCCATATCAGCCCGTGGGCGGCGACCGCCGGCCTGATGCGCGGCGCCGGGGCCCTGCTGGCGGCGGGTGCGCCGCTCTATCTCTACGGCGCCTACCGGCAGGCGGGCGTGGCGACCGCGCCGAGCAACGAGGCGTTCGACGCGAGCCTCAGGGCGCGCGATCCGGATTGGGGCCTCAGGAATCTGGAGGACGTTGTTGCGGAGGCGGAGCGGAATGGCCTGCGGCTGGACGCGGTAATTCCGATGCCGGCCAACAATCTGTCGGTCCTGTTCCGAAAGGTCTAAGTGGCACGCTCGGCGCTCCAGCCCGCATCGGCGTCGGTGGGCACGATGCGGTCGCCCTCGACCCGGCCCTCGAAGGTGCGGCGGACGCCGCCGACATTGGCGATGAAGCGGATATCGGCGCCGTTGAGGCGGCCCTGCTCGACCCGGGCCGTGCCGGCGGTGCCGAGCAATTGCTGGTAGTGCTGCTCGAGGACGAGCGGAAAAGCGCGGCCGTCGACCGTCAGCGTCCAATTGCCGGCGGCGCGGGCGGGCACGATCCACAAATAGATGATCGCGCCGCCGACCCGCTGGCGCTGGTCCCAGCGCCAGTCGCCCATGTCGTAATCGTGGCTGATCACGCGCGTCCCGGGCCGCATCTCGGCGAGGATGCGCGGCCTCAGGCGCAGGTTGATCTCGGGGAGGAGATAGAGGGTGAGGATGTCGGCCTCGGCCAGCGGGGTGGTGAACAGGTCCTGCTGGCGGAAGGCGACCTGGCCGGCGACGCCGGCGGCGCGGGCATTGTCGTTCGATTCGCGGATCCGGGCCGGGTCGATGTCGACGCCGAGCCCGCGCGCGCCGCTGCTGCGCGCCGCCGCGATCAGGATCCGGCCGTCGCCCGAGCCGAGATCGATGACATGGTCGCCGGGCCGAACCTGGGCGAGGGCGAGCATCGCGTCGACCACCTGCATGTCGCTGGCGATATAGGGGGCGTCGAGCCGGGGCCGGCCCTTGACGAACTCGGCGGGATTGAAGCCGTTCGCCGCGGCCGGCGCCGGCGGCGCGCGCCGGATCTGCTGGACGAGGAAATAAAAAGCGAGCGCCGCCAGCGCCAGCGCGGCGCCGGTCATCGCCAGCCGGACGAACGGACGTGACGCCATCTTATTCTCCCATCTGCGCGCGATCCGCTCTATCCTTCTCCTCCAGAAAGTCACCAGCGGGTGAATTCAGGCGGGAGGCACGGCGTGGCGGAAGAAAATCAGGACGAAGCGATGACGCCGCTCCACCCGAGCCAGATCTGGGTGCTGACGATCCGCGCCGGCCTGTTCGCTTCATTGCTGGCGCTGGCCGCCTTCGCGCTCGACCGCGGGCCGCTGCGGCGGACGGCGGTGCCGCCGCTCGCGCTGCCGCTCGTCGTGCTGGCGCTGGGGCTGGGCGCGACCTTCGTCATACCGCGCCGGCGCTACCGCCGCTGGGGCTATCGCGAAGGGGAGGAGGAGATCGAGATAAGGCGCGGCATGCTGGTCCGGGTGCGCACGATCGTGCCGTTCGGCCGGGTCCAGCATATCGACGTCGCCCAGGGACCGATCCAGCGCCCGTTCGGCCTCGCCACCTTGATCCTCCACACCGCCGGGACACAGGGCGCGGCCGTGCCGCTGCCCGGGCTGCTCCACGCCGACGCCGAGGCGATGCGCGACCGGATCCGCGCCAAGATCCGCCAGGAGTTCGTGTGAGCGAAGCCGCCCACGCGCCGCGCCGGCTCCACCCCGCGACGCTCGTCGCGCGCTGGCTCAAGCTCGTCCCGCAAATGGGCGCGGCCGGCGTCGCGATCCTCGCCGCGGGGCGCGGCAAGAGCTTCACGCTTTTCCTCCTCTTCCTTGCCTTCGCGCTCGCGGCCGGCGCGCTGATGGCCTTCCTCTATTGGTGGCGCTTCACCTATAGCGTCGGCGCCAACGAGATCGTCATCGAGAAGGGGCTGCTGCGGCGGCAGCGGCGCGTCATCCCGTTCGACCGGGTCCAGGACATCGCCATCGAGCAGCGCCTGCTGGCGCGGCTGTTCGGCACCGCCAAGGTCAAGATCGAGACCGGCGGCGCGGCCAAGGACGAGGGCAATCTCGACATGATCGCCATCGCCGACGCCCAGGCGCTGCGCGACCTTGTCCGCCACGGCCCGCGCCCCGCCGAGGCGGAGGCCCAGGCACCGGCCGAGGAGCCCGTGCTGTTCGCCATGGACCTGCCGCGATTGCTCTATTCGGGCCTGTTCGGCTTCTCTTTGGTGTTCCTCGCCGTCATCTCGGGCGCGCTCCAGCAGCTCGACCAGCTCGGCCTGATCAACTGGAGCGACTGGTTCACCCCCGAGCGCGCCGGCCAGGCCGCGCATCTCGTCACGCTCAGGCTCGCCTTCGCCCTCGCCGGGCTGGTCCTCGCCCTCGGCCTGGTCGCCGGGGTGGCGCGGACCGCCGCCCGCGATTTCGGCTTCACCCTGACGCGGACCGCGAAGGGCCTCAGGCGCCAGCGCGGCCTGTTCACCTTGTCCGAGGTGGTGATCCCGCTCCGTCGCACCCAGGTGGCGCTGATCCAGAGCGGCGCGATCGGCCGCCTGCTCGGCTGGTACCGGCTCTCGTTCCAGACATTGGGCGCCGACCAGAAGGAGGGCGGCGTCCAGGTCGCCGCGCCGTTCGCGCGGATGGAGGAGATATTGCCGATCCTCGCCATCGCCGGCTTCCCCGCGCCGCCGCCGCGCGATGAATTCCACGGCGTGCCGCGCCGGGCGATCATCCGCCAGGCGGCGCCGGGCCTGGCGCTCGCGGCGCTGGCGACGGCGGCGGCCCTTTGGTTCGACGCGCGCGCCGGGATCGTCGCCGCGGCCCTGCTGGTGCTCGCCATCGTCGCCGTGCTGCGCTGGCGCAAGCACGCCCATGCGCTGGGCGATCGCGCCCTGTTCGTCGCCAGCGGCCTGCTGAAGCGCCGCCTGTGGATCGTGCCCTATGAGAAGGCGCAGACGATCCGGGTCTCGCGCGGGCCGGTCCAGCGCCCGCTGCGCCTGTCGAACCTGCTGCTCGACACCGCCGGCTCGGGTGCGCTGCGCTCGCCCGAGATGCACGATCTCGACGAAGCCGAGGCCGAGGCGATGGCCGACCGGCTGCTCGCCTTGTTCTACGAGGCGCGGGCGCGGGTAAGAGCGGCGGCATGAGACGCGGCGGCTTCACCTTGATCGAGTTGATGGTGGTGCTCGTGATCATCGGCCTCGCCGCGGCGATGGTGGTGCTGGCGATCCCCGAGCGCGGCGGCAGCCTGGTCTCGGAGGCGGAGCGGTTCGCGGCGCGGGCCAAGGCGGCGCGCGACGGCGCGATCCTCGATTCGCGCGCCGCCACAATTGCGGTCGGGCCGGGCGGCTACGAGATCGGCGCGGCGCATTACGATTGGGTCGAGGGCACCCGAGGCGAACTCTCGGGCGGGCGCGACGGCCGTCTGCGCTTCACCCCCACCGGCCTCGCCGATCCGGCGCAACTGGTCCTGCGGCGTGGCGAACGAACGGCGGCGGTGCGGATCGGGGAGGACGGCAATGTCCAGATCCAGCGTTAGGGTTTGCGCCGCTCGCTCTCGAAAAGAAAACGGGTTCACCCTGATCGAGATGCTGGTGGCGCTCGCCATCTTCAGCCTGGCGGCGCTCGCCTTGCTGCGGCTCGGCGGCGCGACCGCGACCAACAGCGCCCGGCTGGGCAGTCAGGCGATGGCGCAGATCGTCGCCCGCAACATCGCCGTCGAGACGCTGAGCGACCCGGCGCCGCCGGCCTTCGGCACCGACGGCGGCGTCACGATCGACGGCGGCCGGCGCTGGCGCTGGAGCCGCAATGTCGCCCGCTCGCCCGAAGCCCGCATCCAGCAGATCGAGATCCAGGTCGATCCGGAAGCAGGCGGCCCCGGCCGCGCGCACCTGACCGTGTTTCGCAGGGCGCCGCTGTGAAGCGGCGCCGTTTAATCGGGGACAGTATATATTTATCCCCTCCCGAAGCGCCCAAGCGACATGCCGGCGGTCCCGATAAATATATACTGTCCCCAATTAGAAGCTCGGGTTTTACCCTCGTCGAAATGCTGATCGCGCTGACCATCTTCGGCATGCTGACCGCGGCCGGGGTCGCGCTGCTGACGCTTACCGTGCGCACCCAGGCGACCTCCGAGCGGCTGCTCGACGAGGTCGGCGCGCTGCGCCGGCTCGGTGCGCTGCTGACCGCCGATCTCGGCCAGGCGGCGCCGCGCACCAGCCGCGACGCCGGCGGCCGCGCCCGCCCGGCTTTCATCGGCGCCGCCGGCGATGCCGAATTGCTGCTCGCCCTGGTGCGCGGCGGCAGCGACGAGGACCCGCTTCAGCGCGTCGAATACCGGCTGCGCGGCGGCCGGCTCGAGCGGCTCGCTTTCGCCCGGGTCGACGGCGAATCGCGCGCGGTCGCGGTGCCGCTGCTGAGCGGTGTGCGGTCGGCACGATTGCGCTACCGCGACCGCGAGGGCGTCTGGCGATCGGTATGGACCGCGACCGACCCGGCCCGGCTGCCGCGCGCGGTCGAGCTGACCAGCGACGACGAGACCCACGGCTCCGTCCGCCAGCTCTTCCTCGTCGGGGCCGGGCGGTGAAGCGGCCTCTCCCCGTGCGCGAGCAGGGCGCGGCGCTGCTCGCCGTGCTGCTGCTCGTCGCGATCACCGGCGCGATCGCGGCGGCGGCGATGGAGGGCCTCAGGCTGTCGCGCGCGCTCTCCGCCAACGCCGTCGCGCTCGATCAGGCCCGCGCCTTCGCCGACGGCGCCGAGCAGCTCGCCATGCTGACCCTCGACGATCGCATCGCCGAAAGCCCGGAGCGCACCACATTGGCCGGCGGCTGGCTCGGCGCGGTCCGCCGAATGCCGCTGCCGGGCGGCGCGAACGCCGAGGCCCGCGTCCGCGACGGCGGCAATTGCTTCAACCTCAACTCGCTCGTCGAGGGCGAGCCGCAGACCGGGCTCGTCCGCCGCCCCTCGGGCGTCACCCAGTTCGTCGGCCTGATGCTCGCGCTCGGCACGCCGGAAGCGGAGGCGCGGCGGATCGCCGAATCCGCCGCCGACTGGGCCGACAGCGACGCCTTGCCCGGCCCGGGGGGCGGCGAGGACGAAGCCTATGCGGCGGGCCCGGCCCCCTATCGCACCGGCAACACCTTGTTCGCCGAGCCGGGCGAACTGCGCGCCGTCGCCGGCATGACCCCCGAGCGCTACGCGCGCCTTGCCCCGTGGCTCTGCACGCTGCCGGTCAGCGACCTTTCGCCGATCAACCTCAACACGCTGCTGCCCGAGCAGGCGCCGCTGCTGGCGATGCTCGCGCCCGGCCAGCTCAGCCTCGAACAGGCGCGCCGGGTGATCGCCGCGCGGCCCGCGGGGGGCTGGGCGAACCAGGTCGAGTTCTGGCGCCAGGACGCGATGAGCGGCCTTGCGGTCCCGCTCGACGTCCAGCTCCAGCCGCAGCTCCGCACCCGCTGGTTCGCGCTCGATCTCAGGGTTGCGGTCGGCGAATCGGAGTTCGCCGAATCGGTCCTGGTCGATTCCCGCCTCCAGCCCTCGCGAGTCGTGGCGCGGCGCTGGTCGCCCTAGGCCCAATAGCCGGCCGCTGCGGACGCGCGGCGGAACGCCTTTTGCGACGCTTTGACCGAAACCTGCGGCTCCGGCGGCACCTCGATGCCGGGCCCGAGCCGGGCCGCGATCGCGGCGGCGAGGCGGGCGTCGTTGGCGACGCCGAGCTCTTCCTGCAAATCCTTGAGCGCGGCGATGAACCGGCTCCGCCGCCCCGCCTGCGGTTGGAGCGGGTAGAGGCCGGCAAGAAACTCAGTGGCATAGCGCAGCTTCTTAACGTCGATCCTCAATTGGTGTTCGGCCTCGGGATCGAGCGCGCCGAGCGCGCCGCCGCGCCGCCGGACCTGGCGCCAGCACCGCTCGAGCTGGCCCGCCGCCAGCGCGCCGGCCGCGCCCGCGGCGCGCGGCTTGCTCCGCCAGCCGCCCAGCTCGAGCCACAAAGCGAGGCGGAGCATCAGCGCGCGGGCGCGCGCGGAGTTGAGCGCCGCCATCACCCGGCGATAGGCCTTGTCGCGCTCCGTCGCCACCTTCGCGCGCAGCTTCGCATCGTCCGCGAACGGCGGCGGCGCGTCGTCGGCGAGCAGGATATCGAAATTGCGCGCGTCGCCGAACTGGCCCGCGAACCAACGCAACTCCTCGCGCAGACGCTGATAGTCCTTGCCGCGCACCGTCGGCCGGAACAGGGACATCGCCGAGCGCAGCCGGCGCAGGCCGACCCGCGCCTGGTGCAGCGCCTCGGGATCCGGCCTCTCGAGCAACGCGATCTCGTTGAGCCGGAACTGGCGCAGGCAGGAAAAGGCGGCCGTTTCGAACGCCTGGGCTTCGCTCGCCGCAGGATCGAGCCGCACCGGCTCGGCCTTGGCGGCCTTGCCCAGCCGCCCTTCCGCCAGCTTATAGCCGCGCTCGCTCTTGCTCATCGCGCCGAGCCGCAGCGGCGCCGCGCGGCCCAGCTCCTCGGCGAGCGCGAACAGGGCCGCGGCCTTGCCCTGCTTGAGCTCGAGCTCGAGCTCGGTCAGCGCCGCCTTTCTGCCGCCCGCCGCGACCGTGCCTTCGTCGAGCACGACCTCGATCCGGCTGCCGAGATGGTGCAGCTGCCAGGCGGTGCGGGTGAAGCGGGTGCGGACGACCGGCTTCAGCGCGTCGCGATCGACCTTGCCGAGCAGGCGCCTGACCGGCCCCGGCCTGAACGCGCCGAGATCGAGGGCGA
Organism: Sphingomonadales bacterium; assembly: GCA_034668465.1. GTDB lineage: Bacteria > Pseudomonadota > Alphaproteobacteria > Sphingomonadales > Sphingomonadaceae > Allosphingosinicella. The sequence goes on from JAXDPI010000041.1 coordinate 78,988, forward strand.
AGCGCGGCACGTCGGCTTCCCATTCCTCGCGCACGAACAGGCCGGCGGCGTTACTCTTCTTGCGCTTGGCGGTCTGGACGATTCGGCCGCCCGATCGCCGTACCCGCAGCGAGACGCCGGCGCCGCGCAGGGCGCCGTTCGCGGTATCGAAATAGAGGGATTCGCTGTCTTCGCTGCGTGCCTCCGCCGCCGCCAAAACGGGCGCGGCGCGCAGCCGGGCGACGCTCGCCGGCTCAACGTCGAATTTCAGCTCGACTTCGTCGGACATGGGAATTCCTGCCGAGCGCCGACCGCCCCGGCGCCCGCTTTGCCGCATCTATGTTACAGTTTTTGCGCGGCGCAAGCGGATCCTGTGACCCGCGGCGCCCTAGGCCGCCTGGCGAAGCTCCTCGCGCCCGTGAGGGGACGCGCCGTGCGCGATCGACGCCATCCGCTCGAACAGGCTCGGTCCGCGGATCGCCTCGGCGAACGGTTCGACGGTCTCGAGCGGCACGGCATGCTCCGGCGGGGTCAGCACCAGGGCCTGCGCAACGGTCAGCAGCAGCTCGTCCCGGTCGGCCCGCTCCAACCGGGTTTCCGGCCCCGGCCGCGGCATTTCCAGCGGCAGCCCGGCCTGCGCCGGAACTTCGCACGGGGCGGGGGCGATCGCCGGCGCCGCCGCAGGGGTGTCGATTCCGGTCGCAACGACCGAGACGCGGACTCGCCCGGCCAGCGCGGAATCGAAGGCGGAGCCCCAGATGATGTCGGCCTCCGGATCGACCAGCTTCTGGATGTAGCCGGCGATCTCGTCGACCTCCATCAGCAGAAGGTCGTCGCCGCCCGAGACCGAGATGATCAGGCCCCTGGCGCCCTTCATCGCCTCGTCGAGCAGGGGATTGGAGATCGCCGCTTCCGCGGCGCGGATCGCGCGGTCGTCGCCGGTCGCCTCGCCGGTGCCCATCATCGCCTTGCCCTTGTTGGCCATGATCGTGCGGATGTCGGCGAAATCGAGGTTGATCAGGCCCGGCGTCACCATCAGATCGGTGATCCCGCGCACGCCCTGCTGCAGCACCTCGTCGGCCAGGTCGAAGGCCGCCTTGAAGGTCGTTGCCGCATTGGCGATCCGGAACAGATTCTGGTTGGGGATGACGATCAGCGTGTCGACATGCTGCTGCAGCTCCACGAGCCCGCGCTCGGCGACCTCCGCGCGGCGCTTGCCTTCGAAGGCGAACGGCTTGGTCACCACGCCGACGGTCAATATGCCCTTGGCGCGCGCGGCCTTGGCGATCACCGGCGCGGCGCCGGTGCCGGTGCCGCCGCCGAGCCCGGCGGCGATGAAGCACATGTGCGCGCCGGCGAGCATCTCGTCGATCTCGGCCAGCGATTCTTCCGCGGCGGCACGGCCCACTTCGGCGCGCGATCCCGCGCCGAGCCCTTCGGTCGCCTTGCGGCCGAGCTGCAGGACGCGCGACGCGGAATTTGCCTGGAGCGCCTGCGCGTCGGTATTGGCGGCGATGAAGGTGACGCCCTTGACGTTGCTGCCCATCATGTTGGCGACGGCATTGCCGCCGGCGCCGCCGACCCCGATCACCGCGATCCGGGGATGCAGCTCCTTCAGTTCGCCGAGATATTCGATCATGACTTCCTCCACCGTTGCGACTCGCAAGCATGGGCCGCCCGTTCCAAGTCGTTAACCATATTGTCCGCCGACCACGTCCGGCCACGGCGTGAAACTACCATGGTGGAATCCTCACGAGCCAAGTGAAGCCAAGTACAAACCGCATCTGGTACTAATACACCGTCGCCCTCCAGGGCAGCCTGCCCGTATTAATATGGTTAACCATCGGGGCTTGAGGAACGAGACGGGCAGTGGCGCATCATCTATTCACCGGGAACGCATTGTGCGGCGTCGACGGGACCGGCAGGTTGATCCTGCCGGCCTTCATCCGCGCCACGCTGGCGCGCCGCAGCGATCGCCCGGCCATTCTCGTCGGCGCCCACGAAAGGGATTGCTGCCTGGTCGCCTACGACACCGATTTCGTCTCGGTGGTCGCGGACGATTGCCGCCGCCGCCGGCTGACCGAGGAGGGTGCTTCGCCGGGCGCGCAATATTCGCGCAGCCGCCGCATTTTCGGCTTTCTCGAAGAGGCGGGGGTCGACAAAGCGGGCGCGGTGCGGCTGGCGCCGATGCTGCTGCGACGGGCGCGCGTCACCGATCTGGCGCTGGTGATCGGCACCGGCGACGTGTTCGAGATCTGGAGCCCATGCGCCGCCCTGGACGGCGACGATCCCGGCCTGGCCGATCTCGCCGCCTTTCATCTTGAAGTCCGGCAAGCAGCCTGAGGAGAACATGATGGGTCGCACCTGCACGAGGGGCAAGCACGAGCCCGCGGCCAATTGGGTCCGCAACCAGGGCCTCGAATTCGGCCGCTGCAGCCGTTGCGGCCGCGACCTGATCCGGTCGCGCCATCAATGGCGCGGCGTGCCGCAAGGGTTCCGCGTCGTCTGGCGCAAGTCCGCCCCGGGGGGCGCCACGCTGAATGATGTTCAGCTTCTGCTCGATCTTCCCCCGGTCGGACGCGCGCTCGCGCTTCGCGAGCGGCGGCGGGAGCGGAATGGCCTGCTGGTCGCGCTGGAGCTGGCGATGCTCGGCATTCGCGGCCTCGCCGGGGCGCTCGCGCTGCGCGCCCGGCTCTGGGCCATGGCGGCGCCGCGCCGGCGGGCCGCGCCGGTGCTTCAGCTGCGCGCCGGCTGAGCTAGATCACCGTGAAGTCGCCGGCGGTCAGAATCGTCCCCGGCTGGACGGTGGCGAACAGGACGGCCAGGCCGGAGCCGTTGCCGTCGGCGTCGAACAGGATCTGGCCGGTCGCGCTGTTGTAGATGAT
>JAXDPI010000042.1:0-15063 GCA_034668465.1 Sphingomonadales bacterium
TCGCTATCTCGACCTGATGAGCGACATCGTCCTCAAGCATGGCGGCACGCTCGACAAGTTCGTCGGCGATGCGCTGGTCACCTTCTGGGGCGCGCCGATCGCCCGGCCCGACGACGCCGACCGGGCGATCCAGGCGGGGCTCGCAATGTACCGCTGCGGCGAGGAATTCCGCCGCAGCGCCGGCGACGAGGTGCCGCCGATCGGGGTGACCCGGGTCGGCCTCCACCGCGGCGAGGCAGTGGTCGGCAATTTCGGCGGCGAGGGGCGGATCCAATATACCGCATTGGGCGACGCGATGAACTGCGCGGCGCGGCTCGAATCGGCGAACAAGGCGCTCAAGACGACGATGCTGGTCAGCGACGAGGCAAAGCGCGAATCGACGCTCGATTTCTTCCGGCCGATGGGGCGGATCGTCCTTTCCGGCCGCGCCACGCCGGTCGAGGTGTGGGAGCCGGCGCCGGACATGGACGACGCGCTTCGCCGCCGGCTCAACGATCTGTGGCGCGCCTTCGACGGCGGCGACGCTGACGCGCTGGGCCGGCTCGAGGCCGTCGCCGAGGACCACAAGGAGGATGCGGCCCTGCAATATTTCGTCTATAGAATCCGCGAGGTCGGTCCGGGAGGTCATTTTGTTTTGGGATCCAAATAAGCTTTCGCTCGGCGCCGTCGCGCTCGGCGCCTTGCTCGCCGCCGCGCCGGCGGCGGCCAACGTCCTCGTCGTGCGCTCGGCGGGCCCCTCGGCCGGCGCCTATCCGGTCGGCCGCTCGCTGCCCGACAATGCCCAGATCACGCTGCGCGCGGGCGACACTCTGGTCGTCCTCGGCAGCGCCGGCACCCGCTCCTTCCGCGGTCCGGGTACCTTCTCGCCGGGCGCCGCCGCCCGGGCCGCCGCGCGCACGATCGCCTCGAGCGACGGCCGCCGCGCCCGCATCGGCGCGGTGCGCAGCGCCGGCATCGTCCCGCGCGGGCCGACCATCTGGCACGTCGACGTGACCCAGAGCGGCACCTTCTGCCTCGCCAGCGCCGGCAACGTCATGCTCTGGCGGCCCGACGCTTCGACGCGGACCACGCTGACCATCGCCGGCCCGGGCGGGCGGCCGCGGACCGTTCAATGGGCGGCGGGGCGCGCCACCCTCGCCTGGCCGGCCGGCGCGCCGGTCGCCAACGGCAGCACCTACAGCTTCGGCCAGAGCGGCGTCGCGGTGCCGACCCAGATCACCTTCCGGATCCTTGCCAGCGAGCCCGCCGACCTCGAAGGCGTCGCCGCGGCGCTGATCGCCAACGGCTGCCAGGACCAGCTCGACGTGCTGGTCGAATCCCAGCCGGACCTGTCGGCGCCGGGGGGGTAGGCTAGGCCGGTCGGGAGATGGCGACGATGCGACGCTTCATGCTTTTCGCTTTGATCGCGGCGGCGGCCTCGCCCGCGCTGGCGCAACCGCGGCCGACACGCGGCTATCAGGATCCGCCCGACATCGTCGTCACCGCCCAGCGCCTCCAGGATTACCGCGACCGGCTCGCCGCCTGCCTCGCGCGCAACTGCCCGGTCAACGAGGATGCCGACGCGACGCTGGCGCTGGCCGAGGCCCTGTTCCTCAACGGCACCTATGGCGAGGCGCGGCGGCTCGTCCAGGCGTCGCTCGACCGCAACCGGCGGCAGGCGTCCAGCTTCCCCGAGCCGGTGTCCGATCTCTACCGCGCCCACACCCGCCTGTCGCGCCATCTCGGCTATGACGAAGCCGGGCTGCGCTCGGCGCACGGCATATTGAACGCGCTCCAGGCGGGACTGCCGGTCGAGGACCACCGCCATTTCACCGCGCGGCTCGAATTGAGCGACATCGAGATGCTGAGCGGCCGCTATCGCAGCGCGCGCCGCGAGCTTTCCGACCTCGCGCGCGAGGCGCTCGCGGTCGGCCGCCGCGACGTCGCCACCATCGCCTGGCTGAGGATGCTGTGGTTCGATTATATGTACGACCCCCATGGCGGCGCGAAGGCCGAGCTGATCCGCCGCTCGCGCCTCACCGATCCGGCGCAGCGGATCGAGGCGATCGGCGCCCGGATCCTGCTCGCCCGCATCTACCGCTCCGAGCGCGACGATGCGCGGGCCGACGCGCTGATCGCCGAGATCGGCCGCGGCGGCTCGGCCGCGCGCCGGCGGCTGATCCATGAGCCGACCTATCAGCTCAACCAGATGGAAGTGCGGCTGGAGGGCGACCAGAGCATCGACGACGCGATCCGCTACGGCAACACGCTCAGCCGGCTGACCGTCAATTACGAGGACAAGTGGATCGACGTCGGCTTCTGGGTGCTGCCCGACGGCCATGTCTCGGGGCTCGAGATCATCCGCCGCGGCTCGGGCGTAGACTGGGCCGATCCGCTGCTGACCTCGATCCGCGGCCGGCTCTATTCGACCGCGCCCGAGGCGAGCTACCGGCTCGAACGCTACACCTTCACCGCGATCATGCAGACCGCCACCGGCACCCGCATCCCGCGCCATTCGCCGCGCAGCCGGGTCGAGTATCTCGATCTCACCGTCGACGGCGAGGCGCCGCCGCCGCCGCCGACGCCGGCGGCGCCGGCGTCCGGCATGACCCAATGATCCCGACCGCCCGGAGGACGCGTATGCGTATCGCCCATTTGTTCGCGCTGACCGTGCTCGCTTCGGCCGCGGCCCCCGCCCAGCAGCCCGCTTTGGCCGACGGCGAGCCCGAGACGATCGTCGTCACCGGCCAGCGGCTGCAGGATTTCCGCGACGCGCTGGCGCGCTGCCTCGCCCGCAACTGCCCGCCCAACGAGGATGCCGACGCGACGCTGGCGCTGGCCGAGGCTTTGTTTCTCAACGGCGTCTATGCCGAGGCCCACGCCGCGGTGCGGGCCTCGATCGACCGCAACCGCGGCCAGGCCCGGGGCTATCCCGAGCCGGTCTCGGATCTCTACCGCGCCAACACCCGGCTCTCGCGCCATATCGGCCTCGACCGCGAGGCGCGCACCTCGGCGTTCGAGATCCTCAATTCGCTCCAGGCCGGGATCCCGCAGGAAGACCATCGCCACTTCACCGCCCGGCTGGAGATCGCCGAGATCCAGATGATGTCGGGCAATTTCGCCGGCGCGCGGCGCGAGCTGACCCGGCTCGCCCGGGCCGCGCGCGCGGTCGGCCGCGAGGACGTCGCGATCATCGCCGAATTGCGCGACCGCTGGTACGAGCTGATCGCCGCGCCCGGCAGCACCAGCGCGATGAGCGACCTGATCGAATGGTCGCGGCGGACCGAGCCGGCGCAGCGGATGCGCGCGACCGGCGCCCGCCTGCTGCTCGCCCGCGTCTACCGCAGCGAAGGCGACAATGCCCGCGCCGACGCCTTGCTCGCCGAGATCGGCCGGACCACCCGGATGAGCGCCGCCCGCCGGCTGCTGAGCGCGCCGCGCTACCAGCTGCTCCAGTACGACGTAAACCGGTTCGAAGGCGAGCCCACGGGGAGCAACGTGCTCAACCGCGTCACCGAGAATTACGAGGGCAAGTGGATCGACGTCGGCTTCTGGATCCTGCCCAACGGCCGCGTCTCCGGGCTCGAGCTGTTGCGCAGCGGCGCCAATCCGGGCTGGGCCGACCCGTTGCTCGGATCGATCCGCGGCCGCCTCTACAGCGAAGGAACCGAGGCGACCTACCGGATGGAGCGCTACACGATGACCGCCGGCTTCGACACCACCACCGGCTCGCGCATCCAGCGCCGCGGCCCCGGCGCCCGCGTCGAGATGCTCGACCTCACCGCCAACGCCCCCGACGCCCCGCCGCCGACGCAATAGGAGGGATTGCAATGCGCCTGTCGCTCGGGGCCGTGACCATTGCTCTCGCCGATGCCCCACGGCCCCGTCCCCGGCGCAGTGGCGAGGATCCGTATGGACCTGACCGGCCGCGCTATCGGAGCTCTCGTCGGCAGGGCCGCCTGCGGGAAAGCGTGACCCGGCCGTCGATGCCCGTCAGCGCGAGACCGCCGGCGCCGGCGTTCTGGTAGGGGACAAACTCGCTATTGCCGGCAATCTGGAACAATTCCCATCGTCCGTTGCGCCCGGTCCTCAACCTCAGCTTGCTGGCCGGCAGCAAGGCGAGGCCGATGTTGTGCGAGGCGACCGAATAGGCCATCCGCTCGCGTTCGCTCAGCCGCAGATCGTCCAAGGTGGCCTCGAGCACCAGATCGTCCTCGACATAGTAACAGCCGACGACGTCCCGCTTCCTGCTATTGTCGATGTCGCTCGGAAAGACCGAGCATCCCGGCAGCCCGGCGATGACGATCAGGCCGCAGACCGAGACAAAAGCGTAAGCGAGAATGCGAAACGCGCTCACGCTCCCAAATGCTTCTTCGCCGGGCCCTGGTCGCGGCGGCGGATGACGAGGTTGCGGATCTCGGTCATGTCCTCCATCGCAAAGCGCACGCCCTCGCGGCCGAGGCCCGAATCCTTGACGCCGCCATAGGGCATGTTGTCGACCCGGTAGCTCGGCACGTCGTTGATGATGATCCCGCCGACCTCGAGCCGGTCCCAGGCGTCGAACATCTGGAAGAGATCGCGGGTGAAGATCCCGGCCTGCAGCCCGAACTTGCTGTCGTTGACGATATCGAGCGCCTCGCCGAAGTCTGCGAATTTGATCAGGAAAGCGACCGGCCCGAACGCCTCCTCGACGTTGAGCTTGGTCGCCGGATCGACATTCTCGAGCAAGGTCGCCTCGAGCATCGCGCCATCGCGCTTGCCGCCGCAGAGAAGGCTCGCGCCCTTGCCGACCGCTTCCTCGATCCAATTGTCGAGCCTTTGCGCCTCCTTCACGTCGATCATCGGGCCGATGAAGACGTTGCGGTCCTTGGGGTCGCCGGCGACCAGGCTTTTGGTCTTCTTGACCAGCATGGCGCGGAATTCGTCATAGATCGCTTCGTGGATCAGGATGCGCTGGACGCCGATGCAGGACTGGCCCGACTGATAGAAGGCGCCGAAGATCACCCGCTCCAGCGCGTCGGCGAGATCGGCGTCCTTGTCGACGATCACCGCGGCGTTGCCGCCCAGTTCGAGCACCACCTTCTTCTTGCCCGCGCGCGCCTTCAAATCCCAGCCGACGGACGGAGAGCCGGTGAAGCTCAGCAATTTGAGCCGCTCGTCGGTGGTGAACAAATCGGCGCCCTCGCGGTGCGCCGGCAGGATCGAGAAGGCGCCTTTGGGCAAATCGGTTTCGGCCAGCACCTCGCCCATGATGATCGCGCCCAAGGGGGTGCGCGACGCCGGCTTCATCACGAACGGGCAGCCGACCGCGATCGCCGGCGCGATCTTGTGGGCGGCGAGATTGAGCGGGAAGTTGAACGGCGAGATAAAGCTGCACGGCCCGATCGGGACCCGCTTCCAGATCCCCTGATAGCCCTTGGCGCGGGGGCTGATATCGAGCGTCTGGACCTCGCCGATCATCCTGACGCTCTCCTCGGCGGCGATCCGGAAGGTGTCGATCAGGCGGGTGACCTCGCCTTCCGAATCCTTGATCGGCTTGCCGGCCTCGACGCAGAGCGCGAAGGCGAGCTCGTCATAGCGCTCCTTGAACCGGTCGACGCAATGCTGGAGCACCGCCTGGCGCGCATAAGCCGGCAGCCGCGCCATCGGCTCGGCCGCTTCCACCGCGCCGGCGATGCCGGCGTCGATCGTCGCCGCGTCCGCCTGGGCAACGCGAAAGGCGACCGCGCCGGTATATTTGTCGGTCACTTCGAGATCGGCGTTCGGTTGCCTGGCCTCGTTGTTGAGGTAGAGCGGGTAGACGTCCTTCAGCTTCACCATTTCCACCTCGCGAGAAAATAGGGACTGTCCCTATTTTCGATAAATGGGGACTGTCCCTATTTTCACAGCTTCGCGCTCAGCTCCTTGATCTCCTTGTTGAGGATATGGTCGTTTTCCGAATAGTCGATCGGGCAATCGATCAGATGGACGCCGGGCGTGTCGAGGCAGGTGCGGAGCAGATCCGGCAACCCTTCGGCGCTCCCCACGCGGTGGCCGATCGCGCCGTAGCTTCGCGCATATTCGACGAAATCGGGGTTGCCATAGGTCAGGCCGAAATCCTTGAAGCCCATGTTCGCCTGCTTCCAGCGGATCATGCCGTAGGCGTCGTCGCGCAGGATCAAAACGGTGATGTCGAGCTTCAGGCGGACCGCGGTCTCCATCTCCTGGCTGTTCATCATGAAGCCGCCGTCGCCGCAGATCGCCATCACCTTGCGGCCCGGATAGACCATCGCCGATGCCATCGCGCTCGGCAGGCCCGCGCCCATCGTCGCCAGCGCGTTGTCGAGCAGGACGGTGTTGGGCGCCCGCGCCGGATAATTGCGCGCGAACCAGATCTTGTAGACGCCGTTATCGAGGCAGATGATGCCGTCGGCCGGCATCGCCTCGCGGACCCGCTGAACCAGATGGGGCGGGAAGATCGGGAAGCGCGCGTCGTCGCACATCCCGGCGGTATGCGCGACCTCGGCGGCGCGCGCCTTCAGCATCCGGTCGAAATTCCAGCTGGCGGACGGGACGATATCCTCCTTGATCTGCCAGATCGCATTGGCGATGTCGCCGATCACTTCGATCTGCGGGAAATAGACCGGGTCGACCGAGGCGGTGTTGGTCGAGATGTGGATCACCTCGGTGCCGCCCTGCTGCATGAAGAAGGGCGGCTTCTCAATCACATCGTGGCCGACGTTGAGAATGAGGTCGGCGGCGGCGATGGCGCGGTGGCAGAAATCGCCCGACGACAAAGCCGCGCAGCCGATGAACTTGGCGTGAGTCTCGTCGATCACGCCCTTGCCCAATTGGGTGGTGATGAACGGGATGCCGGTCTTCTCGACCAGCTGGAGCAGCATCCGGCTGGTCATCTTGCGGTTGGCGCCAGCGCCGATCACCAGCAGCGGCGCCCTGGCCGCCTCGATCCGCTGCACCGCAGCGCGGACCGCCTTGGCGTCGGCGGTCGGGCGGCGCACGAGGCTGCGCTTCAAGGGCACCGACTCCGTCTTCTCCTCGGCGATATCCTCGGGGAATTCGAGATGGGTCGCCCCGGGCTTCTCCTCCTCGGCGAGGCGGAACGCTTCGCGCACCCGGCTCGGGATATTGTCGGCCGAGGCGAGCTGATGGGTATATTTGGTGATCGGCCCCATCATGTCGACGACGTCGAGGATCTGGAAGCGGCCCTGCTTGGACTTCTTGATCGGCTTCTGGCCGGTGATCATCAGGATCGGCATGCCGCCCAATTGGGCGTAGGCGGCGGCGGTGACGAAGTTGGTCGCGCCCGGGCCGAGGGTTGCGACGCATACGCCGGTTTTGCCTGTGTGGCGCCCGTAGGTCGCGGCCATGAAGCCCGCGCCCTGCTCGTGCCGGGTGAGGATCAATCGGATCGATTTGGAGCGCGAAAGGCTGTCGAGGAAATCCAGATTTTCCTCGCCCGGAACGCCGAATATATATTCCACGCCTTCTTCTTCGAGGCACTGGATGAACAGGTCCGAGGCTTTGGTCATGCGCGCTGCCCCCGTCGAAAAACCCGCTCTACCGGGCTTTGTCCCGCCTGTCATCGCGCCTTGCGCGCGAGGGGCGATGGTCCCATAGTCGAAGGCACTTCTTGGCCGGCCTGAGGCGGTACGGAGGACGGATTGGGGGGCAGCCGCAATGTTCAGGTCGTCGTGTCCCCCGGACACGACTGCGCAGTGCGGGGCACTGCGCCCCTGAACATCGCGATCGGGCTTGGCGCGCTCGGCTTCCTCGCGGCGCTGGCGTTGTTCCTGATCCTCGGCCCGCTCGGCGGCAGCGCCACCGCCCAGAGCAGCACCACCGGGGGCGCCAGCTATCTCGGCGTCGCGAGCTGCGGCGGGACGACCTGCCACGGCCGCAGCCACGCCGACGGCCCGGTCGTGCGCCAGGACGAGCTCATGCTCTGGCAGGACCCGGCCACCGCCGCCGGCGCCCACAGCCGCGCCTGGGACGTCCTGCGCGGCGAGCGTTCGCAGGCGATCGGCCGGCGGCTCGGCATCGGCGACCCTTCGAGCGCGCCGATGTGCCTGGGCTGCCACGCGACCCCGGCAGGCCGCCGCGGCGCCCGCTTCCAGACTTCGGACGGGGTCGGTTGCGAGAGCTGCCACGGGCCTGCCTCGGGCTGGCTCTCGACCCATTATGCGGTCGGCGGCACCCACGCGGCCAACGTGTCGCGCGGGCTGGTGCCGCTCGACAATGCGCGGGTGCGCGCCGCCCAGTGCCTCGATTGCCATTATGGCAGCGCCGACGCGGGGCAGTTCGTCACCCACCGGATCATGGCCGCCGGCCATCCCCGGATCAGCTTCGAGCTCGATCTGTTTTCCACCCTCCAGCAGCATTACGATCTCGACGGCGACTATCGCGCGCGCAAGGCGGGGACCGACTCCGCCAGGATGTGGGCGATCGGCCAGGCGATGGCGCTGGACCGCGCGCTCTCCCTGTTCACGACCGCGCGCGGGACGGAAGGGCTGTTCCCCGAATTCTATTTCTTCGACTGTCATAGCTGCCACCGCCGGATTTCCGACGACCCGCGCTTCCGGCCGGGCGCGCAGGCCAATCCGGGTCGGCCAATCCCCGCCGGCATGCCGCCGTTCAACGACGAGAACATGATCATGCTCGCCGCCGCGGCGCGGGTGGCGGCCCCAGCCCTCGCCCAGCGGTTCGAGCGCGACAGCCGCGCCTTCCACGCCGCGATCGCCCGCGACCGCGCGTCCGCAATCGCCACCGCCCAGGCGCTCAGGAGCAGCGCCCAGGCGCTCGCCGACGCTTTCTCGGGCGCGGCGATGGGCCGCGACCAGATTTTCGCCATCATCGAGGCGATCACCGGGACGGCGCTGCGCGAGCGCTTCACCGACTATGCCGGCTCGGTCCAGGCCGTGATGGCGACCGACACCTTGCTGTCGGCCCTGGTCAATCAGGGCCAGATCCCGGCCGGCGCGGCGAGCGGCATCAGGAACGACATCAACGCCGCCTATCGCGCGGTCCACGACCCCAACGATTATGATCCGTCGGGCTTTCGCGCGAGCCTCGGCCGGGCGGCGGCGGCGATCAGAAGGCTGAGATGAAGCACAGCGGTTCCTGCGTCGCCATTGCCGCCCTGCTGCTCGCATCGTGCGGCGGCGGCGGTGGCGGCGGAGGCACGCCGGCGCCGGGACCGCCGACCCCGGGACAGCCCGCGCTCTACATCGCGCCCGCGCTCGAGGCGCTGACCGCCGCCGAGGTTCAGCGGATCATTGCCCAAGGCGTCGCCGAGGCGCAGGCGCGCGGGCTGCCGGGCACGTTCGCGGTGGTCGACCGGGTCGGCAACGTGCTCGCCGTGTTCACCATGACCGGCGCCAACCAGGCTTTGCGCGTGCCGGCCGGGCCGAACGGCTCGATGCACGATCTGCAGGGGGCCAACGTCGCCGGCGGCGCCGCCGCCGGCGCGATCGCCAAGGCGGTGACCGGCGCCTATCTCTCCTCGGCCGGCAACGCCTTCTCGACCCGCACCGCGAGCATGATCGTGCAGGAGCATTTCCCGCCCTCGGCCGCCGCGCGCGGGCTGGAGAGCGGGCCGTTGTTCGGCGTCCAGTTCAGCCAGCTGCCCTGCTCGGACCTCGCGACGCGGTTCAGCACCGCGATCACGCCGAGCAGCTTCATCGGACCCAAGCGCTCGCCGCTCGGGCTCGCCGCCGATTCCGGCGGCTTTCCGCTCTACAAGAACGGGGTGGTGGTCGGCGGCATCGGGGTGATGGCCGACGGCGTCTACGGTTTCGATCCCGAGATCCAGGACATCGACCAGGACGGCGAGGAAGCGATCGCGCTCGCCGCATCGACCGGGTTCGCCGCGCCTGCCGAGATCAGCGCCGACCGGATCAGCGTCGACGGCACCACCCTGCGCTACAGCGACGCGACGAGCGGCGACTTGCGCAGCAACCCTTCGAGCCCGCCAAGCTTCGCGACGGTGCTGACGATGGGGGCCCTAACCCCGGTGCGCGGCTATTACGGCGCGACCGGCGTCCTTGCCGGCCAAGCCTACGGTACCGAAGCCTCCGGGATACGCCCGGCAACGCCCATCGAGTTCGCCAATCCCGACGCCTTCGTCCTCACCGACGGCGCGGGCGGCAACCGCTACCCGATCCGCGCCGGCACCGACGCCGGCACGCCGCTGACCGCGGTGGAAGTCCGCGCATTGCTCGAGGAAGCGTTCAAGATCATGAGCGCCGCCCGCGCCCAGATCCGCCGTCCGCTCGACAGCCGGGCGCAGGTGACGATCTCGATCGTCGACACCAACGGCGCCGCGCTCGGCATCGTCCGCTCGCCCGACGCGCCGATCTTCGGCACCGACGTCTCGCTGCAGAAGGCGCGCACCGCGATGTTTTTCTCGGCCGCCTTCGCCGCCGCCGAGCTGAGCGCCGACCCTGATCCCGACGTCGCCGGCTACGTCCCCGCCGCGCGGACCTTCTTCAACGATCCGGCGGCGCTGACCGGCCGCTTCGCTTTCTCCGACCGCGGCCTCGGCAATGTCTCGCGGCCCTATTTCCCCGACGGCGAGCTCGGCCGGCCGCCCGGGGCCTTCTCGCGGCCGATCCTCGAGTTCAACCCGTTCTCGACCGGCCTCCAGTCGGCGCTGGTCACGCCGGCGGTGCTGACCCACGTTAATTACCTGCTCGATCCGCTCGGCCTCGCTCCCGACGTCGCCCAGACCTGCACCCGCATCGCCACGCCCGGCCGGCTCGCCAACGGCATCCAGATCTTCCCGGGATCGGTGCCGATCTACCGCGGCTCCACCCTGGTCGGCGGGATCGGCGTCTCGGGCGATGGCATCGACCAGGACGACATGATCAGCTTCCTCGGGCTCTACAATGGCGGCCTCAGGCTCGGCGGCATCGCCAACGCGCCCGCGGCGATCCGCGCCGACCAGATCGTCGTGCCGGTGGCCGGCGCCTCAGGCGGCGGCGTCCGGCTGCGCTGGGTCAATTGCCCGTTCAACCCGTTTTTGGGCACGAACGAGCAGAATGTCTGCCAGGGCAAATGACGGTCGCCGCCGCCCTCCTCGCGCTGATGGCGGGCAGCTCGGCGAACGCAACGATAACGAGTCATCCCGGGCTTGACCCGGGACCCATGAACACGGACCTCGCGATCTGGAATCCTTCCGTGTTCGTGGGTCCCGGCCTTCGCCGGGATGACTCGGTGGTGGTGTTGGCGCTGCAGGATGCCCCGCCCTCACCCCCTCAGACGCCGCCAGCCCCCGAGCCGCAAGAGGATTACAGCCGGCCCGCGCCGACGCCGTCCGAGGGGCAGCTGATCGACGACCGGCGCCGGCCGGGCGTGCCGCAGCACGACCTTCCCGACGCGGTCAACCAGGTCAATCCGGGGGCGATCCGCCAGCCGCCGCCCGAGGCCTTCCCGGCCGAGCATGTCGCCATCCCCGACCGCTGGCGGCTCGCCGAGAGCCTCGGCCTCGTCCATCCGCGCTGGTGGGACCCCTATAACCAGAACACGTTGAAGGGCGACCGGCCGATCTGCGATCCGGCCGACGAGAGCGAAGCGCGCCGCGCCTCGCTCGGCTGCCGCACGCACCGCTTGCTGGGGCTACACGAGCCCGACTGGTTCTTCGCCTTCAGCGCGATCTCCGACACGGTGATCGAGCCCAGGACCTTCCCGATCCCGGTCGGCGTCCAGACCACCCAGAATCCCGGCAGCATCGACGTGTTCGGGCGCAACCACAGCCTGGTGCTCGCCCAGACCTTCATCGCCAGCGTCGCTTTGATCAAGGGCAACACCGCCTTCGTGCCGCCCCATGTCGAATATCGGCTGACGCTCGCGCTCAATGTGAATTATGTCGATGTCGGCGAGCGCCGGATCCTGTTCGTCGCGCCGAGCGAGGGCACCGACCGGGTGGATTATGCGCTCGGCGTCCAGGAAGCCTTCGTCGATTACCATATCCGCAACGTCTCGGACCGGTTCGACTTCGATTCCGTCCGGGTCGGCATCCAGCCGTTCAACTTCGATTTTCGCGGCTTCCTGTTCCAGGACCAGCAGCTCGGCATCCGGCTGTTCGGCAACCGCGACAACAACCGCTTCCAGTACAATATCGCGGCGATCTGGCGGCTCGAGAAGGACACCAATTCGGGCCTCAACAACGTCTTGCAGGGCCCGCGCGACGACTGGATCCTGCATGCCAATCTGTTCCGCCAGGACTTCCCGTTCGTCGGCCTGACCAGCCAGGTCAGCCTGACCTACAACATGAACCGCGAGCGTGGGCAGATCGAGGTCGACGACAACGGCTTTCCGGTCCGCCCGGCCTTGTTCGGCAATCTGCGCGCCCGCAATTACGACGCCGTCTATCTCGGCTACAGCGTCGACGGGCGGATCGGGCGGGTCAACCTCGCCGCCTCGGCCTATGCGCTTGGCGGCTCGGACCGTGCCAACGTATTCACCGGCCGCAACGCGCGCATCCAGAGCCTCTTCGCCGCCGCCGAGCCGTCGATCGACATGGACTGGATTCGGATCCGGGGCGCCGCCTTGTTCGCCAGCGGCGACGGCGACCCCTATGACGATGTCGAGCGCGGCTTCGACGCGATCTTCGAAAACCCGATCTTCGCCGGCGCCGACACCAGCTACTGGATCCGCCAGACCATCCCGTTCGCCGGCGGCGGCCGCGCGGTCTCGGTCAACGGCCGCAACGGCATATTGAATTCGCTGCGCTCGTCGAAGGAGCAGGGCCAGACCAACTTCGCCAACCCGGGCACGATGCTGCTCGGGCTGGGCGCAGATTTCGACCTGACGCCGCGCCTGCGCGTCTCGGCCAACGCCAACCATCTCTGGTTCCACCAGACCGAGATCCTCCAGGACCTGCGCATGCAGGGGACGATCCGCCGCGACATCGGCTGGGATCTGAGCGCGGCGGCGATCTGGCGACCGCGAATGACCCAGAACATCGTCTTCCGCCTCTCGGGCGCGATGCTGCAGAGCGGCACCGGCTTTCGCGACCTGTTCGAGAATCTGAACCGCGACCGGCGCTATTATTCGGTCCTCCTGAACGCGATCGTGACCTATTGATGCGCTGGCGGCTCCCCCTTCTCCTGGCCGGGCTGGCGGCGCTGTCCGGGTCGATCGCCGCGGAGGAGGGCGAGCGGCCGGTCGTCCGCGACTACAGCCTGGTCCGCGCGGCGCCGGCGCCGCGCACCCAGGAATGGCCGGACGCCGAGGCGAAGAGCGCTGGCTGCCAATCCTGCCACACCGGCAGCGACGCCCATAATATGCACCGCTCGCCGGCGGTCGTTTTGGGCTGCGTCGACTGCCATGGCGGCAATCCGGCGATCCGGCGGCCGGAGGGCGCCGCGCAGGGCGGCTCCGCCTATATGCTGGCGCAAAACCGGGCGCACGTGCTGCCGCGCTACCCGGGCGCCTGGCATTTCCCGTCCTCCGCCAATCCCGCGCGCAGCTATACCTTGCTCAACATCGAGGCGCCCGAGTTCGTCCGCTTCGCCAATCCTTCCGACTATCGCGTCGCGCGCGACGCTTGCGGCGCCTGCCATATCGAGATCATCGAGGCGGCCGAGCGCTCGCTGATGTCCACCGGAGCGATGCTGTGGGGCGGCGCGGCCTATAATAACGGCATCCTGCCGTTCAAGAATTACGCGCTGGGAGAGGCTTACACCCAAAGCGGCGAGCCGGCCCGAATTTCCTCGCCGCTGGCCGCAAGCGGGATGACCGCAGAGCAGCGCGCCCGCGGCGTGCTCGCCACCCTCTATCCGATGCCGACCTGGCACGTCATCCCGCCCGGCGACATATTCCGCGTGTTCGAGCGCGGCGGCCGCAACATCGGCACCCAATTTCCCGAAATCGGCCTGCCGAACCCCACGGGCTCGATCCAGCGGCTGGAGGAGCCGGGCCGGCCCGATCTGCGCCAATCGAACCGCGGCCCGGGCACCGGCATCCGCGTCGCGATCCCGGTGCTTAACATCCACAAGACCCGGCTCAACGACCCCTACATGTGGTTCATGGGCACCAACGACCAGCCCGGCGACTATCGCCATTCGGGCTGTGCCGGCTGCCACGTCGTCTACGCCAACGACCGCGAGCCGCGCCATTCGCTGACCTATGCCCGCTACGGCCGCGACGGCCAGACCGCCACCGCCGACCCGGCCATCGCCAATCTGCGCGAGGGCCGGCACGACGCGCCGGCCGACGAAAACCACCAAAGCGTCGGCGAGCGCGGCCACCCGATCCGCCACGTCTTCACCCGCGCGATCCCGACCGCGCAATGCATGACCTGCCACATGCACCAGCCCAACATCTTCCTGAACTCGTACCTCGGCTACACGATGTGGGATTATGAATCCGACGCCGATCTGATGTGGCCTGGCCCGGAGAACCGCCTCCCCGCGCGCAACGCCGCAGAGGAGGCACGCTTCCGCCACCAGGCCTATCCGACCGCGTCCGAGACCCACGAAGTGCTCGAGCGCAACCCCGAGGCCGCCGCGGCGCGCGGCTTGTGGGCCGATCCCGCCTTCGTCCGCGAGGTCTACGACCGGGTCAACCCGCTCGCCCGCGACACCCAGTTCGCCGACTATCACGGCCATGGCTGGAACTTCCGCGCGATTCTGCGCCGCGATCGCGAGGGCAACCTGCTCGACGCCGAGGGCCGCATCATCCCGCCGGGCGACCCCGACACCTTCCGCCGCGAAGGCGAGGGCCTGTTCGTCCCCGTGGGCGCCAATCCCGGCCGCTCGGTCCATCTGATGGACATCCATGCCCAGCGCGGCTTGCAATGCGCGGACTGTCATTTCAGCCAGGATTCGCACGGCAACGGCTTCATCTACGGCGAGGTCGCCAATGCGATCGAGATCGGCTGCCGCGACTGCCATGGGGTGCCGAGCGAATATGCCAATCTGCGCACCTCCGGCCCGGCCGCGCCGACCCACGGCACCAACCTGGAGGTGATCCGCAACGAGGACGGGCGCAGGCGCTTCGAATGGATGGACTGCGAGCTCGCGCGCGAGGAGGTGAGCGTCATACGCTGCGCGGCCGGCCAGCGCGTCCTGATCCAGCGCTCGA
>JAXDPI010000043.1:0-88482 GCA_034668465.1 Sphingomonadales bacterium
CAAGGCGACGGCGTCGCTGGGGCTATTGTTCAAGCACGGCAGGATTTCCAAATCCTATTGGGCCGTGGTCGAAGGCGGCCCCATCGAGGACGACGGCGCCATCGACATGCCGCTCGGCCGCCTCAACGCCGAACGTGGCTGGTGGCAGAAGCCGGATCCGGAAGGGCAGACCGCGGTTACCAACTGGAAGGTGATGGGCCGCGGCGGCGGTCTCAGCTGGTTGGCGCTGGAACCGGTCACCGGACGCACCCATCAATTGCGCGTGCACAGTGCGGCAATGGGCTGGCCGATCGTCGGCGACAACATCTATGGCAACGGCCCTCGCTTCGGCGCGCCGTCGCTGCATCTGCATTCGCGCGAGATCGGTGTTCCGATTTCGAAGAACAAGGAGCCCGTGCGGGTGACAGCACCGGCACCGGCGCATCTGCACGAACGGCTCAAGGCGTGCGGATGGAACGGGGAGTAGATTTTTCCCGTCATGGCCGGGCTTGTCCCGGCCATCCACGTCTTTGTTGCAGCGGCGCTGTTAAGACGTGGATGCCCGGGACAAGCCCGGGCATGACGAAGAACTTCAAATCAGCAACCGCGTCCCATCGTGTCCCTTCATCACCAGCCTCCGCACCGCGCCCGGCGTATCGCCCGCAATCGCCACCGGGATGAAATGTTCGGTGCGGCCTTGGCGATCGCTCTCGATCAGCACCTGCCGCACCGAACCGATCTCCGCCACCAGCCGCCGCTGCAGCGCAGCTTCTCCGGTCGCGCGTAATCGCCGCGCCCGCTCCTTGATCACCTCCCCCCGCACCTGCGGCATCCGCGCCGCAGGCGTCCCCGGGCGGGGCGAATAGGGAAACACATGCAGGAAGGTCAGATCACATTCCTCGACCAGCTCCTGCGAGCGCGCGAACATCGTCTCCGTCTCGGTCGGAAAACCGGCGATGATGTCGGCGCCGAACGCGATGTCCGGCCGCAGCCGCTTGACCTGCGCACAAAATTCGATCGCGTGGCTTCGCGAATGCCGCCGCTTCATCCGCTTCAAGATGAGATCGTCGCCGGATTGCAGCGACAGATGCAGATGCGGCATCAGGCGTTGGTCATTCGCGATGACGTCGAGCAGATCGCGGTCGACTTCGATCGAATCGATCGACGAGATCCTCAAGCGCTTCAACTCCGGCACATGCCGCAAAATCTGCTTGGTCAGCACGCCGAGTTTCGGCGCGCCCGGCAGATCGGCGCCGTAGCTGGTGAGATCGACGCCGGTCAGCACGAGCTCGGCGTGGCCGCGCTCGACCAGCGCGCGGACCTGATCGACCACCGCGCCCATCGGCACCGAGCGCGAATTGCCGCGGCCATACGGAATGATGCAGAAGGTGCAGCGATGGTCGCAGCCGTTCTGCACCTCGACGAACGCCCGCGACCGCTCGGAAAAGCCGGCGGCGAGGTGCGGCGCCGTCTCGCGCACCGCCATGATGTCGGAGACGCGGATTTCGGCGCCCACCGTCATGCCAGCGAAGGCTGGCATCCATTCTGACTCCGCATGGACCCCAGCCTTCGCTGGGGTGACGAAGGAGGAGGCCTGGAGCTTCTCCCGGTTCCCCAGCACCCGACTCACCTCCGGCATCGCGGCAAAGGTCTCGGGCTCGATCTGCGCCGCGCAGCCCGTCACGATCACCCGCGCCTGGGGCCGCGCCCTTTTGGCCTTGCGGATCGCCTGGCGGGTCTGGCGCACCGCCTCGTTGGTCACCGCGCAGCTGTTGACGATGATCAGGTCGCCGCCGTCCGGGGCGAGAGCGCGCATGGCCTCGCTCTCGGCGGCGTTGAGCCGGCAGCCCAAAGTGATGATCTGCGGCCCGTTCACCGGTCGAGCTCGCCGGTGAAGACGTGGGTCGCGGGGCCGCGCATCCGGATCGTCTCGCCGCTCGCCCATTCGATGGTCAGCGTGCCGCCGGGCAGCCGCACCTCGACCGGGCTGGTGACCATTCGCTGCTTGATCGCGGCGACCGCGGCCGCGCAGGCGCCGGTGCCGCAGGCCAAAGTCAGGCCGGCGCCGCGCTCCCAGACGCGAAGCTTGATCGCGTCGCCATCGAACGAGGCGATGTCGACGTTGACCCGCTCCGGAAACAGCGGATCCTGCTCGATGATCGGCCCCAGCCGGGCCAGATCGACCGCGTCTGCATCGCCGACGAAGAACACCACGTGCGGGTTGCCGACATTGACCGCGAACGGCTCCTGCAGATCCTCCCAGGCGACCGGCATCGCCTCGGCATCCATCGCATAAGCGAGCGGGATCTCGTCCCAGCCGAACCGCGGATGCCCCATGTCGATGCTCGCCGCGGCGCCGTCCGCTTTGGCGCTCAGCACGCCGCCGAGCGTCTCGATCGTCGATGCGCCGAGCAAGGCGACGCAGCGCGCGGCATTGCCGCAGGCCTCGACCTCGCCGCCGTCGGAATTCCAGATCCGCATCCGGACGTCGGCGATGTCCGACGGCTCGAGCAGGATCACCTGGTCGCAGCCCACCCCGGTCCGGCGGTCGGCGATCGCCCGCGCCCGCGCTTCGTCCATCGCCACCGCGCCATCGCGCGCGTCGAAGATAACGAAATCGTTGCCCAGGCCGTGCATCTTGTGAAAGCGGGTCATGTCGAGCCGCGATCTAGGGGGCGGGGCCGGCCAAGTCCACCGTTCGGCCCGAGCGCTACCGTATGCGACAAAATAGTTGAACCTCCGAAACTATGCTATGTTGGTTTTCACCGGCTACTTTCGCTCCGCGAGTCAAGGATCCGACCATGGATATCCGTACGTCGGTTCTCGCCGATGCCGCAGACAGTCTGGCATTGGCGGTGATCGCCTCGTCCAACGCGCCCGTCCTGCTGCTCGATGGCGGCCTCGTCGTGATCGCCGCCAGCGATTCCTTCTGCGACACGTTCGAAATCGACGTCGTGCCCGCGGCCGGCACCCTGCTTGCCGATCTCGGCGCCGGCGAATGGAACGTCCCCCAGCTCGGCTCCTTGCTCAGGGCTACCGCCGCAGGCCAGGCGGAGATCGAAGCCTATGAAATGGACCTCAAGCGACGCGGCAAGGTCAGCCGCTGTCTGGTGATCAACGCTCGCAAGCTCGATTATTTCGACGCCGACAATGTCCGGCTGGTCATGTCGGTGGCCGACGTCACCGACACGCGGATCAGCGACAAGCTCAAGGACGACCTGCTGCGCGAGAAGGCGGTCCTGCTGCAGGAGCTCCAGCATCGAGTCGCCAACAGCCTCCAGATCATCGCCAGCGTGCTGATGCAGGGGGCGAAGAAGGTGCGCTCCGAGCAGGCGCGGGGGCATTTGCGCGATGCCCGCAACCGGGTGATGTCGATCGCCACGATGCAACGCCAGCTCGCTGCCTCCCGGCTCGGCGACGTCGTGCTGCGCGATTATTTCACCGATCTGTGCGCCAGCATCGGCGCCTCGATGATCAACGACCACGATCAGCTTTCGCTGAAAGTGACGGTGGACGACACCGTCACCAAGGCGGACGTCTCGGTCAGCCTCGGCCTGATCGTCACCGAGCTGGTGATCAACGCCCTCAAGCACGCCTTCCCGCGCCACCGCAAGGGCAGGATATGCGTCGATTACCGAGCGGAGGGCGGGGCGTGGACCCTGTCCGTGCGCGACACCGGAATCGGCATGCCGGCCGACCTCGCGGACGCCAAGCCGGGCCTCGGCACGGGCATCGTCGAGGCGCTAGCCAAGCAATTGGGCGCCGTCGTCCAGGTCGAAGGTTCGAAGCCCGGAACGAAGGTGTCGATCGTCCACGGATGAAGCGAAAGGCGGATGGTGACCGTCCAGGAATGTCTCGCCAAGGCGTCCGCGCTGGAGGAGCGCGCGGCCCAATGCGCCGAGCCTGACGCCCGCATCGAGTTTCTCGAAGCCGCGAGACGCTGGCGCGATCTTGCCCGCCGGGCGCTGGTCCACGAGCACAGCAGGGCGCTTGACACCTGAAGAAATAGGTGACCATATAGTCACATGTTTCTCGTCGACCAGCGATCCGACCCAATCCCCGACATATGGCAGGCGCTGGCCGACCCGACCCGCCGGACGCTGATCGACCGCCTCGCCGGCGGCGCCAGGACGACCTCTCAGCTGTGTGAGAACATGCCGATGTCGCGCTTCGGGGTGATGAAGCATCTCGGCATATTGGAGCGCGCCGGGCTGGTGATCGCCCGCCGCCACGGCCGGCTGCGCTTCAACCATCTCAACGCCGCGCCGCTGCGCGCGCTGCAGGCACGCTGGCTGTCGCCGCGCGCCGCCGCTTTCGCCGGCGCGATCGCTTCATTCTCCGATCATGTGGAAGGACAGGATATGGCAGATTCGAATCCGGCCGCCGAAGCCGGCGTCGTCGACGTGGCGCTCGAATGGCCGGTCGCGGCCTCGGTGCAGAAGGTTTGGGACGCGCTGTTCGGCGCGCCCGGCAGCTGGTGGCCGGCCGAGCACCGCCTGTTCGGCCCCGATTCCGCGATGTCGTTCGAGCCGCGGCTCGGCGCCGCGCTGCGCGAGGAGAAAGGCGGCCAGGGGCTGGTCTGGTACAGCGTGATCGCGATCGATCCGCTGCGCTCGGTCGACCTGATCGGCCATCTCGCCGCGCGCTTCGGGGGCCCGGCGACCTCGATGCTCCATATCGAGCTCGCGCCCGCAGCCGAAGACGGCACGACCCTGCTCAAGCTCACCGATTCGGTCTTCGGCCGGATCGGCCCGGCCCTGCACGCCTCGCTCGGCGAAGGCTGGCAGGCGATCGTTGGAGAGGGGCTGGTCCGGCATGTCGCCGGACCCTAACGCTGCCCCGCCAAATGCCGCGCCACGGCCATCGCGATCGGCTGGCCGGTATTCGCCTCGAAATAGGAGAAAGCCGGTTGCGGGTTGACCTCGAAGCAATAATAGAGCCCGTCGGCGGTTCGCATCAGGTCGATGCCGGCGAAGGGCAGGCCGAGGCCGCGCGCGAGGGCGATGCAGCGCGCCCGGATCTCGCCCGGCAGCCGCACCGCGCGCAACGTCGTGCGGCCGCCCTCGCGATTGGCGTAGCGATAGTCGAGGTGGGTGCTTTCGATCTCGGTGGCGTAGACCCTGGCGTCGACGATATGGACGCGGATGTTGGTGCCCTCGAGCGCCGCCTGGAACTGGACCGGGCACCAGCCGATCCGGTCGAGCCGGGCAAGGTCGGCATCCTCGAGCGTCCGCACGATCGAGCGCACCCCGCTGATCGACTTGTAGATGATCCGCCGATGCTCCTTGCGGAACGCCAGCACCGCCTCCGGGTCGTTGGTGATCAGGGTCGGCGGCGGCAGGAAGCCGTGGGCCGCGATCAGCTGCGCCTGATAGGGTTTGGAGCCGTTCGATCCCTGCGGCTCGGAACGGTTGACCACCCGCGCCGGCGCGACCTCGGTCCAGCGAAACAATGCTTCGTGGAAGGCCCGCGCATGGCGGCGCGCGGGATCGTCCGGCGCCAGCCCGTCGAGCTCGGGCAGCAAGGTATCGTCCATCAGCCGCGTGTAGATGCCGCGCACCCGGGCGAGCTCGATCCGCTTGCGGCCGAGCGTCAGCGTGCCGGCGACGCCGCTGGCGTCCGCCGTCCAGGCGATGCGGTAGCGGGCGACGTCGCGCTGGTGGACGAAGCGGAAATCGGCGCCGAGCCGGGTCAGCGCCGCGGCGACCATCGCCAGCGGCGATTCGCTCCTTATGCCGCACAGCAGGATCATTCGGCCAGCGCCTGGGCCAGCGCCTCGACGAGCGGCTCGCCGCCGGGCGCGAGGTCCGGCACGGGCGAGGCGCCGACCATCTCCCAGCCGCCCTGGGCGTCGCCGGCGAAGCCGATGCCGAGCAGCGCGGTGCCGGCTCCCGCGGCGAGCGCCCGGCATGGCGCCGCGAGGTCGCCCGCCAGCTCCGGCGGCAGCAAGGCGCGCCCGGCGACGACGAACGCCATTGCCGCGGCCGGCGCCGGCGCCCAGCCGAAGCCGGGCGGGTCTTCGTCGCTCTGGCGCCAGCGGCGGGTCGGCAGGCCGGCCGCGGCGGCAAGCGCCGCCCACGCCGAGCCGTGGCGCTGGTTGCCGCCGAGGCCCTGCGGCGTCGGCCGGTTGATGACGACGGCCGGCCAGGCGTGCAGCCAGCTCAGATAGAAAGCGAACAGCTCCTGCGAGGCATAGCAATAATCCTCGCCGGCGGTCGCGCGCAACCGGTCGAGCGGAGCGAAGCCGAGCCGGTTCAGGATCGGCCGCGGCGCGTCGCTCGACAGGATTCGGCCGTCGGCAAGGGTGACGCGGACCGCCGCCGCAATGCCGTCGATGCGATGCTCCCAGCGGGCCGCGTCGCCGAGCGCCGCGCCCGTGACGATGTCGACGGAGCGGCCCCGCGCGCGGAGCCGCTCCGCCGCCCATGATGCGGCGGGATCGCCGGCCTCGCACAGGATCAGCGTCATATGCGGGGCCGGCGGCCGGCGCTCAGCCCTTGGGCTTGCGCGGCGTGGTCTTCTTCTTTTCTCCCGCGAGCGCGCCGCCGCTGAGATCGGGGCGGTCGCCGGGGTTGATGAAATGCTGGGCGTTGCCCTGGCCGGCCGGCAGCTGCTCGATCGGGCCGCCCGGATTTTCGGCGATCTCCTTGCCGTCCTTCTCCTTGCCCTGCGGCTTTTCGGCGATCTCGATCTTGGTATGCTCTTTCTGCTCGATCTTTTCGATCTTCTCGTGCTTGGGATCCTTCTCGAGCTCCTTGCCCTCCTTCAGATCCTTCTCCTTGTGCTCCTTATGCTCGGCCTTTTCGAGCTTGTGCTCCTTGAACTCCAGCTTCTCCTTATGCTCGATCTTCTCGATCTTGTGCTCTTTGGCTTCGACCTTCTCGGCCTTCTCCTGCTTGACCTCCTTGATCTCCTTGTGCTCGATCTTCTCGTTCTTGTGCTCCTTGAACTCCAGCTTCTCCTTGTGGTTCTCCTTGACCTCGATCTTGTGCTCCTTGGCGATCTTCTCGATCTGCTTTTCGAGTTGCTTCTCAAGCTGCTTATCGGGAACCTTCGCGGCGGCTTTGCCGGGGCCGGGCTTTTTCGGTGGTCTTGCCATCTTGTTCTCTCCCTTTGCACACGATGAATCGAAACCGCAGGAATTCCAATCTGGGATGCCGCAGACTTATCCTCACAAATAGATCGGCCGTAACCAAGCGCAGCGATGACTGCCCCGACTCGCAATCTGGTTGCATACACCAGTCGAGCGGCAGTTTCCAAGCGGCGCGACAGGCCGATGTGCTTGCGCGCAACGCAGTGATTCGAACAAGTCGCGGCGCTCGCCATCGGGCGGGTGGTGCCGCCGCGCGCCTTGCCTTCGCGCGCGCAAGCCCCTATGTGCGGGCGATCCCGATGTCGGGTGAGTTTCGAAGCGTCCTGGACGCGCGCTGGCCGGCGAGGTTTCGCCCGCCGGCGTTTTTCGTTTGGCGCGTTTGGAGGAAAGAATGTTCGAGAGCCTGAGCGATCGTCTTGCCGGCGTGTTCGACCGGCTGCGCGGCCGCGGCGCATTGAGCGAGGCCGACGTGCGCGGGGCGATGCGCGAGGTGCGGATCGCCTTGCTCGAGGCCGACGTCGCGCTGCCGGTGGTGCGCGAGTTCGTCGACCGCGCGACCGAGCAGGCGGTCGGCCAGCAGGTGCTGCGCTCGGTCACGCCCGGCCAGCAGGTCGTCAAGATCGTCCACGACGCCCTGGTCGAGATGCTCGGCGCCGAGGAGGCGGGCCTCGACCTCGCAATCACCCCGCCGGCCGTGATCATGATGGTCGGCCTGCAGGGTTCGGGCAAGACGACGACCACCGCCAAGCTCGCCAAGCGGCTCAGCGAAAAGGACCGCAAGAAGGTGATGATGGCGTCGCTCGACGTCGCCCGCCCGGCGGCGCAGGAGCAGCTCGCCATCCTGGGCCGCCAGGCCGAGGTCGCGACCTTGCCGATTGTCGCCGGCCAGGGCCCGGTCGAGATCGCCCGGCGCGCGCTCAACGCCGCCCGCCTGCAAGGCTATGACGTGCTGATGCTCGACACGGCGGGCCGGCTGCACGTCGATCAGGCGTTGATGGACGAAATGAAGGCCGTCGCGGAAGCTGCTGCGCCGCAAGAGATTTTGCTGGTCGCCGACGCGATGACCGGGCAGGACGCGGTCAACGTCGCCAAGAGCTTCACCGACCAGGTCGCGCTGACCGGCGTGATCCTCACCCGGATGGACGGCGATGCCCGCGGCGGCGCGGCCTTGTCGATGCGCGCGGTCACCGGCAAGCCGATCAAGTTCGCCGGCACCGGCGAGGCGATCGACCGGCTCGAGCCGTTCCACCCGGAGCGGGTCGCCGGGCGGATCCTCGGCATGGGCGACGTCGTTTCCTTGGTCGAGCGCGCCCAGGAGACGATCCAGGCCGACGAGGCCGAGGCGATGGCCCGCAAGATGGCCAAGGGGCAGTTCGATCTCAACGATCTGCGCGGCCAGCTTCAGCAGATGCAGCGTATGGGCGGGCTCGGCGCGCTCGCCGGGATGATGCCGGGCCTCGGCAAGATGAAGAACCAGATCAACGAGAGCGGCGTGCTCGAGGGCAATGTCCTCGGTCGGCTCGACGCGATCATCAGCTCGATGACCCGCAAGGAGCGGCTCAAGCCCGAATTGATGAACGCCAAGCGCAAGATCCGCGTCGCCAACGGCTCGGGCACGACCGTCCAGGAGGTCAACAAATTGCTCAAGATGCACCAGGAAATGGCGACGATGATGAAGAAGGTCCGCAAGATGGGGGGCTTGGGCAAATTGGGCGCCCTGTTCGGCGGCGGCGGGCTCGGCGGCATGGGCGGCCTTGGCGGACCCGGCGGCGCGATGCCCGATCTTTCCAGGGGGCTGCCCGGCCTTCCGGGGCCCGGCGGCGGGCTTCCTCCCGGATTCCCGAAGAATTTCAAGAAATAGACGTATCAATCAGAAAGGACGCGTTAAAATGGCAGTTGCAATCAGGCTTTCCCGGGGCGGCGCGAAGAAGCGGCCTTATTACAAGATCGTGGTGGCGGACGCGCGCAACGCGCGTGATGGCAAGTTCATCGAGCGGATCGGCAGCTACAATCCGCTGCTGCCCAAGGACAGCCCCGAGCGGGTCAAGCTCGACGCCGAGCGCGCCCGCCACTGGCTGTCGGTCGGCGCCCAGCCGTCCGATCGCGTGCTGCGCTTCCTCGACGCCGCCGGCATCAAGGAGCGCCCGGCCCGCTCGAACCCGACCAAGGGCCAGCCCGGCGACAAGGCCAAGGAGCGCGCCGAGGAGCGGGCGGCCAAGGAAGAAGCCGCCGCCGCGGCGCCCGCTGAGGAGGCGGTCGTCGAAGAGGCGGTGGTCGAAGAGGTTGCCGCCCCGGCCGAGGAGGAGGCCGTAGCGGCCGCCGCCGAGACCGTCGAGGAAGCCGCCGCGGAAGAGGCTCCGGCCGAGGAAGCGGCCGCCGAAGAGGCCCCGGCTGAGGAGGCTGTTGCCGAGGAAGCGCCCGCCGCTGAGGAGGCGCCTGCTGAAGAGGCTGTTGCCGAGGAAGCTCCGGCCGCCGAAGAGGCCCCGGCCGCTGAGGAAGCGCCGGCCGCCGAGGAGGCTCCGGCCGAGGAAGCGGCCGCTGAGGAAGCGCCGGCCGCCGAGGAGGCTCCGGCCGCCGAGGAGGCTCCGACCGCTAAGGAAGCGCCGGCCGCCGAGGAGGCTGTTGCCGAGGAAGCGCCGGAAGCCGAAACGCCCGCCGCCGAGGAAGCGGCGCCTGCCGACGAGGCCGCCAACGAAGGCGAATCCGCCGAGGCCCCGGCCGAAGGCAGCGACGAGGCCGCCCCCGAGGAGGGCGCCGAGAAGGCCGAGCAGGCGGAATAAGCCTTGCCCGAACCGCAGGTCACCCTCGCCGCCGTCGCCGGCGCGCACGGCATCGGCGGCGAGGTGCGCCTGAAATTGTTCGCGCAAGGGGTCGACAGCCTCAAGCGGCACAGGATCCTGTTCGCCGGCGAGCGCGCCCTCACGCTCAAATCGGTCAAGCCGGGCAGCGCCGGCGCGATCGCCCGCTTCGCCGAGATCGCCGACCGCGCCGCCGCCGAAGCGCTGCGCGGCCAGCTGCTCACGGTGCCGCGCGCGGCGCTGCCGCCGCTCGCGGACGGCGAATATTACCATGCCGACCTGATCGGCCTGCCCTGCGAGAGCGCGGCGGGCGATGCGCTCGGCCAGGTCGTCGCGGTGGAGAATTACGGCGCCGGCGACCTGCTCGAGATCGAGCGCCCCGACGGCAAGCGCGCTTTGATCCCGCTCCGTCCCGGCATCGCCGATCTCGAAGCGGGCAGGGTGGTCGCCGACCCCGCCTTCCTGGCTTGAGCCACGGCGTCATTGCGAGGACCCCGGCCTCGACCCGGGGGACGCGGCAATCCACCGCGTATCGTATCCCCGCTGCCGTCCGGATTGCCTCGCTGCGCTCGCAATGACGAACGTGGAGGCTTAGTCGATCCCCCAGCTGAGATCGTAGCGGGTTTCGCCCGCCTGGCCGTTGCCGAGCAAAATCCCCTGCGGGATCAATTCCTGCGAGAAGCTGTAGAAGCCCGCCTCCGGCGCGATCAGCTCGAACCGGCCGCGGCCGGTGCGGGCGACATCCTGGAAGCGGACGATGAAGGCCCGGCTCGGCGGGCTCTTGGCGATGCGCAGCCGCACCCCGCCCG
Source organism: Sphingomonadales bacterium (assembly GCA_034668465.1). Lineage (GTDB taxonomy): Bacteria > Pseudomonadota > Alphaproteobacteria > Sphingomonadales > Sphingomonadaceae > Allosphingosinicella. The sequence continues at coordinate 10,680 of JAXDPI010000043.1, forward strand.
CGCCCTGGACGGCGACGTCATAGTCCCACCACAGGCGCTGGCCGCGGCCGGCGTACATGGTCGAGAGGCCGAACGAGCTTTGGTCGGCGAGGCGCACCAGATTGGCGCCGTGCCGCTCCGATCCCTCGACCGCGCCCAAGGTGGGCAGCGCGCCCATCGCGAACAGGAAGAACCACGAGGCGGCGCCGGCCGCGGCCAGCGCCGCCGTCCAGCCGCCGTAGCGCAGCGCGCCGCGCCCGCCCAAGCCGGCCCCGGCGTCGGGCTCGAGATCGCCCCCGGCAAAGGTCCATGCGCTCATGACGGCGCTTGTAGCGCGGCGAGGTTAGCAATTGCTTGTCAGCGCACCAACGGCCGTTCCTTCGCCAGATCGTTGCGGATCGTCGTCGCCGCGACGCCGCCTTCGCCCATCGCGTGGCCAATCTGGTCGAGGCCGATGACGACGTCGCCCGCCGCATAGGCGCCCGGCACGTTGGTGCGCTGGTGCGCGTCGGTGAGGATGCAGTAGGTTCCTTCGTTGAGCGCCACGCCGATCTGGCCGGCGAGCTCGTTGCGCACGTCCGATCCCAGCGCGGGATAGACGCTGTCGAACGTGTGATGGCCTTGGGCGGTTTCGACGACGATCGCCTCGTCCAGTGCCGCGACCGCCTGGCAGGGGCCGTCGACCGTCTTGATGCCGAGCGCGGCCAGCGCGGCCTGGTCGTCGGCGGCGACGTCGTGGGCGCTGTCGGGGGCGATCAGGGTGATGTCGGCGCTGTACGAGCGCAGGAACAGGGCCTCGGCGATGCCGTGCGCGCCGCTGCCGATCACGCCGATTTTCTTGTCGGTGACCTCATAGCCGTCGCAGATCGGGCAATAGCGGATCAGGCCGCGCGCCAGCGCCTCGTCGTGCAGTGTCTCGTCCATTGGCGGCTTGCGGTTGCGGGTGCCGGTGGCGAGCAGCACGGTGCGCGCGCTGACCGACCCTGAGCCCCAAGTCGCGCGGAACCCGCCTTCGATCCGGTCGAGCCGGGTCACATGCTCGTTCTCGATCTGGGCGCCGTAGAGCTGCGCCTGCTTTTTCATCCGCGCGAGCAGTTCCACCCCCGAAATCCCCTCGGGAAAGCCGGCATGGTTGCGGGTGCACGGGATCCAGGCGGCGCGGCTGTTGCCGCCGTCGATCAGTTTGAGCTTCAGGTGGAAGCGGGCGAGATAGATCGCCGCGGTCAGCCCGGCCGGGCCGCCGCCGATGATCAGGCAATCATATTCGGGCTCGCTCATCGGCCTCCAGCGCCGCGCCTTCGCGATTGTTCCAAATGGAGAGCCGCACTATTCCGGCGGAATGCACAAGGAAATGATGTTCGCACTGCTGCTCGGCACGGCGGCGCCCGCGCTGCCGCAGGCCGCGTCGCCGCCGCCGGCCGCAACCGTCGCCCAGCTCCTGCCCGCGATCGACGGCCATTTCCGGCGGTTCGTGCAGGAGAACCACATTCCCGGCCTCGTCTACGGCATCGTCCAGGACGGGAGGCTCGTCCATGTCGCCGCGATCGGCGAGCAGGATCTGGATTCGCATCGGCCGGTCGCCGCCGACACGCTCTTCCGCATCGCCTCGATGTCCAAGGCGTTCACCGCGCTGGCGATCCTGAAGCTGCGCGACGAAGGCCGGCTTCAGCTCGACGCCCTGGCCGAAATCTATGTGCCGGAAATGCGGGCCTGGCATTATCCGACCGCGGATTCTCCGCGCATCCGCGTCCGCGACCTGCTCAGCCACGCCGGCGGCTTCGTCACCGACGATCCCTGGGGCGACCGCCAGACGCCCTTGGCCGAGGCCGACTTCACCGCGATGCTGCGCGCCGGAATGCCCTTCACCCGGGCGCCGCAAAGCGCGTTCGAATATTCCAATTTCGGCTATGCCCTGCTCGGCCGGATCGTCACCAACGTCTCCGGCCGGCCGTTCGAGGACTATATCAGCTCCGAGATCATGCGCCCGCTCGGGATGAACGAGACCGGCTACGACGTCGCGCTCTCGCCGCCCGCGCGCCGCGCCTTCGGCTATCGCTTCGAAAATGACGCGTATGCCCGCGAGCCGGACATGCCGCGCGGCGCGTTCGGCGCGATGGGTGGCGTCCAGACCAGCGCGAACGATTACGCGCGCTGGGTCGCCTTCCTGCTCGCCGCCTGGCCGCCGCGCGACGGTCCGGAAAGCGGTCCGGTCCGCCGCGCCACGGTGCGCGAGCTCGCGCAAGGGCTCAATTTCCCGGCCATCGCTCGCCGCCCCGGCGCGCCCGATTCCTGTCCGCAGGCCGCGGCCTACGGCATGGGGATGCGAGTCGCGATCGATTGCGACCTCGGCCTGACCTTGGCCCATGGCGGCGGCTATCCGGGCTACGGCTCCTACGTGCTGCTCCTGCCCGAGGCGGGCGTCGGCATCTTCGCCTTCGCCAACCGCACCTATGCCGGCCCGTCGCCGCCGGTGTGGAGCGCCGCGCTGGAGCTGCATCGCGCCGGGCTGCTCGCGCCGCGGCCGATCCCGACCAGTGCCGCGCTCGCGAGCGCCTATCGCGCCGCTGCCGCGATGTACGAGGCCGGCAATCTCGGCCCGGGCCAGGGCCAGCTGGCGATGAACTTCCTGATGGACCGGAGCGCGGAGAACTGGGCGCGAGAATTCGCTCGGCTAGAGGCGGAAACGGGCGCCTGCCGCACCGATGCCCCGATCGCCGCGACCGGTGCGCTGAGCGGCGCCTTCACCTGGCCCTGCGCGCGCGGCCGGCTCCAGGGCAATCTCCTGCTCGCCCCGACCAATCCACCGACGATCCAGGCGCTGCGGCTGCGCGTCGCTCCTTGAAGGCAGGCGACGAACGATGTATATACCTGTTGTATATACGAGAGGCTGACATGGTTACGACCCGCACTTTCAAATCCGGCAATTCGATCGCGCTGCGGCTGCCGAAGGCGCTCGGCATCGTCGAGGGCGTGGAGATGCGGGTCCGTGAAGAGCACGGACGCTACATCGTCGAGCCGGTGGACAAGCCACGGCGCAAGATTGACCTGACAGGTATTTTCGGTTCGATCCCCACGCTGACCCGCCAGCCCTTCGAGCATAAGGAGCGCGGTCGGGCCAGGGGCCGCACCTAGGTGGCTGATCCGAAATACCTGATCGATGCCAATTTGTGCATCAATGTTCTGGAGGGCCAATCGGAAATCGCTGCCGAACACTTGGCTGCCTGCGAGGTCGGACAGATCGTCACTTCGGCAATCGTCTACGCCGAGGTGATGATCGGTGCGGAGCAACAAGGGAAGCTGGACAGGGCGGTTGCTTTCTTCGCACAGATTCCGGTGCTTCCGTTCGATGAGGCCGCCGGGAGGGTGTATTCTCGTCTGCCGTTCAAGCGGGGCAGCTACGACCGGCTGATTGCCGCTCATGCGCTTGCGTTGGGGCTGACCGTCGTCACCAGCAATCTGGCCGACTTTGGGGATGTTCCCGGCCTGAAGGTCGAGGATTGGATCTGAGAGTCCTGGAGGGTTACCATGAGTTACTGCCGTTGGGGCGAGGGCGATCTGTACGCGTATCGAGGCGCGGAAGGATATGTCGTGCATGTCGCTGCCCGATGCGTCGGCGACGATGTGTGCGAACAATATGTCGAACCGACCGCCCATGCCCTGCTTGCCCGCATGCTTTGGCTTGGCAGTAAAGGGTGCGATTATCCCTGGGATGCGCTTCGCTTTCTTAAGGAAGACATCATTGCCGAAGTCGAGGAGCGGGAATTGGCCGCAAAAGAGTCGGTCTGAGGCGAATGTCTGGTCATTCAGCTTCGGGATGGTCCGCCACCATCCTCACCCTCTACCCGGAAATGTTCCCCGGCCCGCTCGGCCACAGCCTCGCCGGGCGGGCGCTCGCCGATGGCATCTGGTCGCTCGACACGGTCCAGATCCGCGATTTCGCGACCGACAGGCATCGCTCGGTCGACGACACCCCGGCCGGGGGCGGGGCGGGGATGGTGATGCGCGCCGACGTCCTCGCCGCGGCGCTCGACAGCGTCTCGAACGGGGCGCCCAAGCTGGTGATGAGCCCGCGCGGGCGCCCGCTCACCCAGGCCCTCGTCCGCGACCTCGCCGCCGGCCCCGGAATCACCATCTTGTGCGGCCGGTTCGAGGGGATAGACGAGCGCCTGTTCGAGGCGCGCGACGTCGTCCCGGTCTCGGTCGGCGATTATGTGCTGTCGGGCGGCGAGCCGGCCGCTTTGGCCCTGCTCGACGCTTGCGTTCGGCTGCTTCCCGGGGTAATGGGCGCCGCTCTGAGCGGTGAGGAGGAAAGCTTTGAAAGCGGCCTTCTCGAATACCCTCATTATACCCGGCCTGTCATATGGGAAGGGCGCAGGATCCCCGAAGTGCTGCGATCGGGGGATCATGCGAAAATCGCCGCCTGGCGCAAGGCGCGGGCGGCGGACGAAACACGGCTAAGGCGGCCGGACCTGATCGAGCGTCACGGGGACGCGCGAAGGCCATCGCCCTCTGGCGCGCGGCGCGAGAAGAACAAGGACGAATGAGATGAACCTCATCCAGCAGCTCGAGGCCGAGGCCATCGAGAATTTCAAGTCGGGCAAGACCATCCCCGAATTCCGCCCCGGCGACACTTTGCGCGTCGGCGTCAGGGTCGTCGAGGGCGAGCGCACCCGCATCCAGAATTTCGAGGGCGTCTGCATCGCCCGCGCCAATCGCGGCCTGGGCAGCTCGTTCACCGTCCGCAAGATCAGCTTCGGCGAGGGGGTCGAGCGCGTCTTCCCGCTTTATTCGCCCAACGTCGAGTCGATCGAGGTCGTCCGCCGCGGCGCGGTCCGCCGGGCGAAGCTCTATTATCTGCGCGGCCGCACCGGTAAGTCGGCACGCATCGCCGAACGCCGCGACACCCGCCATCTCGACAAGGCGAAGGCCGAACAGGCCGCCAAGCCCGCGACGGAAAAAGCCGAGAGCTGACTCAGGGTGAATGGGGACAGTTACTCGTAACTGTCCCCTCCGGCGTAACTGTCCCCTCCGGCGTAACTCCGTCATCGCGAAGAGCGAAGCGACGCGGCAATCCAGCCGGCTGGATTGCTTCGCTGCGCGCGCAATGACGTGGAGGCTTCAAGATATATCTTGACACTTCCTCCAGCGAAGATATATCGCAGCCTATCTTTAGCGGAGGCTGGACATGAGCAGGCGATTCAGGATGGGCGGCGAATGCGGGCCGCGCGGGTTCGGCTTTCCCGAGGCGATCCTCGCCATGGGCTTCGGCGCGCGCGGCCAGGGCTGGGGCCGCGGCTGGGGCGAGGGCTGGGGCGGCGACTGGGGCGGGCATGGCGGCGGCCGCGGCCGCCGGCGGGTGCTCGATTCCGGCGAGCTGCGGCTCGTCCTGCTGCGCCTGATCGCCGACCAGCCGCGCCACGGCTACGACCTCATCCGCGCGGTCGAGGAGATGAGCCACGGCTCCTATGCGCCGAGCCCCGGCGTCGTCTATCCCTCGCTCACCATGCTCCAGGACATGGGGCTGATCGACGAGGTCAAGGCCGAGGGCGCGCGCAAGGCCTTCGCCGTCACCGAAGAAGGCGAGGCGCACCTCAAGGAAAATGAGGCGGAGGTCGATGCCCTGCTCGAGCGGCTCAAGGATCTCGGCAGCGACCAGCGCAAGGCCGGCGGTGCGCCGATCAAGCGCGCGGTCGGCAACCTCCTCTCCGCGCTCTGGCACCGGGTCACGCGCGAGGATTCGGACGAAGGCACCCTGCACAAGGTCGCCGCCATCCTCGACGAAGCCGCCCAGAAGATCGAGCAGCTCAAATAAAAAGGGGACACGTACTTTTTCGCGAAAAAGTACGTGTCCCCACTCAGCGCGCGGGGCTCGGCCGCTGGCGGCTGCCGTCATGCTGGCGGATGATGCGGATATAGGCGTCGGCCAGTTCCTGGTTGACCTCGTCCCAGCCGTAGTGCTGGCTCTCCGTGAAGCCGGCTTCGCCGGCCGCGGTCCGCGCCTCGGAGTCGGTGCAGTAACGGCCCAGCGCTTCGCTGAAGAGGTGGATCGCGCCGGGGCGGATCAGGCGGCCGGTGACTCCGTCCGTGACCAGGCTCTCGCTGCCGGTCGCGCGGGCGGCCACCACCGGCAGCCCCGCCGCCATCGCTTCAAGCGTGACATTGCCGAACGTCTCGGTGACCGACGGGTTGAACAGCATGTCCATCGAGGCCACCGCCCGGCCAAGATCGGGCCCGGCCTGGAAGCCGGCGAAGACGGCATCGGGCAGGCGCTTCTCGAACCAGTCGCGCGCCGGCCCGTCGCCGACCACCAGCACCTTGTGCTTGATCTGCCGCCGCGCCAGCCGGTCTACCGTATCGGAGAAGACGTCGAGCCCTTTCTCCATCACCAGCCGGCCAACGAAGCCGATCGCCGGCACGTCGTCCTCTATCCCCAGCGAGCGGCGCCATTCGAGGTCGCGCTTGCCGGGGTTGAAGATCTCGCGGTCGATGCCGCGCGACCAGATCCCGACGTCGTAGTTCATACGCTGGTCGCGCAGCAGCTGGGCCATCGAATCCGATGGCGCGAAGATCGCGTCGCAGCGGCGGTAGAAGCGCCTGAGCAAAGCGGTGAGCACCGGCTCGAGCCACGCCATGTTGTAATAGCGCGGATAGGAATCGAACCTGGTGTGGACCGAGGCGATCACCGGCAGGTCCCAGCGGCGGCCAAGGGTGACCGCTCGGTGCCCGGTGATCTCCGGGCTGGCGACGTGCAGGATGTTCGGGCGGAACGCCCTGATGTCGCGGCGCACCCTGGGCGGGATGCCGACGCCGATCCGATATTCCCAGCGGCCCGGAAATGGGATGGCGGGGACGTCGACCAGGTCGCCGGTGGGCGGGAAGGCGGGCGTCTTGGTGGTCGGCGCGTAGACCCTGACCGCGGCTCCCTCGCGCAGCAGATAGTCGGCGAGCCGGTTCAGCGCCTGGTTCGCCCCGTCGCGGATATAATTGTAATTGCCGCTGAAGATGGCGACGCGAAGGTCGGAAATCTGCATGAGGGTGCCGGATAGGGAATTTGGCGCCTTAAGGCAAAACGCCCCGCCGGCATGAACCGGCGGGGCGTCTTGTCGATGCGTCGCTCAGGCCTTGTCGCCGCTCTCGGCCCCGGCCTGCAGATATTCGCCGGCATCGGCGTCGGTGCCGTGGCCGCTGACCGTCACGCCGGCCAGCGGATCGGCGTCGATCGCCGCTTCCGGCCCCTGCGCCAGCTCGGCCGCATGCTCCTCGGCCGCGCTGTTCGCCGCGATCAGCGATTCCTGGATCGCCCGGTGCTGGGCGCGCAGCGCCGCGTCGCGCGACGAAGCCGCGATCCGCATCCGCTTCATGCCCGCGCCGGTGCCCGCCGGGATCAGCCGGCCGACGATGACGTTCTCCTTGAGCCCCTCGAGATCGTCGATCTTGCCCTGCACCGAGGCTTCGGTGAGGACCCGGGTCGTCTCCTGGAACGAGGCGGCCGAGATGAAGGAGCGGGTCTGCAGGCTCGCCTTGGTGATGCCGAGCAGCACCGGCTTGCCTTCGGCCGGCTTCTTCTTGCCCGACATCTCCTTGAGCTTCACATTGGCCTCGTTCATCTCCTGCCGGTCGATCTGCTCGCCGACCAGGAAGGTCGAATCGCCGCTCTCGGTGATCTCGACCTTCTGCAGCATCTGGCGGACGATCACCTCGATATGCTTGTCGTTGATCTTCACGCCCTGGAGCCGGTAGACCTCCTGAATCTCCGAGACGAGATATTCGGCCAGCGCCTTGACGCCGAGCACTTCGAGGATGTCGTGCGGATCGGGCGAGCCGCCGATCAGATTGTCGCCGCGCTTGACGAAATCGCCTTCCTGGACGTCGATCACCTTCGACTTGGGGACGAGATACTCGACCGGCTCGCCGCCCTCGTCGGGGATGATCGCGATCTTGCGCTTGGCCTTGTAATCCTTGCCGAAGGCGATCCGGCCGGAGACCTTGGCGATGATCGCATTCTCCTTCGGCTTGCGCGCCTCGAACAGCTCCGCCACCCGCGGCAGGCCGCCGGTGATGTCGCGGGTCTTGGCCGCCTCGCGGCTGACGCGGGCGAGCACCTCGCCGGGCTCGACCCGCTGGCCGTCCTCGACCGAAAGCATCGCGCCGGGCGAGAGCATGTAGCGCGCCGCCTCGCCCGATTTCTCATCGAGCAGGGTGATGCGCGGGCGCAAATCCTCCTTGCTCCGGGCGGTGCCCCGGAACTCGGTGACGATGCGCTGGGCGATGCCGGTCGCTTCGTCGGTCTGCTCGGTGAGCGTCTTGCCCTCAACCATGTCCTGGAACTTCACCGTGCCGCCCTTTTCGGTGATCACCGGCATCATGAACGGATCCCATTCGGCAATCCGGTCGCCCTTGGTGACGATATGGCCGGTGTCGCACATCAGGTGCGCGCCGTAGGGGATGCGGTGGGTCGAGCGCTCGCGCCCGTCCATGTCGACGATCGCGACCTCGCCGCTGCGCGACATCGCGACCCGGCGCCCGCGCGGATCGAGAATCGTCGGCAGGTCGCGGAACTCGACCGTGCCGTCCGCGATCGCGTCGAGGCTCGACGTCTCGTTGAGCTGGGCGGCGCCGCCGATGTGGAAGGTCCGCATCGTCAGCTGGGTGCCGGGCTCGCCGATCGACTGCGCCGCGATAACCCCGACGGCCTCGCCGATATTGACCGGCGTGCCGCGGGCGAGGTCGCGCCCGTAGCATTTGCCGCAGACGCCGTGCTCGCTCTCGCAGACCAAAGGCGAGCGGATGTGGACCGACTGGACGCCGATCTCGTCGATCCGGAGCGCCGCCGCCTCGTCGATCAGCTCGCCCTCCTTGACGATCGTGTCGCCGGTCTTGGCGTCGACCACGTCTTCGGCCGGGGTGCGGCCGAGGATGCGCTCGCCCAGGGACGCGATGGTCGCGCCGCCCTGGACGATCGCGCGCATGTCGAGGCTGTTCTGGGTCTTGCAATCCTCCTCGACGACGACGCAATCCTGCGAAACGTCGACCAGCCGGCGGGTCAGATAGCCCGAGTTCGCCGTCTTGAGCGCGGTGTCCGCGAGGCCCTTGCGGGCGCCGTGGGTCGAGTTGAAATATTCAAGGACGGTGAGGCCTTCCTTGAAGTTCGAGATGATCGGCGTCTCGATGATCTCGCCCGACGGCTTGGCCATCAGCCCCCGCATGCCGGCGAGCTGCTTCATCTGCGCCTGGCTGCCGCGGGCGCCCGAATGGGCCATCATGTAGATCGAGTTGATCGGCGCCATCCGGCCGTTCTCGTCCTTGGGCTGGGCCTTGATCTTCTCCATCATCGCGTTGGCGACCTGGTCGCCGCAGCGGCTCCAGGCGTCGATCACCTTGTTGTACTTCTCCTGCTGGGTGATCAGGCCGTCCTGATATTGCTGCTCGTAATCCTTGACGAGCGCGCGGGTCTCGTCGACCAGAGCCACCTTCTCGTGCGGGATGATCATGTCGTCCTTGCCGAACGAGATGCCGGCCTTGAAGGCGTGGCGGAAACCGAGCCCCATGATCGCGTCGGCGAACAGCACCGTCTCTTTCTGGCCGGTGTGGCGGTAGACGATGTCGATGACGTCGGCGATCTCCTTCTTGGTGAGGAGGCGGTTGACGGTCTCGAACGGCACCTTGTGGCTCTTCGGCAGCGTCTCGCCGAGCAGCATCCGGCCCGGCGTCGTCTCGACCCGCTTCATATAGGTCTTGCCCGCCTCGTCGGTCTGCGGAACGCGGCTGACGATCTTGGTGTGGAGCGTCACCGCCTTGGCCTCGAGCGCCTGGTGGACCTCCGACATGTCGGAGATCATCATCCCTTCGCCGGGCTCGCCTTCGCGCTCGAGCGACAGATAATAGAGCCCGAGCACCATGTCCTGCGAGGGGACGATGATCGGCTTGCCGTTGGCCGGCGAGAGGATGTTGTTGGTCGACATCATCAGCACGCGCGCTTCGAGCTGCGCTTCGAGCGACAGCGGCACGTGCACCGCCATCTGGTCGCCGTCGAAATCGGCGTTGAACGCGGCGCAGACCAGCGGGTGGAGCTGGATCGCCTTGCCCTCGATCAGCACCGGCTCGAACGCCTGGATGCCGAGCCGGTGGAGCGTCGGCGCGCGGTTGAGCAGCACGGGATGCTCGCGGATCACCTCGTCGAGGATGTCCCAGACTTCCTTGCGCTCCTTCTCGACCCATTTCTTGGCCTGCTTCAAGGTCATCGACAGACCTTTGGCGTCGAGCCGCGAGTAGATGAACGGCTTGAACAGCTCGAGCGCCATCTTCTTCGGCAGGCCGCACTGATGCAGCTTCAATTCCGGCCCGGTCACGATCACCGAGCGGCCCGAATAATCGACGCGCTTGCCGAGCAAATTCTGGCGGAAGCGGCCCTGCTTGCCCTTGAGCATGTCGGAAAGGCTCTTGAGCGGACGCTTGTTGGCGCCGGTGATGGTGCGGCCGCGGCGGCCGTTGTCGAACAGCGCGTCGACCGCCTCCTGCAGCATGCGCTTCTCGTTGCGGACGATGATGTCCGGCGCGCGCAGCTCCATCAGCCGCTTCAGGCGGTTGTTGCGGTTGATCACGCGGCGGTAGAGGTCGTTGAGGTCCGAGGTGGCGAAGCGGCCGCCGTCGAGCGGCACCAGCGGCCGCAGCTCGGGCGGGATCACCGGGACGACGTCGAGGATCATCCACTCCGGCCGGTTGCCGGACTCGAGGAAGGATTCGACGACCTTGAGCCGCTTGATGATCTTCTTGGGCTTCAGCTCGGATTTGGTCGTCGCCAGCTCTTCGAGCAGCGCCTCGCGCTCGCCCTCGAGGTCGAGGTCGATCAGCATCTGCTTGACCGCTTCGGCGCCGATGCCGGCGGTGAAGGCGTCCTCGCCATGCTCGTCCTGCGCGTCGAGCAATTCGTCCTCGGTCAGCAGCTGGTACTTCTCCAGCGTGGTCAGGCCCGGCTCGGTGACGATGTAGGACTCGAAATAGAGCACCCGCTCGAGCTGCTTCAATTGCATGTCGAGCAGCAGGCCGATGCGGCTGGGAAGCGACTTCAGGAACCAGATATGGGCGACCGGCGCGGCCAGCTCGATATGGCCCATCCGCTCGCGGCGGACCTTCGAGACGGTCACCTCGACGCCGCACTTCTCGCAGACGATGCCCTTGTATTTCATGCGCTTGTACTTGCCGCACAGGCATTCGTAATCCTTGATCGGACCGAAGATGCGCGCGCAGAACAGGCCGTCGCGTTCGGGCTTGAACGTGCGGTAGTTGATCGTCTCCGGCTTCTTGATCTCGCCGAACGACCAGGAGCGGATCCGCTCCGGCGAAGCGATCCCGATCTTGATCTGGTCGAACGTCTCCGGCTTGACGATCGGATTGGCGAAGTTGGTCATCTCATTCATGTTTTCTTCCTTCCAGCCCTCTCCCCACTGGGGAGAGGAAGAGCCGCGCTAGCGGCGAAGGAGAGGGGGAGTCAGTGCAAGCTCTGACTTCCCTTCTCCCCGGCCCTCTCCCCAGCGGGGAGAGGGAGAATTATTCCGCCGCCTCGGCATAGCCTTCGGCGTCGACGTCGACGATCGAGTTCAGCTCGACGTTGAGGCCCAGCGAACGCATCTCCTTGACGAGCACGTTGAAGCTCTCGGGAATGCCGGCCTCGAACGTGTCGTCGCCCTTGACGATCGCCTCGTAGACCTTGGTGCGGCCGATCACGTCGTCCGACTTGACCGTCAGCATTTCCTGCAGCGTGTAGGCCGCGCCGTAAGCTTGGAGCGCCCAGACCTCCATCTCGCCGAAGCGCTGGCCGCCGAACTGCGCCTTGCCGCCCAAAGGCTGCTGGGTGACGAGGCTGTACGGGCCGATCGAGCGGGCGTGGATCTTGTCGTCGACCAGATGGTGGAGCTTGAGCATGTAGATATAGCCCACCGTCACCTTGCGGTCGAACGCCTCGCCGGTGCGCCCGTCGAACAGGGTCACCTGGCCGCTCTCGTCCAATCCGGCCTTGCGCAGCATGTCGGTCACGTCGACTTCCTTGGCGCCGTCGAACACCGGCGTGCCGATCGGCACGCCGCTGGTCAGGTTCGACGCCAGCTCCAGCACTTCCTCGTCCTCGCGGGCATCGATCTCGGCATGGTAGTTCTTGCCGTAAATGTCCTTGAGCTTGGTCCGGACCTGCTTGGCGTCGCTCGCGTCGAAGCCCTTGCCCTTGGCATGGATCGCGTCGAGCATCGCCCCGATCTGCTTGCCGAGGCCGCGCGCGGCCCAGCCCAGATGGGTTTCGAAGATCTGGCCGACGTTCATCCGGCTCGGCACGCCGAGCGGGTTGAGCACGATGTCGGCCGCGGTGCCGTCCTCGAGGAAGGGCATGTCCTCCTCGGGCAGGATGCGGCTGATCACGCCCTTGTTGCCGTGGCGGCCGGCCATCTTGTCGCCCGGCTGCAGCTTGCGCTTCACCGCGACGAACACCTTGACCATCTTGAGCACGCCCGGCGGCAGCTCATCGCCCCGCTCGAGCTTCTCGATCCGGTCGTCGAGCTTGGCCTTGATCACCGCTTCGGCGCTCTCATACTGGGCGCGGACCGCTTCGAGATCGGCCTGGCGCTTGTCGTCCTTGACCGCGAACTTCCACCATTCGTGCGGCTCGACGCTGTCGAGCATCTCGGCGTTGATCGCCGCGCCTTTCTTGACGCCCTTGGGCGCCGCGGTGGCGGTCTGGCGCAGCAGCATATCGCGCAGGCGCGCATAGGAAGAGCGCTTCAGGATCGCGCGCTCGTCCTCGGCGTCCTTCCTGAGGCGGTCCTTCTCCTCGGTCTGGATCGCGCGGGTGCGGTCGTCGATGTCGATGCCGTGGCGGTTGAACACCCTGACCTCGACCACCGTGCCCTGCACCCCCGGCGGCAAGCGCAGCGAGGTATCGCGCACGTCCGAGGCCTTCTCGCCGAAGATCGCGCGGAGCAATTTCTCCTCCGGCGTCATCGGCGATTCACCCTTGGGCGTGATCTTGCCGACCAGGATATCGCCCGGCTCGACTTCGGCGCCGATATAGACGATGCCCGCCTCGTCGAGGTTGCGCAAAGCCTCCTCGCCGACATTCGGGATGTCGCGGGTGATGTCCTCGGGCCCGAGCTTGGTGTCGCGGGCCATCACCTCGAATTCCTCGATGTGGATCGAGGTGAAGACGTCGTCCTTGACGATCCGCTCGGAGATCAGGATCGAATCCTCGAAATTGTAGCCGTTCCAGGGCATGAACGCGACCAGCACGTTGCGGCCCAGAGCGAGCTCGCCAAGGTCGGTTGAGGGGCCGTCGGCGATGACGTCGCCGGCGCGGACCAGATCGCCCTTCTTCACCAGCGGGCGCTGGTTGATGCAGGTGTTCTGGTTCGAGCGCTGGAACTTCATCAGCGTGTAGATATCGACGCCGGACTGGCCGGCCTCGACGTCGTCGGTCGCGCGCACGACGATGCGGGCGGCGTCGACCTGATCGACGATGCCGGTCCGGCGGGCGGCGATCGCGGCGCCCGAATCGCGGGCGACCGTCTCTTCCATGCCGGTGCCGACGAACGGCGCCTCGGCGCGAACCAGGGGCACCGCCTGGCGCTGCATGTTCGAGCCCATCAAAGCGCGGTTGGCGTCATCGTTCTCGAGGAACGGGATCAAGGACGCGGCGACCGACACCAGCTGCTTGGGGCTGACGTCCATCAGGGTGATGGTCTCGCGCGGCGCCATCAGGAATTCGCCGGCGCGGCGGGAAGAGACGATCTCCTCGCCGAAGCTGTTGTCCTTGGCGAGATCGGCATTGGCCTGCGCGATCGTGTGCTTGGCCTCCTCCATCGCCGACAGATAGACGACGTCCTTGGTCACTTTGTGGTCGACGACCTTGCGGTAGGGCGTCTCGATGAAGCCGTATTTGTTGACCCGGCTGAACGAGGCGAGCGAGTTGATCAGGCCGATGTTCGGCCCTTCGGGAGTCTCGATCGGGCAGATCCGGCCGTAATGGGTCGGATGGTCGTCGCGGACCTCGAAACCGGCCCGTTCGCGCGTCAAACCTCCGGGCCCGAGCGCCGAGACGCGGCGCTTGTGCGTCACTTCGCTGAGCGGGTTGGTCTGGTCCATGAACTGCGAGAGCTGCGACGAGCCGAAGAATTCCCGCACCGCGGCGACCGCGGGCTTGGCGTTGATCAGGTCGTTGGGCATCACCGTCGACACGTCGACGCTCGACATGCGCTCCTTCACGGCGCGCTCCATCCGCAAGAGTCCGACGCGATACTGGTTCTCAAGCAGCTCGCCGACCGAGCGCACCCGGCGGTTGCCGAGATTGTCGATGTCGTCGATCTCGCCCTTGCCGTCCTTGAGGCCGACCAGGGTCTTGACCACCGCGACGATGTCTTCCTTGCGCAGCGTCGTCACCGTGTCCTCGGCGTCGAGCTCGAGGCGCATGTTGAGCTTGACCCGGCCGACGGCCGAGAGGTCGTAGCGCTCGGGATCGAAGAACAGGCCGGCGAACAGGGCTTCGGCGGTCTCGCGCGTCGGCGGCTCGCCGGGGCGCATGACGCGGTAGATGTCGGAGAGGGCCTGGTCGCGGTCCTCGGCCTTGTCGGCCTTGAGCGTGTTGCGGATCCAGGCGCCGGTGTTGGTGTGGTCGATGTCGAGCAGCTCGAGCCGGTCGATCCCGGCCTGATCGAGCTTTTCGAGATTCTCGGGGCTGATCTCGTCGCCCGCCTCGACATAGATTTCGCCGGTCTTCTCGTTGACGAGGTCGTAGGCGGAATAGCGGCCGAAAATCTCCTCGGTCGGGATCAGCAGGGTGGCGAGCCCGTCCTTGGCCGCCTTGTTGGCGGCGCGCGGGCTGATCTTCTGCCCGGCAGGGAAGACGATTTCGCCCGACTTGCCGTCGACGATGTCGAAGCTCGGCTTCTGGCCGCGCCACTGGTCGGCGACGAACGGAATCATCCAGCCGCCCTTGCCGCGGACGAAGATGACGCGGTCGTAGAAGGTGTTGAGGATCTCCTCGCTCGACATGTCGAGCGCGTGGAGCAAAGCGGTCACCGGCAGCTTGCGCTTGCGGTCGATGCGGACGTTGACGATGTCCTTGGCGTCGAACTCGAAGTCGAGCCACGAGCCGCGATAGGGGATGACCCGCGCGGCGAACAGATACTTGCCCGAAGCATGGGTCTTGCCGCGGTCGTGGTCGAAGAGGACGCCCGGCGAGCGGTGCATCTGGGAAACGATCACGCGCTCGGTGCCGTTGACGATGAACGTGCCGTTCTTCGTCATCAGCGGCATGTCGCCCATGTAGACGTCCTGCTCCTTAATATCCAAAACGGACCGGGTTTCCGTATCGGGGTCCACTTCGAACACGATCAGCCGCAGCGTGACGCGCATCGGCGCCGCATAGGTCATGCCGCGCTGGCGGCATTCGTCGGTGTCGTATTTGGGGTCTTCGAGCTCGTAATGGACGAAATCCAGCTCGGCGGTGCCGGCGAAATCGCGGATCGGGAAGACACTGCGCAGGGTCTTCTCGAGGCCCGACACATAGGAATCCTGCGGACGCGAGCGGAGGAACTGCTCGTAGCTTTCCCGCTGAACCTCAATGAGGTTCGGCATTTCCGAGACTTCGTGGATGTTGCCGAAAATCTTGCGGATGCGCTTCTTCGCGGTGAGCCGCGCGTCGGGGGCCGGAGCTGCCTTGGTCGCCATGTGGGTGTTTCGCCTCTTTTATCCGTCATCCCGGCGCAGGCCGGAATCTCGTCGAAATGTGCGCTCCAGACGCAAAAAGCCGCGTGCCTCCGTCCGGGAGACCGCAGCTTCAGCGTCCTATGAAACCCCAGAAGCCCAATGCGTGGGACGCGCTGCGCGACGGCGCGACCTGTTCCGAACCTCTGTGGTGAGGGCCGCGATATAGGGAGGGGCAGGGGGGATGTAAAGGGCATTGACAAGGGAAAGAACCGGGATCGGGCCCGCTACCACCACCAGCGCCAGACGAGCCACAAGATCAGCCCGAGCAGCGCGACCAGCTTCAGCGCCGCGGTGATCTTGTGCAGCAGGGCGTTCAGCGCGCTTTCCGGCGGCAAGGGCGGGCGGGGCGGCAGGTTCACCGGTCGGTAGGGCGGCACGCATTTGCCCTGCCGTTCGGGGACCGAGGGGTGGAGGTCCGCGCCGGTCTCGATCAGCCGCGGTTCGCCGCGCGGCCAGTACCAGCCGAGCAGGACGAGGCGCGGCCATTCCCGCCATTTCGCATTCTTGCACAGATATTCGAGCAGCCACCAGAAGCCGGTCAGCGAGTTGTGCAGCTCGCCGCAGGGGTCGGGCGGCACATAGGGGTGGCGCCCGTTCGGCATCGGCTGGCCCAGCGCGAGATGGTCGTACATTGCCTTGTCGATCCGCAGGCCGTGCTTCACGGCCTCGTCGACCATCCAGATCAGGGGTAATTTCGAAAGCCCGCTCTCGGCCTCCGGATAGCCGCCGCCGATATCGGAATGGACGCCCGCGAACCATTGCTGGTCGATGTCCTGCGGCACCTCGAGAGGCGGCTTGGCGAACGGATCGGGGATGAAAGGCTGTGGCTCGACCCAGCGGTTGAGCCGGAACATGCGGCGTCTTTCGTCGATCGCCATCGCCTGACGGAAGACGCGTACGCTGGGATTGGTCCGGGTATAGGGCAAGGTGCGCAGGCTCGGCAGGTAGAAGCGGTCGGGCCGCGGCACGATCATCGAGGCGACCGTGTCCCACACGCCGAGGAAGTGGATGGTCACGCGCCGCGTCGCCGCCACCCGCCCGAAATCCCAGGCGATCTGAAACTTGCTCTCGGCGCTCGCCTGCTTGTAGGCGGTCAGCGCATAATCGCCGATATTGGCCTGGTCGGGCCGGATCAGGCCGACCATGTGCAGAAAGCCGGCCAGCGCACGCACCGTATAGGCGCCGCGGCTGAAGCCGAACAGGAAGATCCGGTCGCCGGGCTGCCAGACCTCGGCGAGGAAACGGTAGGCGTCGATGATATTGTCGTCGAGCCCGGCGCCGGTGGCCAGGCCGAAGATCGCGCGCGCATCCTGGGTGAACCGCCGCCAGGCATTCTCGTTGCCGATCGTGCCGACGCCGGGATCGTAGAAAATGCGCTGGCGCGCGTCCTTCCTGGCGATGCGGAACAGCTTGAGCACGTTGGAGAGGTTGCCCGACACCTGGTTCCCGGTGCCGTCGCAGCAGATGACGATGTTGCGCCCGTCGGGCGCCTCCTCCTCCTCGTGCCGGTCCACCGCCGGTGAATCGCTCGTCCCGCTCGCCATCGTTCAGCCGCACCCTTTCCCCGCGCCCATGAACTGCGAAGTCATTTGTAGCACAGGCGGCGCGGAGAGTCTTTATCCCGGTCAGTAACCCGGAGTATTCCCTAAGGCCCGTGAACCAGATTCGCCGCATCCCGCGACACGGCCGCCTCAATAAATATCCCCCCGCAAATCGACATGCTTCCTCGGCGTCGCGTCGAGGAACAGCCGCGGCTCCGGCGTCTCCGCCATGGCCAGCCAGTAGATGTGCTGCTCGTAATAAGAAGAGTGGTTCGAGCCGAAGCCGAAGCGGCCGTTCCAGTCGATCCGGGCGGTCTCGCCGGGGTGGAGCGTGAACAAAGGCGAGGGCAAATGAGCGGGCCATTTGCTCGCCACGCGGGGGTCGGTCAGGTAGATTTCGACCGCCCGCTTCCTGAGCCGCCAGCGCACATTGTGCCATCCCCTCCACAACCGCGCGGTCACCGGCCCCGCGGTCTCGATCCGGGCGAAATCCTCCCATTCGCTCGCGCGGATCTCGTGCGCCACGACCGGCGCGCCGGAGTCCATCGCGGGCAGCAGATAGGCCTCGTTCAGCCGCGGCCGCTCGAGCGCCGCATTGGCGCCCCGCGCCGCCTTGGTCCACCGGCTCCAGATGTGCTGGATGACGAGCATGAGCGTCCCTCCACGACGGGCCGGCTTGCCCGGGCCGGCGTTGCTGATATGGGCGGGCGATGCAAGAGCTGCTTATCTTCACTCCCGAGAACGATCTCGAACGGGCGATCGCGCAGGCCAAGGCGGAGGCGGTCCCGGTCGACCAGGCGCTCGATCTCGCGGCCGATGCGATGGTGCACATCCCGAGCACCGCGCCGGTCCACCCCAATGGCGACGGCTTCGAGCCGCTGCTGATGAAGGCCGGCCTGCACAAGCTGATCGCCTGCTTTTCCGCGCCCTCGCGCCTCGCGCTGTACCGGGAGCAGGCGGCGCACGCGTTCGCGCTGACCGGCCGCGAATTCTTCCTGCGCATTCCGCCCGGCTACGGCGCGATCCTCAATCCGGGCTATGCCGCCCAGATGATCCTCACCCCGGACAAGATCGCCAGCATGAAGCCCGCCCTCGGCTGGATCGACCCTCGCTAATGCGGGGCTAGAGCGCGTAGCCCATCTTCTCGCACCATGGCGCCAGCACCGGCAGCACCGGCGCCAGCTGGGCGCGATAGTTTCGCCAGCGCCGGCGGGCACTGGTGTAGAGCGGCTCGGCGACCTGGGCGTAGCTCGGCGTACCGATATAGGCGCGCGCTCTGGCGCTGCTGCGATGGTCGAGCAGGCGCGGATCCCAGGCGAGGCCGAGGAAGTCGGCGAGCGGCTTCATCGCGCCCTCCGGGTCTTCGATCACCCGCTCGTAACGGATAGTGTGGACGTCGAGCGGCAACACCGCGCGGCAGCGGCGCCAATAGGACATGACCGCGTCGTACAGCTTGGCCAGGTCCTGAAGGTCGAGGAAATTGGCCATCCCGCCTTTGGGGTCGAAGCGGGTCATGAAGCCGCTCAGCACGACGTCGCAGGGATGGCGCTCGGCAAAGACGATGCGGGCGTCGGGGAAGATCCGGTGGACCAGGGCCGCATCGACCATGCCGAGCGGCAATTTGTCGATCACCTGCTTCCCCGCCGCTTCGGGCGCCTCCTTGTCGAGCGCGTCGAAATAGGTTTCGCGCAGCGCCTCGATGTCTGGCTCGTCGAGCTCCGCCAGCCGTTCGATGCCGCCGGCGAGGCGTTTCGCCATGGCGTGGAGGATTGGCCGTTCCTCGAGCACAATGACGCCGGGGTGGCCGGCGAGCATCGTGTCGATCAGGGTCGTCCCGGAGCGCGGGAAGCCGAACAGGAAGGAGGGCGGCGGCCGTTTCAGGGCTGATGCAGCCGCCGCCCAGCGACCGTACCACCCTGGGGTGGTGATACGGTCGAGCCGGTCGATATGGTCGCGATAGTCGGCCGCGATCCGCGCCGCGCCGGGGAGCGAGGCCGCGGTCGCGCGGTTCATCTCGGTGAAGGCGGCGAACGCTTCCTCGTGCCGGCCGAGCCTGTCGCAGATCCGGCCGATCATCTGGCCGCGTCCGCCGCCGTCGATCCCTTGAGGGGCGGATCGGGCGGCGGCGAGCGCGGCTTCGTCATCCCCGCGGCGGTAGAGGAGGCGCGAGCGGAGCAACGCGCTTTCCGCCGGGGGGATGCCGGCGGCCGGGAAGCGGGCCACCAAGGCTTCGAGGTCGTCGACGCGGTTGTCGCGTTCGAGCAAATCGCCGAGCGCGAGCAAAGCGGGCGGGCAGGCCGGATCGAGCGCGAGCGCTTCCATGAGCGCCGCCTCCGCCGCCTGCGGCCGTCCGCAAAGGTCTTCGAGGCGGGCGATCGCGACCCGGGCGAGCGGATCGCGCGGCGCGGCTTGGGCGACGGCGCGGGCCGATTCGAGCCCGGCTTCGGCTTGGCCGGCGGCGGCCTGCGCCTCGGCCAGGCGGAGGCGCAGGCTCGCCAGATCGGGCCGCAGCGCCAGCGCCCGCATCACCGCGTCGATCGCGCCGGCGCCGTCGCCCAATGCGATCAGGCACGCGGCGAGGCTGCCCCAGCTTTCGAAGTCGCGCGGGTCCCGCGCCACCGCCGCGCGGTAGAGCGGCGCCGCCGAATCGTGCGCGCCGCGCCGCGCCGCGATCAGCGCGCGCACGCGCAAGGCTTCGACCGTGTCGCCCGGCGTCTCCGCCACCACCCGCTCGGCGTCCTCCACCCGGTCGACGCCGACGAGCGCGCGGGCGAGCTCGAGCCGGGGCAGGGGATGGCCGGGCATCAGCGCCGCCGCCTCGCGCAGATGCGGCACCGCATGGGCCGGGTCGTTCCTCTTGGCGTGGAGCATCCCGACGAACAGCCTGAGGCCGCCATTGTCGGGCGCCTCGCGCGCCGCCGCCTCGCCGGAGCGGATCGCGCCGGCGAGCTCGCCGCGCCTCGCCAGCTCGATCGCTTCGCGCGCTTTGGGAGGCATCGATGCCAAGACCGGGTTCCGCCGTTCGTTACGGCTCGGTCGGTAGGCATCCGCGCAGGCGGCCTCCACGCGACCGCGACGAGCATCATCCGGACGCGACGAACGCCACGATTTCGGGCCCGCCCCTTGAGGCGGAGCGGCGGTGCGGCCTAAGAGGGCGGGCAGGCGGATTGGTGAGGCTCTTGGACCAAGCGGCGACCGATAGCGAAGTGGAGGACGGCGCCCGCTTGCGCGCGCGCCGCCGCTCGGCGCTGGTGCTGATTGCCGCCTTCTGGGCATTCGCGATCCTGATGCTGTCGGTGCGGGCGCTGATGATCGACGGGCTGCCGCTTTCGATCCTCTGGCCGCGCCGGCTGATCACCGCCGGGATTGGCGCCTTGCTCTGCCTCGCCATGGCCGGCGTGCTGGCGGCGCTGCGCAACCGGTCGTTCGCCGAGCGTGTCGTCTGGGGGCTGGCCGGCGCGTTCGTCATGGCGCTGATCCTGACCAGCGTGACGATGACGCTGAACCGCATCATCTTCCCGTTGCCGGGCCTGAGCTTCAGCCTCGTCGAAAGCGCGCAATGGGTCTTGGTCTGGCTCGGCTATTTCCTCGCCTGGACCGGCACCCACCTCGCCCTGACCTACCATTGGGAGAGCCAGGACCATCAGCGCCGCGCCGCCGCGCTCGCCGAGCTGACGCGCGAGGCGCAGCGGACCGCCTTGCGCTACCAGCTCAACCCGCATTTCCTGTTCAACACCCTCAATTCCGTCGCCAGCCTGGTCGGCGAGGCGCGCAATGCCGAAGCCGAGGCGATGCTGCTCAATCTCGCCACCTTCGTCCGCTCGACTTTGGCCAACGAGCCCTCGGGCGCGATCCCGCTGCGGCAGGAGATCGACCTGCAGCGGCTCTATCTCGATATCGAGCAGGCGCGGTTCGGCGACCGGCTCACGGTCGAGATCGACCTGCCCGAGGCGCTGGCCGCGACGCCGGTGCCGGCGCTGATCCTGCAGCCGCTGATCGAGAATGCGATCCTCCACGGCGTCGGCCGTTCGGAGGATCGGCTCACCATCCGCATAGCGGCGTCCGCGCGCAATGGCCGGCTCGAGCTCATTGTCGAGGATGACGGCGCCGCCGATCCGGCCGCCGCCCATCCCGGCGGCGGGCTCGGCCTCAGGAACGTCGCCGCGCGCCTCAATGCCCATTATGGCGAGGCCGGCCTGCTCGACGCCGCGGCGCGCCCCGAAGGCGGCTTTCGCACCTTGCTCGCCTTCCCGCTCGCCGCCGGCTGATGGAGATGCTGCGCGCGCTGCTGGTCGACGACGAGCCGCTGGCGATCAGCCGCCTGTCGCGCTCGCTCGCGCAAGTCGCCGGCGTCGAGGTGGTCGGCGCCACGACCAGCGCCCGCCGCGGGGTCGAGCTGATCGGCAGCGAGCGGCCGGACCTCTTGTTCCTCGACATCTCGATGCCCGGCCTGACCGGCTTCGAGGTGGTCGAGCGGATCCCGCCCGAAGCCGCGCCGGCGGTCATCTTCGTCACCGCCTACGATGCCCACGCCGTCCAGGCGTTCGACGTCGCCGCCGCCGATTATCTGATGAAGCCGTTCGCCCAGGCCCGGCTCGCCGAGGCGGTCGACCGCGGCCGGCTCTGGCTGCATGCGCGCGCGCCGTCGCGGACGGCGCTCGACGCCCTCTGGGTCCACCGCCACCGCGAGTTCGTCCGCGTCGCCGTCGACGAGATCGACTGGATCGAAGGCCATGGCGATTATGCCCGCGTCCACGCCGGCGCCGCCACCGCGCTCGCCCGCACCACCCTCAACGCGCTCGAAGCGAGGCTCGACCCGGCCGAGTTCATCCGCGTCCACCGCTCGGCGATCTGCCGCAAGGGCGCGATCATCGCGCTGAAGCGCCGTCCCACCGGCGCGGTGACGGTGCTGCTCGCCAATGGCGACGAGGCCCCGGTCGGCCGCCGCTTCGTTCCCGGGCTGCGGGCGCTGCTCAAAGCGGTGGAGGGGTAAGCGGCACCCATCGCCCCACCGCGCCCCCGAAACAGGTTAACGCAGAGTCTGCGGCGGATGGACCTCGCGGCCCGCTGAGTTCGTTGAGCCCACGATATGAAACAGCACCCCACCCCGCATCGCCGCGCCGCCGCGCTCCTGCTTGCCGCCGCCGCGCTCCCCTTCACCCCCTTGGCCGCGCAGGACGTGCCGGTGATCAACGCGCCGCCGCCGACGATCACCGCGCCGCCGCCGGCGTCCGCGCCGCTCAGCGTCGCGCCGCCGCCGCGCCCGGTCACGATCACCCCGCAGGCCGTCCGCGCGCCGGTCGCCGCCCGCCCGGCGCCGACTGTGACCCGCGCCGCGCCCGCTCCGGCCCGGCCGGCGGTGCGTACCGCTCGGGCCGCGCCGCGCGCCGCCGCCCCGGTCCGGCAGGCGGCCCCGGCGCCGGCCGAGGCCGCTCCCGCTGCGGCGCCCGTCGCAGCGCTTCCGGAGCCGATTGCAGCGCCGCCGCCCGCTCCGGCGCAAGTCACGCCGGTCGCCGCCCCGGCAGCCGAGCCGGCCCGCAACCTCTCGACTTTGTGGCCCTGGCTGCTCGCCGGCGCCGCTCTCCTCATTGCCGCAATCGCGTTCGTCGCGCTGCGCCGCCGCCGCGTGGAAGAGGAGGCTTATTACGAGGAGCCCGATTACGCGGCGCCGGTCACGGATGACGCGCCGGTCGCCGTCGCGCTTGAGCCGGGCTTCGCCCCCGCCGCCGCGCCGATGACGGCGATGGCCGACGAGATTGCAATCGCCGACGCCGATCATGCCGACGTCGCCGCGCTGAACGCCGATTCCGAGCCCGCGCCCGGGCGGCCGTGGCTCGAATTCCTGATGCGCCCGATCCGCGCCGGGGTCGACGGCGACGACGCCACCGTCGAATTCGAGCTGACCGTCGGCAATACCGGCTCGACCAATGCCGCCGACGTGCGCGTTTCGACCTGGATGGTCGCCGTCGGCGCCGGCACCGACATGGAGCGCTCGCTGATCGAGCCGCCGGCCGACGCGCAGCATTCCGAGCTGTCGATCGCGGCCGGCGACGGCGCCCGCGTCGACGGCGCGATCTCGCTGCCCAAGGAGGGCCTGCGCGGGTCGGTGCTGCCGGTGGTGGTCGCCGACGCCCGCTACACCCTGCCCGACGGCAGCGAGGGGCGCACCCACGCCTCGTTCGCGGTCGGCCTGCCGAGCGACGACGGGCTCGAGCCGTTCGCGGTCGATCTGCCGACCGGCCTGCAGGAGGGCGTCGAAGCGCGCCTCCACGGCGAGCCCGAACGCGTCTGAAAACGGGGACAGGTACGTACCTGTCCCCATTCCGAGGTTGCGAGGAGGGGCGGTCCGCGAGGGCCGCCCCGTTTCGTATCGGCCCGCCCGAAAAGTGTATCCAAATGTAAATGAGCCTACCGGGTGATTCAGCCTTAACCTATACCTCGGGGTAACAGGTGCGGGCTCAGGCTCTGCGTCCGCACCGGCGGGGGAGCCTTCATGGCTGACGCTGACCAATTTGCGCCGATCGAGCCGGCCGGCCCGGCCGAGGAGCCGTCGGGCGCGACGCTTGCCGCGCTCGGCGTCTCGCTGACGCTCGCCGCCTGCGGCGGTGGTGGCGGCGGCGGCGGCGGGGGCGCGGGGATGACCCCGACGCCGCCCGCGGCGATCCTGCCGACCAAGATCCAGGCCGCGCGCTTCCTCTCGCAGGCCAGCATGGGCTCGTCCAGGACCGATATCGACCAGGTCGCGGCGCAAGGCTTCGATGCCTGGCTCGACGCCCAGTTCGCGATGCCGCGCCAGACCAGCCACTGGGACTGGCTGGTCGCCGGCGGCTTCGCCACAGCCGCGACGATGAACAGCCAGGCGGGCTTCGATCCGGTCATGTGGCGCCAGCTGATCGCCAGCCCGGACCAGCTGCGGGCGCGGGTCGGCATGGCGCTGCTCGATTTCCTCGTCGTCGGCATCGACGGGGTCAACGTCCCGTGGCGCCAATTCGCCGTAGCGGCTTATCTCGATGTGCTGCTCGACAATGCGTTCGGCAATTTCCGCACGCTGATGCAGGCGATCTCGACCAACGTCGCGATGGGCTATTATCTGACCTTCGCCGGCAACCGGAAGGCGAACCCCGCCACCGGCTCGGTCCCCGACGAGAATTACGCGCGCGAGCTGATGCAGCTGTTCACCATCGGCCTGCTCAAGCTCAACCCGGACGGCAGCGTGCAGGCCAACGCCGGCGTGCCGATCGAGACCTACACCCAGGACGACATCACCGGCCTCGCGCGCGTCTTCACCGGCTGGAACCTCACCAACGCCGACAACACGACGCCCGACCGGATGCGGCTGCCCATGACCAACAATGCCGCCTTGCACGAAACCGGGGTCAAGACCTTCCTGGGGACGACGATCCCGGCCGGGACCGCCGGGCCGCAAAGCCTCACGCTCGCACTCGACGCGATCTTCAACCATGCCAATGTCGCGCCGTTCGTCTGCAAGCAATTGATCCAGCGCCTCGTCACCTCGAACCCGGCGCCGGCCTATGTCGGCCGCGTCGCGGCGGTGTTCGCCAATAACGGCGCCGGCGTCCGCGGCGATTTGAAGGCGGTGATCCGCGCGATCCTGACCGACGTCGAGGCGCGCAGCGACGCGATCGCCGGCGCATCGAGCGCCGGCAAGCTGCGCGAGCCGATCATGCGCCTGACCGGCTGGGCGCGCGCGTTCGGCGCGACCTCGCCGTCCGGCGCCTGGCCGATCGGCGACACCAGCTCGACCTCGACCCGGCTCGGCCAGAGCCCCGGCCGGTCCCCGAGCGTGTTCAATTTCTTCCGCCCCGGCTACACCCCGCCGAACAGCGCGATCGCCACCGCCGGCCTGGTCGCGCCCGAATTCCAGATCACCAACGAGCCCTCGGTGATCGCCTACGTCAATTACATGGCGGCCTTGCTGAGCGCCGGCTCGGGCGATTTCCGCGCCGATTATACGGCGATCTCGGCGCTCGCCGCCGACAGCCTTGCCCTGCTCGACGAGGTCGATCTCCTCCTCGGTGCGGCCCTCAGCGCCGGCACCAAGGCCAGCATCCGCGCCGCGATCGACACGATCGCGTTCGGCTCGGCCAACGGCCCGATATTCCGCGTCTACACCGCGATCCTGCTGACTTTGGGATCGCCCGAATATCTGGTGCAGAAATGATTGGCGACCAGTCCCGCCGCGCCTTTCTGAAGCGCGCCGCCGCGCTCGGCATCGTCGGCGGCGCCGGGCCGTTCGTGATGAACCTCGCGGCGATCGGCGAGGCCGCCGCCACGACCGCGAGCGACTATAAGGCGCTGGTCTGCATCTTCCTGTTCGGCGGCAACGATTACGCCAACACAATCGTGCCTTACGATCAGCCCAGTTACGACCTCTATGCGGCATTGCGCAGCACGATCGCATTGCCGCGCGCCCAGCTCGCCGGGACCGTGCTCCTTCCCAACGCGGCCCTGGCGGGCTCTCGCCAATATGCGCTGGCGCCGACGCTCTTGCCCCTCATCCCCTTGTTCGACGCCGGCAAGCTCGCCGTCATGCTCAACGTCGGCACTTTGATCCAGCCGACCAGCAAGGCCGCCTACACGGCCAAGAGCGTGCCGCTGCCGCCCAAATTGTTCAGCCACAACGACCAACAGAGCTTCTGGCAGGCGTCGAACCCCGAAGGCGCGACCTCCGGCTGGGGCGGCCGCATCGGCGACCTCCTCCAGTCGGGCAACGGCACTTCGACGCTCACCTGCATCAGCGCCGCGGGCAACAGCGTCTTCCTCTCGGGCCGCAGCGCGGTCCAGTACAGCGTGACCTCGACGGGACCGGTGCCGCTGCTGAGCAACGCCTCGACCCTGTTCGGTTCGTCGACGGGCATGAGCACCTTGCGATCGCTGATGACGGCGCCGCGCACCAATTTGTTCGAAGACGAGCATGCCCGCGTCACCAAGCGGTCCCTGGACCTGCAGGCGCAGGTCACCGGCGCGCTCGCCGCCGGCCCGGCGATCAATACCGTCTTTCCCGCCAACAACACGCTCGCCGATCAGCTCAGGATCGTCGCCCGGCTGATCTCGGTCTCGCAGGAGCTGGGCGCCAGGCGCCAGGTCTTCTTCGTCAGCCTCGGCGGCTTCGACACCCACGACAGCGTGCTGGCCACCCACCCGACTTTGATGACCCGCCTGGGCGCGGCGATGCGCGCGTTCCACGACGCCACCGTCGAATTGGGCGTTTCGGACAAGGTGACCAGCTTCACCGCATCGGATTTCGGGCGCACCCTGACTTCGAACACCGACGGCTCGGACCATGGCTGGGGCTCGATGCATTTCGTCATGGGCGGCGCTGTACAGGGCCGCGCTTTCTACGGCCCGCCGCCCGCGGTCGCCAATAACGGCCCCGACGACGTCGGCCAGGGCCGCCTCCTGCCGGCGCTCTCGGTCGACCAATATGGCGCGACTTTGGCGAGCTGGTTCGGGGTCAATTCCGGCACCATGTCGACGGTCCTCCCCAACATCGTCAACTACAATCCCAGCACCTGGAACCTCGGCTTCGTCTGAAAATAGTGACAGTCACTATTTACCAAACTGGAAAATAGGGACTGTCCCTAATTTCGGGGAGCGTGGCGCGCGCGTATCGTAACTCGATAAATTCCTTGCCGACCTTCGATAATTGCCTTATCGATAATCAATAAGACGATTTGCGGGGAGCAAGGCGATGCTGGTGGTTTCGAAACGGGTGCTCTGGACTCTGCTGGTCCTCAACTGGGTCTGCGTCGTCCTCTTCGCCGCCTTGCTGGCCGCCTTGCTCTCGCCGATCGGCGCGCACGTCGTCGGCGAGCTCTCCCGCCTTTATCCGCCCGATCAGGCAATGCTGATGGTCCGGGCGATGATCTGGCTGATGGCGCTCGGCATCGCCGCGGGCTTCGCGGTCCATGTCATGTTCCGGCGGATGCTGGCGATCGTCGCGACCGCGATCGCCGGCGATCCGTTCACCCTCGCCAATGCCCGGCGGCTGCGGGTGGTCGGCTGGGCCCTGCTCGCGATCCAGATCCTCGATCTCGTGTTCGGCGCGCTCTCGATGACGATCAGTGTGCGGCGCGATGACCCGTTCGGCTGGAGCCCGTCGGTCGGCGGCTGGATCTCGGTGCTGATGGTGTTCGTCCTGGCCCGCGTGTTCGAGCAGGGCAGCCGGATGCGCGACGAGCTGGCGATGACGGTCTGATCGTGGCGATCCTCGTCACCCTCGACGACATGCTGCACGCGCGGCGGATGACGCTGACCGAGCTTTCGGAGAGCGTCGGCATCACTTTGGCCAATCTGTCGATCCTCAAGACCGGCAAGGCGAGGGCGGTCCGCCTGTCGACCCTGAGCGCGATCTGCAAGGCGCTCGATTGCCAGCCCGGCGACATATTGGCGTTCACCGACGGTGAAGGGGGAATGGAATGATCAAGGCTTATGCGGGCGTCTATGCCGGCGCGTGGCGCTATATGCTGGCCTGCCCGCTGCTGTTCGCCCTGCCGGTCGTGGTCGAGTTCATCCAGCATGTGATCGAGATGCGGATCGGCATGTACGACAGCATCGCGGCGGCGCAGGCGGTCGAGGCCAACGGCCTGAGGCTCGCCTGGGGCGTGGTCAAGGTGCTCTCGCTCTTCCTTGCCGGCTATTGGGTCGCCCGCTTCCTGCTGCTGCCGGGCGGCGCGGCCGACGCGCGCCGGTTCGATCCGGTCGCGGCCCGTTTGTACGCCCGGGTCTTGCTGTTCAGCCTGGCCGTGACATTGGTGTCGCTGCTGGGCGGCGATGCGATGCACACCGCCGGCCTCGGCGCGCACACGATGGCGGCCGGGGCGGCGTTCAGCCTTGTCAGCTTCGTCCTCGCCATCCTGCTGGCGCCGTGGAAGGTCGGCGCCGCGCTCGGCAACGCCGAACTGGGCTTCGTCCGCTCGATCCGGTTGGTCGGCTGGGGTGCCTGGTGGGGGATCGCCCTCACGGTCCTCGCCGTTCTGCCGCCGATGGTCCTCCATTATGCCTTCGCCATCGCGGCGATCGGAAACCAGCCGGCCGCGATCTGGGCGCTCATGGCGGTGGATTCGCTGCTGGTCGGCTTCCTCGGCGCGATCATCGCCGCCACCGACGTCGCCATCGCCCGCCGCGCCGCGGGGGACACTTGCCTTTTCGACGAAAAGGTAAGCGCCCCCATTTAGGCGTCGGCCTTGAGCGAGGCCATGTCGATGACGAAGCGATATTTGACGTCGCTCTTCAGCATCCGCGCATAGGCCTCCTCGATCTTTTGGATCGGGATCATTTCGATGTCCGAGACGATCCCGTTTTCGGCGCAGAAATCGAGCATCTCCTGGGTCTCGGCGATGCCGCCGATCAGCGAGCCGGCGAGGCTGCGGCGCTTGAAGATCAAATTGCCGACATTGGGCGAAGGGTGGGGATCGGCCGGCACCCCGACCAGGACCATCGTCCCGTCGCGCTTCAGCAGCGCGAGGAACGCGTCGAGATCATGCGGTGCGGCGACGGTGTCGAGGATGAAATCGAGCTTGCCCGCCTGCCGCTTCATCTCGTCGCGATTCTTCGAGACCACCACCTCGTCGGCGCCAAGCCTGAGCGCGTCCTCTCTCTTGTCGGGCGAGGTGGTGAAGGCGACGACATGGGCGCCGAGCGCCTTGGCGAGCTTGACCCCCATATGGCCCAGGCCGCCGATCCCGACCACGCCGACCTTGTGGCCCGGCCCGACCTTCCAGTGCCGCAGTGGCGACCAGGTGGTGATCCCCGCGCAGAGTAACGGCGCGGCCGCGGCGAGGTCCTTCTCGTCGTGGCGGATCGCCAGGACGAACTCCTCGCGCACGACGATCGTGTCGGAATAGCCGCCTTTGCTGTTCTCGCCGGTGACCCGGTCGGGGCTGTTATAGGTGCCGGTCAGGCCCTTCTCGCAATATTGTTCCAGGCCCTCGGCGCAGGCGCCGCAGGTCAGGCAGGAATCGACCAGGCAGCCGATTGCGGCCAGGTCGCCCGCCTTAAAGCTGGTGACCTTCGGTCCAACCGCGGTGACGCGGCCGACGATCTCGTGCCCCGGCACGCACGGATAGACCGTCCCCGGCCATTCGCTGCGGACCGTATGGAGGTCCGAATGGCAGACGCCGCAAAAGAGGATGTCGATCGCGACGTCGTTCGGCCGCAATTCGCGGCGCGCGAAGGAATAGGGGGCGAGCGGCGTGTCGGCCGCCTGGGCGGCATAACCTTTGGCTGGGGGCACGGGGGGAGTCCTTGGGGCGGAGGGCGGGAGCCAGTCATCTAGTCATCCCGAACCGATGAAAAAAGGGGCGACCCCAGCGGAGCCGCCCCCTTTTCCGGTGCTCGGCTGAAGGCCGGCCGGGCGATCTTCAGATCGTCATCGGAACCGCGACGTGCCAATTGTCCCCCACGGGCCCGTTGCCGGCGGGCAAAGCGTGGGTGACCGCCGGGCCCTGCGCGAAGGTCTGCTTCACGGTGAATTGCTGCGGGCCGCCCCAATTGATGCCGACCAGGATCAGCGTGTAGTTGCCGGGTGGAAGAATAGCCGGCGGATAGATGGTATGATTTACCGGCTTGTTATAGCCGGACTTGATATGAAGAATCTCCGAACTACCGGCGGGCGTGGAGGCGATGACGTAGAGCTCGTTGTCACACTTGGTCACGTCGATTTGTGTCGTTTGTGCCATGATTCTCTCCATTTGATGACGTTGAAACTAACGACTCGACTTGTTAGCAACGGACAATAGCTGCGCCTATGATTTTAGGGAGTCAATCATGATCTTGCCTATGTCGGTTCTTCAACTTGAGCAGGTCCCGCCCAATGCCCCGGGTCTCTCGCGGACAAAAAAAGGGCGGCCCCAACGGAGCCGCCCCTTTTCCGCTGGGACATGTACTTTTTCGTGAAAAAGTACGTGTCCCCGTTTCTCCGGCTTATTTGAGCTCGACGGTGCCGCCGGCGTCCTCGATCTTCTTCTTGATCTCTTCGGCCTCGGCCTTGTTGACGCCTTCCTTGATCGCCTTGGGCGCGCTCTCGACCAGCGCCTTGGCTTCGCCGAGGCCGAGCTGGGTGATCGCGCGGACTTCCTTGATCACGTTGATCTTCTTGCCGCCGTCCGAGGTCAGGATGACGTCGAACTCGGTCTGCTCCTCGACGGCTTCGGCGGGAGCGGCGGCGGCGGGGCCGGCGGCGACCGCGGCGGCGGCCGAGACGCCCCATTTCTCTTCGAGGGCCTTGGCGAGGTCGGCGGCTTCGAGGACGGTCAGCTCGCTGAGCTTGTCGACCAGGGTGTTGATGTCTGCCATGTTAAGTCTCCGTTTTTCAATTGCGTGTCCCTGCGAAGGCAGGGACCCATTCGGTTGAGTTCAAGCTGCGTCCTTGGCGGCATAGGCGCCGATGACGCGGGCCAATTGGGCGCCCGGTTCGGCGATCGTCCGCGCGATCTTGGTCGCCGGGGCCTGGATCAGGCCGACGATCTGCGCCCGCAATTCCTCGAGCGACGGCAAGGCGGCGAGCGCCTTGACGCCGGCGGCGTCGAGCAGGGTTTCGCCCATCGCCCCGCCGACGATCTCGAGCCGGTCGTTGGTTTTGGCGAAATCGACCGCGGCCTTGGCCGCCGCGACCGGGTCGGACGAGGTCGCGAGCGCGGTCGGTCCGGTCATCAGCTCGCCGAGCGGGGCGTAGGTCGTCCCTTCGAGCGCGATCAGGGTCAGCGTGTTCTTGGTGACCTTGTAGGCGGCGCCGGCGCTGCGCATCCGGTTCCTCAGGTCGGTGGACTGGGCCACCGTGAGGCCGAGATTGCGGGTGACGACGACCACGTTGGTCTCGTTGAACACTTGCTTCAGCCCGGCGACCGTCTCTCTTTTCTGAGCGCGATCCATATAGATCTCCACTATGCGCGGCGGACCATCCGCCGCGCGGGGTAAAAGTCCGATGGGGAGCGTTGAGGCCGGCGACGCCGGCGAGTCCGTCCACGCAATCGCACGCGGGAGGGATCAAAACTGTTCCCCGTCTCGGCTGGGAATTAAGCGGGCCGAATGCCCGCACCAGCTGTCTCGGACGGTGCTTGCGGGCGCGAACGCCTTCAAGCGAAGGCGCGCATCTAGCGGCCTTCGCCGGAAAGTCAATGATTTGAAGCGCGCCTAGTCCGATGCCGGCCGCACGCTGACGTCGACCCGCATCTGGCGGGTGGCGCCGGTGCCCGGGTCGGTGTGCGGGAAGAGAATCGTGCTCAATTCGCCATTGGCGTCGACGGTGATTGTCGATGCGTCGTTATGGAGGCCGTCGGGCGTCCACGACGAGATCATCGAGTCGAGCAAGACGCGGCCGCCGGTATCCGGGGTGGCGGTCACCCGCATGCTGTAGCTCTGGTTGGCCACCACGAACGTGGCGGGACGACCGGCGTCGACCAGCAGCCTTGGCGTGGTCGGCGCCGCGTCGCCGTCGCGCACGATCAACCGAACGTCATATTGCGCCGGTGCGGGCGTCGCCGCCGGAGCCGGCGCGGCAAAAATCGCGGCCGAAGCGAGCGCGAACATCAGGGTCTTGCGTGCCATGATTTCCCCCCTTGCAGTCAAGTCACGGAAGAATCTGGCAGAATCGCGACTCCCCGGCAAGCGTTTCCGGTTTCGGGCGATTTTGCCATGCGGATTTTTCCCCAGATTTATCCCCAGCTTTGTTTCCCCGGGTGGGGAACGGGGCCGCCTTTGCCACGTTGTTTCCTTGTCCAATCGGTCTTCGGACCGAGCGGATTTGGAGGCCACGACTTTCGGGTACGAGCCTTCAGGGAGCCCCGCCGAGTCACATCGGCGGGGCTTACTGATTCCGGCGTGCTTCGTATCGGCTCGGCAGCTCGGCAGCTCGGCAGCGGGCTGCCTAGACCGACGCCACTTCGGCGACGTCGAGCCTCAGCCCCGGGCCCATGGTCGAGCTGATCGCGGCCTTCTTGACATATTTGCCCTTGGCGCCGGTCGGCTTGGCCTTGACGATCGCGTCGACGAACGCGTCGAAATTGCGCCGCAAATCCGCCTCGGTGAAGCTCGCCTTGCCGATCCCCGAATGGATGATCCCGGCCTTCTCGACGCGGAACTCGACCTGGCCGCCCTTGGCCGCCTTGACCGCTTCGGCGACGTTGGGCGTGACCGTGCCGAGCTTGGGGTTCGGCATCAGCCCCTTGGGGCCGAGCACCTTGCCCAAACGGCCGACGATGCCCATCATGTCGGGGGTGGCGATCACCCGGTCGAAGTCGATCGTGCCGCCCTGGATCGTCTCCATCAGATCCTCCGCGCCGACCACGTCGGCGCCCGCGGCGCGCGCTTCGTCGGCCTTGTCGCCCTTAGCGAACACCGCGACGCGCACGTCCTTGCCGGTGCCGGCCGGCAAGGTGACGACGCCGCGCACCATCTGGTCGGCGTGCCTGGGATCGACGCCGAGGTTCAATGCGATCTCGATCGTCTCGTCGAACTTGGCGGTGGCATTGGCCTTGGCGAGCTGGATCGCCTCGTCGACGCCGTAATGCTTGGTCGGGTCGAGCTCGGCCATCTTCTTCTGCTTCTTGGTCTGCGCCATGATCCTAGCTCCCCGTCACTTCGAGGCCCATCGCGCGGGCGCTGCCTTCGATGATCCTGGCCGCGGCCTCGATGTCGTTGGCGTTCAGATCCTTCATCTTGGCTTCGGCGATCTCGCGCAGCTGGGCGCGGGTGACGCGGCCGGCGGTCTGCTTGCCCGGCTCCTTGGCCCCCGACGTGATCCGCGCCGCCTTCTTCAGGAAGAACGAGGCGGGCGGCGTTTTGGTCTCGAAGCTGAACGACCGGTCGGCATAGACGGTGATCACCGTCGGGATCGGCATGTTCTTCTCGAGGTCGCCGGTGGCGGCGTTGAACGCCTTGCAGAAATCCATGATGT
The DNA here is from genome assembly GCA_034668465.1 of Sphingomonadales bacterium. Taxonomy (GTDB): domain Bacteria; phylum Pseudomonadota; class Alphaproteobacteria; order Sphingomonadales; family Sphingomonadaceae; genus Allosphingosinicella. The sequence continues at coordinate 43,863 of JAXDPI010000043.1, forward strand.
TGACGCCGCGCTGGCCGAGGGCAGGGCCGATCGGCGGCGACGGATTGGCGGCGCCCGCGGGCACCTGGAGCTTGATATAGCCCGTTATCTTCTTTGCCATGTGTCACTCTCTTTCAAGTCGAGCGGTCCAGACGGCACGCAAAAGCGTGTCTCCCGCAGCAATCCCGTCAAAGTGGTACTTTGACGGGGTCCCTTTAAAGTTCAGTCGGGTTCCCATCGAAGTACCACTTCGATGGGGTTGATTCCAAGGCTGTAGCGCTGGAAGCGGCGGCCCTTAGCGCAATCCTCGCGCGAGGGCAAATCCGGGCGCCGGAGGGGACAGTTGCTCGCAACTGTCCCCTTCCACACTAAGCGGCGACGGCCAGGATCTCCGCCTCTTCCTCGTTATCGGCCGCCGGCGCCGCCGCGGGCCGCGCGCTGGCGGCGGGGCGCGGATTGGGCGCGAGCCAGCGCGAGACGAAGACGGTCATTCCGGCGACCACATAGGCGCCGAGCGCCGCAAGCGGGTTGAAGAACAGCAAGGCGGCGAACGCCACCCGCAAGATCGTCGGGCTGAAGCCGAAATCCTCGCCGAGCCCGGCGCAGACGCCGAAGAAGGTGTCGTCGCGGGCGAAGAGATTGGGCTGGGCGGCGGTCTGCATCGATTGGCTCCTGGTAGCGAGCGGGCCGACGGGCCCGCCTGGACGCACCTTGCTAAGCACGAGCCGTGCCAAAAGCGGTCAGTCGTGGTTTTTCAATAGCTTAGCTGGATCGGCGTCGCGACGCGCAGCGGCCGGCCGCCGACCTTTCGCCAGATGTTGGGAAAACTCGCCAGATCATGTGCACGGAGCGGCCCGGCGCCTCAGCAGGCCCGCCGCGCCGCCGCCGCGACCGCCGCGGCCTCCCGCGCCGACAGGCCGGCGAGCTGCAGCACCCCGCCGGTGATCGGCTCCAGCACCGTCGGCGCCGACACGATCCGGCCGTCGAGCCGCACCGCCAGCGGCTTGCCGACCAGTCGCTCGGTCTCGCGCTGCAGCCGCTCGCGCCATTGCGGCGTAAGCGTGACGGTCACGGTCGGGCGGCCCGCCAGGTCCGCGCCGGCGGCGACGCTCGCCGCGGTGTCGCGGCAGACCGGGATCGGCCCGACCCACAGGCCGCGCCCGCCTTCGGGCGAAGCGGCGCCGGCCGGTGGGCCGGACAGCAGGGCAAGCAGGGCGATTGTCGCTCTCATCCGGACCGGCTTAGGCGGGGCGGCCGCACCGGTCAAAACGGCGCTCAGATCAGGCCGAGCGCGCGAAAGCTCGTCCAGCCCTCGCGGGCGACGATGATATGGTCGAACAGGGAGACGCCGAGACCGTCGAGGAGGAACGCGATCTGCCGCGTCAATTCGGTGTCGGCCGGGCTCGGCGCGGGGTCGCCCGAGGGATGGTTGTGGGCGAGGATCACGGCGCGCGCATTGGCGTTGAGCACGGCGCGGATCACCTCGCGCGGCGCGAGCAAAGCGGTCTCGACCGCGCCGGTGCTCAGGCGAAGCTCGCGGATAAGCTGCCGGCGGCCGTCGAGCAGCAGCAGCAGCACCGATTCCACCGGCGCCTGCGCCATCCGTGCGCGCAGATAGGCGACCACCGCCTCGGCATTGCCGAGCACCGGCCCGGAAAAGGCGCTGGTCCTGAGCGACTGGATCATGACCGCGCGGACGCTGGCGAGCAGCGCCGCCGGGCGGGCGTCGCCGAGCAGCTGGAGCTGCGCCTCGGCGCCGGCGGCGAGCACCGCCGGCAGCGCGCCGAATTCGGTGATCAGGGCATCGGCCCAGCCGATTGCCGCTTTTTCGTCGAGTGCGCCGAGGAGCCCTTCCAGGAGCTGTCGGTCCCGTTCCGCCGGAGCCGCCGGCGATGGCGCACCGTGCCGGCCACCAGCAGCAGCAATTGCGGATAGGTCCACAAGGCGATCATCATCGCATAAGCGCGCCGGATCAGCTCCGGATTGGCGAACTTCACCAGGTGGGCGATGATGATGATCGCCTGGAGGCTCGCCACCAGCATCGGCCAGAAGCGGTCCGCCCGGAGCGCGATCGCGAGCAAGGCGGCGAGCAGCAGCAGGTCGATCGCGAACACCCCGATCGCGACCGAATAGAAACGCTGCACCTGCGGCAGGTCGAGCAACGGCGTCGCCAGGCCGGCCACCAGGAAGCAGGCGGCGACGGCGCGCTCGGGCGCGCCGCCGCGCCAGAGCGCATAGCCGCAGGCGGCGAAGAAGATGGCGAAGAAGACGATGGGCGGGAACACCGCTCGACCGGATCATAGCCCCGGCTTCCGGTCAAGCGGCGCCGCGCGGTCAGGCCACCACTTGCAGATGGCTCGCCCCTGTCGGCTTGTCGATCGGCGGGCAGCCGCCGCTGTCGCCCCAGCCGACCGCGCCGAGGCCGATCTCGCCGGGCACTTCGGCGAGCATCCGGTGCGCCTCGATGAACGACTGGCGCGCTTCGACCGCCAAAGCGGTGCCGCGCGACAGATGGGCGATCGCGCCCAAGGCGGTGCCGAGCGGCAGATTGGCGCTGGCCCGGCCCTCGAGCGCACTCACCAGGCAGCGGGCGGCCTGGATCGCGGCCTGGTCCTGGCTGCGCTCGGCGGGCAGGAAGGTTGAGCGGACCGCCTCTGCGGCGGCGCGGCGTTCTTTGAGCATGAGCATCTCCCTTCCGCGCGGCGTCTGCGGCGCGGCTCCTCTTTGGTTGGTTGCTGGTCTAGGTGCGGGACACGAAGTCCCAGAGAGTCCGCTGAAGCGATTCGGCGCCGGCGAGCGCAAGAACGAGCGCAACGATGAAGACGAGGGTGCCGACGGCGATCCAGATCAGTCGTTCGCGGTTGGTCAGGTCATTGCGTTGCTCCCCCGTGGCGGGGAGCGGCCATTTGAAATTCCGGCGTCGCGGCGCAAGCCAATCGTCGGGCGGTCCCTTGCCGATCGTCTTGCTGTCGCTAACCAATTCCCCCCTTGGCCACTCCCCCGATTGCGATGGGGCGAGGATGGCAGGCGGATCGCGTCCGGCAAGATCGGACGGCTCGCATGCGAGCCGCTCGTACGGGCCCGCTCTCTCATATTGGTCGAGCAGCAGCGCCGCCTCGATCCGGTTCTCGACCCCCAGCGTCCGGATCGCGCGCTCGATTCTTTTGTCGATCGCGAACGGCGACTTGCCGAGCGCGATCGCGATTTCCTTCGAGCTGCGATGGGCGAGCACCAGCCGCAGGCATTCGCATTGCCCTTCGGTCAACCTGGCGAGGCGATTCGATCCCATATTGGCGCGGCCATGATCAACGGAGACTGGGTGAGCGACGCGAACGGACGATCCTACCACATATGGCGGAACGCGCGGACCGTCGAAGATCCTGCATGTATCGAAATCCCATTTCGATCCCATTTACGCTTGCAATGTCGGGGAAGGGGCCATGCGCAGCAAGGGGGATTGCCCTGAGACATCTCTCCTCCCGTCGTGAGCGGCAGCGCCCCGTCGCCGGCGCCGCCGCCCGGATGCCGCATCTAGCCCGCGCCGTCCGTGACGCCGGTCACGCCGGGAAGTCCCGGATAAGCGCGCTCACCTTCTCACGCTCATCCCAAGCAGATCGCGAAGGCAGTCGTGCCGGGCGCGTTGGTCGGACCGTCACCAACTTGTCATTTTGGCCTGCTTCAATGCTCGAGACCCGGCGAGGCGCTGGACGGGAGACTCTTGTGTGCACTGGTGATCGGTTCGGACGCTCCGCGTGAGGGGCCGGCTGCTGCTCGTCGAGGACGACCCCGCCCTCACCGACCTTTTGACCTGGCATTTCCAGCGCGAGGATTTCGACGTCGAGCACACGCCGGACGGCGATGAGGCCCTGCTGCTCGCCATCGAGACGCCGCCGGACATCATCCTGCTCGACTGGATGATCGAGGGCCTGTCGGGGCTCGAAGTCTGCCGGCGGCTGCGCCGCGCGCCTGAGACCGCCAACGTGCCGATCATCATGCTGACCGGGCGCGGCGAGGAAGCCGACCGGGTGCGCGGCCTCGAGACCGGCGCCGATGATTACGTCACCAAGCCGTTCAGCCCGCGCGAGCTGGTGGCGCGCGTCTGGGCGGTGCTGCGCCGCGTCCGCCCGGCGCTGGCCGGCGAGCAGCTCCGCTTCGCCGATCTCGAAATGGACCTGATTGCCCACAAGGTGAAGCGCGGCGGCAAGACGATCCCGTTGGGGCCGACCGAGTTCCGCCTGTTGCGCCATTTCCTCGAACATCCCGGCCGGGTGTTTTCGCGCGAGCGGCTGCTCGACGCCGTCTGGGGCCGCGACCGCGAGATCGAGATCAGAACGGTCGACGTCCATATTCGGCGAGTACGGCAGGCGATCAATTTCAACGGCCAGCCCGAGCTGATTCGCACCGTCCGCTCCGCCGGCTACGCGCTCGACACCGATGCCGCTTGATTCAGGACCGCCGCGCGTTTCCTAGCCGAGGGGCGGTGATCGCCCTGCCGATGCTCCCACCGGCATTCAGTTTCGATGTCACAAACGAGTCTTCGAACTGTCAGATCACCGCAGCGCAGCGCCCCTAAAGCCGATGCGACTCGACCTTTTGGGGGATCTCGGAATGAAACATCTGCTGCATGGCGTGGCTCTGGCTGTCCTGGCCGCGACCGGTGCTCAAGCCGCGCGCGCGCAGGATACGGCGCCGCCGGCCCCGCCTCCGTCCGACGCAGATGCGGGCTCGACAACTGCCCTCGCCACCCGGCTGGAGGGCGGCCGGACGAACGCGCAGCGCGCCCAGGCCGACCAGCCCGTCTCTCCGGCGAATCAGGGTCTTGGCGACATCGTCGTCACCGCCACTCGTCGCGAGACCAACCTGCAGCGTACACCGCTTGCGATCAGCGTCGTCAACACACAGGTGCTGCAAGACCGCTACGTGCAGAGCCTCTACGATTTCGCCGACGGGGGCGTGCCGTCGCTTCGCGTCGCCACATTCGAGGCACGGCAGTCCGCGCTCACGGTCGGCATCCGCGGTATCGTGCCGCTCGACGCCAACCAGCCCGCGCGCGAGCAGGGCGTCGGCATTTACATCGACGGCGTCTATCTTGGCCGCCAGCACGGCCTCAATGCGGCGCTGTTCGACGTCCAGCGGATCGAGGTGCTTAAAGGTCCGCAGGGCACGCTGTTCGGCCGCAACACGGAAGGCGGCGCGCTCAACATCGTCAGCGCCAGGCCGACGGGCGAGTTTGGCGGCCGCATCAGCGGCGGTATCGGCAATTTCGGTGGCTACAATGCCGAGGTGCACCTGAACCTACCGGAAATCGCCGGCCTGCGGTTCAAGCTCGATGGCGTCATCCAGCACCAGGATGCCACCACCGCCGATCCGCTGGCCGGCTCGACCGGCTGGAATTATTTCGATCGGCACGGCTTCCGCGTCGAGGTGGAATGGCGGCCGCTCGAGCATCTCACCGTCGATTTCGCTTATGACAATGGCCGCGATGCGAACACGCCCTTCTACAGCCAGCTGCTCAACTACAATCCGAACAACTGCGTCGCCGGGCCGCAGGCAGCCGCTGCCAACTGCCGCCTTCCCGGTACGGCCTATACGACGCTGACCGGCACGGTGAAGCCGCTGCTGCCGGGCGTGGTGGGCAACGGCAGAACCCACATGCGCGTCGGCGATATCGGCGTGCCGCAGCAGCCGAGCGTCGACCGCACGCACGGCTACACCGTCCATGTCACCTATAACGCCTCGCCGGCGCTCGAGTTGCGCTCGATCACCGCCTGGCGCGGGGTTGCCGCCACGCAATGGGACAATTCAGGCGGCGCGCATCGCGTGCCGGTCGTCGCCCCGGGCTGCAGCGGCGCGGCCTGCAACTTCAGCCGCTACAGCCTGGCCGACCTCCACCAGAGCCAGTTCAGCCAGGAATTCCAGGCGGTCGGCACCGTCGGCCCGGTCGATTATGTCCTCGGCCTCTATTATTTCACCGAGCATGTCAGCGACGATGCCGCGACGCCGAATTCCAACGCGATCACCGGCTACACCAGCGCCGGACAAACAACCGGTTTCCAATATGCCGTTCTCGATCCATGCACCGGCTCTTCGGGGTTCGGCTCGCAACCGGGATGCCGGTCGATCGACCGCGCGTCGGAGGTGCGCTCGAACAGTTACGCCGCCTACGGCCAGCTCACCTGGAATGCGACCGACGCGCTCCACCTGACGGTCGGCGGCCGCTACAGCCGCGATCACAAGCGCGGCGCTCTGCACTTTTCGCGCAACGTCAACTATGACGTGAACACCGCCGCCGCGGCGGCGGCCGGCTACCAGCCGCTCGATCGCACCTGGAACCGCTTCAACCCGACCGCGACCGTGGCCTACGACCTGAGCCCGACGGTTCATCCTTATGCCCGCTTTTCCACCGGCTATCGTGCCGGCGGAGCCAGCTCGCGCACCGCCAACTATCAGGCGTTCGGGCCCGAGGACGTTCGGTCCTACGAAGTCGGCATCAAGACCGACCTGTTCGACCGCCGGGTGCGCTTCAACCTCGCCGGCTACATCATGGACCGCGACAACAGCCAGGTGGACATCAGCTCCATCCAGCCCTTCAACGGCGGCAGCTTCAACAATTTGGTGACGATCAACGCGCCCGGCACGACGAGGATTCGCGGCATCGAGGCGGACGTAACGATCAATCCGATGGAGGGGCTGACGCTGACCGCCGCTTATGCCTATACCTTCACGCGGATCCCGTCAGTGCTCATCAGCTACAGCGCGACCACGGGCGGCGTGACCACCTCGACCTCCGTTCTCCAGAACTTCTACATCGTCTTCACCCCGCGCAACGCCGCGAGCGCGATGATCGATTATCGGGCTCCGGTCGGCGATGCGAGCCTTCGCTTCCACCTGGACGCAAACTATGCGCAGGCCACCCAGTCGTTCGATCAGTTCGCGACGAAGAACGATTCGTCGCTCTTGTTCAACGGCCGGGTTTCGCTGGCCGATATTCCGATGGGTGCGGGCGGACAGCGCGTCACAATCGCCGTGTGGGGCCGCAACCTGTTCGACGAGCAGCACGTCTATCGCCGCGATCCCTCGAACAGCCTGCCCGGTGCGCCGACCACCAGCGTCACGACCGGCAGCATCAACAACGTGCTCGGCGACTACGGCAATTTCAACGCGCCGCGCACCTTCGGCGTAGAGGCGATCGTGAACTTCTGAAGGGCCCGCGAACAGGCGGCAATTGCTGGACGGAGATCGAGTCTAGTTGTTGCCGGCAGTCTGCAACGGACTGCCGTGCAGCGCGAGCGCCTCGCGGGCGATCTCGTAGGTCGGGAGGACCCGGCCCCCCACCGTCTCCACGTCATATTGGTTGCGCGACGCGAGGGCGCGGCGCCAGGCGGCGACCGCTTCGCGCTGGCGGCCGCTCAGCCAATAGACGTCGCCGAGATTGATCAGGCGAAGCGGATCGTTGGCGTCGAGGCGGCCGTCGCTGAGAATGGCTTCGGCGCGGGCCAGGTCGCCCTGCTGGATCGCGGCGACGGCGAGCGGGTCGGAGGCATGGACGGTGATGGCCGCCGGTTCCGGCGCGGCCATGGCCGAGGCGGACAGGCAAAGCCCGCCAAGAGCAGCCAGCGAAAGCGTCTTCATTAGCCGTCCTTCCAAATCCGTTGGCGCGGATTGTTACGAGATTATGACATATTTTGCAATTTTTATGCGGTCGCGGATGACGATTTTGTCAGCCATGTTGCCGCCCGGAACAAGTATTTCATTTTAACGGCTTGCAGCAGCCGGGATGCAGGCAGGGCGTCAGCAGATGGCGGCCGTCGTCCAGGCGCTCGCGAGCAGCTCGGCCCGGCCTTCGCGGGACCCGGCGTCCGAACACGGAAAAGCGCTTGCAATGTTGGAAATCCTTTGAGAACGAACGGCGGACAAGCCGATTCCGAAGCTCGCATGCACCGCCCGTTCAACCGCTGCCAGGCGCTCCAGAACGCCGCCTTCCTCGAGGCGGCGCTCCAGAACGCCGCCTTCCTCGAGGCGCTGCGGGCGACCGGCAACCCGCGCCTCGTCGCCCGCCTGCTCGGCGTCCACCGCTCGACCTATACCAAGCGCCGCGCCGAGAGCGCCTCTTCGCGCAGTCCTGGGACGCCGCTTTGGCCGCCGCCCACGCCGCCTTGCACGCATCGGTACGCCTCTTCGGCGATCAGGGTCGCGCCGTCGTAAAGCATCCGTGTCGTCGTCGCACCGCTGACCTGGAACAGCCGGTGCAAGGGATCGTAGCTCAGGCTCGCCTGGCCCCAGGACGAGGTCAGCATGTTGTCGGCGCTGTAGGTGTAATAGGTCGAGCTCCCCGCCGACTCGACGTTGCCGCGCGCGTCGTAGCTTGGCATGACGCCGCTAAACTGTCACCGTAACCCTTGCTGTCTGAGCTTCGCCAACGTTATCTTCAGATCGCGCCGCCTAGCTTTCAGGCGAAATTTGCTCGGCTCATCCTCAGTTATGGAAATCCGGTTCGATTTCCACAACCAGGATTTATGTCTTGATGGAGCCCAAACGCGATCTCCAATCTGTTCAACAAGGCGCCCGGAATTCAGCATTGTCGATATCGGACCTACCTCACTCTCGTGAATTTCGATTTCATCCGGTGCCAGTCCCCACAGAAACGAGCGCACAACCATTCCGACATAGGCACCGATGCCGATGTACAATGCCAGCAGCGGATCGCTGTAGATCGATACCAAGGCGAGAATAGATATCGAAATCAGGATGACGCCAGCCTCTCCCCAGTTAAAAATGGGAAACAATATTGCTCTGATCTTCTTCATCCGCCGCGGCACATTCGCGCAGTTGTGCTCTCGCGGCTGTTTGGTGCAGTGGCTCGATAGGTGGCAAAGCCGACAATGGTGCCTACGACCACCCCGACGATCACTCCCTCAGGCCCGGCGAGAGCTCCAAACTCCGCACCTCCGACCGCAGACGCCGCTACCCAAGAAGCTATTGTATATTCGACGACGGCCGTCGCCAAGGCGCCGGAAGTTATTGCAGCAGCCGCAACGCATTCGGAACGGCGGCGAGGGGTAATCGGGGGCTGGGGCGGCGGGTGGTGCACGCCGCCAGTATTTCCCCCCGGTACTGACGTCAGATCGACCAACTGAGCGCAATGGTAATGCGCGGTCACGACAGGAACTCCGCGCTGGGTCCTGGCATCGCCGCCACCACCTTCCGTCCAGGGCGGGCTCCAGTCTTTCATTTTGACTTCGCCGGTGCCGCACAGGCCGGACGGATCGATGAAGTTCCCAGGATCGCCTCGCACATAGTTATAAAGATTCATCCCATCGCCATAGCCGATCGGGTCCGTCTGCAGAAACCGGCCCAGCGTCGGCGAGTAGATCCGGGCGCGGTAATGGTACATGCCGATGTCGCCCAGCCATTGCTGGCCGGAATACTGGAACCGGCCGGTGTTGCCCGCGCCGGGGATGCCGTATTCGTCATAGGCGTTGACGGTGAGCATGGCGCCGGAGTTGTTGCTGGTCGCCACGATCGAGCCGCGTTCGTCGGCGTGGTAAAAGCGCCGGTCGCTGGTGCCGGTGCCTTCGTACCAGACGAGCGGCTCGTCCACGCCCGGCCCGTGGACGTAGCGGCGCTGGAGAGCGTTGCCGCTGTCATATTCGGCGATCAGGGTCGCATCGTCGTAGAGCATCCGCGTCGTCGTCGCGCCGCTGACCTGGTAGAGCCGCTGCAGCGGGTCGTAGCCCAGGCTCGCCTGGCCCCAGGACGAGGTCAGCATGTTCTCCGAATTGTAGATGTAATAGGTCGAGCTCCCCGCCGACTCGACGTTGCCGCGGCCGTCGTAGGTCGGGGTGATCGATCCGCTCGCACTATATTGGTTGAGCCCGTTGGTCGTGTAGGCCCGGTTGACCGCATAATGGTTGGTCCAGGCGAACGCGTCGGGCGCCCGCGTCGTGCCGGCGATCTGCCCGGCCGGATTGTAGCTGAACCCCAGGTCCAAATCGTAGCTCGTGCCGCTCAGATTCTCGACAAGCTGCGTCAGCCGCGACACATTGTCGTACGTATAGGTCGCTGTCGTGCCGTTGCCGCGGGTCAGCAGCGTGCGCCGGCCGCGATCGTAGGCAGAAGGGCGCGGCAGCTCAGGCGTGTGCGATGCGAGGAAGGCGGCTGCTCCTTCTAATTAGCGCGCTCGCGCCCTAGTAATGAAGTTAAAAACTAACTGCGGTGCCCTAGTTTCCAGCGGGAAATTACTATTATCAGTAAATTAGCAATGCACAATGAGCCGAATATCAGCGCTGAAGTTCTATCACTAATTCTGCTGTTCATCCATAAATATAGCGCTATTATAAATATAACTATGGATATCAGTAAAATCGCTATGTCAATTATTTTAACCACGTTGTGCTTCATTGCTTAACATCCTGGCGGAGGACCTTTGAGACCTAGAACGGTAGTGACGCCGCCTCCCATAAATAACATCACACCAAGCGGACCATTTCTGAAGAGTGCCCCAAGGCCGAAGAGCCACGCACTAAGCCGAGCATTGGAGGCGGATATCCGGTCGTATGCTTCGCAAATCTCGCGCTGCCGTTCTGGAGTGGGTACTGGCGTTCGATTTGGATCTCCGCGGCGATACATAAGACCATTCCCGGCGGGATAACGCTCAAAACCTGGCGGAAGAGTCTGCATAGAAAGCAAGATGATTTCTAATGGAGTATTGTTCGGGATTGCCGTCACCACGATATCTTTGCTCTCCTGGTTACTGCTTCCCGATCCCTCCCCCAAGGTGCCACCCAGCGTTGACGTTGGGGGATCGCAGATCGTTAACGTCTCTTCCCATTTATCGGTGATTTTTGGCGGCCCAACACCTCCTGGATCCCACACTTGTCGTACCACGTGGACCATAGTCCTCCAAGGGATGTCTCTGCACTGGAGACCGAGCGGATCGGTGAAATTCACCGGATCGTTCCCGACATAGGCATAGAGATTCATCCCGCCGCCATAGCCGATCGGATCGGTCTGCAGGAACCTTCCCAGCGTGGGCGAGTAGATCCGGGCGCGGTAATGGTACATGCCGATGTCGCCCAGCCATTGCTGGCCGGTGTACTGGAACCGGCCGGTGTTGCCCGAGCCGGGGATGCCGTATTCGTCATAGGCGTTGACGGTGAGCATGGCGCCGGAGCCGTTCGAGGTCGCCACGATCGAGCCGCGCTCGTCGGCATGGTAGAAGCGCCGGTCGCTGGTGCCGGTGCCTTCGTACCAGACCAGGGGCTCGTCGGTGCCGGGGCCGTGGACGTAGCGGCGCAGCAGGCTGTTGCCGCTGTCATATTCGGCGATCAAAGTCGCATTGTCGTAGAGCATCCGCGTCGCCGTCGCGCCGCTGATCTGGAACAGCCGCTGCAGCGCGTCGTAGCTCAACGTCGCCTGGCCCCAGGACGAGGTCAGCATGTTCTCCGAATTGTAGATATAATAAGTCGAGCTCCCCGCCGATTCGACGTTGCCGCGGCTGTCGTAGGTCGGGTTGATCGATCCGCTCGCACTATATTGGTTGAGCCCGTTGGCCGTGTAGGCGCGGTTGACCGCATAATGGTTGGTCCAGGCGAACGCGTCCGGCGTCCGCGTCGTGGCGGTGATCTGCCCGGCCGGATTGTAGCTGAAGCCGAGGTCCAGATCGTAGCTCGTGCCGCTCAGGTTCTCGACCAGCTGCGTCAGGCGGTCGGCATTGTCGTACGTATAGGTCGACGTCGTGCCGTTGCCCCGCGTCAGCAGCGTGCGCCGGCCGCGATCGTCATAGGTGTAGCTGCCGAGCACGCCGACTCCCGAGGTCGCCCCGTTCTCGCGGATCGCGGCGATCTCGCCGGTGACCAGATAATCGTAATCGACATAGAGCCCGCTCCCCGGATAAGTGAGCCGGGTGCGCCGGCCGGCGAGGTCGTAGGCGTAGCTCATTGTTCCGAGCGGCCCCGCCTGGGTCAGATTGCGGCCCAGCGCGTCGTAGGTGAACGAATAAGTGTGCCCGGCGTCGGCGGCCGAGGTCAGCCGGCCCGACAGGTCGTAGCCGTAAGCGGCGTCGGGGTCCGAGCCCGGCAGGTTCTTCGCGGTCATCCGCCCCAGTGCGTCGTAGCTATAGGCGGTGCTGGTCGCGTCGCGCAGGCGCCGGCTGGCCACGAACGGCGAAGCGCGCGTGCCGCTGACCAGGGTCTCGTAGGTCAGCTCCTCATAATCGGTGGTCGAGCTCGTGTTGTCGGTGGTCGGGCTCGGCATCCGCGTCCGGCTGAGCCGGTCGTGGCCGTCATAGACGTAGGTCGTCCGGTTGCCCTCGGCGTCGGTCAAGGTCTCGAGCCGGCCGTTATTGGTATAGGTCGAAGCCGCCTCGCTGGCGGCGACGCCGCTGACGCCATAGCCGGTTTCGACCAGGATCGGCTGGCTCGCATAATCATAGCTGGTGCGCGCGATCCGGTCGGGGCCGTGGCTCCCTTCCGTGTCGAGGGTGCAGGCGTCCGACGGCAGCGAGGCGAACTCGCTGGGGTTCATCCGCTGCGCGACGCATTGCAGGCGGCCCATGGAGTCGTAGCTGGCCTGGGTCAACGCATAAGCGGTGCCGCCGGACACCACCCGCTGGACGACCGGCCGGTGGTGCGAATCATAATCGGCCTGGACTTCCTCGAGCGTCGAGAAGCTCGTCCAGTCGGTGTCGGTCTGGCTGTTCACCGTGCCCCGCTCGACCTTGGTCGCCTGGCCGTCGGTGCCGTAGGTGACCCTCGCCGCGCGGTGGTGCAGCGCGCCGCCGCCGTCGGGATCGGGCCCGATCACGCCGATCACCTGGCGCGCCGTTTCCTCCAGCACCCGGCTGATCTCGAGCAGGCTCACGGGAGGCGGCATGTCGGCATCGACGGCCATATTCACCGCTTAGCGAAATACGCCATCCTAGAATAGCCGGTTTTCGCAACTCGCGGTTGGATTACCAAAATTATCGAACCTTTCATTCGATGGTCGTTCGTGCTATGTTCCTTACGCAGGGAGGACGACCATGCGTGAGTTGATTGACGAGTTTGACGTTCGCACCGAGACGGGACAGGTGCTACGGCTCTTCGAATTTCAGGACATTATCAACGCGGGGACAAAGGACGACCCGCATGCGACCATCCCAGGGATGAAGAGCATCGTTACGGAGGATGGTCGCGAGGTTAACTTCATCGACGAGAACACGTTTCACATCGTCTCCCGCGGGCAAGACGCGACGCGCATCTAAGTGCAAGGGAGGGCAGGGGTTCCACTCTGGAGCATCTGCGTTCATCGGAAGGCCGATGCCCGCCTGAATTTCCGCCCCAGCTTAACCAGCCCGCTGGCGCCGCCCGCCCGCGGCACCCTTATCGCTGCCACCCAATTTCGCGAGCCGCTCGGCGGCCTACCGCGCCTCCCAATCCCGCGGATAATCCTTGACGAGCACTGGCCGCTTCTCAGCGCCCCGGCTCTCCGGCGACACCGAGCCGTTCCGCCGCTTCACGCAGCCGGCGATCGCGCGTCCAGAGGGTGGCCTCGGGCGTCAGCAGGGCCGAAGCGAGCAAATGCGCATCGACATAGCCAATGCCGGTGCCGAACAGGCGGTGCCGCTCGATCAGCGCCAGCACTTCGGCATCGCCGGCGACGACGGCCGGAGGCAAAGCGGCCAGGTCCCGAAGGATCGCCGCGCGCTCATGCAGATTGCCCAGCGCAATCTCGCCGATCACATGCGGGTGAAGGAGGATCTCACCCGCATCGAGCGCGGCCACCATCTGAGGATCCCCGCCGCGGTGGAGATGGTCGACCCAGATCGCGGTGTCGGCGAGGATCAATCGAAGCGCCGGCGCGGCGGAGCGACGAGATCGGGCTCGGTACCGCCGAGCCGCGCCAGCCGCCGCGCCGCCTCGCGCGCGACCAGCTCGCGCAGCGCCGCGTTGACCAGCGCGGATTTCTCCTTGATGCCGGTATATTCCTGGGCGTCGGCGACGAGCTTGTCGTCGAGCGCGAGGGTGGTGCGCATCGGGCTTCTCCTGCTCAGGCACGCAATATAGCATCGAATGATGCTGAATTCCATGCGCGGCCATAAAAGTCCGGCCGGATTTGAAAACGCTCCCCAACCCCCATAGCGTGGCTAGCGGCGCGCCAGGGCCAGGCTCGCCTCGCTAAAGGGGGATGTGGACGTTCTTGGTGGTCACCTATGATGACCGGCGGGCTTTCCTCCCTTCGCGCTCTCCGCGCCTTCGCGTGAGACAGGAAAGGCCGGCGCTCCCGCACCGGCCTGGACGAAAGTAAAGCTGGATTCCCGCCTGCGCGAGGATGGAACGCGTCCTATTTCACGCGTTCCACCTGCTCGAATTCAAGCTCCACAGGCGTCGCCCGCCCGAAGATCGAGACGCTGACCTTGACCCGGCTCTTCTCGAAATCGAGCTCCTCGACGATCCCGTTGAAGCTCGCGAACGGCCCGTCGAGCACCTTCACATTATCGCCGATCTCATAGTCGACGCTGATCCTTTGCTTGGGCGCGGCGGCGGCGGCTTCGTCCTTGGTGTTGAGGATGCGGGCGGCCTCGGCGTCGGTGATCGGCTGCGGCTTGCCCGAGCTGCCGAGGAAGCCGGTGACCTTGGGCGTGTTCTTGACGAGGTGGTAGACGTCGTCCGACATTTGCAGCTTGGCGAGGACGTAGCCGGGGAAGAACTTGCGGTCGCTCGTGACCTTCTTGCCGCGGCGGACCTCGGTCACCTTCTCGGTCGGGACCTCGACCGACTCGACCAGCCGGTCGAGGCCCATGCGGGTGGCTTCGGCCATGATCGAATCGCGGACCTTGTTCTCGAAGCCCGAATAAGCGTGGATGATGTACCAGCGGGACATGTGCGTTCCTGTTTCCTCTAGCTCAAGAGGCCGAGCAGCGCGTGGACGATCGCGCTGAACGCGCTGTCGACCCCGAAGAAGAAGATTGCCAGCAGGCTGGTCATGATCACCACCATCAAGGCGGTCATCATCGTCTCCCGCCGCGTCGGCCAGACGATCTTGGCGGATTCGGCGCGGACCTGCCGCAGGAACTCGCCGGGATTGACTCTGGCCATGCTCGAATCGCTCGCTTCTTGCCTGTGACCGCGGGGCATAAGGCCGCTGCCCGGTCCTGTCCGGACCGGCGCCGCCCCTCCACGCTGTCGGATTGGAGGGCTACTTAGCGAGCGCGGCCCGGCTAGGCAAGGGGCGGGCGCCGAGGGCGGGCGCCACGGCGGTCGCGCACGGCGCCGGCGGCGCGGCGCCTCTCTTCGTCGCTCCGCGCGCGGCCGGCATGGCGCCTCCCAACACGGGTCCGTCCGCGGCTGGCGCGGCGCCTTCGTTCGTCGCTCCGCGCGCGGCCGGCATGGCGCCTCCCAACACGGGTCCGTCCGCGGCTGGCAGGAGTGGAGGGATTCGAACCCACGACCCTCGGTTTTGGAGACCGATGCTCTAACCGGACTGAGCTACACTCCTAAGCCGCCGGCCTCCTACAATCCGGTCGGGGCGCGCGCAAGGTCTTGGGGTGGCGGGCGCGCCGCTCAGGCGGCGGCCAGCTTCTTGCTCTGGCCGAGCATCGCCTTGACGGTGGCGCCGGTCACCGGCCGCGAGAAGATGTAGCCCTGGATCTTGTCGCAGCCGAGGCTGCGGACGAGCTGGAGTTGCTCCTCGGTCGACACGCCTTCGGCCACCGTCTTCATGCCGAGGCTGCCGGCGAGCGCGACGACGGCGCGTATGATCGCGGTGCTCTCGGGATCGTCGGCGGAGATCGACTGGACGAAGCTGCGGTCGATCTTGAGCGTGTCGAACTCGGCCCGGCGCAGATAGCCCAGTGAGGAATAGCCGGTGCCGAAATCGTCCATCGCCAGCATCACGCCGAGGCTCTGGATCTGGTGCAGGATCTTCTGGGTCGCGTTGGTCAGCTCGAGGAACACCGTCTCGGTGACCTCGAGCTCGAGCCGTTCGGCAGCGAGCCCCGCCTGGGTCAGCGCCGAGACGAGCGTGACGATGAAGCCCGGGTCGCGCAGCTGGCGCGGCGAGACGTTGACCGCGATGGTGATGTCCTCGGGCCAGCTCGCCGCTTCCTTGCACGCGGTCCGCAGCACCCATTCGCCGATCCGCCCGAGCATGCCGGTTTCCTCGGCGATCGGGATGAACTTGGTCGGCGGAATCTGGCCGAGCTCGGGATTGTGCCAGCGCAGCAGGGCCTCGAAGCTGATGATCTGCGAAGTCTTGGCGTCGACCAGCGGCTGGTAGGCGAGGCTGAACTCGCCGGCGTCCATCGCATTGTGCAGCGCCAGCTCGATCCGGCGCCGCTCCTCGACGCGGGCGTGGAGCGCGGGCTCGTAGAAGCGGATGACATTGCCGCTGCCGTCCTTGGCCCGATAGAGCGCCAGGTCGGCGTTGCGGATCATTTCCTCGACGCTGTCGCCGTCGCCCGGGCCGATCGCGACGCCGATGCTGGCGCCGACGAGGAGGCGCTGGTCGCGGTAGAGGAACGGCCCCTGCAGCGCGCTGATCAGGGCGAGGCAGAGCTGCTCGACCTCGTCGCGATTCTCGACCAGCGGCACGACGATCGCGAACTCGTCGCCGCCGAGGCGGCCGGCGGTCATCTCGTCGGAGATCACCGTCTCGAAGCAGCGCGACACCTCCTTGAGCAGATGGTCGCCGGCGACATGGCCGAGGGAATCGTTGACCGTTTTGAAGCGGTCGAGGTCGACGAGCAGGATCGCGCACTCGCCGCCGCGGCCGCGCGCCGCATCGAGCGCCGCGCCGAGATTGTCGAGCAGCTGAAGCCGGTTCGGCAGCCCGGTCAGTGCGTCGTGCCCCGCCATATGGGAGATACGGTCGGCGGCCTGGCGCGCGGCGGTCACGTCAGCGCCGACGCCGTGATAGCCGATGAAGCGCCCCTGCTTGTTGTAGGTGGGGCGCGCCGACAATTCGATGCTCTTGAGGCCCGAGCCGACCGGGAGGCCTACCACCAGCTCGGTGAACGCCTCCCTTCGCGCCATCGTCGCCTCGGCCGCGGCGAGGCTGCGCCGGGTCGTCTGGTCGGCGCGCGGCATGTCCTTGAGCAGGTCGAGCAGCGACATGCCTTCGAGCTCCTCCATCGTCCGCCCGATCGCGCGGGCGAAGCGGGCGGAAACGTTCTGGAAGGCCAGCTGCGTATTGGTCTGCCACAGCCAATCGGCGTCCGAGCTTTCATATTCGCGCAGCAGCAGGCTGACGGTCTGCTCGCGCTCGGCCAAAGCGAGGTCGAGGCATTTGCGCTGCATGAAGGCGCGGCCGTTGATCGTCACCATGACGAGCAGGGCGGCGGTGTAGACCGGCCCGATCGCCGTGACGATCCAGCTGTCGCCGGTCATCAGCATGCGCGTGCAGCCGACGCCCATGACGACGACGTAGCCGGCGGCCGCGGCCGGGATCGGCGCGAAGATGAAGGCGGCGCCGGCCATCATCGTCGCGGTGATCACGCACAAAGCGAGCTGCTGTCCGTGGCTGGAATGCTCGAAGAAGTAGCGCGCCGGGAAGCACCACACGATGCCGACGAAGATCGAATGATAGGTCGCCCGGTTGATCGTCGGCCGCGGGAGGGAGTGGATCTCGCGGCCGCGCAACTTGCGCTGCTGCTGGGCGAAATAGAGCATCAGCAGCGCGAGGCTGAACAGCCACAGGGCCATCGACGCGTGCGGCGCCACATCCCACAGCATGTAGCAGATCAGCAGGGCGTTGAAGGTCTGGCCCCAGGCGGCCACCGACATCGCCGGGCCCATTTGCTTGAGCTGGGCCGCACGAACCCGTCCCCACCCCCTGCTGCCAGGGGGTGCGGCGCGATTGAACACGACACGCCAATCGAGTTTGGGCAGGCTTTGGTCGGTCATGGCACTCCCAGAGGGGAAGCCATAGCGGACAAAGCGTTAGGGAAGGGTTATCGTTAAGACGCGTTAAGCCGCAATGTCGTAGGTCTGGATTTCGCCCGAAAGGTAGAGGTTGCGGGCCTTGGCGCGGGACAGCTTGCCCGAGCTGGTGCGCGGCAGCGAACGCGGCGGCACCAGCTCGATCACGCAATTGATGCCGGTGATCGCGCGGACCCGTTCGCGGATCTGGTGGCGCAGCCGGCCGCGCTCGGCGTCGTCGGAGGTGCGGCACTGGACCAGGACCGCGGGCGTCTCCTCGCCGCCGGGGGTGGTGATCGAGAAAGCGGCGATATCGCCGGCCTTGAAACCGGGCAACTGCTCGACCGCCCATTCGATGTCCTGCGGCCAATGGTTCTTGCCGTTGATGATGATCATGTCCTTGGCGCGGCCGACGACATAGAGATAGCCGTCGGAGAGATAGCCCATGTCGCCGGTGTCGAGCCAATGGTTCTCGTCGAGGCAGGCACGGGTCGCTTCCTCGTCGCGGAAATAGCCGACCATTACCGATGAGCCGCGGCAGTAGATCCGGCCGATCTCGTGCTCGGAAAGCACGCTGCCTTCGTCGCCCCTTATCTCGACCTCCATCTCGCGCACCGGACGCCCGCAATTGACCACGGCGCGGTAGCGTTGCGGCCGGTCGCGCTCGCCGGGACCGCCGCCCGCGAGCAGGGTTTCTTCCACCAGCTGGACGACGATGCCCTCGTCCGGCGGCATCACCGTGACGGCCAGCGTCGCCTCGGCGAGGCCGTAGCTGGGCAGGAAGCTCGACGCCTTGAAACCGGCCGGCGCGAAGGTGTCGACGAACAATTGCATGACGTCGGGCCGGATCATGTCGGCGCCGTTGCCGGCAACCCGCCAGCGCGATAGATCGAAGCGGTTGGCGACGTCCGTCTGGCTCGATATCCGGCGCGCGCAAATGTCGTAACCGAAGGTCGGCGAATAGCTCATCGACGATTCTGTGTTGCGGGTGACGAGGTCGAGCCAGGCAAGCGGGCGGCGCGCGAAATCCTCGGTCTTCAGATAATCGACCGACATCTGGTTGGCGACCATCGACATCATGCAGCCGACCAGGCCCATGTCGTGATAGAAAGGCAGCCAGGAAACGCCGCGGTCGCCCGGGCCGATGCTCATCGAATGGGCGTGTGCGGCGAGGTTGCTCATCAGCGCGCGGTGGGTGATCACCACGCCGTGCGGGAAGCGGGTCGAACCGCTCGAATATTGCAGATAGGCGATGTCGTCCGCGCCGGCCGCGTACAACGCCGTCTCGGGCGCCTCCTCGGCGAAGAAGCTCGCCCAGTCGAGGCCGGCCACGCCGGTCGCCTCGGCGGCGGCGCCGGCCATCGCCAGATCGGGCGGGTAGAGGAGAAGGGCGGGATCGGCGCTTTCCAGCTGGACCGCGAGCTGATCGATATAAGCTTCCCTGCCGCCGAACGAGGTCGGCAAAGGCAGCGGCACCGGCCAGACACCGGCGTAGAGCGCGCCGAAGAACAAGGCGATGAACTCGCCGGCGGTTTCAGCGATCAGCGCGACCCGCTCGCCCGGGCGCAGCCCGCGCGCGACGAAGCGGTGGGCGGCGGCGAGGGCGTCCCGCCGCAGCTCGGCATAAGGGTAGACGCGCACCAAGGTCGCCCGCGCGTCGTGGAAATTGATGCCCTTGGCGCCCTGCGCGACATAATCGAGCGCGTCCGTCATCGTCGCGAAATCCGCGTAGCGGCGCGGCAGATCGTCGTCGGTCGGAGTCGGCTGGAGCGCTTCCGGAATCGTCGCGCCGCGAGACTTTACCTGGCCGTCATGGGCAAGCACGTGTGGCTGAATCCTTTTTCCTGAGCCTCGCCGGCCCGAGCTCGAGTTCAGCCTTCGCTCTTAGAAGACGAGGCGCGTTCATATTCCGGCCCGACTGTGGCACAAACATGGCGGTGACGCGAGGCCGTAACATGCGGGAGAGGCCGCCGCTCGACGGCGAGGCGCTGGAGCGCGCCGCCCTTCGCTATGCCGGGCGCTACGCGACGACCCGCGCCAGGCTCGAGACCTACCTCGTGCGGAAGCTGCGCGAGCGCGGCTGGGCGGGGCAGGGGGAGCCGCCGGTCGAGCACCTCACCGAGCGGATGGCGGCTTTGGGCTATGTCGACGACCGCGCCTTCGCTTCGGCCCGCGCCCAATCCCTGTCGCGCCGCGGCTATGGCCCGCGCCGCATCGACGCGGCGCTGCGCGCGGCCGGCATCGCCGAGGCGGATATGGGTGAGGCGCGGGAGATCGCCTCGGCGGAGGCGTGGGCGGCCGCCCTGCGCTTCGCCGAACGGCGGAAATTGGGCCCTTTCGCACCGGCTCCGTGCGAGCGGCCGGCCCGCGAAAAGGCGTTCGCGGCGATGCTGCGCGCAGGGCATCCCGCCGCGATCACGCAGAAAATCCTGGCCGCGCGCCCGGGCGAAATCCCGGAAGCGCACAATATCTGAACACTTATGGTTCACAAAAGTTGAATCCGTGATAGCTTCACCGCCTGATCTAGGGGGATCGGGCGTAAATGACGTCGCGTCGCGAAGCGCTTGCCGGGGGGCCGGGCTCAATCGCCGAGAGCCGGGATGCGCCGCGCCACGACCTGCCCGAAGAAACGCTCACCCAGGTCACCGGCACCGTCAAATGGTTCGACGCGACCCGCGGCTTCGGCTTCATCGTCAGCGACGAGGCCGATGGCGACATACTGATCCACTTCAGCGTCCTCAAGGAGCATGACCGGCGCAGCCTGCCCGAAGGGGCGGTGATCGAT
This sequence comes from Sphingomonadales bacterium, assembly GCA_034668465.1. Taxonomy (GTDB): domain Bacteria; phylum Pseudomonadota; class Alphaproteobacteria; order Sphingomonadales; family Sphingomonadaceae; genus Allosphingosinicella. Next base: position 64,524 of record JAXDPI010000043.1, read on the forward strand.
TGCCTGGTGGTCGAGCAGGCGCGCGGCCTGCAGGCGCGCAAGGTGCTCGGCATCGATCTGAGCTCGGCGGTGGTGCCCGAGCTCGGCCGCGGCGGCAACGGCCAGGGCGACCGCATCGATCCCTCGACCCTGCTCGGCGACGCCGGGCCGTTCGAGCCGGTCGTCGTAAAATGGTTCAACCGCCTCCGGGGGTACGGCTTCCTGGTGCGCGAGGGCGACCCCGGGCAGGACATCTTCGTCCATATGGAGACGGTGCGCCGCGGCGGCCTCGTTGATCTCCTCCCCGATCAGCTGCTGCGGGCGCGGATCGCGAGCGGCCGCAAGGGGCCGCTCGCCGTCGAGGTCGAGCCCGCTTGAGACGCGCAATGTGGATTGCCGTGCTGCTCGGCGCGGCGCTGCCGGCGGCGTGCGGCGGCGGGCCGGCGGCGAACAAGGTCGAGCCGGCGGCGCCGCGAGCCGCGCCTTCGGGCCTCGACCTCGTCACGCTGACCATCGCCGGCAGCGGCCGCAGCCATGTCTTCACGGTCGAGGTGGCGCGCACGCCCGCCCAGCAGGAGCAGGGGCTGATGAACCGCCGCGCGCTGGGCCCGGACGCGGGCATGCTCTTTCCGTTCGATCCGCCGCGACCGGCCAGCTTTTGGATGCGCAACACTCTGATTCCGCTCGACATGATCTTCATCAGGCCGGACGGCACGATCGCCCGCATCGCCGCCAACACGGTGCCGCTGTCGGAAACCCAGGTGGCGGTCGAGGCGCCGATGACCGCCGTCCTCGAGCTGCGCGGCGGCCGCGCCGCCGAGCTCGGCATCCGGGAAGGGGACCGCGTCTCCTGGAACGACTAGCGCACTTGCACCGGGCGCCGCATCGGCGCTAGGCGCAAGCGCCATGGGCTTCTTCAAGAATCTCTTCACCTGGTGGGAGGGCGGTTCGACCGGGACCGCTTTGTTCAGCTGGAGGAACGGCCGCAAGGTCGGCGAGGATGCCTTCGGCAATCTCTATTTCGGGAGCAAGACAGGCGGGCGCCGCTGGGTCATGTACAAGGGGTCGAACGACGTCAGCCGGGTGCCGCCCGAATGGTATGCCTGGCTGACCCGCCAGATCGACGACGTGCCCGACAAGGCGCTGCCGCCGGCGCCTAAATTCCTGCGGCCGGCGACGCCGAACCTGACCGGCACGCCTTTGGCCTACCGTCCCTCGGGCGCGCTCGAGCGCGGCGGCCGGCGCGCGGCGGCGAGCGGGGACTACCAGCCCTGGACGCCCGAATAAGCATGGGGCGGCGGCGCGCGGCCTCGACCCTGGCGGCCCTGCTCGCGCTGGCCGCCTGCGGCCCGCAGGGCGCCCAGCAGCAGAACCAGCAGAACAATGAGGAGATCGAAACGGTCGACGTGCCTCAAACCGTCTCGCGGCTCGCGCCGGGCACGACGCCGATGGCGCAGCGCGTCGCCGTGCTCGGCCTGCTCAACAAGCGCAACGGCCTGTCGCGCGACCTCACCTTGCGTCCCGGCCAGGCGGTGCGGGTCGGCGACGTGATCGTGCGCCTGCGCGCCTGCGAGACGAGCGCGCCCTGGGAGGTGCAGCAGCTGACCGGCGCCTTCGTCCAGGTCGACGTGCGCGCGCCCAGGACCAACCAGTTCCGGCGAGTCTTCTCGGGCTGGCTGTACAAGGAGACGCCGTCGCTCAACGTCGTCGAGCACCCGATTTACGACGTCTGGCCCAAGAGCTGCGCGATGACCCATCCGGGCGGTGGTACGCCCGCCCCCGCGCGCCCCGCCAGCAGCCGGTCGAGCGCCTCGAACTCGACCGGCCCGGCCGAGGCGGCGCCGGCGCCGCCCGCTGCCGCGCCGCCGAGCGCCGAGTCCAACAGCACCAGATAATCCTTCTGGTCGATCTCGACCGCGCCGAGGCTCTTGAGGTGCGGCGTCATGAACTGGCAGTCGAGCAGCTGGAAGCCGCCGACGATCAGCCGCGCCACCAGCCAGGCGAGCGCCACCTTCGAGGCGTCGGGCCTGAGCGACACCATCGACTCGCCGAAGAAGGCGGCGCCGAGGCGGACGCCGTAGAGGCCGCCGGCAAGCTCGCCGTCGTGCCAGACATCGATCGAATGGGCGCGGCCCGCGTCGTGGAGGCGGATGTAGCTCGCCTCGATCTCGGCGTTGATCCAGGTGTCCGTGCGATCCGCGCAGAGCCGCACAATGCGGCGGAAGGCGCGGTCGCGAGTGACCTTAAATCTATCGGACTTCAGTGTTTTACGCAATGTCCTGGATAAATGGAATGAATTGAGCGGCAGGATCGCGCGATGCTTGGGCTCGACCCAATAGAGGTCGTTGGCCTCGCGGCTGTCCGACATCGGGAACACCCCGATCGAATAGGCCCGCAGCAACAAGTCCGGATCGAGCGTCTTCATCGGCCCACAATCTTCATCGGTGTGAAATCGCGCGGCGCGAGGTCCAGGTCAATCGCGTCTCGGCAAACGGGCGAGCTTATTCTCGACTCCCGCCCACAGGCCGAACAGCGCGCCGGCGGCAGCGGAGCCGGCCGGGAGCGCGGCGACGCCGGGCCCGACCCTGCCCTTCGGCGTCGTGCTGATTCTCTCGAACGCGCTCGCCATCGGGATCGCCGGCCAGGTCGGCCGGGCTTCGAGCGCGGCGCGGTGGAGCGAGCGCCGCCGGTCGACCATTGAGAAGACCGGCAGGATCGGGCCTTTGCGCAGCGACTGGCTGTCGAGAAAGGCGACGACCTCGTCGAGCGCGCGCTGCGACAGCGGCGAGGGAATGACCGGGACGATGATCAGGTCGGCGGCGCGCAGCACCTGCTCGCTGGTTTCGGTGAGGCCGGGCGGCGCGTCGAGCAGGACGCGGTCATAGCCGTGGCCGACCTCGTCGAGCAGCTTCAGCAGCCGCTTTTTCTTGCCGAGGCCGAACAGGAACCGGTCGAGCCCGCGCAGCGACGCGTCGGCCGGCAGCAGGTCGAGCCGCTCGATCGCGGTCGGCCGGACCAACGTCGCCGGATCGAGATCCCTGGCGAACACCGCCTGCGCCTGCCTTGCGCCGTTCGCGGCACCGCCGAGGAGGAAGCTCGCCCCGGCCTGCGGATCGAGGTCCCAGAGCAGGGTGCGCCGGCCCGAGCGGGTCGCGGCCGCCCACGCGAGGCCGACCGCCAGCGTCGTCTTGCCGACGCCGCCTTTCAGGCTGTAGACCGCGATCGAGCGCATCCGTCCCTCCTCGCAAGCGGCGAGCCTAGAGGATTTCGCGCACCTTGTCCTGCGGCCGGCACAGCCGAACGCCCTTCTCGGTTACCACAATGGGACGCTCGATCAGGATCGGGTTCTCGACCATCGCCTCGAGGATCGCGTCGTCGCTGACCGCGCCCTCGACCAGATCGAGATCCTGGGCGAGCTGCTCCCTTGCGCGCAGCCCTTCGCGAGGCGTGAGGCCGGCGCGGGCGTAGAGCCGCGCGAGCTCGGCCTTGGCGGGCGGCGCCTTGAGATATTCGACGACGGTCACGTCCACGCCCTCATCCTGCAGGATTTCCAGCGTCTTGCGCGAGGTTCCGCACATCGGGTTGTGATAGATGGTCACCTTCATCGCCTTTGCTTAGGCCGGAGCCGGTCCGGCCGCAACCGCGCGACTCAGCGCGTGGCGGTCCGCGCGCCGGGCGGCGCGGTAAGGTCAACCCGCCCGATCTCGCCGATCCGGCCGCCGGCCATCCGCCCCTCGACGAGATCGGTGCCCATCAGGGCGAAGACCCGGCCGCCGGTGAAGATCGGCCGCGAATTGCCGTACCAGTCGACGCACGAGACCGCGCAGGCATAGCCGGATGTGCGTTCGCCGCGGCGCGGCGCCAGCGCGCCGGCGCTCGTCAGCGCCTTGTCGGGTGCGACCGCGATGAAGCTCAGCGCGGAGCTTTCGCTGTCGGACCAGCCGCGGCCGGCGCGCCAGACGCGCTCGGTGGTCGGCAGGCCGATCAGGCCGCTGCCGTCGGCGCGGATCCAGGCATTGAAGGCGTGGCTGCGTCCCTCGCTCTCGAAACGGCCGGGCAAGAAGGCGGTGGCCGCGACGCGGGGCACGCCGGGGCCGAGCGAGATGTAGGAGAGCGAGAGTCCGCTGGAATCGCGATAGCCGGTCACCACCGCGTCGCCACCGGCGCGCTCGATCCGGATCGCGTTGTGCGCCAGGTTGAGCCGCGTCGCCTCGGCCGGCCGGGCCAGCGGAACCGCGATCAGCGAAGAGCGGCCCCGGGTCGCGCCGCCGTCTTCATCCGGCATGCCCGACCAGCCGGAGCGCCCGCCATAGACCAGCCAGTCGCCGACGAACCTGTTCTCGAGCGTGCCCGCGGCGATCGCGGGCAAGGCGGCATAGGCGCTGTCGGGCACGCGGCGGACGGTGGCGGCGAAACCCGACAGGGGAATGTCGAGCAGCGCGAGCCGGGTCTCGCCCTCCGGTTTCGTACAGCCGGCCGGCGCGCGCGACAGCAAGGCGCGCAAGCGGCCGTCACGGCTGTCGAACGCGAATTGGTCGGCGGGCACGCCCTCGGCGGCGACCGCGCCGATCGCCGCGCCGTCCAACGGGATGCGATAGAGCAAAGCCGCCTGCTCGGCGCGATCGTTCCATCCCTGGCCGGCCGGACACGCCTGCCGCCGCTGGTTGGCATAGTCGATCGACCAGGGCAGCCCGTCCGGTGCGCCGACCCAGAGGAAGGCGTCGGTCGTCGAGACATAGACTTCGCGCATCGCCGGCCCGATGAAGGCGGTGGTCCGGCAATCGATCGTCGCGCGCAGCGGGCAGATCGAAATGGTGTGCAGCACCGGCCATTCGACCCGGCCCGGCGGCGCGTAGACGTCGGTCGGCCCGATCAGCGCTTCGCCCGCGCCGGCTTCCCCGTCGCCATCGGCGCGCCGCAGGCGCGGCCAGCGGAACCGGCCGTCGGGCCCGCGCGCGTCGATCGCGAGCGGCGCGTAGAAGACGAGATTGTCGCCGACCAGCCGGGTCGCGTAATTCTCCGTGCTGTAATAGTCGTTCGAGCTGAGCAGGAAGCGCCCCTCGCGCGTGAGGCGTCCACTGGGGCCGAGCCGCAGCACCGTAATCTCGCTCGCCATCTCGTTGTAATTATAGGCGGTGACGAGGATGCGATCGCCCAGGACGAGCATCTCGTCATACCAGCTCGCCGCGCTTTCCGGGGTCCGATAGACGTCGATCCGGTCGGCGAGCCGTAGCGGCGCGCCTTCGCCCGCGCCGATATCGGCGCTGAACAATCGTCCGTCCTGGAGGACGACGAGGAAGCGGCCGATCTGCTTGACGATGCCGCCTTCGTCGACGCCGATCGTCTGGTTGTTGGTGATCGCCGGGTTGGCCGCTTGGCCGGCACCCGGCTCGAACTGGACCGAGGGCAGCGCCACCGGCGCGGTGATGGCAGGGGGCGGCGGCTCGGCGACGTCCATGACCAGATTGTCGGCGACGGGGCGGGCGCGGGCGACGGAATCAAGATAGCGCTGAAAAGCGCGCGCGGAAGCGAAGCGATGGAGCTGCAGGTTGCCGCCCTCCGCATCGATCGTTTGCGATTGCCTGCCGAGGCCGACTTGGGTGCCGGCGGCGGCGGCGAGGGCGAGGGCGAGGGCGAGAAGGCCGGGAATGACGAACCGTGACATGGGCACCTCCATGCAGCTGTCACGGTTCGTATCAGCGATGTTATATTATATCAATATACATTCGGACGAGATAATCAACCGTTCCGGGCACGCTTATCGCGTGCCGAGGGTTTTCAGATACTCCAGCAGCTCGGCCTTTTCCGTGGCGCTGAGGTTCGTCCCGAAATCGTGCCCGCAGCGGCTGTTGCCGGAATCCGGTCGGTCGCATCCCGTCGTCGTCCGCACGGCCGTCGAAGCGCCCTGGTCGCGGGCGAGGCCGACCAGCGCCGTGTCGTAATTTCGGCCCAGGCGGAACGAGGCGGGCCGGTCCTGCGGCCGCGTCAGCAGGTCGGCCAGGGTCGGAACCGAGCCGTTGTGCAGATAGGGAGCGGTCGCCCAAATGCCCTGCAGCACCCGCGATTCATATCTGAGCGGGCCGGGCTGGTCGCTGCACAGATTATCGCTCGGCGGCGCATAGGCGTCGAGAACCCCCCGCGCGCGGCGCGAAAGCGGAATCGTCCAGTTTCCGTAATGATATGGGGACACCACGAAATAGCGTTGGACGATCGAGCCGATCACCGAAGCCTTGAGCAGGTCGAAGGCCCTGGCGTCTTCACCCAGCGGCGGGCCAAATGGAAGCCGCGCGCCCTCCAGCACGCCGGTATGCGCTCTGCGGTCGAGGATGCCATATTGGGCCGTATCGGTGCCGATGTCGCAGAGCGGCGTCGCCCAGGTCGCGTTCGACCTGGGCGGGTTCAAATTGGGACGGAAGACGCCCGGCCTTATGCCGTGACAGCCGACGCAGCCGCCGGCCCGCCAGTCCGGGCGCTCGAAAATGGCTCTGCCCCGCTCTGCCCGCTGTTGCTGCTCTGTGGTGACCGGCCAGGGCCATTGCGGCGGGCCGATCCTCATCACCAGGGATTCAAGTTGCTCCAGCCCCCTCCAATCGGTCGAGTTTCCGGTCAGGAAATCGACACGGTCGCCCTGCCGGCGCGGGCGGTAGACGCCGAAGACGCCATAGACCTGGCCGAGATTGCGGGCGAGCGCGAGCACGTCGCTGCCGTTCTCGGCGAAGCCCGGCCACTGCGTCCGGTCTTGTATCGGCGCGTTCCAGAGGAAGGGATAGCGAACCGGCGCGTTCGCGAGCCGGATATTGCCGTCGATCATGTAGGACGGCGGCGGGCCGAGGTCCATCGCGGTCAGGCGATTGTAGATCATGCTGACCGCGTCGAGCCGGCCGAGGCCCCATTGCTTATCCCCCGGCGGCAGGGCGCCGCTGATCAGCGCATGCTCGCGCCGGTACCAAGCGGCGACCTCCTGCCGCAGGTCGGGTCCCCCGCCGGGAACGGCGGCGGCGAAGGCGGCGAAGGCCGCATTGTCCGCCAGCACGCGCCCGACGGCGGCGTCGAGGTCGGTCAGGAAGGCCTGGAAGTCGGTCAGCGCCGGCCCGCCGTCGATCCGATATTCGGTGCCGCCGACCGCGATCTGGCGGGTGTGGCACGCCGAGCAGTTCATCGCCGCGTCCTGGCGCCCGGCCGCGCCCACCGCCATGAAGCCGACCGGCAGGTTGAAGCTGCCGTTCGGGTTGGGGAGGTAGCCGTAGCGGGCAAGGCCGTCGTGGAGAAAAGGCTGGCCGCTTGCGGTCTTCAGCGCCCTCAGCCAGGCCAGCGGAATGATCCGCGATCCCTGGTCGCGGCTGTAGAAATCGGTGCGCGCGGCCTGCGTCCAGGCGCTGCCCTGGTCGACATAGACCGGGCCCGGCTGCGCCAGCGAGACGCCGGCGATCGAAAGTCCAAGCGCCGTCCCCAAAGCGAGCTTGCCGGAATGACGGCCGAGACTTGTGCGCATGACGATCCCCCCAAGTAAGAGGGCCGCTCGCGGCTTGTCAGGCGGCGCGGAAACTCAGATGGCCGCGGCGCCAATGGGCATCGGCAAGCCGGAAAGCGCCCCCGCTCCCCAACACATGCAAATTACCACGGCGGGCGGGTGACCCGCAACGGATTGATGGCCGCTCGCTCCGTTTCGGAGCAATCGGATCCGACACGGAGCGCGCCGGGACGAAACTGCCTATCCAGCCTCCCGCGCCGCCACTCCTCCAGCCACTTGATCGTGTAATTCCCGGCTTGGAAGAGAGCGGGATGGTGGGTCTTCATCCCTTCGATGGCGAACTCGCCGAGCGGCGCTCTGTCAGCCGGTACCGAGCACGATGCCGACCAACTCGACCACGTTCCGCGCCTTGAGCTTGCGCATGATGTTTGTGCGGTGGAATTCGACCGTGCGCGGGCTGATTCCGAGCGCGCGGGCGGCCTGCTTGTTGGAGGCACCCTTGAGAATCTCGGCAAGCGTGGCGCGCTCGCGCGGCGTCAGCCGGTCATGGCCGGGGAAAGAGCGCGAGAGGATGTCGACGACGTCGTCGTGCCCGGCTATTTCGCGCCTTCGATCGAGCAGATTGACGGCGCGCGAGACATAGAGGGGATAGGCACAAAGGACGATCATGCGCGCGGCGGAGAGCGAACGGTCGAGCTCCCCTGCGACGTCGTCGATTCCCGCCAGCAGCGCCGCCGGCGCATAAGGTTTTTCGATCAGATCGAACGCGCCGAACCTCATCGCCTCCATGACAAGCCGGAGGTCGCCATCGCCGCTGAGCAGCAATACCGGCGGCGCATCATCGCGCTCCGCCACGACTTTCAGCACATCGAGGCCGCTCGGACCAATCATCCGCGCCCCGAGCAGCACGCAATCGAGATGGTCCGGGAGCGGCGCCGCCAGGAAGGCCACCCCGGTGGCAAAGGCCAGAACTCGATGGCCGCCACGCTCGATCAGTCGCGCGGCCGAATGCCGCACGGTTTCATCGTCGTCGACGATCACTATGGTTCTGCTCGTGCCCATGAGCGGCCGGCGCCTCTTCTGCGCGAACGCGGGCCTCAGGCCCGGATCGCTGGTTGGGCGGGATGGATGCCATAATCCGGGCAGGGACGGGCCTAGGGCGAATACGGGGAAATTGTATCGGTGCAGGCGGTCAAATCAAGCGACTCCGAGCACGATGCCGATCACCTCGGCCAGGTTTCGAGCGTTGAGCTTGCGGCGGATATTCGCGCTATGGAACTCGACCGTGCGCGGGCTGATGCCGAGCGCCCGGGCGGCCTCCTTGCTGGACGCGCCCTTGACGATCTGGCCGAGCGCGGCCCGCTCGCGCCCTGTCAGCAAATCGTGGCCCGGAAACGGGCGCGACAGGACGTCGATGGCGTTGTTCAGCCGGCTGATCTCGCGCCGTGCGTCGGCGAGCTGCGACGATTCGAGAAACTCCCATTTGCCGCGTCGCCGCGTGACCGCGATATGGTGGGCTCGAACGACTTCAAGCAGGTCGACGGCGCGCGCGAGGGGCAGCGGGTAGGTGCATAATGCGATCATGCGCGTGCCGGCGAGCGAGCGGTGGATTTCATCTTCGTATTCGAGAAAGCTGCTCCAGAGATCGCTCTCCATCCAGAACGCGTTGCCGCTGACGCGCAGGCCGGCAAAGCCGTGCGCCAGCGCCTCGTCCATCTTCGCGAGCCAGGCGTCCGTTATGCGTTGCGGATCGACCTTCTCCTCGTGCAGATACCATTGGTGCCCGGGGATCAATTCGATCGCGCCCGTCGCCAGATAGTGGTCGAAGCCGGCGATCTCCTTGGCCATTCCCGCGATTGCCTGATCGCGGTCGAGCGGCCCCGACAAGGCCCAAAGGCAACGTTCGTTGTCTTCGAGGCCGGCACCGAAATAGTCGCAATGCGCGTCGATCAAATCCTCCGGGGAGTCGTAGAACATGCAGATGTGCGAGCCCCAGGGGAGCGGCCCGAGCGGAAGAATGCCGGTGCGGCGGAGATTGGGATCGAAGACCGATGTCTTTTGACGCGCGCTGGCCATGACCGCGCCTCCTGATAGGCCCCGCCGATATTGTCATCCCCGCGACACAATGACCATGGATTCCAGCATGGTGGGCGGGGGACATTTCCCCGTATTCACCCGAGGTCCGCCCGGGGCTGAAACGTGGCACGACGCCGTGACGAGCAAGCTTACCGTAAGGTCCGCATATGCGCCCGTAACGAACAAGCCTGCCGTAAGGTCCGCGTTCGCGTCTGGGAGGCGCAAGCCCGATGTCCGTCAGGAGGATGGTAGCCGTCGTCGATGACGACGAAGTGGTGAGGCTTTCGATCACCTATTTGCTCGGCGGCGCCGGCCATCACGTGCTGAGCTTCGCGAGCGGCGACGACTTTCTCGCGGCGCGGCTGCCGGAACATCTGGATTGCGTCCTGCTCGACCTGAACATGCCGGGCCGGAGCGGGATCGAGGTGCTGGACGCCCTCGCCGGGCGCGGCGAGGCGCCGGCGGTCGTTGTGATCACCGGCCAGGGCAACGTCGCGCTCGCCGTCGAGGCGATCAAGCGCGGCGCGATTGATTTTCTCGAAAAGCCCTATGCACCGACGGCGTTGCTGGCGGCGGTCGACGCGGGCTGCGTGCTGCGCGACCAGCCGCGGGCGTTCGAGATTGCGAGGCGGGAGGCCGAGGCGCGGCTGGACGTCCTGTCACCCCGGCAGCGCCAGGTGCTGGCCGGCATCGTCGGGGGAAGGCCCAACAAGATCATCGCTTACCAGCTCGGGCTCAGCATTCGCACCGTCGAGGCCTATCGCGCCCAGCTGCTCCAAAAGCTCGGCGCGCGCGGCACCGCCGAGGTGGTCCGCATCGGGCTGGCGGGCGGGCTCGGCATGCCCAAAATGCAATCCTAACCGCTTGCTTCAGGCGCTTCCCGCGCCAGCCATTCCTCCAGCCACTTGATGGTATAGTTCCCCGCCTGGAAGTCGGGCTCGTCGAGCAAAGCCTGGTGGAGCGGGATGGTGGTCTTCATCCCTTCGATGACGAACTCTTCGAGCGCGCGCCGCAGGCGCCGCATCGCGCCGTTGCGGGTGGTGCCGTAGACGATCAGCTTGGCGATCATCGAATCGTAATAAGGCGGCACCCGGTAGCCGGCGTAGAGGCCGCTATCGACCCGCACGTTCATCCCCCCGGGCGCATGATATTGCTTCACCATCCCGGGCGAGGGGACGAAGGTCTTCGGGTCCTCGGCGTTGATCCGGCATTCGATCGAATGGCCGCGGAACTGGACGTCCTGCTGGCGCAAGGTCAGCGGGTGGCCGTCGGCGATGCGGATCTGTTCGCGGACGAGGTCGAGGCCGGTGATCGCCTCGGTCACCGGATGCTCGACCTGGAGCCGCGTATTCATCTCGATGAAGTAAAATTCGCCGCCCTCCCAGAGGAACTCGATCGTGCCGGCGCCGCGATAGGACATGTCGGCCATCGCCCTGGCGACGATCCCGCCCATCCGCTCGCGCTCTTGCGGGGTGACGACGGGGGAGGGGGCCTCTTCGAGCACCTTCTGGTGGCGGCGCTGGAGCGAGCAGTCGCGCTCGCCGAGATGGATCGCATTGCCCTTGCCGTCGCCGAAAATCTGGAACTCGATGTGGCGCGGATCGCCGAGATATTTCTCGATATAGACGGTGTCGTCGCCGAACGCGCTTTTCGCCTCCGAGCGCGCCTGGCTGATCTGCGTTTCGAGCTGGTCCTCGGAATGGACCACCTTCATGCCGCGCCCGCCGCCGCCCGAGGCGGCCTTGACGATCAGCGGATAGCCGGTCTGGGCCGCGACCTTCTTCGCTTCCGCGAAGCTCGCCACCGGTCCGGCCGAGCCGGGAACGAGCGGCAGGCCGAGCTTGGCGGCGGTGAGCTTGGCCTCGATCTTGTCGCCCATCGTCCGGATATGCTCGGGCTTGGGGCCGATCCAGATGATGTCGTGGGTCTCGACGATCTCCGCAAAGCGGGCATTCTCGCTGAGGAAGCCGTAGCCCGGATGGATCGCGTCGGCATGGCTGATCTCGGCCGCCGAGATGATCGCCGGGATGTTGAGATAGGAATCGGCGGCGGGCGGCGGACCGATGCAGATCGCCTCGTCGGCGAGGCGGACGTGCATCGCTTCGGTATCGGCGGTCGAATGGACCGCGACCGTCTTGATGCCCATTTCGTGACAGGCGCGGTGGATGCGGAGCGCGATCTCGCCGCGATTGGCGATGAGGACCTTCTCGATCGCCATCTACACCCTCGCCCGAATGACGCGGAGGGCGCGCATCATTCGATGATGGCCAGCGGCTGTTCGTATTCCACCGGCTGGGCGTCCTGGACGAGGATCTGGGTGACGATGCCGGCGCGCGGCGCGGTGATCGGGTTCATCACCTTCATCGCCTCGATGATCAGCAGCGTGTCGCCCTCTTCGACCCTGGTTCCGGCGGAGACGAACGGCGCCGCGCCCGGCTCGCCGGCGAGGAAGACGGTGCCGACCATCGGTGATTTGACCAAGCCGGGATGGCTGCCGGCGCTCGGCTCGGGCGCCGGCGCCGCGGCGGCCGGGGCGGCGGGCGCCGCCGGCGGCGGGGCGGGGGCGTAGGCCGGAGTGGGCGCGCCCGAGAGCTTGCGCTTGACGACGATGCGGCGGCCATTGTCCTCGACCTCGATTTCGCTGAGGTCGTTCTCGTCGAGCATCTCGGCCAGCTTCTTCACCAGGTCGGTATCGACCCGCATGGCCTCCTCGGGCCCATATTCTTCGCTCATCGGAACCCCTTCTTCCGTTGCCCGAGCGTCTGTCAGAGACGGGCGGCCGCGTCCAGAGCAAGCTCGTAACCGAGCGCGCCGAAACCGGCGATAGTTCCTTTGGCCGCGGCGGCGATCAGCGAGCGCCGGCGGAAGCTTTCGCGCGCCTGCGGATTGGAGAGATGGACCTCGATCACCGGCACCGCGATCGCCTTGATCGCGTCGTGCAGCGCAACGGAATTGTGGCTGAGCCCGCCGGCGTTGAGCAGCACCGCCTTGGCGCCTTTGGCATTGGCCTCGTGCAGCCAGTCGATCAGATGGCCCTCGTGGCTGGACTGGCGCATGTCGATCGCGACGCCCAGCGCCTTCGCCCGGTCCTCGAGCCGGCCGGCAATGTCGTCGAGCGTGTCCGCGCCGTATATTTCCGGCTCGCGCAGGCCGAGCAGATTGAGGTTGGGGCCGTTGAGGACGTAGATCAAAGGTGGCGTCGCCATGGCGCCGCCCTATATGACGCCCGTCCGACAAGCGCAAAGGCGGTTCATGGAATCCACGGTCTCGATCAGGGTCAATGGCGAGCACAGGCGGGTGGTCGGGGGGCTCAGCGTCGCCGATCTGGCGCGCGAGCTCGGGCTCGATCCGGCCAGGGTCGCGGTCGAGCGGAACCTCGCGATCGTGCCGCGCTCGACGCTCGGCCAGGTGATCGTCGAGGACGGCGACCATTTCGAGATCGTCACTTTCGTCGGTGGCGGCTGATGGCGGCGGACACATGGACCGTCGCCGGCAGGACCTTTAGCTCGCGGCTGATCGTCGGCACCGGCAAGTATAAGAGCTTCGAGCAGAATGCGGCGGCGGTCGCCGCGTCGGGCGCCGAGATCGTCACCGTGGCGGTGCGGCGGGTCAACATTTCGGATCCCGGGCAGCCGCTGCTGACCGATCATATCGACCCCAAGAAGATCACCTATCTGCCCAACACCGCCGGCTGCTTCACCGCCGAGGAGGCGATCCGCACGCTCAGGCTGGCGCGCGAGGCGGGCGGCTGGGAGTTGGTCAAGCTCGAAGTGCTCGGCGAGGCCAGGACGCTCTACCCGGACATGCGCGAGACGCTGAAGGCGACCGAGATCCTGGTCCAGGAGGGCTTCAAGCCGATGGTCTATTGCGTCGACGATCCGATCGCGGCGAAGCAGCTCGAGGAAGCGGGCGCGGTGGCGATCATGCCGCTCGGCGCGCCGATCGGCTCGGGCCTCGGCATCCAGAACCGAGTCACCATCCGGCTGATCGTCGAGGGCGCAAGCGTGCCAGTGCTGGTCGATGCCGGCGTCGGCACGGCGTCGGATGCGAGCGTGGCGATGGAGCTAGGCTGCGACGGCGTCCTCATGAATACCGCGATCGCCGAGGCGAAAGACCCCGTGATGATGGCCCGGGCGATGAAGCTCGCGGTCGAATCGGGGCGGCTCGCTTATCTGGCGGGCCGGATGGGCCAGCGCCGCTACGCCGATCCCTCCAGCCCGCTCGCCGGATTGATTTGAGCGGCGGGTCGCGGAACCCAAGTCGCTGATTCGGGGTTTCTTTCCCGGGCTAACGGCGGCGCGGTGCCGCCGACCCGGCAGTCGGAAAGGATGTCCTCATGGGCGAATTCAACAAGGATCAGGGCCAAGCCAATCAGGCCAATCAGGCCGACCAGCAGGGCGGCAAACCCGCATTCGGCCAGTTCGACAAGCAGGTCGGCGAGCGGGGCCAAGAAGGCCAGGAGGGCCAGGAAGGCCAGCAGCGTCCGGAATATTTCAACCAGAAGGGCGAAGAGCGCGACCAGGGCGGCCAGCAGCAGCAGGGCGAGCAGCTCGAGAAGGCCGGCCAGCAGCAGGGCGACGACCAGCCCGGCAACGAGCAGGTCCAGCGCGAAGATCAGAATCGCTGAGCGCCCGGGTAACGACGAAGCGCCGCGGCCGGTCCGATCCGGCCGCGGCTTTTTGTTCGCCCGCGCTTAGCTTCCGCCGATGAATCGCAACCTCCTCCGCAGCCGGGATTCGCACGGCGACGAGCGGGTCGGCTCGATCGAATTGTTCTTCGATCTGGTATTCGTGTTCGCGGTCACCCAGGTTTCGCACGCGATCATCCTTCACCCCGATCCGCTCGGCTTCACCCAGGCGGGCCTGCTGTTCCTCGCAATCTGGTGGGTGTGGGTGGACACCGCCTGGGTGACCAACTGGCTCGACGTCCGCAACATGGAGGTGCGCGGCCTGCTGTTCGCGCTGATGGCCGTGGCCCTGGTGATGACGATCAGCCTGGCGCAAGCGTTCGGCGACCGGGGTCTCGCCTTCGCCCTCGCTTATGTCGGCATCCAGATCGGACGGCACGCTTTCATGCTGCTCGCTCTGGCCCGCCACAACCGCGACAATTTCCGCAACTTCGTCCGAATCACGATCTGGTCGCTGGCCGAGGCGCCGTTCTGGGTCGCCGGCGCGCTGAGCGACGATGCGACCACCCGCATGGCATTGTGGGGCGCGGCGCTGGCGATCGTTTCGACCGGGCCGGTCGCCGCCTTCTTCGTCCCGGGCCTCGGCCGCAGCGACACCAGGACCTGGGACGTCGAGGGCCACCATTTCTCCGAGCGCTGCGGTCTGTTCATCATCATCGCGCTCGGCGAATCGATCCTGGTGACCGGCGCGGCGTTCGGCCAGACGGCCTGGACGGCGGCGGCGATCGCCGCCTTCGCCAGCGCCTTCGTCGGCACGATCGCGATGTGGTGGCTCTATTTCGACATCGGCGCCGAGCGCGCCGCGCGGGCACTTGCGCAGGACAAGGATCCGGGGCGAATGGCGCGGCTCGCCTACACCTATTTCCATATCCCGATCGTCGCCGGGATCATCGTCACCGCCGCCTCGGACGAAATGGCGGTCGCGCATCCGGCCGGCCACACCGATCTCGCGTCGGCCGCGGCCCTGCTCGGCGGGCCGGCGCTCTATCTGTTCGGCAACATGATCTTCAAGCGGACCAGCGCCGCTTATTTCCCACTCTCGCACATGATCGGGCTCGGTATCCTCGGCCTGATCGCGCCGTTCGCGACCGAGCTCAGCCCACTCTCCCTCTCGGTGGTGGCGACCGCGACTTTGGTGCTGGTCGCGGCGTGGGAGCTGCTGTCGCTGCGCGAGACGCGCGAGACGCTCAAGACCTGAGCGCGAGCCAGACCGTCGCCGAACCGCAGTCCGGATCGCGCACCACCCGCTCGATGACGGCAAAGCCGTTGGCCGCGAGGAGCGTCTCATATTCGGTTGGATCGAGGCTGCCATGATAGAGCGGTTCGCCTTGCCAGGCGCCGATCGCCTCGCCGTGCGACCAGCCGCTGGTGAACATCAGCGGCGCCCCGCGATTGGCATGCGCGGCGAAGCGCGCGAACATCGGCCGCTGGTCCTCCGGCGAGAGATGGAAGAAGCTGTGCCAGGCGATCAGGGCGTCGAAGCGTCGGCCGAGATCGAGCGCGCGCATGTCGGCGACGATCCAGCGATGCGCCGGAAAACGCTTGTGGGCCAAAGCGATCAGCGAGGGCGAGGAATCGACGCCGGTGACGGCGTGGCCGTGCTCGATCAGGTATCGGGCGATCGGCTCGCCCATGCCGCAGCCCAGGTCCAGGATCGATCCTCCGGCGGGGATCGCGGCAAGCATCCTGTCGAGCCAGGCCTTTTCGTGCAGGTCGCGGCCGCGCTGCCGGTCCCACGCGGCGGCGTTGTCCTGATAAAGCCCGATGATCCGGTCGTTCGCGCTCACTGGAAAATGCGCCCACCTTGGTCCATTTATCGACCATGACCGATTTCGCGGCCTTGCGCGAGGCGATGGTCGAGCGGCAGATCGCGTCGCGCGGCATCCGCAGCCCGCATCTGCTGGCGGCGATGCGCGCTGTACCCCGCGAGGCGTTCGTGCCCGACCATCTCGCCGGCCATGCCTACGAGGATTCGCCGCTGCCGATCGAGGCGGACCAGACAATCTCGCAGCCCTATATCGTCGCCCTGATGATCGAGGCGGCCGGCATCGGGCCCGCCGCCAGGGTGCTCGAGGTCGGCGCCGGCTCGGGCTATGCCGCGGCGGTGATCGGGCGGATCGCGGCCGAGGTGATCGCGATCGAGCGCCATGGCGCGCTCGCGGCGCTGGCGGCGGAGCGGATGGCGCGCCTGGGCTACGACAATGTCCGCATCATCCACGGCGACGGCTCGGCCGGCCTGCCCGAAGCGGCGCCGTTCGACGCGATCCTCGCCGCCGCGAGCGGAAGCCACGTTCCCGAGCCGCTCAAGCGGCAGTTGTCGATCGGCGGGATTCTGGTCATGCCGATCGGCGAGCCGGGATCGGTTCAGACCCTGGTGAAGCTCACCCGCACGGGCGCGGAGAGCTATCGAGGCGAGGATCTCGGCGCGGTCCGTTTCGTGCCGCTGATCGGCGCGGCGGGTTGGGACGAGGCCGGCACCTATGGGCGGTAGCGGCAAAACCCGCTATGATCGATGTTCGGCGAGTCCGGGGTCGATGCCGAGAGAGGAGACCGAGATGAAGAAGCTCTTCCTATTTGCCGCGGTGGCCGGGCTTGGGCTGGTCAGCGCCGGCCCGCCGGACAAGGACGACATGGCCGGGCCGCCCGAGGCGCGCGGCGGCTATCCGCCCTGCTCGCGGACGGTGACCGACAATTGCATCCAGCTCTACGAGCGCGGCGTCCGCTCGCGGGAGAATCTCGCGCGCAATCACCAGGAGCCTGCCGCGGAGCAGTCGGCCGATGCGGGCGATCACGGCGCTTGCCGGCCCGGATGCACGCATGCGCGCCGCCAGCTCGCCCAGCGCATCCGCCGGGCCGGGGAACGAGGCTAAGATGGCCCAGGCGAGGTTCGTGTCGCGACGCCGTTGACTGGTAAACCGATATATGTAGAATAAGCGGAATGAAGCCTTCGTTCCGCTCGACCCGGCCGATGCGCGCCCTGCTCGCCGCGCTGCTCGCGGGGAGCGAGGATTGGCGGCACGGCTACGATCTCAGCAAGGAGACGCAGCTCAAGTCGGGCACGCTCTATCCGCTCCTGATGCGCTTTGCCGAGCGCGGCTGGGTCGAGGCGCGCTGGACCGGGGCGGCCGCGCCCGGCCGGCCGCCGCGCCACATCTACCGGCTCACCGCCGAGGGCCGGCGCGTCGCCGCCGAGGCCGCGCCCGCCACGGCCGATCGGCCGCTGCGCTTGCGTCCGGCATGAGCGGCCTGCGCCGCCTGGCCGCGCGGATGCTCGGCGGCTGGCTGCCGAGCCTGTCGGCGCGGCGGCGCGACTGGGTCCAGGCGGCGCTCGCCGAGCTGCCCGACGTGTCGGACGGGCTCGTCCTGGGCTGGTCGATGGGCGCCGCCGCGATGGCGGTCGGCGACATGTTCGAGCAGGCCTTCCTGCCCTGGCGGCGCGAGCAGGGATCGCGGCCGCCGGCGGGGTTCGCCGCTTTGGTCGGCCTCCTCATGCTGCTCGCGCCGATCAACTATGTCGCTGCGGCGGTCATCTGGCCGGGCTGGACGTTCGGGACCATCGGCACGATCGCCAGCATCGCCGGCATCGGGCTCAGCCTTTGGCTCAACCTCGCCGCAATCGTGAAGGCGGATGCGCTGGGCGGCCTGCTCTATGCCGTCGGCATCCGCGTGCTGCCGCGCAACCTCGCGCTGATCCTGTTCGCGACAATATTGGCCTTCCTCGCCTTTCTGGCCGCGCATGGCGGGCTCAGGTGATAATGCGGCCCGATCTTGCGTCGCCGGAAGGGCGCCGGGCCTATGCCGCCGAGCTCGGCGGCGTCGCGCGCGGCTGGCGCTGGCTGGGGCTCGGCCTCGTGACCCTCGGCGCGGCCGGCCTCGTCGTCCGGGCCGTGGCGGACGCGCCCTTGTGGGACGGTCTCCTCGGCCCGGGATCGGTCGCGCTCGTCCTTGTCGGCTGGGCGCTGGCGATCGTCGGCATCGTCAAGCGAACCCGCTATCATCGCCGGAGGATGGCCGACTGAGGCGGAACAGAAAGGGCGTCCAAGCTGTTGATTCCGCAAGATCCCCAGGCGCCAATTCCGGCGCGGGATCGCGCAGGAGGCAAGGGTCATGGGCGAGCTCACCGACAAGATCAAAGGCAATGTCAACGAAGCGGTCGGCAAGGCCAAGCAGACCAGCGACGATCCCGACACCCGCGACGAAGGCGCGGCGCAGGAGGTGAAGGGCGACGTCCAGCAGGCCGTCGGGTCGGTCAAGGGCGCGCTCGGCAACAAGGTCTGATCGCCCAGCCGGTAAATAGGGACAGTCCCCATTAGCGAAAATAGGGACAGTCCCCATTTATCCGTGGAAAATTTTCAGGGATGCAGAGCGCAAACGCCGCCCAATCATCGTCGATTAGCCGGTGGCCAGCGCCCGCTGATCCTCGCGACCCATGGCGAGCAGCAGCGGCGCGGACGCCTGCATTTCGTGGAAATCCGCCTTGGAGCGCAGCCCCCGCCATTCGATCGCGATCAGGGCCTGGGCGATCGCGCCGCCGAGCGTGTCGCCGGGGCCGAGCAGGATGATGCGATCGGGCGCATATTCGCGCACCGCGACCTGGACCGCGCGGGTGAAATCATAGGCTTCGAGGATCTGGGTCGCGAAAGTGTAGTGCCTGAGCGCCTCGGCGTTGCTGGCGTGCGGCCGCCAGATATGGCCGCGGCCGTCGATCATCGGAATGGCCGGCGCGCGAAGCCATTCGGCGGGAAGCTTGAAGGCCCGGTCCGACGAGCCCTGCATCAGCGGGGTGTGGAACGGGCCGTGATTGACGAGCCGGAGCGGCGCACGCGCGGGCGTCGGGGGCGCTTCCTCGAGCAAGGCTTCCAGCCCCTGCTCGTTGCCCGCGACGACGAGCATGCCGCCGAGATCGATCGACGGATAGAGCGCGTGATCGGGCCGCGAATTGACCGAGCCGATCCGCGCCAGCATCTGCTCGCGCAGGCCCGGCACCTCGCGCCAATTCTCGTCGACGAGGGTGAGCAGGACCTGGCCACCCGGTTCGCCGGCCTGGCTGTTTTCGCCCATGGCATCGACAATTTCAAAGCCGTGCTGTGCGCTCACCGCGCCCGCGACGGCCAGCGTCGTGTACCACCCCATCGAATTGCCGGTGACCGCGGCGATGTCGTAGCGCGACCGATCGATGGCAAGGAAATCGGCATAGGAGGCGGTGAAGATGAGCGGCGACGCGATGTCGCCGCGGGTGTGCAGGGCTGGGCTGAACCGGTCGGCGCCGTCGAGCTCGGAGATGGTCGGCTCGCCGCGCTCGGCGCGGAGGCGGTCGAACGTCCCGATCAGCTCGGCCTTGTCGGCGTGGAGGCGCTTCAGATAGCCGAGCTCGGCCTTGCCGTAGGTGCCCCGCCCCGGGCAGATGACCAGCGCCGCCTGCCTGTCAGCCACGCACCATCTCCAGCGCGGCGGCGACGATCGAATCGCGGCTCGGCAAGGTCAGGGTCGCCGCGCGGCCGAGCGGAATGAACGAATCCCCGGCCGCGATCCGGCGGCTGTCGACCTGGGGCGCCCGTTCGGCGAACAGAGCCATCAGCGCCTCGCTTTGCGAGCCCGTCCTGCGGCATTCGTCGACGATCAGGACCCGGCCGCAGCCGGCAACGGCGTCGAGGACGCCGTCCTCGTTCAGCGGCGCGAGCCACCTTAAGTCGATCACCCTGAGGTCGAGGCCGTGTTGCTCGCGCAAGATCTTCTCGGCCTGGCGGGACAGGAAATAGCCGTTGCCGTAGCTGACGATGGCAAGGTCGGTGCCCTCGCCGTGACGGCCGACCTCGCCGAGCCTGATCGGCTTCGCCTCGCCCGGCGCGGCATAGGTCGACGTCCACAAGGCGTCGCCCTCTTCGTTCAGGTCGCGGGTCATGTAGAGCGCGATCGGCTCGAGGAAGACGATCACGCGCTGCTCCTCGAGCGCGAGGCGGACGCATTCGCGCAGCATTTCGACGGCGTCGGCGCCGTTGCTCGGGCAGGCGAGGACCAGGCCCGGTATGTCGCGGAATATGGCCAGGCTGTTGTCGTTGTGGAAATGCCCGCCAAACCCTTTCTGGTAGCCGAGGCCGGCGACGCGGATGATTGTCGGGTTGGTGTACTGGCCGCTCGAGAAGAAGCTCAACGTCGCCGCCTCGCCGCGGATCTGGTCCTCGGCATTGTGGACGTAGGCGAGAAACTGGATTTCGGTGATGGCGAGGAGGCCGTTATGGGCGGCGCCGATGCCGAGGCCGAGGATGCTCTGCTCGTCGAGCAGGGTGTTGATCACCCGGGTCGGCCCGAACCGTTCGTGCAGCTTGGCGGTGACGCCATAGACGCCGCCCTTGGGCCCGACATCCTCGCCCGCGACGATGATATTGGCGTGCGCGAGCAGGAGATCGGCGAGCGTCCAGCTCAACAGCCGCGCCATGTGCTGGGGCTTTTCCATCATGCCGAGGTCGCGGGCGAACAAGGCTTCGCGCTGTTCGGGCGCCGGCCTGTTCGCCCGGATCGGACCGCGCTTCGGCGGCACCAGGCTCGCCATCACCGCGCCGCTGCTGGTCAGCTTGGGCCGCGTGATCGCCTGCTCGCCGATCCGGGCAAGAATTGCCTCGGTCTCGTTGTATATGTCGAGGATCTCGCTCGCCGAAACCAGGTCCTGCTCGACCAGCAGCGCCGCGCTGTAGAGCAACGGATCGCGTTCCTCGTCCTCTTCGATCTGCTGCTTGGTCAGGTAGGCGGCCTGCAGGTCCGAGCCGGCATGGCCGTACAGCCGCACGCAATCCATGTGGAGGAAGACCGGCTTGCGCTGAGTGCGGGCATGATAAGCGGCTTCGCGCGCGCCGCGATAGGCGTCGACCATGTCGAGTCCGCTGCAGGCGATATAGTGGAGCGCCGGCCGGTCGCGGAACGACGCTTCGATCCAGCCCCGAGGGGTTCGCGTCGAGATGCCGATGCCGTTGTCCTCGCACAGGAAGACGAGCGGCATCGGGGTGCCCTGATAGGCGGCCCAGGCGGCGGTATTGAACGCGCCCTGGGCCGTCGAATGGTTGGCCGACGCGTCGCCGAAGCTGGCGAGCACGATCGCGTCGCCGGGCATCGCGGTCTCTTCCACCCGCAGCATCCTGGCGATGCCGATGCTGAACGCCGCCCCCACCGCCTTCGGCAGATGCGAGGCGATGGTGCTGGTCTGCGGCGGGATCGACAGCGGCTTTGAGCCGATCACCTTGTGGCGGCCGCCCGAGATCGGGTCCTCGGCCGACGCCGCGAAGCTCAGCAGCATGTCCCAGCACGGCGTCTGGCCGGGCAGCTGCTTGGCGCGGTGGATCTGGAAGGCGTTCGACCGGTAGTGGAGGAACGCCATGTCGTCGACCCGGAAGGCCTGCGCGACCGCGGCATTGTTTTCGTGGCCCGAGCTGCCGATCGTGTAGAAGCCCTCGCCGCGCGCCTGCAGCCGGCGCGACAGGCGATCCATCTGCCGGCTGGCGCACTGGCTGTAGAAGGTTTCGACCATCGCCTCGCGGGCGAGGCCGACGTCGCCGGGCTGCACCGCGCTGATGCGCCGGGGCAGCTTTCCCCCGGCCACTTTCGCGACGAACTTTTCGTGAATAGCTTCCGCTGCGTCCATCGGCCCCGACTAGCCGCCCCGGGGCGTGGAGGGAAGATCGGGCGCCAGGCTTGACGAGACGTTCGCGCAAAGTAGAGGGTCGCGAGGCAGTCCAGGGAGACGAAAATGACCAAGAGCGAAATGGCCACCCGCCTCGGCGCCGCCGATGCCTATCTGCCGGGCAAGCGGGTCAAGCTCGATTTCGGCGACGAGGGCGTGGTCCTGCTGGACGGCGTCGGCAATGCGGTGACCGAGGAAGACGGCCCCGCCGACACCACGATCAAGGTCGCCTGGGGGGACTGGCAGGACATGGCCGACGGCAAGCTCGACGGGATGACCGCGTTCATGCAGGGCAAATTGAAGGTCGAGGGCGACATGGGCAATGCGATGCAGCTGCAGGGCGTGCTGGCGAAGCTGCGCGCCTAGCCTCCCGCGGCGTTCCGCAGCGCCTCGATCCGGTCGAGCCACTCGCGCCACGCCTTCCGGCCGGCCCGGGTCAGCGCGAGCCGGGTCTGCGGCTTGCGGTTGACGAAGCTCTTGTCGACCGCGACATAGCCGGCGTCCTCGAGCTTCCTCAGATGCGCCGAGAGGTTGCCGTCGGTCGCGCCGACCTTGTCGCGCAGCTCGGAGAACAAGGCCGAATCGACGGCCGACAGATAGGCGACGACGCCGAGCCGGATCCGGCCGTGGATGACGTCGTCGATCGCATTGTGATCGAACGGGCTGTCTTCCCCCATGAGAGGTCAGTCCCTTGCCTTGGGTTCGCGAAGCGTCAGCAGCACCCCCGGCAGCAGCACCGTCACCGCGGCGCCGGCCGCGGCGAACAGATAGCGCTCCGGATGGAAAATGAAGGCGGTGAACAGGCCGACCATGACGATCGCGCCATAGCCGGCGGCGACCACGATCCTCTCCGCGGCCAGCGCGCCGGTGACGATCAAGGCGCAGGCATAAACGGCGAAGGCGACCGGCACGATCCAATCGAACACCTTGTAGCCGGCGCCGCCGCTGGCGAGCAGGATCACGCCGACCACCATCGCGCCGATCGCGAAGGCGCCCGCGGCCCAGACCGAGCGCGACGCGCGGTTGCCCGCCGAACCGGCGCCGGCCTTGGGTGGCATGCCGCGGGCGAGCAGAACCTGGCCCAGCATGCCGACGATTCCGTAGCTGCCCCAGATGATCCCGAAGATCGTGTCGCCGTCGCCGATCAGGCCGTTGATCGCGAAATGCTGGGCCGTCCAGGCGATCGTGACGAGCAGGCCCCACCAAGCCATGAAGCGGCCGCCGATCAACGGCGCCCGCGCCCCGCTTTCGGCGAGCTGGCGGACATAAGCGAGGTCGTCCGTGGATTGGCCTGCGGTCGGGCTCATATCGTCCTCCAAATAACTTTGTAATCCAAAGTAGACGCGCGTGTTGCGCCTGTCAAGGCCGTGGGGGAAGGGGAGTAGATCGGCCCCGCGCGTCGCTTGACCGGGGCGGGGGCGGGCGCTTATCGCCTCCCGGTCAAAGGGAGCGCTCGATGAAGAAAATCTATCCCGACGCGTCCGCCGCGCTCGAGGGATTGCTGTTCGACGGCATGACGATCTGCGCCGGCGGCTTCGGCCTGTGCGGCATTCCCGAGCGGCTGATCGACGCGATCCAGGCGTCCGGCGTCAAGGATCTCGTCATCGCCTCGAACAATGCCGGGATCGACAATGAGGGGCTCGGCAAGCTGCTGCGCACCCGCCAGGTCCGCAAGATGATCTCGTCCTATGTCGGCGAGAACAAGGAGTTCGAGCGGCAATATCTGGCGGGCGAGCTCGAGGTCGAATTCTGCCCGCAGGGCACGCTCGCCGAGCGCTGCCGCGCCGGCGGGGCGGGCATTCCCGGTTTCTACACCAAGACGGGCGTCGGCACGCTGGTGGCGGAAGGCAAGGAAGTGAAGATCTTCGACGGCCAGGAATATATTCTGGAACGCGGCATTCGCGCCGACCTGGCGATCATCAAGGGCTGGAAGGCCGACGAGAGCGGCAACCTCATCTTCCGCAAGACCGCGCGCAACTTCAACCAACCGATGGCGACCGCGGGCCGGATGTGCGTCGCCGAGGTCGAGGAAGTGGTGCCGGTGGGGTCGCTCGATCCCGACTGCATCCATTTG
>JAXDPI010000044.1:0-152122 GCA_034668465.1 Sphingomonadales bacterium
CCAGATCGAGCGGCGTATAGACCACGTCGCGGCTGCCGCCGCCGACGCTCTCGACGACGTTGTCGCCCGGCCCCGCGACGAAATAGGTGTCGTTGCCGCCGAGCCCGACCAGAAAATCGGTGCCGCCGCCGCCCTGCAGGAAGTTGGCGCCGGCATTGCCGTAAATCTCCTGGCCGAGCGCGTTGCCGACCAGCGCCAAAGGCGCGGTGCCGGACTGGTCCGCCGCGGAGACCACCTCGATGGCGGCGCCGGCCTCGAGCGTGTAGCTCGCCAGCACATAGACCACGTCGCGACCGCCGCCGCCCGCAACTTCGACAATATGATCGCCGCTGCCGGTGACAAGATAGCGGTCGTTGCCGCCGAGCCCGATCAGATAATCGACCCCGCCGCCGCCCTGAAGGAAGTTGACGCCGGCATTGCCGTAAATCTCCTGGTTCAGTTCATTGCCGGCAAGGTCGATCGCCGTCGCCGCCGCCTGGGAGATGGTCGAGAGGATCTCGATCTCCGCGCCGGCGTTGAGCGCATAGCTCCTCGTCGCATAAACGACGTCGCGGCCCTCGCCCGCCGCCTCGACCATCCGGTCGCCTATATTGTCGACCAGATAGGTGTCGTCGCCGGTGCCGCCGCGCATCTCGTCGGCGCCGGTGCCGCCGTTGAGGAAGTCGCCGCCTCCGCCTGCGACGAGCAGGTCGTTCCCACCCATGCCGTTGAGCGCGTTGGCGGCATCGTTGCCGGTAATGACATTGGCGATCGCGTTGCCGGTGCCGTCGATCGCGGCGCTGCCGGTCAGGATCAGCCGCTCGATATTGCCCTCCAGCGCGAAGCTGACCGACGCATGCACCTCGTCGCTGCCGCCGGCCGCATCGGCTTCGGCGGCGCGGTCGCGGAGGTCGTCGACATGGTAGATGTCGTTGCCGTCGCCGCCATACATCGCGTCGTGGCCGGCGCCGCCGTCGAGGACGTCGTTGCCCGCGCCGCCGCGCAGCGTGTCGTCGCCGTCGCCGCCATTGAGGATGTCGTCCCCGCCGAGCCCGTAGAGCAGGTCCTGGACGCCGGTCCCGGTCATCGTCTCGCCCGCGCCGGTCCCCTGGACGGGCGCGAGCGCGGTCGGATTCTCGATCCGGAACAGATCGTCGCTGGCGATCCAGGTGAAATATTGCGCGTCCGGCCCGACCACCAGGCTGCTGCCATATCGGTCGGCGCCCAGGAATTGCGGCAAGGGCAGGTCGACGGGCAGATCGATGTGCGCCGTGACCGACCAGTCGCCGGTCGATATCTTCAGGATTTCGCGGGTCGAGAAGAGCAGCACGTAGAGGTTGTCGCCATGGTCGTCGAAGGCGAGGCCGCCGACGTCGTTGCCCTGGATGCCGGCGAGCGTCGTTAGCGGGTTCAGCCGGCCATCGAAAATGTCGACGCCCGCTTGCCGCTCGACATAGGCCGCCAGGCTGCCGTCGGCGGTGAAGGCATGAAGGCTGTTCCCCGAGCTCCCCACGCCCCGCGACGCGGCCCTCACGATCACGGCCTCGGCGGTCAGGTCGTACATCTGGTTCGGGCCGGAGACGTTGAAGCCGTTGGTGAGGAGGATGTGCAGGCGGTCGGCCGCGGCGGTGACGATCGGCGCCTGCGCCGACGGGCTGGCGAGCGTGGTGAACGCGCCGGTCTGCGTGTCGAGCCGATAGGTGGTGGTCGCGCCCGATCCCTGCAGGGTCGTGGTGACGATGGCGGTCCCGTCCGCGAACAGCGCCACGTCGTTGAACGGCCCCTCGATGCCGGAAAAGGTCCTGGTGAAGTCGGTGACCGCTCCGGTCGCGACATCCACCCGGTGCACCGCGAAGACATTCTGGCCGCCGCCGCTCGAAAGCGCGGTCTTCTCGACGACGAGCAGGAATGAGCCGTCGGCCGAGAGGTCCATGCCGCCAAGCTTGGTGCCGATGTCGAAAGTCTGGACCACCTGCCCGGTGAAGGTGTCGTAGATGCTGACGAAGCCGTCGTCGCGCGCGATGTACATCCGCGTGCGGTCGGCGTTCAGGATGACGTCCGTGGCAAATGCGTGGACGATCGAGGTCGCCGTCGTCGCGAGCTGCGAAGAAATGATGGTGGCATCAGTCATGTCGAGGCCCCCGCCGGCAAGAATCGCCGGTCCCGCCTACAACTTAAGGGGGGCGGAGCACTCTTCGCAACCCTTTGATCCTGAAGGTGCGGGAACCATCGGCTTCCGCATTCCTTCAAATCACCGTGAAGTCGCTCGCGGCGATGACCGGATGGCTGTCGAGCACCGCGAACAGGATTGCCGCGCCGGATCCGTTGCCGTCGGCGTCGAACCAGAGCCGGCCGCTGGCCTGATCGTAGATGATCCGGTCGTCGGCGTCGCCCGCCGCCGTGCCGAGCGCGAATGCGCTCGGATTGAGCGCGCCGACGCCAAGCCCGGTGAACACCGCGTCGTCGAGCGCGATCGTGTCGTCGACGGCGAGGAAGTCGCCGATATGGTCGACATTGCCGCCGCCAAGCGCGGTGGTGAACTGGAAGGTATCCGCGCCGCCGTAGCCGAGCAGATAGTCGGCGGCGCCACCGCCGTTCAGCGTGTTGAGGCCTTCATTGCCGTAGAGCTCGTTGGCGAGGTTGTTGCCGGTGAGGCTGATCGCGGTCGTCGCCGACTGCGACTGGGCGGAGAGAACTTCGACCTCCTGGCCGGCGCCGAGCGAGTAGCTCGCCCGGGCATAGATCACGTCGCGGCCGCCGCCGAGGCTCTCGAACACGAAATCGTCGGCGCTGCCGACGATATAGACGTCGTTGCCGCCGAGCCCCGAGAGGAAGTCCGCGCCGCCGCCGCCGTCGATGAAATTGGCGCCGTTGTTGCCGTAAATCTCCTGCGCGATGCCGTTGCCGACCAGGGTCTGCGCGCCCGTCCCCGACTGGTCCGACGAGGACAGCACCTCGACCTCGATGCCGGGCGTCATCACATAATCGCCCAGCGTGTAGATCACGTCGCGCGCGCCCCCGCCGGCACTCTCGACGACAGTGGCGCCCGGCCCGACCTGATAGGTGTCGTTGCCGCCGAGCCCGATCAGATAATCCGTGCCGCCGCCGCCGTCGATGAAATTGGCGCCATCGTTGCCGTAAATCTCCTGGCCGAGGCCGTTGCCCACCAGCGTTTGCGCGCCCGTTCCCGACTGGTTCGACGAAGACAGGACCTCGATCTCGACGCCCGGCGTCAGCACATGATCGAGCGGCGTGTAGATCACGTCCCGCCCGCCGCCGCCTGCGCCCTCGACGACATTGTCGCCCGGCCCCGCGACGAAATAGGTGTCGTCGCCGCCGAGCCCGAACAGATAGTCGGTGCCGCCGCCGCCCTGCAGGAAATTGGCGCCGGCATTGCCGTAAATCTCCTGGTCGAGCGCGTTGCCGACCAGCTCCATCGCGGTCGTCGCATCCTGGCTGATCGCCGACAATATCTCGACCTGGACCCCGGTGCCGAGCGTATAGCTCGAACGCGCATAAGCCACATCGCGGCCGCCGCCGGCATTCTCGACGATCTGGTCGCCCGGATGGTCGACGACGAACTTGTCGTCGCCGGCGCCGCCGGACATCCGATCCGCGTCGGCGCCGCCGTCGATGAAGTCGTTGCCGGTGCCGCCGTAAAGCTGGTCCTCGCCGGCGCCGCCGACGATGAAGTCGTTGCCGGCGCCGCCGTCGATCACGTCGTTGCCGCCGAGGCCGTCGAACTGGTTCGGCCCGTCGCCGCCGTTCAGCGTGTCCGCGCCCGGGGTCGCCGGGTAGGCGAAGACGCCGAACGAGTCATAACTCGGGTTGCGCGCCGTGTAGAGGATGCCGCGCGCCCAGGAGTCCGCATAAGAGTAAGCCGGCGATCCGTCCGATTCCAGAATCAGGAGAGTCTCGCCGGCCAGCGAGGTCCGCGCATAATTGATCACGGCGGCGCTCTGATTCACCAACAAATGCGCGTCTACCGCGTCGAGATAGGCGGCGTAGGCCTGCGCCCCCGCCGCGTCTAAGGTAACGTCAAGGAGCAAATAGGGGTTGTTGTTGGCGACGACATAGGCGTTGGGGTTGACCGCCGTGATCGCGTCTTCGATGCGGGCGACGAATTCGCACATCGCATTCGCCATCTGGCGGATGAAGTACACGCTGCCGCTGAACGGCGGGTAGAAGGGCGGGAGGATGGCATAAGAGCTCAGGCCGTCGAGGACGACTCCGGAATAGCCGCGCCGCACGAGAGCGACGGCCTGGTTGATGACGCTGTCCTGCCACCAGGATTGGGTGAAATGGGCGACGATGCCGGGATTCCCGTAAGTGACGTCGACGTTGACATGGCCGACCACTTTCCTGCCCTGCGCGGTCAGCGCGGCGACCTCGGAATCGCTCAGCGACGAATTGTTGCTGCGGCCATCCGTAATGAAAAGGTCGAGCGTCGACGCAGAGATCGCCGAGAAATCAACGTTGGAATATTGCACCGCGTAGCTGGAAATTGCCGGCAATATTTCTCTCCGATTGCGCATTTATTTGGGCGCAAACGCCGCGCAGGGGGGCGGCGCTGGATCGACACTATCGCTTTTACATAGTTTAGTCTCGGGCAATTCGATCCACAATGAACCGGCGCCCCGCCAAGCGTTCGACGAAGCGCCGTGCCGCTACACGGGAGCGCCGCCGCATTGCCGGACGAGGCCACGTGCGGGAGGGCATACCCAACGCGTGAATCTGCCGCGAATGGGGACACGCACTTTTTCGCGAAAAAGTACGTGTCCCCTTCTTCAGATCACGGTGAAGTCGCTCGCGGTGATGACCGGGCCGCCGTCGAGCACCGCGAACAGCACTGCCGCGCCGGCGCCGTTGCCGTCGGCGTCGAACCAGAGCCGGCCGCTGGCCTGATCGTAGATGATCCGGTCGTCGGCGTCGCCCGCGGCGGTGCCGAGCGCGAAGGCGTTGGCGCCGAGCGCCCCCACCCCGAGCCCGGTGAACACGTTGTGGTCGAGCGCGATCGTGTCGTCGACGGCGAGGAAGTCGCCGACATGGTCGACATTGCCGCCGCCAAGCGCGGTGGTGAAGGCGAAGGTGTCGGCGCCGCCGAGGCCGAACAGGAAGTCGCCGCCGGCGCCGCCGTTCAGCACGTTCGCGCCGGCATTGCCGAGGATCTCGTTGCCGAGCTCGTTGCCGGTCAGGTTGATCGCCGTGGTCGCGGCCTGCGAGGCGGTCGACAGCACCTCGACCTCCTGGCCCGAGCCCAAAGTGAAGCTCGCCCGCGCATAGACCACGTCGCGGCCGCCGCCGCCGCTTTCGGCGACATAGTCGCTCGCGCTGTCGACGACATAGACGTCGTTGCCGGCCAGGCCGATCAACACGTCCGCGCCGCCGCCGCCCTCAAGGAAGTTGGCGCCGGCATTGCCGTAGATCGTCTGGCCGAACTCGTTGCCGATCAGCGCCACCGAGGCGGTCGCATCCTGGCTGATCGTCGAGATCACCTCGACCTCGGCGCCTGCGTTCAGGGTGTAATCGCCGCGGGCATAAACGACGTCGGTTCCGCCTCCTATCGCCTCCACGACGGCGTCCTCGCTGCCGTCGACGACATAGGTGTCGTTGCCGCCCAGGCCGATCAGATAATCGGTCCCGCCGGCGCCCTCGAGGAAGTTGGCGCCGGCATTGCCGTAAATCTCCTGGCCGAAGCCGTTGCCGATCAGGACGAGGGCCGCGGTGCCGGACTGGTCCTTGGCCGACAGGACCTCGATCTCGGCGGCGGCCGCGAGATTGTAGGAGACCGAGGCATAGACGACGTCGCGGCTGTCGCCCGAAGCCTCGATCACCTCGTCGCTCGCATTGTCGACGACGTAGACGTCGTTGCCGCCGCCGCCGATCAGCCGGTCGATCCCGACATTGCCGTCGAGGAAGTCGTTGCCGAGCCCGGTCGAGATCCGGTCGTTGCCGCCGAAGCCGTCGATCACGTCGTTGCCGGGCGTGCCGACCAGCACCTCCGAGAAGTTGCGATAGTCGAACGAGGACAAGGCCGGATCGTGGTCGGACAGGGCCGGATTGGCGTCGGGGCCGGTGCCGGCGGGATTGTAGCCGGTGTTGATATGGACGACGTCGTAGGTCGCGACTCCGCCGAGCAGCGGATTGACGATGATATGATCGATCGCTTGGCTGCGGCCGTCGAACGCATAGGTGTAGCGTTCGGCCTCGGCGAGGGTCAGGGTCAGGTTTTCGAAGCGCGTGCCGCCGACGCGCGCGGTGCCGTTCGCCAGCGTATAGCCGGTCACCGTCGTCAGCGGCCGGTAGAAGTAGAAGTCGTTATAGTCGCCGCCCGAGGCGATGCCGGCGTCGGGCGATCCGGCCGCGATCAGGTTCATCATCGTATAGACGTCCTGGCCGACCTCGCTGCGCTGCGCCCAATCGGAATTGGTCGGCTGGCCGGCGTCGATATTCTGGTTGAACTGCCAGACGTCCCCCGATCCGCCCTTGGACGGCCAGTGGTTGGCGACCACGTAGACCTTGTTGCCGTTGAAGGTGAACTCGCCGAGTAGCGAGCGCCGCGTGTTCGACCAGTCGGCGGTGTTGATCTCGCCGGCGATCATGTTGTCCGAATAAGCGATCAGGTCGCCCGCATCGCGGGTGCCGTCGCCGATCCGGTCGGTATACATGCGCCGCTCCGCGATCGTCGCATTGGCGTCGAGACTGCCGAGCTGGACCCGGTCGGTATTGTAGAGGAAGCCGACGCGGATGTTGCCGCTCTGCTCGCCGCCCTCGGCATTGTAGATCGGCTCCTGATCGACCCACTGGTAATGCGCGCCGGTGACCGCGTTGAGCGCGTTGACGAGCATCTGCCAGGTGGTCGAGGCGTCGGTCCCCGTCGCGTCCTGCATGCCGGGCGTGTTCGGATCGTCGTCGACCCCGTCGCCGGCCGCGGCGCCGTTATTGTCCTGCATCTCCTCGATCGAGATGATGTCGGGCGAATTGAGGTTGTTGGCGATGGCGTTGGCGAGCGCGGTGAAGCGTGCGGCCCCGTCGGTCGGATCGAGATTCTGGACGTTGAAGGTGGCGACCGTCAGGCTGCGGCTGTCGTCGCCGAGCACGGTGACCTCCTGCGTGGGGATGCCGCCGTTGACGAAGCCGCCCGGCTCCATCGCGGTGACGAACAGCTTCCTATCGGTGAAGTCGAAATCGATGATGCCGGTGACGTCGCCGAGCTGGTCGCCCATCGTCGCGTTCTGGGCGAGCCCGGTCGGCGGGGCCATCGCCCAGCCGGTGAAATCGAGCTCGATGATGTCCGGATTGACGTCGCCGTCGTGGACGTGGCGGCCGTCGCGGATCGTGTCGTCGCCGGGGTTGGCGGTGTCGGGCGGGGCGAGCGGCGGATCGCCGGCGATGGTGTAGCCGCCGCGGCTGTTGATCTGGTCGGCATTGGCGCTGTCGAGCGAATAGGCCTGGAGGAACGGCCGGCCGCCCGAGGTCGAGACGAAGCCGTCGGCGACGACCATGTTGGGGATGGTGACCATCATTCCTTCGACGGTCTCCCAAAACGAGAGCGCGTAGAGCGACGCGTCGAACGTGTCGCCGACGCCGTCCGAGGAATCGAGGAAATTGGGGGCGACGCCGGTGAGGATCTCGTTGGGGGTGTTGATGAGCACGACCGGCGGCGGCAGCGCATTGCCGCTGCTGACGAGCTGGAGGCCGGTATGATTGACCAGCATGGTGCGCGGCATCGTGCTGAACGACTGATATTCCATCACGTGGGCGCTGAACTGGACGAGATCGCCGACGCTGACCCCCGAAACGACCGAGCCGACGCTGGCGTCGTTGCGGGTCATCACGAAAATGCCCTCGGAGGTGAAGCTGTTGCCGTCCCAGTCGGTCAGCTCCTCGGTGACGTAGAAGCCCTGGCGCGGGCCGTCATTGTCGACCGCCGTGACGATCGCCCGGACGAGGACGACTGCAGCCGACGCCGTGTTGAAGCTGGTGATGTTCTCGGCGGCGAGCAGCGGGCTGAAATAGGACGTGCCCTGGATGTCGTGGATGAAGACCGCATCGTCGGTGGTGATCGTGCCGATGCCGATCGCGTCGGCGAACAAAGCGTTGTTGGTCGCGCCGGACAGCTCGACCCGGAAGGTCTCGGTCTGCTCGGTGGCGGTGTCGCCGTTGATCGTGACCGAGATCGTCTTGCTGTTCTCCCCCACGCCGAAATTGAGGGTGCCGCTGTTCGAAAGATAGTCGCCCGGCGCCACGGCGCTCTGGTCGGCGGTGGTGAAATTGACGTCGAACGCGCCGGTGCCGCCGCTGCGGGTGACGGTGAAGGTCGCGATCGAAGTGCCGGCATTGCCCTCGGCGATGGTGACGTCGTTGATCGACACGCTGATCGGCGCGCCGTCGTCGTTGACGATCGTGCCGACCCCCTGGCCGTCGGCGATCGCCGCGCCGCCGGTGGCGTTGGAGAGGTTGAGCAGGATCGTGTCGTCGAACTCGGCGATCGCGTCGTCGGTGATGGTCACCGTCACGGTCGCCTGGACCTGGTTGTCGGTGAAGCTCAAAGTGCCGCTGGTCGCGTCATAATCCTGGCCGGCGATCGCGGTGCCGTCGGCGGTGGCGTATTGGACGGTGAAGGCGCCCGAGACGAGGTTGGAGCGGGTGACGGTGAAGGTCATCGTCCCGGCCGCCTCGTTGACCGACACGTCGGAGACCGAGACGGTCGGCCCGGTCGCGGCGATGCCGGTCGCGTCGACCGTCACATTGTCGATGCCGACTTCGTCGCGGCTGTTGGAGCCGGTCGAATTGAGGTGGGTCCAGCGGAAATAGATGAAGCCCTGGTCGGCGACCGACAGGCCGGTCAAGCTGACCCCCTTGTGGTCGGTGCTGAACGTGGTGGGGGTGGTCGCCTCCTTGATCGAGGGGGTGCTGAAATCCGCGGCCGGGACGGTGATGAAGTTGGTGCCGTCGGTCGAGTAGGACAGCTGCATGTTGTCGGCGCGGTCGGCGCTGTTGCGATAGACCCAGTCGAACGCGACGTTGAAGCCGGTGGCGGTGCTGCCGCTGGTATTCTGGATGCGGGCTTCGATGAAGCCGCCGATGTCGAGCTCGGCGGCGGTCGGCTGGAGGATCATCGCCGCGCTGGCGGAGTGCGAATAGACGCCGGCCGCGGTCGGATCGGCGCCGCCGGTAATGATTCCGCGCGCGAAATCGCCGGTCGTGGCGGTGAAGCCGTAGGCCGGATTGGCGATGTCGCTGAGGCCGACGACGCGCCAGATGTCGGAATCGACCTGGCTCGCGGTCGGGTTGGGGGCGAAGCCGGCGGCGGTGAAGCCGGTGAAATCCTCGTCGAAGATGCGCAGGCTGGTCGGCGCGCTATCGTCGTTGGTGATCGTCGCGATCGCGGTCGCGTCGCTGATCGACGCGCCGTTGGTGGCGTTGGAGAGCGCGACCCGGAACTCCTCGTTGAGCTCGAAGACCGTGTCGCCGTTGATCGTGATCGAGACCGTCTTGCTGTTCTCGCCGGCGCCGAAATTGACCGTGCCCGATTGGGCGACATAGTCGCTGCCCGCGGTGGCGGAGGCGTTGTTCGGGTTGCCGCCGTTCAAGGTGGCGAAATCGACCGCGAACGCACCGGTGCCGCCGGTCCGGGTCAGCGTCAGGACAAGCAGCGACGTGCCGGCATTGCCCTCGACGATGGCCGCGTCGGCGATGCTGACGCTGCCGGCGGGCGGCTGCGGATCGTCGTTGACGATCGTGCCGAGGCCGGCGCCGTCGCCGATCGCGGTACCGCCGGTGGCGTTGGAAAGGTTGACGGCGAAGGTCTCGCTCGCCTCGAAGTCGGTGTCGCCCTGGACGTCGATCGTGATCGTCTTCGAGGTCTCGCCGTTGGCGAAGCTCAGGGTGCCCGCGAAGACCGATCCGGCGACGAAGTCGCCGCTGTCGGCGAGGCCCGCGCCGCCCGGCGTCGGGATCGCGTAATCGACCGTGACCGCGCCGTTGCTGCCGCCGTCGCGGCTGACGGTGAAGGTGTAGGTGGTCGCGCCCGAATCGCCTTCGCTGTGGCTGACGTCGTCGATGTTGAACGTGCCGGCCGGGGCGGCATCGTCGTTCTGGATCAGGCCGGCGCCGCTGCTGTCGCCGAGCGCCACGCCGCCCGTCGGCGCGGACAAGGTGACGGTGAAGGCCTCGTCGGGCTCGAACGCAGTGTCGCCCTGGACGTCGACGACGATCGTCTTGCTGGTCTCGCCGTCGGCGAAGGCGACCGAGCCGGTGAGCAGGTGTCCGGCCGCGAGGTCGCCGGCGTCCGCGCCGCCGACGCCGCCGGGCAGGTTGATCGTCCAGGTCGCGGAAACCGCGCCGTCGTCGCCGCCCGAACGGGTGACGGTGAAGCTGAAGGCGGTGGTGCCGCTGTCGCCCTCGGCGAGGCTGACGTCGCCGATCGCGAGCGAGCCGGCATTGTCGTCGTTGGTGATCGTGCCCTGGCCCTGCGCATCGGTGAACGTTGCGCCGCCGGTCGGAAGGGTCAAATCGACGGTGAAGGTCTCGTCGGTCTCGACCAGATCGTCGCCCTGGACGTCGATGCTGATCGTCTTGCTGGTCTCGCCGTCGGCGAAGCTGACCGTGCCGGTGAACACAGACCCGGCGACGAAATCGCCGCTGTCGGCGAGGCCGGCGCCGCCCGGCGCATTGATCGTCCAGGTCGCGCCGACCGTGCCGGTGCTGCCGCCGCTGCGGGTCACCGTGAAGGTGTAGTTGGTCGCGCCCGCATCGCCCTCGGCGTGGGTGACGTCGTTGATCGCAAGCGTGCCGGCGACGTCGTCGTTGGTGATGTTGCCGGTCGCGGTGGCGCCGGCGCCGATGCTGGACGGGATCGCCGACTGGTTGCTGACGCTGGTGAGGGTCAGCTGGAAGGATTCGTTGCTCTCGATCGTCACGTCGCCGTTGACGCTGACGGTGACCGTGGCGCTGGCCTGGCCGGCGGCGATCGCGCCGCTGAAGGTGGTCGGCGCGGTGCCGCCGGTAAAGTCGGCGCCGTCGGTGGTGCCGGGCGCGATCGTGCCGGAGAAATCGAGGATGCCGGTGGTCCCGCCGGTGCGGGTGACGGTAAAGGAGTAGAGCGTGGCGCCCGCATTCCCTTCGGCGAGGGTGACGGTAAGCGGATTGAAGTCCACCGTCTGGGTTTCGGAGCCGACCGTAAACGACGCCACCGCGTGCGGCGACAGGGGCGTGTTGCTCCCCGTCCAATTGGCATCATTGTTGATGGCCGCGAGCAGTTGCGCCGCCGTGCCAGATGTCGTGCCGTTATAGCGGCTATTGTCGAACGTCGTGACCGATACGGCGTTGACCCCGTCGGTCAGGCCGGGCGGCAGTGCGGTGCCGCCGGTGCCGCTGGTGCTGAGCCAGGTCGCCGCAAATGTCGGCGTCTGGACAATCGCGGCGATCGCGGTTCCCGTGAGCGCCTCGGCGCCGCCGAAGACCGGGTTGATGAGCGCGGTGATGTTCTCGCCGCCCGCGGCCAGCGTCAGGCCGGCAGTGGCCAGCGTGGCCCCCGTGGTCATATTGATTCCGGTCCATTCCGCGGTGCTCGGGACGGTGCCGCCGGCCGGCCCCGTGAGGCTGATCAGCGTGCCGGCGGGCAGGTTCCCCTGCGCGACCCAGCGCACCATGGTTTCGTTCGTCCGGAAGGTCGAAGTGTCGGTCCGATAGCCGCTGTCGGTGAAGTAGATCGTCGTCCCCGTGGTGACCGCGTCGAGCAGCACGAACTGGAAAAAATCGCCGTTGGCGCCGCCGCCCGCATTGTCGGACTGGAGGGCGGTAAAGGCAATCGAGCCTGCCGTCGGCGCGGCGTTCACCGGCCCGGGGGCTATGATGGAGGCGGCGCCGCCATTTTTGCCGGCGAGCTCGTTCAGGGCGTTCAGGCTGTCGGGCTGGAGGGCCCCCGAATCGTCGAGCAGATATTCGGCGACCTTGCCGGTGCGAATGGCGAGCGGCTTCGTTGTCATAGAATGTCCCCTTGTGGCGCGGCCGGCCCGGTTAAGTCGGCAGAATCGGGGGCGAATCCCCCGTTATGGTTAACGCGAGGATGTCAGGCCGCGGGGACGGCAACAAGACTCCAAATGCGTTTTATACCGGGAAAATACGGACTTGACTCTGCCCGAGGCCATTTCCGCGCTCAGTCGCGGCGCGATCTAACGGCGAAAATCGGGAATATGGCGGAGACGGAGGGATTCGAACCCTCGGTAGGAGTAATCCCCCTACGGCGGTTTAGCAAACCGCTGGTTTCAGCCACTCACCCACGTCTCCGGGACGGCCCAGGGCCACGGCCTATATAAGCCGGAATCGGATCGTTCAACCACGCCGCTACCGTAGCATTGCCATGTGCGCCTGCCCCGGCGCGGGCGCTATCATGGCCTTGTTCGAGGGCCCGATGGCCGGTTTCGACTCGTCCGGGCGCAATATCGACTCGGCTCGCCGCCGATTCATGGACGGGAAAGGTTCGCCGGCGCTAGTTTCTTGGGCGGAGAGCGTGTGGGGAAATGTCATGCTGAAATCATTCGTGAAAATCGCCGCGGCCGCCGCCTTCATGGCCGCCGCCATTCCGGCCGCCGCGCAGATCCAGAATGTCGATCCGAACCGGCCCGACAGCTGGGAGGCGCCCGCCCCGGCGACGACGCCCGCCCAGGCCGACACGCCGGAGGCGCTCCCCGAATATGCGCCGACCCAGAACCAGGCCGAGGCCGTCGCGCCCGAAGCGACCCCAGCCGCACCCGCGCCGCTCGACAATCAGAGCCTCGCCGATCAGACCACCCGCCAGGAAACGGCGGTGCCGCGCCAGGACGTGTTCAACGCCGCCGAGGGCGTATTCGGCCGCGGCGCCCAGGGCCTCGCCCATCTGCTCGAGAACGTGCTGCGCGACCAGGGCGAGCCGATCGCCTATATCGCCGGCTCCGAGGCAAGCGGCGCCTTCATCTTCGGCGTTCGCTACGGCTCGGGCGTGATGCACCACCAGATCGAGGGCGAGCGCACCGTCTACTGGACCGGCCCGTCGATCGGCTTCGACGCCGGCGCCGACGCCAACAAGGTGTTCGTCCTGGTCTACAACCTCCACGACAGCCAGGACCTGTTCCGCCGCTATCCGCATGCCGAGGGCCATGCTTATTTCATCGGCGGCTTCAACGCCCAGTATATGCGGCGCGGCAATGTCGTGCTGATCCCGATCCGGCTCGGCGTCGGCATGCGGCTCGGCATCAATGCCGGCTATATGCGGTTCAGCGAAAGGAACCGCTGGCTGCCTTTCTAAGAAACGTCATCCCGGACTTGATCCGGGACCCATGAACACGGAACTGCCGGGGCGACGCCGGCCGTGTTCATGGATGCTGAATCAAGTTCAGCATGACGATCAGGGGACGAGCCGCCAGCCCAGCGTCTTTCCGGCCAGGAACGGAACCACGCCGCTCACCGTCTCCGGTACCGTCACCGGGGCGCGCTCCAGCTTCACCGTCCCCTCGTTCAATGGCAGGCCGTAGAAACTGGCCCCGTTCACGCTGGCGAACGCCTCGAGCCGGTCGAGCGCGCCTTCCTCCTCGAACACCCCCGCATAGGCTTCGAGCGCGAACGGCGCGTTGAAGATGCCGGCGCAGCCGCAGGCCGCTTCCTTGGCGCGGACGTCATGCGGCGCGCTGTCGGTGCCGAGGAAAAATTTGGCCGAGCCCGACGTGGCGGCGCGGCGGACCGCGAGGCGATGCCGCTCGCGCTTGGCCACCGGCAGGCAATAAGCGTGCGGCCTGATCCCGCCTTCGAACAAAGCGTTGCGGTTGATCAGCAGATGGTGCGGCGTGACGGTCGCGGCGACGTTCGGGTCCGCGCCTTCGACGAACGCGACCGCCTCGGCCGTGGTGATATGCTCGAAGACGATCTTCAGCGCCGGGAAGTCGCGGGTCAGACGGTCAAGGATGCGCTCGATGAACATCGCCTCGCGGTCGAATATGTCGACTTCGGGGTCGGTGACCTCGCCGTGGACCAGCAAAGGCATGCCGATCCGCTGCATCGCCTCGAGCGCCGGATGGAGGGTGGCGACGTCGGTCACGCCGTGGGCCGAATTGGTGGTCGCGTGCGCGGGATAGAGCTTGGCGGCGGCGAACACGCCCATTTCGAAGCCGCGCGCGAGCTCCGCCGGCGGCGCGTGATCGATCAGGTAGCAGGTCATCAGCGGGGTGAAGTCGCTGTCCTTCGGCAAGGCGGCGAGGATCCGCGTCCGATAGGCCTCGGCCGCGGCGACGCCGGTCACCGGCGCCGCGAGGTTGGGCATGACGATCGCGCGGGCGAATTGCCGAGCGGTAAAGGGAGCGACCGCCTCGAGCATCGCGCCGTCGCGCAGGTGAACGTGCCAATCGTCCGGGCGGCGGATGAGAAGGCGGCTTGGTTCGGTCACGCCGCCCGCTTAACAGGGACGCATGAGCGGAACCACCTTGATCGATCGCGCCCTGATCCGCCTCGCGGGCGAGGACGTGCGCGGCTTCCTGCAGGGGCTGGTGACCAACGACGTCGCCGCGCTGGCGCCCGGCCGGCCGCTCTGGGCGGGGCTGCTGAGCGCACAGGGCAAGGCCTTGTTCGATTTCATCCTGTGGGATGCGGGCGACGATGTGCTGATCGATTGCGAGGCGGAGCAGGCCGAGGCGCTGGCGCGGCGGCTGTCGCTCTATCGCCTGCGCCGCCCGATCGCGATCGCGCGCGACGACGGCCTGGCGGTCCACTGGGCGCCTTGTTCCCCGGCTCCGCCGGGAAACAGCCCGGACCCTCGCCTCGCCCAGCTCGGCGATCGCTGGCTCGCGCCGGGGGCAGGGCCGGCGACCGGCTGGCTCGCCCACCGCCTTTCGCTGGGCGTCACCGAGGGGGCCGCGGAGCTGGGGTCGGACAAGACATTATGGCTCGAATGCAACGCCGCCGAATTGCGAGGCGTCAGCTTCGGCAAGGGCTGCTATGTCGGCCAGGAGAATACCGCGCGGATGAACTGGCGGCAGAAGGTCAACCGCCGCCTCGTCGTCGTTCCGGCCGACGCGCCGGGGCCACGCACCCGAATCCACTATCCCGCGCTCGGCCTTGCCGTCGAGCATCGCCGGATCGACGACCTCGAGGGCGCGATCATCCCGGATTGGCTGGCGAGCGCGCTTCGTTCCTGACCCAGCGCACCCGGGCGTCGTTGAAGTCCATCACGTCGTTCAATTCGCGCACGTTGCGATAGCCGTAGCCGTAGAGGTGGGTGAAGGTCGACAGGTTGAGCGCGAGCCGGCCGGTCTTCAGCATGACGGGCGGGCGATCGTTGCGGAAATTATTGTTGCAATAGATCAGGATCGGGCGGTCCGCCCGGCCGATCGCTTCGGCGAGGCGCTGCACGCTGAACTCGGGCAGCGGCACGTTGACGGCGCCGGCGATATGGCCGGCGGCGAACTGCTCGGCCGAGCGCGCGTCGAGGATCAGCACGTCCGGCTGGGCCGCCGCGGCGATGAACGCGTCCCAATCGATCAGCCGCGCCCGCCGATAGGGCTGCACTTCCTCGACCAGGGCGCGGTAGCCGTCATAATCGATCTGCGGGTTGAGCGGCGGCGGCGGCGCGGCGGCGAGCGGCGCGGCGGCGCAGGCGAGCACGAAAGCGAGACAGGTACGCAACATTGTCGATCTCCTTTGGCGGAAGGAGATTGGTACGGGGGCGAAACTGTCCTGTCGCTGAATGCTTGCAACCTTCGGCCGGCACGCCCATTCGCACTCCGGGGCGTTGAAGGAACAGGTCGATCATGAAGGGCTATAAGGAACCCTCCTACCAGGACCGGATGGAGCGCGCCGCCGGCGCCAAGCAAAAGGCGCTCGACAAGCTCAGGGCCAAGCCGGCGCCGGACGCGGCGGCGCTCGCCGCGCGCCGCGCAGCCGCGCTCGCCCGCGAAGCCGCCCAGGCGGAGAAACGCGCCGCCCGCAAAGCCGCGCAGGCGGAAGAAGCCGCGCACCAGGCGGCCAGGGCCGACGAGGCGGCGGTCAGGGCCGAGGAGAATGAAGGCGGCCGGATCCCGACCGAGGAAGAGCGCAAGGC
The DNA here is from genome assembly GCA_034668465.1 of Sphingomonadales bacterium. Classification (GTDB taxonomy): domain Bacteria; phylum Pseudomonadota; class Alphaproteobacteria; order Sphingomonadales; family Sphingomonadaceae; genus Allosphingosinicella. Next base: position 16,052 of record JAXDPI010000044.1, read on the forward strand.
GATGCGCGACGCGCGCTACGCCGCCCGCAAGGCCCGCAAATAAGCCGCTAGCCGCCGATCTCGGCGAACGCGCGGAACAGGAAGGTTTCCGTTGCGCGGGCCAAAACGTCGCTATACATGTATAGCGCTTCAGGAGGCTGATATGCTGGCGGTAAGGTTGGATGCGGATGTGGAAAAGCGGCTCGAAGCTCTCGCCGCGCGCACGGGTCGCACCAAGACCTTTTACGCGCGGGAGGCGATCGTAACCCATCTTGACGACCTGGAAGACTTTTATCTCGCAGAAGAGCGGATGAAGGGTTTTCGCGAAGGCGACGCCATCCCGCTGGCCCAAGTGAAAACGGAACTGGACATGTGATCCTGGCGGCGGCCCCGGCGAAGGATTGACTCATGGCCTGGTCGATCACCTTCCTTCCCGAGGCGGTCAAGGAGCTGAAGAAACTCGATCACGCTGCTGCCACCCGGATCGTCAAGACGCTCGAGACACGGATCGCCACGCTCGAGGACCCGCGCAAACTCGGCGCGCCGCTGAAGGGCGAGCATGAAGGATATTGGCGCTGGCGGATCGGCGACTATCGGGTGATCGCGCGGATCGAGGATATGCGCGTCCTGATTCTCGTCGTGCGGGTGGCGCATCGACGGCAAGTCTATCGCTGATCTGGCATTGTTCGCGCGCCGCGCCGCGGCCCGCCCTAGCCGATCCGCGCGAAGGCGCGGACCGGGAAGGTGCCCATGCCGGCGACCTTGGGCGGAACGGCGGTGAAGGCGAAGCCGCTTTGCGGGAGCGCGCCCAAATTGGTCATATGCTCGCAGATCAGCACGCCGGCGCCGAGCAGTAGTGTGTGGACGGGGCGCGAGCGGCCGCGCGTGTCGTCGATATTGTGGCTGTCGATTCCGACCAGCTTCGCGCCGCGATCCGCGAGCAGCCGGGCGGCGGCCTCGGTGAGGAACGGGTGGTCCGAATAATAAGCGCCGGTGCGCCAGTGACGGTCCCAGGCGGTGTGGACCAGCACCGCCTTGCCGGCGACGTCGAGGCCGGCGAACGCGTCGGCGTCGACCGCCATTTCATTCGATCGGACGGCGATCCCCGGCAGCGAGGCGAGCTGCGCCAGATCGAGCGCGCCCAAATCCGCGCCTTCGGCAAAACGGTGGAACGGCGCGTCGAGATAGGTGCCGGTATTGGCGACCATGTCGATCCGGCCGATCTGGAAGGTCGAGCCGTCGTCGTAGAAGGCGGCGCTGTGCTGGCGCGTCCAATAGTCGCAGATATGCGGCCCGGGCAGCCCCTTGTAGGTGGTCATCCCGGCCTCGATCAGGTGGCTTAGGTCGATGAGGGTGGGGTCGCTCATCCTTCTCCCTTATCGTCATTCCAGCGGAAGCTGGAATCCCGCTTCTTCTCCGCGATCTCCGCGTCTCCGCGTGAACTCCGTTTCACGCGCGGAGACGCGGAGGCGCGGAGGAAGAAAAGGAATGAGATTCCAGCTTTCGCTGGAATGACGGGTCAGGGGGTTTGCGGCGCGCGCTTGCGAATCCGCCATAGCGCCCAGACGGCGATCAGCATCCAAATGACGTTCAACGAGGCCGACGGCAGCGCGCCGTGCCACCAGCCGTTGACCGCAAACCCCGCCGCGCCGGCCAGGTTCATCCACTGGAAGCCCAGCGACCGGCCGGTGACCCTGCCGATCGTCACCAGCACGTAAGCGAGCAGGATCAGCAGCGCCCCGGTCCAGCCGACGATCTCTATGAGGATGTCCGTCGTACTCAGGCGGCCGTCCCCCGCGCCAGGTGCCTGAGGACATATTGGAGGATGCCGCCGGCCTTGAAATATTCGAGCTCGTTCGCGGTATCGATGCGGACGCGGGCGGCGAAGCTGTAGCCGGTGCCGTCGGCGCGGCTGACCTTGACCGCGATCTCCTTGCGCGGGGTGAGCTCGCCGACGCCCAGGATCGTGAAGGTCTCGTTGCCGTCGAATGCGGGCACCTCCTCGACGAACTGGAGCGGGATCACGCCCATGCCGACCAGGTTGGAGCGGTGGATCCGCTCGTAAGTCTCGGCGATCACCGCGCGCACGCCGAGCAAGTTGGTGCCCTTGGCGGCCCAGTCGCGCGACGAGCCGGTGCCATATTCCTTGCCGGCGATGACGACGAGCGGAACCCCCTCGGCCTTGTAGCGCATTGCCGCGTCGTAGATCGGCATGATCTCGCCGGTGGGCACATATCTGGTGACGCCGCCCTCGGTGCCGGGGGCCATCCGGTTCTTGATCCGGATGTTGGCGAAGGTGCCGCGCATCATCACTTCGTGATTGCCGCGGCGGGCGCCGTAGGAGTTGAAGTCGGCGCGGCTGACCTGATGTTCCAAAAGGTATTTTCCGGCCGGCGAGTCGAGCTTGATCGCGCCGGCGGGGGAAATGTGGTCGGTGGTGATCGAATCGCCCAATAGGGCGAGCGGACGCGCCTCGATGATGTCCGATGGTGGCACGGGCGTCATCGACATGCCCTCGAAATAAGGCGGATTGGCGATGTAGGTCGAGCCCGCCGGCCAGGCGTAGGTCTTGCCGCCGGTGACCGCGATCCCCTGCCAGCGCGCGTCGCCCTTGTAGACGTCGGCATAGCGGGCGCGGAACATGTCGCCGTTGACATATTGGTCGATCAGCGCGCGGATCTCGTCGTTCGAGGGCCAGATGTCCTTCAGATAGACGTCGTTGCCTTCCTGGTCCTGGCCGAGCGGGGTCGCGACCATGTCCTGCACCACCGTCCCCTTGATCGCATAGGCGACGACGAGCGGCGGCGAGGCGAGATAATTGGCGCGCACGTCGGGCGAGACGCGCCCCTCGAAATTGCGGTTGCCCGAGAGGACCGAGGCGGCGACCACGTCGTTCTTGTGGATCGAGGCGCTGATCGCCTCGGGCAGCGGCCCCGAATTGCCGATGCAGGTGGTGCAGCCATAGCCGACCAGGTCGAAGCCGATCGCGTTCAAATCCTCGGAAAGGCCGGCGCGGTCGAGATAGTCGGTGACCACCTGGCTGCCGGGCGCGAGGCTGGTCTTCACCCAGGGCTTGGAATCGAGCCCGAACGCGCGCGCCTTGCGGGCGACCAAGCCGGCGGCGACCAGCACCGAGGGGTTGGAGGTGTTGGTGCAGGAGGTGATCGCGGCGATGACGACGTCGCCATGGCCGATATCGTGCTTGGTCCCGTCGGCATTGGGCTCTTCGACGTCGAACCGGTCGGGCAATTCGGCCTCGGGATGGCCGTATTCGCGGGTGAAATTGACCCGGAACTCCTCGTCGACATGGGTCAGCAGCACTTTGTCCTGCGGCCGCTTCGGGCCGGCGAGGCTGGGCTCGACGCTTGCCATGTCGAGCCGCAGCGTCTCGGTGAAGACGGGATCGGCCGCGCCTTCGTCGAGCCACATCCCCTGCGCCTTGGCATAGGCTTCGGTCAGCGCGATCGCCTCTTCGGGCCGGCCGGTCAGGCGCATATATTCGAGCGTCTTATCGTCGATCGGGAAGAAGCCGCAGGTCGCGCCATATTCGGGCGCCATGTTGGCGATGGTCGCCCGGTCGGCGACCGAGAGGGCCGAGACGCCGGGGCCGAAGAACTCGACGAACCGCCCGACCACGCCCTTGGCGCGCAATGCCTGGGTGACGGTGAGGACGAGGTCGGTCGCGGTGATCCCCTCCTTGAGCGCGCCGGTGAGATGGAAGCCTACCACTTCGGGGATGATCATGCTGACCGGCTGGCCGAGCATCGCCGCCTCGGCCTCGATCCCGCCGACGCCCCAGCCCAATACGCCGAGGCCGTTGACCATGGTGGTGTGGCTGTCGGTGCCGACCAAAGTGTCCGGGTAGGCGATCTCGTCGCTGCCGCCGACCTCCTTCGTGCTCCACACCCCGCGCGAAATGTACTCCAGGTTGACCTGGTGGCAGATGCCGGTGCCGGGCGGCACCACCTGGAAATTGTCGAACGCGACCGCGCCCCATTTGAGGAACTGGTAGCGCTCGATGTTGCGCTGATATTCGAGCGCGACGTTGGCCTCGAACGCCTTGGGCGTGCCGAACTCGTCGACCATCACGCTGTGATCGATGACGAGGTGGACCGGGACGAGCGGGTTGATCTTCTGCGGATCGCCGCCGAGCGCCTTCATCGCGTCGCGCATCGCCGCGAGATCGACCACGGCGGGAACGCCGGTGAAATCCTGCATGAGGACGCGCGCGGGCCGGTACTGGATCTCGCGGGTCGAGGAGCGGGTCTCCTGCCAGTCGACGAGCGCCTGGATATCCTCGACGGTCACCGTCTTGCCGTCCTCGAAGCGGAGCAGGTTCTCGAGCAGGACCTTCATCGAGAAAGGCAGCTTGTCGACATTGCCGAGCGTGGCGGCGGCCTTGGCGAGGGAAAAGTAGGTGTAAGATTTGCCGCCGACTTTGAACGTGGAGCGGGTGCCGAGTGTGTCCTGGCCGGTGGATGTCATTGGTCCTCGCCTCGAAGTGGTACTTCGAGCCGGGCAAGGGCCGCCCGGCCGCTTCGCGGCGGGCTTTAGCAAGGTGGGGGCGGGCCAGCAAACTCTGACGAGTATGGTGACGCCCCTGACCCCATCAAAAACGCCCCTGACGCCCATCAAAAACTTTTGCTACATTCCCTATCGCTATGACCGTCAACGGACATCCCCGTATCGCCATCGACCCCGCGATCTGCGGCGGTCGCCCGACCATAGCCGGCACACGGATGCGCGTGACGGACATCCTCGAGGCGTTGGCCTCCGGCGTGAGCGAGGAGGAGATCGTCCAGGATTTCCCCTACGTGAAGCTTGAGGACATCCGGGCCTGTCTGGCTTATGCGGCCTCGATCGCCGAAGAGCCGGCCCGCTTCGCGGCCGGATGAAATTCCTCGTCGACGCGCAACTCCCGCCCGGCCTTTGTACTTGGCTCGCCGAGCGCGGTCACACAGCCGTTCACGTGCAGGAGCTCGGTGACGAGCCGCGCACGGACGCAGACATAGCAGCATATCTCGAAGAGCAGGAAGCCGTGCTCATTCAGCAAGGACGAGGATTTCGCGACGCTGAGGCTTCCCGACCGCTTCGCATTCCTTTGGCTACGATGCGGCAATATCAGCAATCTGGGCCTGCGCGAATGGCTCGACGGGCATTGGCTATCCGTGGAGCGGCGGCTGGAAGCGGGTGGCCGTCTCGTTACCTTGCGATAACACGGGGCGCACGAGATTGACCACCTAGCCCATAATAATTATGGGTGAAACGATGCTGCAGCTGGAGACGACGGGGCTTCCCAACATATTCCTGGAGGACGGGTTCGAATATCGCGACAGCAGCGAGGGCCGGGCCCTGATCGTCCATGATATTCCCGGCCTGTTCGCCGCGATCGGCGAGGCGGTGGCGCGCAAGCGGGATTTGAGCGGCCCCGAGGTGCGGTTCCTGCGCAAGCGGCTCGAGCTCAGCCAGGCCGAGCTGGCCGGCTGTCTTCAGACTTCGGAGCAGACGGTGAGCCTGTGGGAGCGGGGCAAGGTTCGGATTCCCGGCTCGGAAAGCATGCTGCTGCGCGTGCTCTATCTGGAGCGGATGCGGCGAGAGCCCAGCGCCTGGCATCTGGCCGAAAGCGCCAACGTGCGCGCGCCCGAGCGGCTGGTGTTTCGGCAGACGGCGGAGGGGTGGCGGGAGCTGGCAGTTGCCTAGCCTGACTGCTTCCAAAGCGGATCCTTCATCAAGCGGCAGTTCAGTGGCAGCCGCGAAAATTGAGTGGCTATTGGCCGCGTTCACGCTTAACGAAAACAGGGAAATGCGAACGGGATTGTGTGGAAACCGTGGCCGACCAACGTTCACGCACGCTGCAGCAGAACGAGAAGACCAAGTGCTGGTCGACGGTGGTCACCAACCTTGGCTCTGCCTTGCTGGCTTCGGCGTTCGGCCGGTGGTGGCTGGTTGGAATCGACTTATGGGTGATCATCTGGGGCGTGCTGGCCGTGTATGTGATAAGGGTCGGCATCTATGTGCTGGGGCACCTCGAGGCGGAGACATGGGATGGATGAGATCATCAGGAATCTGGGCCCGCCCGTCGGAGTGCTACTTGTTGCGCTTTATGGATGGTTCGATGTGCGGCGGATGCACAGGCAACGGGATCGCCCGCCGCGCAATCCGGCCGAGTAGGCCCGCGCAAAGGCTGAGATGGACGAGCTGATCCGCAATCTGGGGCCGGTGATCGGCGTCTGGCTGATCGCGCTCCTCGGCTGGTGGGACATCCGGCGCATGCACCGGAAACGACCGCCACGCGATGCCGCGGAATAGGCGGACCCGCGGGTACGCAAGGCGGAGAGCCCGGATGGATGAGATCATCAGAAACCTGGCGCCGCCGGTCGGCGGGCTGCTCCTTGTCCTCTACGCATGGTTCGACGTGCGGCGCATGCATCGGAAACGGGATCGCCCGCCGCACCATCCGGCCGAATAGGCGTCGGCGCAATGGCTGAAATGGATGAACTGATCCGAAACCTCGCTCCGCCAGTCGGGGTTCTGCTCGTCACTCTGTTCGCCTGGCTTAACGTGCGGCGCATTCGTCGCGAGCGGTCGTCCCACGACCCGGCCGAATAAGCGCCCGCATGGACGAGGTGATCCGCAATCTGGGGCCGGTGATCGGCGTCTGGCTGATCGCGCTCCTCGGCTGGTGGGACATCCGGCGCATGCACCGGAAACGACCGCCGCGCGACGCCGCCGAATAGGCGCGAATGGGGTGATTCCTGAGGGCCGCCGCGCTTACCGGCGGGTGGCTCCGTTGGCGTGCTGCGCAAGAATCTCGTGAAAGACCGCGTCACTGATTGGCGCCGGTTGCCGGGGAGGAGCGGGATCCGCCGCCGATTGCTCGTGCTGCTTCATGAGGTGATCGGCCTCGCGGGATCCCTCACGGATAAGCTCGGGGCCATGCTCGCGCGCAAGATCGATAAGTGTCTCCGCCTCCCGCCGATCCGGCCCGTCATGTGAGCCCGCTGTGCCGAGGTCCCGGGCGATAGCCTTGCCCCCGGTCGCGGCCTTGACGCCTTCCTCTACCCCGCGGACGATCGTTGGGTTGTGCGTGGCGGAATCGACGACGACTTCCGCTCCGTGGCACCCGGCAAGTCCGAGCGCGGCCGCAGCGGCCGGGGCAGCGATTGCCGATGTCATACGAAGCGCCATGGCCATTCTCCTTGCTCGTCCTGCCCGGCCCTAGCAGTCGGGAAGATCGTCCAAATTGTTCTTGGTGGTGTCGTCCCGGTCGGTGCGCAGGTATTTCCCGGTGGGGCCGTTGACGACTCTGACCCTCGTTTCGTCCTCGTTCGGCCATATCACCCAATATTCATGGTCGCCGCGATCGATGTCAGCGATGGCGCCTGCCTTCGAGCGCGGTGACCAATCGGCACCGCTGTTGCACAGCTTGGTAATATCGCCGTCCTCGTCCTTGCCTGTTTTATTGACATAGCGTTTCATAACGTTTTCCTCTCCGGCTTCTCGCTTAACCAGAATTGTGGATAAGGCGACTTCTCTTACGCCGTACCGGGCGATCCTTATGCTCTTTCGGCCTATTCGGAATCAAGATCTTGGGTCGCTTGCCGCCACATTTTTTGTCGCTGGCGCGCCGGGTACAAAGCGCGCATGCTCTGCAGTCTGCGAACATATGACGGGCGCAGCAACAGCCGAAGAGGAGCGCAAGATGATCGCCACAAAAAGCTGCGTGAAAGCACTTGCCGCGGCCGCCTTCGCAGTTTCGGCGGGCGCCGGATTCTTCGCGGCCGCGGGGAGTTTGAGCCCGGCCGTCGCCCAGCCGCCGAGGGTCGGCGGCTACCAGAATGCCGCGGTCACCGATCCCGGCGTGCGCGCCGCCGCCCAGTTCGGCGTCGCCCAGCTGCGGCGCCCGCGTGCGCGCCTCGCCAGCATCGACGCGGCCCAGCGCCAGGTGGTGGCCGGGATGAACTATCGGATCGACGTGACGCTGACCGATCGGTCGCGCTGGCGGCTGGCGATCTACCAGCCGCTGCGCGGGCCGCTGCAGGCGCGCCCCGCCGTGCCGATCGTTCCGGCCGGTCAGCGCGGGTAGCGGTGGGCGTGCGTCCGGCCAGGAGCAGACAGCGGTCAGATCGCGAACAATAAAAGAACCAACGCGGAACTTTTCGCTTTCCTACAGCCTGCAGCATCGAATATTTTTCGCGACTCGACATGCGAGGAGCGAGAGATGGAGCAGGAAGACGAGCTGCCGCCGAAGCCGCTGCGGGCGCGGCACGACGGGTTCACGCCGCCCAGACAGAAGAAGTTCTTCACGGCGCTGAGGAAGACCGGCTGCATCGCCGACGCCTGCCGCGCGGCGGGGATTTCGCGCAACACGGTGCGGCGTCACCGGGACAAATGGCCCGATTTCGACGCCAGGGTGGAGGCGGCGCTGGCGATCGCCTCGGTCGAGCTCGACACGATCGCCTGGAAGCGCGCCACCGAAGGCGCCGAGGAGAAGGTCTATCGCGACGGCAGGCTGGTGATGACCCGGATCAAGCCCTCGGACGGGATATTGCGGCTGCTGATGCAGGGCGCCAACCCGAAGAAATACGGCCGCACCGGGCAGATGCCGAAGCGTGTGTCGACGAAGCAGCTGAGGAAGCGGGCGGACGCCGAGGCGCGCGCCCGAATGCGGGCGAGCCTGCCCGAGCTGACCGAAGCGATCCTGGAGAATCTGGACGCGTGGGACCGGCGCGAGCGCGCCCGGCCCGGGCGGGACGGGGAGCTGCCGCCGCCGGGATGTCCGCCGGCGCCCGGAGTGCCGGCGCTGCCCGGGCCGGAGGGCGAGCCATGAGCGCGCGCCGGCATCGCCTCATTGTGGCCCGGCTGCTCGCCGGCACCGCGGCCGCGGCCGACCCGGCGGCCGCGGAGCGCGACGAGCTGATGCGGACGGCGGCGCGAATTGCCTGGCTGCGGCGCATCTGCGACCAGTGGCGGGACGCGATCAAGGCGGCCGACGCGGCGTGGATGAAGCTGGTCGAGCCCTATGCCGATCGCGACGAGGACGAGGAGATTCCCGACCTCCCTCCGCCGCCCGAGCAGGCCGAGGTCGACCGGCTCTGGCAATTGCTCGAGGACGTAAGGCGGCACGACCGCTGGCCGCTTCACCTGCACTGGACGCTTTGAGGCGCGCGCGGCCATCCCGCAACCTCGCTGCGCGCCGCCATCGGCGAGTCGCTGCGCTCCTATTTGCGGCGCTGGCCGCCTTGCCCTTGCGCGGCGCGCCGATCCGTCGGAAGCTGCGCCCGCGACAGTGGAGGCCCAACCGATGAAACCCAGCCGCAAGCTCAGCCGGCGCTCGTTCGTGCTGCAGGTGTCGGGCGGCAACCCCGCCGGCGTCGGCGCGCCGGGCGGCCAGGTGAAAGCGGCGAGCGATCACGACCTCGGCCAGCCGGGCGGCGGCAAGCCCACCGACCCCGACAGCGGCCCGGAGGGCGGCCGTTAGGCAGGCCGCTCACCGGCCGCGTCCTGGCCGCGCGCCTGCGCGCCGCCGGGCCTGACGATCCGCACCCTGCTGGTCGCGTCCCAGATTTCGACATGGTCGCCGCGGCCGGTCTGCTCGGCGATCCGCGCCGCCTCGTTGTCGCCGCCGGCCTCGATGTCGTGCGCGCCGATCAGCACGCCGCCGCTGATGGAGTAGAGATGATAGCGCGCCATAAGTCGCCCCTGCGAATCGGCCTACGGTCCACTTGCAAATCCCGCCCGCTGAAACTCGTTGTTGCGAGTCCGGTTCCCGGCATCGGAAGGGAGCCGGCGATGCCGATCGGCGGCGCGCTTGCCAGGGGATTTAGGACGCGTTTCCGGGCGGGGCGGAGCGATCGTCCCGGGCCTCGGCCGCCGTGTTCGCCGCGGGCGCGCCGCGCTGCTGCGTCTCGGCCAGATTTTCGACGGCGTTGGTCGAGGCGGCGGATTCGGCGCGCTGGCTGGCGGCGGCGATCGCCGCCGCTTCGCGGTTCTTCTGCGCGATCCGCTCGAGCGCCTCGGGCGGCGCCGAGGCCGGGGCACGGTAGCGGTTGATCGACATGGTGATGCCGATCACCACCACCAGCGCCACCACGCCGGCAGCGGCCAGCTTGAGCCAGCCAAGCGCGCCGCGGCGCTTCACCGGCGCCACGTCCGGCGCGCGGCGGCGCGGCGCTGGGCGGCGGCCTGCGCGGCGTCGAGGATCAGGCCAGGCGGGTCGGCCGCGGCCCGCGCCGGAAGAGAGAAAAAGATCGGCATGCCGCCCTTAAGCGCCCGAGCAAGGCGGCTGGTTCCCGCGCGAAGGCCGTTGCGGGTATCGAGTACGGACCCTAGGGGAGGCGGATGACCGATGCGCCCCCCCGCCTGATCGTCCCCGTGATCCTCTCCGGCGGGGCGGGAACGCGGCTGTGGCCGCTGTCGCGCGCGAGGCGGCCCAAGCAGATGCTCGACCTCACCGGCGCCGGCTCGATGCTCGGGGTCACCGCGGCGCGGGTGGCGGACGCCGGGCTGTTCGCGCCGCCGGTGGTGGTCGCCGGCGCGGCCCAGGCCGAGGCGATCGAGGCGGCGCTGCCGGGCTTGGCAAGCCTGATCCTCGAGCCCGCGGCGCGCAACACCGCGCCGGCGATCGCGCTGGCCGCGCGCGCGGCGGACGAAGACGACGTGCTGCTGGTCCTCCCCAGCGATCACCAGATCGGCGATCCCGCCGGCTTTCGCGACGCGGTCGCGCGCGCTTTGCCGTTCGCCCGGGACGGCTGGCTCGTCACCTTCGGCATGAAGGCCGAGCGCGGCGAGACCGGCTACGGCTATATCGAGCGCGGCCCGGCTTTGGGCGCGGGCGTCCACCAGGCGGTGCGCTTCGTCGAAAAGCCCGACGCCGCCACCGCCGGCCGCTACGCCGCGGGCGGCCGACACGACTGGAACGGCGGCATCTTCCTGATGCGCGCCGGAACCTATTTCGAGGCGCTGGGCCGGCATGCGCCGGAAATCGCAGAGGCGGCCAAGGCGGCGATGGCGCTCGCCAGACGCGAGGGCCGCCGGATCCTTCCCGACGCCGCCGCCTTCGCCGCCTCGCCGTCGCTGTCGATCGACTATGCGGTGATGGAGAAAGCGGACAGGGTCGCCGTCATGCCGGTCGCGGTCGGCTGGTCCGACGTCGGCAGCTGGGAGGCGCTCTACGACATTTCGGCGCGCGACGAGACCGGCAACGCGGTCGCCGGCGACGTGATGGCGATCGGGGCGACCAACTGCCTGATCCGCTCCGAAGGGCCGCTGGTGACCGCGATCGGGATCGAGGATCTGATCGTGATCGCGACCGCGGACGCCGTGCTGATCGTGCCCAGGGCGCAGAGCCAGCGGGTCAAGGAGGCGGTCGAGGCGCTCAAGGGACAAGGACGCGGCGAATGGACGTGAGGGCTTTGGGCGCCAGCGGCCTCAAAACGCCGCGGCTGGTGCTCGGCGGCAACGTGTTCGGCTGGACGGTCACGGGCGATGAGGCGTTCGCGATCCTCGACCGCTTCGCCGCCGCCGGCGGCGTGATGATCGACACCGCCGACGTCTATTCGGCCTGGGTGCCCGGCCACGAAGGCGGCGAATCCGAGACGCTGATCGGCCAATGGGTGAAGCGCCGCGGCCGCCGCGACGACGTGCTGATCGCGACCAAGGTCGGGATGCTGCCCGGCGAAGGCGGCGCCGGGCTCGCGCCGGCGCGGATCGCCGCCGCGGCCGAAGCCTCGCTCGCGCGGCTCGGCACCCATATCGATCTTTATTACGCCCATCAGGACGATAATGAGACGCCGCTCGCCGACAGCCTTGCCGCGTTCGACGCGCTGGTGAAAGCCGGCAAGGTGCGCGCGATCGGCGCCTCCAATTACAGCGCCGATCGGCTCGCCGAGGCGCTCGCCATCTCCGCGCGCGACGGGCTCGCCCGCTACGAAGTGCTCCAGCCCGAATATAATCTGATGGTCCGCGATAATTTCGAGGGCGCGCTCCAGCAATTGTGCATCGACGAGAAGATCGGCGTGCTGCCCTATTTCGGCCTCGCCTCGGGTTTCCTCACAGGCAAATACCGCACCGAGGCCGACAGGGCGCAAAGCGTCCGCGGCGGCCGGATGGACGCCTATCTGAACGAGCGCGGCTTGCGCATGCTCGCCGCCTTGGACGAAGTCGCCGCCGAGGCCGGCGCCACCCCCGCCCAGGTCGCCCTGGCCTGGCTCGCCGCGCAGCCCGGCGTCACCGCCCCGATCGCCAGCGCGACCAAGGTGGCGCAGTTGGAAGAATTGCTCGGCGTGCTGACGCTGGAGCTGGGCGAAGACCAGGTCGAGCGACTGACCGCAGCCGGCATCGACCGCTAGAGCCGGTCGCCGGTCGAGGCCATGGCCACAGCGTGCGGAGCCCTGCGGACGGTTGGTGTTCGATGCTGGCGACGCTTCGAGTCTCGAGGCGGGTAGACAGCAATCGGCCCTCCAGCCCCGCTTCTGCTGGACTGCCCCGCCCGGGTCGAAGTACCACTTCGACGCGATGAACCAGATCGACCGCTATCTCGCCAAGCTGATCCTCGTGCCGCTGGTCGGCACGCTCTGCCTCGCGGCGATGCTTTTGCTGCTCGACCGGATGCTGCGGCTGTTCGATTTCGTCGTGTCCGAGGGCGGGCCGGTGACCGTCGTGTGGCGGATGCTGGCCAATCTGATCCCGGAATATCTCGGCCTCGCCATTCCGGTCGGGCTGACGCTCGGCGTGCTGCTCGCGTTCCGCAAGCTCGCGCTTTCCTCGGAGCTCGATACGCTGCGCGCGGTCGGGCTCGGCTACGGGCGGCTGCTGCGGGTGCCCTATCTCTACGCGCTGGTGCTGCTCGTGCTCAATTTCTTCATCGTCGGCTTCGTCCAGCCCAAGGCGCAATATGCCTATCAGAGCCTGCGCTTCGAGCTGCGTTCGGGGGCATTGGGCGCGTCGATCAAGGTCGGCGAGTTCACCAATCTGGGGCGGCGGATGACGCTCCGGGTCGAGCGCAGCGAGGCGCGCGGCACCGATTTGCGCGGCGTCTTCCTGCGCATTTCGAGCCGCGGCGGCCGCACCCTCGCCGCGTCGGCCGAGCGCGGCCGCTTCCTCGCCACCGACGATCCCGACACGATCCTGTTTCGCCTGACCAACGGCCGCCTGGTCCATGACGCGCCCGGCTTCCGCACCCCCAGGGTGCTGAGCTTCGTCCAGCACGATCTGCCGATCAACATGCCGGCGATCGAGAATTTCCGCGGCCGCGGCGGCACCCGCGCGCAGGAGCTGACCGTGACCGAGCTGCGCGCATTGGCCGGCGCGCCGGCGACGGCGGCGGCGATGCGCCAGGAGATCCGCGCCAATTTCCACTTCCGCATGGTCGAGGTGGCGATGATGCTGCTGGTGCCGTTGCTCGCCGTGTCGCTGGCGGTGCCGCCCAAGCGCAGCACCTCGGGGCTCGGCATCTTCGTCGCGATCATCTTCGTCGTCACCTATCACAAGGTCAACCAATATGCCGAGCATATGGGCGCGCTCGGCCGGATCGATCCGCTGATCGCCTTGTGGACGCCGTTCCTCCTGTTCGGCGGCCTGATCCTGTGGATGTACTGGACGCTCGCCCACAAGCCGGGCGGCCAGCCGATCGGCGCCCTCGAGCGGCTGGCCGCGCGCGCGTTCAAGCTGGTCCGCCGGCTGATCCGGCGCCGCGGACGGGATCCCGCTTTGTCATGATCAACCTGCAATTCTTCCCGTCGCGGCGGATCGCGCTCTATATGGCGCGGCTGTTCCTGGTGCGCAGCGCGGCCGTGCTGGTCGCGTTGGTCGGCATATTGATGATGCTCGATCTGCTCGGTAAGTCGGGCGACATCCTCGCTTATCCGGGCAATGGCGATGCCGAATTGTGGCGCTACGTGGCCTTGCGCCTGCCGCAGCTCGTCGCCCGCTTCCTGCCGTTCGCGGTGCTGCTCGGCACGTTGATCACCTTCGCCGGATTGAACCAGAACAGCGAGATCATCTCGATGAAGGCGGCCGGCATCTCCGCCCACCAGATCATCGCCCCCCTGATCCTCGTCTCGGCGCTGATCGCGGTCGGCCATTTCGCGTTCAGCGAGCGGTTCGTGACCCGCGCCAACGCAACCCTTGCCGCCTGGGACGGCGCCGATTTCGGCCCGATACCGCGCGAAAGCGGCGTCCAGACCAATGTCGCGCTGCGCCACGGCGACGACCTCATCTTCGTCGACCGGGTCAGCGGCCGGGGCGCAAGCGTGCGCCTCGCCGGAATCACCATTTACGGGCGCGGCGGCGGGACGCTGCGGCGGATCCTGACCGCCCGAACCGGCGGCGCCGCGCCCGGCGGCGGCTGGGAGCTGCGCAATGCCAGCCTGTTCAGCGTCGATACCGGCACGCTCCAGCGGATGGCGGCGGTCCGCGTCGGCAGCGACATCACGCCCGACGAGTTCACCCTCGCCCGCGTCACTCCCGACCAGCAGGATTTCTGGCAGCTGCGCCGCTCGATCGCCGATCTGAAGGCCGCCAACCGCAGCACCGCCGCGCTCGAATCGAGCCTGTGGCACAAGCTTGCCGGGCCGTTGTCGACGATGTTGATGCCCCTGCTCGCCGCCGTCGCCGCCTTCGGCCTTGCCAGGTCGGGCCAGCTGATGGTCCGCGCGGTGATCGGCATGGCGCTCGGCTTCGCCTATTTCGTCGCCGACAATTTCGCCATCGCGATGGGCAATCTCGGCGCCTACCCGCCGTTCCTCGCCGCCTGGGGCCCGTTCCTCCTGTTCCTGCTGGTCGGCGAAGCGGTGCTGATCCGGACCGAGGAATGAGCGCGGGCCGCGGGGCGGCCGCCGCGGCTTGACAGGCTCGGCGCCGGGGTTTCTAATTCGCCGATGGGGACCGCGATCACCCCATGAGGCGACATGCTGAAGTATCGCGTCCTGTCACGAGAAAGGACGCCGCATGCCCGCAATCAACACCATCTCGCCCGACAAGCTGGCCCGCCTGATCGGTACTCCTTCCTGCCCGGCGCTGATCGACCTTCGCGCCGCCGGCGATTTCATTCCCGGCTCGGTCCGGCGCCCGGCCGAAGGCGTCGACGCCTGGGCCGGCGGGATCGGTTCCCCCGCGGCGATCGTCATCTGCGGCGACGGCGCCGAGGCGAGCCCCGGCGCGGCCGCCTGGCTGCGCCACGCGGGCATTCGCGCCGAGACGCTCGAGGGCGGCGCCGGCGCCTGGGAGGCCGCCGGCCTGCCGACCATCCGCGAGGCGGTCCTCCCTCCGCGCGATGCCCGCGGACGCACGATCTGGGTGACCCGAGCCCGCCCCAAGGTCGACCGGATCGCCTGCCCGTGGCTGATCCGCCGGTTCGTCGACCCGTCGGCGATATTCCTGTTCGTCGCGCCGGGGGAGGTGGCGGCGGTCGCCGAGCGGATGGACGCGGCGCCGTTCGACGTCGAAAGCGTGTTCTGGAGCCATCGCGGAGAGCTTTGCACGTTCGACGTGATGGTCGCGGAGTTCGGCCTCGCCGGCCTCCAGGCGCTGGGGCGTCTCGCCCCGATCGTGCGCGGCGCCGACACCGCCCGGCCGGAAATCGCGCCGCAGGCGGCAGGGCTGCTGGCGGCCTCGCTCGGCCTGTCGCGGATGTACGCCGACGATCTCGAGCAACTCGAAGCGGGTCTGCTGCTCTACGATGCCTTCTATCGCTGGTGCCGCGACGCCGCCGACGAAACCCACGACTGGGTGTCGCACACCCC
Source organism: Sphingomonadales bacterium (assembly GCA_034668465.1). Taxonomy (GTDB): domain Bacteria; phylum Pseudomonadota; class Alphaproteobacteria; order Sphingomonadales; family Sphingomonadaceae; genus Allosphingosinicella. Next base: position 31,774 of record JAXDPI010000044.1, read on the forward strand.
CAAGGCGAGGGCCCGGGCATGAGCCTGGCCCGCGCACGGGGGCGAACCGCTTCAGGCCCGGCGACCCTCCTCCTCACGCGCGGCGACGTCGCCGGCTTGATGGACCAGCCCGCATGGCTCGAAGCCGTCGAGACCGGCTTTCGCGCCGCCGCCGAGGGCAAGGCGCAGGCGCCGCCACCGATGACGCTGCCGGGCCGAAACGGCGCCTTTCACGCCAAGGGCGCCAGCCTCGGCCTCGGCCGCCGCTACGTCGCGCTCAAGCTCAACGGCAATTTCCCCGACAATCCCGAGGCGCGCGGCCTGCCGACCATCCAGGGCGCGATCCTTTTATGCGATGGCGAGACCGGGGTGTTGCTGGCGATCATGGATTCGATCGAGATCACGCTGCGCCGGACGGCGGCCGCGACCGCGCTCGCCGCCCGCTATCTGGCCCGCCCCGACTCGCGCACGATCCTCGTCTGCGGCTGCGGCGCGCAGGGGCGGGCCCAGCTCGAGGCGCTGCGCGACATGCTGCCGCTCGCGCGCGCCTTCGCCTGGGATTGCCGCCCCGACCGGGCGCGAGCCTTCGCGCGGGACATGGCCATGGCGGGCGTGAGCGTGGAGGCGGTCGAGGATGTTGCCGCCGCGCTCGAGGCCGACGTGATCGTCACCTGCACCACGGCGCGCAGCCCTTTTCTCGGCCCGTCGCAAGTCCGGCCCGGCACGTTCGTCGCGGCGGTGGGCGCCGACAGTCCGGACAAGAGCGAAATCGAGCCCGCGCTGATGGCGAGCGCCCTGGTCGTCGCCGATAGGCTCGATCAATGCGCCGCGATGGGCGATCTCCACCACGCGCTCGCGGCGGGGATGGAGCGGCGCAACGTCCATGCCGAGCTTGCCGACCTCGTCACCGGCCGCAAGCCGGGGCGGACCATGCAACACCAGATCACCCTGTTCGATTCGACCGGCACCGCCTTGCAGGACGTCGCCTCGGCGGCGCGCATTTACGAGCGCGCGCTCGGCCGCGCTTTCCCCGCGATCGCTCTGGGCGCGGCGGCATGACGGCGGCATCCGGCGATCACGGCGTGCCGCTCGCCGAGGCCGTGCGGGTCTGGGCGAAGATCGCGGCGCTGAGCTTCGGCGGGCCGGCCGGCCAGATCGCGCTCATGCACCGCATCCTGGTCGAGGAGAAACGCTGGATCTCGGAAGCGCGCTTCCTGCACGCGCTCAGCTATTGCATGCTGCTGCCCGGCCCGGAGGCGCAGCAGCTCGCCACCTATATCGGCTGGCTGATGCACAAGACCAAAGGCGGCCTGATCGCCGGCGCCTTGTTCGTCCTGCCGGGTTTCGTCGCGATCATGATCCTGTCGTGGCTCTACGCCGCGCTCGGCGGGGTCGAGGCCGTCGAAGCCTTGTTCTTCGGCCTCAAGGCGGCCGTTCTGGCCATCGTCCTCGAGGCGGTGCGCAGGATCGGAAGCCGGGCGCTCGGGAACAATGTCATGCGGGCGATCGCCGCCGCCGCCTTCGTCGCGATCTTCTTCCTCGCCGTGCCGTTCCCCGTGATCGTGCTCGCCGCAGGCCTGATCGGCTATGCCGGCAGCCGGGCGGGTTCGCAGGCGTTCGCCGGCGGCGGCCACGGACCCGCGGCGGGCGACGGGCGAGCCTCGCTGCTCGGCGACGACGTCCCGGATCATGCCCGGCCGGGCCTCGCCTGGTCGCTGCGTATCTGTGCCATCTTCCTGCTGCTCTGGCTCGGTCCCGTGGCCGCGTTGCTGGCGCTGTTCGGCGCCGACAACGTCTTCAGCCAGATCGCGCTCTTCTTCTCGCAAATGGCGGTGGTGACCTTCGGCGGCGCCTATGCCGTGCTCGCTTATGTCGCGCAGGAGGCGGTCGAGAAATATGGCTGGCTCCAGCCCGGGGAGATGCTCGACGGCCTCGGCATGGCCGAAACCACGCCGGGCCCGCTGATCATGGTCACCCAGTTCGTCGGCTTCATGGGCGCGTTCCGCCAGGCGAGCGGCCTCTCCCCGATGCTGGCGGGAACATTGGGCGGCATCCTCACCACCTGGGTGACCTTCACCCCCTGCTTCCTGTGGATCTTCCTTGGCGCGCCCTATGTCGAGCGGCTGCGCGGCAACAAGGCGCTGTCGGCCGCGCTCGCTTCGATCACCGCGGCGATCGTCGGCGTCATTCTCAACCTGGCATTGTGGTTCGCGCTCCACACCTTGTTCCGCGAGACGCGCCGCTTCGCCGCCGGCCCGCTCGATTTCGACGTGCCGATCCTTGCCGGCATCAACCTCCCGGCCTTGCTGCTCGCCGCCGCCGCGACGGTCGCGATCTTCCGCTTCAGGCTGGGAGCGATCCCGGTTCTGGCGCTGTCCGCCGCCTCGGGCGTCGGCTATTTCCTGCTCGCCGGCGCCGGCCCGGTTTGAGGGAAGAGGAAGCGCGCGAGCGAGGCCGCCGCGGCGGCGCCCAGCAGCTGGGCCGCGACGAACGCCGGTACGTCGGCCGGGGCGATCCCGGCGAAGCTGTCCGACAGGCTGCGCGCGACCGTGATCGCGGGATTGGCGAAGCTGGTCGACGAGGTGAACCAGTAAGCGGCGGCGATGTAGAGCGCGACGCTCGCCGGCAGCCAGTCCGGCCGGTGCCGCGCGGTGCCCAGGATGGTGAGGATCAGGCCGAAGGTGGCAATCGCTTCCCCGGTCCACTGGCCGAGCCCGGTTCGGGCCTTCACCGAGAGCTGGAGCGTCGGCAGGTCGAACATCAGATGCGCGGCCCAGGCCCCCAATATGCCGAAGGCGAGCTGGACCAGGATGTAGGCGCCGGCGTCGCGCCAGGTCAGCGCGCCGCGCGACGCCGTCACCAGGGTCACCGCCGGGTTCATGTGCGCGCCCGAGACCGGGGCGAACATGGCGATCATCACGCACAGCATCGCGCCGGTCGCCACGGTGTTGCCGAGCAGGGCGATCGCATCGTTCCCGCCCGCCAGATTCTCCGCCATGATGCCGGAGCCGATCACGGTCGCGAACAGGAAGAACGAGCCGACGCCCTCCGCCGTGAGCCGGCGTGCCAGGCCCGCATCCATCACGATGCTAGCCGCAGCAGGAGGGCGCCGCGGACGCGGCGGGCATCGCCGGTGCGCAGCAGGCCTGTTCCGACGCGTTGGCGGACAGCGCGTCGAGCGCGGGGCTGTCGCCATAGACGGTCGCGTCGCCGGTGGTGAGAAACGCCTCCCACACGACGCCGTCCGGGTCGGCGATCCAGCTCTTTTCGGACTGGGCGTAGCAGCAGGTCGTCGCGCCCTCCTCCAGCACCGGCGCGTCGGCGGCCTTGAGCCGCCGATAGACCTCGACGAGCTCCGCGCCATCCTCGGCCTGGATGCCGAGATGCTCGATCCCCCGGGCCGCGTGCCGGCCGCTCGAAATCGCGAAGTTCACCCGCGGATCCTCGAGCATCCACTTGGCATAATCGTGCTTCACCACGCTCGGCCCCGCGCCGAACAGGGTGGAATAGAATCCGATCGAGCGATCGAGATCGTCGACCCCGACATGGACGTGCAGCCGCTTCATGCGCTTTTCCTTTCTTCGATCGGGTCGGGCGGGCCGCAGGCGGCACCGGACTCACAGGACGCGCCGCCGCAGCAATTCTCCATCAGGTAGCCGACCAGCGCGTTCATCGCGTCATAATCGGCCGAATAAATCAGCGACCGGCCGCGCCGCTCCTGCCGGATCAGGCCGGCGCGATTCAATTGCGCCAGATGGAAGGAGAGCGACGAATTCGGCACCCCGAGCGCCTCGGCGATCGCCCCGGCCGCCAGCCCGCCCGGGCCTGCCTGGACGAGCAGCCGGAACAAGCCGAGCCGATGCTCCTGCGCCAACGCCCCCAAGGCTGAAACCGCGCGAACCGAATCCACTGGCTGCTCCATATTTCGATATAACTGGAAATGTCGAAGGGGAGCGCCCGCGTCAAGCCGAGATTGGCGTGCGTTGCCGAAACGACTACCACTCCGCCCCGATGGGTGAAGAGCCGCCAGCGCCAAGTGATCCCGCCGTCACCCGCGGCGAGGTGGCGCGCGGCGCGGGTCTTGCCGGTCTCTCGCGGATGGGGGCGCTGATCGAGGCGCTGGCGCAGCCGCTTTATACCTGGCTGTTCGGGATCGCGACCTACGGCATCTATGTCGTGCTCTGGGGGGCGGTGAGCCTCGCCACCAACCTCGTCCATCTTTCGATGCCGCTGGCGCTGCAGCGGGTGGTGCCGAAGGAGGAGGACGCGGCGGCGCACGGCGCGGTCAAGCTCGCCTTGCTGATCGCGCTCGCCCCCTCGACGCTGATCGCCACGGCGGTCAGCCTGAATGCGAGCGCGGTCGCCTCCATCTTCTCGGCCGCGCCCGAGGATGCGCCCCACATTCCGCAAGCGGTCGCGATGTTCGTCTGGGCGCTGCCTTTGTGGACCTTCATCGAGGTCGCCACCTCGGCGGCGCGCGCGCGGCGCGCGTTCGGGCCCGAGATTCGCCTGCGCATCTTCTGGGAGCAGATCGCGCGCATCCTGTTCGCGCTCGGCTTCTTCGCGCTCGGCGCGGGCTCGGTCGGGCTGATGGCCGCGCACCTCTGCTCGCTGGCGATCACCGCCCTGCTCTGCGTCCGCCTGCTCGGCCGCTATTACGACCTCAAGCTGCTGGTCCGTGCGCCGCTCCCGCCGGGCCTCGCCCGCAACCTGATCCTGTCGGGCGTCGGCCTGCTCCCGTCGAACCTCGCCCGGCGCGCGCTGATCGACGCGCCGCCGGTGGTGCTGAACCTGATCCTGCCCGGCGCCCGCGGCGCTTCCGCGGCCGCCCTGTTCGAGATCGCGCGCAAGATCTCCACCGTCCCGCTGATCGTCCGCCAGGCCTTCCAATATGTGCTCGGGCCGCTTTCCTCGGCGCAGGCGCATGCCGACCGCGCCGAGGTCGCGCCGCTCTACCATTTCGCCAGCCGCGTCTCGACCGCTTTGGTCGTGCCGCTCGCCGGCCTGCTCGTCTTCGCCGGCGTCGACATCCTCAGCCTCTACCGCCCGGAGGCCCGCGCCGCCTTGCCCTTGCTGTTCATCCTGGTCGGCGCGCGCGCGATCGAAGCGATCGTCGGGCCGGCTTCGGCGATCGTCGAGATGATCGGCCACCGGGCGCTGCCTTTGCTCAACGCGTTCATCGCCATCGCGCTCTGGATCGGCCTCGCCGCCTGGCTGACCCCAGCCTACGGCGCGCTCGGCATGGCGATCGCGGTCGGCGCGGCGACGATCGGCTCCAGCTATGCCGCAACCATCCAGCTCCAGCTCTCGGACGGCCTCAACCCGTTCGACCGCAAGCTCGTCCAGGGCCTCGCGCTGGCGCTGGCGGGCTGCGCGCTGATGGCGCTGGCCGAATATCTGCTGCGCGGCCCCGCCCGCTTCGCCGCCTGCGCGGCTTTGTGGGCCGCGACGAGCTGGCTGACGTTGCGCTATGGGTTGACCCGTGACGATCGGCTGGCGCTCGGCGGCCTGTCGCGCCGGCTGCGGCTCGTCTAAGGGGCCCGGCGATGGAGACCAACCCCGTCCTCGCTTATGGAGACTGGCTTGCGCAAACGCCCGCTGAATGGCCCGGCGCCGCCTGGGACGCGGCGCACCGCGCGTTCATCGACACCATCGCCGTCGCCGTCCCCGGCGCGGCCGAGCCGGTCGCCCGCAACGTGTTCGAGACGGTTCGGCATTGGGGCGAAGGCGCGTCCACCGCGATTCTGCAGGGCGCCCGCCTCGCCGCGCCCTGGGCCGCTTTGGTCAACGGCACCGCCGCCCACGCGCTCGATTTCGACGACAATTTCGATCCCGCCAAGGCCCATGCCAGCGCCGTCCTCGTCCCCGCCATCCTCGCTTTGGCCGAGCAGGAGGGCGCGAACGGCCGGCAATGCCTCGACGCCTATGTCGCCGGCCTGCAGATCCTCGGCCGCGTCGGCCAGGGGGTGAACCCGGCCCATCGCAACCGCGGCTGGCACGCGACCGCGACCGTCGGCGCGATCGGCGCCGCGGCCGCCTGCACCCGCCTGCTCGGCCTCGACGCGCAACGGGCGGCCTTTGCCGTCTCGCTTTCGACCAGCATGGCGGGCGGCTTCATGGCGCAGTTCGGGACGATGGCCAAGCCGCTGCACGCCGGCCTCGCCGCCAAATCGGGCATCCTCGCCGCCGGCCTCGCCCGCGCCGGCATGGACGCCGGCCTCGACACGCTCGACGGCCCGACCGGCATGAACCGGCTGATGGTCGGCCCCGATTACGAAAGCCTGCGCAACACCCTCACCCATGTCGAGCACGGCCAGATTCTGCGCTTCGAAACCGCCCGCGTCGGCGAACCGCTGCTGCTCCTTTCCAGCGGCCTCAAGGCGAAGCGCTTCCCCAATTGCGGCAGCGCCCATCGCGCGATGGACGGCCTCGCCCAACTGCAACAGGCGCAGGGCTTCGCCGCCGGGGACGTCGAGGCGGTCCACGTCCACGCGCCCGTGACCCATTTCAACAACCTCATGTACACCGATCCCAAGGACGCGCCGCAGGCCAGGTTCAGCCTCGAATACGGCCTCGCCTGCCTGCTCGTGACCGGCAATTGCAGCCTCGCCGACTTCACCGACGAGGCCGCCGTCCGCCCCGAGCTTCGGGCGCTCTACCCACGCATCCACCGCCACGGCGTCGACAAGGCCGAAGGCGAATTTCCGACCCGGGTCGAAGTGATCCTCAAGGACGGCCGCGCCTGCCAAACCGAAGTGCCCTGGCCGGCCGGCAGCCTCGCCGCGCCGTTCACCGACGCGCAGCTCTGGACCAAATATGACGGCTGCGTCGCGCCGATCCTCCCGCCCGGGCGCGCCCACGCCTTGCGCGCCGCGCTCGAGGCGCTGCCGGTGCTGGGCGACATTGCGCCGCTAATGGCCCCGCTCTACGGAAAGGCGCCATGACCGACACGCGCTATACCGCGCTCGTCCTGGCGGCGAGCCGCGGCAATCTCGATCCGCTGGCGCAGGCCGGCGGCGTCTCCCACAAATGCTTCATCGACATTGCCGGCCAGCCGATGCTGCGCCGCGTCGTCGCGGCGGTGATGGCGTCGGGGCGGGTCGGCAGGACGATCGTCGGCATCGAGGCGGACAGCATCGCCGAGGCCAAAGCGATCCTGGCCCCGCTGCCGGGCGCGGAGACGATCGAATATGTCGCGAGCCGCGGGACGATCGGCGCCAGCGTCGCCGCGGTCGCCGGCGAGGCCATGCTCCCGCTCGTCATCACGACCGGGGACAATGCGCTCCACACGCCCGAAATGGTCGCCTATTTTTGCCGCGCGCTCGACGGCCTTGGCGAGGACGGCGCGCTCGGCCTCACCCCGGCAAGCTTCGTCCTCGACAAATATCCCGAAGGCAACCGCGCCTTCCACCGCTTCCGCGACGGCGCCTTCTCCTCGTGCAACCTCTACGCCTTGCTGACGCCGCGCGCGCTCGCAGCGCCCAAGGTGTTCAACTCCGGCGGCCAGTTCGGCAAGAAGCCCAGGCGGCTGATCGGGGCGTTCGGCTTTTGGGCGTTCCTGCTCTACAAGTCGCGGCTGTTCACGCTCAGGACGGTGCTAAGGGCCCTGTCGCGCACCATCGGCCTCAGCACCGCGCCGGTGCTGATGCCGTTCGCCGAGGGGCCGATCGACGTCGACCGCCAGGTCGACTGGGACCTCGCCAACCGCATCGTCCGCGAGCGCGAAAATAGTGACAGTCACTCTTTTTCAGCCGCTCATCCTGAGTAGGGGCTGAGCCTGCCGAAGCCCCGTATCGAAGGGCCCGCCCAAGAATCGCCTTATTGCAAATTCATAGGCCGCTCACATATCGGGGCGCAAAGGCGCTCCCTTTCCCGCGCCGAGCGCGCTACAACGACCATCGGAACCGCTGACGTGAAGACCGCCCAAGAAAGCCATTCAGCCATTTGGCGCCCGTCCTTCTGGAGACGCGAGCATCATCTCGACAAGATGACGCTGCGCGAGCTCGTCGCGGCGTATTTTCAATATCCGGCGATCATCGCCTATCTCGCCCTGAGCGCGGCCGCGGTCGCCGCCTATGCGTGGCGGCCGGCGCCGCTCGCGCCGACCCTGATCGCGATCGCCGCTTCGAGCCTCGTCTACCCGCTCTTCTGGTACCTCATCCACCGCTACGTGCTGCACAGCCGCTGGATGTGGCGGCACAAATGGGCGGCGCCGACCTGGAAGCGGATCCATTACGACCACCACCAGGACCCCAACCATCTCGAAGTCCTGTTCGGCGCGCTCCACACGACGCTGCCGACGATCGCCTTGGGCGTGATCCCCATGGGCTGGGCGATCGGCGCCTACTGGAACGCCGGCTTCGGAGGGGCGGCCGCCGCGCTCGCCGCGGGCCTGCTGACGACCTGCGTCTACGAATTCGTCCACTGCATCCAGCACCTCGCCTACAAGCCCAAGAGCCGCCTGCTCGCCGACATGAAGCGCCGCCACATGGCCCACCATTTCCACGACGAAACCGGCAATTTCGGCATCACCACCTTCTTCTGGGACAAGGTTTTCCGGACGTACTACGACCGCCCGGAGCGGCCCAACAAAAGTCCGACGGTCTTCAATCTGGGCTACACCGAGGAGGTGGCCGAGACGTATCCTTACGTCGCGCGCCTTTCGGGCGGGGTCGCCACCGGGCATCCGAGGCAGCGCGATCGGGGCTGAACGGGGTCCCCCGCAAAGTACCACTTTGTGGGGTGGTATTGGGGTATACGCCGGAGGTGGCCGAGGTTTATCCTTATTATGTGGCGGAGCTGAGCGGCGGCGTCGCGACCGGGCCTCCGCGGCAGCGGAAATAATCGTCCAAAGGTGATGGTGCGGATCCCTTAGCAACTTCCGGGGGAAGTGGCGCCGTCACCATTTTCGGCCGGGCTTTAGATCTTAGCGTCTCTCGCTCGTCATTCCGGCGGCGGCCGGAATTCATCTCCCATACCCTACGCAAGACAGCGCGCGCCTCCGAGTGCAATCCATCGATTCCGGGTATTATAGTCCGCAATATTGCGCTAAACGCGGAACGGCATGAAACCCTCGCCGCTATTGCTGATGCTCGACGCTCTACTGGGCCTCGTCGAACAGCGGCTGCAAGCGGACCCGGGCGCGTCCGCGGCGGACTTGCTCCCGGTCGGGAGGCAGCTTCATCGTCTCAACGGTCTCTATATCCGTCTGGTCGAATCCGCGATGTCGTCGCTTCCGCCGCCCCACGAGCCGGATGCAGGTGAGTCCGGCTAAGCGGGCGCGCAACGGATCAGAAACACCGATGTAGGCACCATATTGGATTTATCGCCCGTGGAATCATTGTCCGCATTCGGCCGACATTGGCGGCGTGGACAAGGATCGACAAAAGCAGGTCAAGAAGCGGCTCGGCGCGCGCATGCGGCAACTCCGCAAAGCGATCAAGCTGTCGCAAGAAGAGGTCGCCCTCAGGGCCGGCATCGACCGCTCCTATTTCGGAGCGATCGAGCGCGGCGAGAAGAATGTCAGCCTCATCAACATCCAGCGGATCGCGGATGCGCTGGGGGTGGGGGCCGGGGAGCTTTTTTTGTAGCGTAGGCTCGAGAGGCTAAATATGAATTCCCCATGGCACGACTAACCAAGCTTCAACTGCTCCAGCGGATTCAAATGGCGATCGCTGAAGTAGGTTGGGATGTAGAGATACTGTCCCAGCCCAATGTACATCCGCTTGAATTGCGGATGAGTCGCGGCCGAGTGCATTTTAATATTCGCGCATATATCTGGAATCTGTCTCATGGCGGTAGGACGCGGTCAGCAGAGGAATATCGGATTCAGGTGACGAGTGGTGTCGGTCGTTTCCAGCGAATGACTGGCGAGCAAACTCTGATCTTGGGTTGGAGCAACGACCTTGCGGTTTTCGCAGCGTTTGACTTCGACCGGCATTCCGGGGCGCTGGGGTCGTCCCCCTCTCTACAAGTCAGCAAGGGGACGCTTGAGGCGGCGAGAGACCATGGCATTGCCGCGCGAAGCAAAGGAAACAATGAGATAGTCGTGGCATTGCGGCCGATGTTTCTTCCCGCTTACGTCGAGCAGCGTGCGAAGCTTCATAATCCCGCAGAGACCCAAGCCGCTATTGAAGCATTGCGGCAGGACCCCCTGCCTGAATTGGATGAGGTGTCGGACGAGCTTGAAGCAGTCCAAACTAGAATCAGGAGTGGAACGCCCTTACATTTTGGAACGGCGGTAGAGCGAAGGCAACGTCGCCTTGTCCTAGATCGGCTCGCAGCGCTCGAAGAAGAAATTCAACGGCTTCGTGCACAGCCGGGCATGATCGGTCATAATCTTCCTCCTCCCGACGACGACGAACTTTCGCCCAGCGTGCGGGAAGTTGGATCTGCCATTGAAACCATTCGAGGGGAGCTTGGCAAGCCCGCCCCCGACGCGGCCACCGTGGCGGAGCGGGGTGGGCTAATAGAGCGGGCTGCTCGCGTTTGGAGAGCCCTTATTGGCGAGGTCCGCAAAATGGGAGGAGCACTGAAGGAAAGGGCTCGTGAACGCCTGGCGGAAACGCTGCTGGTGGCCGCGTACCCCTTAGCCGTACTCATGCACAAAGTTGCGTCCGGCGTTTTGACCTGGCTTCAGTTAATCCTCTCCTAACTCAAGACTTCCTGGAAATTCAAAGTGTGCCTTTTGCGACCTATGTGTCCGGCCCAATGTCAGTTGGACAGGTCAAATTTCGCTGATCGACGCGTCGCTCCCGTGCCTGCCTTATGCCCGATCGCCTGAGCCCGATTGAGCGGAGCATCCAAATGCGCCGCATCCGAAAGTACGACACCGGCCCAGAAATGGTCGTTCGGCGGATGGCTCACGCTCTCGGAACACGTTTCAGGTTGCATCGCCGGGATTTGCCAGGGACGCCCGACCTGACTTTTCCAAGCCGCCGAAAAATCATTCAGGTGAACGGTTGCTTCTGGCACCAACATCCAGGATGTCGGCTGGCCAGACAACCGAAGAGTCGCCTTGACTACTGGCTTCCAAAGCTCGCTCGAAACGCAGCACGGGACGTGGATGTCCTGAACGAATTGGAGGCTCTTGGCTGGGAGGTCCTGGTGGTGTGGGAGTGTGAGACCCGACGTCAGAGCTCCCTACGACGCAAGCTGACAGATTTTCTGTTGGTTGCCCCGAGAGAGACGGGACGGGCTGAATTTGAATAGCGCTTCAGGCTACATTCTTGAGTGCTGGGCATAGCTGATCCGCGATTGATCTTCCGATTGCCTCGCCCAATAATGGCGGGACAGCATTGCCAATCTGGCGCCACTGCTGCTCAACGTTGCCTGCCAGAAAAAAATCATCCGGGAAGGATTGCAGACGTTTGATCTCCTCGATGCGAAGGATACGATTGCGCCAATGAAATGGGCCCATGTTGTTCGAGCGCCGCGCCTGAATTGTCCAAGAGGGCATATCGGGGCTAAGCTTCAGCAGGAAAGACCAATAGCGGCTTCGCCACCGAAATAGGGGCGTTGGGTGTCCTCGCTCCGCAGTGAAGTGAAGGTAATTCTCACCAGGTGGAATTTGCGCGAGCAGATCATTATGCCGGCCTCCGGCATAATGACCCAGGTCGGATGCTCTCTCTTCCGTGTCGAGATTGCCGAGCGCTTCGCCCGCGCAAACCCAAGGTAGGAGGCCAGTATCGCCAGGAAGCTTGGAGTGGGTGGGGTTCGGCAACGTCAGCTTGCATTCAAGAGATCCAACCACGAAGCATCGCTCTCGGATTTGGGGCACGCCGAAGTCAGCCGCGTTTAGCACCCCCCAGCTTACATTATAGCCCAGACGCTCCGCACGCCGAATAATGGTGTCAAGCGCATCGCGATGAACCTTGTAGGCAAGCCCTTTTACGTTCTCGAGCAGGAACGCGCGGGGGCGCGTCCAATCCAGCACGTTTAGATAACCGTCTATCGTCTCCCAGCCATTGGGATCGTCGAGAGCTCTCGGCTTGTCCTTTCGATAAAACCGGCTTTTAGAGAATGAGGGACAGGGCGGACCTCCTGCAAGGAGGTCGATATCACCAAGCCTTCCGCCAACCGCTTGCGCGAGGTCGGCTCGGCCAATATCTCCCATCCGCCGGGCGAGAAATGCGGTATCCGGGAAATTGATGCGAAAGGTCTCACCGCAGAGAGGCTCAGCATCCGTTGCGACGATTGTTTCAAAACCGGCTGCGCCCAAACCAAGATCTAACCCTCCGCAACCGCTAAATAGGCTGACGCTCCTCAATCTCACATTCATCGACCCACAGCTTCAGCAACTGCCTCAACCATTACGCAAGCGAGCGGAGGAGGGACTGCGTTGCCCGCCTGCTTGACGCGCTCGCGGCGCGAACCAGCGATTTGATACCCTTTCGGAAATCCTTGGAGCGCCGTCATTTCCACGGTTCTGAGCCTACGTGAGCGCCAGTGAAAAGGCCCTGTCCAAGGTCCCGGTGAAGCTGCCAATGTCCAAGAGGGCCGGTCTGGCGACAGTTTAAGCAAGAAGTTCCAGAACCGGGTTTCGGTTACGAAGCTTGGATCAGGATGGCCAGCCCAAGCCGTATGAGCTTTGTAATTCCAGCCCGGCGGCACTTCCTCCAGATGTCGTGCCCATCGTCCGTTAACCACTTCCTCGGGCTCGAAATGCTCGTCGCCGTTAAGCCCCTCCAGGGCTTCAGCGGCCGTTGTAGGCCGCTTTAGGTGAAGGTCGCTGTCGACTTTGATTGCGTGCGTTGCCTCAGGCGCCTGCGGTTTGCGGCGCTTAGCTCCGAGTAGGAAGACCCGTTCGCGAGTCTGGGCCACTCCATATTGAGCCGCGTTGGCGACATGCTCGGTAACCATGAACCCCGCTTCGTGCGCAGCAAGTTTGAACGCTTCAAGGATAGGTCGATTGCGAGGGTGCCGGATACTCGGCACGTTCTCAAAGACAAAGCCATCAGCACACGATTCGTCGATAAGCCTCCAAAACTCCCCCACAAGATCACGACGCTCATCAGGGCGCGCCTGCGACGGCGGCAATGGACGGCTAGCGACAACTCCAGCCGCTCGACTCCGGCGGTAACGGGCCTCGTTACCCTCCTCGACCCAATAAGCGGCTTTTGAAAAGGGCTGGCAAGGAGCTCCCCCAACCACGATAAGGGGATCTGCCCTGCCCAGGCCCGCCAGCTTCCGTAGATCTTCGCCCGTTAGGTGACATATGTCGGCATTCACCACGGCACCGTGATAACGGGGATTTCTCCTCATCGTGTCGCAGGCGATGCCTTCAATCTCGACAGAAGCTCTCACGGCGCATCCAGCAGCGGTTGCGCCGACGCTTAGCCCGCCTGCGCCGGCGAAAAGGTCGACTACCGGAAGCTTTTGAATCATTAGCACAATTCCCCGGTTGTCATTCAATACATAGCTTCGTGACTGCAGCCCCAGCGATCGATAGCAGCTCGATCCGGGGGTGGAAAGCGTTCTGACGGGCGAGCCACTTAATTGCTGTCGAATTTTGTCAACTTAGCATGTTCGTGCTTTGTTCTCAATACGTCTTTAACATCGCCTGCGGCGCCGCCCCACCCCAATTCCGCTCATCCAAAGCGCATCCAAAGCCAACATCGGCCTGTCCTGAGGCAATGAAGGGCCAACATCCCCTGTCCTGAGCGTGACGGATTCGCAGAAGACCGGCAAGGTCAACGGCCACAGACGGCACGCCGCGATTCCGGCCACGAAGCAGGCTCCCGAGAAGATCCCCCGAAGGATGAATCAGCCCCCAGGCTGATTCATTTTGTTGGATACATGTTGGATTTCCTCTGTCAGCCTGTTGCGGTGACGGCTGAAACTCTCCTTTGCGGCGCGGTCGCCGGCGGCCATCCCCGGCCTTTTGCGCGGGAAGGAATTTTTTCGCCTTGGGAAGCTGAAACTTATGAAACTTCCGCGGATTTCGTTCAGGCCGGCAGCGGTTTTCCTGAACCGAGCCCGTCGCCGGACCGCCATCCTCGCGGTGGGGCGATTTTCCTCGACGTACCGTCAACTTCCTCAACTTCGTCTACTTCCGCGCCCCACGCACCCGCTGGCAACCCGCCGCGCCAGACGCTATCCCCGGGCCATGACCGCCGCCCCCGCCTCCGCTTCCGCCCCTTCCCCGGGTCCCCGCCAAAGTACTGCTTTGGCGGGTGGGGTTGCCGTCCGCGAGGCCCTATCCAAGGCCGACAGGAAGGCCTTCGTCGAGCTCGCCTATCGGCTGAACCTGTCCGATCCCAATTGGGTGCCGCCGCTCAAGGACGAGGTGCGCGGGCTGATCACGCCCGGCAAGAATCCCTGGTTCGAGCATGGCGAGGCGGCGTTCTTCCTCGCCTTCCGGGAGGGCTCCGACCGGCCCGTCGGGCGGATCTCGGCGCAGGTCGACCAGCTCGTGCTCGAACATATGGCGGCGGGGCTCGGTCAGTGGGGGATGTTCGAGGCCGAGGACGAGGGCGTCGCGCGGGCTTTACTCGCGGCGGCCGAGGGCTGGCTGCGCGGCAAGGGGATGACGCGCGCGATGGGCCCCTTCTCGCTCGGCATCTGGGACGAGCCGGGGCTGCTGATCCAGGGCCACGATCATCCGCCGATGGTGATGATGGGCCACAACAAGGCCGAATATCAGGGCTGGATCGAGGGCGCGGGCTATGCCGGGGTCAAGGATTTGCTGACCTACGATATCGCCGTCGACAAGCCGTTCCCGCCGCTGATCGAGCGGATCGTCGCGTCGGGCGAGAGGAATCCGCGGATCCGCATCCGCCACGTCGACAAGAGCCGCTTCGACGAGGAGGCGGCTTTGCTGCTGTCGATCCTCAACGAGGCCTGGTCCGACAATTGGGGGTTCATCCCGCTGACCCCCGCCGAAATCGCCTATGCCGGCAAGAAGTTGCGGCCGATCGTGCTCGAGGACATGATCCTGGTCGCCGAATATGACGGCGGGCTCGAACCCGGTCATGGGTTCGAGCCCGTCGCCTTCATGATGGGCCTGCCCGACATCAACGAGTTCATCGCCGACCTGAAGGGCGAATTGTTTCCGTTCGGCTTCGTCAAATTGCTGTGGCGGCTGAAGCGGATGCGGCCGAAGGGCGGGCGCGTGCCCTTGATGGGGGTGGTCAGGAAGCTCCACGCGACCCGCCTCGCCAGCCAGCTCGCCTTCATGATGATCGAATATATCCGCCGCGCCGGCCACGGCCATTACAAGATCGGCCGCGCCGAGATCGGCTGGATCCTCGACGACAATGCGCCGATGATCGGAATCGCCGACGCGATCGAAAGCAGGATCAACCGCCGCTACCGGATCTACGAAAAGCTGCTCTGACGGAGGCGCGGCACCGGGAAGCGCCGCCTTTTTTTGCAATCTTCCGCTTGGCGGCGCGCCGGGTTATGCTCGCTTCTTCCGGGGTTGAAGAGGGGGCGAGAGGATGAAGGGGATTGCGATTCTGGCGGCGGCGGCGCTGGTCACGCTCGCGGGCTGCGACCGGCTCCGCGGCGGCGGCGCGGCGGCCAACAACAGCATTGGCGCGCCGGCCAATGCGGCGGCCGGCAACCAGGCCGCCGAAGGCGCCGGCGGCAAGCCGGCCGAGGGCGGCGCCGCGGTCCCGGCGGCGAGCGCCGGCCCGGGCCAGCTCGACCGCGATTTCCTGGTCGGCCGCTGGACCGACGACGGCGATTGCAGCGCCGGGGGCGACACCGCGATCGAGTTCACCCGCGACGGCCGCTTCATCGCCGCCAATGGCGGCACCGGCCTGTGGAACCTGGACGGCGACGAGCTGACCATGTCGGGCAGCCAGACCGCCACCATCCGCCTCGTGGTGATCGACCGGGACACGATGACGGTGGTCAATAGCGACGGCTCGCTCGGCCGCTCGACCCGCTGCTGAGCGGGCGGCCGCGCGCAGTTCCCGGGGCCCGCCGGATAACCGGCGCCGGCTCCGCCTGACCGAAACCGGCGCCGGCTCCCCGCACCAAGGGCCGCGGCTACGGACCCCAGGGTGCCGGGCGACTCCGGCCCGGTCCGCCCGCCGGGGTGCGGGTGGCCGGGCCGGTCGCCCTGCCGCCGGTCGACCAGAGGGAATCGACCGCGAGAAGCCTGGTGGGAAGCCTTGATTGGGCCGCGTCGCCGCGACTCGCGCCGGCGGCAAATGAAATCGCCGCAACCAGCAGAATCAAGCACATGCGGAACCTTCGAGTGAAGTATTCAGACTCAAGCGCTGCCCTCATTTTTCCTATCTATAGTTATGAGGGCTTTTTGTCTTACTATTTTTTACGGGGATTCGGCGCTTTTGGTCTCGAAAATCGGGGCGGGACGGGTGCGGCCGCCGATCCGGCCGGCCGCGCCGCGCCTCGCGCCGGCCTGTTCGCGACTCGTCCGCGCCATGCTATGAAAGCGGCGGCGCGCGTGACACGGTGAATCTTGCTGCCGTAGCACGGGTCCGGCCCCCAGGCCGACCGAACGCATAGTGGGGAATGCAAGTCCCACCGCGCGCCACTTCGCTCCGCGCAACCCTTCGCTCAGGACGGTTCGACGCGGGCGCGGTTGACGTGGGCGAAGGTCAGGATCGACAGCGAGACGAGGAACCAGCCGGCGATCGCGTAGACCGCCTTGGCTGCGGACCAGAAGCGTTCGCTGTCGGCCGAGGCGCCGGGCAGCCGGGCGACCCAGTTCGGGCTGAAGGGATGGTCTCTTCTATAATCGTTTGCCCGTCCGACCTCGCAGCGGCTCTCCTCCCTCAGGTCGATCAAGGGGATCAGCACGTCGAGAGCGTAGAGAGCTTCGCTGATCGACCCGCCGCAATGCACGTGGTGGATCGGATTGTCGGTGGCCTTCGCATTCTGGCTGGCCATGAGCGATCGTTCCCCCGCGACCTGGACCAAGCCCGCGACGGGCGCCACATCGACCACCAGGAGATGGCGGTCATTGGCGACATGCACGCCGCCCCAGCCGATCAGGAAGGCGGCGACGAGGCTTCCGATCGCCCGCACCGGCTTGCGCAAATAGCCGAACATGATTCGCAGGGCGAAGCTGGCGACATAGGAAACCATCCAAATCCCGATCGCGAGCGCAAAGGCGATCGGCACGCGGTCCGGGGTATCAACGTGAGTGGAAGCCAGCCAGATCACCGCGGCCACCAGCCCGACGATGAGGAATCTCGCCCAGTTGCGCCGGTTGAACAGGCGCCATTCGATCTTCTGCTTCACGATCTCGAACTCGATCGCATAATCCTCGCGCCCTTCCGCGCGGCAGACCTTGATCGCCTGCTCGAACGGCTGCGGCGAATAATTGGCCTGGGTGATCGGATAGCGCGACGGCGACGGCAGGCCATGCGTATCGAACTGCCGATAGATCCAGTTGAGCCTCGCCTGCCATCCCGTGCAGTAGCGGCTCGATCGCCGCAGGCGCTCGTTCAGGTTGAAGAGATCGATCAGCCAGAGAGGCAGCCGGCGCGCCGCCGCGACGCGTATGCTGCGCCAGGTCCCCTTGCCAAAGGTCGTGGGATCTTCCGCGTCGCGGCCGATCCAGGTCGTCCGGCTATAGACGAAGTGGTTCATCGGCAGGATCGCCTCGGTCCCCCAGGCGCGCCCGGAATTGTCGTCGAGCATGCCGCAGACAAGGCCGGTGAGATCGGCCGTGCCGTGGATCGAACAGCTGCTCCGGACATGATGGACGAGCCTGGCTTCGAGGTCATGGAGATCCTTGTCGGCGACCGGCTCCATATCCGTCACCGCCGGCGGCATGATCCAGCCTTCATGCTTGCCGGGGTCGATCCCGGCGGGATGGCAGACGAACTGGCCGTCGACGCAGGGCATTTTTTCGAGATCGCGGACCGGCTTTTCCTCGAGCAATTTGATCTGGACCGGGTTGGCCCCCGTCCTGAGGCGAAATTTGGTGCGGACCAGGGCGCTGCCGCTGAGGCAATAGCCGCTGACGATGAATTCGTCCCGGCGGTTGCTGACGGCGACGGGCTTCAGCAGATCGGGCGCGAGGTCGGCAAACGGTTGCTTCTTCACCCTCGCCCAAGGCGTTATGCCCCCTTCCGCGCCGGCAGAGAGAGTGCCCGGCCTGGCGGTGTCGGCGGCCAGGGCGGCTTCCACGAAAGGAGGCGCGTCGCGCGGATCGGTGATCATTATCCGGGGACGGTCGGTGCGCACATAGGCGCAATAAAGGCGTACGAACTCGATCGCCCGGCCGAGCTGTGCATCGGCCGAAGGGGCAGGTTCGGGATCGGATGCGGATGCGGATGCGGGCTCGGGATCGGACCCGGGCTCGGGATCGGCGACTGCCGGCGCCTCGGCGAAGCAATGCCCGAAATGGCCGACGACGCTGTCGAAACTCGCCTGCTTGCCGTCGAGCAGAAACGCGCCCTCCCCCCGGAACAGGAAGCCGGTCTGGAGGACCTGCGAGCGGCCCGACGCCGCCTTGCAGCGCCACAGGCATTCCATCAGCACGATCGAGCGCAGGCTGGCCAAGGCTACGCGCCTCGCCTTGACCAACTGCATGCTTCCGTCCCGGACAGCGCGATCCCGCATGGTCAGGCTCAGCGTGCGGGCGATGGTCGCGTCCCGCAGGTCGAGACGCCTGACTCGCCGGTCGAACCCCTTGGCCCCCTCGTCGAGCCTCAGTTCCGCTATGTCGAGCGAGCCACCGATTTCCGCGCCCCGCAGATCGACGCTTCCGCCGATGCGGGCGTCGAGCGCGAGATCGCCCGCGCACTTCAGTGCCGGCGCGCAAAAATGGCCGTTCAGCCAACTGTCGGCGATCGCCAGCGATTCGACCTTCGCCCCCGCCAGGTTGACCGACAGACCCATCATGTCCGGCCGGGGCGCCGCGCCACCCTCCTCCCACAATAACGGCTCCACGTTGCCGATCGTCACCTGCCGCGCCCTCAGGAACGGCGCGTACAGGGCGATGGCCTCGCGCGGGTCCGCCAGCGGCATGCCGAGAAAGGCGTCGGTGATGGTCAGCGCGTTCTTGACTTCCAGGTTATGCAAATAGAGCTGGCCATAGAGCCGCGACCTTTCGCCCTCGACGATCTCGATCAGGACGGAATCGCCGACGCGGGCATCGTCGAGGCGCAGGCACGCGAAATCGGCGGGATCGGCTCCGTCGTCCGGACTCTTCGTTTCGTCCGCGGGCCCGCTCGTGTCCGCCGCGGCGGGGCGCGGCGCCGAACCGCCGTCCCGGCCGGGCTTGGGGGGACGCAATTGCACGTTCGACAAGGTCAGCGTGCCGCCGAGCTGGAGGTCGTTGAGGTTGACCTGCCCGAACGCTTTGAACAGCTGGCAATCGCCGCGCCGCGCCGCGTCCTTGGAGCGGCCGTCGAGCATCAGCGAGCCGCCGATCTCGGCCGACTGGAAGAAGAGGGCGTATTTCTCCCCGCCCTCGATAACGGCGCCGCTCATCCAGACATCGCCCCTGATGATCGCGCCGCGGGCGTAAATGGCGCCTTCGCTGCGCGCGCCGTTGAGAAACTGGACGTCGCCGTTGATCCGGGCGAGCGAGAGGTCGAGCCCGCAGATCGGCGGCTCCGACAGCGGCCTGTCGCGCCGCTCGGGCGGGGCGCGCAGGCGAGAATAGGAAAGGTCAACTTCGCCGTCGATCCGCGCGCCGAGCGCTCTGATCCACAAATAGTCCGCTTTCGCCTCGGCGGTGTCGGTCGCGCGGTCGGGCCGCACCCGCCGCATCACGAGGCTGCTTCCGATCGTGGCGCCGGTGAGGTCGACCGTCGGCGCCGGGGCAATACAGCCGCGGACCGGGGGGTCGCGAAACCGGGACCGCGCGAAGCTCAGGCGGCTGAAACGGGCGTGCCGGCCCGAGAACCCGCCGTCAAACCGGCATTTGCTGAACCTTAGCGGGCATATCGGGGCCCCGGCTTCGCCGATGGCGGAATCCAGGGTGAGCCGGCCCTGGATGATCGCGCCCCGGATCGAGATGCCGACGCCCGTAACCCGGCAACGTTTCCCGGGGGGAGGACCGCGAAGCAGCGATGACGCGGCGGCAAAAATTCCCTCTTCCTCATCGACGACAGGAAGGCCAAGCACAAAATGGCGCAGGACCTCAGATCGGATCGTCCTGTCTTCGCAATCTCGTCCGAACTCTACAGGATCTCCATGCTCGATCGCATCAAATAGATCCTTTTCGGCTTTCGAAAGGAGGTAAGTGGACATTGATCACCCCGAGTCGCGCGCGCCTATTATCTGCCTCCGGAGATTGTACGAAAACTACAGATTGCGGGAGAAGAGAAGCATTTTCCGTTGTCGGCGCCCGCATCGCGCAGCCGGTCGGCGGCCTGCGGGCTCAACCGGAGATGGTCGATGCGGAAGCCGGCGTCGCGCTGCCGGCAGCCGGCCTCGCGAGAAAAATGGGGACTGTCCCTAATTATTGAGAAAAGAGGGACTGTCCCTAATTATTCGATCTCGACCCAGGTCGGCGCGTGATCGGACGCCTTCTCGCGGCCGCGATATTCCTTGTCGACGCCGGCGTCGCGCAGGCGGTCGGCGGCCTGCGGGCTCAACAGGAGGTGGTCGATGCGAAAGCCGGCGTCGCGCTGCCAGCAGCCGGCGGTATAGTCCCAGAAGGTGTAGAGCGCGCCTTCCGGATAGCGGGCGCGGATCGCGTCGGTGTAGCCGAGGTTGAGGATGCGGCGCAGCGCCTGCCGGCTCTCGGGCTGCATCAGCGCGTCGGCGGCCATCGCTTTGCCCGAGAAGACGTCGTCGGGGT
Source organism: Sphingomonadales bacterium (assembly GCA_034668465.1). Taxonomy (GTDB): domain Bacteria; phylum Pseudomonadota; class Alphaproteobacteria; order Sphingomonadales; family Sphingomonadaceae; genus Allosphingosinicella. The sequence goes on from JAXDPI010000044.1 coordinate 52,490, forward strand.
CGTCGGTCGGGATCACGTTCCAATCGCCGGCGAGCACGGCCGGCCGCTCCTCGGCGAGCAGCCCGGCGGCATGGACGCGCAGCCGCTCCATCCAGGCGAGCTTGTAGGCGAACTTCTCGGTGCCGACCGGATTGCCGTTGGGCAGGTAGAGGGAGGCGATGGTGACGCCGCCGATTTCGGCCTCGATATAGCGGCTGTGGCTGTCGTCGGGATCGCCCGGCAGGCCCACCCGGCGCAGCGTCGGCGGCGCCCCCGCCGGGGTCAATATGGCGACGCCGTTGAACCCCTTCTGGCCGTGCCAGATGCCGTCATAGCCCGCCGCCCTTATGTCCAGGATCGGAAAGGCATCGTCGTCGCACTTGATCTCCTGCAGGCAGAGCGCATCGGGCTTTTGCTCACCGAGATATTCGATCAGGCGCGGCAGCCGGGCGCGGACGCCGTTGAGGTTGTAGGTGACGATCTTCATGCGGGCGGAGTAGCACCGGCTTGCCCTCGCGCGAAAGAGCAAGCGTTGTCGGAACATTTCGCTCCACGGTGCGACGCTATTGGAATATGCCCGTGCGCCGGGGGCGGGAAATGGACGACTTCGGACCACAATCGTCGGATCGGCCCATAATTCGCTATGCCGAAAAAGGACCTAAGATCAGGGTCTCCTTTGGAGCTCTGTCGGAACCAGGGGAAACAGTCCAACGGGCGCTCGACTTGGCGATCGAACGCGCGAGCACGACCGTCATCCAACAGCTCGGCGCCGGGCGACTCGCCGCCGCCAGCCCCCGCCGCCTGCTTGCCGCCGCCCGCGACGCCCTCGGCCGGCCAGCCGATCGGCCAACGGAGGCGGCACCGCGAATCGACTTGGGGCCGATCGAGGCAGCCGCGCGGGCGGCGGCAAGCAGGGAAACCGAAAGCCATCGGCAAACCGAGACCATCGAAAGGGGAAGGTCCGGACGCGCCCGGGGCCGCTAGCCATGCCGACCGCCCCTGATCGGCCGGGCTAGATGCTGAAGCTCGTCCCGCAGCCGCAGCCCGAGGCGGCGTTGGGGTTGGCGACCTGGAAGGCGGAGCCGCCGAGGCTTTCGACGAAATCGACGGTCGCGCCGCGCACCAGGTCGAGCGAGACCGGATCGACCACCAAAGTGACGCCGCCCTGGATCGCGCGGACGTCGTCGGCCGCGACCTCGTCGGCGAGGCCGAAGCGATATTGGAAGCCGGCGCAGCCGCCGCCGTCGACCGAGAGGCGCAGGATGGCGGGCTTCGCCTGCCGCGCCGCGATCGCCGCGACGCGCGCGGCGGCCGAAGGGGAGAGGGCGATTTCGCTCATCTCGCTAAGGTAGGGTCTAATGGGGACAGTTACTAGTAACTGTCCCCTCCCCGCTGTCCCTTTCAGGCCTTGGTGCGGTAGCCGCAGACGATGCCGAACAGGAAGGACATGAACAGGCCGAGCTGGACCTGGCCGTGCGGATCGCTCCAGCCCAGAAACTGGTTGCCGAAGGCGAACAGGCCGATGAAACAGGCCAATGCGACGCCGAGCATGAGGCAACTCCTTGCCGACAAGGGGCGCCAAGCTCGCACAAGTCGGTAAACGAGCCGTGAACGCTTGCGGGCGCCGCGCCGTGCCGCCATAGGGCGGCGATGAAGGTTCGTGTCTATGTGACGCTGAAAAAGGGCGTGCTCGATCCGCAGGGCAAGGCGATCCACCACGCGCTCGAAGGGCTCGGCTTCGACGGCGTCAAGGACGTGCGCGCCGGCAAGCTGATCGAGCTCGACCTGGCCGAAGACGTCGCCGATTCGGCCATCGAGGAGATGTGCCGCAAGCTGCTCGCCAATATCGTGATCGAGGACTTCCGGATCGAACGGGACGGGGGGAATGCCGCGTGAAGAGCGCGGTGATCGTCTTTCCGGGCTCCAATTGCGATCGCGACATGGCCGAGGCGCTGCGGCTGGTTTCGGGCCGCGCTCCGGCGATGGTCTGGCACCGCGACACCGCGCTTCCGCGCGGGCTCGATTTGGTCGCCATCCCCGGCGGCTTTTCCTATGGCGATTATCTGCGCGCGGGGGCGATGGCGGCGGGGTCGCCGGTGATGCGCGCGGTCGCCGAGGCGGCGGCGCGCGGCGTGCTGGTGCTCGGCGTCTGCAACGGCTTCCAGGTGCTGACCGAGGCGCGGCTGCTGCCCGGCGCGCTGATGCGCAACGCCGGCATCCGCTTCGTCTGCCGCGACGTCGGCCTCACCGTCGAGAACAGCCAGTCGGCCTTCACCGCGCGCTACGATGCGGGCGAGGAGATCGTGCTGCCTCTCGCCCATCATGACGGCAATTACCAGGCCGATGCGGCGACGCTCGACCGGCTCGAGGGCGAGGGGCGAATCGCCTTTCGCTATGCCGGCGCGGTCAACGGCTCGGCGCGCAATATCGCCGGCATCCTCAACGAAGCCGGCAACGTGCTCGGCCTGATGCCGCATCCCGAACGCGCGGTCGAACCGGCGCACGACCTCACCGACGGGCGAAGGCTGTTCGAAGGGCTGCTGGAGGCCGTCGGCCAGCCGGCTTGATTATAATGAGCATGCTTATTATATGCGTCCCGCTATGGACAATTTCGCCTTCGAAGTGGCCGAGACCGCGCGGCTGATCCGGCGCGAGGCCAATAAGCGCGCCGGGATATTGGGCGCGACCAAGGCGCAGTGGCGGGTGCTGGCGCGGCTCCACCGGACCGGCGACGGGGTGCGCCAGATCGCGCTTGCCGACGCGCTCGACGTCGAGCCGATCACCTTGTGCCGGATGATCGACCGGCTCGAGGAAGGCGGCCTCGTCGAGCGGCGCCGCGACAATGAAGACCGGCGCGCCTGGCGAATCTTTCTCACCCCCGCGGCGGCGCCGGTCATCGCCAAGCTCGAGACGATGGGAATCGCGTTCAACGCCGACATCCTCGCGGGCGTTTCCGACGAGGACAGCGCCGCGGCGCGGCGCGTGCTCGCCCGCATCCGGACCAATCTCGACCAGATCGATCAGGAATTCGAGCAGGCGTCATGAGCGAGGCGGATCCCAAGGTGCAGGCCGACAGCGTGGCCGGGGCGGCGGGCGAAAAGGCGGCCCGCAAGGCGCCCTGGCGGCTGGCGCTGATGCTGTCCGTGCCGCTCGTCCTGGCGATAATCGGCGGCTATATGTGGCTGACCTCGGGGCGCTACGTCTCGACCGACAATGCCTATGTCCAGCAGGACATGGTCACCGTTGCCCCCGAGGTGAACGGCCGCATCAGCGAGGTGCTGGTGCGCGAGAACCAGCAGGTGCGGCGCGGCGACCTCTTGTTCCGGATCGACCCGCGCCCGTTCCGGATCGCGCTCGCCCAGGCCGACGCCCAGATCGCCGCGGCGCAAGTTCAGGTCAACCAGCTCGAGACCCGCTCGGCCGGCACCGGCGCCGACATCGAGGGGGCTGAGGCCAATCTCGTCTACCAGCAGCGCGAATATGCACGGCTCGACCAGCTGATGGGGCGCGGCTGGATCACCCGCTCGCGGCACGACGAGGCGCTCCACAATTTGCAGGAAGCGCGCGAGCGGCTCGCCAATGCGCGGGCCGAGGCGGCGACGGCGCGGTCGGCGCTGCAGGGCGGCGGCCCGGCCGATCAGCCGGCGCTGCAGGCCGCCCGGGTCGCGCGCGAGCAGGCGCTCTTGAACCTCGCCCGCACCGAGGTCCGCGCGCCCTCCGACGGCACGATCAGCCAGACCGACCGGCTCCAGATCGGCGCGACCGCGGTCACCGGCGTGCCGGTCGTCACCCTGGTGCGCGGCGCGACTACCTATGTCGAGGCGAACTACAAGGAGACCGACCTCGCCAACATGTATGTCGGCCAGAGCGCCGAGGTGACGTTCGACGCCTATCCCGGGGTTCGCGTCCACGGCCATGTCGCCAGCATCGGCGCCGGCACCGGCTCGCAATTCTCGGTCCTCCCGGCCCAGAATGCGAGCGGCAATTGGGTCAAGGTGACGCAGCGGCTCGCGGTGCGCCTCGCGCTCGACGAGGATCCCGGCCGGCCGATGCTGGCGGGCCTCTCGGCGCACGTCACCATCGACACGCGCGAGCGGCCGCCGCAGCGGGCCGCCGCCGTCCACTAAGGTGCACAGCTACGACCTTAGCAAGGCGCAGCGCGCGCTGGTCACCGTCGCGGTGATCCTGGCGATGCTGATGCAGGTGCTCGACACGACCATCGCCAACGTCGCGCTGCCGCGCATGCAGGCCAACCTCGGCGCCACCCGGGACACGGTGAGCTGGGTCCTGACCTCGTACATCGTCGCCTCGGCGATCGCGATTCCGATCACCGGCTGGCTGGCCGAGCAGATCGGGCGCAAGCGGCTGTTCGTCCTGTCGGTGATCGCCTTCACGATCGCCTCCCTGCTCTGCGCGGCGGCGCAGAATCTGATCGAGATGGTCGCCTTCCGCGCCCTTCAGGGCGTCGCCGGCGCGTTCCTCGTCCCGCTCGCCCAAGCGGTGATGTTCGACATCAACCCGCCCGAAAAGCACGGCCGCGCCATGGCCCTGTTCGGCGCCGGGGTGATGGTCGGGCCGATCCTCGGGCCGGTGCTCGGCGGCTGGCTGACCGACAGCTACAATTGGCGCTGGGTGTTCCTGATCAACCTTCCGGTCGGCGCGCTGGCGCTGGCGCTGATGCTGCGCTTCATGCCCGCCACGCCCAGGACCCGGCAGCGTTTCGACCTGTTCGGCTTCGCCCTGATCGCGATCGCGCTGGCCGGCCTGCAGATGATGCTCGACCGCGGCGAGCAGGTCGACTGGTTCTCGAGCTGGGAGATCTGGATCGAATGCGGCCTCGCCATCGCCGGCGCGTGGATGTTCGTCGTCCACATGCTGACCGCGCGCGCGCCGATCTTCGATCCGGCGATGTTCAGGGACCGCAATTTCGCGACCGGCCTCCTGTTCATGGCGGTGCTCGGGGTGATGCTGCTCGCCGGCCTGGCGCTGCTGCCGCCGCTGCTGCAGGGGCTGTTCGGCTATTCGGTGCTGCAATCGGGCTTTTTGACCACGCCGCGCGGCATCGGCACTTTGGTCTCGATGCTCGTCGTCGGGCGGCTGGTCGGCAGGTTCGACGCGCGGCTGCTGCTCCTGGTCGGCATGGCGCTGATGGCGCTGTCGCTGTGGCAGATGTCGGGCTTCTCGCTGGCCATGGACCAGCGGCCGATCATCGTCAGCGGGCTGATCCAGGGGTTCGCGCTCGGCTTCCTGTTCGTGCCGCTGAACACGATCGCGTTCGGCACGATCCACGCCAAATTCCGCACCACGGCGGCGAGCCTGCTCAACCTGTCGCGCAACATCGGCGGCTCGATCGGGATTTCGGTGGTGACCGTGCTGCTCGCCCGCAACCTCCAGGTCAGCCATTCCGACCTCGCCCAGCACATCACGCCTTATTCGCTGCCGCCGATTCCGCCGGCGATCACCCAAGGGGCGCCGCCGGTCACCGACACCGTGATTGCGATGATCGACATGGAGATCAACCGCCAGGCGCTGATGATCGCCTATATCGACGATTTCTACCTGATGATGATCGTTTCGCTGCTGGCGATCCCGCTGCTGTTGCTGCTGCGCAAGGGCCGCAAGCCCGCAGGACCGGCGGCGGTGGCCGAAAAATAGGGACTGTCCCTATTTATCGTGCCGCGCGATCCACTCCTCGACGACCGGGGCGATCTGGTTGCGCCATTTGCTGCCGTTGAAGATGCCGTAATGCCCGACCGTCTTGGCGAGGTGGTAGCGCTTCAGCCTCGCCGGCAGCCGCGCGGAAATGGCGAGCGCCGCCCTGGTCTGGCCGACGCCGCTGATGTCGTCGCGCTCGCCTTCGATCGCCAGCAAGGCGATGTCGGTGATCGCTTTGGGGTCGACCCGGCGGCCGCGGTGCATCAGCTGGCCCTTGGGCAGCGAGTGGCGCTGGAAGACGACATCGACCGTCTGCAGGTAGAATTCGGCGGTCATGTCGCAGACCGAGCGATATTCGTCGTAGAAATCCTTGCTCGCCTCGGCCCCCTCGCCGTCGCCCTGGACGAGATGCCTGAACATCTCCCAATGGCTGGTGAGGTGATCGCCCAGGTTCATCGCCATGAAGCCGGCGAGCTGGAGGAAGCCCGGATAGACGTGCCGGCCGTGGCCCGGATAATGATACGGGACGGTCGCGATCACATTGTTGACGAACCAGCTGTGCGGCCGCTCGGTGGCGACGGTGTTGACCTCGGTCGGCGCCTTGCGGGTGTCGATCGGCCCGCCCATCAGGGTCAAAGTCTTCGGCCGGCAGGGATGCCTGCCGGCGCTCATCACCGCCGCCGCGGCATAAGCGGGGACCGCCGGCTGGCAGACCGCCAGCATGTGCGCGCGCGCCTCCCCATCCTGGCGCCCGATATGCTCGAGGAAGGCGACCAGATAGTCGATATAATCGTCGAGGTCGAAGCCGCCCTGGTCGAGCGGCACCAGCTTGGCGTCGCGCCAGTCGGTGACGTAGACGTCGTGGCCCGGCAGCAGCCGCTCGACCGTGCCGCGCAGCAGGGTCGCATAATGGCCCGACATCGGCGCGACCAGCAGCAGCTTCGGGCCGGCCGCGACGCCCGCTTTACGGAAGCGCTTGAGCTGGCCGAACGGCTTCCTGAGCACGATCTCCTCGGCGACCGCCACATTCCTGCCTTCGACGACGACGCTGTTGATGCCGAAATCGGGCTTGCCGCGCGGCGCCGAAGCGTGGGCGAAGACGTCGAGGGCCGATGCGACGATCGGCCCCATGTGGGAATAAGCGAACGGATTGGCGGGGTTGTTGAGCCAGCCGGCGCCGATATTGGCAAGGGTGGAGGCTCCGGCGAGCAGCGAGCGCTGCACTTCATACGCGTCGTAAAGCATCAACTCTCCACCCCCGGTCCGGCGTCTCTATGGGGCCTGCGCGGACAATGGTCCACGGGAATAACCGACCGGTCGGTCAAAAAGGTCCGGCGCGGAATGGGGACAGTTACGAGTAACTGTCCCCCCACTGCCCTAGTGACTGTCCCCCCGCCCCCCTGCTAGGCCCGCCGCCATGGCGCGCGCGCGGATCGAGGACGGCCCGAGGGGCAGGATCGGCAATCTGCTGATGATCTGGCGCTATGCGCTGCGCTACAAATGGACGATCGCCGCCGCCGCGACCGCTTTGCTGATCGCCGCCGCCGCGACCCTCGCCATCCCCGACGGCTTCCGCCGGGTGATCGACCGTGGCTTCGTCGCGCAGGGCGGCAACGTCGCCGCCCAGTTCAACTATCTGTTCGCGATGGTGGTCGTGCTCGCTTTGGCCACCGCCTGCCGCTTCTATTTCGTGTCGATGCTCGGCGAGAAGGTGATCGCCGACATCCGCGTCGCCGTGCACGACAATCTGCTGCGCCTCGAGCCGCGCTTCTTCGAGGAGAACCGCCCCTCGGAAATCGCCTCGCGCGTCACCTCCGACACCGCGGTGATCGAGATCGTCGTCGGCTCCACCGTCTCGGTGGCGCTGCGCAACATCGTCCTCGGGGTCGGCGGCATAATCTACCTTTTCACGCTGGCGCCGGGGCTGACCGCCTGGCTGCTGGTCGGACTGCCGCCGATCGTCATTCCGATCACCTTGCTCGGCCGGCGGGTGCGGACGATCTCGCGCAGCAGCCAGGACCGGATCGCCGATTTGGGCACGATCGTCGCCGAGACGCTGGGCGCGATGAAGATCGTCCAGGGCTTCGGCCAGGAGGGCCGCGAGAGCGAGCGCTTCCGCGACGCCGTGCTGCGCGCGTTCAGCACCGCGCGGCGGCGCGTCCTGATCCGCGCCTTCATGACCGCGATCGTCATCTCGATGCTGTTCGGATCGGTCACCTTGCTGGTCCGCCAAGCCGCGGTCGACGTCTCGCACGGCGCGGTCTCGGGCGGCACCGTCGTCGCCTTCGTCATCACCGGCGCGATCGTCGCCGGCGCGTTCGGCGCGCTGACCGAAGTCTATGGCGAGCTGCTGCGCGGCGCCGGCGCGACCGGGCGGATCGCCGAGCTGATGGCGCAGGTGCCGCAGATCCGCTCGCCCGCCGATCCGGTGCCGCTGCCCAGCCCGGCGCGCGGCACGCTCGCCTTTGAGGACGTCACCTTCCGCTATCCGACCAGGCCCGACGTCAGCGCGCTGCACGAATTCAGCCTGGCCGTCGCGCCGGGCGAGACGCTGGCGGTGGTCGGTCCCTCGGGCGCGGGCAAGACGACGATCTTCCAGCTCGCCCAGCGCTTCTACGATCCCGATGCCGGCGCGGTCCGGATCGACGGCGTCGACGTGCGGGCGGGCGACCTGGCCGAAATCCGCGCGCGGATCGCAGTGGTGCCGCAGGAGACGATCATCTTCGCCGCCTCGGCGCGCGACAATCTGCGCTATGGCCGCTGGGAGGCGGACGACGACGAATTGTGGGCGGCGGCCGAGGCGGCCAATGCCGCTGAGTTCCTGCGCAAGCTCCCGGAGGGGCTCGGCACCTATCTCGGCGAGGGCGGCGCGCGGCTCTCGGGCGGCCAGCGCCAGCGCATCGCCATCGCCCGGGCGCTGCTGCGCGACGCGCCTTTGCTGCTGCTCGACGAGGCGACCTCCGCGCTCGACGCGGAGAGCGAGCGGCTCGTCCAGGGCTCGCTCGAGCGGCTGTTCGAGGGGCGCACGACGATCGTCATCGCCCACCGCCTCGCCACCGTCCGCGCCGCCGACCGGATCCTCGTCATGGACCATGGCCGGATCGTCGAGGAAGGCACCCACGACAGCCTCAACGCGAAGGGCGGCCTCTACGCCCGCCTGGCCCGCCTCCAGTTCGAAGGCCTCGCCGCCTGAAAATAGGGACAGTCCCTATTTACCAAATGGGAAACTAGGGACTGTCCCTATTTATGGGGTCGCGGGGCCGGCCGGCTCACCCGGTCAGCGCGCGCCCCATGATCGACGTCGGAATGCCGACATTGACCGCATATTGCAGGATCAGGATGCCGAGCAGCACCAGGTCGACCCGTTTGTCCCGCGTGAACAGCAAGGCGGTGAGCGCGCCCCAATAGACCGACTGGTCGAACCAGAATCGAAAATGATCGATCGGCGCGGAGATGAACGCCATCGTCAGGCCGAAGACGATCGCGTTCGGCAGCATCAGCCCGGCGACGACGAGGCGCTTGCGCCGCCAATAATGCTCGTCCAGCGACTCCCATTGCGCAAGGTCGTTGGGGAAGACCAAGGCCGCCGCGAGATAATAAGTGATCGCGATCACCAGGCCGACATAGAGCGAGGTCCAGCCGATGGTCACCAGCGCGCGTCCGCCCCAGGCGAACAGCCAGAAGCTCGCTATGTCGAGGAGCAGGAAGCCCGCCAGCATCGGCGTCAGCCAGCCGATGCGGATCCGTTCGCGCGCGCCGAGCGCGTTGGCCAGCCCCTTCGCCACCTCGGCCGCCGAGAGGCCGAGCAGCAAGCCGTAAAAGGAGAAGAAAAACTCGAAAGACGGCGTCATCCGCGCCTCCCCCAATGTCCGCAGTCAGAAGGTGGCATGGCGACGCGGTCCCGGGCAAGCCGAGCCGGTGCGCCGCTTGCATTCGGTGCAATGGCAGATCGAGACCCGCGCGGGCTCGCCCCGACAGGCAAGGCCGAGCGCGCCGCAGCGGCACGAAGCTTCCCGGATCGTCATCGGCATCAGCCTAGAACGAAAAGGGCGGCCCCGAAAGGACCGCCCCGATCGCCGAGAGGGAAAGCAGCGCCTAGAAGTTGGCGTAGGCCTCGTTGCCGACGAAGCCCATCGCGGTGACGTTGGCGCGCTTGGTGACGGCGAGCACTTCGTCGACCACCTCGTAGCGCGCCTGCGGGTGCGGCTGGAGGTGGAGCTCGGGCGTCGGCCGCATCGTCGTGGTCAGATCGAGATACTGGCGCAGCGTCACCAGATTGACCGGCGTGCCGTTCCACAGCACCGCGCCGTCGGGCATGATCACGATCTTGTTCTTGACCGGGTCGATCGGCGGCGGCGTCTGGTTCTGCTGGTCCTGCGGCAGGTCCAGCTTCACCGCGTGGCTCTGGATCGGGATGGTCATGATGATCATGATCAGCAGCACCAGCATGACGTCGATCAACGGCGTCGTGTTGATCTCCATCATCGGTTCCGATGATTCGGGATTGAGGACTGCACCGCTCATCTTACTACTCCTGTCTCGTCCCGATCAGAGGCGGCGGCCGCCGTGCGGCTCGGGCTCCGAGATGAAGCCGATCCGCGCATAGCCGGCGCGCTGCATGGTGAAGATCGCGCCGCCGACGCAGCGGTAGGGCGTGTCGATGTCGGCGCGGATATGCGCCTCGGGCATATTCTCTTCGGTGATGTTCTGCACCCCGCCGACGCGGGCGATCAGCTGCTCCAGCGAGGAGACGGCGCGATCGAGCAGCTGCTGCGAATTATATTTGGTGAGGCCCCAATAAACCTCGCACTGGCCGGTCGGCCCCAGCTTGACGGTGAGGTTTACGTTCTCCGGCTTGGTGACGGTGGGCTCGAACTCCACCTTCGGCAACCGCACCGGGATCGACTGCAACACCACCGGCACGGTGATGAGGAAGATGATCAACATCACCAGCATGACGTCCACCAGGGGCGTCGTGTTGATGTCGGACATCGGTACGTCTTCGTCTCCGGATTCGCCGACCTGCATTGCCATCTCAAGACTTCCTGTTCTGCGTCGGCGCCGTCCGTGCGGCGGCGCCGGAAAGGGCGTGGCGGGGCGCGCGGCCCCGCCACCCGACCCTTACGGCTTGGCGGTGCTGGCCGCGCCGGCGGAGGTCGCCGTGCCGGCGGCCGGCGGACGGGACGCGGCCGGACGGGCGGCCTGGACGCTCGGACGGACCGCGCCGCCGGACATCATATAGCCGTGCACGTCGTTGGCGAACCGCGCCAGCTCCTCGCCGATCGACTTGTTGCGGCGCATCAGCCAATTGTACTGCATCACCGCCGGCACCGCGACGGCGAGGCCGACCGCGGTCATGATCAGCGCTTCGCCGACCGGGCCGGCGACCGCGTCGATCGACGCCTGGCCGGCCGCGCCGATCCGGATCAGGGCGCGGATGATGCCGACGACGGTGCCGAACAGGCCGCCGAACGGCGCCGTCGAGCCGACGGTGGCGAGGAAGGCGAGGCCGCCGGTCAGCTTGGAGGTGATCGCGCCCTGGCTGCGGGCGAGCGAGTTCAGCATCCAGTCGTGCTGGTCGATCGGATCGGTCAGCTTGTCGTGCTGCTCCTGGGCGAGCAGGCCGTCGTCGACGATCTGGCGGTAGGCGCCGTTCTTGTCGAGCTTGTTGGCACCGTCGCGAAGGTTGGCCGACTGCCAGAAGACGGAGCGGGCGCGGCGGCCCTCCTTGATGATCTTCTGCTGCTCGAACAGCTTGACGAAGAAGATGTACCAGGATCCGACCGACATGATGACGAGGATCCCGAAGGTGACCTGGGCGACGATGCCGCCCTGCTGAAGCGCGGCCATGATTCCATAAGGATTCTCGGGCGCTGCCGCTCCGGGTGCTGCTGGTGCTGCCATTGTTATTTCCCTCTCAGGCTGGAACGAATTGAGTCAAATAAACGCATTTGTCAGGATCAGTCGGCCGGCAGCACCCACCGGATCCGGCTGCTGACCGAGTCGCTGGTGGGACTGCCCGTATTGTCGCGCGCCGGCGTGAACCGCGCGCGGCTGCGCATGATCCGGCAGACCGCGCCGTCGAGCGCCGCCGAGCCGCTCGACGACGTCACCGAGCAGCCGGTGACCCGGCCGTCGGGGCCGATCTGCAGGGTGAAGCCGGTCGTGCCCTGCTCCTCGGCCCGAATCGCCGAGGCCGGATAGTCGGCGTCGGAAATATAGGAAGCGAGGTTGGCGCGGGCGCGGGCGGGCTCGACCGTGCGCGGCGGCGGCGGCGGGGCCGGCGGCGCGGGCGGGGCGGGCGGCGCGGTCGGCGTGAACTGCACGGGCGGCGCGGTCGGCACCGAGAAGATCGGCGGCGGCGGCGTGTTGGTGCGCACGATCGGCGGCGGCGACACGATCGGCGGCGGCTGGACCTGCGGCGTCTCGGGGGGCGGCGGCTCCTCCGGGGGCGGTGGCTCCTCCTGCACGTCGAAGGTTTTCAGATCCTCGGCAACGTTCTTGACGAACCGGTATGCGAGCCCGGTCACGAACGCATATGCGAGCAAAGCGTGCAGGACCGCGACGCCGATGATCGCATAGACCCGTCCCTGGGTCATTCCCTGATCAACGTATGCCATTAACCAGCCACGCTCCCTCTGCTATTGCCTGCCCGGATTTCAAACCGTTGTAACGCGGTGGCCCGCAATCGGTTCATCCGTGTAACGGACTCGATAAGCCGCGGTCTCTATCGTGACGGTTTGACGGAAGCAATCCTTCCTGTGACTCTGTGACATGGCGATGACGGGCCGCGCAATCGTCGGTTCATGCGCCGCCAGCTAGCGCCGCAAAAGTGAGGATCCACATGACGACAAGACTGTACGCGGCCGCCATGCTTTGCGCCCTCGCGCTTGCGCAACCCGTTGAGTCGCAACCCGTTCCTCTCCCGCCGTCGGCCCTGTCCTACGCCGACCTCGCCGATCTCGCGCTCGCCGCGCCGGTCGTGGCGCACCTGCGGATCCGCGACGCCGACACGCTCAGCGCGGAGGAGGCGCCCAATGTCGCGCCGGGCCGCCGGCGCTACCTGATCCACGCCGACGTGGTCGCGCTGATTCGCGGTGACGGCGGGCTCGCCCAGCAGGTCAGCTATCTGGTCGACCTTGCCGACGATTCGCGCGGGCGGGCGGCGCGGCCGCGGCGGCGCGACGAAGTGCTGGTGCTCGCCTCGCGGGTGCCGAATCGCCCGGCCGAACTGAGGCTGGCGGCGCCCGACGCGCAGCTCGCCTTCGCGCCCGCCACCGCCGAGCGGCTGCGCGCGATCCTGCGCGAATCGTCGGCCGCCGCCGCGGCGCCGCGAATCACCGGCATCGGCCGGGCCTTCCACGTCGCTGGCTCGCTGCCCGGCGAAAGCGAGACCCAGATCTTCCTCCAGGCGGCCGGCGACCGGCCGATCTCGCTCAACATCTTGCGCCGCCCCGGCGAGCAGCCGCGCTGGTCGGTCGCGCTGAGCGAGATCGTCGACGAAGCCGCCGCCCCGCCGGCGCCCGAGACCCTGCTCTGGTACCGGCTCGCCTGCACCCTGCCGCCGCGCCTGCCCGCGCCCGCCTTGAGCGAAGCGGGCCCCGACGAGGCGCGCGCGATCCAGGCGGACTATCGGCTGGTGCTCGACGGGCTCGGGCCGTGTGCGCGGACCAGGGCGCGGCGTTAAATAGGGACAGTCCCTATTTTTCGCCGCTGTCCGCGTCGCCCCCCTCGATCCGCGAAAAATTAGGGACTGTCCCTATTAAAAGCTCGACAGCTCGACGCCGACGCCGGCGCAATCGGGGTAGATGTCGGGCTTGCGGGTCGAGACGCGCAACGCGGTGACGCCGCGGCGGGCGGCGACCAGGTCGTAGATTTCGCGCACGAACGTCTCCTGCAGGTTGAAGCGGCGGCCGCGCGCCAGCGCGCCGATCTCGGTCCGCAGGAAATCGTAATCCCAGGCCGAAGCGCGCTCGTCGCTCGCGGCGAAGCTGCGCTCGTCGACCCAGACCTCGACCGTGACCAGCAGCCGTTGCGGCGTGCCGACCTCGAAATCGTGGAAGCCGATGTCGACCGGAAGATCGTAATCCTCGAGCACGATCTTGCGCGTCCTGGGCGCGAGCCGCTCGGGGACGAGGCCGTCCAATTGGGCGATGTTCTGCGTCATTGCGGCTCCAGGAACTGGACGTCGCGCGGCAGGGAAAGGAAACGCTGGCCGCCGTCAAGCAGGATCGTCTGGCCGGTCAGGCTCGGCGTCGCGACGATGAAGCGCAAGGCGGCGACGATCTCGCCGACCTCGACGCCGCGGCCGAGCGCGTTGAGACCGTGGACCTTGGCGAAATTGGCGCGGCTCTGCGGGCCCGAGACCATCGTCACCGACGGGGCGATGCCGCAGACGCGGATGCCGGGCGCGAAGGCGCGGGCGCAAAGCTCGGTGAGGCCGGCGAGGCCGATCTTCGAGATCGTGTAGCTGAAGAAATCGGGATTGGGCGCGGCGAGCTTGGCGTCGAGCAGGTTGACGATCAGGCCGCGCCCGGCCTTCGCCGCGAAGGCGCGCGACAGCAAAGCGGGCGCGCGCAGGTTGACGTCGAGATGGGCGGCCCAGCCCTCGGCGGTGAAATCCCTGACGTCGTCATGGACGAAGCGCGCGGCATTGTTGACCAGCAGGCCGAGCGGCGGGAGGCCCTCGGCCGCGGCGAGGATCGTCCCGGCGGCGCCGGGGTCGCCAAGATCGGCCTGGACGATCGCGGCGGTGCCGACCTCCGCCGCCAGCGCCTCGGCCTCGGCGCGCGCCTCGTTGTAGTGGATCAGCACGTGCCAGCCGTCGGCGGCGAGCGCGCGCACGAGTTCGGCGCCGATCCTTTTCGCCCCGCCGGTGACGATCGCCGTTTCCATCAGCGGGCGCATAGCGGCCCGCTTTGCGCAAGGCCAGCCGGACCGCTAAGGCCGGGACCATGGACGACCTCAGCAGCCTGAGCCTCGCCGACATCGCCCGGCTCGCCGAAGCGCATAAATTGCCGCCGGTCGAGAAATGGCAGCCCATTCATTGCGGCGACAGCGCGATGCGGATCGCCCGCGACGGGACCTGGTATCACGAGGGCAGCCCGATCGGCCGGCCGGAGATGGTGCGGCTGTTCTCGACCATCTTGCGGCGCGAGCCCGACGGCGGCTTCGTCCTGGTCACGCCGGCCGAGAAGCTCGACATAATCGTCGAGGATGCGCCGTTCGTCGCGGTCGAGCTGAAAAGCGAGGGGGAAGGCGAGGCGCGCACCCTCGCCTTCCGGCTCAACACCGGCGACGCCGTCATCGCCGGCCCGGACCACGCGCTGCGCTTCAAAGGGGACAGTTACTTTTCCGCACAGCCGGGCCAAGCCGACGCCGGCCTTGGGAAAAGTAACTGTCCCCATCCGTACCTTCACGTCCGTGCCGGGCTTGACGCGCTCGTCGCCCGCCCGGTCTATTACGAGCTGGCCGAGCTCGCGCTTGGCGAGGGGTCGGACCCCGCCGGCCTATGGAGCGGCGGCGCCTTCTTTCCGTTCGAGCCCGCGCCATGAGCCTCGCCGACACGCTGCGCGCGGCGCTCGAAGCCGGGCATCGCGCCAGCCCCGAGCTGATCGGCGGCGACGCGCTCGACGAGGAAGCCGACGGCCGCGGCATCACCCCGGCCGCCGTCCTCGTCGCCATCGTCGACCGCGCCGAGCCGACCGTGATCCTGACGCTCAGGCCCGAGACGATGCGCAAGCATCCCGGCCAGATCAGCTTCCCCGGCGGCCGGATCGACCCCGGCGACGACGGCCCGATCGCCGCCGCGCTGCGCGAGGCAGAAGAGGAGATCGGCCTGCCCCCCGGCCGGGTCGAGATCATCGGCATGGCCGACACCTACCGCACCATCACCGGCTTCGACGTCACGCCGGTGCTCGGCATCGTCCCGCCCGATCTGCCGCTGACGCCGCACGCCGGCGAGGTCGCGGACGTGTTCGAAGCGCCGCTTCATTATCTCCTCGATCCGGCCCACCAGCGGGTCCGCACCGCCCTGTTCCGCGGGCGGATGCGCACCTATTACGAGATCGACTATGAGGGGCGCAGGATCTGGGGAGCAACCGCGGCGATGATCGTCAATCTGAGCAGGCGCCTGGTGTCGGCATGAAAATAGGGACAGTCCCTATTTTTCCGATCCGCTCCGCGCGCCCGCCAGCGCCAACGAAAAATAGGGACTGTCCCTATTTTCGGGTGGGGGCTTCATGAAGCTGCCGGACGCGCCCTGGCGGAGCCGTCCCGGGATGGACCGGCTGCTCGAGGCGCTCGGCGCCGGCGCGGGCGAGACGCGGTTCGTCGGCGGCTGCGTGCGCGACACCCTGCTCGGCCTCGACGTCAGCGACGTCGATCTCGCCACCCGGCTGACCCCCGGGGAGGTCGTGAAGCGGCTGCAGGCGGCGCGGATCAAGGCGGTGCCGACCGGCATCGCCCACGGCACGGTCACCGCGGTGCTGGCCGGCGCGCCGGTCGAGATCACCACCCTGCGCCGCGACGTCTCGACCGACGGCCGCCGCGCGACGATCGCCTTCACCGAGGACTGGCGCGAGGACGCGGCGCGGCGCGACTTCACGATCAACGCCTTGTCGGCCGATCCGGCGGGCGGCGAATTGTTCGACTATTTCGACGGCGTCGGCGACCTCGAGGCGGCCCATGTCCGCTTCATCGGCGAGCCGCTGCAGCGCATCGCCGAGGACCATTTGCGCATCCTGCGCTTCTTCCGCTTTCACGCCCGCTTCGGCCGGGGCGCGCCCGACGGCCCGGCGCTCGACGCCTGCACCGCCCGCGCCAACGATTTGATGGCCCTGTCGCGCGAGCGGATCGCCGACGAGATGCTCAAGCTGCTCGCCCTTCCCGATCCCGCGCCGACCGTCGCGCTCATGATCGCGCGCGGCATCTTCAAGCCGGTGCTGCCCGAGATCGACTCGGCGGAACGGCTCGCCACCCTCGTCGCGGCGGAGAAAGCGGCGGGGATCGCCGCCGAGCCGATCCGGCGGCTGGCCGCCCTGCTGCCGGCCGAGCCGGAGGTCGCCGCCGGGGTCGCGGCGCGGCTGCGGCTGTCGAAGCGCGCGGCCAGGCGGCTGGTTTCGGCCGCGGACGCCGCGCTCGAGACGCCCGCGCTGCTCGCCTACCGGATCGGCAATGCCGAAGCGGTCGACCGCTTCCTGTTGCACGGAGAGAAGGGCGTCGACCTCGCGGCGCTGCAGGACTGGCCGCGGCCGCGGCTCGCGATCGGCGGCGGCGACCTGATCGCGATGGGGCTGGAGGCGGGCCCGGTGGTCGCCGCGACCTTGCAGGCGATCGAGCGGGAGTGGGCGGCGGCGGGATTCCCGTCGGACAAGGCGCTTGTCCGGGCGCTGGCCCGGCGGCACGTCGATCAGGCGCTGCGCGCCAGCCAGTAAGCCAGCGCCTCGTCGGCGGGCAGCGCTTCGGAGAAATGAAAGCCCTGGCCGTAGGTGCAGCCGAGCTCGGCCAGGCCCAGAGCGAGGTCCTCGTTGTCGATCCCCTCGGCGGTGGTCTCCATGCCGAGCGCCTTGGCGAGGCTGAGGATGGCGTGGACGATCGCCGCCGAATCGCCGTCGTCGACCATCGCCGAGACGAACCGCCGATCGATCTTGAGCATGTCGATCGGCAGCAATTGCATCGACGCCAATGAAGTATAGCCGGTGCCGAAATCGTCCATCGCCACCCGCGCGTCGAGCCGCTTGAGCGCGTTGAGCGCCTTGGCGGCGCGCTCCGGATCCTGGATGATTGCGCTCTCGGTCAGCTCGACGGTGAGCCGCGACCCCGAAATGCCGCTCGCCGCCAAAGCCGACGAGACCGCGGCGGCGACGTCGTCGCGGCTGATCTGGATCGGCGACATGTTGACGCTGACCCCGATCGGCAGCGCCATCCCGGTGGCGCGGTCCCAATCGGCGAGGGTGCGGGTTGCGGTCTCGAGCGCCCAGCGCCCGAGTTGCACGATCAGCCCCGATTCCTCCGCGACCGGGATGAACTCGTCCGGCGGGATCGAGGCGCCCTCGTGCCGCCAGCGCGCGAGCGCCTCGAAGCCGGCGATCTGCCCGCTCTTCAGGTCGATCAAGGGCTGGTAGGCGAGGGTGAGGCCGTCCGATTCGATCGCGACCCGAAGCTCGGTCTCCATCGAGAAGCGGCGGCGGACCGCTTCGGCCTGGACCGGCTCGTAAATCTGGGTGGTGCCCGATTGCTTGGCGTTCTTGAGCGCGAACTGGGCGTTGCGGAACACCTCGTCGGCGCTGGCGACGCCCTGGTTGAGGATCGCGCAGCCGATCGCGCAATCGACCCTGATCTCGAGCTCGGAAAGGCGGAACGGCAGCGTCAGCACCGCCTTGATCCGCTCGGCCGCGCGGAACGCGTCGGTCGGGCCGCGGTCGAGCCGCATCAAAATGCCGAACTCGTCGCCCGAGGTGCGCGCGAGAACGTCGCTCGGCCGCAGCGCCGAAACGAGGCGGCGGGCGAAGGTGATCAGCAATTCGTCGCCGGCCATCGCCCCCATGCACTCGTTGACCCGGCTGAAGCGGGTCATGTCGACCGCGAGCACGGCATAGCCGCCCTCGCGGAAACCGGGGTCGGACAGCACCGCCTCGACCTTTTCGTTGAAGGCGAAGCGGTTGGGCAGGCCGGTCAGGCTGTCGCGCAGCATCTCGGTGCGCAGGCTCTTTTCGGTCTCGATCTGGGCGGTCTTGTCGATCAGCGAGACCATGCAGCGGACCGGCTGGCCGGGCAGGACGGTGAGCCGCGAGAAGCGGACCGTGAAATGGCGCCCGCCGATGCTGCGGCCGTCGGCGGTGTCGAACTGGAAGGCGGGGTCGCTGCCGGCCATGAACGCGGTGAGCCGGCTGCCGACCGGGCCCGAGCGCAGCAGCGGCACTTCGGCGATGCGGCGCTCGCCGAGCCGTTCATCCCACGCGGCGAGGAAGCGGAACTGCTCGTTGGCGCATTCGACATAGGGATCGTCGCCCAGCGTGATGATCGCGGCGGCGATCGGCAAAGCGTCGAGATAGCGCTGGCGGACGGTCTCGAGCAGACCCTGGAGCTGCGCGGCGAGCGCCGGTGACAGCCCTTGGGGAGGGGGGGCATCCGGCGGCGATTTGCCGCGCTTGCGTCTGGTGTCGGTCTGCATGCGGATTGAGATAGGCAAACAGGGTTAACGCACCGTTGAGACATGCCCCCGGCAATCGCGGTAACCGAAAGGGGACACGTACTTTTTCTCGAAAAAGTACGTGTCCCCCAATCAGCCGAACCGATTGTCGCGCGGGAAGCCCTGCGGCGGCATCCGGCCGGCCGCCCCGCGCGCGGTGCGCCACGCGCCCATCGGCTCGTTGCGGATGCGGCCGCCTTCGCCGCCCATCGGCCAGGAAAGGCCCTGCTTCTCGTTGAAGCCGGTGCCGTCGGAAAGCCCGCCGTCGCGGTAGCGCTGCAACTGGACGCCCTGACCCCGGCTCATTTCCGGCAGATCGGCGAGCGGGAATACGACCAGCTTGCGGTTCTCGCCGACCACCGCGACATAATCGTCGTCCGGCGCGAGCGGCCGCACGATCTTCAATCGCGCGCCGGGGCGCAGATTGACGATCTGCTTGCCCTTGCGGGTCTCGGCGACGGCGCCCGCGGCCGAGGTGACGAAGCCGCGCCCGTCCGACGAGGCGACCAGGAGCTTCTCCGCGGCCGCGGCCCGGAGCATCGCGACGACATTGCCCTCGCCCTCGATGTCCACCATCAATTTGACCGGTTCGCCGAAGCCGCGCCCGCCCGGAAGCCTGTCGGCGGCAAGCGTGTAGAAACGCCCGTCCGAGGAGGCGAGCAGCAATTTGTCGGTGGTGTGGGCGTGGAGCAAAGGGAAAGCGAGGCTGTCGCCTTCCTTGAACTTGAGCGCCTCGGCCTCGCTGGGCTCGACATGGCCCTTCATCGCCCGGATCCAGCCGCGCGTCGACAGGATCACGGTGATCGGCTCGCGCTCGATCATCGCCTCGAGCGGGATCTCGCGCGCCGGGCCCGCCTCCTCGATCAGGGTACGGCGTTTGCCGAGCGCGGTCTCGGGCCCGTAGCGTTCGCGCAGGGCGGCGAGATCCTTCTTGAGCCGGCTGCGCTGGCGGGCCGGCGATCCGACCAGCTTCTCGAGCTCGCCTTTCTCCTTTTCGAGCCCGTCGCGCTCCTTGCGGATCTGCATCTCCTCGAGCTTGCGCAAGCTCCTGAGCCGCATGTTGAGGATCGCCTCGGCCTGCCGGTCGGTCAGGCCGAACTCGGCGACCAGAACCGGCTTGGGCTCGTCCTCGGCGCGGATGATCTGGATGACGCGGTCGAGGTTCAGATAGGCGATCAGATAACCGTCGAGCAGCTCGATCCGGTCGGCGATCTTGGCGAGGCGATGGCTGGAGCGGTTGACCAGCACCTCGATCTGGAATTCGAGCCACTCGGTCAGCACCTGCTTGAGGCCCATCACCCGCGGCGTCCGCTTCGCGTCGAGCACGTTGAGGTTGAGCGGGACCCGCGTTTCGAGGTCGGTGAGGCGGAACAGGCTGTCCATCAGCACGTCCGGCTCGACCGTCCGGCTCCTCGGCTCGATCACGATCCGGATCGCCGCGTCCGATTCGTCGCGCACGTCGGCGAGGATCGGCAATTTCCGGTCGGCGATCAATTGGGCGATCTGCTCGATCAGCTTGCCCTTGGCGACCTGAAACGGGATCTCCTCGACCACCGCCGTCCACGACCCCTGCGGGCCTTTTTCCAGCGACCAGCGCGCCCGCACCCGAAAGCTGCCGCGGCCGGTCGCATAAGCGAGCGCGATCGCCTCGGCCGAATCGACGACATGGCCGCCGGTCGGGAAATCGGGGCCGCTTACATAGGCCATCAAATCCGCATCCCCGGCCCCGGGGGCGTCGACCAGGTGGATCGCGGCGTCGATCAGCTCGGCGACATTGTGCGGCGGAATGCTGGTCGCCATGCCGACCGCGATCCCGGCCGCGCCGTTGGCGAGCAGGTTCGGAAACAGGCCCGGAAAGACCTCCGGCTCCTCCTCCTCGTTGTTGTAGGTCGCGCGGAAGGAGACCGTGCCTTCGTCGAGCCCGGCCATCAGCTCGCCGGCGGCGGCGGTCAGCCGGGCCTCGGTGTAGCGCATCGCCGCGGCGTTATCGCCGTCGATATTGCCGAAATTGCCCTGGCCGTCGACGAGCGGGTAGCGCAGCGAGAAATCCTGGGCGAGGCGGACCATCGCGTCGTAGACCGACTGATCGCCGTGCGGGTGATATTTGCCGATCACGTCGCCGACCACCCGCGCGCATTTCTTGTAGCCCGAGGCGGGATCGAGCCGGAGCAGCCGCATCGCCCACAGGAGCCGCCGGTGGACCGGCTTCAACCCGTCGCGCAGGTCCGGCAGCGACCGCGCGGTGATCGTCGAGAGGGCGTAGACGAGGTAGCGCTGGGAGAGGGCCTCATCGAACGGATGCTCGGCGACCTCGTCGAAAATATCACTCATGCCGCCTGCGTTAGCAGCCCGGATTCGGGGATGCGAGAGGTCTCTTGCTATTGTCTACCAATTTGATAGAGTAACGATGTAACAAGAGGAGACCGACCATGCGCCGTCCGCTTCCCTACCTTGTTCTGCTTCTCACCACCGCCGCCTGCAGCCAAGGTGGTATTCCCGACAATTCAAGCGTTTCCGGCCCGGCCTCCAACGCAGCCGCCGATGCCGGCGTCGCCGAATTCGAGACCACACCCGGCCGCGCGACTCGGGAGACCGGCCCGGCGGTCAACCCCGCCAACGCCCCCGGTGTCGCCTTCAACTACCGCTATTCGTTCCGCCTCGACGCCGCCCACGTCGCCCAGGTGCAGCAGGAGCACCAGCGGATTTGCGAGCGCTACACGATCGCGCGGTGCCGAATCACCGGCATGGTCTATCGCGCCACCAGCGAGGACGACGTCGAGGCGATGCTCGCTTTCCGCGTCGATCCGGCGATCGCCGGCCAGTTCGGCCGCGAGGGCGTCCAGGCGGTGACCGCCGCCGAAGGGATGCTCGCCGACAGCGAGATCAGCGGCACCGACGTCGGCGCTCCGCTTCAGGCGAACAATCGCGACCTCCAGCGACTCGAGGCCGATCTCGCCCGCATCCAGGCCCAGCTGGGCCGGCGGGGCCTCCCGTCCGAAGAGCGTTCGCGGCTCGAATATGACGCGCAGATGCTGCGCCAGCAGATCGCCGACCTGCGCGGCACCCGCGACGCCCAGCAGCAGTCGCTGGCGACCACGCCGATCCTGTTCCGCTACGGCTCGGGCTCGCTCGCGCCCGGCTTCGCCCAGCCGCCCAGCCTCAAGCACGCGCTCGCGGATACTGCCGACGACTTCCTCTACAGCCTCAACCTGCTGCTGGTCGTGCTGGTGCGGCTGCTGCCCTGGGGGGTGGCCGCCCTGCTCGGCTGGCTGGTCGTCCGCTTCGCCCGCCGCCGCCTGCTGCCCAAGCCGGTGGCGGACGCCGAAGCGGCAGCCTAGCCCTGGGTTCGCCCCTCCTTGCAAGGGAGGGGTAGGGGGGTGGGTGCGATGGAGGCGCCCGCTCGTTCCTCGCCGGGCGCGGCTGCGCCCCGCGCCCACCCCCAACCCAGCAGGCGGGGCCCTCGGACCATGCCGGGGGCATGGCCCCCCGCCTGCTCTTGGCCGGGAGGGGAGAGCGCCGTCCCTTGCCCCAGCTTATGATATAATATATCATTGCTGTCGGAAGGAGACGGAAAATGACCCTGACCCGCCCCCGGCTGATGGCCATTTCGCTGTGCGCGCTGCTCGCGCTGATCGTGCTGTGGTTCGCCTGGTCCTCGAATCGCGCCGGCCAGTCTGTGCGCGAGGCGCGCCCGTTGTCGGTAATGATGGAGCCGTCGCCGCCGATGAACTTCGCGCCGGCCGATCCGAGCCCGGTGCGGCCGCCCTCGATCGACGCGGGCAATGCCGGCCGCGAGGCCGGCCCCAATATCGGCCCGACCGCGGCGCCCGGCGTCGCCTTCAACTATCGCTACGCCTTCCGGCTCGGCGCCGCCCGCATCGCCGAAGTGCAGGAGCGCCACGCCGCGATGTGCGAGCGGCTGACCGTCGCGCGCTGCCGGATCACCGGCATGCTCTACCGCGTCGTCGGCGAGCGCGACATCGAGGCGATGCTGGCGCTCAAGGTCGATCCGGCCGGCGCGCGCCATTTCGGCCGCGAGGCGACGGACGTCGTCGTCCAGGCCGAGGGGCTGCTGACCGAAAGCGAGATCAGCGGAACCGATGCCGGCGCGGCGATCGAGGCCGCCGGCATCGGTATCGCCGGGCTCGAAGCCGAGCTGGCACGCCTCGAGGCGCGGCTGCGCCGGAGCACCGCCGCGGAGCGCGGTTCGCTCGATTATGAGGCCCAGCTGCTGCGCGAGCGAATCCGCGCGCTCCGCGACGGCCGCGAGGCGAGCCAGGAGAGCCTCGCCGTCACACCGATGATGTTCCGCTACGGTTCGGGCGACCGGGTCCCCGGCTTCGCGCCGCGGCCGACGCTTGGGCAGTCGCTCGAGGATGCCGGCCAATCGTTCGTCAGCGGCGCCGAGCTCCTGCTCAGGCTGGTGATCGCGCTGCTTCCCTGGGCGCTCGCCGCCGGCCTGATCGCCTGGATCGCCGCCCGCATCCGCCGCCGCTGGTTCGCCCCGGCGGCGGCGCCCGCCGATAAATAGGGACAGTCCCTCTTTTCCTATCTGGTAAATAGGGACTGTCCCTATTTTCTACGGCTCGAGGAAGATCGCGGCCGGCTCGCGCGCTTTTTCAGCCTCGACCTCGGCCAGCAGCCAGTCGCGGAAGGCGGCGATCTTGGGCTGGTTGCGCCGCCCTTCCGGATAGACCAGCCAATGGCTCCGGTCGGCGACGTGGACCAGGGGAAAGGGCTGGACCAAGCGCCCCGCGGCCAATTCGCCGCGCCAGAACATCGGCGTCATCATCGCGATCCCGGCGCCGGCGAAGGCGGCGTTGGCCTCGATCACCTGGTTGTCGAGCACCAGCCCGGGATCGGGCCGCCCCTCGCGCGCGGCGACGCCGGCCTCGGCAAACCAGTCGCGCCACCAATCGTCGGCCGGGCTCAGCCGCGGCACGTCGAGCAATTGCTCGGGCCGCTCGAAACCATGGCGCGCGGCGAATTCGGCGCTGCAGATCGGGCTGAAATGGAGCCGGAACATGAAATGGCATTTGAGCCCGGGCCAGCCGCCGCGCCCCATCCGGATCGCGGCGTGAAACTCGCCGGTGGTGAAATCGACCATGCGATTGTCGGTGCTCAGCCGGACCGCGAGATCGGCGTGGCGGATCTGGAAAGTGCCGAGCCGCGGCGCCAGCCAGGTGGTGGCGAAGGTCTGCGCGGTGCTGAGCGACAGCAAGGCCTGATCCTCGGCGACCAGGCCGGAAAAGGCGTCTTCGAGCGTCTCGAACGCCGTCGCGACCAACGGCGCGATCCGCCGCCCGGAATCGGTCAGCGACACCCGCCCCTTGATGCGCGCGAACAAGGACGCGCCAAGCCGCTCTTCCAACAAGCGAATTTGATAGGAGACGGCCGCCTGCGTCATGCCGAGCTCGGCCGCGGCCTGGGTGAAATTCTCATGGCGCGCGGCCGATTCGAACACGCGCACGGCGGCAAGGGGCGGCAGGCGGGCCATCTATATATCATAAGCCTGCCTTATACCTACTGTCGAGACTTTCGTTGGCTGGGCCGGGACGGAAAGCGCATTTCCCTGCCATCGCGGCAGCCCGCCGCAGCAAGGACAGCAGAAAGGGATTTGCAATGCGCGACGAACTCGACGGCCGGATGTGGGCCGATCATCACGAGGCGTTCGCCGACCTGGTCGACGGCGCCATCGCCGGCGTGCGCGGCGCCTTCGCCCGCTTCGCCGGCTGGGACGGCAGCACCCATCAGCTGCTCGCCATGGCCGCGGCCTTCGCCCTGACCGCGCTCAACATCAGCTTCTCCAGCAGCGCCGCCTGAGCGGCAAGGGAGTGACCATGACCAAGACCGGCTTCTTCGGCGCGCTGCGCCGGCTCGGCGAGACCATCGCTCTCGGCCTGTGCAAGCTCAACGAGGCGCAGTTTAGCGCCCCCTGGAATCCGCGCCGCCCCCGCTGCGGATGAGGGAAGGGCGACAAGGGGACAGTTACTTTTCGACCGCTGGCGCGATCAACTCGACCCGCCGCCTAAAAGTAACTGTCCCCATTCCGAAACTTTGAACTGAAGCGCATGGCGGTCTATCCCCGGGCCGCCATGCGCCCGTTTTCGAAACCGCTTGCCCTCGCCTTCTGCCTCGCGTTAGCCGCCTGCGCGATGGCGCAGCAGCCGAGCCCCCCTTCGCGCCCCGGCCCCGACGGCCTGTTGGTCTGGCCGGACTTGCTCGCGCGCCCGCGCCCGCAGCCCAGCGCGACCTTCCATTATGGCGACGCCGCGCTCCAGGTCGCCGATGCCTGGGTGCCGGATGGACCGGGACCCCACCCGACGGTGATCATGGTCCATGGCGGCTGCTGGCAGACCGAGATCGCCGACCGCCGGATCATGAACTGGATCGCCGAGGATCTGCAGCGCCGCGGCATCGCGGTCTGGAACATCGACTATCGCGGCGTCGACCGGCCCGGCGGCGGCTATCCCGGCACCTTCCAGGACGCCGCGGCGGCGGCCGACGCGCTGCGCGCCCATGCCGCCGAATTCAATCTCGACCTCGACCGGGTCGTCGCCACCGGCCACAGCGCCGGCGGCCATCTCGCTTTGTGGCTGGCGGGTCGGCCGCGCCTGCCGGCCGATTCGCCGCTGCGCAGCGCCGACCCGATCGCGATCCGCGCCGTCGTCAGCCTCGGCGGCCTGCCCGACCTCGAGGAAGCGGCGCGTTCGGAAAATGGCTGCGGCAACGAAGTGATCGGGCGGCTCACCGGCGGCCGCTTCGCCGACACCTCGATCCCCCGCCTGGCCCCGCTCGGAGTCCGCCAGGTGCTGATCAACGGCCGGCAGGACCGGATCATCCCGGTGGCTTATGCCGAGGGCTATGCCGTGCCGATGCGCGCCGCCGGCGACGACGTCCGCGTCCGCATGATCGAGCGCACCGGCCATGTCGAGCTGATCGCGCCCGAGACCGCCGCCTGGGCCGCCGCGGTGGAGGAGATCGAACGGGCGCTGCACCTGCGCGGGCCACGATGAGCTTCACCCTCGCCGAGGCGCGCGCCGCCGATGCCGCCGACCCGCTCCGGCCGCTGCGCGACCGTTTCCATCTGCCCGAGGGCCTGATCTATCTCGACGGCAATTCGCTCGGCGCGCTGCCCAAAGCAGCGGCGGCGCGGCTCGGGCAGGTGGTCGCGGAGGAATGGGGCGAGCAGCTGATCCGCAGCTGGAACAGCCGCGACTGGATCGGCATGCCGCAGCGGCTCGGCGCCAAGATCGCGCCGCTGATCGGCGCGAAGCCGCACGAAGTGATCGTCACCGATTCGACCTCGGTCAATCTGTTCAAATTGCTGGTCGCCGCCGCTCGCCTCTCGGACCGCAAGACGCTGCTCAGCGAGGCCGGCAATTTCCACACCGACCTTTATATCGCCGGCGGCGCCGCCGATCTGCTCGGCCTCAATCTGGAGATCGCGCCGCGCGAAGAGGTGGAGGGTCGGATCGGCGCCGACACCAACCTGCTGCTCCTGACCCACGTCCATTACAAAAGCGCCGCCCGCTTCGACATGGCTGCGGTCACCGCCCGCGCGCATGCCGCCGGCGCGACGACGATCTGGGATCTGAGCCACAGCGCCGGCGCGGTGCCGCTCGACCTCAATGGCGCCGGCGCCGAGCTCGCGATCGGCTGCGGCTACAAATATTTGAACGGCGGCCCGGGCGCGCCCGCCTTCCTCTACGTCGCAGAGCATCTCCAGGAACGGCTCGTCTCGCCGTTGCGCGGCTGGATGGGCCATGAAGAGCCGTTCGCCTTCACCGACGATTATGTGCCCGCCGCCGGCATCGCCCGCTTCCTCGCCGGCACCCCGCCGATCCTCGGCCTCGCCGCGCTGGAATGCGGCCTCGACGCGTTCGAGGGGGTGACCGTCGAGCGGCTCTGGTCCAAGGCCAACGCCCTGTTCGACGTCTTCCACGGCCTGATCGAGCAACGCTGCCCCGCGCTCGCCTGCATCACCGCGCGCTCGCCCGAGCAGCGCGGCAGCCACATCTCGTTCCGCCATCCCCACGCCTTCGAAATCTGCCAGGCGCTGATCGCCGCGCAGGTGATCGGCGATTTCCGCGCCCCCGACGTGATCCGCTTCGGCCTCACCCCGCTCTATCTCGGCTTCGAGGACCTCTGGCAGGCGGTCGACCGGCTGGCCGCGATCATGGAAAGCGAAAGCTGGCGCGACCCGAAGTTCGCGGTGCGGGGCAAGGTGACGTGAGAGGGGACAGTCACTTTTCGACCGTCGGCGCCGTCGTCTCGACCTGTGGCGCGTAAAAGTGACTGTCCCCATGCCCCCCGCTCCCCTATAGAGCCGCCTTCCCCGCCGCCCTGAAGCCGGAGGCCCTACCCGCAATGTCCCGCCGCCGACTGATCTACGAAGGCAAGGCCAAGATCCTCTACGAGGGGCCGGAGCCGGGCACGTTGATCCAGTATTTCAAGGACGACGCGACCGCGTTCAACGCCCAGAAGAAGGGCTCGATCGCCGGCAAGGGCGTGCTCAACAACCGCATTTCCGAGCATCTCTACACTTTGCTCGCCACGATCGGCATCCCGACCCACTTCATCCGCCGGCTCAACATGCGCGAGCAATTGATCCGCCAGGTCGAGATCGTCCCGATCGAAGTCGTGGTCCGCAACGTCGCCGCCGGCACGCTTGCGACCCGGCTCGGGATCGAGGAGGGCACCCAGCTGCCGCGCACCATCCTCGAATATTTCTACAAGGACGACGCCTTGGGCGATCCGATGATCGCCGACGAGCATATCGCCGCGTTCGGCTGGGCGAGCCGCGAGGAGATGGACGAGATCGCCGACATGGCGATAAGGGTGAACGACTTCCTGTGCGGCCTGTTCGCCGGGATCGGCATCCGCCTGGTCGATTTCAAGCTCGAGTTCGGCCGCCTCTGGGAAAATGATTTCTCGCGGATCATCCTCGCCGACGAGATCAGCCCCGACGGCTGCCGCTTGTGGGACATGACGACCAACGAGAAGCTCGACAAGGACCGCTTCCGCCGCGATCTGGGCGGCGAGGCCGAAGCCTATCAGGAGGTCGCCCGCCGCCTCGGCCTGCTCCCCGAGGGCGAGACCAACGCCGTGCTCGACCTCGCCGAGCACCGCCAGAAGCGGGGCAAGTAGGAATGGGGACAGTTACTCGTAACTGTCCCCCTTTGAGGCCGGCGCGGAGCTGAACCTTGGCCCATTCCCACTCCCACGGCGGACAGCACCACCATCATCCGCATCCGTCCGATTTCGGCTGGGCGTTCGCGGTCGGCATCGTGCTCAACCTCGGCTTTGTCGCGGTCGAGACGATCTACGGCTTCCTCGCCAATTCGATGGCCTTGCTCGCCGACGCCGGCCACAATCTTGCCGACGTGCTCGCCCTCGCCACCGCCTGGGGCGGCGCGATCCTCGCCAAGAGGCCGCCCTCGCGCCGGTTCAGTTACGGCTTGCGCGCCGCCTCGATCCTTGCCGCGCTGGCCAATTCGGTGATCCTGCTGATTGCGGTGTCGTTCATCGCCTACCATGCGGTGATGCGGCTGATCATTCCCGATCTCGTCGCCGGGGAGACCGTCACCATCGTCGCCGGGATCGGCATCGTGATCAACGGCGCGACCGCTTTGATGTTCGCCCGCGGGCGGCGCAGCGACATCAACATCCGCGGCGCCTATCTGCACATGGTCGCCGACGCCGCGGTCTCGGCCGGCGTGGTCGTCGCCGGCCTCGCCATCGCCTGGCTCGGCTGGTTGTGGATCGACCCGGTGGCGAGCCTGATCGTCGCCGGCCTCATTTTCCTCGCCGGCGCGGACCTGATGCGCGATTCGGTGACGATGGCGCTGGCCGGGGTGCCGCGCGGCATCGATCCCGACGCGGTCGAGGCGCATCTGCTCGGCCTGCCCGGGGTCGCCCGGATCCACGACCTCCATATCTGGCCGATGAGCACGACCGAATTCGCGCTGACCGCGCACCTCGTCATCCCCGCCGGCTTCCCCGGCGACGCCTTCCTCGCCGAATGCGCCCACGGCGTCGCCCACGGCTTCGGCATCACCCACGCCACCTTCCAGGTCGAGATCGGCGAGGAGTGCGTAACCGGGGACAGTTGCTGAAGGGGAATGGGGACAGTTACGAGTAACTGTCCCCTCTTCGGCCCTGTTCAGGCCTCTCCCTAGCTGGAATGGCGCCTAGCGCGAACCGCCGGCCGGGCCGCCGATCGCGACCGGAGGGGTGACGCCGCGCTGCTGGAGCGCGACGAACGTCTCGCTCGACTGCAGGAACGGCACCGGGTTGACGGCGCGGCCGTCGATCCGGACTTCGTAGTGGAGGTGGCTGCCGGTCGAGCGGCCGGTCGAGCCCATCAGGCCGATCAGATCGCCGCGGTGGACGCGCTGGCCGGCCAGAGCGATGCGCTGCGAGAGGTGGCCGTAGCGGGTCTGGATGCCCTGGCCGTGGTCGATCTCGACCAGGTTGCCGTAGCCGCCGCTATTCCATTCGGAGCGGCCGATGATGCCGTCGGCGGTGGCGTAGACCGGGGTGCCGAGCGGGCCGGCGAGGTCGATCCCGGCGTGCATCGCGGCGCGGCCGCGGAACGGATCGGAGCGGATGCCGTAGCCCGAGGTGAAGTTGGCCGAGCTGCGCAGCGGCTGGGCCGAGGGGATCGCGGCGACGCCCTGCTGGAGCTGATCGAGCTGGCGCCAGGTGGTGAACAATTCGCGGAAGCGCGGATCGGCATTGTCGACCGCCGCAATGGGCTCGTAGGGGCCGCCGACCGCGCCCGCGGCGACGTGGAAGCGGGCGGGATCGACGCCGAGGCGGCGGATCGCGCCGGCGGCTTCGCGGTAGCGCTGGCGGGCGGCGGCGCCGGCCTGGTCGGCGATCACCGCCTGCATCCCGTCGACCCGCTGGAAGCTGCGCGAGGCGGCCTGCTCGGCTTCATTCTCGGGCGCCTGCGCGGCGGCGGGCAGCAACTCGGCGAGCTGGCCCTCGTCGGCCTGGCCGGAGAGCATCGCGGCAAGGAAGGTTTGGCGGCGCTCGAGCAAGGCGGCGCGCTGGACGGTCGCGGCGCGCATCGCCGCGACGTCGGATTGCATCTGGACGATCTGGCGCTCGAGCTGGGCGACGTCGCCGTTCATCGCGTCGATCGCGCGGAAGGTGGCGAAGGTCGTCCACGCCAGAACGACGAAGGCGGCCGTTACGGCCGCCATCTGCACGCCGGCGCCGATCGTGAAGCGGCGCAGGCTCTTGCCATCGTGGAGGAAGACGTCACGCGGCTTGAAGATCCTGCGGAACATTGCGCTAAAGCCGGCGTTCGCTCTCATGTTCGTCGTCATCGTTTTCCCCGGTCGGCCCGCGGGCCGGCACGATCACGCATTGGCGACCGCTTGAAAAATCCGGGCCCGTTCGGCCCGTTCACATGCATCGGAAATGCCCACCCCGACTGCGTGCGCGGACAGTGTTAAGTAAGTTCCGCCCGGGCAACCCCTTCATAGAAATCGCGGGACAGACCGGCTTCGCCCCGCGCCGAGTCGTTGAACGGCGGCTTGAGGCTCCCCTTGAAGTAGGTGCGAATCAGTCGTTGCCAGTGCGTAACGGCGGCGATTTTGCGGGATTCGCAGGCGATACCGAACCAATGCGCGCCGGCGGCGACGTGGCGAATCTCGTCGCGATAGATGCGCCCGAGAATCGCCGCCGAGCGCGCATCGCCGGCCCGTTCGAACGCCGCAATGATCGCCGGCGTGACGTCGAGCCCGCGCGCCTCCAGCACCATCGGCACGACTGCGAGCCGCGCGAGCAGATCGTGCGCGGTGTCGGCGGCCGCTTCCCACAGGCCGTCATGGGCGGGGAGCGCGCCGTAATGCGCGCCGAGCGCGCGCAGCCGCCGGTCGAGCAGGGCGAAATGCATCGCCTCGTCCGCGCCGACGCCGAGCCAGTCGTCGATGAAGGTGCGCGGCAGGCCGGCGCCGAACCGGCCGGCCATGTCGAAGGCGAGGTCGATCGCGGAGAACTCGATATGCGCCAGCGCGTGCAGCATCGCGATCCGGCCGCGCTCCGATCCGGCCTTGCCGCGCTTCGGCATGAGCGACGGCGCCAGCAATGCCGGCGCCGCCGGCCGCGCCGGCCGGTCGGGCATGGCGATGTCGAAACCGTGCGCCAGCGCGCCCCGCCGCCACGCCCGCGCCGCGGCCCGCGCCGCCTTCACCTTGGCGGGCGGCTCGGCGCTCAGCAGCACCGCGCGGCAGGCAGAAGCGATGGTCGGCTTAGGGCCTGCGCTCATGACCGGAGGTGGCCGACCGCGAAGCGGCGGGTTGTCCTTTGCCGCCCGGACAGCGTCGCTCGATCGGTCACGATGCGTTTAGCATCGCTCCCTCCTCGCTCCTTGCCGGACGACAAATGCCGACCCGTCACGACCGCCTCCGGTCATGAGTGCAGGCCCTGATCGCCGCCGTCCGGTTCCTCGGCGGGCGGCGTGTCCTCCTCGGCCGGCGCGGGCGCTTCGGGCGCCACCTTCTGCTCGACCGGATAGGCAAGATAGCGCTCGACCTCGGGATGTTGCGAGACCTGGCCCGGCGGCCAGGGCTGCAGGCTGAGCGGCGCCGGCGCCTCATACTGGACCGGCGCGGCGGCGCGGCGCACGGCCGGCGGCGGCGCGAAATCGAAATCCTCATAGCCGCTGTCGGCGGTGCGCGCGGCGCGGCCGTCGCCCCAATTATAGGCCTGGCCGAACGCCGATTGCGGCGCGGGCGGCAGCGCGTTCGGGTCGATCGCCGCGCCGCGCTCGCGCGGGTGGGGCGGGATGCCCTGGAAATGGACCGGATCGATCTCGCGGATCGCGCTTTCGCCCATCTGGACGCCCAGGCCGACGGCGAGCGCGACCCCGATCATCCCCGGCCACAAGGCGCGATTGCTGAGCATGCGGCGAAAACGGCCGGGACGCCCCACCGTTCCGCGCCGGCGAAAGCGGGTCAGGCGCGGGCGCGCGGCCGCCATCGCCTCAGGGAAGCTCGCGGGCCGCGGCAAGCACCGTCTCGGCATGGCCGGGCACCTTCACCTTGCGCCAGATCCTGGCGACCGTGCCGTCGCGGCCAATCAGGAAGGTGGCGCGGTCGATCCCCATATATTTGCGGCCGTAGAGGCTCTTCTCCCCCCAGGTGCCGAACGCCGCGCAGACGCTGCCGTCGGGGTCGGTGGCGAGCTTGACCTCGAGACCGTATTTGCCGGTGAAGCGGGCGTGGCTCTCGGGGCTGTCCTTGGAGACGCCGAGGATCCAGGTCCCAGCCTTCTCGAACTCCGCGGCGAGCGCGGTGAAATCCTGCGCCTCGCGGGTGCAGCCCGACGTGTCGTCCTTCGGGTAGAAATAGAGGACCAGCTTCTGGCCGCCGAAGTCGGCCGGGCTGACCGCCTCGCCCTTCGCGCCGACCATCTTCACGTCGGGTACCGGATCGCCTTCGCTGAGCATGCGAGTCTCCACTGCCAGGCGAGTCTTGGCGCCCAATCGGGCGGGGAGCAAGCGGCATCGTGAAAACAGGCGGGACGGAACGGAGAGCGCCCCGCCTGCTCCGCCCGCGCGCTTAAGGCCGGCCCGGCGCGATGCGAACGCGCCGGTTCGCCTGATCGACGGTGACCACCATGTTCTGCAGCGCGAGCGAGCCGATATTGCCGAGCGAGGCGACCGCCGGCCAGGCGACCGCGGTCACCGGCAGCCGGGTCGTCCCGGCCCGCACCGGCGCGGCGAGATCGATTTCCTGCAGCGGGATCTCGCGGCTCACCGTGCGCGCCACGCCGATGCTCCGCGCCGCCCCGCGGGTCGGCAAGGCGGCAATGGCGTCGGCCGGCATGAAGAAAGCGTGGCGGGTGTTGCCGGTGTCGAGATGGACCTGGTGCAGCGTGTCGCCTACCCGGAGCGGGATGGTGATCAGCGCGCCCCGGTCCAGGGTGAAATCGACGATGTCGGCGCCGTTCGCGGCCGGCAGCGCGCCGGGGCCCGCGCCGAGCCGCCCGCCCGGATAATCGAGGCTCAGCAGCAGGTCCTGGAAGAAGCCGATGCCGATGATCCCGTCGAGCCCGGCGACGGGGCCGGCGAGCGCGATCGAGGTCGTGCTGACGCTGCCGTAGCTCAACCCGCCGAACGCCAGGCTGTCGACCCGGTAGATCGGGATCCGCGTCGTCGCGCCGCCCGACGGATCGCCCATCAGCGCCTCGCCGACCGGCTGCAGGCCGAGCGCGGCCGCCAGCGCCGGCGTCACCCGCAAGTAGCCCGGCGCGCCGGTGTCGATGCCGAAGCGATAGGGGCCGCGGCCGTTCACCATCGCCTCGATGGTCGGCATGGAATTGACCAGCCGCATCGCGACGTCGGCGCGCTCGCCGGTGCGCTGCGGCGGCGGCGCTGCGGCGCGCCGGACCATCCGCGGCCCGCTCCCCTGCGGCGGCTCCTGCGCCGGCAGCGGCCCCGCGAGCAAGGCGAGCGACGCGCAGGCAATCCATTTGAAACTCGTCACGGCGACCTCCCTTTTCGTGATCTCAGGCCGGAGCCGCGGCCGCCTCGAGCCGCTCGGCGATCGGCCGGCGCGCGGCCGCCGCCTCGAACCGCTCGAGCGCGTCGAACAGATCGGCGCCGGCCTCGGCGAACATCTTTTCGAACGTGCCGCCGATTTCGTCGAGCAGCTTTTCGGCGCGCGCGGCCTGGTCTGCGCCCTTGTCGGTCAAAGCGAGCAGCCGTCGGCGCTGGTCGTCCGGATCGGCCTCATCGCGCACGAGCCCGGCCGCGGCCAGCGCCCTGGCCAACTTGATGATCATCGGATGGCTGAGCCGCAGCCGGAAGCCGATCTCGGTGATGCCGATCGGCCCCGTCCGGCGCAGCAGCAGCAGCGTCGAGACCGACCGCGCCGGCCCGTCGAAGCCGCGCCGCCGCAGCACCTCGCTGGTGCCCTCGACGATCAGCTCGGAGGCGCGGCGCAGGCGGTGGGCGAGGAACGGCAGACCCAGGCTCTCGACGAAATCGGCATTCATGTTCGTATCCAGTTACGTTACTGGTTACGAATTGCCTTCTCCGCCTGAACGGCCGGTGAACGCGCTAGTCGGAAACCGATTGCCACAGCGCCGCGACGCGCCTGCGCGCATCGTTGTGCGCCGCGAGCAGCGCTTGCCAGCTCTGGGTCCCGCAGGCGCGCGCGACGAGATCGCGCGAGGCCGGCGCCGGTTCGGCGGAATCGGGCGAGACGAGGCGCAAGGTCACCAGCATCCGGGTCAGCAGGTGATGGGCCTCGCCCGTCGCGGGCGGGACCAGCCCGTCCGCCGCCAGCACGGCGATCGCCGCGGCGAGCTCGGGGACGAGGCCCTTGCGGTGGGTGAGCTGGAGCGTCTGGACCGCGAATTCGAGATCGACCAGGCCGCCGGCGCCGAGCTTGATGTCGAACGGGCCGCTCGGCTTTTTGTGGCGGGCGATCTCGACGCGCATCCTGGCCGCGTCGGCCGTCACCGCGGCCGGATCGCGCTCGAGCCGCAGCACCTCGTCGACGATTGCCGCGAGCGCGGCCCGGTCCCCGTCCGACCCGTAGACCGGCCGCGCCCGGGTCAGCGCCATATGCTCGAACGTCCAGGCCCGGGCGCGCTGATAGTCGGCGAAGGTCTCGAGCGAGATGGCGAGCAGCCCGTCGGTGCCCGAAGGCCGCAGGCGCGTGTCGACCTCGTAGAGCGGCCCCGCGGCGGTCGGCACGGAGAGCGCGGCGCTGACCCGCGGCGCCAGCCGGTTGAAATAATCGGTCGCGCGCAGCGGCTTTTGCCCGTCCGATTCCGCCTCGTGGCTGCCGCTGAACAAATAGATCAGGTCGAGGTCGGAGGCATGGGTCAACGCGCCGCCGCCGAGCCGGCCGAGGCCGAGGATCACCAGCCGCGCGCCCGGCACCCGCCCGTGCGCCGCCTCGAACTCGGCCACGGCGGCGTCGGCGAGCACGGTGATCGCCGCCTCGGCGACGCGCGCATGGCCCTCGCCGACCTGGATCGGGTCGGCGCGCCCGAGCACGAGCTGCGCCCCCAAAGCGAAGCGGGTCTCGTTGACCCGGCGGCGCACCCGGTCGAGCAGCATCTGATAATCCTCGCCGCGGCGGTTGGGCCGGGCGAAGCGGGCGATCAGCTCCTCGACCGTGCCGGCGACGTCGAACGCGCTGGCGTCGATCAGGCCGTCGAGCAGCTCCGGACGCCGCCCCAGCTGCTCGGCCAGCGCCGGCGCGTGGCTGAGGATGACCGCGAGCCGCTGGGTGAGCCCCGGCCGCGCTTCCAGCAGCCGGTAGAAATTGACCCCGGCCGGCAACCCGATGACGATCTCGTCGAACCGGTTGATCGCCCGCATCGGATCGGCCGCGCCCCCGAGCGCCTCGACCAGCACCGGCAGCATCGCCTCGAACGCGTCGCGCGCCGCCGCCGTCCGCAACGAGCGCAGCTTGCCCGAGCGCCAGCCCTCGATCCGCGCCCGCGCCGGGGCGGGAGCGGCGAAGCCGGCGGCGGCGAGCTGCGCGTCGAGCGCCTGCGGGTCCTCCGACAGCCGTTCCTCGCCGCCTTCGCCGAGCGTGTCGTAGAGCGCGCCCACCCGCTCGACGTGCGGCCGCAGCAGGTCGAGCAAAGCCGCGCCGTCCGCCAAAGCGTGCAGCCGCGCGACATTGTCGAGCGCCGCCTGGTCCGCCGGCAGGCTGTGGATCTGACGATCGTCGACCATCTGCAGCCGGTGCTCGATCGTCCGGAACAAGGGATAGGCGCCGCGCAAGGCCGCCGCGTCCTCCGCCGCGATCCGCCCGGCCTTCTCCAGCGCCGCCAGCGCGTCGAGCGTCGCCGGCGCGCGCAAGGCGGGCTCGCGACCGCCGTGGATCAGCTGGTGGATCTGGACGAAGAACTCGACCTCGCGGATGCCGCCGCGGCCGCGCTTCAGATCGTAGCCCGGGCCGAACGCCTGGCCCTGCGCATAATGGTCGCGGATCCGCCGGCTGATCGCGCCGATCTCGCCGATCGCGCCATAATCCACCGCGCGCCGCCAGACGAACGGGTGGATCGCCTCGAGGAAGTAGCGGCCGAGCGCCGGATCGCCGGCCACCTGGCGGGAGCGGATGAACGCCGCCCGCTCCCACGGCAAGGCCGCCGATTCGTAATAGGAGATGGCGCCGTCGACCGGCAGCGTGATCGGCGTCACTTCGCTCGACGGGCGCAGCCTGAGGTCGACCCGGAAGGCATAGCCGTCGCCGGTGCGCTTCTGCATGATCTCGACGACCCGCTGGCCGATCCTCAGCGCCGCCTGGTCCGGCTCCTCGCGCGGCTTTCGCGGCAGGGTCTTGGGATCGTAGAGGAAGATCAGGTCGACGTCGGACGAATAATTGAGCTCGCGCCCGCCCAATTTGCCGAGGCCGAGGATGGCGAAGCCGCGCGCCGGCGCATCCGGCGTGCGCTCCGCCATCGCCGCCGCCAGCGCCCGCTCGAGCAGCCGGTCGGCGAGGCCGGACAGGTGCGCGACCGTCTGTTCCAGCGATATGCTGCCGGCAAGGTCGGCGATGCCGAGCGCGAGGGCATGGCCGCTCCGCTCGCGGCGCACCGCCTTCATCACGTCCGCATCCTCGCACCGCGCCGCTGCCAGCGCCCCGGCCAGATCGCCTTGCGCCAGCTTTCCGGCGACCTGCGGCAGCTGCTCGAGCAGCTGGGCGAGGAACGGAGAATGGCCCCGCGCGCGGGCGATGGCGTCGTCAAAGTCCATGAAAACTATCGTCTCTTTTCCGCCACCGCGCGCTTCAGGAAGGGTTCACCTGCGCAACATTTGCAACTGTAGCCCGCAACATACGTTAATCGACCTGTGAAGGAATGGAATAAGCCGATGAAGCCGATGGCCAGCTCTTGTACGCGACGGTTCGTGAAGGTGGCACCGCCCACCGTCCACGCCGGCGTGGGCGAGGCGCTGCGCCATGCGTTCCGGATGGACGGCGAGCTGCGTTCGCTGGCGTCGTTCGAGGACCTGCTCGCGCGCCTCGACTAGGGGCTTGCGGCGCCCGTCGCGCTGTCATAGGGCGGCAATACAGCCCCGTTTTCAGCCAGCCCGAAAGACTTTCATGGCCGTCCGCTCCTTCACGCTTTTCGCGTCGCTGCTCCTCGCCTCGACCGCCGCCTCCGCCCAGACCGCGACCCCCGCCCCGGCCCCGACCGCGGCGCCCGCCGAGCAGGCCCCCGGCGCGCGCCTGCGCGCGCTGTTCCACGACAGCGACGAGGCGAGCCTCGTCCGCAACCCGCTCCAGGGCATGTTCCGCGGCGACTATCGCTACGCCGACCGGCTCGGCGACTATTATACCGACGCTTATTACGCCGCCGAGCGCGCCGCCGCCGAGCAGGATCTGGCGGCGCTGCGGGCGATCGACCGCAATACGCTGAACGAGACCGACCGCCTCGCCTACGACGTGTTCAAATATCAGCGCGAGGAGGATCTGAAGGACGTCCAGCCCGACATGCTGGCGCTGACCTCGGTGCGCCCGATCAACCATTTCTCGGGCCTGCAGACCTTCTATCCGGTGTTCGCCTCGGGCCGCAGCGCGGCGCCGTTCCGCAACACGCTCGATTACGAGAACAACCTCGCCCGCCACCGCCAGTTCGGGGCGCTGCTCGACCGCGTCATCGCCCGCTTCCGCCAGGGCCTCGCCTCGGGCGTGGTCGAGACCAAGCTCACCATCCGCAACATCATCGGCCAGCTCGACACCCAGCTCGCCGATGCGCCCGAGGCCTCGCCTTATTACGCGCCGGTGCTCAACTTCCCCGACGCGGTGCCCGAGGCCGACCGCGCCCGGCTGCGGGCCGCGCATCTCGAAGCGGTCCGCGACATCATCTTCCCCGCTTACCGGCGGCTGCGCGCCTTCCTCCAGGACGAATATCTGCCGCACGCCCGCGACGGCGTCGGCCTCATTGCGATGCGCGGCGGCGAGCGCATGTACCAGCGCCTGATCGAGCAGAACACGACGCTGCCGCTGACCGCCGATTACGTCCACAATCTGGGATTGAGCGAGGTCGCCCGCATCCGCGGCCAGATGGACGCGATCCGCACCCGCACCGGCTTCACCGGCACGCTCGCCGAATTCTTCAACTATATCCGCACCGACCACCGCTTCGAGCCGCCCAGCCGCGAATGGCTGCGCGACCATTATTACGACATCGGCCGCCGGGTCGACGCGCGGATCCGCGAGATCTTCTCGACCATCCCGCGCTCGCGGCTCGAGATTCGCGAGGTCGAGGCGTTCCGCGAGCGCACCGAGGCGGGCGGCTCCTACAATGACGGCACGCCCGACGGCACGCGGCCCGGCGTGTTCTACTACAACGCCTACGATCTGCCCTCGCGCCGCACCTCCGGGATGGAAACGCTCTATCTCCACGAAGGCTCGCCCGGCCACCATTTCCAGATCATGCTCGCCTCCGAGAACGAGGCGCTGCCCAATTTCATGCGCTTCGGCGGCAACACCGCGTTCGTCGAGGGCTGGGCGCTCTACGCCGAGACCTTGTGGGACGAGCTCGGCATGGAGACCGACCCCTATCAGCGCTTCGGCGGCCTCAACGACGAGATGCTCCGGGCGATGCGCCTCGTGGTCGACACCGGCATCCACGCCAAGGGCTGGAGCCGCGAGCAGGCGATCCGCTACATGCTCGACAATAGCGGGATGAGCGAGACCGAGGTCACCGCCGAGGTCGAGCGCTACATCGCCATCCCCGGCCAGGCGCTCGCCTACAAGCTCGGCCAGCTCAAGATATTGGAGCTGCGCGCCCGGGCCGAGGCGGCGCTGGGGCCGCGCTTCGACCTCAAGGAGTTCCACGCCCAGATATTGATGACCGGCGCCCTGCCGCTGACCGTGCTCGACCGCAAGATCGACGACTGGATCGCCGCGCGGCGCGGAAGCTGATGCGCGCCGCCTTCGCCACCTTCGCGGTCGCGGCAGCGTTGCTCGGCGCCGGGCCGGCGGCGGCGTGCACCATGGTCCGGGTCGATCCGCCCTCGCGCGCGCAGGCCGACCGGCAGATCCTCATTTGGTATCGCGACGCCTTCGCCCTGGTCGAGGTCGAGGTGGTCGCCGCTTCCGCCGGCCAAACGCCCGGCATCGCCCGGGTCGTACGCGTCTACAAGGGCGACATCGCCATCGGCCACGAGCTTCGCCTGCGCGGCCAATCCACCGCGATGTGCGGCGCGGGCGACATGGTGCGCGGCGCGCGCGGCCTGCTGCTGCTCCCCAACGCCGAGGGGCCCGGCTATTTCCCCGGCTTCCTGCCGCCGGATTTCCTGCCGACGCTGCAACGCCACGGCGTCCGCGCGATCCGCTGACGACCGCCCTCCCCGCGAGGGAGGGGTTAGGGGTGGGTGCGCGTAAGCGCCTCGGCAATCAGCTTCCGCGAATTGCCGATGCCATAGAGCGCGATGAAGCTGCCCATGCGCGGGCCCTGGCTGGTGCCGAGCAGGGTCTCGTAGAGCGCCCGGAACCAGTCGCGCAGGCTCTCGAACGGATGCGCCTTGCCGACCTCGTAGACCTCGGTCTGGATCGTCTCGGCATCGGCGTCCTCGGGCAGCGCCGCCAGCCGCGCGTCGAGATCGCGCAAGGCGGCCGCCTCGATTTCGCCCGGCGGCCGGTGGCGCAGCGAATCGGCGATGAAGTCGCGGAAATAAGCGAGCGCGAAATCGAGCAGCCGGTCGAGCTCGGGGTGCGTCCCGGGCGCCGCCTCGGGGCAGTAACGCTGGACGAATCCCCAGAGCAGATGCTTGTCGTCGGTCGAGGCGACCGCGACCAGGTTGAGCAGCAAGGCGAAACTGATCGGCATCCGCGCCGGCGGCACCTGGCCGGCATGGACGTGGTGGACCGGATTGCCGAGCCTTTTGTCCCAGGCCTGGTCCGGGTAGGCGGCGAGGAACTGGTAATATTCGTCGACCGCCTTGGGGATGACCGAGAAGCTCAATTGCTTGGCCTTGCGCGGGTCGCGGTAGATGTAGAAAGCGAGGCTCTCCTCCGGCGCGTAGGCCAGCCATTCGTCGATCGTGACGCCATTGCCCCTGGTCTTCGAGATCTTCTCGCCATTCTCGTCGAGGAACATCTCGTAATTGAACCCTTCGGGCGGCCGGCCGCCGAGGATCCTCGCGATCTTCGAGCTCTGGATGACCGAGTCGATCAAATCCTTGCCCGACATCTCGTAATCGACGCCGAGCGCCACCCAGCGCATCGCCCAGTCGACCTTCCACTGCAGCTTGGCGCCGCCCGCCAGGATCGACTGTTCGACCCGTTCGCCTTCGTCCTCATAGGCGACCAGCCCGGCCTCGGCGTCGATCAGCGCGATCGGCACCTGCAGCACCTTGCCGCTCTTCGCGCTGACCGGCAGCACCGGCGAATAGGTCCTGCGCCGTTCCGCGCCCAAAGTCGGCAGCATCACCTCCATGATCGCGCCGTAATTCCTGAGCACCGCCTTCAGCGTCTCGTCGAACCGCCCCGAGGCGTAGCAGTCGGACGAGGCGAGGAACTCGTAGTCGAAGCCGAACCGGTCGAGGAACTGGCGCAGGATGCCGTTATTATGGTCGGCATAGCTGATGTGGCCGCAGCCGAACGGGTCGGGCACCTTGCTGAGCGGCTGGTCGAGATGTTCGTGCATCAGATCCTGGTGCGGCACCCCGGGCGGCACCTTGCGCATCCCGTCCATGTCGTCGGAGAAAGCGATCAGCCGGCCCGGCCAGTCGACCATCTCGGCAAGCGCGTGGCGGACCATCAAGGTCCGCGCCACCTCCTGGAACGTGCCCAGATGCGGCAGGCCCGACGGCCCGTAGCCGGTCTCGAACAGGATCGCCTTGTCGCCCGGCCCGTCCGGATAGCGCTTCAGGATCTTGCGCGCCTCCTCATAGGGCCAGGCCTTGCTGACCTTCGCGGCTTCGCGCAATTCGGCGGGGACCGACAATCGTTGCCCTTTCGTTCCGCCTGCGCCATGCAGGGCGGATGGCGGCTTCTTTGCCTTATCCGGCGCTCCACGCAACCCATGGCGGCATCTGGATCGCCTGGGGCGACGGCCGGGTCGAGCCGGTCGGGCGCGGCCAGGCGATCGCGCGCGCGGCCGAAACGCCGATGATCATGCTCAACGCCCCCCTGGTCGGCAACCGGCTTGGCTATCCCGACTTGAGCGGCCTCGATTTGCTCGAGCTCTTCGCCTTCGTCCACCCGGCCCGCTTCGCCGTGCCGACGCCCAGGGGCATCGCCCACGCCCTCGGCCTCGCCGAGCCGGCCGGCGACGACGACGCCGCCCCTTTCCTGCGCGCCGCCGCTTCCGCCTTGCTGGCCGTGCTCGAAGGCGACTGGCCCGAGCGCGCCGGCGCCTGGGCCTCGGCGCAGGCGCTGTGGCGGCTGCGCTGGCCGTGGGCGGGCGCGATCGCCGAGCGGCTGGAGAAGCCGGCGCGCGACGAGCCCTGGCTGTTCTCGCGCCTGCCCGAATGGGAGGAGAGCGGCGGGAGGCCGCAGCCGCGCCCGGTCCGGCTCGACCTCGCCGACACGTCCGATCGGCTCGAGCAGCTGGTCGGCGCCGAGGCCGAGCTCCGCCAGGGCCAGCGCGATTATGCCGCCGCCGCCGCCGCGGTCTTTTCGCCGCGCGCCGCCGAGGACCAGCCCAATCTGCTGCTCGCCGAGGCCGGCACCGGCATCGGCAAGACGCTCGGCTATCTCGCCCCGGCCTCGCTCTGGGCCGAGCAGGCCGATGGCGCGGTCTGGATCTCGACCTTCACCAAGGCGCTCCAGCGCCAGTTGGACCGCGAGGGCGCCCGCCTGTTTCCCGACGCGGCCGAGCGAAAGCGCAAGATCGTGATCCGCAAGGGCCGCGAGAACTACCTGTGCCTGCTCAACCTCGAGGACGCGCTCCAGGGCGGCTTTGCCGGCCGGCCTGCGATTCTCGCCCAATTGGTCGCCCGCTGGGCCGCTTATTCGAAGGACGGCGACATGGTCGGCGGCGACCTGCCCGGCTGGCTGACCTCTTTGTTCCGCCGGGCCGGCGCGACCGCCTTGACCGACCGGCGCGGCGAATGCGTCTATGCCGGCTGCCCGCATTACCGGCGCTGCTTCATCGAGCGCGCCGCCCGCGCGAGCAACAACGCCGACCTCGTCATCGCCAACCACGCGCTCGTCATGGTCAACGCCGCCCGCGGCCGCGACGGCGGCCAACCTCCGACAAGGATCGTGTTCGACGAGGGCCATCACCTCTTCGACGCCGCCGATTCGACCTTCGCCGCCGCCTTCACCGGCCAGGAGGCGATCGAATTGCGCCGCTGGATCGTCGGTCCCGAGGGCAAGGGCCGCGGCCGGCGGCGCGGCCTGGCGGCGCGGCTGACGGACGTCGCCTCCTACGACGAGGCCGGCGCGCTCGCGCTCGACACGGCGGTGCAGATGGCCGGCGCGCTCCCCGGCGACGGCTGGCTGCAGCGGATCGCGGAAGGGCAGCCGTTCGGGCCGGTCGAGGCCTTGCTCGCCGCGGTGCGCGGCACCGTCTACGCCCGCGCCACCGCGCAGGACGCCGGCTACGGCCTCGAGACCGAAATGGCCGAGCTCGATCCGGGCCTGGTCGAGGCGGCCGCCCCGGCGGTCGAGGCGCTCGAGACCTTGCTGCGCCCGCTGGTCGCGCTCGGCAGAAGGCTCGAAGCCCTGCTCGAAGACGCCCCCGACTGGCTCGATTCCCAGGCGCGCGCCCGCGTCGAGGGCGCGATCGGCGGCCTTGCCTGGCGGGTCCAGACGCTCCAGGCGTGGATCGCGCTGACGTCGCGGATCGGCGGCCCGGCCGACATGGATTTCGTCGACTGGCTCGGCGTCGAGCGGGTCGAGGGCCGCGAATATGATCTCGGCCTCCATCGCCACTGGCTCGACCCGACCCGCCCGCTCGCCGAAACGGTATTGAAGCCCGCCCACGGCGTGCTCGTCACCTCGGCCACCTTGCGCGGCGGCGGCGCCGATTGGGCGAATGCCGAGGCGCGCACCGGCGCCAGCCATCTCGGCTGCGCCGCCGGCCGGTTCGAGGCGGCGAGCCCGTTCGATTATGCCGCCCATAGCGAGGTCCTGGTCGTCACCGACGTCAAAAAGGGGGACCTCGCCGCCTTGGCCGGCGCCTATGCCCGGCTGATCGAGGCGGCCGAAGGGGGCACGTTGGGCCTGTTCACCGCGATCCAGCGGCTGAAGGCGGTCCACGCCCGCATCGCCGACCGCCTCGCCCGCGCCGGCCTGCCGCTCTACGCCCAGCATGTCGATCCGATCGACACCGGCACCCTGGTCGACATCTTCCGCGACGATCCGCGCGCAAGCCTGCTCGGCACCGACGCGCTCCGGGACGGGGTCGACGTCCCGGGCCATTCGCTGCGCCTGGTGATCATGGAGGGCGTGCCCTGGCCGCGTCCCGACGTGCTCCACGCCGCCCGCCGCGCCGCCGGCGGCGGCACCCATTATGACGACCGCGTCGTCCGCGCCCGCCTGGCCCAGGCGTTCGGCCGGCTGATCCGGCGGGCGCAGGATCAGGGCATGTTCGTCTTGCTTTCGGCGGCGACGCCGAGCCGCCTGCTCGGCGCGTTCCCGCCCGGCGTGCGCGTGTCGCGCGTGCCGCTCGCCGAGGCGATCGAGCGGGTGCGTTCCCGGCTGGCCACGGCGGGGGCGCTGATGCATGTAGGCCCGGGAGCGATGTCCGAAGGGGTCGAATGAAGCGCCTCAGCCTGCTGCGCCACGCCAAATCTGGCTGGGAGGATCCCGCGCTCGCCGATTTCGACCGGCCATTGAACGCGCGCGGCCGCGAGGCGGCGCGGGCGATGGGCCGCGAGATGCGCGCGCTCGGCCTCGCTTTTGGTGGCGTGATCGCCTCGCCCGCCGCCCGCGTCACCGGGACCATCGCCGAGCTTGGCGAAAGCTACGGGCCGCTCGATCCCGCTTATGACGAGCGCCTCTACCTCGCCGCGCCCGATACGTTGCTGGCGCTCGTCCGCGCCACCGGCGACGCGCACGAGAGCCTGCTCCTCATTGGCCACAATCCGGGGATGGAGCGGCTCGCTTTGCTGCTCAGCCGCGGCGGCCCGCTCCGCGACGCGGTCGCGCTCAAATATCCGACCGGCGCGCTCGCCGAGATCCACTTCGCGGTCGACCAATGGCGCGACGTCGCCGAAAGCGGCGGAACGCTCGTCCGCTTCCTGCGCCCCCGCGACCTCTAATTAGGGACAGTCCCTATTTAAGCGTGAGCCCGCCGGAAATTAAATAGGGACTGTCCCTAATTAATTGCCGCGGCGCGCCTGCTGGCGCTGCTGGATCTCGCGGAAGCGGGTCTGGTATTCGTCGAGCCGCGCGTCGACCTGCGCCTGCTCCTCGGGCCGCACCCGGCCTTCGATCATGCG
Source organism: Sphingomonadales bacterium (assembly GCA_034668465.1). Taxonomy (GTDB): domain Bacteria; phylum Pseudomonadota; class Alphaproteobacteria; order Sphingomonadales; family Sphingomonadaceae; genus Allosphingosinicella. The sequence goes on from JAXDPI010000044.1 coordinate 96,703, forward strand.
GAAGCGGTAGCTGCCCTCGTTGATCTCGAGCACGCCCAAGCGGCCCGGACTGCCGAGCTCGGCGATGAACAAAGGCATGCCGAGCCAGAGCACCTCGTCGTCATTGGGGGCGGGGATCAGGCTGGTGCGGCTGCACATGATGCTCGACACCCCTTGCGGCACCGCCGGCTGGAACCGGCCCGAGGCCGCGGTCTGCTCGAGCACGCGCAGGCCCGGCGCCTCGAGCGTGATCGCCTGGCCGTTATGGTCCTCGATATAGCGGCAGCGCAGCTCCTGGAGCGGGCGCGGCTGGCGCGGGATCGACGCGGCGGGGCTCGCGGCGAGCGTGGCGATGCCGGCGCCGCACAAAGCGGCGAGCGAAAGGATGGGCAAGCGACGGGTCACAGGTCGGTCTCCTCCAGGGCTTCGGTCAGGGTCTGCCGGAGCGCGCGCAGCGCCTCGGCGGGGAAAGCATCGTGCTGGCCGGGGGGCGGCGGCGCGGCGGCCGCGGCCTCGACGGGCGCACCCGCGCCGCCCTCGCCGTCGCCCTTGCGCAGCAATTGCTGGACGCCGCGAATGGTATAGCCCTCCTGGTTGAGCAGGCGGTGGATGCGCCGGGCAAGCGCGACGTCGTCGGGCCGGTAATAGCGGCGGTTGCCGGCGCGCTGCAGCGGCTTCAATTGCGGGAAGCGCGTCTCCCAATAGCGCAAGATGTGCTGCGGCAAGCCGAGGTCGGCGGCCAGTTCGCCGATGGTCCGGAAGGCGAGATCGCTCTTGCGCTGGGGTGCTGCGGCCATCTTAGGGTCCGAACTCGGCACCGGAGGAGGCCGTGATCGGCCGGGGAAGGCGGCTGGGAAGGAGAATGGGGCTGCGCCGTCCCCCGGACGGCGCGATGGGGGCCCCATTCTGGGCGAAGGCCGGGCCAGGCAGCCCGGTCGAGGCACTCGACGCCCCCAGCCGCCTTCCCCGGCCGACCGCGAAGCGGCGGGCTGTCCTTTGCCGCCCGGCTACGTCGCCGCGTCGGTCACGATGAATTTTCATCGCTCCCTCCTTGCTTCTTGCCGGACAACAAATGCCAACCCGTCACGACCTCCTCCGGTGCCGAGTTCGGACCCCATCAGCCGCTGCGGGCGATCCGCTCGCGCATGATCTGACTGGCGCGGAAGGTGAGGACGCGGCGCGGCGCGATCGGGACTTCGACCCCGGTCTTCGGGTTGCGGCCGACCCGCTCGCCCTTGTCGCGCAGGATGAAGCTGCCGAAGCCGGAGATCTTGACGTTCTGGCCGTGGGCGAGCGCGCCGCACATATGCGCGAGAATGCCCTCGACGATCCCAGCCGATTCGGCGCGCGACAGGCCGATCTCGCGATGGACGATGTCGGCGAGGTCCGCCCGGGTCAGCGTGCCGACCGACGGTTTCCTGATCGTGCCTGCGTCGGCCATGAAGCCATCCCCCTCTCTTCGAGAAGTGTGGACCTTATCCCTCTCTAAAGCCAAGCGCAATCCGAGTCTGTGGCGAATCTGTTACGCGCCGGCGCAAATCGTTCCGCGCGCGAAATCAATAGCGTACCAGCGCCGCGCCCCAGGTGAAGCCGCCGCCCATCGCCTCGAGCATGACGAGGTCGCCGGGCTTGATCCGCCCGTCCCTGACCGCGACGTCGAGCGCCAGGGGAACCGAGGCGGCGGACGTGTTGGCGTGCTGGTCGACGGTGACGATCACCTTGGCCGGGTCGAGCCCGAGCTTTTTCGCGGTGGCGTCGAGGATCCGCTTGTTGGCCTGGTGCGGCACCACCCAATCGATCTCTTCGGCCGCGTGGCCGGTGGCGGCGAGCGTCTCGTTGAGCACCGCGGCGAGGTTGACGACCGCGTGGCGGAACACCTCCTTGCCCTTCATCCTCAATTTGCCGACCGTGCCGGTGGTCGAGGGCCCGCCGTCGACGTAGAGCAGATCGTTGTGGCGGCCGTCGGCGTGGAGCCTGGTCGCGAGAATCCCCTTGTCCCCGTCTTCCTGCGCGGCGAGCACGACCGCGCCGGCGCCGTCGCCGAACAGGACGCAGGTCCCGCGATCCTCCCAGTCGAGGATCCGGCTGAACGTCTCCGATCCGATCACCAGCGCATGATCGGCCATCCCGCCCTTGATCATATTGTCGGCGACCGAGAGCGCGTAGAGGAAGCCGGTGCAGACCGCGGCGACGTCGAAGGCGATGCAGTCGTCGATCCCCAAAGCGGTCTGGACCAAAGTGGCGCTGGCCGGAAAGGTCTGGTCGGGGGTCGCGGTGGCGAGCACGATCAGGCCGATCTGCTGCGGCGCGACGCCCGCCGCCGCGAGCGCCTTGCGCGCCGCCTCGGTCGCCAGCGTCGCGGTGGTCTCGCCGTCGCCGGCGATGTGGCGGGCGTGGATGCCGGTCCGCTCGACGATCCATTCGTGGGTCGTGTCGACCGTCTTGGCGAGCTCCTGGTTGGTCACCCGCCGCGGCGGCAGCGCCGAGCCGGTGCCGGCGATGATCGAGCGGCGGCTCATTTCGCCGCGGCCGCAATTTCGGCGCTCTGGGCCGAGACGTAGGCGAGGTCCTCGGCGATCTTGCGGGTGATGTCCTCGCGCACCATCCGCGCCGCCACCCGGATCGCATTGGCGACGCCCTTGTCGGTCGCGCTGCCGTGGCTCTTCACGACGAGGCCGTTGAGGCCGAGGAAGACCGCGCCATTGTGGTTGTTGGGGTCGAGATGGTGGCGCAGCAATTCGGTCGCCGGGCGCGAGATCAGGAAGCCGATCTTGGAGCGGACCGACGAGGTGAACGCGCGCTTCAGGAGGTCGGTGACGAACCGCGCCGTCCCCTCGAGCGACTTCAAGGCGATATTGCCCGAAAAGCCGTCGGTGACGATTACGTCGGCGTCGCCGCGCGACAATTTGTCGCCCTCGATGAAGCCGTCGAACTGCATGTGGAGATGGTGCGCCTCGCGCAGGATCGCCGCCGCCGCCTTCAATTCGTCGGTGCCCTTCATCTCCTCGGTGCCGATGTTGAGCAATTGCACCCGCGGCCGGTCGAGCTCGAGCACGACCCGGGCGTAAGCCGCGCCCATCACCGCGAACTCGACCAGATTGCGCGTGTCGCAATCGGTGTTGGCGCCGAGATCGAGCATGACCAGATCGTTGGCGCCGAGCGTCGGCAGCAAAGCGGCGAGCGCCGGCCGGTCGATGCCGGGCATGGTGCGCAAGGCGAGCTTGGCCATCGCCATCAGCGCGCCGGTATTGCCGCCGGAAAGGCTCGCCTGTGCATCGCCGTCCTTCACCGCCGCGATCGCCCGCCCCATCGAGCTCGTCTTGGCCCGGCGGATCGCCTGGGTCGGCTTCTCGTCGCCCGAGATGACGTCGTCGCAATGGACGATCTCGCTCGCCCGGGCGATGCGCGGATGGCGGGTCAGCTCGCTTTCGATCGCGCGCCTGTCGCCGAACAGGAGGAAGCTCAGATCGTCGCGCCGGTCGTAGGCGAGCGCCGCGCCGGCGACCATCACGGCCGGGCCGGAATCGCCACCCATCGCGTCGATTGCGATCCGCGGCGCGCTGCCCACTCTAGCCCTCTCCCGTTCTGACGCGGGCTTGTCTTTAGCCTTCCGTCTTCAGGATTTCACGTCCCTTATAATGGCCGCAGCTCTGGCAGACATTGTGCGGCAGGCGCAATTCGCCGCAATTGGGGCATTCCTGATACTGGACCGGCTTCAACGCATCGTGGCTGCGCCGCATGTTGCGCTTGGAGGGCGAGGTTTTTCTTTTGGGGACGGCCATCGTGGCACCTGTTCCATTCGTCTGGGTTCGAGTCCGGCGAAGAACAAGGCAACGGGATCAACGGCCGGCCGGCCGCTGGCCTCGCGGCCTGACGCTCTCGCTTGAAGGGAGCCGCCTATAGCGAATTCCTCTCCGGTTGCAAGCATCGGCCCCGCGTGCGAACGCTGGCTGGAAACGAGGGAAAGCTCCGATGATCCTGCCGATCACATTGACGCTCGCCGGCGCCGCCGCGATCCTCCACATCTGGCTCGCCGCCCGCGTCAGCCGGCTGCGCCGGCTGTTCAAGATCGGGGTCGGCGACGGCGGCAACGAGGCGCTGCTCCGGCGCATCCGGGCGCACGGCAATTATGTCGAGAACGCGCCCTTCTTCCTGATCCTGATCGGCCTGATCGAGCTCGCCGGCGGCGACCGGCGCATCCTCTGGGGCATCGGCATCGCCTTCATCCTCGCCCGCATCCTCCACGCCTTCGGCATGGACGGCCCGACCCGGGTGCGCCTCCGGATCGCCGGCATGGCGACCAGCGCTTTGGTCCTCGTCGGCCTCGCCATCTGGGCGCTGAGCTACGCCTATATCGAGCCCGCCCCCGCGCCCGGCGGGGCGATCCAGCTCGGCCCCGGCCGCACCGCCCAGGCGGGGCCGCGCGGCTAGCGCGGATCGTGAGCGGACCGGCGCGCCTGGCCTTCGCCGCCGCGGCCTGCCTGGCGGGAAGCCCGGCGGCCGCCGACCCGCCGCCCGGCCGGCCCTATGACGTCATCGATCCCGTCCCGGTTCCCCGCGAGGAGGTAGCCGAGTCCGATCGCCTTTTTCGCCGGACCGTCGCCTGCCTGGTCGAATTCGTGCCCGCCCGGGCGCGCGCGCTGCTCGACACCGAACCCGGCTCCCGCGTCGAGGACCGGTTCGTCGACAGCTTCCACACTCAGCTGCAGCGGTGCGACCGCCTGCGCAATCGGCGGCGGGGGACAATCTTCTATTCGACGCTGATGCGTGGCGTGGTCGCGGAGATCCTCTATCATCAGCAATTCCCGCACGGGATCGGCGGCCTTGCTCTTCCCGATCCGGAGCAAGCGGCGGCCTGGACCCGACCGCGCGCCCCGACCGAAAATCAATATCTGGCGCTGCTGCACGGGGTGGCGCGCTGCGTCGTACTGCGCCAGCCGGCGCTCGTCGACGCGGTGCTGGGCACGCCGCCGCTGAGCGCGGAGGAAAACCGCGCGATGCGGTCGATCCGAACCGAGATCGCCGCCTGCATCGATGCCACCATGACCTTTACCACCAACGCCCAGTCGCTGCGCAGCCTGCTCGCCGAGGCCGCGCTCGGCTATGGCGAAGCGCGAAGGAGCCGCTGAAGGTCCGCCGCCTGGGGACAGGCACCGGGGACAGCTACTCGTAGGCGATTGTATCTATTGCAAACACGCGGTTCGGGGACGTCGGCGATGAGTGGCTAGCTGTTGTTCAAACGCGCCCAGAGTTCGTCGACCTGCTCCTCGAAGCTGCGCAGGAACCAACGACCACAATCCTCAATCTCGGCGGCTTCCTCGGGCGAGCCCGGTTCGAATCGGACGTGATCAACATCTCGGCCAAAGCGGACACCTGACCCTCCCAGAATATGACTTGTCTGGCTTTCGATTCCGAGGAACCCGATGACTTCATCGTCGAGCGAACTGCCTCCCGAGTCTATCCATGCGTCCAAGATACTCCGACAGGTCAGAATCATCTGCGCCGCGTCGACGGGGTTCGCTTTGAGATCGGTCAGGATTGCCCTCAGCTTGATCTTTAGGTCGTCGTCCATGGCCGCAGGGTAAGCTGTTGTTGAATGTCCGCAATGGGTCGATTGCGGACATTTCTCACGCCCTGTCCCCATCCTCACGCCCGCGCCAGCACCCGGTCGGCGACGAACGGGTTGGTCCGCCGCTCCTGGCCGAAGGTGCTCATCGGGCCGTGGCCGGGGACGAAGGCGGTGTCGTCGCCCAAGGGCCAGAGCCGGCCGGTGATCGCGTCGAGCAGCTGCTGGTGGTTGCCCATCGGGAAGTCGGTCCGCCCGATCGAGCCCTGGAACAATACGTCGCCGACGATCGCGAGCTTCGAGGCCGGGTGGTGGAAGACGACGTGGCCGGGCGTGTGCCCCGGGCAGTGATAGACGTCGAAAACCAGCTCCCCGACCGTGACCGTGTCGCCGTTGACCAGCCAGCGGTCGCTCTCGAACGTCTTGCCGGTAATCCCGTAGGCGCGCCCGTCATCCTCGAGCCGCGAGATCCAGAACCGGTCCTCCTCGTGCGGCCCCTCGATCTTCACCCCCAATTCGTCGGCCAGGATCTTGGCCGAGCCGCAATGGTCGATATGGCCGTGGGTCAGCAGGATCTTCTCGATCGTCACCTTGTGCTGGGCGGCGGCGGCCTTGAGCCGGGGAAGATCGCCGCCCGGATCGGTGAACGCGCCCTTCATCGTCGCGGTGCACCAGATCAGGCAGCAATTCTGCCGCAGCGGCGTCACCGGGATGATCGTGGCCTTCAGGGGAGGATTGGTCATCGCGCGCAAATGGCCTTGGCGGCGCGGCGATGCAAGCTATGGTCGCGGCGATGGAGCTGACGCGACGCGAAGTGATGGCGGCCGCCCTGCTGCCGGCGCTGGCCGCCGCGGTCGAGCCCGAGTTCGACGTCCCCTACGTGCCCACGCCGGCGGCGCTCGTCGAGCACATGCTCGATCTCGCCGGCCTCGCGCCGTCCGATTATCTGATCGACCTCGGCTGCGGCGACGGCCGGATCGCGATCGCCGCCGCCCGCCGCGGCGCCCGCGCATTGGGCGTCGACATCGATCCGGCGCGGATCGCGCAGGCGGTGCTCGCCGCCCGCCTGGCCGGGCTCGAGACCCGCGCCCGCTTCCGCCGCCAGGATCTGTTCGCGACGCCGATCTGGGAAGCGAGCGTGATCGCGCTCTATCTGCTGCCGCGGATCAACCTCGCCTTGCGCCCGCGCCTCTTGACCGAGCTTCGCCCCGGCGCGCGGATCGTCAGCCACGCCTTCGACATGGGCGACTGGCGGCCCGAGGCCGAGCAGCGCCACGACGAGCGCCGGATCATGTTGTGGATCGTTCCCGCCATCGCCGGCGGCCTTTGGGCGCTGACGCTCGCCAACGGCGACAGCTGCACGCTCGAGCTCGACCAGGTCTTCCAGGACGTGACCGGGACGATGACCGGGATGGGCCGGGTGACGGCTGTGCGCGGCAGCCTGCGCGGGCCGGCGCTCAGCTTCACCGCCGACGGCCGCGCCTGGGCCGGCACGATCGACGACGCACGGATCACGGGAACCGACTCCGCCTGGCGCGCCGCCCGGATCGCCTAGGCGCTCAGCTGAGCGACCAGCTCCGCGTCCTCGGCGTTGCCGCGGCGCTCGGCTTTTCCGGGGTGATCCGCGGCGCCGGGCGCATCGCCGCGCGCTCGGCCGCCTCGGCGCCGTGGGTCGAGAGCTTGAGATAGGCGCCGTGGGCGCGCCTCAGGCGGGTGCGCTCGGATTCGCTGGTCGCCGCGGCGAGCTGCGCCAGAGTCTCCTTCGCCTTCGCCTGATAGTCCTTGGCCGTGCTCATGCATGTTTCCTTCGATCGGGGGAGCCCGGCATGGCCGGGACGCGCCTGAAGGCGTGGACGCTTTGTCGCGGCGGGGCAAATGAATTCGCCCGCGAGGGCACGCACGCGCCGCTCGTTCGTTACGCCCGCCGACAGGGGTTCTGTCTCGGGAGTAAGCCTTATGAACATCCTCAAACTGGCCACCGCCGCGGCGATCGCGGTTTCGAGCTTCGGCCTGCCGCTCGTCCCGGCCGCCGCCCAGGGCGAGCATCGCGGCGAAATGCGCCACGACGGCGATCGTCACGACATGGGCCGCGACGACAACGACCGCCGCTGGGGCAACGACAATAACGGCCGACATCGCGGCTGGCGCAATCATCACCGCCGCCAGGTCTGCCGCTGGGTCTGGCGCTACCATCACCGCACCCGCATCTGCACTTGGCGCCGCTGGCGCTAATCTCCGCCCCACCTCCCCTCCCTGATTTTCAGGGAGGGGCTGGGGGCGGATGTTCTTCTCCACTTTGACCTCCGAACCGGATCGAATCCCGGTGCAATTCGCGCTTGCGATGTTGGAAATGTTCTGCTTCCGTTCCGCGCATGGCGACTCACATCCCCGTCATTTGCGACCGCTGCCGCGCCGAGGGTACGGCCGGCGCGGCCGGCTTCGCCGACTTCGGCGACCTGCTCGATTTCGCCCCGGTCCCGCGCCGCCCGCGCGCCGACGGCTGGACGGGCGAGCTCCAGCGCGCCTTCATCGCCGCGCTCGCCGTCACCGGCACGCCGCGGCGCGCCGCCCGCGCGGTCGGCAAGAGCGCGTTCGGCGCCGAGCAGCTGCGCTCGGCCAAAGGCGGCGAAGGCTTCGATGCCGCCTGGGTCAGGGCCCTCGCCCTCGCCGGGGAGAAAGGCCGCCACCGCCTCGCCGCCGGCCTCGGCGCCGCGATCCGCGAGGATGAGGCAAATCGCCCGGAGACCCTGCCCGCGCCCGCCGCGTCCCTCCCGGAAGAGGCCGGGCTGTCCATTCCGGGCTTGGCGCGCTGCGCGCCGGACCAGCTGGCCGAGATCGAGCTCACCGGCGAGATCGTCGGCAAATATATGCTCAAGCTGCAGCAGGAACGGCGCGCGCGGCTCGAGGGCCGGATCGCCGAGGCCGATTTCTACCTGCGCCAGATCACCATGCTGGAGGTCGCGCTGGACACGGTCAGTGGCCACGGCATGGCCCTGCTCCGCGACATCCGCCTCGGCGGCCACGATCTGCTCCATGTCGCCGAGACCGAGATGTCGAAGCAGCTCGACGAAGCCCGCCGCCGGCATTGGGAAACGTGCGGCGACCCGCCCCGCCCGGAATTCCCGCCCCGCCACCTGCTCGTCGAGCATGACGGCTTCAGCATCGAGCCGCTGGAAGCCACTTGGGGCGGCCTGCCGCAAAGCCACGACGAGCAGAGCCAGGCCTTCGCCGAGCAGCACGCCCGCGACGCCGCCGCGCAGGTGGCCTGGGAAGCCGAAGCCCGCCGAGACCATGAACGCCGACGCGCAGCGGCGCCGTCCATGGACGAAGAGCCGGGCTCGGCCGGCCAGCCTGCGGCGGAGCCGACAGGACTGACGTCACGGGATTCACTCCCGTGACGGCCCCGGGGCCGCTTCAGGAGAACGCTGGCTTGCGAGCCGCTCCAGCCGTCGTCTCCGAGGCCCGCCGCGACCATGAACGCCGACGCGACAGCGGCGGCGGCGAGGAGGAAGATCCTCCCCGGAACGGGGAGGGGGACCGTCCGCCGGAGCCGCAGGCGGAGGCGGATGGTGGAGGGGTCGCGGCGCAAGGAGAATCGAAATGAAATTCTTCATCCCGGCCGCGCGGGACGCGGCGATGGCCGAGCAGGCCTGGCAGGCGACCCGTTCCTTTCTCGCCGATCAGGGCTTCCCGGCCAGCGAGCGCCGCATCCGCCGCCTGGCCTTCTGGAACCGCGGCGACCATTTCGACCTGGAGGTCGGCGGCCACCACCCGGGCATGGAGGACGAATGGCCCGTCGACGGCCGCGAGGAGGATGACGCGATCCGCTGCATCGTCTTCGTCATCCTCGAAGCGGCGGGCGGCGGCGGCTATTATGTCTGCCTCCCCTATCGCGGCGTCTTCCGCAACTATCCCTGGCTGGTCCATGCGGATGAGGCGACGGATATCGAAGACTTCGAGCCGGAGCCCGCCGAGACCTAAGCGCGCCGGCGTGAAGCGGCGCCGTGCCGGCGAAGAGCCGGGCCGGCGGAAAGACTCCGGGGACGGTTACTCGTAACTGTCCCCATTCACCGCCGCCATTCGTCCGACCTGTCCTGAGCAGAGTCGAAGGGCGTCCCGCCGCACCGTCTCAAGGCAGGCCTCGCCCCCGTTCAGCGTCGCCACCTCGTGATCGATCGCGAGCTCGATCTTCACGGCCAGCGCCGGAAGATCGGGCGCCGGCACCCGCAGCAGGCGCCGCAAGGCCCGATAAAGCGCGTCGAGCCGATCGCCATATTCCTCCTCGACCGCATCCTGCTGCGCCCAAGGCGCCCCCGCAGTCCGCCGCTCGCACTCCCGCAACGCCGCCTCGGCCGCCCGATAGGCGGCGAGCACCTTCTCCCATTTTCCGTCACCCCGGGCTTGATCCGGGGTCCATCTTTCTGCCGCCTCGGCGCCGCCCTCCCCGCTCATCCCGAGTAGCCGGCGAGCCTGTCGAACCGGCGTATCGAAGGACAAAGCCACCGCCGCGCCTAGCAGCGCGCGGCGCGAGGGGTTATGCTCGCCCGAGGACATGATGTTTTTCGGTACCAGATAAAAAGGATCGACGCAATAGCCGGTACCGAAAAAAGAACCAGAGGCCGGCCGAAGACGGGCATCGGCCCTAATATCGGCCTGCGCCTCTACCCTGAGCTGGACGCCGCTCTCGATGCCTGGATCGCAAAGCAGCCGGACCCGAAGCCGTCGCGGCCGGAGGCGATCAGGCGGATCTTGGGGGACGCTTTGAAGGCATGACGAGCGCGCACCTCGCTATTGCCAAACTTTCGCTGTGACCGCAGTGTGTCATAGGACAGCTCGAGGAGCTAATTAGATGGTGACCTCTACGATCGCGAACCAAACAATCGCAGATTACTGCGATGCTCTTGGTCGCAACGCCATCACCGTCAATCGTGATTATCAAAGAAGCGATGAGGTATGGCCTGAGGCCGCCCGGTCATTCCTTATAGAATCTCTCTTGCTTGGCTACCCCATGCCGAAGATATATCTCCATTCTTTTACTGACCTGAAAACAAAAAAGACACGCAAGGAAATTGTAGACGGCCAGCAACGCAGTAAAACTATTTTGGATTTCTTTAAAGATAACTTATCAATGTCAAAAGCGTCCGAGATAGAAGAAATTCGTGGATTAAAATATTCTGAATTGCCCCCCGAGTGGCAGGAAAAATTTATTTCTTATCACATGTCTATAGATCAGTTCGTCGGAGCTGAACCTGCCGAAGTCCGCCAGATATTCAGGCGGATGAACTCCTACACAGTTCCCCTTAGCCCAGAAGAGATGAGAAACGCTGAATTCCAAGGAAAACTAAAGTGGTTTCTATATGGAGAGGCCCAGAAATATGGTGCGGTGATAGCATTGCTCGAGATTTATTCCGAAAGAGCACTTGTTCGTATGCTGGATCTCAAGCTCTTGGCTGAAATCGCTCATGCGATGAAAAAGGGGGTCTCGACGACTAACGCGGCTACTCTTAAGAATTTCTATCGTGACAATGACGTTCGGTTCCCGGAGGAAAAGGCCTTTACGAAGGCCTTTGCTCATGCCTTCGGCACTCTCTCCAAGATGACCTTCATTGCCGGGAGTAACTTAGCCAAACCTTATATGATATACAGCTTGGCGCTTGCCTTGGTACATCAGGTCCACCCGATACCCCGGCTTAGGAAGGTCGCCCCCAAAGCTCCGATGAAGCTGGCGGCGGTGGAGAGGAGTCTGATGAGTCTTTCCGCATCGCTTGATCTGTCGGACGCTGCTGCAAAGAGGTCTCCTCATCGCGCTTTTATCACGGCCTCATCGAAAGGCACGAATGTAAAGGAGGCTCGCCTACGGCGGATCAATGCGTTTCTGGATGCGCTTGGAGCTCAGTAGGCGGTGAGACGCAGCCGGGATCTGACCAAGTTCAGGGACGCCTTCTGGCGTCGGACCGATCGTCTTTCTAATTTCGCCTCCTCGATCGCCGGGGAAACCGACCCGATGGCGCGTAGGGCGACGTCTTTCATCACTATCGAAGCTTATAATGCCTGGGTGAATTTCGAGCGGGAGTTCTATCTTTCCTGCGCATATCTCAGGCCGCGGCAGATCGGTGGAGGTCGAGTGCGGCATATGTCGAGGTCAGTTACGGATGAGCAGAGCGCCATCAGGCACGCCATACCTGTTGCAAAGGGCCGACGGGCCACGGTTCCGCGCCGAGGGCGCCCGATCCGGCCCGCCGATGAACCAGACTGGAGCCGAAGAGAGGTCCTGTTATCGTTGGCTTCAAATTTGAGCAACGAAACTGAAATTCAAAACGGTCTAAGCCTCCAGACCACCTTCTTTCGCGACCTGCCAACGATAAGGATTTTCTACGCCCATCGCACCAAGAGCACGGCCGACAAGGTACGAAGTCTCGCCCTAAGGCAATATGGAGTGGTCGACCTCAATAGCCCTGACGGACTCGTCAACGCGGTCTTGCCAAATAGACCGAATACGCTTCTGGAGGAATGGCTCGCCGACATGCAAGTAATCGCGGATGGTATCTGCGCTTAGTCCGGATTTGCGCTTACGCTATTTTCTCGAAGCAAAGCACTGCCTCTAATGCACCCGCCTTCCGCCCATACGTTTTCGTGTGCGGATTAATGCCGGCCATCGACCTGCTCAGCCGGAAGTCCCTCCGTCTTCGAAGGCCGAGCCCATGCGAAGCCGCCATTTCCTCCAGGATGGACGGAAGGTCATTATGGATGTCCTTGTAGTAGGAATCCTGAACGACCAAGATCGCCGGCGCCCGTGCTTTCAGCGCGCAGGACATGTTGCTAAACGAGCGTGACATTTTCTCGAAGTAGTCAAGGTGCGTCTTGTAATAGTATCCCGACGAAGCCTTCGACCGATGTGTTTTCACATTTTCCAAGAACCGTGCGCAGAGAGGCCCCCATGTCTCGGACACCTCCAGATTGCTAAGCGGCACACGTGTGGACCCAATCATGCTGCGCCCAAGTTCCTTAAATTCGATCTGCAGGAGGCCCTGCAAGAGCGCCAACTCAATGCGAGTAGCTGCGGTGTAATCGATGCGTGTGCAATATGGCGGCGACGTAATGACTATATCTATTGAGTTGGGCGTCCAGCATTGGGAGGTAGTGTCTGCTACTAATATTTCGGCGCCTACTCGCTCAATTGAATAGCGTGCCTGCCTGTCTGCCAGAGCGGCCGCCATCGCTCGAATATTCAACAGAAATCCGCAGATCACAGCTTCCCTGCTCACTTCAAGCTTTTCCTCGTCGACCTTAGGTCGCCGAGTCCATGTCGGATTAGAGCATTGGAATTCTGCTGCCAGCGTCCGACAGGCGGTGAAGAGGGCTACATAAAATGTGGCGGCGAGGCAGGACATGCGGTCCAGCCGAGTGCCTGTAGCTGTCCGCGTTAGCGCGCCCACCAGCTGATCGCGTATGCGCCGCTCGATTGCGCGGATCGCGGAGGCGGCCGGGCGAGCGAACCACAGAAGGAGCGGATCGTCCTCCGCTAATCGCTTAGTTTCAACACGAAGTCGCTTCACCAGCTTCGTGGCAAGCGGCTCGAGGCTGTCTGCCTCCGACGGGGCAAGCAATCGAGCGAGCGCCACGACGGCCATCACCGGGTTTAGGTCGATGCCGCGCGACGCGTAGCCCAGGGTGGACGCCGCATAGGTGGTGGTGCCGCTACCGTTCCATGGATCTGCGACCATCGATCCTGCGGGCAGACCGGAACTTTTCAATATGGAGCGGACGAAGGCGTCGGGATACCCAGCATAGTACGGAAAGAAACCGTCCCACCCGGCCTGATGCTCCTTGTTGCGCTTGGGGGAAGTAATATCCAACTCTTCAAACACAAGAGACTTCCTCCGTGAAGCGGGGCTGCTGCGACGATCCTACCTTAGGGCGACTTGCTCGAGAAGGGGTCAATTCACTCCTCCCCCATCCTCAGCGCCGCGATAAAGGCCTCCTGCGGAATGCTCACGCTGCCATATTCGCGCATGCGTTTCTTGCCCTCTTTCTGCTTTTCGAGCAGCTTCTTCTTGCGCGAGATGTCGCCGCCGTAGCATTTGGCGGTGACGTCCTTGCGCAGCGCCGCGATGGTTTCGCGGGCGATCACCTTACCGCCGATCGCCGCCTGGATCGGGATTTTGAACAGATGGCGCGGGATCAGATCCTTGAGCCGCTCGACGAGCTGGCGTCCGCGCGCCTCCGCCGCGCCGCGGTGGACGATCATGCTGAGCGCGTCGACCGGCTCGCCGTTGACCAGGATGTTCATCTTGACGAGGTCGCCTTCGCGGTGGCCGATCTGGTGATAGTCGAAGCTCGCATAGCCGCGGCTGATGCTCTTCAGCCGGTCGTAGAAATCGAACACGACCTCGTTGAGCGGCAGCTCGTAGGTCAGCTGCGCCCGCCCGGCGACATAGGTCAAATTCTTCTGGATGCCGCGCCGGTCCTGGCAGAGCTTGAGGATCGCGCCGAGATGCTCGTCGGGGACGTAGATCGTCGCCTCGATCCACGGCTCCTCCATGCTCTCGATCCGGTTGGGATCGGGGAAGTCGGCCGGGTTGTGGATCTCGACCAGGGACCCGATTGTCCCGAGCGAAGTCGAGGGGCCCGATCCCGCCGCGGGATCGCCTTTCGCCCGCGTAAGCCGGATCTTGTAGACCACCGACGGCGCGGTGGTGATCAGGTCGAGGTCGTATTCGCGGGTCAGCCGCTCCTGGATGATCTCGAGGTGCAGCAGCCCGAGGAAGCCGCAGCGGAAGCCGAAGCCCAAGGCCGCCGACGTCTCCATCTCGAAGCTGAAGCTGGCATCGTTGAGCCGCAGCTTGGACAAGGAGTCGCGCAATTTCTCGAAATCGTTGGCGTCGGTCGGAAACAGGCCGCAGAACACCACCGGCTGGACCAGCTTGAACCCCGGCAAAGCGTGCGCGGTCGGCCGTTTCGCGTCGGTGATCGTGTCGCCGACGCGGGTTTCGGCGACGTCCTTGATCTGCGCGGTGATGAAGCCGATCTCCCCGGCCCCCAATGAAGTCAGCTGCTCGATCTTGGGCCGGAACACGCCGACCCGGTCGACCAGGTGGGTCGTGCCCGCGGCCATGAACTTGATCTGGGCGCCCTTGCGGATGATGCCGTCGATCACCCGGATCAGGATGACGACGCCCAGATAGGGGTCGTACCAGCTGTCGACCAGCATCGCCTTCAAGGGCGCCGCCGGATCGCCCGTGGGCGGCGGGATCCGCGCGACGATCGCCTCGAGCACCGCGTCGATGCCCGCGCCCGTCTTGGCGCTGGTCAGCACGGCATCGTCGGCGGGCAGGCCGACGATGTCCTCGATCTCCTTGCGGACCTTGTCGACGTCGGCCGCGGGCAGGTCGATCTTGTTGATCACCGGCACGATCTCATGGTCGTGCTCGATCGACTGGTAGACGTTGGCCAAAGTCTGCGCCTCGACCCCCTGCGCCGCGTCGACCACCAGCAGCGCCCCCTCGCACGCCGCGAGGCTGCGCGAGACCTCATAGGCGAAGTCGACATGGCCGGGCGTGTCCATCAGGTTGAGCACGTAATCCGCGCCGTCCGACGCGCGGTAATCGAGCCGCACCGTCTGCGCCTTGATCGTGATCCCGCGCTCCTGCTCGAGCTCCATATTGTCGAGCACCTGCGAGGTCATCTCGCGCGCGGTCAGCCCGCCCGTGGTCTGGATCAGGCGGTCGGCGAGCGTCGATTTCCCGTGGTCGATGTGGGCGATTATCGAAAAATTGCGGATGCGGCTGAGGTCGGTCATTGGACGGGCGCCCTAGCAGGGGCGGGGCGGCAGCGGCAACTGCCTCAGGCCGTGCGCAGGTGCGAGCGGAACCAATCCGCCATTTCGTCCTCCGAATATTCGCCGGCGGCGAGCGCCAGCATCGTCGCGATCGCGTCGGCGGGCTCGAGTGCGAGCGCGTGCCCGTTGAGCGCGAGGAAGGTGCGCGCGAGCACCCAGGCGGTGCGCTTGTTGCCATCCACGAACGGATGGTTGCGCGCCACGCCGAACGCATAAGCGGCGGCGAGGCTCGCCGGATCGTCCTCGCCATGGGCCCAGCCGTTGAGCGGGCGCGCGAGCGCCGATTCGAGCAGGCCGGGGTCGCGCACCCCGCTGCCGCCACCATGCTCGGCGAGCTGCCGGTCGTGGATGGCGAGCGCGATGGCGGCGTCGAGCCAGCGCGGCTCGGCGCGTTTCGAAGCCGTCACTTGGCGAGCGCGCGCAGGATGTCGCGGTCCTCGCGCATGATCCTTTCTGCCAGCGCCATCTTCTCCTCGAAGTCGGGATCGGACGCAGTCAGCCGGACGCCGTCGGGCGCCTCGCTCGCATAGAGCGTGTCGCCCTGACCGACGCGCAGCCGGGCCAGCAGCTCCTTGGGCAGGACAATGCCGACGGAATTGCCGATCTTCGTGATCTTGAGCTTTGCGTTCATACGTGCGTTATAACGTTGAGGCTTACCAAAGGCAATGCCCAGTCGAGGTCGAGCACTTGGCTGGCCATCTCGCGCGCGGTGAGGCCGCCGGTGGTCTGGATCAAGCGATCGACCAGGGTTGGTTTGCCGTGGGAGCCATAATCGAAAAATGTCTGATGCGGCTGGGGTCGGTCATTGGACGGGCGCCCTAGCAGAGGGGGCGGCGATTTCCGGATCGCTGTCCGGATCGAACTTCCGGTCCTCCGGATGGGGTGATTCGTTTTCCATGCGACGAACCAGATCGGAATATTTCCAACATGTATCCAACAAAATGCACGGCGCCGGTTATCGGGGACAATTACCGGGGACAGTTACGCGTAACTGTCCCCCCGCACGGGGCCGCGCGGAACCGGCGCCGCCGCGGAGGATTGCCCGCTCCATGACCACAAAGACCCCCCGAATCGGCACCGCCGGCTGGGCGCTTCCGGCGCCGGTGCGCGACGCCTTTCCGCCGGCGGGCTCGAACCTGGCGCGCTATGCCGGGCGGTTCGACGCGGTCGAGATCAACTCCTGCTTCCACCGCCCGCACCGCCGCGCGACCTACGAGCGCTGGGCCGCGAGCGTGCCCGCGCATTTCCGCTTCGCCGTCAAGCTGCCGCGCGAGATCAGTCACGATCTCAGGCTGGCCGGCTGCGCGGCGGCGGTCGAGCGCTTCGCCGGCGAGATATCCGGGCTCGGCGCCAGGCGCGGCCCGGTGCTGGTCCAGCTGCCGCCCAGCCTCGCCTTCGACGCCGCCCTCGCCGACGCCTTCTTCGCCATGCTCGCCGGCGCGATCGGCGGCGCGATCGTCTGCGAGCCGCGCCACCCAAGCTGGTTCGAGGACGCGGCCGAGGCGCTGCTCGCCGCCCGCCGGGTCTCCCGGGTCGCAGCCGACCCCGCCCCGGTCGCCGCCGCCGCCATGCCCGGCGGCTGGCGCGGCCTTGCCTATTTCCGCCTGCACGGCGCGCCGCATATCTACCGCTCGGGCTACGAGGCGGACGCGCGCCATGCCTGGGCGGCCCGCATCCGCCCGCTCGCCGCCGCCGGCGCCGAAACCTGGGCGATCTTCGACAACACCACCAGCGGCCGCGCCACGCCCGACGCTTTGGCGTTCCGAGCGGAGGTCGAGGGGACAGTTACTCGTAACTGTCCCCATTCCGAGTAACTGTCCCCCCTAGTGCGGCTGGATCGGCGAAAGCGGGGCGACGTGGAGCGGGGGCGCGGGGACGCTTGCCGGCAACTGTCCCCATTACTTAGTGCGGCGCGCGACGGCGGGACGGGGACAGTCACGGTGACCGCCCCCCCGCCCGGCCGCCGTGGGCCGCTGGTTCAGCGGCGGCCCTTGGGGCCGCTGTTCCAGGTCGTCAGCTGCGGGTTGTGGTCGCCCGAATTGCCCGGGGGCGGGCCGGATTCGGCGCCGTTGCCGTAGCCGTTATTGTTCTTGGTCTCGCAAGGCGGCGGCGGGCAGGCGCCGCCGGCACCGGAGACAAGCTTCAGCTCGAAATCGTGAAGATCGCGCATTGGAAACCTCCTGTTGCGGGAGCCGCTTTCGGGCCCCGATAACCCTCGCCTCGGCTGGCGAGGGGGGTTGCCTGACGGGGGAATCCGGCGCCGACAACCAGCGAAATTCCGCTGTCCCGGCCTGAAACAGGCGCAGCGCCGCCGGTTACCCGCTTTCTATTGCGGCTGGATCGGCGACGGCGGCGCCGGCGGCGAAAGCGGGGCGACGTGGAGCGGCGGCGCGGGGACGCTTGCCGGCAACTGTCCCCCTTCCGGCACCACCGCCGGCACCGGCAGCGGCGGCGCTTCGGGATCTTCGCCGCGGGCGAGGACGTCGCACGGGCTTTCGTTGCCGCGCGGGCCCGCGGAGCCCCAGCGGCGGAAGCTGCGCGTATCGATGTGGAAGCGGGTGAAGGCGTAGAAGCCGAGGCCCGCGCCGGCCGCCGCGCCCCAGCGGTCGTGCATCGGGCAGAGCCGCTCGAACAATTGCCGCCTGGTGGTCGGCTGGAGCGGGACCAGATCGAGCGCGAAAAAGTCCAGGTGCGCGCTGCGTTCGGAGCCGCGCGCGCAGGCGTTCAGCGCCGGGTTGCGGTAGCCCGAGACCGCCTCGACCGGGCCGACCGCGGCGCGGACATGATCGCGGATGAAGCGCAAGGTCCGGACCATCCCCGGCCACAGCCGGAACGGCGGCACCTCGAACGCCGCCCCGCCGCATTCGCGCCACATCGAGGCGGTGCGGACCAGCTGCCAGGTGGGCAGCACGTGGTCCACCCCGGCGGCCTGCTGCCAGGCTTCGAACGAGAGGATCTGGGCGACATTGCCCGGGTTGGAGGCGAGCCAGGCGCGATAGTCCGCCTCGCTCTGGCCGACGGGGAGCTCCTGGGCGGCGGCGGGCGTGGCGGCGGCGAGCAGCAGGAGGAGAGCGAGCAGGCGGCGCATCCGGCTAGGCCGCCATCAGCGTCTCGATGCGCGCGATCTCCCGGTGGAATACAAGACAAAGCTGCGCCGCCTCGTCGTCCGGTAGCCAGCGCGCCATCTGGGGGAATACCACCTTGTTGTAGCGATAGGTCCGCTCGTCCCACGGCGCCTCGGCGGTCACGCCGCGCGCGGCGTCGAGGATTGCTTCGAGATCCTGACGGATTTCGGCCAGATCGGGCTGGTAGGCTCGGGACGGAGCCTTGTCTCCCAGATCAAGGCCTAACTGCTTGGCGCCGGACGGGAATGGATTATCTGATTCTTGCATTCCCTATCCTGTTCCGACAGTTGCGGACGCATCATCCCACTGTCAGAAGGAAACTACTGGAGGGGATGAATGACGCAAGCCGATCGCATCAAAAAAGCTGTGGGTGAATTCGGTGCGTCGGCCAAGGCGAAGCTCAACCAGGGCGGGCAGCCCGAGGACCAGCTCCGCAACCCGATCGAGCAGCTCTTCGCTGCCCTCTCCCTCGAGAACGGCTTTCCTAAGGGGGCGGTGACGCTGGTCGGCGAGAGGTCGCTTTCCGAAATGCGGACTCGGCCCGATTTCGCGGTGAACGTGAACAAGGCGCTCGTCGGCTTCATTGAAGTGAAATCGCCCGGCAAGGGTGCCGATCCCCGCAAGTTCAAGGGCAAGCACGATAAGGAACAGTGGGAAAAGCTGAAAGCGCTGCCCAACCTACTCTATACGGATGGCAACGATTTCAGCCTGTGGCGCGATGGCGCGCTTGAAGGCAAAATCGTGAAGCTCGTCGGCGACGTCGAAGTCTCGGGGGCCAAGCTCGCTGCGCCAGATAGCCTGCTGCCCCTCATCAACGATTTTCTGACCTGGGAGCCAATCGCGCCCAAGACCGTGCCGGAGCTTGCCCGCGTCTCCGCGCGCCTCTGCCGATTTCTGCGCGACGAAGTGGTCGAGCAGCTCGGGCACGATAGCAAGCCGTTGCAGCAGTTGGCCGAAGATTGGCGGGCGCTGCTCTTCCCGCAGGCAAATGATCAGCAGTTTGCGGACGGATATGCGCAAGCCGTCACCTTTGGCCTGCTGATGGCGAAGTCCAGGAAGCTGTCGCTGGCGGACGGCCTGGATAAGGTTGCGAAGGAGCTCGGCAAAACCAATACGCTGATCGGGGCCGCGCTTCGCCTTTTGACCGAGGAGCAGGAGCAAGAGGTGCTCGGCCCCTCTCTCAAGACGTTGACGCGCGTTCTCGACGTTGTCGATTGGGACGCGATCGCGAAGGGTAAACCCGAGGCCTGGCTCTATTTCTATGAAGATTTTCTAGAGGTCTACGACAACAAGCTGCGCAAGCTGACCGGCAGCTACTATACGCCGCCGGAAGTCGTGCAAACGATGGTGCGGCTCTGTGACGAGGCGCTACGTTCATCGAACCGTTTCGGCGTTGCGGACGGTCTCGCCGGCGACAATGTCCACATTGCGGATCCGGCCACGGGATCGGGCACCTTCCTGCTCGGCGTACTCCGCCGGATCGCACAGACAATCGAGGCGAACCACGGCGGCCCCGGCGCCGTCGGACCGATGATCAGCGACATCGCCAAGCGCTTGATCGGCTTCGAGCTTCAGTTCGGCGCCTTCGCCGTAGCGCAATTACGGCTACTCGCCGAGATGATCGATCTTGGCGGCGATGGCTCGCCACAGCTCTACGTCACCGACACCTTGAGCGACCCGCATGTAGATTTCGAAACCGGGCAGGGAATTTATCGGGAGATCTCTAAATCACAGCGACTGGCGAACAGGATCAAGCGCGCGCAGCCCATCACCGTTGTCATCGGCAATCCGCCCTACAAGGAGAAGGCGAAAGGAAAGGGAGCCTGGATCGAGAGCGGCAGCGGCAACAAGAAGGCGCCGCTGAATGACTGGCAGCCACCGAAGGAATGGAAGGCGGGTAATCACGCCAAACATCTGCGCAACCTATACATCTATTTTTGGCGCTGGGCTGCGTGGAAGGTTTTCGAGCAAGGTGCTGGCGGACGGGACAAGGAGCCGCCCGTCCATGAGCATCTCTCGGGAATGGTCTGCTACATCACCGTTTCGGGCTTCCTGAACGGCCCCGGTTTCCAGAAGATGAGGAGCGACCTGCGCCGGGAATGCGATGAGATTTGGGTGATCGACTGCTCGCCCGAAGGCCATCAGCCGGAAGCTGCGACCCGCATCTTCCAGGGCGTCCAGCATCCAGTCTGCATCGTACTCGCCTCGCGCTCGCCTACCAATGATCCCGGTAAGCCCGCGCGCGTCCGCTTTCGGGCGTTGGCGAAGGCGCGCCGTGAAGAGAAGTTCGAGGAGCTTGAAATGGTGTCGCTCGACAGCCCCGGCTGGAGCAATTGTCCTTCGGCCTGGCGAGCGCCGTTCCTGCCCGAGTTCGCCGGCGGCTGGGCCGACATGACACCGCTTGACGCGGTGATCGGCGATTTCGGGCCGGGGGTCATGCCGGGACGAACATGGGTCATCGCGCCGGATGTCGGATCATTGCAGCGGCGGTGGAACGCACTGGTGGGTGAAAAGGACGATGAGACGAAAGAGCGCCTATTTCATCCCCAACTTAGGAGCGGAGAAGTCGCGAGCCGACACATTCGCAAATTCGTGCGCGAGGATCTTGGGGACGTCGTCACACGCAAGCTGCCAGTCATCAAGGATATGGGAGCGCTAGCTACTCCCGTGCGATACGGTTTTCGCTCTTTTGACAGGCAATGGCTGCCCGCCGATGCCCGATTGATCAATGACCCAAGGCCGAGGATTTGGGGCGCTCACGGTGACCATCAAGTATACATGACGGGCCTCATGGCGCACAGCCCGACGGCAGGGCCTGCAATCACCACGACAGCGTTGGTTCCGGATCAGCACCAGTACAAGGGCTCTTTCGGCGGTCGCGTATTTCCTCTCTGGAAGGACGCCGCCGCAACGGATGCCAACATCGCCCCCGCAGTAATTGCCGAACTGGCCAAGGCGCATGGTCAACCGATCGATCCGGTGGATATATTCGCCTATGTCGCCGCTCTGCTCGCCAGCCCGGCTTACACCGAGCGCTTTCGCAAGGACCTGATCCGTCCCGGCTTGCGCGTCCCGCTCACCGCCGACGCCGCCTTGTTCGCCGAAGCGGCGGAGCTCGGGCGCGAGGTGATCTGGCTCCATACGTTCGGCGAGCGCTTCGCCGATTCAGCAAGCGGTCGCCCGGTCGGTCTGCCGCGCTTACCGCACGACCGTGCGCCGAACATTCCCAAAGCAGGAGCGATCCCCGCCGATATCGATCATTTCCCCGACAGCATCGATTATGATGCGGCCAACCGGCGGCTGAAGATAGGCACCGGCTTCGTCGACAATGTGCTGCCCGCCGTCTGGGCCTATGAAGTCTCCGGCAAGTCGGTGCTCCGCCAATGGTTCAGCTATCGCAAGAAGAACCGCGAACGCCCGCAGATCGGCGACAGGCGCCCGCCTTCGCCCCTGAGCGATATTCAACCACCGCACTGGCTGCCGGAATATACGAGCGAGCTGATAAATGTGCTCAATGTGCTGGGGATGCTTGTGGACATCGAGCCAAGGCAGGCTGACCTTCTTGCGCGCATTTGTGATGGAGCCCTGGTCCCTGCCGCGCGATTTGCAGCCTAGTACGCGGCCGAGGGGCTTCCGCGAGTCCTCACAGCCCAGAGTCGCCCGATCCGTCCTAAGGCCTCGCGTCGCCCCGACGGTAGCAGCGGCGGGTGATTCGGTGAACGGAAATCGCGGTGCTACCACCCCCGCCCCTCTGCCGGGCCATGGCTAACAGGGTAGTAACCACAGGCCTTGAGCCAGTCTTAGCTTAAATCGGGCAGATGCATCCACCGAAGAGCCGCAAAGGCCTTGGAGGACCAGATGCAGATTGAGAACCGGGGCGCGCCCGCCCGCGATTCGACACGCGACGGCTTTCTTGCCCGGCTGCGCCGCGACGCGCGCGGCAACACGCTGGCGATCGTCGGCGCGGCTTTGGTGCCGCTCGCCGGGATGATCGGCTCGGGCGTCGACATGAGCCGCGCCTACATGGCCAAGACCCGGCTGCAGAGCGCCTGCGACGCCGCCGCGCTGGCCGGCCGCCGGGTGATGCAGGGCGATCAGATGACCACGGCCGTCCAGAACGAAGCGATCCGCTTCTTCAACTTCAACTTCAACCAGGGCCTCTACAATACCGCGGCGTTCACCCCGTCGGTGACGCGGCCGTCGTCGGGCACGGTTCGGGTCACCGCCTCGACCACGATCCCGACCTCGATCATGCGCATCTTCGGCTTCACCTCGCTGCCGCTCAACGTGACCTGCGACGCCTCGCTCAACTTCGTCAACACCGACGTGATGCTGGTGCTCGACGTCACCGGGTCGATGGGCGACAGCCTCAACGGCACCCAGAAGATCGTCTCGCTGCGCGACGCGGTGATGGCGCTCTACGACGAGCTGGCGCCGGTCCAGACCCAGCTCCAGGCGAACGGCCTGAGGCTGCGCTACGGCGTCGTGCCCTATTCGAGCACGGTCAATGTCGGCTCCCTGATCCGCGCCGCGAACCCCGATTACCTGGCCGACGCCGCCGCCTACCAGTCGCGCGTCGCGAGCTTCACCGAGCAGCACACCGACTATGTCGGCACGCAGCAGCCGCCGTCGGCGCCGGTCTCGCAGACCTACAACAGCTCGATCTCGCAATCCGACTGCGACAAATACGGCCGCAACGTCAGCTTCTCGGGTTTCAGCCCGAGCGCGACGACCGGCGGCGGCCCCGCACCGGCGGCCACCTGGAGCCGGTCCTTCTCCAATGACGAATCCTCTGGGACCGACTGGGGATGGTCGGGCGCGTCCGACACCAGCGGCAACAACCGCAGCTGCCGGCGGCGCTATGTCGAGATCGACACCACCTACCAGACCGTCGTCCATTGGGAATCGACCGGCTGGACCTATCGCCAGGAATCGGTCGACGTCAGCGACTACAAGATGGGCACGCCGGTGACGATGGCGACCAGCGACAGCGGCGAATCGCCGATCTCCGGCAGCTTCGACCCGCTCGAGATCGCCGAAAACGCCACCGGCACCAACACCACTTCGGTGAGCTGGAACGGCTGCATCGAGGAACGGCAGACGTCGACCCCGTCGCTGATCACCCCGACCACGCCGTCCAATTTGGCGATTCCGGCGACCGCCTACGACCTCGACATCAACCGCATCCCGAACGACGCGGCGACGCGCTGGCGGCCGCAATTCCCGCAGCTCGCTTATTACCGCACGGCGGGCTCGGCCTCGTCGCTCCTCGGGACCTCGGTGGCGAGCGCCGCCTGCCCGGCGGCCGCGGTACGCCTGACCGCGTGGACCCGCGGCAACATGCAGGCCTACGTCAACGCGCTGACCCCGACCGGCAGCACCTATCACGACATCGGCATGCTGTGGGGCGCGCGGCTGCTGTCGAGCGGCGGCATCTTCGCCGACAGCCCGGACAATTACAACGCGATGCCGGTCGCCCGCCACATCATCTTCATGACCGACGGCCAGATGGACACCGATCCCCGGGTCTACGGCGCCTATGGCATGGAGCAGAACGACCAGCGCGTCAGCGGCATGTCCAACCCGTCGGAGGCCGAGCTCAACGGCCGCCACATGCAGCGCTTCCGGATGATCTGCAACGCCGCCAAGAGCATGAACATCTCGATCTGGGTGATCGCGTTCGGCACGACGCTGACCAGCGACATGCAGAATTGCGCGAGCAACGCCAACCAGGCCTCGACCATCTCGAACCGCGACGCGCTGATCGACAAGTTCAAGGAGATCGGCAACAATATCGGCGCGCTGAGGCTGACGCAGTGAGGCGGCCCATCCCCCTCACCGCGCTCCGCCGCGACGCCAAGGGCGCGACGATCGTCGAGTTCGCGCTGATCGTGCCGGTGATGTGCGTGCTGCTGCTCGGCACGCTCGACCTCGGCTACCGCTCCTACGTCAACTCGGTGATGCAGGGCGCGCTGCACGAGGCGGCGCGGATGGCGACGGTCGGCGGCGTCACCACGGCGGCGATCGAGACCCGGGTCCGCGACCGGCTGCGCAGCTTCTCGCGCAACGCGACGATCACCGTCAACACCCGCTCCTATTACGATTTCTCGGGGGTAAAGACGCCCGAGACGATCACCCAGGATACCGCGCCGACCGGCTCCTACAATCCGGGCGACTGCTTCCAGGATTTCAACGGCAACGGCACCTACGATCTCGACCGCGGCCGCACCGGCGTGGGCGGGGCGGAGGACGTCGTCTATTTCGAAGTGACGATGACCTATCCGCACATCGTGCCGGTCGGCAAGCTGCTCGGCTGGAGCGGCGACGTCTCGGTCACCCAGAATACCGTGCTCCGCAACCAGCCCTATGCCGGGCGCAACAACTCAACGGCGGTGATATGCTGAAACCGATCGCAAGCTTCGCCGCGCGGCTGCGCGGCTGCGAAAGCGGCCTCGCCTTCGTCGAGTTCGCCTTGTCGCTGCCGGTGCTGGTCACCTTGAGCCTGGTCGGGCTCGAGACCGCCAACCTCGCCATGGCGCACCTCAGGATCAGCAATATCGCGATGATCACCTCGGACAATGCGGCGCGGGTGCGCGACAGCATCGACGAGGCCAACGTCATCGAGCTTTTGACCGGCGCCAAGATGACCGGCGACAATATCCGCTTCAAGCAGAACGGCCGCATCATTCTGTCCAGCGTGGAGCCCAACACCGCCGGCGCGAACGGCACCAGCACCGGCCAGTGGATCCGCTGGCAGCGCTGCGACGGCGCCAAGAACGTGGTCTCCAATTACGGGCCGCAGGGCACCGGCCAGACCAACAGCTCGCTCCAGGCGGTCGGCCCGGCGGGCAACCAGATCGCCGCCACCTCGGGCACGGCGATCATGCTGGTCGAGGTCGTCTACGATTATCAGCCTTTGGTCTCGAGCTCGATCTTCGGCCCCCGCCAGATCCGCTACGAGAGCGCGTTCAACGTGCGCCAGCGGACCAACCAGGCGATCACCAACAACGGCAACGCCACGCCGAGGAACTGCTCGACCTTCGCCGCCTGACTTGGGTCCGTTTGGGCTGGGAAGCGCGTCCGTTTTGAGCTAAGGCGTATTGCATGAGCAATACACCCCTGACCGTCGACCTGCCGCATCGTCTCGGCACCGAGGAGGCGAAGCGGCGGATCGGCGCCAATATCGGCAGCCTCTCCGGCCACCTGCCCGCCGGCGCGCAGGTCCGTTCGGCCTGGCATGACGACCGCCTCGACCTCGACATCGGCGCGCTCGGCCAGCAGCTGGAGGCGGCGATCGACGTCCAGGAAAGCCTCGTCCGCGTCAGCGTGCTGCTGCCGCCTGCGCTCGCCTTCTTCGGCAAGGCGATTGAGGCGGGCCTGCGCCGCTCCGCGCCGCAGCTGCTCGAGGACCGGACGAAGGCCTGAGAATGGGGACAGTTACTTTCGGCACGCCGGCACGAATCTTGAGGCGTCGGCGCGTGAAAGTAACTGTCCCCCCCGGCAAGCCAACGCTAAACGGCGGCAGGCGAACGGCGGAGGCGGGATGCGGCATGTTGCGGTGATCGGGTCGGGACCCGCCGGCTATTACAGCGCCGAGGCGCTCCAGAAGCTTTATGGCGACGATGTCCGGGTCGACATGATCGACCGGATGCCGGTGCCCTATGGCCTGATCCGCTTCGGCGTCGCCCCCGACCACCAGTCGATCAAGGCGGTGTCGCGGCGCTACGAGAAGGTCGCCTTGTCCGACAATGTCCGCTTCGTGGGCAATGTGCTGGTCGGCCGCGACGTCTCGATCCCGGAGCTGGTCGAGCTCTACGACGCCGTCATCCTCGCCACCGGCGCGCCCGACGACCGCCCGCTTGAGATCGAGGGCGGCGGCCTGCCGGGCGTGGTCGGCTCGGCCGCCTTCGTCGGCTGGTATAACGGCCATCCCGAATTCGCCGGCCTCGCGCCGCCGCTCGACGTCGCCGCGGCGGCGGTGATCGGCAACGGCAACGTCGCGCTCGACGTTGCCCGCATCCTCGCCAAGACGCCGGCCGAGTTTGCCGGCTCGGACATTGTCGGCCACGCCTTTTCGGCGCTCGGCGGCAGCGCGATCCGGGCGATCCACGTGCTCGGCCGGCGCGGGCCGCACCAGATCGCGATGACGCCCAAGGAATTGGGCGAGCTCGGCCACCTCGCCGATGCGGTGCCCCAAGTCGACCTCGCCGATTTCCCGCCATTGCTCGATGACGCCTTGCTCGAGCCGGGCCAGCGCAAGTCGGTGACGCATTTGCGCGACTTCGCCAATTTGACGCCGGACAAGGCGAAGACGATCGTCTTCGATTTCTTCGCCAGGCCGGTGAGGCTCGAGGGCGACGGCAAGGTCGAGCGGCTGATCGTCGAGAAGACCCGGCTCGACGAACGGGGCGCGGCGATCGGCACCGGCGAGACTTACGAGATTCCCTGCGGCCTGGTCGTCACCTGCATCGGCTACAAGACGCCGCCGATCGCGGGCGTCGCTTACGAGGAGGATCGCGGCCGCTTCGCCAATGCGGGCGGGGTGATCGGCGGGGGCCTCTATTGCGTCGGCTGGGCGCGGCGCGGGCCGACCGGGACGATCGGCACCAACCGGCCCGACGGCTATGAGGTCGCCGACCGGATCGCCGCCGATCTCGGCGCAGGGGGCGGGCGCAAACAGGGCCAAGCGGGCCTCGACCGATTGCTCGAACGCCGCAACGTCGACATCGTCACCTTTCGCGACTGGCAGCGGATCGAGGCGGCCGAGGCGGCGCGGGCACGCGACGGATCCCCGCGCGAAAAGTTCGTCGCCATCGCCGAAATGCTCGGCGCGCGCGGGCGCTAGGGTCCCATTGCTTCGCCGCCGCGATTGCAGGATAGTGAGGCGACCGGCTCGAGGGGGAGAAGGACATGGCCGCAGAGACCGACGCGCCGGCATCGCAGGAGCGGCTGCGCGCCGCGATCGGGCCGAGGGCCGATTATTATCTTCGCCGCTGGCGCGAGATGGACGCGACGAGCAAAACGGTCAGCTGGAACTGGGCGGCCTGCTTCCTCCATCTCTATTGGTTCGTGTTTCGCAAGATGTGGGTCGCCGCGGCGGTTTTCATCCTCGCCAACATCGTCGTGAGCATGGTGCCCGCGGTGATCCCGATACCCGGCAAATATGTGATCCTGATGCTGATCGGCCTCACCTTCATCACCGGCGGCTACGGCAATCTCCTCTATCGCAAGCAGATCGAGAAGCGCGTTGCCGGGCCTGCGACCCTCGAGGAACTCAGGGCCCGCGGCGGCACCTCCCCGATCGCGCTCGGCATCTCGCTGGCACTGACCGTCGCCGCCACGGCGCTGGTGGTCGTGCCGGCGGTCAGGCAGGCCCAGGCGGAGCGCGCAGCCGGCTTGCGCTCCCCCTGACCCACCCCTATAGACGCCCGGCCCCGCCGGCCCCGGAGTTCGTTCTTTTGGGGCCGCGCGCATCGGTCGGGGAGTAGCTCAGCCTGGTAGAGCACTGTCTTCGGGAGGCAGGGGCCGGAGGTTCGAATCCTCTCTCCCCGACCAATTATCTGCTCGACACCGGATTTGTCGAGAATTCGGCGCCGATCCTTCCCCGTCGGGGAATCGTCGGGGGCTTTGATCCCAAAAACGTCGATCTGGCCCGACTGGGGCCTCGGCCCGCTGTCTTGTCGTCTCGCTCCGACAATTGAAATAATGTATATTCGCGCCTCCGAGTCGAAGGCGCGTAGAATATTGCCCGGGTAGATCGATCGGGGGCCAGTCAACGCCATGATCTTCTGCCGGGCGATTGGCAGGATATTGGCCGACGCATCGTAAGTTCGCCCGTCCGGCCCGAAAGCGGGCAGGCGGCGCGGCCGGGGAGGCAGGAATGGCATTGATCGATGAAGTCCACGCCGCCTGTACGAGACTTGCTCCGTTTGGCTGGCGCGACCTCCTGCTGGCGGCGACCGGAGGAAAGCTGGATATCCTGCAGCCTACCCCGGCGGCGCTCAACGCGGCGCTCCAGGCGCCACTCGGGCCGATCACCCGCTCCCTGACCGGGTTCGAGGATTTTCATCTGACGGGCGACCGCGGCATCGTTCCAGGCGTCCCCGCCCGCAGCCTGCTCTACCATGCTTTTGCCAGTCCCAACGTCGTGCGCGGCGCGGACGGCATGCTGCTTGCGGCGTTGCCGACCGTGGTGGAGATCGAAGCGGTCGAAAACCTTGTCTTCGGCATCGCCCCGCCCAAGCTCGCGTCGCTTGTCAAAGCGAACGGGGGGACGCTCGCCATCGCCGTCTTCGCGATCGAATATCGACCGGCGCCGGACTGCGCCGACGGCGCGAACGCCGATTTGACCTTCTCGCGGACCGGGATCGCGCGGGTCGGCACGGCGCGGCCGAGATATCTGCCGGCGGCGCGCGGCTATTGGCCGGAAGACGAGAACAACGCACACGCGTTCCGGGTCATTCCGGCGCGCTTTACCGCCTGGCTGGCCGCGCCCGTCCGCGGCAGCCGCGCACGCTACATGCGGGGCCTGGACGGCGACGCGGGCGACACGTCGCGCATCTTCTGGATCCCGGTCCACAAATTATTCGACGGCAAGGAATGCCTGAACGGGCTCGACCTCAATCTCGAAGCGGCCGCCAGGTTCTTCAACATCAAGCTGCAGCGGGTCATTGCCTCCCTGCCCGAGGCGCCGACGCCGCTGCCGTCGGGTTTTCCGTTCGTCGTCACGGACGGGCTGGCGGAGCTCGTCGAAGACTCGGAATTCGGCGGGATCGCGGTCGTGCCGGTGGTGCAAAAGGCCCTGGTGGTGCCGGCCATGCTGAACGGCGCGCCGGTGACTTACCCCGTCCTGGCCCGCGCGAATAACAAGCGCTTCGCCACCTATGAGACTCCCTTTGTCAATCTTTCGCCGACCGGTCCGGAGATTCATCGTTTTCCAGCCTATGTCCACGCGCGGACCAAGGTCGAGAACGGCGCGTTCATCGACCTGAACAACGAGCAGGATGTCGGGGCCGAGGTCGCCAAGGGCGGCTACAATGCGCTCCTTTATCGCGACATGACCGGCGAAGGCTGGGTATCGGTCGACGTGCCGGCGCTGGCCGGCCTGCCCGGCCTGGCCACGTCGCGCCCCGCCTATTGCCTCCTCAGCGCTCCCGACCTGTTCCCATCTTGCGGCCAGCGCGAGCTCAGCCGCTGGGCGGGGTCGCAGGACATTCCCGGCCCGTTTCGCAATGGCCAGCTCTGGGGCGTGCCGCCCCGGGCACTTTCCGACAGCCGGCTGCCCGCCAACCTCCAGCTGCCCGGCAGTCCGTTCGATCCGGCGGAGGACACGATCGCGGCGGTTGTCGGCATGGGCGCTGCGGGAAGCCCGCCCCCGGCCGCCCGCGCGTTCGATCCCGTGCGGGCATCCATTCTTCCGGACGACGCCGCCGGCGTCTTCGCGCCGGGCTGGGACGCGTCGGTCGACATTCTCGGCCCGGACAGGACCGGCACACCCCACCTCGCCGCTTATGGTCTCGGAAGTCCGTTTCCCGAGGACGCCAAGCTCTGCGCCGCCTTGAGCAGCTTCTGGCCGGCGGTGTCGCCCGACGTCTACCGCACGATGTCGCCGCATACCGGGAATGTGGCGCTCCGCGGGACCGTCGCGCCGCTTACCGATGCGGAAATCGGGCAGGACGGCACGCTGCCGTGGGACGGCGTGCGCGGTCCGCGGGTGGTCCGGGACAACGGCCAGGACTTCGTTGAAATGGCGAGCTTCGCCCATGTCGACTATGTGCAGAACGCCGAGCAGAACCGGTTCAGCATTCGGCTCACGTCGCGCGTGACCGCCGAGGAGTATAAGCGCCGCGTGCTCACCGCCGCCCGCGTCCATTGGGTCCTGTCGGGTGGCGTCGACGTCTGGCCGACCCGGACCGAGTGGCTGTTGCTGTCCTTCACGCATGCGACGGGCGACAAGGAGCTGCAGAAGGCGCAGCAGCAGGCCGGGCACGTGATATTCGGGGATGTCTATCGGGTAGAGGCCTGCTTCCTTGGTCCCGCGGCCAGCGGCACGGCCGTGCCCGGCAATCCGCGGCTGCGGCGCCTGCCTTTGCTTCGCCGCAACCTGATCTATGCCTCGGCTCAGGATCCCTCCGCGCTGCGCCGCTCCGAGAACGATCTCGAATTCGCGCGCGTCCCGGGCGAGTGAGGGGCAAGCATGGCCGGGCGGCGCGACCTGGTGGTGATCGGCGGCGGGCCCGCCGGCGCCGCAGCTGCGATCCACGCGCGCCAGGCGGGCCTCGACGTCCTTCTCCTCGAAAGCGGCGGCCAGTCCGCACCGGCGCCGGGCGAAACGCTTCACCCCGGCGTGGAGCCGATTCTCGACCGCCTGGGGGTCGGCGACTCGGTGCGGGCGGCGGGCTTCCACCGCCATTCGGGTGTCTTCGTTTCCTGGGATGGCGCGCGCCGGTTCGATGCTTATGGCAGCGACGAGGCCGGGCCCTGGCGAGGCTTCCAGGCGGAACGTCGAGTCCTCCGGGAGATCCTGCTCGACGCCGCCGCATCGTGCGGGGTCGAGGTGCGCCGGGGAAGGGCGGCGCACGCACCGGTCATGCGGGATGGACATGTTGTCGGGATCGAGGCCGGCGGCCGGGCCACGCCGGCCCGCTGGACGATTGACGCCAGCGGCCGGCGCTCGTGGCTCGCCCGGTCGTTGAGGCTCCCGGCGATCGTGCGATCGCCGCCGGTGTTCGCCGCCTTCGGCTGGACAGGAACCGGCAGGGCCGGCGGCGGCGAACCGGAGCTGTGCGCGACGCCCGACGGGTGGCGCTGGACCGCGCCTTTGGGTGGGTCACGCTCGGCCTGGGTCGAGGCGGTGGTTGATCCGCCCCGGATGCGGCGCGGTCTGGGTGCCGACCTGACCTGGCACATGCGCGACTGCGCCGCGCCGGGCCATTTCCTGGCCGGGGACGCCGCCGTGACGCTCGATCCGTGCTCGTCGCATGGCGTGCTGCGCGCGATGCTGACCGGGATCATGTGCACCGACCTCGCGGCCGAGGAGATTGCGGGAAAAATCAGTGCGCGGGAAGCGGCGGAGCGATACCGCGGCTGGCTGGCCGCGTGGTTCGACGCCGAGGTCGAAGCGCTCGCCGGCCTCTATCTGCGTCACCCGGCGCCCCGCGTCGCCCGCGCCTTCGCCCGATATTTCCGCGGCCGGCAATGCCCAACACAGTAAAACCCGCATAAACCTTCCAAGCACCTGTAAACGCTTGCCGTCTATCAGCAATTTCTCCGGTCGGTTTCTGGTCCGAACCGGCGGCGGCGGGCTCGGGGCGTATTTTCCGGCCCGCCGCACTTGGTTTCTTCAGCAGCGCCCGCGCCACGATCCTCTTCGGAGGATGCCGGCGCGGGCGCCAAGCCTATTGGCGGGCCGCGCCGGCGAGCAGATGCTTCTGGATCTTGCCGGCCGAGGTGCGCGGGAATTCGGCGACGAACTCAAAGCGGCGCGGCACCTTGTAGGGCGCGAGCC
This sequence comes from Sphingomonadales bacterium, assembly GCA_034668465.1. Classification (GTDB taxonomy): domain Bacteria; phylum Pseudomonadota; class Alphaproteobacteria; order Sphingomonadales; family Sphingomonadaceae; genus Allosphingosinicella. The sequence continues at coordinate 128,718 of JAXDPI010000044.1, forward strand.
GGGCGCGGCAGAAGGCACTGAGCTCGGCGCCGTCCGGATGGCCGCCGTCGGGCGCCAGCTGGACGAAGGCGCGGCCGACCTCGCCCCATTTGGGGTCGGCCTCGGCCAGCACCGCCGCGTCGAGCACCGCCGGATGGGCGCTGAGCACGTTCTCGACCTCGGCCGGATAGACGTTCTCGCCGCCCGAAATGTACATCTCCTTGCGCCGCCCGGCGATCCAGAAGAAGCCCTCGGCGTCGCGCCGGGCGAGGTCGCCCGAGATCAGCCAGCCGTCGTCGGTGAAGGCGGCGCGGGTCGCCTCCTCGTTGCGCCAATAGCCGGGCGTCACCCCGGGGCCGGCGAACTGGAGGTCGCCGACCTCGCCGTCCGGCGCCTCGCGCCCGTCCGGCCCGACGATCCGCGCCGAGCAGAGCGTCTGCGGCTTGCCGACCGAGCCGATCCGGTCCCAGGCGTCGGCCGGATCGACGAGAAAGGCGGTCGGGCCGGTCTCGGTCATCCCCATGCCGTTGCAGACGCGCACGCCGAGATCGCGATAGGCCTCGGCGAGCGCGTCGGGCAGCGGCGCGCCGCCGCAGCCCCAGTGGCGGACGTGGGCCAGCGGCGCCGCGGCGAAGCGCGGATGATCGAGCAGGCTCTGGTAGACGGTCGGGACGGCGAACAAGGTGTCGAGCCGGCGCGCCTCGATCAGGCCGACCAGGATCTCCGCGTCGAAGCCGTCGAGGACGATCACCCGGCCGCCGGCGATCAGGGTCGGCAGCGCGTGGAGGTTGATCCCGGCGGTGTGGAAGATGGGCAGGAAGCTCGCCGTGGTGTCGGTCGAGACGAGGCGGATCGCGCCGCCGATATTGACGTAGTTCGCGAGCGCCATCCGGTAGGTGTAGATCACCCCCTTGGGGCGCCCGGTCGTCCCCGACGTGTAGAGCAGATACCAGGTCGCCCCGGCCGGCCAGCGCGCGCGCGACGGGCGCGGCGGCGCTGCGGCGAGCAGCGCTTCGTAATCGCCGTCGAAATCCACCTTGGGCGGCGGCGCGGCCAGCGCGGCGGCGGCGGCGCCCTCGCCGGCGCCGTGGATCAGCAGCACCGGCTCGGCATCGGCGATCAGCCCGTCCAGCTCGGCCGCCGGCATCCGCCAGTTGAGCGGCACCAGCACCGCGCCGAGCCGGGCGCAGCCGAACAGGATTTCGAAGAATTCGATCCGGTTGCGGCTCAGCACCGCGACCCGGTCGCCGCCGCCGACGCCCTGCGCCGCCATCAGGGCCGCCGCCCGGCCGGCGCGCGCGTCGAGCTCGGCATAAGTGAGCGTGCGCCCGCTCGCCGCTTCCTCGAGCGCGACCCTGTCCGGCGCCAGCGAGGCGCGCTTGGCGAGCAGATCGGGCAGATCGGCGATCATCTCTTGCGCAGGCCCTCGGAGACCAGGTCGATCGCGCGGTCGGCGACCTCGGCCGGCTCCATGTCCGCGCCCCAGATGCCGTAGCGCATGCCGAGGAAGACGCTCATCCCGATCAGCGCCCAGGCGCGCAGCTCGTCCGGCCCCTGCGCGATCTCGCCGCGCGCGCCGGCGGCGGCGAGGCCCTGGCGATAGCCGTCGGCGAAGGTCAGATAATGCTCGCGATAGACGTCCTCGGCGACGAACTGCGCCTCCTCGATGATCCGGTAGAGCTCGGGATGGCGGCGGGTGAAGGCGATGAAGGCGGCAAGGCCGAGCCGCTCGGCGGCGAGCCGGTCGGGCGCGCCCGCCACCGCCTCGGCGACATGGGCTCGCGTCGCCCGGCTCATGTCGCGGACGAGCGCGCGGAACAGCTCCTCCTTGCTCTCGAAATAGGTATAGAAGGTGCCGAGCGCGACGCCGGCGCGGGCGGTGATGCCGGTGATCGCCGCCTCGTGGAAGCCGCGGAGCCCGAACTCCTGCGCCGCCGCCTCGAGCAATTTGCGCACCGTCCTGCGGCCGCGCTCGGTGCGCGGCGCCTTGTCGGCCGAAACCGCGGCCTGGCCGAGATCGTTCATCCAGCCCCTCCCGGCCGCGAACTTGAACCGACTTTCAGCTTTGCGCAATCCTCCTTCGCCAGGGCTTCGGCGGACAGGTCCTCCTTCTTGGCGCAAGCCGTGCCGGACAAGGCCGGCGGCCCGGCAGCTGATGAGGCCGGCGGCATAACCCGACGATTCCGACGGCTCCCATTCGCCGCCATATCCGTCAACTTCGGAGGCGCGAATGGGGACGGTGCCCAATTGGGGACAGCCCCCAGGGCTCGGCTTTGTGGCGGGCGAATCGGGGCGGGTTTCATCGGCCAGCTTGGAGCAGAGGAAATCCAACATTGAAAGGCCCGAAATAGGCCTGGCCGCCGGCAAGGGGTGGTTAAACAATTGGGCGTATCCGGCGCACAGGAGGAGATGCGCCTTGGCGAAGCTGGTGGTGATGAAGAAGGGCGGCGGCGGCAAGGTTGCGATCAACCCCGAGCAGGTGACGCACATCAAGTCCGCCACCGGCGCCTTCACCGACGTCTTCCTCAGCGGCCAGCAGGTCGCGGTCGAGGCGACGTTCGAGGAGGTCGTCGCCTTGCTCTCCGAGCCGCACCGCCGCGCCGAGGAGAAGCAGCCGCCCGCGCCCGGCGCGGAGCAGCGCGGCCTGGTCTTCAACCCGCCGGGCCGCTGAGCGGAGGCGGTCGTGATCGCCGCCGCCCTGCAAGTGGCCGCCGCCTTCAACCTGGTCTGCGCCGGCACGCAGCGCACCGGCCCGCTCGGCCTCGCACTGCCCGAAGCGGGCGGCACGCCGTTCGCGATCACCTACCGGATCGACCTCGACGGCAACGCCTGGTGCAGCGACCAATGCGAGGCGACCGAGCCACTGGTCTCGGCCTCGGCCGAAGAAATCGTCCTGCGCGAAACCCACGCCGGCGCCGGCAGCCACGTCATCCGCTTCTTGCCGGGCACGCTGCGCTTCACCGACACGCTGATCGAGGGCGACAATGCGACATTGCGCAGCGGGGTTTGCGAGGTCGAGGCGTTTGCGGGGTTTTCGACGCGGGTCGCGTGATCCGCGGCACATTTTCCTGCCGCAGCGACCAGCCGACAGACGGGGTTGAGCTATCGCGCTATCCTGAGCTGCCGACGGTCCTGGATGACCTGGGGGTCTGCCGCCAAATGCACCGCAAGCTGAAAATCCCTTTTGACCAAGAATCATACTGTTGGCTGGCTTTACAGAAATGGCGGCAGGGCTCACCATGAGCATAAGGCCAGTCTGGAGGTCGGAATGCCTCGATTTGTGGAATGGGTTAGGCAGCACCCGATCCTTCGTTTTTGGGTGCCCGCCGTGATATTGGTGATTGGGATTCCGGCTTGGCTATTGAACGCAAGTTCTCCTTTTCAGACCCCGCTGAGCAGCATCGCGGTTGACAAGACAGGCGCCCTTGAAGCGTGGTTCATCGCCCTCATCGTCGGCATGATGGTCCTGCTGATATGTAGCGCCATCGGATGCGTCGCTTTCGCTTCCTCGTTGTACAAGACCCGAAAAGCTGTGGCTGCCACGCCACTCTCACCCAACCGGGGACAACGCGAATTTGAACATTTTACGGCGAATCTGCGATCCGTCATCCAGAGATTCGATCGCAGGCCGAACTGCGAAACCGAAATTTTCAAGGCAGAGATCAGAATATTTGAGAATGGAGACGTGGCATATAAACGCACGCATGCGTTGCGCGCGAATAATCAGAAGACTGCATTTCACGTGGTATATGAAGAAGCCGATGCGACTGCGCCGGCAGCTCTGTACTTCAGTCAGACTGGCTTGGCGATCAAGAGTTTGGATGCGGGAACCGACGCGATCTTATTGCCAACCGAAAACACGACGCACCGGAAGGAATTCGCGATTTGCTTCATTCCGCCGCTTTCAAAGGGCCAGGTGCGGAACATCGAAATAAGCCACACATGGCCCGGCTATTGCAGCGATCTGGTCAAATCCGGGCGGACGAACTTCTATTGGCAGAATATGACTGTCGAATTGGCGGGAACAATGGACGCTTGTGTGGAGCTCAAATTTCCTTCGACATGGAAAAACGTCGTCTGCCGAAACGTGGGCGCGAGCAGCGCCAAGGCACATTTGGTGTCTACGCCAAGCTTCTATGACGGGATCGTCTGGACCCTGCGAGATCCAGAACTCCCGACCTGTGGGGAGTTGTCTATCGAGTGCGTTCGGGAGAACGCTTGACAGGGCCGCTACAGCCGCCACCCGGACTTGCAAATTGCATCTCGAATACTCCCAAAAGCTCTTACCGCACCTTCGGTGGCACCGTCTGTCCCGACCCGCCTCCGGGGCCTGGTCGAACGCCGCTCGAACCACCACCGCCGCCGCCGCCGGCGCCACCGGGGCGGCCTCCGCCTGAACTGCCTTTCGATCCATTTGCCGTCATGGTCCGCTCCCTTTGGAGGCGTCTAACAGCTTCGACCGAACCGCGCTAGAGAGTACCAGCACAGAAACTAACAGCTCGTAAAGGCAAACTTGAACATTGACTCAGGTTTCAGTTTAGGGCATTGGCCCACCCGATAAGAACCGCGAACGGCGGCGCTTCGGGGAGGGCGAGCTGGACTTTTTTACCGCATCGGACGGCACGCGAATCGGTTATCGCGACGAGGGGCAGGGGACCCCGCTCGTGCTGCTGCACGGGCTGATGGCGCATGGCGGCTTCTTTCGCGCGCAGGCGGACCTCGCCAAGGATTTCCGGATCATCACCATCGACCTGCGCGGCCATGGCGCGTCGCGCGTCGACGGCGCGCACCCGACCGTCGAGCAGCTTGCCGGCGACGTTTCCGCGCTCGCCGAGGCGCTCGGGCTCGAAGGCGCGATCGGGGTCGGCTGGTCGATGGGCGCGACCGTGCTCTGGCACGTTCTGTCCGGCCCGGCCGCCGCGCGCTTCGCCGGCGCCGTGGTGGTCGACATGACGGCGCGGGTGCGCAACGACGCCGAATGGGATTTGGGCCTCTCGCCCGAGGCGTGCGAGGCGCGCAGCCTCGCCATCAGCGAGGATTTCGCAGGCTTCGCCGCCACCGCCGGCCAGGGCATCTTCGCCCAGCCGGTGGCGCCCGAGCAGCGCGACATGGCCGATTGGGCGAGCCACGAATTCGCCCGCAACGACGCCGCCGCGATCGGCTCGGTCTGGGCGAGCCTGGTCCGCCAGGACGTGCGCGCGCTGCTGGAGAAGATCGAGCACCCGACTTTGATCGTCCACGGCGCGCGCAGCCGGCTCTACGGCGACGACACCGCCGACCATCTCGTCGCCGCCTTGCCCGACGCGCGCGCGATCCGCTTCGACCGGTCCGGCCACGCGCCGCACCTCGAAGAGCCCAAATTGTTCAACCAGACATTACGCGATTTTGCGGACCGCCTGTCGCGCGCCCGCGCCCCCCAAGCGACTGAAATTTGAGGAGAGACCCCATGTCCAACACCAAGATGCTGACCGGCCTGAAGCTCGGCAGCGCGATCGTCGCGCTCGCCGCCGCCGCCCCCGCTTTCGCCCAGGACCTGCCCGCCGGCCCGCCGGCCGTCGGCGCCGACGATGCGGTGATCACCGTCACCGCGCGGCGCCGCGAGGAAAGCCTGCAGGACGTGCCGATCGCGGTCACCGCCTTCTCGGGCGCGGCGCTCGAGCGGCAGGGCGCGACCGACATCACCGATTTGAACGACACCACCCCGAACGTCACGCTCGAAACTTCGCGCGGCACCAACACGACCTTGACCGCCTTCATCCGCGGCGTCGGCCAGCAGGATCCGGTCGCCGGCTTCGAAGCGGGCGTCGGCCTCTATCTCGACGACGTCTACCTGAACCGGCCGCAGGCGGCGGTGCTCGATATTTACGACGTCGAGCGGATCGAGGTGCTGCGCGGGCCCCAGGGCACGCTCTACGGCCGCAACACGATCGGCGGCGCGATCAAATACGTCACCCGCCGGCTCGACCCGGAGGCGAACGTCAACATCCGGGCCAATCTCGGCACCGACCGCCAGGCCGATCTGATCGTCTCGGCGAGCACGCCGCTTTCCGACCAGGTCCGGATCGGCGCCTCGGGCGCGCGGCTGAGCCGCGACGGCTTCGGCGAGAATCTCAACAACGGCCTCGACAATTACAACCGCGACCTGTGGGCCGCGCGCGGCACGGTCGAGCTCGAGCCGGCCTCGAACATCTTCCTGCGCTTCTCCGGCGACTACAGCATGGACAATTCGGATCCGCGCAACGGCCACCGGCTGATCCCCGGCCTGCTCAGCGGCGCGCCGGTGCTGGGCGACGTCTACGACACCCGCGCCGGGCTCAACTCGCCCCGGCAGCAGGTCGAAGCCTATGGCGGCGCGTTCCGCGCCGAGTTCAGGCTCGGCGACGTGACCTTGCGCAACATCATGGCCTACCGCCAGGACGTGAGCCACGCCCCGATCGACTTCGATTCGCTGCCGGCCGCCGACGTCGACGTTCCCGCAATCTACCGCAACCGGCAATTCTCCAACGAATTCCAGCTGGTGCTCGGCGGCACCGGGCCGCTGCAGGGCGTGATGGGCGTCTATTATCTCGCCGCCAACGCCAACAACGTGTTCGACGTGATCCTCGCCACCACCAGCCCGGTGGCGCTGCCGGGCCTCACCGCCTCGACCTTCGGCGACGTCGACACCACCACCTGGGCGGCGTTCGGCGACTTCACCTACGACCTTACCAGCCAGCTCCAGCTCTCGGTCGGCGGCCGCTACACCCACGACCGGCGCGACGCGACCGTGATCCGCGCCAATTATCTGAACGGCCCGTCGCCCGCGCTCGGCGGCAACGGCGTCCAGCTCGGCGGGCTGACTTCGAACTTCCAGGGGACCAAGACGTTCACCGAGTTCACGCCGCGCGCGTCGATCAGCTTCCAGCCCGACGACAACAACACGCTCTATGCGAGCTGGTCGCGCGGCTTCAAGGGCGGCGGCTTCGATCCGCGCGGGCTATCCACCGCCGCGCCGGATCTCAACGGCAACGGCATCCGCGAGGCCAACGAGATCTTCGACTATTTCCTGTTCGATCCCGAGCGCGTCACCAGCTACGAAGTCGGCTACAAGGCCACTTTGTTCGACCGCCGCCTGCGCTTCGCCATCGCCGGCTTCATCGCCGACTACAAGGACGTCCAGGTGCCGGGCTCGGTCGGCGCGGTGATCAACGGCGTCCCGACCTTCGTCGGCGTCACCACCAATGCCGGCGCCGCCTCGTTCAAGGGCATCGAGGTCGAGGCGCTGGCGACGCTCTACCGCGGCAGCAACGGATCGCGGCTCAACTTCGCCGGGACCCTGGGCTATCTCGACGCCCATTATGATTCGTTCATCACCAACATCCCCGGCACGGGCCCGGTCGACGTCGCCGATTTCCGCCGCATCCAGAACACGCCGAAATGGACGCTTTCGGGCACGCTCGACTTCTCGACCCCGCTCGCCGGCGGCGAGATTTCGGCGATCACGACCTTGTCCTACCGCAGCAAGACCTTCCAGTTCGAGACGCCGAGCCCCTATCTCGACCAGCCGGGCTATGCCTTGTGGGACGCGCATCTGGTCTGGACCAGCCCGAACAACCGCTACACGATCGGCCTGCACGCCAAGAATATCCTCGACCAGCAATATATCACCTCGGGCTACCAGTTCCTGGTCACCAACCCGGTGACCGGGGTGCCGACCCTGGCGGCGAACGGCAACCCCATTCCCAGCCTCGGCCGGGAAGGCATCGCCACCGCCTTCTACGGCAATCCGCGCCAGATCTTCCTGAGCCTGGGGATCAACTTCCGCTGATGGCGAGCGCGGGGAGCAGGATGGGGGACGCCCCGGGGAGGCGCGTCCTCCTCATCCTGCTCCTCGCCTACATCTTCAACTTCATCGACCGCCAGATCATCGGCGTCCTCGCGCTGCCGATCAAGGCCGAGCTGGCGCTGAGCGACGCACAATTGGGGCTGATGGGCGGGATCGCCTTCGCCTTGTTCTATTCGGGCCTCGCCATCCCGATCGCCTGGCTCGCCGATAGGAAGAGCCGGGTCAGCATCATCGCCGCGTCGGTCGCCCTGTGGAGCGCCTTCACCGCCGCCTGCGGGCTGGCCCAGAATTTCTGGCAATTGTTCCTGGCGCGGATGGGGGTCGGCATCGGCGAGGCCGGCGGCGTCGCCCCGTCCTACGCTTTGGTCTCGGATTTCTACCCGAAGGAGAAGCGCGGGCGGGCTTTGGCCTTCTTCTCGCTCGGCATCCCGATCGGGTCGGCTTTGGGGGTCTTCTTCGGCGGCTGGATCGCCAGCCATCTCGACTGGCGCTCGGCCTTCCTGATCGTCGGCCTGGCCGGGCTGCCGGCGGCGTTGCTGGTCAAGCTGTTCGTCCCCGAGCCGGTGCGCGGCGGCTTCGACAGCGCCGACGGCAATGCGAGCGCGCCGGCGCCTCCCTTCCCGATCGTCGCCGCGACGCTGGCGCGCAACCCGAGCTTCTGGCTGCTCTCCTTCGGCGCCGCCTCGGGCTCGATCCTCGGCTACGGGCTGATCTTCTGGCTGCCCAGCTTCTTCGCCCGCTCGTTCCACCTCGAGCTCGCGCAGGTCGGCTGGTTCTACGGCTCGATCGTGCTGGTCGGCGGCGTCGCCGGCACCTGGCTCGGCGGCTGGTTCGGCGACCGCACCGGCCCGGGCGACCCCGGCTCCTACGCGCGGATCCCGGCGCTCTGCTTTCTGGCCGCCGCGCCGACCTTCGCGCTCGGCCTGTTCGCGCCGTCGCTGTGGCTCGGCTGGCTGCTGTTCGCGACCGGCCAGATGCTGGCGCTGGCCTGGCTCGGCCCGGTGATCGCCGCGGTCCAGCACATCGTCCCGCCCAACATGCGCGCGACCGCCTCGGCGAGCTTCCTGTTCATCAACAATCTGATCGGGATCGGTTTCGGGATCTGGTTCCTGGGCTTCATGTCGGACACGATGGGACCGACCTACGGCGATCAGGCGCTCAAATATTCGATCCTCTACGGCCTCGCCTTCTACCTGCTCAGCGCCCTCTTCTACCTGTTCGCGGCCAAGCGGCTGAAACGCGACTGGGTTGGCTGACTATTCGGTCCGCTTCGTGATGGCGAGGGCGCCAGCACCGAAGTGACGTTGGATGCCGTCCTTCACCTGGAAGAAAAGCCAATCCGGAATGGCGTCATGAAACGGGCTTTCCTGCCCAGGCGCCATCCTGACGTCCGGGCCGGGCCAGATGAAGCGGTTGAGCTCGGTCAGAACAATCCAGCTTCGATCCTGGTCAAGACCTAGCTGCCTCTTGACGTTCAGCGGGATTTCGATGGCGTCGCTGCCGCGCTCAGGCTCGGCATGGGTGACCGGCGCGACCAGGAGTTGGGTCTTCTCCTTTCGGACGATGGTCGCGACCACCACGACAACGGGCCGATCCTTGCGGCCGCTTTCCTCACCCGCCGCCGCCTCGCGCGCCCAAAGAAAGGAATAGGAAATGACGTCAGCTGGCTCCGGGATCCTCCAGCTGCCGCCCGAGCTCCCTCGACCGCTCGGAGGGCTGGGCGTTCCTGATAGCTTCGATCGTTTCATCGTCGAGATCCTTCACAAGAAGAACCTGGCGATCGCGGCGCAGGAGGCGCTCATATTCCTTCAGCGAGAGCATCACGACACGGGTGGTGCCGTGCCGCTGGATACCGACGGGGTGAAGCATCGCCTCATCCGTATAATAGCCGAACTTGCTCGCCACCTCCTTCGCCGAAACCGTCGTCATCGGTTCCATCATGATTTGTCTCCCCAGACGAACAGCCGAAGTACGTATAATCCGGCTTTTCCGGAAAAGCAAGCCTAAGTCGCGAAACTCGGGTCGAGGCGATAGGCCTTCCGCAGCAAGGCCGGCCAAGCCAGCAAATTGGCGCTCATCTTGAGGCCTACCTTGCCCGTTTCGGCGGTGAGCTCGGGCGAACCCTGCGGCGGGTTGCTGAGATTGCCGTCGCCGGCCGACAGCGCCTTGATCTGCGCCTCGCAGGCGCGTTCGAGAAAGTAGATGCGGATGAACGCCTCGCCGACATTCTCGCCGATCGCCAGCGTGCCGTGATTCCTGAGGATCATCGCGTTCTTGTCGCCGATGTCGGCGATCAGCCGCTCGCGCTCGTCGAGGTCGAGCGCGACCCCCTCATAATCGTGATAGGCGATATCGTCGCGGACCAGCATCGCGGTCTGGGTCAAGGGCAGCAGGCCGTCGGCATGGGCGGAGACCGCCTGGCCGTCGGGGGTATGGAGATGGATCACCGCCTGGGCGTCCTCGCGCGCCATGTGCAGCGCCGAATGGATGGTGAAGCCGGCCGCGTTGGTGATGAACGGGGTCGGCTCGACCGGGTTGCCGCTCATGTCGACCTTGACCAGCGACGAGGCGGTCACTTCCTCGAACATCAATTGATAGGGGTTGAGCAGGAAATGGTGCTCGGGCCCGGGGACGCGCGCCGAGAGGTGGGTGAAGATAAGGTCGTCCCAGCCGTAATGCGCGACCAGGCGGTAGGCGGCGGCAAGGTCGACGCGCACCTTCCACTCCTCCGGGCTGACCTTGTCCTGCATCGGCGGGATCTCCACCGTCGACAGGATGTGGGCCTCGGCCATGCTCTGCGCGATCGCGTCGACGCGTCCCATCTTCGTCTCCTCCATTGAACTCGGTCTAGCCTGTTCCCGCCGCCGGCGCGACCCTGTCCGGATGGGCGGCGGCGAAGGGCTCCAGCAGGTTCGCCGCGGCGTCGGCGCGGACCAGAATGGGATAAGGGTCGAGCGGCACGGCGAAGCGCCGGGCATTGTACATTTGCGGGACCAGGCAGGCGTCCGCCATCGTCACGCTGTCGCCGAACAGGTGGCGGCCCGCGCGCGGCGCGGCGAGCGCTTCCAGAGCGGCCAAGCCTTCGGCCACCCAGTGGCGGTACCAATCGTCGCGGGCCGCCTCCTCGACGCCGAGCGCCTTGAGGCGCTTCAGCACGCGCAGATTGTTGAGCGGGTGGATATCGCAGGCGACGACCAGCGCGAGCGCAAGGACGTGCGCCCGCCCGTCCGGGTCGCCCGGCAGCAGCGGCGGCTCGGGCATCGTCGCCTCGAGCCAGGACATGATGGCGAGGCTCTGGGTGATCGGCCGGCCGTCCACCTCGAGCATCGGCACGAAGCCCTGCGGATTGCGGGCGCGATAGTCGGCGCGCTGCTGCGCGCTGACGAGCAGGTCGATCGGAAAACGCTGATAGGCCGCACCCTTCAGATTGAGCGCGATGCGGACGCGATAGCTCGCCGAGGAGCGCCAATAATCGTAGAGGACGAGATTCATGCCCCGAGCATAAGCTAGAACGGGCCGAGCCCGCCATAGACGACGTGCCAGATCAGGTAGAATGCGAGCCGGAAGACGATCGGCGCGAACCAGCCGAAGCGCAGCAGCAGCCAGCCCTCGAAGACGTTGGTCCAGTAGAGCGGCTCGAGCGGCGTCGCCGCGAGCGCGAGCCAGCGGTGATCGGCGATATCGGCCAGCGTCATCGGCATGATCTCGTAAAGGGAGACGAGCAGGTTCACCGTCCAGAACACCGGCATCCGCCAGCGGCGGCGCAGGATGACGACGTGGATCAGCCAGAACAAGATGCACAACGCGCCGAGCCGGAGCAGCAATTCGAGGAAGATCGCGCCGAAGGTGTAAAAGGGCAGCGACCAGGGCCACGGCACGTGCGCCCAATCGGCGAGCGTAAGGACGTTGCCGCCGCCGTCGACGAAATAGTCCCGTCCCGCGGTGAGCACGCCGTAGGCAAGGCCGGCGAGCGCGCCGATGGCCCAGCCCCGCCGCTCCCCCGCCGGCTCGGCGAAGGCGTCGGGAAAGCCGGAAGCGCGCTCGGCGAGGAGGCCGGCAAAGCCGATCGCGAGGATCGCGCCGATCAGCGGCCAGGTGAAGGCCTCGGCCTGGCCGCGCACCGGGAAGTCGCCCGGATAATAGTCGAACAGGAGCTTGATCGCGACCAGCACGACGCCGACCGCGGCAAAGGCGGTCGTCGAGCGTCTCCGGATCGCCTGTGCGGGCATTGCACCTCTTTTCGGACTGTATTGCTTACATAATACAGTTTGCCGCCGTTACAAGCCGCGCCACGGTTGCGCCCGCGCCGTCGCGAAGGGTAGGCCGGTGCCAGGCAGGGAGACGGCGATGGCGAGCGGCGGCATCTGGGCGAAGATCCACAAATGGCTGGCGTTGGTGATGGCGGTCCAGATCCTGTTCTGGTTCGCCAGCGGCCTGTTTTTCGCAATCTTCCCGATCGGGCAGGTGCGCTCCGAGCATGTCATCGCGCAGCAGGCGCCGGCGCCGGTCGATCTCGACGCCGCCGCCGCCGGGCTGGCGCGGCTGGCGGGCGGCGGCGTCGCGCCGGGGGAGAGGGTCGAGCTGCGCAGCCTGCTCGGGCGTCCGGTCGCCCTGCTCTCGGCGCGTCAGGGGAGGCCGCGGCTCTACGACCTTGCGACCGGCGCGCGCCTGTCGCCGATCCCGATGGCGCTGGCCGCGCGGATCGCCGAGGCCGACCATGAAGGGGATTTGCGCGCGGTTCGCGTCGAGCGAATCACCGCGAACGATGCCGAATATCGCGCCGCGCTGCCGGCCTGGCGGGTCGATTTCGACGACGGAGCGAACCGGTCGCTCTACGTCGCGGCCGATACCGGCGCGGTGACCGCACGGCGTTCGACCTTGTGGCGGGCCTACGATTTCCTCTGGGGGCTGCACATCATGGACTGGCGCGGCCATGAGAATTTCAACCATCCGCTGCTGATCGTCGCGACCGTGCTGGCGCTGGTGATGAGCATCGCCGGGATCGTGATGCTGCCGAGCCGGCTCGGATTCACCGCCTGGCGCCGGCGGCGGCGCGCTCTGAAGCTCAGTGCGGCGCGAACACCCGCTGGCGCCCGTTCCGCGTGAACAGGATCGTCGCATAGGACCCGCGCATGGCGCCATGCTCCATGCCGGGCGATCCCATCGGCATGCCCGGAACCGCGAGGCCCGCGGCGTCGGGCCGCTCCGCCAGCAGGCGGCGGATGTCGGCGGCGGGCACATGGCCTTCGATCGCATAGCCGCCGACCGAGGCGGTATGGCAGGAGCGCAGATGATCGGGCACGCCGAGCCGGCGCGCGGTCGGCGTCACGTCCGCAACGTCGGTCACCCGCACCTCGAAGCCGGCCGCCCGGAGATGCGCGACCCAGGCGGTGCAGCAGCCGCAGGTCGGAGATTTGGCGACCTCGATCACCTGCGCGGCGGCGAGCTGGGCGCAAGCGGCGAGCGCGAGCGCGGCGAAGATGGCGGTGCGGCGGAACGGGTTCATCGGGGCCTCCTGATCGCGGCGAGGCTAGCCGATCGCGCCGCCGCCGGCCAGAGCCAGCATCTGGCCGTGAACGGCCGCATAAGCGCCGAGGAACAGGCACAGCAAGGCGGCGTAGAGGATCAAATTGGCGCGCAGGCTCGGGTAGAGGTGCGGCATGATCAGCAGCATCAGCACGCCGATCGGGGCGATCATCATCAGCGCGAGGTACGCCGCGGCGAGGCTGGGACCCGTGCCCCCCGCGCCGCCGATTGTGGCGCTCAGGATCAGGAACATCGCCAGCGCGCCGCGGCCGAGCGTTATCCCCAGGCGGATATAAGGCGCGTTCATTCTCTCTCCGGCGGGGCCGGTCAGTCGACCCTCAGCCGGATGAACGCCATCGCGCCGCCAGGGTTGCCGCCATAGGAGGCGCGCAGCGCGCCGGGCACGAAGTTCAGCGCATATTGGGCGCTAAGGCCGAGACGGACGGAGGGGGCGACGCGGAAATCGCGAATCGCCCCTACCGAGACCTTGCCGACCGTGTAGACAGGGCCGTGATGGCCGCCGGCGAAGGTCAGCTCGTCATTCTCGGTGAGCTCGGCACGGCCGAACAGGGTCCAGAGGCCGAGGCCCGCGGCGCTTTCGAGGACGAAGGCGTCGTCGCCGTCGCGGCGGCCCCAGGCGAGCGTCGTCGACCACCAATCCTGCCCGCTCAGGCGCCGGGTGTGGATCGCGCTCGCCGACCAGCGGGTGGAGTTTTCGTGCGGCGCGAGCTGCTCGGGGCTGACGAGATGGGCCCAGCTGGCCTGCAGCGAGAGCGTGGGTGTCGGGTTCCAGGAGAGGCGAAAAGCGGTCGAATCGAGCGGCCCGGTCTCGATGTTCCAGCGATGCTGGTCGGGCTCGCGGCCGTTGAAGCGCGAGCCTTCGAGCTTGACGCGCCCGACGATCACCCCCGCGGTGACCACGCCGAAGCTGATATGGGTCGAATCGAGCCAATGATGGCTGATCGGCGCTTCCGGCGAATCCATGATCGACATGCGATGCATGAAGGCCGGCGGGCCGAAGGCCGGCTCGCCGGGGAGCCCCGCATAGACGAAGACGCTCGCATCGGGCGAAAGCGGGTACGAATAGCTCGCCGACAGCTCCATGAAGAGATCGTGCGGGTGCTGGCGGTCGACCAGCGGCGTCACCCCGTCGGCGGTCTCGCCCGAGGCAAGGTGAAGCGGGTAGCCGCGCCGTCCCATCAAGGGGTCGGGGCTCAGCATCGCCCGGAGCTGGAGCGTGCCCGCATCGCCGAAATCGCGCCGCGCCATGCCCATCGCCATGCCGGAGACGAAACCCATCTCGTCGCCGCGCGGCCCCTGCTGCCAGTCGTAGACGGCGTTGAGCGCGAAATGGCCCATCAGCATCCAGTCGCCGGCGGTGACGTGGATGCCGCCATGCGATGAGGCGTCGGGCTGCCACGCGGTTCCGGATGCTTCCCGGCTGATCGCATAGCGTCCGAGCGCGCCGGTCATTTGGTGAGCCATGGCGGGCATTGCGTGGGCGTTGTGGTCCATCGCCTCGGCCTGCGGCGGTTCCGAAGGCATTTGATGCGCCGAATGGTCGACCGCCGGCTGGCTGGCCGGTGCAGGCGGCGTCGGCGCGGGCGGCGTGTGACCGCTATGCTGGGCGAGCGCTGGGCCGGACACGAACAAAGCGGCCGACGCGAACCATAGGGGCTTCATCTTGCGCTCCGCTCCAGAAGCTGAATGAGCTCGCTCGCCTTCTGCCGCTGTTCCGCGGCGTCGCCGCCGGTGATCGCCGCCTCGATGCAATGGCCAAGATGGTCCTTCAGCATCTCGGTCTCGACCCGCGCGAGCGCCGCGCGCGCCGCCTGGATCTGGGTCAGCACGTCGATGCAATAGCGGCCCTCCTCGACCATTCGCGCCAGCCCCCGCACCTGCCCCTCGATTCGATTCAGCCGATTGACGAGCTTCGCCTTGCTGTCGCGCTCCATGTTGAAACTCCAGGTTCACCTCTTCTTGCAATATGCCCCATGGGGGTATAAGTCAACATACCCGTACAGGGTATCTCGCAAGGACCGCTCATGCACGACCATCACCATCATCCGGGCACCGCCGGGCCATGGCGCGTCGCCGCGCAGGCGACGCTGCATTGCCTGACCGGCTGCGTGATCGGCGAGGCGACCGGTCTCGCCATCGGGGTCGGCCTCGGCCTTCCCGCCTGGCAGACCATCCTCCTCGCCACGACCCTGTCCTATGCCTCCGGGATCACGCTCGGCCTCGTGCCTGTCATGCGCAGCCGCGGCCGCGGCTTTCTCGACGCGCTCAGGATCATCTGGATCGGCGAAGTCGTCTCGATCGGCGTGATGGAGATCGCCATGAACGCGGTCGATTATGCGATGGGCGGCATGGGCGCCCCCTCGCTCCTTTCCTGGATGTTCCTGCGCGGCCTCGCTCTGGCCGTGCCCGCCGGCTTCCTCGCCGCCTGGCCGGTCAATTACTGGCTGGTCAGCCGCGAGCTCAAGGCCTGCCACTGAGTCGTCACGGCCGCTCTCAGGGCCCCAGATCCCCGCCGCGCGGACGCGGCGCCGGGCGCGCGCGCCGCGGCAGGCCGAGCGCCTCGGCGACCGCTTCGTCCCAGCCATAAAAATCGGGCGCGATCACCAGCCGGCCGTTGTCGGCGAAGGCGGTGTGATAGAGCAGGCGGACCGGGATCGGCCGCGGCAGCGGCACGAAGCCTTCCTTGGGCGCGCCGTCCTCGCGCGCCGCCAGCGCGCGCTGCCAGGCGTCGAGCACGCCTTCGTCGCGGGCGATCATCGCGGCGAAGCCGAGCGCGTCCTCGACCCGGACGCAGCCATGGCTGGAATGGCGGTCCGCCTGCGCGAACAGGGCCTTGGCGGGCGTGTCGTGGAGGTAGATCTCTTCGTCATTGCGCATGTCGAACTTGACCAGGCCGAGCGAGTTGCGCGGGCCGGGCTGCTGCACGATCCAGCCGTCGCGCCACTCCATGTGGTTGCGCCGCATCGCGCGCGCGCCGCCGACCTCGCTCTCGATCGAGCGCGGCACGGTCCAGCTCGGATTGGCGGCCAGCCGGTAGAGCGGCGAGCCGAGCTGCGGCGTCTCGCGGCCGGGCTCGCCGACCACCACCCGGCGGGCGTCGGCGAGGCGGCCGTCGCGCCAGTAGCCGAGCGTCGCCGCGGCGGTGTTGACATCGATCCGGGTCGCCGGCGGCGCCCGCTCGAGCCAGCGGCGGCGCTCGAGATTGACCGCGAGCGTGCGGGCGCGCTCGACCAGCGCCGCGGGCGGGCCGCCCCGCGCCGCGCCGATCTGCCGATTGGTCTCGACATAGGCTTCGGCGAGGAGGCGATATTCCGCGTCCTGCGGCGCGAGGCCGGCCAGCCATTGCGCGATGGTGCCGCCGGCCAGCGCGGCATCGAGGCCGGCGGCGAGGTCGCCGCCCGGGCGCGGCACCGTGTAGGGCATGCGGATCCGCGCCGGATCGGTGCGGCCGCGCGCCAGCGCTTCGGCATAAGCGAGCGCGGCGCGGCGCAGCGCCGCGTCGCGGCCGGCCGCGTTCGCCGAGCGGATCGGGCCGAGGAAATCGCCCGGGTCGAGCCCGTGGCGGGAGGCCTCGCCGAGCGCGGCGGTGAGCGCGGCCTCGTTCGCGGCCGACCAGGCGCCGCCCGGCGCCGCGGCGTTGGCGGCGGGGGCCGCCTGATCGCCCTGAGGCGCGCACCCGGCGAGCGCGATCAGCGCCGCTCCAATCCATATTTTCGCCCGCACGAGCCGCTCCACGATACGCCACAGATCAGCGCTCAACGTGCCGGACCGCCTTTCCGATCCGGCTGCGCGCAAAATGGGCTTAAGGCTTGCTTAGCCATTGGCGGCCTAAAGCGCGCGGATGGTTAGAGGAGCTTGTCGGTGAGCAGGGGACAGCTGGCGATCCTGCCGGTTCACGAAGGGCGCAGCGCCGAGCGGCGCATCGTCAACCTCGCCGCGCGGCTGCGCGAGCCCGGCGCGCGGGTGGTCGACGCCGAAGTGCTCGATCTGTCGACCGACGGCTATAGCGCGGTGACCGACCTCGTGCTCGATTCCGGCACCACCGTCTGGCTCAAGCTGCCCGGCCTCGAGCCGCAGAACAGCCGGGTCGTCTGGGCCGAGGACGGCAAAGCCGGCTTCCAGTTCGCGACCCCGCTCCACCCGCTGACGCTCGAGCTGCTCGTCCAGACCGCCCGCAAGCCCGCCCCCAAGCGCCATTTCGGCCCGCAGGGCTAACCGCACCCGCGTCCTTCGCTTGAGCTACCGGCTTGCCGGCCGAAGCCTTGGCGAATAACCCGGTCGCCGTGTCCCCCGGACACGGCTACGCGGTGCGGGGCACTGCGTACCGGGTTATGGTGCCGCTTGAGGGACTCGAACCCACGACCCCATCATTACGAATGATGTGCTCTACCAGCTGAGCTAAAGCGGCCTTTGCCCGGGAGCGGGGCCATTATCAGCGCAACCGGTAGAGGGCAATCCCGCCAACAGGATTAACCATATCTCAACCACGAGAGGTGCAGTGTCCGCCCTCAAGCGAGGCGGGGCGAGGGCGCCTGTATATGGATAATTTCCGAGGTTTCGAAGACGAGGCGGCCCTTTCGGCGTCCGACGACGAGGCGGCGATAGAGCGCCCGCCCGAAATCGGCGTCGACGAACGGCGCATGCACGTGCGCGCCTATAATTACTGGGTCTCGCTGCTCGCCGGCCGCGCCTATCCCGCGATCCAGGACGTCGACCCCACCAATATCGAGGATTTCGGCCCGCACAGCGTGCTGCTCGATTTCTCCGGCGACCAGGAGGATCCCGAGATCGCCTTCCTCGGCCGCGCGTTGCGCATCGAGTGCGGGCTCGACGCAACGATCCGCCGGATCAGCGCGGTGCCGAGCCGCTCGCTCCTCTCGCGCCTGACCGACCATTATCTCCAGATCATCGCCAATCGCGCGCCGATCGGCTTCGAGGCCGAATTCGTCAGCCAGCGCGGCCACAACACGCTCTACCGCGGCATCCTGATGCCGCTCTCCTCCGACGGCGAGACGATCGACTTCATCTATGGGGTGATCAACTGGAAGGAGATGGCGGACGCCGGCACCGCCGCCGCTTTGGTCAGCCAGGTCGAGGACGCGGTCGCGGCCGCCCCGGCTCCCGGTGCGGCCTTCGCCGGCGATGGCCCGGTCTGGGCCGACGGCCCCAATGCCGATTTTGTCGAAGCCGCGGCCGGCCCGCCTGCGCCGGCCGACGATTCGACCCTGAGCCTGTGGCCCGAGGAGCCCGCGCTCGCCGACCGGCTGAGCGCCGCGCGCTTCTGCGCCGAGGAGGCCTCGGGCGCCGACCAGCGCAGCCGCCACGCGCTCTACGCCGCGCTCGGCCACGCCCACGATTTCGCGCTCGCCGCCGCGGATGCGCCCGAAGACTATGCCGAATTGCTCGCCGATTCCGGGATCAAGGTCCAGGCGCGCGCGCCGATGACGCCGGTCGCCAAGCTCGTCTTCGGCGCCCAATATGACAAGACCCGGCTGACCGAGTTCGCCGCCGCTTTGTCCTGGGCGAAGCGCGAGGGCGTCCCCGCCGGCACCCTCGCCGAGCGGATCGAGGCGCATCGCGGCGGCCTCAAGGCCATCGTCGCCGCCGAGCGCGCCGCCCGCCGCCCGGCCGCCCCGCCCGACCGCTGGGACGAAATCCGCGCCCGGCTCCACGCCGCCCGGCCGCTCGCCCGCATCGACCTCGCGGTCGCCGGCGACGCCGAGTTCGTCCTGCTCGTCGCCCGCCGCGACGGCGACGGCCTTGTTGTCGTCGCGCCGGTCACGGACGCAAAGTCGGTCGAGCAGGCGATCCGCAAGAGCGTAGGGGACAGTTACTAGTAACTGTCCCCATTCCCGGTCTAAGAGAGCCGCGCAGGGGATTCGACACGGAGTCGTATCATGCGCGCTTTTCTATCGGCCTTCCTCCTCGCTTTGCCCGCCGCCGCGGCCGCGCAGCCGCCCGCGCGGACCGTCGAGGTCCGGCTGTCCAACTTCGACTTCACCCCGACGGCGATCCGGCTGCGCGCCGGCGAGCCGATCGTGCTGCGCCTCGTCAACAGCGCCGGCGGCGGCCACAATTTCGCCGCCCCGCAATTCTTCGCCGCCGCGTCGGCGGTCCGCGGCCCGGTCCGCGACGGCAAGGTCGAGCTCGCCGGCCATCAGAGCGCCGAGGTCCGGCTGACCCCGGCGCGCGGCCATTACCGGCTACGCTGCACGCACACGCTGCACGCCACCTTCGGCATGACCGGCGAGATCGTCGTCGAATAGCCGCAAGGCAGGTATCCCCGCGCCGCAAAAGGGGCTAGGGCCGGGACCGAAATGTCTCCGGCGGAGCCCCTTTATGCGCATGCTTTTGCTTCCCTTTCTTCTGGCTCTGGCCGGCGCGGGCGCGGCCCAGCCGGCCCCGGTCCCGCAGCAACAGGCGCAGCCCCGCCTCGTCACGGTTCTGCTCGACAGTTTCGACTTCACCCCCCGCCAACTGCACCTGCGCGCCGGCCAGCCGATCGTGCTGCAGCTGATCAACCAGTCCGGCCGCCGCCACAATTTCTCGGCGCCCTTCTTCTTCTCCCGCGCCGCCATCGCGCCCGGCCAGCCGCGAATCCTGAGCGGCGAGATCGAGGTGCCGCCGAACGGGCGGGTCGAGATCCGGCTGACGCCGGCGCGCGGCACCTATGAGCTGGAATGCACCCATAGCGGCCATGCGATGATCGGCA
Organism: Sphingomonadales bacterium; assembly: GCA_034668465.1. Lineage (GTDB taxonomy): Bacteria > Pseudomonadota > Alphaproteobacteria > Sphingomonadales > Sphingomonadaceae > Allosphingosinicella. The sequence goes on from JAXDPI010000044.1 coordinate 148,781, forward strand.
TGGAGGGCATGATCCGCGTCGACTAGAGGACCCCGCGCGGCCTTGCCGCCGTGGCGAGGCCGGGTCTATAGGCCCGCGCAGCAGCCGGGCGCCCTGACGCTCGAATCCCGGGAGCGGATCGTATGACAGCGGATGGCATGGTGGTCGCGGGGGATGCCGCTCACCAGCGCTTGATCGACAGCCTGGGCAGCGCCCTGTGCGGCGGCGCCCTTCCCGGAGAGCTCAAGGATTTCACCGACGAGGATTGCCGCGCGGCGGCCGAGTTCATCGCGGCCTCCGCCAGTCGCCGCCAGCCCGGCGCCGCCCTCGTCCGCCTCGAATCGACCGGCACAAGGCTCGGCCACCGGCGGATGCGGATCTGCATCGCCAATGACGACATGCCGTTCCTGGTCGATTCGGTCGCCCAGGCGATCGCCGCCCGCGGGCTGATCATCCATCGCCTGCTCCACCCGGTGGTCTGCGTCACCCGCGACGCGAAAGGATGCCTGACCGAGGTCGAGCCGTTTTGCGGCGACAACGACCGGCGCGAATCGATCATGTACATCGAGGTCGACCGCGCCGACGCCAAGACCCGCGGCGAGCTCGAAACCGAGTTGAAGCGCGTCCTCGCCGACGTCCGCGCCGCGGTGACCGACTGGCGCACGATGCAGGCGACGATGCACGCCCAGGCGGAAGCCGCAAGCGACCCGGAGGGCAAGGCCTTGCTCCACTGGCTTGCCGACGGTGCGATGACCCTGCTCGGCTACGAGGTCGAGCGCCCGGGCGAGCCGGCGTCCGGCGGGCTCGGCATCATGCGCCTCTCCGACGACCCGACCGACGAGGGCGGCAGCGAGGGCGCGATCCGCTATTTCGAGCAGGGCGGCCCCGAACCGCTGCTGGCCAAGGCCGATTTGCGGTCGCCCGTGCATCGCCGCGTACCGCTTGACCTCGTCGTGGTGCCGCTGCGCGACCAGGGCAAAATCACCGGAATCGGCGTCCATGCGGGGCTGTGGACCAGCCAGGCGCTGACCGCTCCGATCGAAGACGTGCCGCTGCTCCGCCGCCAGCTCGACGAGCTCGAGAAGGAATTCGGCTTTGAGCCGAGCGGCCATAACGGCAAGGCGCTGCGGCACGCTTTGTCTTCGCTGCCGCGCGACCTCCTGGTCAATCTGCGGCCCAATGAGGTCAAGCAGCTCGCCGCGACCGCGATCTCGCTCGCCGACCGGCCGCGGCCGACCCTGATCCTGGTCCGCTCGATCCTCAAGGGCCACATGTTCGCCTTCGTCTGGCTGCCGCGCGACGAATTGACCACGCGCCGCCGCGTCTCGATCGGCGAGATGATCGAGCAGGCCGCCAAGGGGACCATCACCAACTGGTCGGTCGATCTGGGCGACGGCGACCTCGCTCTGGTGCGCTACACGCTCAACGTCGGCGCGAAGACGCCGACCCCCGACGTCGCCGCGCTCGACCGGCGGCTGGACGCGATGGTGCGCGGCTGGGTGCCGAGCGTCGAGGAGGCGCTCGGCGCTTTGGTCGGCGAGGCGCGCGCGGCCCGCTTCGCGCTCACCTATCTCGACCAGTTCCCCGAAGGCTATCGGATCCGCACCGATGCCGAGGCCGCCGCGCGCGACGTCGTCTGCCTCGCCGGCCTCGAGGGGCCGGAGGCGCGCGACGTGCGGCTGTTCAAGCGCGACAGCGACGCGCCCGGCCGCCTCCACCTCAAGACCTACCGGCTCGGCGCGATCATCCCCTTGTCCGAAGCGGTTCCGGTGTTCGAGAATTTCGGCTTCCGCGTGCTCGACGAGGTGCCGACCCCGGTCGGCCGCGGCGGCGCCACCGGCTATGTCCACGATTTCGACCTGCAGATACCGGGTGACGGCGAGGCCGCGCCGGTGCTCAAGCGCAGCCAGCTGGTCGAGCAGGCAATCGCCGACGTGCTCGAGGGCAAGGCCGAGAACGACCCGTTCAACCAGTTGATCGTCGCCGCCGAGCTCGAGCCGCGCGAAGTCGGCCTGTTCCGCGCCTGGTTCCGCTATCTGCGCCAGACCGGCCTTTCTTATTCGCAGATCACCGTCGTCGACGCTCTCCGGCGCGCGCCCGAGGTGACCAAGGGCCTGATCGCTCTGTTCGACGCGATGCACGATCCGGCCGCCGCCGACGGGCGCGAGGAGATCGTCAAGACCGCCGAGCGCAAGATCAGCCGCGGCCTCGCCGACGTCGCCGCGATCGACGAGGATCGGATCCTGCGGCTGATCCGCGGCGTCATCCTGGCGACGCTCAGGACCAACGCGTTCGCGCCATCGGGCGCCGAAGCGCTCGCCTTCAAGCTCGATTCGGCGCTGGTGCCCGGCCTGCCAGCGCCGGTGCCGTGGCGCGAGATCTGGGTCTACAGCCCGCGCCTCGAGGGCATCCATCTGCGCGGCGGCCCGATCGCCCGCGGCGGCCTCAGATGGTCCGACCGGCGCGACGATTTCCGCACCGAGGTGCTCGGCCTGATGAAGGCGCAGGTCGTCAAGAACGCGGTGATCGTGCCGACCGGCGCCAAGGGCGGCTTCTACCCCAAGCTGCTCACCTCCCCCGCCACCGACCGCGACGCCTGGTTCGCCGAGGGGACCGCGAGCTACCAGCTGTTCATCCGCACCCTGCTGTCGGTCACCGACAACATCGTCCAGGGCGAGGTGGTCCACCCCGAGGGCGTGACGATCCTCGATGGCGACGATCCCTATTTCGTCGTCGCCGCGGACAAGGGCACCGCGACCTTCTCCGACGTCGCCAATGCGATCGCCGTCGAGAAGGGCTTCTGGCTCGGCGACGCCTTCGCGTCGGGTGGGTCCTATGGCTACGACCACAAGGCGATGGGCATCACCGCCAAGGGCGCCTGGATATCGGTCCAGCGCCACTTCCTCGAAATGGGCGTCGACGTGCAGGCCGATCCGGTCCGCGTCGCCGGCTGCGGCGACATGTCGGGCGACGTTTTCGGCAACGGCATGCTGCTGTCGAAGTCGATCCTGCTGGTCGCGGCCTATGACCACCGCCACATCTTCCTCGATCCGCACCCCGACGCCGCCGGAAGCTGGGCCGAGCGCGAGCGCATGTTCGCACTGCCGCGCTCGAGCTGGGCGGATTACAACCCCGCGCTGATCTCCAAGGGCGGCGGCGTCTTCGCGCGCACCGAGAAGTCGATCCCGCTCAGCCCCGAGGTCCGCGAGATGCTCGGCGTCACTGCGACCGAGCTCGATCCGACCAGCCTGATCAACGCGATCCTCAAGGCCAGGGTCGACCTGCTCTGGTTCGGCGGCATCGGCACTTATGTGAAGGCCGCGTCCGAGAGCCATCTCGACGCCCGCGATCCCGCCAATGACC
>JAXDPI010000045.1:0-111058 GCA_034668465.1 Sphingomonadales bacterium
GTGTTCTTCATCATCATTCCCAACCAGCGCAAGGTCGTGGCCGATCTGATCGCCGGGCGCACGCCCGATCCGGCGCTGGGCGAGGCGGCCAAGCTGCGGTCGCTGCACAACAATTATATGACGCTGCCGGTGCTGTTCATCATGATCAGCAATCATTACCCGATGACGTATGGCGCCGAGCGCCCATGGCTGGTGCTCGCCCTGCTCGGGCTGACCGGCGTGGCCGTCCGTCATGTGTTCAACCTGCGCGGACGCGGACGGAAGACGGGCTGGACCATGGTCCTGGCAGCGGTGCTCGCGCTCGCCAGCGTCACCTATGTCACGCTCGAGAAAAGCGGCCGCGCCCAACCCGCCTCTGCTTTGGCCGTCACCTACACCGAGATCCAGCCGATATTGGCCACCCACTGCGCGGCCTGCCACAGCGCGCATCCGACCAACCCGGCCTTCGCGACGCCGCCGCTCGGCCTCGTGCTTGACAGTTACGAGCATGTCAGCGCCGCGTCGGCACGGATCAGGGCAAGGGCGGTCGATACCGAGACGATGCCGATGGGCAACACGACCCACATGACCCAAGCCGAGCGGCAGACGCTTGGCGCCTGGATCGCTTCGGGAACGCCGCGATGATCCGCTTCCTCCTCGACGGCGAGGTGATCCTCGTCGAAGACCCCGATCCCACCGGCACCGTCTTGGATTATCTCCGCTACAGGCTCCGCCGCACCGGCACCAAGGAAGGGTGCGCGGAGGGCGATTGCGGTGCGTGTACATTGGTGCTCGGCGAGCTGGCGGGGGATGTGGTCGAGTGGCGCGCGGTCAATGCCTGTATCCTCTTCCTGCCGATGCTCGACGGCAAGGCGCTCAGGACCGTCGAAAGCCTGTCGCGGGGCGGCGCGCTCCACCCCGTGCAGCAGGCGATGGCCGACGGCCACGGCTCGCAATGCGGCTTCTGCACGCCGGGCTTCGTGATGTCGCTCTACGCGCGCAGCATCGGCGCGGTCGGGACCGAGGGCACGCCGGTCAAGGATGTCATCGCGGGCAATTTGTGCCGCTGCACCGGCTACGGCCCGATCCTGGACGCCGGCGAGGCCAACCCGCCCCGTCCCGTCGACGACAGCGACATCGCAGCGGCCCTTCGCACGATCGCGCCCGCCCGCGCGGGGCACGGCTGGTTCGCGCCGCAAACGTCGGACGAGCTGGCGGCTTTGCTGGTCGAGCATCAAGAAGCGCGCATCGTCGCCGGGGCCACCGATGTCGGGCTTTGGGTGACCAAGGGCCTCAGCGATCTCAGCACAATCATCTTCATCGGCGACATCGGCGATCTGAAGCGGATCGAGGATACGCCCGAGGGCCTCACCATCGGCGCCGGCGTGCGCTATACCGAGGCGAAGGACGCGCTCGCCCGCCTCCACCCCGATCTTGGCGAGCTGGTCCGCCGCATCGGCGGCCTCCAGGTCCGCAACGCGGGCACGATCGGCGGCAATATCGCCAATGGCTCTCCGATCGGCGACATGCCGCCCGCGCTGATCGCGCTCGGCGCGGAATTGACCCTTCGCCGGGGCAGCGAGCGCCGTACGATGCCGCTCGAATCCTATTTCCTCGCCTACGGAAAGCAGGACCGCCGGCCCGCCGAATGGGTCGAAAGCGTCCGCATCCCCCGCCCCGCCCCCGATACCCGCATCCGCATCGCCAAGCTCTCCAAGCGCTTCGACAGCGACATCTCCACCCTGCTCGGCGCCTTCGCGATCCGGATCGAGGGCGGCATCGTCGCCGAGGCCCGGGTCGCCTTCGGCGGCATGGCCGGCATTCCCGAGCGCGCGCGCCGCTGCGAGGCGGCGCTCGCGGGCAAGCCCTGGTCCGAGGAAACGATCGAAGCCGCCGCCGAGGCGGTGCGCCAAGACTATCAGCCGCTCAGCGACCTTAGGGGATCGGCCGAATACCGCCTCGCCGCCGCCGCCAATCTGGTGCGCGGCCTCTGGCTCGAACCCGAGAGCCTCACCGATGTCTGACGCCGTCAGCCGGCCGCTCCGTCACGACAGCGCCGAGGGCCATGTCGCGGGCAGCGCGCTTTATGTCGACGATTTGCCCGACGCGCCCGGCACGCTCCACTTGGCCTTCGGCCTCGCCACCGACGGCCATGCCCGGCTGACCGGCCTCGATCTCACCGCGGTCCGCGCCGCCCCCGGCGTGGTCGCGGTCTTCACCGCCGCCGACATCCCCGGGGAGAACAATGTCGGCCCGGTCTTCCACGACGACCGGCTCTTCGCCGAGGACGAGATCCTCTACCCGAGTCAGCCGCTCTTCGTGGTCGCCGCGACCAACCACCGCGCCGCGCGCGTCGCCGCAAGGCTGGCGAAGACCGCAATCGAACCTCTTCCGGCGCTGGTCACGATCGGCGAAGCGATGGAGGCGGGCTCGCAGCTCGAAGACACCCAGACCATGGTCCGCGGCGATGCGAAGGCCGCGCTCGACGGCGCGGCGCATCGTCTCTCGGGCACGCTCGAAATGGGCGGGCAGGAGCATTTCTACCTCGAAGGCCAGGCCGCGCTCGCCACGCCGGGCGAGGGCGGCCAGATCCACGTCGCCAGCTCGACGCAGCATCCGAGCGAGGTTCAGCATCTGATCGCGGAATTGCTCGGCCTCCGCAGCGCCGATGTGACGGTCGAGGTCCGCCGGATGGGCGGCGCATTCGGCGGCAAGGAGACCCAGGCCGCCGCTTATGCCGCCGCTTGCGCGCTGGTCGCCGCCAAGACCGGCCACCCGGCCAGGATCCGCGCCGACCGCGACGACGACATGGTGATGACCGGCAAGCGCCACGATTTCACCGCGGACTATGATGTCGGCTTCGACGGCGAGGGGCGGATCGAGGGCATAAGCATCGTCCTCGCCTCGCGTTGCGGCGCCACCGCCGACTTGAGCCTCGCGATCAACGACCGGGCGATGTTCCACGCCGACAATTGCTACTTCCTCCCCGCGGTCGAGATCGTCTCGCATCGCCTCAAGACCCACACCGTCTCGAACACCGCCTTCCGCGGCTTCGGCGGGCCGCAGGGGATGATGGCGATCGAGCGGGTGATCGACGCCATCGCCGCGGATCTCGGGCTCGATCCGCTCGCCGTTCGCCAGGCCAATCTCTACGGCCCCGGCCGCGACGTGACGCCCTATCATATGATTGTCGAGGACAATGTCGCACCGGAGATCATCGCCGAGCTCGCGACAAGCGCAGGCTATGCCGCCCGGCGCGAAAAGGTGGCTGCGTTCAACGCCAGCCATCGCATCCTCAGGAAGGGGCTTGCGCTCACACCGGTCAAGTTCGGGATCAGCTTTACCACCACCCATCTCAACCAGGCCGGCGCGCTGGTGCTGGTCTATGCCGACGGCTCGATCCACTTGAACCATGGCGGCACCGAGATGGGCCAGGGGCTGATGATCAAGGTGGCGCAGGTCGTGGCGGACGTGTTCGCCGTCCCCATCGAGAGCGTGAAGATCAGCGCGACGCGGACCGACAAGGTCCCCAACACTTCGGCCACCGCCGCCTCTTCTGGCGCGGACTTGAACGGCATGGCCGCGAAGAACGCCGCCGAGACGATCCGGGCGCGCCTCGACGCCTTCGCCGCGACGCAGAAGGGCTCCCAAAGCTGGACCTTCGCCGAGCTCTGCCGCCGCGCCCATCTCGCGCGCATCTCGCTTGCCGCGACGGGTTTCTACGCCACCCCCAAGATCGAATATGACCGCGCCAATCACCGCGGCCGCCCCTTCCTCTATTTCGCTTATGGCGCCGCGCTCAGCGAAGTGGTGATCGACACGCTGACCGGCGAGCATCGCGTGGTCGCGGTCGACATCCTCCACGACGTCGGCCGCTCGCTCAATCCGGCGATCGACCTGGGGCAGATCGAGGGCGGGTTCGTCCAGGGCATGGGCTGGCTGACCATTGAGGAACTGGTGTTCGACGACCGCGGCCGGCTGCTCACCCACGCGCCCTCGACCTACAAGATCCCGACCGCGGGCGACCGCCCGGCGCGGATGAACATCCGCATCTGGGAGCGCGGCGAGAATGTCGAGGCGACGATCCACCGCTCGAAGGCGGTCGGCGAGCCGCCGCTGATGCTCGCGATCTCGGTCTTCTCGGCCTTGACCCAGGCAGTCGCCGCCGCCGCGCCCGGCAAGGGGCTGCCGAAGCTCGACGCCCCCGCCACGCCCGAGCGCATCCTTGCTTCGATCGACGAGCTCAAGGCTCGCAATGGCTGAGTGGACCAGCCAAGCCCGCGAAGCGCTGCAGCAGGGTCCGGCAGCGCTCGTCACCGTCCTCGCCACCGAGGGCTCCGCACCTCGCGGACCGGGGGCGCGCATGGTCGTAACCAAGGCTGGGCTCGCGGGGACGATCGGCGGCGGCGCGCTCGAGCATTTGTCGGCTGCGCAGGCGCGGGCGATCCTCGCGCTCGAGCCGGGAAGCTGGCGCGTCCAGGATTATCCCTTAGGGCCGCTGCTGGGCCAATGCTGCGGCGGGCGGGTCCGGCTCATGGTCGAGAGGCTGGAGAGCGTTCCCGATGGCGAAGGGCGATTCGAAGTCATCCTGTCCGATCGTATCGAGCGCAGGCTGCTCCCCGGCGAAAGCCGGGGCCCAGTCCTTCCGACGGTGCCGCTGGGCCCCGGCCTTCGCCGGGGAACGATAGTCGCGAGGGGCCCGCTCCCCACCGAGGGCGACAGCTTCATCGAGCCCGAGGATAGCGACCGCCTTCTTGTGCTGATGTTCGGCGCCGGTCACGTCGGCAGAGCGATCACTGCTCGGGCCGAGGGCCTGCCCCTGCATTTCGCGTGGCATGACAGCCGCCCGGAGGCGGCCGAAACCGCCGGCGTCGTCCTTGCGGACGAGGCCGCGATGGTCGCCTGCGCGGCCGGGGCGCCAGAGGGTGCGGCGGTGGTGATCCTCACCCACGATCACGCGCTCGATTACCGTCTTACCGCCGCCGCGCTCGGCAGCCGCGCGTGCTTCGTCGGGCTGATCGGCTCGCGGACCAAGCGCGCCCGCTTCCTCTCGCGCCTCGCGGCCGACGGCGTCGACGCCGCGCGGCTCACCTGCCCGCTCGGGCTGCCCGGCATAAGCGGCAAGGAGCCCGAAGTCATCGCCATCGCGACGCTCGCGCAACTGCTCACGCTGAGGAGCGACGGATGAAGGCGTTCCGCGGCGAGATATTGAGCGTGCCCGACGATCCCGTCGTCGCGGGCCCCGACGCGATCCGCCATTATGATGACGGCCTGCTCGTGGTGGAGGACGGCCTCGTCCTCTTCTGCGGACACTATACCGACCGGTTCGCCGACCTCGACACCGAGCTACTCGAAGGTTTGATCGTCCCGGGTTTCGTCGACGCGCATGTCCACTATCCGCAGATCGAGCGCATCGCCTCGCACGGCGAACAGCTCATGCAATGGCTCGAACGCCATATCTTTCCCGCCGAAAAGGCGTTCGCCGACCGCGGCCATGCCGACTCGGTGGCCGCCTTTTTCCTCGACGAGCTGCTTCGGCACGGCACCACGAGCGCGCTGGTCTTCGCCACCGTCCACATGGGCTCGGTCGACGCGCTGTTCGAAGCCGCGCTCGAGCGCGACATGCGGATCGTCTCCGGCAAGGTGCTGATGGATATGGGGCCCGACGGCCTGCGCGACACAATCGCTTCCGGGCGCGCCGACACCGAGGCGCTGATCGCCCGGTGGCGCGGCCGCGGGCGGCTGGGCTATGCCGTCACGCCGCGCTTCGCCCCCACCTCCAGCGCCGAGCAGCTCGCCGATGCCGGGGCGCTGGTCGCCGCGCACCCGGACGTGCTGATGCACACCCATCTCTCGGAAAATCCGGGCGAGATCGCTTTTGTGGCTGAGCGCTTCCCGGAGGCCGCCGATTATCTCGACGTGTATGATCGGTTCGGTCTGGTCGGACCGCGCTCGGTCTTCGCCCATTGCGTCCACATCAGCGATCGGGCGCTGTCGCGGATGGCCGACGCGGGCGCCGGCATCGCCTTCTGCCCGACCAGCAACATGTTCCTCGGCTCGGGCCTGTTCGATCTGGCCCAGGCCGATCGTCACGGCGTCAGGCTCGGCATCGGCACCGATATCGGCGCGGGCACGACCCTCTCAATGCTCCACACGCTGGGCGAGGCATACCGGACCTGCCAGCTCAGGGGGACCAGCCTCGATCCCTTCCGCGCGCTTCATCTGGCTACCGCGGGCGGCGCGCGCGTGATGGGCATCGCCGATCGCGTCGGCGCGCTCCTGCCCGGCCAGGAGGCCGATTTCATCATCCTCGACGCGGCCGCTACGCCTTTGCTCGCCCGGCGTTGCGCCGGCGCGTCGCTGCACGACCGGCTGTTCGCCTTGCAGATCCTGGGCGACGACCGCGCCATCGCCGCCACCTATTTGCGCGGCCGCCGCGCCTGGCTTCGACCTTTCTGTCAGGCCGGACCATGAGCCCCGCCGGCAGAAGAGCGCCCCGCTAATCCAGATTAAGCAAGGACCTGCGGCCTGGAACAATCACCGCGCCGGTCGATTGCGCCCCCCGCAACGGAGGGCGACGGCATGACGCGGTTTCTGAAGAATAATGGGCTCACCATCGTCCTCATGCTTCTCTTCCTGGGCAGCATCGTCGGGCATTGGCTGACCGGCTGGCGGGTTGAGAACGAGGAGCTGGCGCGGCATGGCGGGCACGCCTTGACCCTGGGCCAATACACCACCGATGCTCAGTTCATCTCGACGGTCTTCGAAAATTGGGAAAGCGAGTTCCTGCAGATGTCGGCCTACGTCCTGCTCACCTGCTGGCTGTTCCAGAAGGGGTCGGCGGAATCCGGCGATCCCGACGAGCCGCCGCGCGACGAAAATCTCGCGGCCCAGAGCCGCAAGGCGGGCGCGCCGAGGATCCTGCGGGCCGGACCGCTGGCGCGCGAGGTCTATGCCAATTCGCTCGGCATCGCTTTGCTGCTGCTCTTCATCCTCTCCTTCCTGATGCACTGGAAATACAGCGCGGCGCAGGCGGCGGACGAGGCGCTGAGCCACGGTGAGACGCCGCTCTCCATGGGTCAGTATCTTTTCGACGCCCAGCTTTGGTTCGAGTCCTTCCAGAACTGGCAGAGCGAGTTCCTGTCGACCGCGGTCCTGATCGTCCTCACGATTTTCCTGAGGCAGCGGGAGTCGCCGGAATCGAAGGCGGTAAGCGCCCCCCACGGGCAGACGGGCGCATGACCGAAAGGCTATAAATTCGAACATTCGCCTTGGGCCGCCAGGGGGAGCGGCAGGCCAATTGGAGAAGCAAGTGAAGCAGGCGCACGCGGCGGCCGCGGACCGGCAATGATCCCGCCGGTGTTCAGGGCGCGATTTCTACCGCCTCGGCGAAGCTGATTGCGGCCAGGCGGGCGCCCTGCGCGTCCCCGGTCTCGATCCAGCGGCTCAAATTGATCCGGCCTTGCTTGGCCGACTCGGCGACCAGATCACGCGCGGCACGCATGCGCGTTACCGGCTTACTTTCTTGACCCTCACCCGGCCATATCATCGAGCCATTAGGCGGATCACTTAATCTGTGCCAAAGCGTCCATATCACCGGTTAACTGCCCTGAGGCGCCGGTGGCTGGGAGATAGTAAGCGCTCGCGCCTGCCAGGAAGGGAGCCGATCATGTCTTCGCATCAGCAATCCGTCTTTCAGCTGTTTCTCCGGCGTCTCACCTCGCGCTCGCGATTGAGCCCGGCAGAACAACAGGCGATTTTGGAGCTTCCCGGGATCGCCGCCCAGGTTCAGACCAACCGCGACTTCGTGCGGCTCGGGCAAAGAGTGGATCATGCCTGCCTGATCGTGGACGGCCTGGTCGGTCGCTTCGGCCAGAACCGGGAGGGCAATCGGCAGATCACGGCCATCCATATTCCCGGCGATATGGCGGATCTCCATTCGGTCGTTTTCCCCAATGCCAGCTCGGCCCTCCAGGCGTTATCCACGACCACCATCATCCGCGTGCCCCACGCGGCGCTCCGGGCGCGGGCGGCGCAATATCCGGCGCTTGCCGAAGCTTTCTGGCGCGACGGCATCGCCGATGCGGCGATTCTCTCGGAATGGGTGGTGAACGTGGGCCGCAGGAACGCGCGGTCGCGCACCGCGCACCTGCTTTGCGAACTGGCCACGCGCTGGAAGGAGACCGATGCCGGCGCCCAGTTCAGCTTCCGGCTGGAAGCGACCCAGACCCACCTCGCCGACGCGCTGGGACTGACCCCGGTTCACGTCAACCGCACGCTGCAGCTGCTGAAGCGCGAGAATGTGATCGCCATCGCCAACCGGCTGGTCACGATTCTCGATTGGCCGCGGCTGGTGGACATCGGCGACTTCGACCCCGATTATCTCCAGATCGACGGGCCGCTCAGCCTCCGCGACGCACTCTCCGCCTGACCGGCCGGCGTCGCGGATATATGCGGGCGCGGGCGCGTTGCACGCTCCGCAATTGTCCGAAGATGAAACGGCGATCAGGTGGCGATCGAAAAACTCCTTCTGAAGCTCAGCCTCCGCGACGAGCTCAGCGCGGAAGAGGAGGCGGCGCTGCGCGCGCTTCCCGAAATTATCAAGGAAGTGCCTTCCGACAAGACCATCATCCGTGCGGGCGAAGCGCTCAATGACTCGACGCTTCTGCTCGAAGGCCTGATGGGCCGCTACAAGGACCTCAAGAACGGCAGCCGGCAGATTTCGGAGTTGCACGTGGCGGGCGACTTCGTCGATCTTCACAGCTTCACTCTGAAGCGCCTCGACCACAATATCATGACGCTTACCCCCTGCCGCGTCGCGACGGTTCCCCACGCGCGGCTGAAGCGGATCACCGAGGAGTTTCCGCATCTCACCCGCATCCTCTGGTTTTCCACCAACCTCGACGCGGCGATCCATCGCGAGTGGGTGCTGTCGCTCGGCCGGCGCACGGCGCTGGCGCGGCTCGCCCATTTTTTCTGCGAGCTTCACGTGCGGCTGGGCATCGTGGGGCTGACCGACGGCCTTTCCTTCAGGCTGGATCTCACCCAGGTCGATATCGCCGAGTGCCTGGGGCTGACCTCCATCCATGTGAACCGGACGCTGAAGGTGCTGCGCGAGCAGGGACTGGTCGAGCTCCGGGGCGGGATCGTCGAAATCCGCGATTTGATCGGCCTCCGGCGCGTCGCCGAGTTTACCGACGATTATCTGTCACTCGAGCGCCGCCCCCGCTGACCGGCCCGCGCTAATCCAGATCAGCGCTTTCTTCAGGAACCCTCACACCCGCGCCGCATTGGCATCAGGAGTTGCAGAGGAGGCGATCATGGGTCAGCGCGAGCTGGTCGAACCGCATATTGGCGACAAACGCTTTCAACGGCGCAACGATGACGGCACGTTCGGCGAGGCCGACGACCAGAGTCGCTCGCTGCGCCAGGACGTGAAGCAGCACGCGAAGACGAAGAAGCCGAGAGGTCAGGGCGATAAGGGCGACTGACACGGCTGTGCCCGATCGAAAGCTTTCTCCGTTGGAGCTCTGGGGCGGCCCCGAGTGCACCATTGCGCGCATCGGCGACCGCTGGCGCGACCAGGCCGAAGAGACCGGGCATCGCTCCCGGCCCTTCGACATCGACCTGATTGCCGGCCTCGGGATCAAGACGGTTCGCTATCCACTTCTTTGGGAAAGCATTGCCCCCGCACGGCCGGACGAGCTCGACTTCGCCTGGGGCGACGCACGCCTCGCTCTGTTCGAGGAGCGTGGGATCGAGGTCATCGGCGGCCTGCTCCACCATGGCTCAGGGCCTGCCTATACCGATCTGCTCGATCCCGATTTCCCGCGCAAGTTCGCCGACTATGCGGCGCGCGTGGCGCAACGCTATCCGCAGATCACCAGGTGGACGCCGATCAACGAGCCGTTGACCACCGCGCGCTTCTCCGCGCTGTACGGCCACTGGTATCCGCACCGGCGCGATTATCCGGCCTTCCTGCGGGCGCTGGTCACGCAATGCCAGGGGATTGAAGCGGCGATGGCGGCGATCCGCGCGGTCAACCCGGCGGCGCAACTCGTTCAGACCGAGGATCTCGGCAAGACGTTCGCCACGGCTCCGCTCGCCTACCAGGCCGCGCATGAGAACGAGCGAGGCTGGCTCAGCCTCGACCTGCTCTGCGGCCGGGTCGACCCTTTGCACCCGCTTTATCATTTCCTTCTCGACGCGGGGATTACGCGGACTGAACTGGCCGCCTTCGAAGACCGGAGCGCCGCACCCGACCTGATCGGCATCAACTATTATCTGACCAGCGAGCGCTTCCTCGATCATCGCGTCCATCTTTATCCCGACCACCGACCGGAGGGGAATTGCCGCGACGTCTATGTGGATGCCGAGGCCGTCCGTGTGGCGGGGCTCGAGGGTGAAACCGGCCTCGGATTGCGGCTGCGCGAAGCGTGGGACCGGTACGGCCTCCCGCTCGCCGTGACCGAGGTCCATCACGGCTGCACGCGGGACGAGCAGCTGCGCTGGCTGATCGAGGTCCGCGATACGTGCGAGCAGGTCAGAGGTGAGGGCGCAGACGTTCGCGCGCTCACCCTCTGGTCGCTGTTCGGCAATGTCGACTGGCGTTCCTTGATCACCCGAAGCGACGGAATTTACGACGTCGGCGCTTTTGACGTCCGCTCGCCGGGGCCGCGACCCACGGCGATCGCCGCGGCGGGGCGAGCCTTGGCCGCCGGCGAACGCTTCGAACATCCCGTGCTCGACGTGCCGGGATGGTGGCGCCGGCCCGGCCGGCTTTACGGCTGGTGCAGCGAAGAGGCAGTCAAACCGCTGACCAAGCCGAGCCGGAAGCTCCTCATCACCGGTGCAACCGGCACCTTGGGCGCGGCGCTGGCTCGGATAGCGGAGCACCGCGGCTTGCCTTGCCATCTCACCTCGCGCGCCGAGCTCGATATCGGCGATCCGCGCTCGGTTGCGGCGGCGCTCGATCGCCACGAGCCCTGGGCGATCGTCAATGCTGCCGGGTTCGTCCGTGTGGCCGATGCCGAGAATGAGCGCGCCGCCTGCTTCGCGGCCAATGTATCCGGGGCGCGGAACCTCGCGCGGGAATGCGCGGCGCGCGGACTGCCGTTCGTTACCTTCTCGTCCGACCTCGTTTTCGACGGCACCGCCGGCAGGCCCTATCGCGAGAGCGACCCCGTGTCGCCGACCGGCGCCTATGGCGCCAGCAAGGCCGCGGCGGAGGAGGCGGTGGCCGCGGCCGGCGGCAAGGCGCTGATCGTTCGCACCAGCGCTTTCTTCGGCCCTTGGGACGTCTACAACTTCGCCGGGCGGGTGCTCGATGCGCTGCGGGGAGGCGAGCGCGTCACCGCTTGCGCACGGACATCGGTCTCCCCGACATTCGTGCCCGACCTTTGCCACGCGGTCTTCGATCTGCTGATCGATGGCGAAACCGGGATCTGGCATCTCGCCAATCAGGGGGAAATCAGCTGGCACGGCTTTGCGCGCCTGCTGGCCGAAGGCGCGGGCCTCGATCCGGGGCTCGTCCAGCTCCCGCAGGGGTCGGCAGTCAGCAGCACCGCGCTCGCAAGCGAACGCGGAACTGCGATGCGGCCCCTCGACCAGGCCGTCGCCGCCTATATCACAGACGTCGCGGCGCCCGAACCATGGCAGCTCGCGGCCGAATAATCCCTATTCCGCCGCCTCGGACCACATCGCCGGACTTGCTGCTGTCGCCCTGCGCCGCGCGTCCAGGCGGCGGAACGCGGCGAGAGCCTGCCCGACCACCTGGTCCATATTGTAGTAGCGGTAGGTTGCCAGCCGCCCGACGAAGGTCACGCCGGGGGTTTCCAGCGCCAGTGCCTCGTATCTCTTGAACAGCGCCTGATTCTCGGCGCGCGGGATCGGATAATAAGGATCGCCCTCCGCACTCGGATATTCGTAGGTGATGCTCGTCTTCGGGTGGCGCTGGCCGGTCAGATGCTTGTACTCGGTGACCCGCGTGTAGGGCACCTGCGCGTGCGGATAATTGACGGTCGCCACATTCTGAAACCATTCCTGGTCGACCGTCTGATGCGCGAAGCGGAGGCTGCGGTAAGGCAGCTTGCCGAAGCGGAAGTCGAAATATTCGTCGATCGGGCCGGTATAGATGAGGTGGCCCGCATCGATTTCGTCGACGATGTCGCGATAGTCGGTGCTCAGCAGGACGTCGATCCGGGGATGATCGAGCATGCGGTTGAACATGGCCGTATAGCCCTCGGCCGGCATGATCTGATGCTTGTCGGTGAAGTAGCGGTCGTCGATGTTGGTGCGGGTGGGGATGCGCGCCGTCACCGATTTGTCGAGCTCGCTGGGATCGATGCCCCATTGCTTGCGGGTGTAGCCTTGGAAAAACAGCTCGTAGAGCTCGCGGCCGACCGCTGAGACGACGACGTCCTCGGAGGTGCGGATCTCGGCTACCGGCTCGGCCCGCGCCGCCAGATAGGCTTCCGCCTCGGCGTCGGTCCGGAGGGCGAGACCGAACAGCCGGTTGAGCGTGGTCCGGTTGATCGGAATCGGGACGAGCTGGTCCCGGACCGCCGCCAGCACCCGGTGTTCGTAGGGCCGCCACGCGGTGAAGTTCGACAGATAGTCGACGATCTCGTCGGAATTGGTGTGGAAGATGTGCGGTCCGTACTGGTGGACGAGCACGCCCGCCTCGTCGAGATGGTCGTAGGCGTTGCCGGCGACGTGCGGCCGCTTGTCGACGACCAGCACATGCGCGGCGTGCTCCCTGGCGAGGCGCTCGGCGAGCACCGACCCGGCAAAGCCCGCGCCGACGATGAGATAATCGTATTTCTTCCGGGCCGGGGCGGTCAGCAGGCCCGGTGAGGCGAGCGGAACGGCCAGCGCCTCCTGGACCAGGCCGGCCATGCGCGCGAAGGTCGTTTCCCAGCTCAGATTGGCGAGCTTGGCGTCCGCCTCCGCGGACCATTGATCGGAGCCATGGGCCAAAGCGAGCGCATCTTCGCAGGCGCTGATAAACGCCGTCGCCCCGTCGGCGATGAACACGGCTTCGAGGTCGCCGTAATGGCGGACGACGTCCGCGATCGGGGTCGAGACGACCGGCCGCCCAGCGGCCAGATATTCGGGCGTCTTGGTGGGAGAGATGAACTTCGTCGACTCGTTGATCGCGAAGGGCATCAAAGCGACATCCCAGCCGGCGAGCCAGGCGGGCAGCTCGTCATAGCCGCAGCCGCCGGGATAATGGAGGTTGGGCCGGCGCGGCAGATCGGCGGGATCGATCTTCACGACCGGCCCGACCATGACTATCGCCCATTCCGGATGGGCATCGGCAAGCGCGGCGACAAGATCGAGGTCCATCCGTTCGTCGATGACGCCGTAGAAGCCGAAGCGCGGCCCTGCGATCGCAGCCTGGGCGTCCGGCGTGGGAAGCTCGCCCCGGGCCTGGGCGAAGTGCGCCCAATCCACGCTGGATGGGAAAGGATGGATGTTCGGATGGCGCTGCTTCTTCGCCTCATAGAGGCTGTAGCCGCCGGTGAAGACGACGTCCGCCGCGACAAACAACTCGCGCTCGAGCCCGAGCAGCTCGGGCGGCGCGAAGCGGAAATTGGCGAGCTCGTCCATGCAATCGTAAACCGTGCAGGCGGCGGGGACGTGCCGCGAGAAGGCCAGCATCATCGGCGTGTAGTACCAGCGGATGAGCGGTCCGGTCTCGGCAGCCAGAAAATCGTCGAGCAGCGCGCGCAGGACCGCGTCGCGGGCTCCTCCGGTCAGGTCTTCCGGTACGGACGGCGTCACTACGACGACGCCGGTTTCGGCGCAGGTCCGAACGCCAAGCTCGGCCTTGCAGCCGGGGGACGCGACTTCCGGTTCCTCCCAATAAATGACCCGGCGCGAGCGGGCGAACCGGCTCATCAAGTGCTGGGGGCGCTGGAATACGAAGCTCCAGCGTAAGTGGGAGAAGCAGATCAGGCTGTGGTCGTGGCGGGCGGTGCCCGGCACAGAGCGTCGTTCCGGTGCCGCCGCGTCGATGAAATCCATATTGGCTGAAACCCCTGTTTTAAAACAACAATTCGAGAACGACGCAGCAACGGGAGGAGTTCCGCGCGGGGGAGGCTTTATATCGCTAATCCAGATTAGCGCGGTAACGCTGGTCCGGAACCGAGGCTCAAACCGGCGGTTAGGAGGGTCGTTAAAACGCGGGTCGCCCAAGACCCCATTGGAAAGCAGGTCTATCTCATGCTTCTGTTCGACACGGAACTTCGGCCCAGCCCGATTCACGGTATCGGTGTCTTCCTGCTGGAAGACGTCAAGGAGGGCGATATTGTCTGGCGTTTTGATTCCCGTATCGACCGCGTCTATTCGGACGACGAGCTCGACAACCTGCCCGCTAAATTGCAGGAGTTCCTGCGAACCTATTCGACCTGGCACGAGGCGGCGGGGCTGTGGGTGCTGTGCGGCGACAACGGGCGCCACTTCAATCATTCGGACAATCCGAACACGTTCTCCCTGGGCATCGCCTTCAGCGACGACGTCGCCGCCACCGACATTCCAGCCGGCACGGAACTGACTTCCGACTACCGGACGATTTGCGACACGTTCAAATCCGGCGCCTCCGACCTGATCTTCGAAATCGCTTCGGCACAAGCGGCCTAGCGTCACGAAAGGTGTCCGAGACGCTCCAGCCGCCCATAGTCGCCCGCGACGAGGCGGCCGCCGATGTCCAGCCGATAGCGCAAATTGGGTATCGAGACGCTCTTGGCGCGCCGATAGGCGGCGGCCCGGGCGGCCTCGATCGAGGGGCCGGTTCCGGTTACCACCATCGTCCAGCCGTAAAGACCGGTGGTGACCAGTTGGCGTCCGTCGAGGCCGACCTCGCCATAATGCAGATGCCGCCGGTCGTCCGCCGTGAGCGCCTCGTCCAGGAAAATCGGCAACCCAATCGGCTCGTCGATCTGCTTGCGGGAATAGGGAAAGGGCGGTGTCGTCAGGACGATCCCGACGGAGAAGCCGGGGGCCGCCGCAAAGCTTGGCCGCGAGCGCGCCGCCATCACCCCGAACAATTCTCCCCATGGCGTTCGCTGCAGCGGTTCGAGAATTGCGAAGCCCGGATAGCCGAACCGGCAGGTGAACTCGAGCGGCCAGATGCCGTCCTCGTTCACGATCGTGTTGAGATTGACGTAGCCGACATGGCCGTGATCGCGCAGCAGCGGGGCCATTCGCGCGAGCGTCGCGGAGAAGAACCGCCCGCTGCGATCGAAGGTGGCCACCGTCCCCATTTCGCCGGTCAGCTCGCCCATGTCGTCGGCGAAGAAGCGCTTGTGCTCCCAGTCGAGGCAGGCCGGCGACAGGAAACGCTCGCCGTCGAAATAGGCCCCGACGCCCATTTCGATCCCGTCCAGATGGTCCATCAGAATGAACCGTGTCGGCTGGCTGCCGCGGCCCTTGAGGCGCGCCGACAGCATCGCGCGCACGTCCTGTCCGTCGCCGCGCTCACCGACATAATTGTCGCCCGAGGAAAAATCCGGTCCGCTGAACTTGAGCACATAGCGGCCGGGATTGGCGGCGAGGAAGGCATCGGCGGCTGCAGCCTCGGCAAATTCGTGCGTGCCCGCGACCGGCAGCCCGAGCTCCGCCAGGAGGTCCTGAGCATAAGCGCGATCATTTTCGAGCCTGTCGCCGAACGCGCTGCCGCCGATCACGGCAAAACCGTCGCCGCGCAGCCTGTCCTGCGCCGCGCCGAAACCGTCGGACACCGCCTCGAAGAGGATGATGCCCTGATCGCCCGCGGCCCGGACCCAGTCGAGCTCCGCTTCCCAATTCCCGGTGCGGGGAACGAGGCCCGCCATCGTTCCTCGAGCCTTTTCCTCGCTCACCGCCACCCTGACCTCGTGGCCCTCGGCGAGCAGCCGCATGTAGAGCGCGCCGAGATCGCAGGTTTCGGTGACGCCGAGAAATCGCATGGAACTTGCCCTCCATGCTCCAGAACGCCCCGGCCCCGGCCCGGCTCCTTACACGATCAAAGAGAGATTGCATGACCGACAAGCTTCCAGTGCTGGTGACCGGCGGGGCCGGCTATATCGGCAGCCACGCCGTGCTGGCGCTGCTCGACGACGGCTGGCCCGTCACTGTGATCGACGATCTCTCGACGGGGTTCGAATGGGCGGTCCCGAAGGGCGCCACGTTCGTGAAGGGGGATGTCGCCGACGCCGAGCTCGTCGCCAGGTTGATTTCCGAACAGGGGATCGGGGCGATGATGCATTTCGCCGGGTCGATCATCGTACCGGAGTCGGTGGCGCGCCCGCTCCATTATTACGAGAACAACACGGTGAAGAGCCGCGCGCTGATCGAAAGCGTCGTGCGGGGCGGTGTCGCGCATTTCATCTTCTCCTCCACCGCGGCGACCTACGGCATCCCGGATCGCGTGCCGGTGCGGGAAGATGCGCCGACGGTGCCGATCAATCCCTACGGTTGGTCGAAGCTGATGACCGAACGGATGCTGACCGACAGCGCCGCGGCTTACCCGCTGAATTTCTGCGCGCTGCGTTATTTCAACGTCGCGGGGGCGGACCCGGATGGGCGGGCCGGCCAGTCGAGCGCGGGAGCGACCCACCTCGTCAAGGTCGCAGTCGAGGCCGCGACCGGAAAGCGCGGCCATGTCGACGTCTTCGGAACCGACTATGACACGCCGGACGGGACCTGCGTGCGCGACTATATTCATGTCAGCGACCTCGCCGCGGCGCACGTCCACGCGCTGGAGCTCCTGATCTCCTCGCCGGCCGAGAGCATGATCCTCAATTGCGGGTACAAGCGGGGCTTTTCCGTGCTCGATGTCCTCGACAGCATCGACCGCGTCGCGGGTCACCCGGTCGAGCGACGCTTCTCCCCGCGGCGCGCCGGAGATCCGCCGATGCTGGTTGCCGACAATGCCAGGATCCTCGCCACCTTGCCATGGCGGGCGGAGCGCGACCGGCTCGATACGATCGTCGCCGATGCTCTCGCGTGGGAGCACCGGCTTGCCGAGCGGTTCGCGCCAGGGCCTCTTCGCGGTCAGTCCGAAATACCGGCTAATCCAGATCAGCCTCCCCAGGTTTCGGTGGAACAGACGCGCGAACGCGACGGTTATCCGGTCTCACTTTCCTGAGGAAACACCGACAGATGGCCACGCATTTTCGCGAGGACTCGAGCAGCGACGACGCGGGTCGATATCTCAACGACGAGATTCAACGAAGTCTCGCGGAATGGAGCCACCGGCGTCTCAGCCCCGGTCTTCCCGAGCCGGATTGGGAGCTGAAGCTCGCCCGCGATCACCAGATGCTTCGCCTCGAGGGAAATTTCCTGGAAGCGTTGCGCGCGGAGATCGGCGCCGAGGCCGCGGCAGCGCCCGCGGATCCGGAAAGGTTCCTGACCTGGTTCGAAGATCTGCAACAAACCGGTCCCGGCCAAGGCGATCCCCTCTTCCCCTGGCTGGCGGAGGAAGCGAGCCTCGATGAGATGCGCTGGTTCCTGACCCAGGAAGCGGCCGGCGAGGCGGGGTTCGACGACCTTACCGCTTATGCGCAGGTCAAGCTGCCGGCGCGCGCCAAGCTCGAGCTGGCGCGTAATTATTGGGACGAGATGGGCCGAGGCAATCCCAAGGGGATGCACGGGCCGATGCTCGAAAAGCTTGTCGATGCGCTTGGCCTTGGCCCGACCATCGAGGCCACCGTCTGGGAGAGCCTCGCGCTGGCCAATGCGATGACCGCGATGGCGACGACACGGCGTTACGCGTTCCACGCGATCGGCGCGCTCGGCGTGATCGAGCTGACCGCGCCCGGCCGTTCCGCGGCCACCGCGGCCGGCCTGAAGCGGCTCGGGATCAGCGGCAAGCAGCGCCACTATTTCGATCTCCACGCGGTGCTCGACGTCAAGCACAGCGAAGCCTGGAACCGCGAGGCGATCGGGCCGCTCGTCGCAGAGGATTCGCGCCGGGCGCGGGCGATCGCGGAAGGCGCGCTGATCCGCTTGAGGTGCGGCCAGCGCTGCTTCGAGCGCTATCGTGCGGAGCTCTGGTAGATGCTGCTCGAGCCCTTCGCCAGCGCCGAGGCGTCCACCGATTACCAGACCGAACCGTTCACCCGGCCGCGCTGGGGCGTCGCTTCCGAGACGGGGCGGCTCACCGACGTCCTCCTCAGCGCCCCGACCCACCTGTCGATGGTGCCGTGCAATACCGTCACGCGCCGGTCCCTGGCCGACGGTCTCTCGCTTCAGCCGCTCGCGGCGGCAAAGCAGCATCGCGGTCTAGTCGCGGCGCTGACCGGCGCCGGCGTGCGCTGCCATTGGGTGCCGCCGATGGCGAACATGACCGATCTGGTCTTCACCCGTGACCCGGTGCTGATCAGCCCGTGGGGCCTGATCGAATTGCGGCCGGCGGCCGCGCATCGGCGAGGCGAGCCCGCCCACGTCGCCGAGGCGGTGGGGAGGCTGGGCATGCCCAACCTCGGCCGGATCGAAGAGGGGCGCATCGAGGGCGGCGACATTTGCCTGCTGCGCGAGGGGCTGCTCCTCGTCGGCTGTTCGGGAGACCGTACCGACGAAACCGGCGCCAGGGCACTCGGCGCCATGTTCGAACGCCTGGGATGGGAGGTGATCTACACGTCCTTCGACCGCCAATTCCTCCACCTCGACACGATCTTCACGATGCTCTCACCCGATTGCGCCGTCGCCTGTCCGGCAGCGCTCGGCCGCGACCTCGGCGCGCGGCTGGGCGGCCTGGGTATCGGGATCATCCCCGCCAGTTTGGACGAAGTGGCCGATCTCGGCGCCAATTTGCTCTGCCTCGGCGATAAGCGGGTCCTCGCGCCCGCCCACAACCGGCAACTCAACTCTATCCTCGGCCGGAGGGGCGTCGAAGTCATCCCGGTCGAGGTCGATCAGTTCACGCGCTGCGGCGGCGGCCTCCACTGCCTGACCATGCCGCTTGCGCGCGAACCGGATGCCGCGCGCTCATGAGCTCCGGCGATCTCGACGCGGCCCTGCTGGAGCTGCTCACCCACCTGCGCCTCTTCGACTATCGCTTCATCACGCCGACACCGGAAACGCACCGGCGGGTGCTGGCCCGCAAGGCCGGGACGGCCGCCCGCGATTTGCGCGACGTTTTCGGCTGGAATCTGGCCTTCTCGCCATCCCTCTTTCCCGCGCCGCTGTTCGAACGTCTGGCAAGGCTCGGCGTCCTGCGCGAGCAGGCCGGCCTGCGCCAAAGCCAGGTGCGGGTATCATCGGTTGGGGATCGGCTGTTTGTGCACTCCGCATTCCCGACCAGCCAGAAGGACGCGGTTTTCTTCGGACCCGATTCCTATCGCTTCGTCCGCTTCCTGGAGGCCGAGCTTGCCGGCGCCCCTGAGATCCGCCGTCTGGTCGACATCGGCGCCGGCGCGGGCGTCGGCGCCATCGCCGCGGCGGCGTCGCTCCCGCATGCGCGGCTGACCCTGACCGACATCAACCCGCTCGCGCTTCGCTACGCCGCGATCAACGCGCGTCATGCCGGCCTCGAGGTCGAGCTGATTGAGGGCAACGGCATCGACCGGGTCGTCGGTCCCTTCGATCTCGCTATCACCAATCCGCCCTTCATCGTCGATGCCCGGCAACGCACCTACCGCCACGGCGGCGACATGCACGGCGGCGCCCTCTCCCTGCAATGGGCCTTGGCGGCGGCGAGGATGGTGGCGCCGGGCGGGCGCGTGCTGCTCTATACCGGCAGCGCGATCGTCGATGGGGCGGACCGCCTGAAAGCGGCGCTGCGCGAGCGCCTGCCCGGTCTCGGCTGCTCCCTGCGTTATGCCGAACTCGATCCCGACATCTTCGGTGAGCAGCTCGAAGAGCCGGGCTACGAGGATGTCGAGCGGATCGCAGCCATCGGCGCGGTCATCCAGCGCGCCGGCTCGGACGGTTAGTCACGCGGCCCGGACGAGTTATGTTATGGTCGCCTATGCGCCCGCTCCCGTCCCTCCTCGTCATCCTGCTCGTCCTCGCCGGCTGCAGCATCCCTTTGCGGACGAGCCCCCTCCCCGCGACCTACGAGAATCCGGTGCTGGACAGCGATTTCCCCGATCCGGCGGTGCTGCGCGCGGCGGACGGTTTCTATTATGTTTATGCAACGCAAAGCGAGCATGACGGCCGGATGCTCAACATCCAGGTGGCGCGGTCGCGCGATCTGGTGCGCTGGGAGCGGCTCGGCGATGCCTTGCCCGCCAAGCCCGCATGGGCGAGCCGAACCCAGGATTTCTGGGCGCCGCATGTCGCGGAGCATGGCGGCCGCTACTTCCTTTATTATTCCGCCCGGCCGGACGCGGCGCTGACCGACGCCAGCCGCGGGCTTTGCCTCGCCGTGGCGACCGCGGACCGGCCCCAGGGGCCGTTCACCGACATCGGCCGGCCGCTCGAATGCGGCGAGGGATTCGTCAACATCGATCCGATGGCGTTCGATGATCCCGTCAGCGGGCGGCGACTGCTCTACTGGGGATCCGGATTCCAGCCGATCAAGGTGCGCGAGCTTGCCGCCGATCGCATCTCCTTTGCCGCCGGCAGCCGGCCGATGGACCTGATCCCGGTCGTCAGGACCGAGGATCCGGCCAATTACCAGCGGCTGGTGGAGGGCGCCTGGGTCGTTCGGCGCGGCGGCTATTACTACCTCTTCTATTCGGGCGACAATTGCTGCGGACCCAATGCCCATTATGCCGTGATGGTCGCGCGCTCACGCAGCGCGACCGGCCCGTTCGAGACGCTGGCGGCGGCAAGAGGGGCCGGCAACAGCGTCATTCTCGCCCGGCGCGGCATCTGGGTCGCGCCGGGGCACAATGCCGTCGTCGAGGATGCGCGCGGAAACTACTGGATGCTCTATCACGCCGTCGATTCGCGCCGCCCGCGCTCCAGTGCCGCCGCGGACGTCAACACGCGCCGGGTGATGCTGCTCGACCGGATCCTGTGGCGGGACGGCTGGCCGCTGATCGACGGCGGCGGTCCCTCGACCGGGCCGCGGCCCGCGCCCGCGACGCGCTAGGCGAACGTCACTCCCTCGGCGCCGAAATGCAGGCGGGTGGTGAGAAGCGCGCGGAACGCATTGTAGCCGCCCGTGCCGGGAAAGAAGGCGTGGAAGAAGAGCTGCGGCGCGCCGTCGAGGCCCGGCGCGACGGAGGCGTGGCCGGGCGCCCACCAGCTGGGAGTCGACTTGAGCAGCGGCTCGGGCTGCTTCACATAGGGCCCGAGCGGATGATCGGCCACGGCGACGCCGATGCCGTAAGCGGGCGTGCCGAAATCGTTGCCCGCGTAGAACAGCCAGTAGCGCCCCTCCTGGCGCGTCACCCACGGCCCTTCGATGAGATGGCCTTCCCAATCGAGATCGTTGGCCAGCACCAACCTGTCCTCCCCGATCAATTCGCCATCGGCGGAAAGCCTCTGGGCGTGGATCGGCGTGGTCATCGCCGCCAGGATCGCCTCGGCCTCCGGACAGCCGGCGAGGATCTCCTTCACATGGCGCCAATTGTCGAGCACCGCCTCGATCAGCGGCTGCATCAGGAAGAAGCGCTCCATCGGCCTGCGCGCGTTCGCCCAGGGCTGGATGGCGGCGGCAAAGGCCGCGGTGGCGCGGTCGGCGTCCGTGGAGAAGAGGCGCCCGATCAGCTCCGGCCGCGCGCGCAACAGCCCCGCCAGCGGCCGCGGCCAGATGCCGTTCGTATCCCGCTTCCAGAACAGATAGGTCTCGCCGCCCCGGTCGATGAAGAGGTGGGAATCGATGACGCCGCCGCTATGCAAAGGCAGAGCGGGGTCGTCGGGAAGGCCGGTCGTGTTGACGGTATGGCCGGCGAGCAGCGGACGGCCGACATCCTGCCACGGGCCGGTCGGACTCCGGCTTTTGGCGAGGCCGATGGCGAGCGCATGATTATGCTGGCGGGCGGTGTAGACCAGCCAATATTCCTCGCCGACCCGCGCCATCTCGGGGGCCCAGAAGTCGCCTATTTTCTGCCCGTGCGCCGTCCATTCCGGCGCTTCGCCTTCGGGGAAGACGAAGCCTTCGTGAGTCCATGTCTTGAGGTCGTGCGAACGCAGGATGGGAAAGGCGTCGAGTGCGTCGTTCGAGGTCGCGGTAAGGATATAGCCCTCGTCCGTCTTCAGCACGGCCGGGTCGCCGTAGCCGGCCAAGGTGCGCGCGCTCAGGTTTTCAACGATCAGCGGGCGCCAGTCCGGCTCGACTCCATCGCCGGCTGCGGGACCCTGGTAAGCGTGCGGCGGGCGGGTGCCGAAGTCGCGCGCCAGCTCGCCGTAGAAAGCGAGATAGTCCTCATGCTCGCCGCCCCGGAGATCGAAAACGCGACTCCTCCCCGCGCGGTTTACGGCCAGCCGGCTGCCCGCGCCATCCGCCGCGGCCTCGACTTCGAAGGGTTGATTCGCTTTCATCCGGGTCCGGATAGACGGCTCGCCAAGCGAAAGAGAAGGGGCTAAATCACAATTATAAGATAAATGTGAGGAAGCCCCCTGATGCCTTCCCTCTACGAACCGGCTGATTTGATCGGCGGCCTTTATGGCGATGGGTTCATCGGCCTGAAGGGCGCCTTCACGCCCGCCTTTGCCGACGGCATGCGCGAGGATATCGAGGGCCTCTTCGAAGAGGCCCGGCAAATCCCCGGAGGGGCGCTGCCGCGCGGGCCCGAGCGCTTCTACGTCGAGGTGCAGCCGGAGCGCATTCGGGGTTTCATCGAGATCGTCGCCCATGTCTGGTTCGTCGCGGTGTGCGAGGCGGTGCTGGGGCCCGGTTACCGGATCGTCGAGGTCGGCTTCGACATTCCCTTCCCGGGCGCGGCGGACCAGCCGTGGCACCGCGACTTCGCCGTGCCCGAGGCGACGACCCGGGGGCGGCGGCTGAACTCGCTCGCCTTCAACCTCACGTCGGTCGACACAAGGCCGGAGCACGGGCCCCTGGAAATCGCGCCGGGCACGCAATGGGACCAGTTCGAAGGCTGCCCCCGGGGCATGTTTCCGCCGCGCGCGCTGTGGCCGCGCTACATCGAGCGGGCGGTGCCGAAACTACCCCAGCGCGGCGACATCTCCGCCCGCTCGGCCCTCACCATCCACCGCGGCACCGCCAATCGTTCGAGCGACGCGCGCCCGGTGCTCGTGGTCGGCGTCGACGCGCCCGACGCGACCAATGCCGCCCATCACGACCTCCAGATTACCCGCACTTATGCCGAAACCCTGCCGCCGAGCGTGCTCGACCATCTCACCTACCGCCTGGTCGACGCGCTCGAGCCGGTGATCCAGCACCACGTAATAGACGGCCTGCTGGAGCCCGCTTACTGACCCAACATTGACCGGCCCCCTGCCTTCGACCACAGGGGGAATAAATAAGATAAAAGAGGGATGCCTTGCCCAGCCTCGAACTCCACGACATCCGCAAGGCCTATGGCGACACGCTCGTCCTCGACGGGGTGTCGCTCAGCATGGAGCCGTGCGAGTTCGTCGCCTTCCTGGGCCCCTCGGGCAGCGGAAAATCGACCCTGCTGCGGATCATCGCCGGGCTGGAGACGGCGGACAGCGGCGAAGTGCTGCTGGACGGCCGGCGGATCGATCAGCTCGCGCCCGGCGAGCGCAACGTCGCGATGGTGTTCCAGCATTACGCGCTCTACCCGCACATGACGGTGCGCGAGAACATGTCCTTCGGCCTGCGCAACGCCCGCGTCGCCGGGGAGGAGATCGCGGCGCGGGTCGCGCAGGCGGCGCGCGTGCTCGAGATCGAGGCGCAGCTGGACAAGAAGCCCGGCCAGCTTTCCGGCGGCCAGCGGCAGCGGGTGGCGATCGGCCGCGCGATCGTCAAGCAGCCGAAATTGTTCCTGCTCGACGAGCCGCTCTCCAACCTCGATGCGGCGCTGCGCCTGCGCACGAGGGTCGAGATCGCCCAGCTGCGCCAGCGCGTCGATGCGGCGCTGATCATGGTCACCCACGATCAGGCCGAGGCGATGACGCTGGCCGACCGCATCGTCGTCATGAACGACCGCCGCATCCAGCAGGTCGGCCCGCCGATGGAAATCTACGCGCGGCCGGCCAACAGCTTCGTCGCCCGCTTCGTCGGTTCGCCGGCGATGACCTTGGCCTCGGCGGTCCTGATCCCCGGCGACGGCGGCTTCGCCCGCGTCCGGCTCGGCGACGGCGCCGAGGTCGAGACGCGCGTCGCCGCGAGCGGCCTTCCGGCCGGGGCGCCGCTGCAGCTCGGCCTCAGGCCGGAGAACGTCGTCATCACCGCGCCCGGCGCGGGCACCACCACGGCAAAGGTCGAGCTGGTCGAACGGCTGGGCGACCGTACCCTCGTCTACGCCCGGCTCGCCGACGGCCTCGAGGTGACCGCACAGGATGAAGGCGACAGCCGCGTCCGGCTCGGCGACGAGACCGGCCTGAGGATCGACGGCACCGCCGCCCATCTGTTCGGGCCCGACGGCATCGGCCACCACGCCGAGCCTGCGGCGTGAGCACCGGCATCCGCTGGCGCCGGCTCGAAGGCCTGGCCTTCGTCGGACCTTTTCTTCTGCTTTACCTCTTCATCCTCATCTACCCGCTGATCCTGGGCATCGGCATCAGCTTCCACCGCGCCGATTTGTTCGGCGCGCGGCAATGGGTCGGGACCGAAAATTACGCGCGGCTGCTCGCCGATCCGGTCTTCCAACAGTCGGTCGGCAACTCGCTCAAGCTGGTGCTGCTGATCGTCCCACCGCTGACCATCATCGCCCTCGCTTTGGCCCTCGCGCTGAACCGCCCGACCAGGACCGCGGCGGTGTTCCGCGGCATCTTCTTTTCCTCCTCGGTCCTGTCGGTCACCATCGTCACCCTGATCTGGCGCTTCGTCCTGACCCCCGACGCGGGCCTGATCGCCAAGGCGATGCAGGCGCTTGGGCGGGATCCGATTCCTTTCCTCAGCGACCCGAACCTCACCATCCCGGCGCTCGCCATCACCACCATCTGGTGGTGCATCGGCCTCCCGATGATGTTGTTCCTGGCGGGCTTGCAGCAAATCCCCGGCGACATCTACGAAGCCGCGTCGCTCGACAAAGCGAGCCGCTGGACGACCTTCCGCCGGATCACCCTGCCCTCGATCCGCCGCACCCTGATCCTGGTGGTGATGCTGCAGACCGCCGCGCAGCTGCAGCTGTTCGGCCAGGCGCAATTGCTCACCGCCGGCGGGCCGAGCGGCAGCTCCCGGCCGATCGTCCTGTTCATCTACGAGGTCGCCTTCGGCCGTTGGGAGCTCGGCTATGCCGCCGCCGCCGCCGAACTGCTCTTCCTGATCGTCCTCGCCGTCACCCTCATCCAATATTGGGCGGTAACCCGGCGGGAGCCCGAACGATGAGCGTCGTCACCCGTCGCGCCGGCCTCTCCACGCCCGCTCTGGTCGGCGTGATCATCGGCGCCGCGATCATGGTGGCGCCGCTGATCTGGACCCTGCTCCTGTCGTTCAAGAGCAACGCCGACCTGATGCGCGACAGCGCCACCGCCTTCTCCGGGCCCTATACGCTGGAAAATTACCAGACGATCCTTCAGGGCTCCTCGGTCTTCCAGTGGCTGCTCAACAGCGCGATCGTCTCGCTCGGCACCACCGCGGGCGTGCTCATCCTTTGCTCGCTCGCCGGCTACGGCTTCGCCCGGCTGGACTTCCCCTTCCGCCGCACGCTCTTCGTCTTCGTGCTGCTCGGCCTCGCCATCCCCGAGCAGGCGGTGATCCTGCCGCGCCACCAATTGTTCGCCGAGCTTCATCTCCACAACAGCTATCCGGGCCTGATCCTGCCCGGCCTGGTGGCGCCGTTCGGCGTCTTCTTCATGACCCAATATTTCCGCGCCATCCCGCGCGAGCTGGACGAGGCCGCGCTGCTCGACGGCGCCTCGCGGTTCAGATTGTTCTGGAAGGTGCTGCTGCCGCTGACCATCCCCGCCCAGGCGACGCTCGGCGTGTTCACCTTCCTGGGCTCGTGGAACGATTATTGGTGGCCGCTCATCTCGGCCACCCGCAGCGACCGGTTCACGCTCACCGTCGGCCTGGCCTCCAGCCAGATGAACTACGCGCAAACGAGCGGGCTCGGCTTCCTGATGGCGCAGGCGGTGTTCGCCTCGATCCCGATCCTCATCGTCTACATCCTCTTCCAGAAGCAGATCGTCCGCGCCATGGCCGGCGCCGCCGTGCGATGAAGCGGTTCGCCTGGCTCCTCCTCGCCATGCTCGCGCTCAGCGGCTGCGGCGGCGGCGAGCGCAAGACCGAGATCGTCATCCAGCGCTTCTTCGGCGAATGCGGCGCCGTCTACGGGCAGAGCATCGACGTCCGCGCGGCCGAGAGCGAGTGCGGGATCCTGACGACGCTCATCAACCGGTTCGAGGCGGAAAATCCGGACATCCGCCTCAGCGTCAACGTCGTCGCATGGCCCGGCTACCCCCAGCTCTCCGCCCAGATCGCGGCGGGCGATCCGCCCGATCTCGTCACCATGCACCAGTCGGTGATCTCCGACTATCAGGGGCGCGGTCTGCTCGAGCCGATGGACGCGCTGCTGCGCGAGGCCGGGATCGGCCCCGAAAGCTTCACCGCCGCCGGACGGTTGGGCGTCACCAAGAGCGGCCAGATTTACGGCCTGCCGTGGGACACGATCGGCCGGCTGTTCCACATCAACACGCGGCTGATGGCGCAGGCCGGCCTGATGCGGGACGGCCGCCCCATCCTGCCGCGCTCGCCCGAGGAATTGCTGGACCAGGCCCGCCGCTTCCGCGCGGCGACGGGCAAGCCCTATCTCATCCAGGCCCACGTCAACGCGCCCGACACCCATGTCGGCATCCTCTACACCTACCTCCTCGCGCAAGACGCAATGATCTTTCCCGATGCCCGGCACATCCGCCTCAACACGCCCGAAGCGCGGCGCATCGTCGAGCTGTTCCGGCAAATCCAGGCGGAGGGGCTGACCACGCGCAACCAGGATTTCCCGGCGGCCACGGCGAGCTTCATCAACGGCGAGGGAGGGATTTTCCCGACCGGCACCTGGATGATCGGCCCTTATGACGCGGAAGCAGCAAGCCCCGGCCAGCCGCTTTACCAAAATTATGCGGTGCTGCCCTTTCCGCATTTGTGGGGCCACGACGCCGCCTTCGTCGACGGTCACGCCTGGGTCATGCCCCGGCGGGAGCGCAGCCCGGAGCAGCGGCGGGCGCTGGCGCGCTTCCTGCGCTTCCTCGCCGCGCACAATTTCGAATGGACGAGGACCGGGCACCTGCCCGGCTTCCAGGCGGTGCTGGCGATGCCGGAATTTCGGGCGCTGCCGCATCGCGCGGACATCGCGGCGATGGCGGCGACCGGCGCCCAGCTGCCCGATTACGTGCGCCGCCAGTCGGCGATCCAAGGCCTGATCGGCGAGGAGCTCGAAGCCGCGGTGACCGGCATCAAGCCGGTCGACCAGGCGCTCGCCGATGCCGAACGGCGGGTCAACGAGCTGCTTTCCCAGATGCTTTGAGGCCTCGGGGCTGGATTTTCCGACCGTTCGGTCTGCGAAAAAAACCCGCACGTTCAGATTCTTGCAAGCAATATGTGGATAAACATGGATTAATCCCTTGTGCGGGGATTCGGCGAGACGGTATGAAGGCTCCGGGGAGTGTCGGGGAGGGTTTATGAGCAGGATGATCAAGGACTATGTCGAAATAGGCGACCATGCGTCGCTCGACAGCCTGATCGCGCGGTTGACCGAGATTCGGGACAGCCTGCCCGCTGCTGCTGCCGAGGCCGAGGTCAAGATGCGCGGCGACGATATTTTCGGCCGGCATCTGTGCATCGGGTTCCTGCGGCCCCTGACCGCGGAGGAGGCCGCTTGCGAGGGGCGCTACGCGCAGCCGGGCAAGCCCCGGCTGCGGAGAGCCGCCTAGGGCCTGTACTCATAACCGGAGGTGGCCGGGATCGGCCGGAGAAGCCGGCTGGGAAGGAGAGGGCCGCAGGGCGGGTCAGGTTACCCGTCCGAGGCACTCGACGCCCCCAGCCGGCTTCTCCGGCCGACCGCGAAGCGGCGGGCTGTCCTTTGCCGCCCGGACGGCGTCGCTCGATCGGTCACGATGTATTCAACATCGCTCCCTCCTCGCTCCTTCCGGACAACAAATGCCAGCCCGTCACGACCGCCTCCGGTTATGAGTACAGGCCCTGAGCGCAATCACCCATCCGCGACGCGCGGCAATTGCACGATCGGGACGACGAGGCAGTGGCTGAAGGCGGGCAATAGCTCGCGCCAGTCCGCGATCAGCTTCTTATAGGCGCTGCCGACCGCGCGGATGTTCCGGTCGAGGTCGTAAAGGCCGAGCGGGATCACGTGACCGTTCTGCTCGCGCAGCGCCGTGTCCCAATCGACCTGGTCGGTAAGCGAATACCAGGTGAAGCCGACCGTCGGGATGCCGACATTGCGGATCCTGAGCACGTTGGCCCATTCCTTCCAGAGCCACTGCACCGCCTCCTGGCCGGTCGGCCCCTCCTTCATGTTGGTTTCGGTGTGCATGATCGGCAGGCCGTAGCGTTCGTAATATTGCCGGGTGATCTCGGAATAGCCGAACACCTCGCCGGACGCCTCGCTATGGCCGTCGGCGAACACGCGGTGCTCGTTGGTGCAGTAATAATCATTTCCGAGGATGCAGTGCTGCTTCAAGCGATGGTTGAGGAACCAGTTATATTCCTCCTTGGTCATCCCGCTCTCGAGCAGATATTCGTACATGTCGCTGTTGACGCGGTTGCCGTAATTGAGGTCGAGCGAGAGGAACCGCCAGCGGTTCCTGAGCTCCGCCTCGTGGATCGCCGCCGGACTGTCCGCGTGGAAATATTCCGACGATTCGCTCTGGATGAAGATCGCGTCGGGGCGGCGCTTGAGGATCTCGGTCATCGCCATGACGTTGGCCTTGACGAGATGCTTGAGCGCGGTGACGAACGCCCGGTCGCTCTTCAGCTGCTCGTTCCACCAGCCGTACATCCCCGAGAAGACGGCGCAGATGAACATCTCGTTGACCGGCGTATAAAGCTGGACCCAGGGATAGCGCTCCGCGAACGCGCCGGCATAGTGCGCGAAGAGCTGCGGGAAATCCGGATTCTGGAAATCGCCGATCCAGTCGGGAACGCCGAAATGGCAGAGGTCGACGATCGGGATGATGCCTCGGCGCCGGAGATCCTCCAGCGTGAGGTCGGCGAACTCCCAATCGTAGCGGCCCGGCCCCAGATAGGTGCGGTGGAGCGGCGGGCCGAAGCGCAAATAGTGAATGCCGAGCTCTTCGACGCAGTCGAAATCGAGCCGCCAATGCCGGTAATGGCCGCACGCCTCCATCTGGTCGACCCGGCTGCGGCCGTTGTTGATTTTCGGAATGCTGTTCTCGATCCCGGTGGCGAACATGAAATTGGCGATGGCTGGTCTCCTAAGGGCCGGTCAGCCGGCGAAGAGCGGTTCGGCGACGCCCGTGACGCCTGGCGTCGCCATGAAGAGCCCTCCCGCCGATGGCTGCCCTTCCATCTCCGTGGGGGTCAGGCCCCGGCTCGCCGAGGTGATGAAAAGACGGTCGAGCGCGGCGCCGCCGAAGGCGCAGCTGGTCGGACGCTGCACGGGCAGGCGCAATTCCTGCAACCGCTCCCCGGCGGGCGACAGACGCCGGACGCACCAGCCGTCCCAGAAGGCGATCCACAGGCAATCCTCGGCATCGACCGTCATCCCGTCGGGATAGCCCTCGCCCCGTTCGAACTGGGCGTGGATGCGGCGATCGGTCGCGCTGCCGTCCCCCGCGAGGTCGAAAACGTAGACGCGCTGCAGCGCCGAATCGCTGTGGTACATCGTTCGCCCGTCAAGGCTGAAGGCGGGGCCGTTGGTGACCCGGTAGCCGCTGTCGATGCAGGTCCATTTCAGATCGGCATCGAGCCGGTACAGCGCGCCCGTCACCTCGCGCTCGAAGCGGTCCATAGTCCCTGCCCAGAAGCGGCCTTCGCGGTCGACTTTGCCGTCGTTGAAGCGGTTGGTGTCAAGCTCCGGCTCAGGATCGCCTAGATGAAGGGCTTGGCGGGTTTCGAGATCGATCGCGAGGAAGCCGTCATAGCCGGCGCCGATGAAGCCGCCCGAAGCCCTGGGCGCGAGCGAGCAGAGATGGTCGGCAAGCTCCCGCTCGCGCAAGCCCTCCGCTTCGGACCAGCGGAACAGGCGCTTCTCGGGGATGTCGACCCAATAGAGCGCCTGCTCGCGCGCGACCCAGACCGGTCCCTCGCCAAGCACGGCCTTGACGTCGGCGATACACTCCATCTCAGGCTTTCCGCTCGGCGTCGGCGATCAGGGTCCTGACGTCGGCGATCAGCGCCGTCATGGCGGTCTTGGCGGCCTCGGCGTCGCGCCTTTCGATTGCGTCGAGCACCGCATGATGCTGGGGCAGGCTCGCGGTGCGGCCCTGGAATCGATTGGTGAAGCGGATCGAGGTCCGCAGCGCGGTCGTCACAACATCGCGGAACTGCATGTAAAAGGGATTGGCCGAGGCGTGCAGGATCGCGATGTGAAAGGCGATGTCGGCCTCGAGGGTGTCGTCGTCGCCCGCTTCGGCGGCCACCATCCGCTCGTATCCGGCGGCGATCGCGGCGAGGCCGCCGGCATCGGCCGCCCGGGCAGCAAGCGCGGCGGCCGCCGGCTCGATCGCGATCCGCAGCTCGCTGAACTGGCGCAGCAGCTCGAGCGAGAATTTGCGTTCGAGCAGCCAGCGCAGCACGTCGGGGTCGAACAGGTTCCAATAAGAGGCGGGCTGGACGGTCGTGCCCTTGCGCGGCCGCGCGGTGAGCAGGCCCTTGGCGGTCAGCATCTTGACCGCCTCGCGCGTGACCGAACGGCTCACCCCATGCTGCGCGGCGAGCTCGGCCTCGGTCGGGAACTGGCTGGCTTCATAACGGCCGGTGACGATCGCGCGGCCGAGCGCTTCGAGCAGGCTGTAGGTCAGGTTGCGGCCATGGGCGCCGGGGGCCTGCAGGCTCGCGTCTTCGGTCGCCACGCGCACGTCTCCTCGCCCCCTTTGTTCACCCCCGGGCACGTCTGATCAATCTCATAATTGAAGCGAGGCCCGTCACAGGAACTCTTCGGTCAGGTCGCGGCGGCCGACGAGGAAGGCGTCGGCGACGATGCGCAAAGGCTCGCGGTCGACTTCCACCGCACGCTCGGCGACCAGGGTCGCGAAGCGATCGTAGATCGACGGGTATTCACCGACACCTTCGAGCGCCTGCTGCACGCCGTCGATCGACAGTTTCGCACCGCCCTCGCACAGTTCGACGCATCTGCCATCGCGCGTCACGACCCGAACCGTCCACTGCTCGCGCTCGGCGTGGCGCCAGTCCATCTCGGCCCGCATGTTTTCGCCTGCGAAAGCGAGGGTAGCCGCGATCGGCGCCTGCCTGTTGGTGGGAAAGAGCAGGCGCGCCTCCAGCACGAACAGCCGCATCGGCAGGATGCGGGTCGCGATCGAGAGGGCATTGATGCCGGGGTCGAACACGCCGAAGCCGCCCGGCTGCCAGATCCACTCCTGCCCCGGATGCCATTTGCGCACATCCTCCCGCCAGCAAATGTCCAATCCCGCAATGGCGGCGCCGGAGAGGGCCGCGGCCGCCTGCGCAACGCCGGCGGCATGTTGGGAATGCCATGCCGCGTAGAGGGCGCGCCCGCGCCTCCGCGCCAAGGCTTCGAGATGCTCGATTTCGCCCAGCGTCGCCGCGGGCGGCTTTTCGAGGAGGACGTCGAGACCCGCTGTCAGCGCGTCGCACGCGATGGCGTGCCGGGCGCCCGGCGGCGTGCACAGCGCTACCGCATCGAGCCGGCCCGCCATTCCCTCGAACAGCGCCGCCGGACTGGGAAACCAGGGAAGGCCGATGCCCGGATCGCCGCTGCGGCTCGCCACCGCGACCAGCTCATAGCGCGGGTCGGCGGCGATCGAAGGGACATGCTGGTCGCGGGCGATCTTGCCGAAGCCGATGATGGCAATGCGGATGGTCATTGGTCCCCGATCGCCTCGACGAAGGCGCGCGCCCGGGCGGCCACCATTTCCGCGTCTTGGCCGGGCCGATAGAGCGCACCGCCGAGGCCGAAGCCGTCGGCGCCCGCGGCGCGATAGGCCGCCATCTTGTCGGGCGTGATTCCGCCGACCACCACCAGCGGCACTTCGCGCGGCAGCACGGCGCGGTGAGCGCGGACAATTGCGGGAGAAGCCCCCTCGGCCGGAAACAGCTTCAGCACATGCGCGCCGGCACCAAGCGCGGCAAAGGCCTCGCTCGGGGTGAAATAGCCGGGCGACGAGACGAGGCCCGCCGCGACCGTTGCCGCGATCGTCGCGCGGCACGTGTTCGGGGAGACGATGATCCGGCCGCCCGCAGCGGCGACCTGGGCGACCTCGGCAGGATCGAGGACGGTGCCGGCGCCGATCAAAGCGCGCTCGCCGAATTTGGCGGCCAGGCGACCGATGCTGTCGAGCGGGCGGGGCGAGTTGAGCGGGACTTCGATGATGCGGATGCCGGCGTCGAAGATCGCCTGGCCGATCGCTTCGGCCTCGTCGGGCTCGACGCCGCGGATGATCGCGACGAGCGGGCAAGCGGCGAAGCTGGCTCGGAACAGCGCGAGCGAGTCGATCATAACATCTCCACCAGCCTGCGCATCCCGGCGAGAAAGGCGTCCGCCCCGTCGACCTCGATGAACTGATGGCCGGCCAAAGCAAGCGCTGCCGCATAGAGCGCGCGCAGGTCCGAACGCCCGACCAGCCCGACCGCTCCTTGCCTGTGCAGGCGGAGGCCCGCGCGGACGTCGCTGCCGATCAGCAGCCCGCTCGCATAGGATGCGCCATTGCCCCCGCTGTGGCCGAGCGCGTGGCGCGCGCGAATCTCGAACAGGGAGGAGAGCAAATCCGCGCCCTCCAGGCCGGCGGCGGCGCCGCGACGGAACGATTCGTCGGGCGAGACCAGCCCTTCGAGCTGGGGCGCGAGGATGCTGTGCTTGCCGAGCAAGGCGAACAGCTCGCCGGTCATCATCGTCTGGAAGGCGCCGATCCTGCCCTCTGCCATAACGATCCATTTGGCGTGGGTACCGGGATGGCAGATCAAGGCGTCGGCGCCGATCGCGCCGAGAGCGAGCGCGCCCACCATTTGCACTTCCTCGCCGCGCATCACATCGGCGCGGCCCTCCCCGACCCAGCTGACGCCGGGCACGATGCCCACGGCGCCCGGCTCGATCCATTTGACCGCCAAGGCAAGCTCCTCGGCGCCGGCCGGAGCGGCAACGTAGGGCGCTTCGACCCAGCCGCGGTTGGAACCGACCATCCCGGCCAACAGCACCGGGCGCCCCCCGCAACGCGCGCGGACTTCGGCGATTGCCGCTTCGTACCCGCCCGCAGGCACGTTCATGATCCCGAGATCGTCCTCGATCGCTTCCGCCAGGCGGCCATCGCCGTCCAGCAGATAGACGCGCCGGTTGGTCGTCCCCCAATCTACCGCGATGTAGCCATCCCGCCACCGCATAGTTTCGCCTTCTCGCGCGAGTTGCGCGCGGCTTCTTATTCAGACCGTGGCCGCTCTTGCTAGTCTCTTTTTATAATATAAATGTACCACAGCTGCGAAATCGGCTTCGCAGTTGTGAAAGCAAGACATGAAAATCAGTCGGATCGAAACCTTCCACGTTCCGCCGCGCTGGCTGTTCGTCCGCGTCGAGGCCGAGGACGGGGCCTATGGTTGGGGCGAAGCCAGCCTTGAGGGCCATGCCGAGGCCGTCGCGGGCGCTTTCGAGGCGTTTCGCGACCGTTTCATCGGCGTCGATCCGCGGCGAATCGAGGATATCTGGCAGGTCGGTTACCGGGGCGGCTTCTATCGCGGCGGGCCGGTGCTGATGTCGGCGCTTGCCGGCCTCGATCAGGCTCTGTGGGATTTGAAGGGCCGCCATTACGGCCTGCCCGCCTGGGAGATGCTGGGCGGCAAGGTGCGCGAACGGGTGCGCGCTTATGCCTGGATCGGCGGCGACCGGCCCGACGATATTGCCGCGGCGGCGCAGGCCCGCCGCGCCCAGGGATTCTCGGCCGTCAAGATGAACGCCACCGCCGAGATCGACTATCTGGTCGCGCCGAAGCTGGACGAGGTGGTGGATCGGGTGCGGGCGGCGCAAGCGGCAGGCATGGACGTCGGGCTCGACTTTCACGGACGCGTCCACCGGCCGATGGCCAAGCAGCTGGCAAAGCTGCTCGAGCCGCTCGGCTTGTTGTTCATCGAAGAGCCGATTCTCTCGGAGAATCCCGAAGCGCTGGTCCAGCTGGCCAATCTGGTGAGCACGCCGATCGCCGTCGGCGAGCGCCTCTATTCGCGCTGGGACTTCAAGCCGTTCCTCGCCAGCGGCGCGGTCGACATCATCCAGCCCGACCTCAGCCATGCCGGCGGCCTCACCGAATGCCGCAAGATCGCGGCGATGGCCGAATGCTACGACGTCGCGGTGGCGCCGCATTGCCCGCTCGGGCCGCTCGCGCTCGCCGCCTGCCTGCAACTTGCCGGCTGCAGCCCGAATGTGATCATCCAGGAGATGTCCCTCGGCATCCACTATAATGAAGGGCATGATCTGCTGGGCTTCGTCACCGAGCCGGCCGTGCTGACGCCGGTCGACGGCCATTTGCCGATTCCCCAGGGACCGGGGCTCGGAGTGGAGATCGATGAAGCGGCCGTCCGCGCGGCGGACAAGGACAAGCACCGCTGGCGCAATCCGGTCTGGCGCCACGCCGACGGCAGCTTCGCCGAATGGTGAATGTGGCATCGATTCCACACTCATCCGATAAATCTTATAAATCACTTGTCAGCTTGGCGCGGGGCCACTTATAACGCCCCCGTCACAGAGCCGCCCGAGCGGCCGATCGACGTTGGGGAGAGCCAAATGCGCTGCAAGACACTGGTCCGCTGCTCGGGATCATTCGCTGTTCTGGCGCTCTGCGCGACTCCCGCCTGGGCCCAGGACCAACCCCCGGTGCCGGGCGCCGCGGATCCGGCGGCCACCGCCGCGCCGGCGGACGACGAGAACGCAATCGTCGTCACCGGCCTTCGCCGCTCGCTCCAGTCGGCGCAGAACATCAAGCGCAATTCCGATCAGATCGTCGATGCGATCGTCGCCGAGGATATCGGCAAGCTGCCGGACGTGGCGGTGTCGGACACCGCCGCCCGCATCCCGGGCATCCAGGTCCTGCGCGAGCGCGGCGAGGCGGGAAGCGTGCTTCTGCGCGGCCTCGACCGGACCTTCTACACGACGACCTATAATGGTCGCGAGATATTCACCGCCGAAACGCGTTCCGTCGCGCTCCAGGATTTCCCCGCGGGCGGGATCAGCGCGATCGAAGCGTTCAAGACGTCCACGGCCAATCTGGTCGAGCCCGGCCTCTCCGGCCTCATCAACGTTCGCTCGCGGCGGCCGTTCGACTTCAGCGGCTTCGAGGTGGCAGGCTCGCTCTGGGGAAATTACCCCAACCAGTCGCAGGACTTCAGCCCCAACGCGCAGCTGCTGGTCAGCAACCGCTGGGATGCGGGCGGCGGCGAGATCGGCGCGCTGATCAATTTCTCCTACACCCGCCTCCACTACCAGGATTCGATCCGCCGCCACGGCTTCTTCATCGCCGATCTCGCCGGCGGGCGGTCCCCCGATTGGCCGGAGATCCATTACAACCAGGCCGACCGCTGGCGTCCGTCGATCAACGGCGCGCTCCAGTGGCGCCCGTCGCCCGGCGTCGAATTCTACGTCGAGGGCCTCTGGCAAGGCTATCGCGAGAATGTCACCGACAATATGTGGGCCCAGCCGCTGTGGGGCGGCGCCACCTACACGAACATCGTGCGCGACGGCCCCAACATCATAAGCGGCACCGTCAACCGTCCGACCGCCTGCTGCTCTTCCACCGAGACCTGGGGCTTCCAGGGCGCGACCAAGCGGGACACCAATACCTACCAGTTCGCCACGGGCGGCAGCTACGACGCCGGCCGGCTGCGCATCACCGCCGATCTCGCCCGCACCAGCAGCACATTCAATCTCCGGACCGAGAGCGTCGACTACGAGCTCAACACCAACAATTATTCGGTGGACTGGTTCACCGGGACTCCGAGCGGGCCGGGCCCGACCTTCCAGGTGCGCGGGATCGATACGGCGAACCCCGCAATCTACAATTACCGCGGGTTCTTCGAGGATTATGCGACGGCCAAGGGGGACGATTGGCAGGCGCGGCTGGATTTCGAATATGAGTCCGGCATCGCGTTCCTGCCCAGGATCCAGGCGGGCGTCCGCTTCGTCGACCGCGACGCGTCGAACACGGCCGGCGCCTTCTACTGGAATCAGCGGGGTCGGAACGTTCCGTTCAGCGCGGTGCCGCTCGACTATCAGCTGTTCCACTCCGCTTTCCGCGGCGACAACCACAGGCCGGCCCCGCTCACCTGGCTGGCGCCGACCTTCAACAGCGTGTGGGACAACCTCGTCCAGCTGCGCCAGTTCAACATCGGCCTGAACGGCCAGGGGTCGGTCAACGGGCCGCCGGTCGATCCCGGCAGGACGTTCAACGTCGGCGAACGATCCTACGCCGCTTACGGGCAGCTGAACTACGAGTTCCAGCTGGGCGGAGAAGCGTCGATCGACGGCGCGGTCGGCATTCGCGCGGTCAACACCAAGGAAGACATACGCGGCACCTTCTTCACCCCGACCGGGCCGCAGCCGATCGCCTTCGCGCAGGAATATACGGACTGGCTGCCGAACGCGAACATGCGGATCCGTTTCTCGCGGCAATTCCAGCTGCGGCTCGCGGCCACTCAAACGCGGACGCGGCCGACCTTCCAGCAGCTCAACCCGGCGCTGTCCCTCGATCCG
This sequence comes from Sphingomonadales bacterium, assembly GCA_034668465.1. Classification (GTDB taxonomy): domain Bacteria; phylum Pseudomonadota; class Alphaproteobacteria; order Sphingomonadales; family Sphingomonadaceae; genus Allosphingosinicella. The sequence continues at coordinate 36,852 of JAXDPI010000045.1, forward strand.
CCTCCGGGCTGCGGGCCGGCGGTGCCGGGTTGCGTGCGCAACGGTTCCGGCGGCAACCCCTTCCTGACGCCGCTCGATTCGGACAATTACGACGCCAGCCTCGAATATTATTTTTCGTCGACCGGCTTCGCGTCGTTCGCGGTGTTCCGCCGCGACATGACCGGCTTCATCGCCAATCGCGCCTATCAATTCCCCGATCCGGACGCGACCACCGGCTTGCCCCTTATCATCAGGGGACCGGTCAATACGCGCACGGCCCGAATCCAGGGGTTCGAAGCGCAGCTCAGCACCTTCTTCGATTTCGGCGGCGTTCCGGACTGGCTGAGGCGGTTCGGCGTCCAGGCGAACGCCACCTATATCGACGCGAAGGCGGATTTCGCGATATTGTGCGATCCGAACGCCCTCGCCTGCACGCCGACGGCCGCTTATCCGAACGCCACGATCGTGCGGCTGCGCATTCCGGACGTCTCGAAATGGACGTACAACCTGGTCGGCATGTACGAAGGAGGCGGGCTCACCCTCCGCCTGGCCTACAACAGCCGCAGCGGATTCCCGGAAGGCGATCTGTCCGAACGCGACCGCTTCTACACGCTGCAGGGCCGCGGTCATACCGTCTCGAGGCTCGACTGGTCGAGCAGCTACGCGGTCAACGACCATTTCACGGTGTTCTTCGACTGGACGAATATCCTCGGCAAGCCGTTCCGGTCGGACATCGTTCGCGTCAATTACACTGCCGGCCAGCCGACCAGCTCGGAAGTCTTCCCGATGGTCGTCCGCTTCGAGGAATCGGTGATGTCGGGCGGCGTTCGCTTCCGCTTCTGATCGCTCCGGAGCCGCGAGCGTCCGTCGCTCCACTTTCGGCTATGAAAAGGCCTTCTTGCGGGCGATGACGTTGCAGTCATGAACGATCATAACATCCGGCAGATCGTCATCGTCGGCGGCGGCACGGCGGGGTGGATGGCCGCGGCAGCCTTCTCCTGCCTGCTCGAGAAGGGCGCGGTGGAGATCACGCTCGTCGAGTCCGACGAGATCGGCACGGTGGGCGTCGGCGAGGCGACGATTCCGCCGCTCATAGCCTTCAACAACATGCTCGGGATCAACGAGGACGAGTTCGTCGCCGCGACCCAGGGGACATTCAAGCTCGGCATCGAGTTCGTCGATTGGGGGGCGCCTGGCGAGCGCTACTTCCACCCGTTCGGGCCGCACGGGCAAGACTTCCGCGGCGTCCATTTCCACCAGCTATACCTGCGCGAGGCCAGGCGCCGCGCGCTTCCCGACATCGCCGAATGGTCGATGAGCGCCGCGGCGGCATCGCGGGGGCGGTTCGCGCGGCCCGCGGCGGACGCGCGCCTGCCGCTGTCGCAGCTCGCCTACGCGTTCCATTTCGACGCCAGCCTCTATGCGCGCTTCCTGCGCGCTTATGCGGAGCGCAACGGCGTGCGCCGCGTCGAGGGCAAGATCGTCGATGTCGCCCTCGACGGCGAGCGCGGGCATGTCGAGGCGGTGACGCTGGCGGACGGGAGCGGGATCTCCGGCGACCTGTTCATCGACTGCTCCGGCTTCCGCGGCCTCCTCATCGAGGAAAAGCTGCGCACCGGCTACGAGGATTGGAGCCGCTGGCTCCCCTGCGACCGGGCCGTAGCGGTGCCGAGCCGGAACCCCGGCCCGCCCGACCCCTTCACCCGCTCCACCGCGCGGCCGGCCGGCTGGCAGTGGCGGATCCCGCTCCAGCACCGGATGGGAAACGGCCTCGTTTATTCGAGCGCTTATGCGGGCCGCGACGAGGCCGAGGCGCTGCTGCTGGCCAACCTCGAGGCGGAGGCGCTGGCCGAGCCGCGCCACCTCGCCTTCACCGCGGGCCGCCGGCGTCTCGCGTGGAACGCGAACGTCGTCTCGCTCGGCCTGTCGAGCGGCTTCGTCGAGCCGCTCGAATCGACCAGCATCCATCTCATCCAGAGCGGGATCGTGAAGCTGCTCGCCTTGTTCCCGGACCGGCGCTTCGATCCGGTCGAGCGGGAAGAATATAATCGGCAGATGCAGGACGTGTTCGAGGACGTGCGCGACTTCATCATCCTCCACTACAAGGCCAATCGCCGGGAGGATTCGGATTTCTGGGCCTATTGCCGCGCCATGGACCTGCCCGACAGCCTCGCCTGGAAGCTCGAGCTCTGGCGCAGCAAGGGCCGTTTGTTCCGCGAGGGCCGGGAGCTGTTCGGGACGGCGAGCTGGGTCGCCGTTCTGCTCGGACAGGGGATCGTCCCCGAGGAGCAGGAGCCGGCGGCGAATGCGCTGGACCTTGCCATGATCGCCGACGCACTCGACAAGATGCGCCTCAGCTACAGCAGCATGGCCGAGGAAATGCCGGCGCACGGCGACTTTGTCGCGCGGGCCTGTCCCGCCCGCTGACGGCGTTCCGCCTGTCAGCGCGCGGCGGCCGGTCTCAGGCTCACGCCGATCTGCGGCTCGCCCGCCTGCCACAGCAGCGGCGCGACATACATGTAGCGGCCGAGCTCGGCCCGGCGGCAACCGCGAGTCGCGGCGTGCGCGTGGAAGACGATGAACTGCCGCCCGCCTACCTCGAACACCGCCTGGTGCCCCGGCCCGCTCAGGCAGCCGGCGCTGCGATCGTTATAGCTGTGCAGAATCGGATTCCTCGGCGAATCCACGCACGGCCCCATCGGTCCCTCGCAGCGCGCATAGCCCATCGCATAAGGCGACAGCCGCTGATGCTCCTCCCAGCCGAAATGATTGGCGGAAAAGAACAGGGCGTAGCTGTCGCCGTGACGCACCATCGTCGGCGATTCGATGACATGCGCTTCCCACGCGGCGTCGTTGCGCAGCAGCGCGACCGGCTGGCCGGTGAGGCTCAGCCCGTCCGCGGACAGGCGCTGCGCGAAGATGTCCGTCGGCCGCCCGATCGCATTGCCGTCATTCTTGTAATAGAAATAGAGCTGACCGTCGGCGTCGCGGAAGGCGTGCGGATCGATCGTCCCGCCGAGATCGCGCTGGCAGACTAGAGGCTCGGTCGCCTGGGAGACGAAAGGCCCGCGCGGATCGTTCGCCTGCGCCACGCCGACGCATTGCTGACCGCTGCGGCGCTCCTTGGCCGTGAAATAGAGGAGGTAGACGTTGCCGTTGCGGATGACCTCGGGCGCCCAGGTCCAGCCCTCCCGGGCCCAGGGCGGCAGGTCCGGCATGGCGTCGTGCAGCCGCTCGCCGTCGCGCAGCGGCTGCCAGTCGACCAGATTGGACGAGCGCGCCATCTGGACGTTCGCCCGGCCGCCTTCGGCATTCGTCGCGTAAGCGAGGAACTCGCCGCCATGCGGCAGGATGAAGGGATCGGGGAAATTCTCCTGATAGACCGGCACGAACGGCGGCGGCTCGTCCGCCGCGGCGGGCACCGCGCAGGCCAGAGCGGCGAAGGCGGAGAGCAGGATTTTCAGGATGAGGCTACGCACGGTCACTCCTTGAGCTAGCGTTATTATCATATTAATCGCGCCGATAGGAAGGGCGGTCATGCCCCGGAAAGGAGCTCGGCGATGGCCGCGGAGATGAAGCGCGCGCCGTTCGGGACCTTGCCGGGCGGCGAGGTCGTTGACGCGATAATTCTCTCCAATCGCCGGGGCATGCAGGCGCGGATCATCACCTATGGCGCGTCGGTCCAATCGGTGCTCGCGCCCGACCGGGACGGGGCGCTGGCCGACGTCGCGCTTGGCCATCCGACGCTCGCCCCCTATCTCGATCAGCCGCAATATCTCGGCGCGACGGTCGGCCGGGTCGCCAACCGGATCGCCGGCGGCCGCTTCACGCTGGACGGGCGGGACTATCTGGTGCCGGTCAATAACGGCCCCAATTCGCTGCACGGCGGGGCGATCGGCTTCGACAAGCGCAACTGGGAACTTCTGCACGGCAACGCCACGAGCGCGGTGCTCCGGCTGGTGAGCATCGATGGCGACCAGGGGTATCCGGGTACGCTGACCGTCACCGCTACCTATTCGCTTGGCGGCGAGAACGAGCTGTCGGTGGAATATCTGGCGGCGACCGACCGGACGACGATCGTCAACCTATCCAACCATGCCTACTGGAACCTGGCCGGCGAAGGTGCGCCGCAAGGCGCGATGGGGCATCTGCTCACCATCCCCGCCGAACATTATCTGCCGACCGATGCGACCGCGATTCCGACCGGCGAGCTGCGGCCCGTCGAGGGCACACCCTTCGACTTCCGCCGAGCGATGCCGGTCGGCGCGCGGGTCCGCGACGCTTCGGACGAGCAACTCCGCTTCGGCCGCGGCTACGATCACAATTGGGTGGTGGATCGGGAGGTCTCGCTGGAGCCGCGGCTGCTGGCACGGTTGGAAGATCCCCTATCGGGGCGGGCGATGGAGCTGCTCTCCAACCAGCCCGGCATCCAATTCTATTCGGGCAACTTCCTCGATGCGACCACGGCAGGCAAAGCCGGCCGCCTCTACCGGACGGGCGATGCGATCGTCCTCGAGCCGCAGATGTTCCCCGATACGCCCAACCGGCCGGCCTTCGGCTCGCTCCGGCTCGATCCCGGGCAGACCTACCGCAACGTCATCGTCTGGCGCTTCTCAACCGCCGGCTAAGCGGAGGATTCGAGCTCGCGCAGGCTGCGCCCGCGCGTCTCGCGGCCGGCATATGCCACCAAAGCGGCCGACGCCGCCATCGGCACAAGCAGCGCCAGCGCGGCACCTCCCAATGTGGGGATCATCCCGACCAGCGCGAAGCCCTGCACGGCGACTCCGCCCACCTTGCTGCTGCCCGCGATGAGGCCGGTGGCGCGGCCGCGCATGCCGAGCGGATAATTCTCCGCCGCATAAGGCAGCAGCACCGCGATCATCCCGTTGGTGCCGACGATCAGCATCGCGATCACCAGGACCAGGATCGCCGGCGCCGCGAGCGCGGCAGGGGGCAGCAGCGCCCCGACGAGGCCGGCAAGGGTCAGAAGGATCGTCCCGATCAGCGTCCACTTGCTGCTCCACCGGCTGTAGAGCCAAGCTGCGATCATGATGGTCGGCAGCGCGATAAGGGCCGAGCTCGCGATGATGCTGCTCGCCAATTCGGCGCTGTAGCCGCGCATCCGCAAGTCCGAAGGCAACCAGAGCAGCAGGCCGAAATTGACCAAGCTCCAGGCGAGGGCCGCGATGGTGAGCGCGACCGTGAGCCTGGCCTGCCGGCGCGGGGCGCGGCCGAAGTCTTCCGGTGCGCGCGGCTCCGAACGCCGCACGATCCCATATTTGCGCTCCATCTCGGCCAGCTCCTCGTGCCGCCCGGATTCGGCAAGGAAGCGTGGCGATTCCGGAATCCAGCGGGCCAGCGCGAGCAGCAGCAGGCCGGTCGGGAAACCCTGCAGCCAGAGCACGCGCCAGCCGAAGGTCGGCTCGAACAGGCTGGCGGCGCCGCTCGCCGCCAGATAGCCGCCGACGAGGCCGGTCCCTCCGACGAGGACGAGCACCCAGCTGCGATGGCGCGGCGGCATCACCTCGGCGAGCAAGGTGTAGACGACGGGCAACATGCCTCCGGCCGAGGAGCCCATCAGGAAGCACATCAGGAGGTTCCACTCGAACGCGGGCATGGCCCCGCAAATCGAGGTGGAGACGAACAGGATGGTGGAGAGCAGGATCGAGACGCGCCGGCCGTAGACGTCCGCCAGCCAGCCCCAGACGATCGATCCGATGGCGGTTCCGGTGAGCGCCACGAAGGGGAGCCAGGCGGCGGTCGCGCGCGGGATGCGATATTCCTCGCTGATCCCGGGAAGCACGAAGCCGAGCGTCGCCGGTTTCATCACGTCGATGACGAGGCCCAGGATGAGGACGGCCACCACGGCCGCATGCCATCGCCCCAGCGGCGTGGCGTCCGGCGCCTCGAACGCGGTTCCGGCTCCGGCGGAATGCCGGGCGCGCCGCCTGGGAAAGGCGCCGAAGCAAGCCGCCGGCACGCCCAGTGCGATCAGCCCCATGCCGATCACCATCGCGCGATCGATCGGCATGCCTGCGATATGGTTGCCCATTTCGTGGGCCGAAGCGAGCATCGGCAGATGCAGCAATACGCCGGCAGCGATGGCCAGGCAGCCGCCCCAGAAGATCGGCCCGCGCTCTCCAACCATCTACGCTCTCACCCCCGACAGCGTCGCGCATATCCGCCCGACCCGCAAATGAACAGCCCGCGGGCTGCTGCCGCGTTCACCCGCTTTTCAACGTGGGCGCCGGTAACCATAGCGCTCAGCGATGTCTTAACAAGAAAGGCGCAGGAGCGTTGCCATGGCCAATCTCTCCTTCATGCTGTCGCGCGCGCTCGCCAGGGGCCGGGCGGGCGTCCCCGGCAGCCGCGCCGAGATCCTGCTCGCCTTGCTGCGCAAGCGCGCCGAAGCGCATCGCCAGGGGCTCGGCGACCAGGAGCGCAGGCTGCGCGACCAGATCATCTGGGCGCTGCCGATCCACAAGGAAACCGACTAGGGCCGCAGCACCTCGACCGCGGCCACCGCCTCGGCGAAGCGCTCGTCGAGCCCGCCGCTGATCCGCACCCGGCGCGCGCCGGCCTCGTCGAGCACCCGCTCGCACGCCGCCATGAAGCGGCGGCGGTCGGCGGCGCGCGGATAATAACGGGTGCCGTCGTCCTCCCAGGGGATGTCGATGTCGGTCAGCAGATAGAGGTCGGCGAGCGGGAAGCCATCCATCACGCCCGCGGGGATGTGCCCGAGGATCATCAGCGACCAGGCCGCGGTGGTCAGCGCGTCGGTGTCGACGATCAGCCTTTTGTTGCACCAGGGCAAAGCGGCGCGGGTCATCGCGCTTTGCGTGCGACCGATCGTCGCGAGGCCCTCGGCATCGAGCTCGAAGCCGTAGAGCTGGCAATGGACCCGGCCATATTCGGGCACCCAGATCGTATCGAAATGGGCGGCGAGCGGCGCCGACAAGGTGCTCTTGCCGGTGCTTTCCGGCCCGTGCAGGCAGATCGTCCGGGCGAAATGGGGGCGGACCGGCGGCGGGATCATCTCCCAATGCGCCCACGGATCGGCGCGGACCGCGCTGCCGGAGAGATCGGGATGGAGCCGCGGCCCGATCTGGATGAAGCGCGCGCCGACCTCGTGGGCCAGCCGCATCCCATAATCCTCGCCGGCAAACAGGAGGTCGATCGGCTCGGGGTGAGCGACCTTCACGATCTTCCGCCAGATCGGCCAGAATTCGGGATCGTCGTCGGGCTGCTGGGGGACGACGGCGTCGTGGCCGATCACCCGGCAATCGGGGAAGAGCTGCTTCATCCATTGGAGCCGCAGCGGGCCGGGAATCGGATCGTCCGGCAGCCAGCAGACGAGGATGGTGAGCACGTCGACCAGCCGCCGCGCGGTCTCGCACAGGTGCATATGGCCGGCGTGGGGCGGCATGAACTTGCCAAGGACGAAGCCGCGGGTCATGCCGCCGCGGCCCGCGCCTGCGCCAGCAGCGCGCGGCGCCAGCCGACCAGGCCGGCGATCGAAAGCAGCAGGAAGATCGCGTAGAGCGCGCCGGTCGCGTAGAGGCCGCGGCTCGCATAGAGGCCGATCGCGATCGCATCGACCAGGATCCACAGCAGCCAATTCTCGATCCGCCGCTGCGCCATCAATATCTGGGCGGCGATGCTCATCCCGGCGACGGCGGCGTCGACCAGGGGCGCGGCGGCGTCGGTGTAGCGGGCCATGCCGAGCCCCCAAATGGTGCTGGCGGCGGCGATCCCGGCCACCCAGCCGAGCCGCGCGCGCCAAGTCAGCATCAGCACCGGAATGTCGCCCGCCGCCGCCCGCTTCGCCAGCACCCAGTTGCGCCAGCCGTAAAGCTGGACGACGAAGAAGAAGATCTGGAGCAAAGCGTCGCTGTAGAGCTTCGCTTCGTAGAAGACGAACAGATAGAGCGCGACCATCGCCAGGCCGAACGGATAGTTCCAGACGCTGCGCCTGACGACGAGCGCGACGTTGACGAGGCCGAGGGCGGCCGCCACCCACTCCAGCGCGTTCATGCGGCGCATGCCTCCCCGTCGCGACCCGACGAAGCCGACGCTAGCCGAGCGCGGCATTGCTGAACAGCCGGGCTGGACTTGGGCAGGCGGATGGAGGAAAACCGGTGCCATGAACCGCTTGCTCCTCGCGCTCGGCGTCGGCGCGCTTTGCGCGACCGGCCTTGGCGCCGGCGCGCAGACAAATCCGCAATCGGCGCAACCGAAAAGCGCCGAGCAGCTGCGCTACGAGCAGGAGGTCCGCGACGTCGAGGCGTCGCGGCTGCGCTACGAGGCGGCGCAGCGCCAATATCAGGCCGACCTTGCCCGGCATCAGCGCGAGGTCGAGCAGGCCGAGCGGGCGCAGCGGCGCTACGACCGGCGCCGCGCCCGCTACGACGCGCGCCACCCCAATCGCCAGGCCGAGACGGAGGCGGCCGCCCCGGCCGCCGCCGCCCCGCCCGCCGAACCCGCCCGCGCCGCCGTCACCTCAGATCAATGCGACCGGCAGAACCGGCGCAACCGCGGCCGCGGCCGCGCGCTGGGCGGCCTGCTCGGCGCCGTCGGCGGCGCCGCGATCGGGCGCGGCAATGTCGGGCGGGTCGCCGCCGCCGCGCTCGGCGCGCCGGTCGGGGCGCTGATCGGCGACAGGATCGCCCGCCTGCTCGATTGCCGCGAGCAGCAGCAGGCCGCGGCCGCCACCGAGCAGGCGGTCGAGCGCGGCGTCGGCACCACCACCAGCTGGGCGAGCGAAACCCGCCCAGGCGTGACCGGCTCGTCGACCGTCACCGCGGCGGCGACGCCGCTGCCCGACGGCAATCCGTGCCTGACCGTGACCGACATCGTCATCATCGACGGCGAGGAGACCCGCGCCCCCAAGACGATGTGCCGCCGCCCGCCCACCAACCGCTACGTCCGGGTCTAGCAAAAGGGGACACGTACTTTTTCGAAAAAAAGTACGTGTCCCCTTTTTGCTATTCGTGCCGGAGCGCGTCGATTGGGTTGAGCGAGGCCGCGCGGCGCGCGGGGAAATAGCCGAATACCACGCCGATCAGCGCCGAGACGGTGAAGGCGAGGATGTTGATCTGGATGTCGAACAGATAGGGGACGCTGATCGCCGGCGCGATGAAGAACACCGCGACCACCGCGAGCAGCATGCCGATCAGCCCGCCCAAACAGGCGAGCACCACCGCCTCGACGAGGAATTGCATCAGCACCTCGCTCGCGACCGCGCCGATCGCCAGCCGGATGCCGATCTCGCGCGTGCGCTCGGTGACCGAGACCAGCATGATGTTCATGATCCCGATCCCGCCGACCAGCAGGCTGACCGCGGCGACCGCGCCCATCACCGCGGTGAGGATTCGGGTCGAGCTCTGCAGCGTCTCGGAAATCTGCTTGGTGTCGAAGATGTTGAAATTGTCGTCGGCGGCGCGGTTCAGGTGCCGCCGCTCGCGCAGCAGGCTCATGATCGAGGATTGGACCGACTGATTGTCATAGGCGTCGTCGACCGCGACCATGATGAAGCGGATGTTGCGGTTGCCGGTGAAGCGGCGCTGGACCGCCTTGATCGGCATCAGCACGACATCGTCCTGGTCGCCGAAGCCGCCCTGGCCGCGCGTGGCGAGCACGCCGATCACCTCGCACGACAGGTCGCGGATGCGGAAGCGCGCGCCGACCGGCTCCTCCCCCTGGAACAGGTTCTGGCGGACGGTGTTGCCGATCACGCAGACCGCCTTGCCCGATTGCTCCTCAGCGTCGTTCCAGATCCTCCCATCGGTGAGCGCCCATTGCTGGGCGGTGAAGAATTGGGCGGTGGTGCCGTTGATCGTCGTCTGCCAATTGGCCGCGTTGTGGACCGCGAGGCCCGACGATTGGGCCTGCGGCGCGACTGCGCGCACGCCGGCGATCTGCTCCTGGATCGCCTCGACGTCGGCCATGTCGAAATCCGGCGCCTGCGGGCCGCCGCCGCCGCGGCCGAAGCCCTGGCCGGGGCGGATCTGGAGGATGTTGGCGCCGAGGCTGGAAATCTGCTGGGCCACCGCGGCGGTCGCGCCGCGCCCGAGCGTCACCATCGTCACCACCGCGAACACGCCGATGACGATGCCGAGCACGGTCAGGAACGAGCGCAGCTTGTGCCGGCTGATCTCGCGGAAGGCGAGGACGACGGTGGTGAAGAACATCAGGTGACGCCCTCAAAGGCGTCATCCCGGCGAAGGGGCACCCCGCAAAGTACTACTTTGCGGGGACCCCGAAGGCCGGGACCCATGAACACGGAGTGCGGGACACGCCCACCGCCGGTGTTCATGGATCCCGGATCAAGTCCGGGATGACCAGGATGGCTGTTGATCACGCGGGCACCCCGGACTTCTGCTCGACGCTCTCGACCAGGCCGTCGCGGAAGTGGACGATGGTGCGGGCGTAGCGGGCCATGTCGGCCTCGTGGGTGACCATCAGGATGGTGATGCCGAGGTCGCGGTTGAGGCCGGTCAACAGGTCCATGATCTCGAGCGACGTCTTGCTGTCGAGATTGCCGGTCGGCTCGTCGGCGAGCAGCACGTCGGGGTTGGTGACGATCGCGCGGGCGATCGCGACGCGCTGCTGCTGGCCGCCCGACAGCTCGGCCGGCGTGTGGTCCCACCAGTCCTTGAGGCCGACCTTGTCGAGCGCCGCCATCGCGCCGGCGCGCCGCTTCGCCTTGTCCTCGCCGCGGTAGAGCAAGGGCAGCTCGACATTCTCCAGCGCGTCGGTGCGGGCGAGCAGGTTGAAGCCTTGGAAGACGAAGCCGAGATAGCGGCGCCTGAGCAGCGCCCGCTGGTCGCGGTCGAGCGTCTCGACCGAAACGCCCTTGAAGCGGAAGGTGCCCGTGGTCGGTATGTCGAGGCAGCCGAGGATGTTCATCGCCGTCGACTTGCCCGACCCCGAGGGGCCCATCACCGCGGCGAAATCGCCCTCCTGGACCTCGAGGTCGACGCCGTTCAGCGCCTGGAAGGCGGTCGGGCCGCTGCCATAGGTCTTGGTGACGCCGTCGAGCCGGATGATCGGGTCATTCGCCATCGGGCGGCGATCCCCCTTCGGCCTGGCGGCGCTGGCGCCATTGCTCGCGCCGCGCGCGCATCTGCGCGCGCTGCTCGGGGGTCAGGCTCTCGAAGAAGGCGCGGCGCTGCTCGGGGGTCATGTCGCGGATGCGTTGCCCGCCCGGCCCGCGCATGCCGCCGCCGCCGCCCGGACCGGCCCCGTCGCCGCGCGCCGCCGGGGACTGTCCCCGTTGCGCCTGCGGGGACTGTCCCCTTGGGGACTGTCCCCCCTGCACGGTCGGAGACTGTCCCCTAGCCGCCGGTGGGGATTGTCCCCCGACCGCGGGTGGCGGCGCGGCGGGCTGGGCCTGGACGCCGTTCTGCTGCGGCTGGCCGCCGCGGTCGCGCCAGCGGCCGCCGCCCCGGCCCTGGCCGTCGCCGCGGCGCGGCCGTTCGCTCTTGTCCTGGGTCTGGCCGGGCGCGAGGCGGGCGGTGATCACCTCCTGCCCCTCGCGCAACTCGCCGCCGACGATCTCGGTCTCCGAGCCGTTGCTTTCGCCGACGATCACCCGCACCGCGGCCGGCTGGCCGTCGGCGCCGAGCACGTAGACATTCTGGCGGCTGCCGCGGCCGATCGCGACCTGGCGCCCGCCGCCGCCGCCGCCGGCGCCGCCGCGCCCGCCGCCGCCGCGTCCGCCGCGGCCGGGCCTCGGCAGCAGCACGCTGGCGGCGCCCGTCTGCCGCTGGGAAGCGGCGTCACGCTCGGGCGACCAGCGCAAGGCCGCATTGGGGACGAGCAGGGCGTTCTGCTTTTCGGTGGTGACGATCTCCGCGGTCGCGGTCATCCCCGGCCGCAGCAGCAGGTCCGGATTCTGCACGGCAAGCTCGGCGGTGTAGGCGACGACGCTGCCGCTGCCGGTCGCGGCGGCGTTGGTGCTGCTCGCGCCCGACGTGGTCGAGCCCGAGGCGTTGGCGCCGACGTCGATCCGGGTCACCGTCGCATCGAACGTGCGGCCCGGATAGGCGTCGACGGTGAAGGTCGCGCGCTGGCCTTCATGAACCTGGCCGACATCGGCCTCGTCGACCCGGACCTCGAGCTTCATCGCCGACAGATCCTCGGCGATCCTGAACAGGACCGGCGCCTGGAACGAGGCGGCGACGGTCTGGCCGGGGTCGATCTGGCGCGAGAGGACGACGCCGGTCACCGGCGAATAGATCGTCGCCTTGGAAAGATTGGTCTGCGCCGAGGAAAGCTGGGCGCGCGCCTGGCTGACCTGCGCCTCGGCGGAACGGACGCCGGCGATCGCGCGCCGATTTTCCGCGCGCGCGGCATCGAGCTCGGTCTCGGAAGGAACGCGGTGGTTGGAGATGCGCCAGACCTCCTCCTGGCGGGCGAGGTTGGCGCGCGCCTGCGCCGCCGAGGCCTGCGCCGTCGCGACCTGCGCCTGGGCCGACGCCAGGCCCGCCTGCGCCTGGGTGATCGTGTCCTGCAGCCGCGCGGTGTCGAGGCGGGCGAGCGGCTGGCCGGCGGTCACGCGGTCGTTATTGTCGACGAACACCTGCGTCACCAGCCCCGATTGCTCGGAGCCGACCTGGACTTCGTTGGTCGGCTGGAGGTTGCCGGTCGCCGAGACGGTGACTCGCAGATTGCCGCGCCGCGCCGCCTCGGTCGCATAGCCGCCCTCGGCCTCGCCGACGAAGCAGCGCGACAGCAGCAACAGCAGGGCGACCAGCACCACCAGCCCGACGATCAAGAGCGGCCGTTTGTACCAGGGCTTCGCCGCCGGCCCGCCGAGAAAGACTTCGAGCCTCTTCTTTTCCGGCGTCGCCTCGTTGGTGACGACTGTCGTGGGCGTGTCTGTCATGAGCTGGTTCCGATCTGTGGCGCGGCTTGGGGATCCCAGCCGCCGCCGAGGGCACGATAGAGCTGGACGAGCGCGAGCGTCTCGTCGCCGCGGCTGGCGGCCATGCCGTCGCGGGCGGAGAGCAGCGAGCGCTCGGCCTCGAGCAGCTGCCGAAAGTCGGTCAGGCCCGAGCGGTATTGGATGCGGGCGAGGATCGCGGTGTTGGTCGCCGCTTCGAGCGCCACCGCGAACTGCGTCTGCCGCTCGCGCGCGGCGCGCAAGGCGAGGAGCGCGTTCTCGACATCCTCCAACGAGGTCAGCACCGACTGGTGGTAGGCCGCCAGCGCGCCTTCCGTCGCCGCCCGCTGCGAGCGCAGCTGCGAGCGCAGGCGGCCGCCGTCGAACAGGGTCTGGTCGAGCCCGGCGAAGATCGAGCCGGTGATCGCGCTGAACAGGCCGCCGAGCGAGAGCGCCGACGTGCCGATATTGCCGGTGAGCCTGAGGCCCGGATAGAGCTGCGCCTGCGCGACGCCGATCCGCGCGGTGGCGGCGGCGAGGTTGCGCTCGGCGGAACGCAGGTCCGGGCGCTGGCGCAAAGTGTCGGCGGGGATGCCGACCGCGACATTCTCAGGGCCTTTCGGGATCGGCCTGTCGGCGCTGAGCTCGGCGGTCAGCGCCCCGGGGGCACGGCCGGTCAGCACCGCGAGCCGGTAGGTCGCGCTGGTGAAGCTGCGCTCGATATTGGGGATCGAGGCGGCGGTCTGGGCGCGGGCGGCGCGGGCCTGCTCGCTGTCGAGCGAGGAGACCAGGCCCGCTTCGACCCGCCATCGCGCGATCTGGAAATTGTCGTCGGAGATGGCGAGCGTATCGCGGGCGATCGCGAGCCGCTCCTGGGAGAGGCGCGCTTGGACGTAGTTGGTCGCGACCTCGGCCGCGATCGCGACGCGCAGCGCCTCGCGATCGTAATAGGCGCCCTCGGCGTCGGCGTTCGCCGCCTCGACGCCGCGCCGGATCCGGCCGAACAGATCGACCTCCCAGGCCGCATCGGCGCCAAGGCTGAAGCTGTTGCGGTCGTTGCCCGAACCGACCGTCCGCCCGGCGCCGGCCGAGGCGCCGACCGTCGGCACCAGCCCGGCGCGCGCCTGAACCAGCGATTCGCGCGCCTGGGCCAGCCGCGCCGCCGACGCGGCGAGATCGAGATTGCTCCGCGTCGCCTCGTCGATCAGCCGGGTCAGCAAAGGATCGTCGAACCGCTCCCACCAGCGGGCGAGATCGACAGGCGCGGCGGCGGTGGCCGGCGCGCGGCTGTAGAAAGTCTCGGGAACCGACAGCGCCCCGGCCGGCGGCGGGCGGTAATTGGGCCCGACCGTACAGGCCGCCAGGGCGAAGACGCACAAAGGGACAGCTACTCGACGCATACTCTGCCCCTAGTCAGTGGCGCGTGTCGCGCAAGTGTGTTGGCCCTTGCGCGACATTGTATCAAATTGTCACCGCGCCGTCGGTTCCTCAGCCCGGGAAGTGCGCGCCCATGATCATGCAATAGAGCATCGGCAGCGACAGGATCAGGTTCGTCCGCGAAGCCATCATCGCGACGCTCGCCGACTTGGCCTTGCGGGCGTCATCGGCCGGAACGATGCCGAGCGCGCGCTTTTGGTTCGGCCAGATCACGAGCCACACGTTCGCCGCCATGATCAGGCCGAGCCACATGCCGATGCCGATGATCCGATGGGGCGGGATCAGCTGCAGCGCCTTCGAAACATAGCCGCCCTGGGTCAGCTCGGCGAGGAGCAGGCCGAGCAGCACCGTCGCCAGCGCCGACCAGCGGAACCAGAACAAGGCCGCCGGCGCGATATATTTGGTGACGCCCGGCTTCAGCTCGGCCGGCACGCTCGGCATGGTCGGGATCTGGACGAAGTTGAAATAATAAAGCAGGCCGATCCACAATATGCCCGCGAAAACATGGAGATACCGCAGGAACTGGACCCAGTAGATCTTGTCCATCGGGCCATCGTGCGTGCCGAACATCGCCGCCACGAGCAGGATGATTCCGATCAGCAGCGCCAGATGGAAATTGCCGAGAATCTTGGCCATTGCGCGTCCCCTCTATTTCGGTTCGTTGCGCCTCTCTAACCCATCCGCGAGGCTCAATCGAGCCGCCACATGATGCTCTGCTCGAGCGGCGTCCACAGGCCCATGCGCACGCCCGCGTAGCGCAGGGCGCGGCCGGTCCATTCGTTGCAGGTGAAGGTGACGCTGTAGCCGCCATTGGCCTCGTAGAACATGTCGTTGTCGCTATAGCCCCGCCCGAGCACGGGCAGCGGCCGGCCGCCGGGATCGAGGCGGAAGCGGCGCTGGATATACTCGGCGAGGCGGCGATACTGGCCGTGGCTGATCCGGATCGGCCGCTGCGCAGGCTCCGGTGCGGGGCGGTCGATATGCTCGACATGGAGCAGGCTCGGCCCGCCGCCGAAAAAGGCCGACAGCGTGCGCCTGACGGTGAGGTCGCCCCAGGTCGGCGTATTCAGGTAGAATTCGCGGTTGCCGTAGCCGATCGCGACATGGTCGGCATTGCCCCAGCGCGGGTCGCGCAGATGAGCGCCCTGGGCATAGGGCCGCCAGTCCATGTCGGCGTTCAATTTGGGCATGACGATCCAGGTGTGGACGCCGTTCGAGCGGACGAAGATGGTGACCCCGTCCGCCCCCGCCTCGCGGAAGGCGACATTGGCCGGCACCGCGCCGAGGACCAAAGCGAGCAGGAAATAGGCGAGCGGGACCGCGACGATCGCCGCCACGATCCGCAGCGTCCAGACCGCCGCCCGCCTTGCCCAGTGTACCCGCCGCGCCACGGCGCTTGTGCTAGCGCGCGCGGACGTCGACAACCAGAGCGCGATGCGCGCCCACCTCATCCAGATGTTCCAGGCCGGGATCGCCGCCTGCCACCCGCGAAATGTGCTGCCGCCGCATTTGCCGGAAGTGGAGCGGCCGGTCGTGCTGGCGGTCGGCAAGGCGGCGGGCGCGATGGCTAAGGTCGCGGAGGCGCGTTATCCGGACGCGCGCGGCGTCGCGATCGTCCCGCACGGCGTCGCGGCCGACTTGCGGCGCATCGCGCTGCTCCATGCCGGTCATCCGGTGCCCGACGAAGCCAGCCTTGCCGCGGCCGAGCGGCTGCTCGCCGAAGCAAATACGGACGACTTCGTCCTCGTCCTGCTGAGCGGCGGCGCCTCCGCCCTCGCCTGCGCGCCGGCGGCGGCGGGGCTGACGCTCGCCGGCAAGCAGGCGATCACGCAGGCGCTGCTGCGCTCCGGCGCGCCGATCGCCGAGATCAATTGCGTCCGCCGCCACCTCTCGCGGATCAAGGGCGGCCGGCTGCGCGCCGATCTGACGCTGGCCATTTCCGACACAATCGGGGACTGTCCCCACGACATCGGCTCGGGCCCGACCGTCGCCGACCCGACCACGGTCGCCGACGCCCGCGCGATCCTCGAGCGCCATGGCCTCGAGGCCCCGCTTCGCGAAACGCCCAAGCGGGTCGGCGGCGAATTTCGCATCGTCGCACGCGCGGCCGACCTGCTGGCGGCGGCGGCCCGGGAAGCCGCGCGGCTCGGGTACCGGCCCGTGATCCTCGGCGAGGTCGAGGGCGAGGCGCGCGAGATCGGCGCCTCCCATGCTGGAATCGCGCGCGAGTCGGCGCCGGGCACTGCGCTGATCTCCGGCGGCGAGCTCATTGTCACCGTCACCGGCGAGGGCCGCGGCGGCCCCAATCTCGAATATGCGCTCGCCGCCTCCGGGCATGACGGCATCAGCGGGCTCGCCGCGGACAGCGACGGCCTCGACGGCACCAGCGGCGCCGCCGGCGCCTTCTTCGGCGCCGATGCCGAGGGCGCGGCGGCGGCGCTGGCGGCGAACGACGGCGCCAGCTGGTTCGCCGCGCGGGGTGCCCTGTTCGTCAGCGGCGCCACGGGGACCAACGTCAACGACCTGCGGATCATCCTGGTCGGCGCTCCCGCGTGACCCCTCCCTTTTAAGCCCTCCCCCTTGATGGGGAGGGTTGGGTGGGGGTGGAGTCTCCGGAAAGTCACCGCGCTTCATTGACTCCACCCCACCCCAACCCCTCCCCATCAAGGGGAGGGGCTGGGCTATCGACATCCGCCGAACCCTCCGCTCTAACGTCCGCATGAGCGAATGGGTGATCGGCATTATCGGCGGCTCCGGCCTCTACGCGCTCGACGCGCTCGACGAGGCGCAGTGGATCGCCGTCGACACGCCCTGGGGGGCGCCGTCGGACGAATTGCTGGTCGGACGCATCGCGGGCGTGAAGTTCGTCTTCCTCCCCCGCCACGGCCGCGGCCACCGCATCCCGCCCTCGGCTCTCAACGTCCGCGCCAATATCGACGCGTTGAAGCGCGCCGGCTGCACCGACCTCCTCGCCATCTCGGCGGTCGGGTCGCTGCGCGACGCGCTGGCGCCGGGCCGCTTCGTCCTGGTCGATCAGTATCTCGATCGCACCATTTTGCGCGCCAACAGTTTCTTCGGCCCGGGCCTGGTCGCCCATGTCTCGCTGGCCGATCCGGTCTGCCCGCGCCTCTCCGCGCTCGCCGCCGACGCGGCCGAGGCGGCGGAGGCGGCGGTGACGCGGGGCGGCTGCTACGTCGCCATCGAGGGGCCGCAATTCTCGACCCGGGCCGAAAGCCGCGCCTATCGCGCCTGGGGCGGCGACGTGATCGGCATGACCGGCATGCCCGAGGCGCGGCTCGCCCGCGAGGCCGAGCTGCCCTACGCCTCGGTCTGCATGGTCACCGACTACGATTGCTGGCGCGAGGATGAAGCCGGCGTTGACGTCGCCGAGATCCTCGGCCGGCTCGACGCCGATGCCGGGACGGCGCGGGGTTTGATCGCGGAGCTCGCGAAGCGCCTGCCGAACGAGCGCCCGCCCTCGCCGATCGACACCTGTCTCGACCATGCGATCATCACCGCTCCGGAGGCGCGCGATCCGGCGATGCTGGCCAAGCTCGACGCGATCTGCCGCCGCGTCCTCAATAAATAGGGACTGTCCCTATTTACCAAATGGGAAAAGAGGGACTGTCCCTATTTTCATCGGGCCAGGCCGTCGACCGGCATTTCGAACGGCCGCGCGCGGATCCAGCGGCTGGCGATCAGTTTCTCGCCGCGAGTCACCGGCAGGCCGGCATGGCCGGCGTCGGGATCGCGCGTCCCGTCGGGCAGCGCGTTGCGGAACAACAAAGCATCGCCGGTGCCTCCCTTGAGCTTCGCGCCGGTCTTCATGAACATCGTCTCGCCGCCCTCATAATCGCCGTTCAGCCAGACCAGCATGGTCAGGATCCGCTGGTTGGCAAAGCCGGGAATGGCATCGAAATGCGGCTTATACTCGCCGCCCGGCCGGTAGCGCAGCACCTGGAGCGGCTCGCCCTGCGCGACGTCGGTCCCGCTCGCCGCCGCGATCCGGCGGCCCAGCGCATGCACCGCCGGATTTTCGAGCGGCAGGGTGAAACCGACGCCGTCCGAGATCCGCACCGGATCGGGCCGCTGCCGCCCGGTCGCCGGATCGACCACCACCGATGCCTCCAGCATCGGCGTCGCCGCCGCGATCAAATAGCGGCACTCGGCCGGCGTGAACAGGCCGCGGAACAGGGTCAGATGCGGCGCCTCGCTGACAATTTCGCCCGGCGGCGGCGGACCCGGCGCCATCGCCTCGACGATTTCGAGCTCGCGCCGGCAACGCGGGCTGATCCGCGCCAGGCCGCGCAGCATCCGCAGCCCCTCCTCCCAATCGACCCGGCTCGCGGTGAGGTTGCAATAAATCACCGCCCCCTCGCGGCTGCCCGCTTCGCCGGCGCGGCCGAACAGGTCGCGCGCCTCGGCGACGCGGTTCGCCCGCAGGCAGGCGGCCGCTTGCGCGAACAGGGCGTTGGCATCCATGGCGCCCTTGTTGCCCGGTTGGGCGCCAGCGTCTAGGCCGCGCCGATGGACCCGCTTCCGCCCTACGCCCAATTTCTCGGCATCCGCGCCCGCCGCTCGGACGAGGGCGAGCTGCAATTCGTCATGCCGTTCGGGGACGTCGTGCTCGGCCGCCCCGGCTACGTCCACGGCGGCGCGATCGCCGGACTGCTCGAGTTCGCCGCGTTCGGCGCGCTCTACGAGGCGCTGGGCGAGGGCCACCCCGGATCGGGGTCCGGGGCAGGCGGCACCACGGTCAAGCCGGTCAACGTCACCGTCCAGTTCATGCGCGGCGCGGCCGATCACGACACGATCGCCGCCGCCACCGTCACCCGGCTCGGCAACCGCATCGCCAATGTCGAGGCCCATGCCTGGCAATTGGACCGCGCCAGGCCGATCGCCGCGGCGCAGCTGAACATCCTGTTGCGTCGCAAGGCGACCTGAACGGGAGGTGCGTTTAAGGACTTAACGCCGCCCCGCAAAAGGGGTATAGGCGGTCCCCTCCATAGGGGGAGGATTGACCATGGAAAACAAATCAGGCTTTCACGTAGCGAATATCATCATCATTCTGCTGCTGCTTGTCCTCATTTATTGCTGCTTCTTCCGGCACGTCACCGGCTAGCCGCCGCGCTTCATCGTCTCCCGGGCGATGACGAGCTGCTGAATCTGGCTGGTGCCTTCGTAGATGCGGAATAGCCGCACGTCGCGGTACAGCCTTTCTATGCCATAATCGGCGACGTACCCAGCGCCGCCGAATATCTGCACTGTGCGATCGGCGATCCGGCCGACCGCCTCGCTCGCGAAATATTTGGCGGCCGCGGCTTCGAGCGTGATCGGCGCGCCGTCATCTTTGCGCGCCGCCGTCTCGAGCACCAGCGCGCGCGCCGCCATCGCCTCGGTCTTCGAATCGGCGATCATCGCCTGGATCAGCTGGAAATCGGCGAGCGGCTTGCCGAACTGGCGGCGCTCGGCGGCATAAGCGACCGCGTCGGCGATCAGCCGCTCCGAAATGCCGACGCAGACCGCGGCGATATGCAGCCGGCCGCGGTCGAGCACCCGCATCGCAATCTTGAACCCATCGCCTTCCTCGCCCAGCCGGTTGGCGGCGCGGACCGGCGCGGCGTCGAAATTGACGTCGCAGACATGGGCCCCCTGCTGGCCCATCTTCTTCTCGGGCTTGCCGACCGAAACGCCAGGCAAATCGGCGGGGACGAGGAAGGCCGAAACGCCCCGCGCGCCCTCGCCGCCGGTCCGCGCCATCACCGTGAACAGGCTCGCTTTGTCGGCATTGGTGATGAACCGCTTGGTCCCCGAAAGCCGGTAGACGTCGCCGTCGCGCACCGCTTTGGTCTGGACCGAGGCGCTGTCCGAGCCCGCGCCCGGCTCGGTCAGGGCGAAGCTGGTGACGATCTCGCCGCTGGCGATCCGCGGCAGCCACTGCGCCTTCTGCGCGTCCGAGCCGGCCATTACGAGCCCTTGGCTGCCGATCCCGACATTGGTCCCGAACACCGAGCGAAAGGCCGGCGTCGTCCGCCCGAATTCGAGCGCGACCCTGACCTCCTCGGACATGGTGAGGCCGAGGCCGCCATGCTCCTCGGGGATGGAGAGGCCGAACAGCCCCATCTCCCGCATCTCGCGGACGATCTCTTCCGGGACCTCGTCGTCTTCGGCAACTTTCGCTTCGAGCGGCCTGAGGCGCTCGGCGACGAACCGGCGGACGGTATCGATCAGCGCGTCGAAGGTTTCCGGGTCGAGGGACATGGCGCTAGGCCGTCATGCCGGACTTGATCCGGCATCCATCTTCTTTTGAACGAAGCCTCGAGAAGAAGGCGGATCCCGGATCAAGTCCGGGATGACGAGCATCGCTCGAGGGATTGGCTCCCATCCTAATATCCCTTCATCCGCGCCAGCTGGTTCGCATGATAAGCGGGATCGCCGAACAGCTCGTTGAGCACCCGGTCGCGCTTCATGTAGAGGCCGATATCATATTCGTCGGTCATGCCGATGCCGCCGTGCATCTGCACGCCTTCCTGCACCGCCAGTTGCGAGGCGCGGCCGGCCTTGGCCTTGGCGACCGCGACCATCGCTTCGGCCTCCGCGCTCCCCTCGTCGAGCAGTTGCTGCGCCTTCATCACCGCCGCGCGGGCGATCTCCAGCTCCGAATAAAGATGCGCCGCGCGATATTGCAGCGCCTGGAACTCGCCGATCAGCCGGCCGAACTGCTTGCGCTGCTTGAGATAATCGACCGTTATGTCCATCGACGCCGCGCCGACCCCGACCAGCTCGGCCGCGGCGCCGGTGCGGCCGGCATTGAGCGCCCGCGCCAGCACCGCGCCGCCGCCGCCAACCTCGCCGACCACCGCGTCGGCGTCGACCTCGACCCCGTCGAATGTCAGCCGCGCGCCAACGCTGGAATCGGCGAGCCGGACGCCTTCGACATCGAGCCCCCTGGCGCCCTTTTCGACCGCGAACAGGGTCAGCCCCTCGTCGGTGGTGGCGGCGACCAGGGTCACGTCCGCCGACGCGCCGTGGACGACGAACTGCTTCTTCCCCGACAGGCTGAAGCCGTTGCCCGACCGCTCGGCGCGCATCGCGATCGCCTCGGGGCGGTGCTTGGGGCCCTCGTCGACCGCCAGCGCGGCGATCGTCTCGCCGGCAATGATGCCGGGATACCAGCGCGCGCCAAGCGCGGTTCCCTTGAGCGCCGCGACGAACGCGACCGCGCTGGTCAGGAAGGGCGACGGCGTCAAATTGCGGCCGATCTCCTCGAGCACGATCCCCGCCTCGACATGGCCGAGGCCGAGCCCGCCCTCGTCCTCCCCGATCAGGATGCCGTTGAAGCCCAGCTCGGCGAACTGCTTCCACAAGCCATGGCCGAAACCGTCGCTGCAGCCGCTGTCGCGCCAATGGCGCAGCTGCTTTCCGATCGCGCCTTCCTGCGCCATGAAGCCGCGCGCGGTATCGCGCAGCATGACCTGGTCGTCGGTGAGATAGAGCGGCATTCTTTCTCCTCCCTCTCCCCCTCTGGGGAGAGGGCCGGGGAGAGGGGGAGTCTCCGGCCTGAACTGTGTTTAGGAGACTGCCCCTCTCCCTTCGCCGCTGCGCGGCTCTTCCCTCTCCCCAATGGGGAGAGGGATCTATCCCCCCGGCAGCTCCAAAATCCGCTTGGCGATGATGCCGAGTTGGATCTCGCTGGTGCCGCCCTCGATCGAATTGGCCTTGGTGCGCAGCCACTCGCGCGCCGCTTTGCCCTTGTTCGAGCGTTCGCTCTCCCATTCGAGCCGGTCCGAGCCGCCCGCGGCCATCGCCAGCTCGTGGCGCGCTTTGTTCAATTCGGTGCCGGCATATTTCATCATCGAGGGCAAAGCGGGATGCGCCTGGCCCGCCTTCAACTCGTCGATGAACCGCTCGGACATCGCCCGGAAGGCCATCGCGTCGACGTCGAAGCGGGCGACGTCGGCGCGCAGGACCGGATCCTCGCCGAGCGCCCCGGCGAGCGCGGCACCGAGCGAATCGCCCTGCCCGCCGAGCCCCATGCCCGAGATCATCTCGCGTTCGTGCCCAAGCAGATATTTGGCGACGTCCCAGCCCTTGTTGCGCTCGCCGACGAGCTGGTCCTTCGGCACCTGGACATCGTCGAAGAAGGTCTCGCAGAAGGGCGAGGAGCCCGAGATCAGCAGGATCGGCCTGGTCGAGACGCCGGGCGAGGCCATGTCGAACAGGAGGAAGCTGATCCCTTGGTGCTTGGGCGCGGCGGGATCGGTGCGGACCAGGCAGAAGATCCAGTCGGCCTTGTCGGCGTAGCTGGTCCAGACCTTCTGGCCGTTGACCAGCCAGTGATCGCCCTTGTCCTCGCATTTGGTCTGCAGGCTGGCGAGGTCCGAGCCCGCGCCGGGCTCCGAATAGCCCTGGCACCAGCGGATCTCGCCGCGCGCGATCTGGGTCAGATAGAGCTTCTTCTGCTCTTCATTGCCGTACTTCAGCAAAGCCGGGCCGAGCATCGAGATGCCGAAGCTCATCAGCGGATTGCGCGCGCCGATCCGGGCCATTTCCTGCCTCAGGATCTTGGTTTCGGCCGGCGAGAGGCCGCCGCCGCCATATTCGGTCGGCCAGTCGGGCACGGTCCAGCGGCGTTCGGCCATGACCTCCATCCAGGCCTTCTGCGCCTCGTTCTTGAAGACGGGCTTGCGGCCGCCCCAGCACATGTCGCTTTCGTCCCGCACGGGCTCGCGCATCTCGGCCGGGCAATTCGCCTCCAGCCACGCGCGGCAATCATCGCGAAAGTTGTCCAGATCGCTCATCGCCGACCTCTCCTTTACGTAAACGTCAACTGCCGTGAGCGCGCGCGGGAGTCAACTGGCCTTGCCGAAGCTCATCACCGCGTCCGTCACCGAATGGAAACGCAAGGCGGCGAGGTCCTTGAGGTAATTCTGGTGGACCCGCCACGGCGGCGCCGGCCCCTGGCCCGGCAGGATGGCGGCGGCGCGCCGGACGTAGCCCGAGGTGAAATCGAGCATCGGCAGCCGCTCGATCGGCGCGCCCGCGAGCCGCGGCACGCAGCTGTCGTGGCCGTGCCGGTCCATATGGGCCAGCAGCCGGCAGACGTAGCGCGCGGTCAGGTCGCATTTCAGCGTCCACGAGGCGTTGGTATAGCCGAACGCCAAAGCGAGATTGGGCACGTCGCTGAGCATCATCCCCTTGTAGTTGAAGCGCTCGGCGACGTTGACCGGCGCGCCGTCGACCGCAAGCGCGATGCCGCCGAGCAGCTTGACGTCGAGGCCGGTCGCGGTGACGATTAGATCGGCCTCGATCTCGCGCCCGGAAACGAGGCCGAGCCCGGTCGGGGTGAAGCGCTCGATCCCGTCGGTCACGACCGAGACGGTGCCGGCGTTGATCGCGGCGAACAGGTCGCCGTCGGGCACCAGGCAGACGCGCTGGTCCCAGGGATTGTAGGCGGGTCCGAAATCGCGCGCGACGTCGTAGCCCGGCGGGAGCTGCGCGGTCACCAGCCTGAGCAGGGTCGCCCTGACCCGGTCCGGCTTCTTGCGGGCGCGCGAGAAGAAGAACATGCCGAGCAGCACGTTCTTCCAGCGGGTCGCCTTGTCGGCGAGGCCGAGCGGCAGCCAGCGCTGCAGGAAGTGGGCGAAGCCGTCGCGCGACGGCCGCGAGACCACATAGGAAGGCGAGCGCTGCACCATGGTGACGTGCGCGGCGGTCTCGGCGAGCGCCGGAACCAGGGTCATCGCGGTCGCGCCGCTGCCGATCACCACGATCCTCTTGCCGGCGACATCCAGATCCTCGGGCCAGTTCTGCGGGTGGACGATGCGGCCCTGATAGCTTCCCTCGCCCGGCCAGGTCGGCCGATAGCCCCGGGCGTAATCGTAATAGCCGCTGCCGAGATAGAGAAAGCCGCAGGTGAAGCGCCCGCCGCTTTCGGTCTCGACGCTCCAACGCGCCTCGGCCGACGACCAGTCGGCGCGGGTGACGCGGTGGCGGAAGCGGATGTGGGCGTCGATGCCGAATTCCCGCGCCGTTTCCTCGACATAGGAACGGATCGAAGCGCCGTCGGCGATCGCCTTCTCGCCGGTCCACGGCCGGAACGGGAAGCCCAAAGTGTACATGTCCGAATCCGAGCGAATGCCCGGATAGCGGAACAGGTCCCACGTCCCCCCGACCCGCTCCCGCCCCTCGAGGATCAGGTACGACTTGCCGGGGCATCGCTTTTGCAGGTGGTAAGCGGCGTCGATCCCGGAAATGCCGGCGCCGACGATCAGGACGTCGATATGCGCGGCCGCGGCCGGCGCATCGCCCGGCAAGAGTTTCGTCGTCTCGCTTTCCGCCATGCCGGGAGGCTAGGGAGTGCGGGCCGGGACGGCAATCCTTCGCATTGCCGCCGGGCGAACCCGCGCTTATTCAGTCCGCCGACTCCAACGCCGCAGGAGCCCACATGGTCGAGCCCACCGAACCCGCCCTCCTCTATCTACCCTACGAACGCTTCCTCGAAGAGCTCGAAACGCTCGCGGTGCAGATCGAGGCCGATGCCTGGCGGCCCCATTTCCTGATCGGGATCGGGCGCGGCGGGCTGGTGCCGGCGGCCTATCTTTCGCACCGCACCGGCATCCAGATGCTGTCGGTCGATCACAGCTCGGGCGAGGTCGGTTTCGCCGAGGATCTGCTCGACAAGCTGGCGGCGAAGATCCGCGACGGCGCGCGCATTCTGATCGTCGACGACATCAACGACAGCGGCGGCACGATCGCTTATCTGCGCGCCGCGATCGAGGCGAAGAGCGAGGATCCCGCGGGCCTGCGCGTCGCCGTCTTGGTCCACAATATCCGCTCGCGCGCCAAGGCCGAATATCGCGGGTCCGAGATCGACCGCGACCTCGACAAGAGGTGGTACGTCTTCCCCTGGGAAGCGGTCGCGCCGCGCGCGACGCTGGCGCTCGACGCGCTCGCGGTGCCCGAGCGGATCGGCTGAGCTAGGGCCTAATAAGTGAGGGTGATGGTCATCCGGCCGGCGGCGCCGGGCGTGACCAGGATCGTGCCGTCGCCGAGCTGCCGCGCGGTGCCGCCTTCGGCGCTGACGGCGACGCTCCCGGCGTTGCGCACGGTGACGGCACCGCCCTGAACCGCGACCAGGGGCTGGGGCTCGGGCCGGACGACATTGGCGCCGACGCCCATCGACGCCGTTCTCGCGCGCAGCGAAGCGGGCTGGGCCGGTAGTGCGGCGGTGGCGAAGGCCAGGAGGCCGGCGACGATCATCGCCAGCGCATGCGGCCAAATCGCCTCCTCGCCAATATCGGGATTCTATCTGAGCGGGCATTATGTCCCTGTTTGGGATAAGCCCACGAAGCTCAGGTGCAGAGCGACAGCCAGGCGATCTCCATCACCGTGCCGCCCTCCACGGGCAGCGGATTGTCGGGATAGTCGACCCGCTGGGCGATTGTCCCGCCCGGTTCGCGGCGCTCGCGCGCCTTGGCGTTGATCGTGCGGTGGGCGCAGTCGATCTGCAGCAAATAGGTGTCGGGGCTGGCGCCGGCTGCGCCGGGATCGGTCAGCCGGAACCAGGCCGAGCGCGCCTCGCCGGCCTCATTGATCGTCGCCGCGTCGATCGCGATCGACTGGCCCGAGCCGGCGGCGCCGAGGTTGAGCCACCGCGGCGCGGCCGGCGCGCCGGGCGCCGGGGCGGCCGGGCTCCGCGCGGCGGCCTCGGCGGCCGCGGTTTCGCGGGCATAATTCTCCGCCTGGCTGACGCCGCACGCGGTATCGGCGCGCTGCAAAGCCGGCGGGACCTGGCCGTCGCCCATCGCGTTGGCGATCCACATCAGGTCGCGGAAGGTCAGCCGCGCGGGATCGTAAAAGCCCTGCCGCACCGCTCCCGCGGCGCGGGCGAACATGCGCAGCTGCCGCGGCCGCAACGTCTCGCCCATCTTCTCGCCGACGCAGCGCGCCTGGTCGATGTTGAGCCCGAAACGGAGCAATTGCGGCGAGGTGATGTTGGAAACCGGCCCGACATAATCGCGCAACTGCCCGGGGCAGGCCGTGAGCAGCCACAGGAACGGCAAAGCCAACAGCAACCGGCGCATCGATCCCCAACCTCCAGGGCGCGCTGACTATCGAAGCGGCGCGGCCGATGCACGCGGTTTCAGCGCTTTGCGGCGGTCATCCGCTCCAGATCTTCGCGGAGCGCGCGCCGGCGGCCCTCATAGTCCTCGATCAGGGACTGCAACGCCATGAAAGACTCGTTGTCGCGCAGCGAAAAGGCGTCGCCCTGGCGGTAGGCGGCACGCGCCCGCGCCATTGCCGGCGCGATGCGGCCGGCGACCTCAGCCAGCCGCCGCGCGGCATGACGCTGGCCCTCGTTGCAGCCGTCGAGCGGCATTTGCGCGTAGCGCCGGCTGATCTGCGCGAAATCGGCGGCGGGGCCAATCCCGGCCAGCCGCCGCTGGCAGGCCAGTTCGCCCGCCCGCGCATCGGCGCACGATGGCAGCGCCGACAGCACGGCCAGCGCGCCCGCGATCAGGATCCGTTTCATCCCCCTCCATTCCTCGAATTCAACGGTCACGATCCTACAGCAAGGCGCCGATCCTGTAACGTGCGGGAAGATGCGCGCTTGTCATATGAAAGGAATTTCCTTACATTCGCCTCTATGATCGTCGGCCGCATCACCGCCAAGGCGCAGACCACGATACCGCGCGCCGTTCGCCTGGCGCTCGGCGTAAAGCCGGGCGACGAGATCGCCTATGAAATCGAGGGCGACCGGGTCGTAATGCGGCGCGTCGGCGATCCCTTCGACAAGCCGTTCGCCAATTTTTCCGAATGGGGCGACGATCTCGATTCCGTCTATGACTCGCTTTGAGCGGGGAGACGTCGTCCGGGTGATGTTCCCGCACGTCGAGCGCAACGTCCGTCGCGCGCGGCCCGCGGTCGTGCTGACGCGCAAACCGATCGGCCCGGACGGGTTGCTGATCTGGGCGGCGATGATCACCAATGCGGCGCGCGACCGCTGGCCCGGCGACATCCTGATCGAGGATCATGAGGCCGCGGGGCTGCCGGTGAAGTCGATCGTCCGCACCGCCAAGATCGCCACGCTCGAAACGGCATCGGCGACACGGATCGGCCGGCTTGGGGACGCACAGATGGCGGAGGTCGGCGGTTTGGTCGCCGCCTACCTCGGCGTGGACTCCTAGGCCGGCGCGCGCTCGACCATGCCCAGGCTTGGCCGGGCCAAAATATCCATCAGAAAGGATCGGAACTGCGCACAGCACACGAAGGCGTAGTTGTTTGACGTGACCAACGTATCGCCCCCTTCGCGTTCCTCTATCTTTGCGCGCCAGAACTTACCCTCAGGGTCATAAGATTGGCGCCGTTCCATTTCGACAAACTGGCGCCGATCGCAAATCGACCTGATTCGATCTTCGTCGCGGGAGAGAGCCAGCAACCCGTTGGCGTGGACGAGGCAATTCCGAAACAGAATCGCGACCTGAACCTGTTCATGTTTGTCGACCGATTTTAAGTCAATTCCTATGCTAGCCAAGAATCCGAAAAGCCTTGATACGCCTTGGCGCGCTGCTTGATTTCGGTGACCCGCGAAGCTTGGATGCGATCTGCAGATCATCAAGAATTTGTGCTCGAACACTGAACAGGCCAGCATGAGATTGGCTGCCGACATGAACCGAGGGAATCTGACCAATAAATTTCCGAACTCCCGTTCGAACCTTAGCCTCCTGCGATACGCATTCCGCCTCTCCTGCTCCGGGTCGTCACTCTTTGGAAAATAGGACCACAGTTTTTCCCGCTCGATCTCGATCTCCGGATCCAAAAACCTCGGCAGCTTGAATATGTAATCTGCCAAGTCCGAGAAGGTGAAATAGACCTCGGAGCGATGGTCGGGAGTTGCCGCCATAGGGAGCCAGCGAGTTAGGCCCGCGCGCCCTCGATCACCCCGGCGCTGTTGTGCCTGAGCGCCTTCAGGACCGTCTCGACGATCGCGTCGGCGTCGAGGCCGGCGTCGGCATATTGCTGGTCGGGCTTGTCCTGGTCCTGGAAGCGGTCGGGGAGGCGCATGGTGCGCAGCTTGAGGCCGGCGTCGGTCAGGCCGGCGTCGCTGGCGAGGGTGAGGACGTGGGCGCCGAGGCCGCCGATCGCCGCCTCCTCGACCGTCACCGCGACCTCGTGGGTGGCGAGCAGGCGGCGGATCAACTCCTCGTCGAGCGGCTTGGCGAAGCGCAAATCGACGACCGTCGTCGACAGCCCCTTGCCGTCGAGCAGATCGGCCGCCTTGAGCGCCTCGGCGAGCCGCGTGCCGAGCGAGAAGATCGCGATCTTCTTGCCCTCGCGCACGATCCGCCCCTTGCCGATCTCGAGCCGCTCGGGGGTTTCGGGCAACGCGACGCCGGTGCCGTTGCCGCGCGGGTAACGGACCGCGATCGGCCCTGAATCGTGCATCGCCGCGGTGTGAACCATATGGACCAGCTCGGCCTCGTCGGCGGCCGCCATCACCGTGAAATTGGGCAGGGTCGAAAGATAGGTGACGTCGAAGCTCCCCGCATGGGTCGCGCCGTCGGCGCCGACCAGCCCGGCGCGGTCGATCGCGAACCGGACCGGCAGATTCTGGATCGCGACGTCGTGGACGACCTGGTCGTAGGCGCGCTGGAGGAAGGTCGAATAGATCGCGCAGAACGGGCGCATGCCCTGCGCGGCGAGGCCGGCGGCGAAGGTCACCGCATGCTGCTCGGCGATGCCGACGTCGAACATGCGGTCCGGATATGCCGCGCCGAACTTGTCGAGCCCGGTGCCCGCCGGCATCGCCGCGGTTATGGCAACGACCTTGTCGTCGCGCGCGGCCTCGGCGATCAGCGCCTTGGCGAAAACGCCGGTGTAGGAAGGCGGGCCGGGCTCGGCCTTGGCCTGCTCGCCCGAAATCACGTCGAACTTCTGGACGCCGTGATATTTGTCGTCGGCGGCTTCGGCGGGGGCGTAGCCCTTGCCCTTCTTGGTGACGACGTGGACCAGCATCGGCCCCTCGTCGGCGTCGCGGACGTTCTGGAGGATCTTGACCAGCCGCTCGACATTGTGGCCGTCGACCGGGCCGACATAATAGAAGCCCAATTCCTCGAAGAGCGTGCCGCCGGTCCAGAAGCCGCGGGTATATTCCTCCCACCGCCGGGCCATGATGTGGAGCCGCTTGGGCAGCTTGCGCGCGAACTTCTGGGCGAGGTGCCTGAGCGTCAGATATTTGCCCGAGGAAACCAGCCGCGCGAGATAGTGCGAGAGCCCGCCGACCGGCGGCGCGATCGACATGTCGTTGTCGTTGAGGATGACGATCAGCCGGTTGCCCGCCGCGCCGGCATTGTTCATCGCCTCATAGGCCATGCCGGCGCTCATCGCCCCGTCGCCGATCACCGCGATCGCCCGGCCGGGCTGGCCGGCGAGCTTGTTCGCCATCGCGAAGCCCAGAGCGGCCGAGATCGAGGTCGAGCTGTGGGCGGCGCCGAACGGGTCGTATTCGCTCTCGCTGCGCCGGGTGAAGCCGGACAGGCCGCCGCCCATCCTGAGCGTGCGGATCCGGTCGCGGCGGCCGGTCAGGATCTTGTGCGGATAGCATTGGTGGCCGACGTCCCAGACCAGCCGGTCGCGCGGCGTCTCGAACACATAATGGAGCGCGACGGTCAGCTCGACCACGCCGAGCCCGGCGCCGAGATGGCCCCCGGTCACCGACACCGCGGAGATCGTCTCTTCGCGCAGCTCGTCGGCCAATTGGCGGAGCTGGCCGCGCTTCAATTTACGGAGGTCTTCGGGCGTGGCGACCGTGTCGAGCAGCGGCGTTGACGGACTCTCACTCATGGCCACGCCCTCTAACCCCTGCGCGCGCGGCTGTCGAACGCTCAGTGGGGACAGTTACCGGGTACAGTTACCGGTAACTGTCCCCATTTCCGCCGCCGTGTGGGGACAGTTACTCGTAACTGTCCCCATTTCCGGTATAAGATCGCGCCGAGGGAGGGCCGCTCGCCATGCGCTACGACGTCCACGGAAGCCTGATGCAGACCGTCCAGATCGACCTGCAGCCGGGCGAGACGATCTTCAGCCAGACCGCCGCCATGGCCTGGATGACCGAACAGATCGTGATGGACACCCATACCGGCGGCGGCCTGTTCGCCGGCTTGAAGCGGGCGATGTCGGGCGGCGGCCTGTTCGTCACCGATTTCACCGCCGAGGGCGGTCCGGGCCACGTCGCCTTCGCGCCGCGCTTCCCGGGGAAGATCATCCCGTTTCCGCTCGCCACCGGCCAGTCGCTGATCTGCCGCAAGGAGACGTTCCTCTGCGCCGAAAAGAGCGTCACGCTCGACATCGCCTGGCAGCAGCGCTTCGGCGCCGGGCTCTTCGCGGGCGAAGGCTTCATCCTCCAGCGTGTCACCGGCCCGGGCACCGCCTTCCTCGACCTCAGCGGCGAGGTGATCGAAAAGACGCTTGGGCCCGGCGAGCGGCTGCTGGTCAGCGCCGGCCATATCGGCATGCAGGAGCCGAGCGTCGAAACCGACATCCAGATGGTCCGCGGCGTCAAGAACTTCCTGTTCGGCGGCGAGGGCCTGTTCCTCGCGACGCTGACCGGCCCCGGCAAGATCTGGCTCCAGTCGATGCCGATCATGAACCTCGCCGAGGAAATCTTCCGCCACATGCCGGCGAGCGAGAGCGGCGCCGACAGCGGCGACATCGGCGGCACCGTCGCCACCGGCGTGGCGGGCGCGGCGATCGGCGGGATATTGGGCGGGATGTTCGGCGGCGGGGACGACGATACCTGAACCTCCCGAGTCATCCCGGCGAAGGCCGGGATGACTGAGGGGATCGAAGCCGAGCAGCGTGACCGCAAGGTCCTCCCAAAAGGGGTTGCCCGTTTCGATCAAGCGGATCTTCCAGTCTCGCTTCCACTCCTTCATGCGCCGTTCGCGAACGATCGCATCGCTGACGTCGTCATAAGTCCCCACGTAGACCAACCGCTTCACGCCGTAGCGGCGGGTGAAGCCCGGGACGAGGCCTTCGCGATGTTCGTAGATGCGCTTGGGAAGGTCGGTCGTGACGCCGATGTAGAGCGTGCCGTGCCTGCGGCTACCGAGGATGTAGAGGTGCCCGGCCATGCCGCTCGAGCATAACCCAAAGAGTCATCCCGGCGAAGGCCGGGACCCATGAACACCGCACAACAAGGAGACGCCAAAGCGGCAGCGCTTAACCGCTAACGATCCTGTGCATGGGTCCCGGCCTTCGCCGGGATGACTCAGGTGCGCAAAGGCCGCTATTGCCCCTCGCACTCCCCACACGTCCCGTGGACCTCGATCACCGGCCGGGCCGGGGCGAAGCCCGCCGCTTTGGCCGCGTCCCGGACGCCGCCGGAAAGCTTGTCGTTGTCGAGATGCTTGGCCTGGCCGCAGCTGTCGCAGATCAGGAAGATGCAGTCGTGCAGGCAATCGGGATGCTCGTTGGCGACATAGGCGTTGACGCTCTCCACCCGGCTGGCGAGGTTGGCGCCGACGAACAGATCGAGGATGCGATAGACGCTGTTGGCGGCGACCCGGCGGCCCTGGTCCTGCGACACCTTCTCGGCGATGTCGTAGGCCGAGGCCGGCTTGTCGAAGCCGGCGAGCGCGGCGAACACCGCGGCGCGCATCGCCGTCCATTGCTCGCCCGATTTCTCCATCGTCGCCTTGGCGGCGTCGGCGAGGTCCGCACCTTTGTGGCTGTGGTGGACGTGGGCCATGGGCAAATATGTAGGCTTTCAGCCCGTCGCGAACAAGCGGCGCCGGGCGGTCAAATCACCGCGCGGCGGTTGAGGTCGTGGCCGAGCGCGAGGATCAGCACGCCGAGCACCGAATAGAACACCTCCTCGGCGCCGTGCGGCAGCGTCAGCGAGCCGGCCATCGTGCCGAGGCCGAGGCTGCCGATCGCAACCGGCAGCATGAAACCGTGAACGAACGCGCCGCGGCCGAGCCCGACCGAGCCGAGGATGATCGCGAAGAACAGGCCGGCCTCGTGGATGCGCGGATCGACCAGCAGCCCGCCGGCCGAGGCGAGCATCATCACCAGCACGGCGCTGGCGACGCAATGGACCAGGCACAGCCCGCTGAGCCCGATCGCCAGCCGATCGATCATTCCGTTCCTGGTCAGCCCTGCAAGCACGCGCCGCGAATCCTTCCGTCCGGCCCCACATAGGCCGACTTGGCGGACGTTACAATATATCATTTGCCATTTCGTTGCGAAGCCGCAGCGCCCCGTGGCGGGAATGCGCCGAAGCGAGGAACCGTTGACCTGGATCAAGGTTCAGTCGTGGCGCAGAGGGGCCGTACGTGACCAGGAAGCCCAAGGACGAGACGCTGACCCGGATCGAGGAGACGCAGGCCGCGCT
Organism: Sphingomonadales bacterium; assembly: GCA_034668465.1. GTDB lineage: Bacteria > Pseudomonadota > Alphaproteobacteria > Sphingomonadales > Sphingomonadaceae > Allosphingosinicella. The sequence continues at coordinate 69,551 of JAXDPI010000045.1, forward strand.
CCGCGAGTGCATCGAGCAGGCGAAAGGGCTGGTCGAGGATTCCGAGCGCCTGGTCCGCCGGCACCGGCGGGAGACGGCCGAGGCCAAGCCGCCGAACCCAGCCCGATAGGTTGGCAAGGGCGCGCCGCTCGGCCATAGGCGGCCGATGTTCGCCCGCCCCGCTTCCGCCGATCCGCGCCCCGGCGCCGTCGCCTTCTGGCTGATCGCCGTCGCCGCGCTCGTGTTCCTGATGGTCGTCGTCGGCGGCATCACCCGGCTCACCGAATCGGGCCTGTCGATCACCCGCTGGGAGCCGATCTCGGGCGCGATCCCGCCGCTGACGATACAGGACTGGCAGGCGCAGTTCGACCTCTACAAGGCGAGCCCGCAATACGAATTGCAGGGCCACGGCATGACGCTGGCGGACTTCAAGGCGATCTTCTTCTGGGAATATGTCCACCGCCTGCTCGGCCGGCTGATCGGGCTCGCCTTCGCCTTGCCCCTGGCCTGGTTCTGGTGGCGCCGCGCGATCCCGGCGGGGTTCGGCTGGAAGCTGGGCGGGCTGCTCGCCCTGGGCGCGCTGCAGGGCGCGATCGGCTGGTGGATGGTCGCCTCGGGGCTGGTCGACCGTCCTGACGTCAGCCACATCCGGCTTGCCGTCCACCTGCTCGCCGCGCTCTTGATCTTCGCCGGCCTGGTCTGGGTCGCGCTCGATCTGAAGGCGCGCGCGCGGCCGCCATTGCTCGCGCTCTGGGCGCTGTCGCTGCTGTTCCTCCAATTCCTGTTCGGCGCCTATGTCGCCGGGCTCGACGCAGGCTACGCCTTCAACACCTGGCCGAAAATGGGCGCGGACTGGTATCCGGCCGGCGCGGAATGGCTGCAGCCCGCCTTGCGCAACTTCGTCGACAATCCGCTGATGGTCCAGTTCGTCCACCGCTGGCTCGCTTTTCTGGTCGCCGCGCTCGCGGTCTGGCTCGGCCTTCGCGCCTGGCTGAGCGGGCTGAGGATGGAGGGCGCGGCGCTGATCGCCGCGGTCGCCGCCCAGGTCCTGCTCGGCATCCTCACCATCCGCTCCGGCGTCCGGATCGAGATCGCGGTCGCGCACCAGGCCATGGCCGTCCTCCTCCTCGCCGCAATGGTCACCGCCGCACACCGGCTGGGGGAGGGCCGAACGGGAGCCGCTTCCAATGCCTGAGATCGTCAGCGTCTACGCGGCCTTCGCTTCGGACGAGGAAGCCCGCCGCATCGCCCGTTCGGTGATCGGAGAACGGCTCGCCGCCTGCGCCAACATCCTGGCCCCGTGCCATTCGATCTACCGCTGGCAGGGCAAGGTCGAGGAGGCGAGCGAGGTCGCGGCGATCTTCAAGACGAGCGCGGACGCCGCGCCGAAGCTGGTCGAGCGGATCGCCGCGCTGCACAGCTACGAGGTTCCCGCGATCGTGATTTGGCCGATTTCCGGCGCCTTCCCCGGCTATCAGGATTGGGTCATGGACAACACAAGGTAATATAATACCTCCCACGAAACGCGCGCTTTTCCTTGACTTTCTCGCCCTCCCCGGCCATTTGCCCGCCATCGCGCGGCTCGCTTCGGGCCGCGCTCATCATTTCAAAAGGTCTGAAGCCGATGAAGGCGCTGATGAAGACCACCAAGTCGGCCAAGCCGCGCGAGGTGGAGAAGAAATGGCATCTGATCGATGCCGACGGGCTGGTGGTCGGGCGGCTCGCCTCGATCGTCGCCAACATCCTGCGCGGCAAGCACAAGCCGAGCTACACCCCCCATGTCGATTGCGGCGACCATGTCGTCATCGTCAACGCGGACAAGGTCCGGTTCACCGGCAAGAAGCTGGCCGACAAGGTCTATCACCGCCACACCGGCTATCCCGGCGGCATCAAGTCGATCACCGCCGGCAAGATCCTCGAGGGCCGCTTCCCCGAGCGCGTGCTCGAAAAGGCGGTCGAGCGGATGATTCCGCGCGGGCCGCTGGGCCGCGACCAGATGCGCGCGCTCCACCTCTATGCCGGCACCGAGCACCCGCACGGCGGCCAGAATCCCGAAGCTCTCGATGTCGCGGCGATGAACCGCAAGAACAAGGTGGGTGCCTGATGTCCGACAATCGTCAATCGCTGTCCGATCTCGCCAAGCTGACCAAGGCCGAGCCCGAAGCTGCGCCCGAGGCCATCGAGGCGGCCGAAACGACCGAGGCCGTCGAAGCCGAGGCCGAGGCGCCGGCGGCGGCCGAAGAGGTCGCGGCGGCCGAAGCCGCGCCGGCCACCCAGGAAGCGCCCTCGCGGGAGCGCGAGCGCGGCCGCGGCGACGGCCGGGGCCGCGACCGCCGCGACGACACGCCCGACGATCACGGCGTCTCGACCCAGGGGCCGCAGATCCAGGCGATCCTGCGCGAGCAGCAGCTCGACAAGCAGGGCCGCGCCTACGCCACCGGCCGCCGCAAGGACGCGGTCGCCCGCGTCTGGCTCAAGCCCGGCACCGGCAAGATCATCGTCAACGGCCGCGACCAGGAGGTCTATTTCGCCCGCCCGACGCTGCGGCTGATCATCAACCAGGTGTTCGACATCGCCGACCGCAAGGGCCAGTATGACGTCGTTGCCACGGTGATCGGCGGCGGCCTTTCCGGCCAGGCGGGCGCCGTGCGCCACGGCATCTCGACCGCGCTGACCCGCTACGAGCCAGGCCTGCGCACCACGGTCAAGCGCGAAGGCTTCCTGACCCGCGATCCGCGCGTCGTCGAGCGCAAGAAATACGGCAAGGCCAAGGCCCGCCGTTCCTTCCAGTTCTCGAAGCGCTAGGGTCCGCGGCTTCCCGATTTTGAAGTCCTGACGCGTTCTTTCCGGGGCTCCCGTCCCCGGAAAGAGCGCGTTGACTTTGGCGCGTCCCGGGCGTCTTCTCATCGTAATGCCGTGTTGCTTGCCCGATACTCTTGCTGGAGGATCTTTACGATGATCACGAAAGAGCAGCTGGCAGCACTTTTTCCGCAAAGCCCGGCGCCGATGATCGCGGCGATGGCGGCGCAGATCGGACCCCTGTTCAAGGAATATCAGATCGCGAACTCCGCCAACCGGATTCATTTCTTCATGGCCCAGATCGGGCATGAATCGGGCGGCGACCCGACCAGGCAGGAGAATCTGAATTATTCGGCGAAGCGCATGGCGGAGGTATGGCCGAAACGCTACGCGGCCAATCCGAGAGTCAAGCCGTACACGCCCAACGCGCTCGCGCTCCAGCTCGAACACAAGCCCGAAGCGCTGGCGAACAACGTCTATGCCAGCCGCAATGGCAACGGCCCGCCCGAATCGGGCGATGGCTGGCGGTTCCGCGGCCGCGGGCTGATGCAGCTCACCGGCCGCGCCAATTATCGCGACATCGGCGCGCTCGCCGGGATCGACCTGATCGCGGATCCGGACCGCGCGGCGGCGACCGCCGACGCGCTGCGCGTCGCCTGCGCCTTCTGGAAATCCAAGAACGTCAATGCGGTCTGCGACACCGGCAATTTCACCAAGGTGACCGAGCTCGTCAACGGCGCAACGATCGGATTGCCGGAGCGCCAGCAATGGCTCGCCAAGTCGCGCGCGAAGCTGGGCGCGAATCCGACCGTCGGCTGAACCGCCCGCGCGGTCAGCCCCATGGCCGTGGCGGGGAAGGCGCCGGGTTCTCGCCGAACGTTCGGCCTTCAAGCCTTCAATGCCAGGTCGCGGAACATGGCGGTCTGGTGGATCAGCTCGCCGAACCAGGGGTGGCGCAGCGCCATCACGAAGGCGAACAGGCCGTGGTTGCAGTCGACATGGCTGACGCGGAGCGCGCCGGGGGCGAGCCAGCGCGGGATGCGCAAGCGGCGCCCGCGCACCTTCCAGAAATAATGGTCGCTGACGAAATGGAGCGCGCCGTCCTCGACCTCGACGTTGAGGGCGATGCCGAAGCCGCCGCCGACCAGCTCCTCGAGCCCGGTCGGGCCGGCGAAGCTCTTGCACGAGCTGATCACCTGCGGGAAGCCGCGGCGGCGGCCGTAGATCCGGGTCCAGTTCTGGCCGCCCGACAACGCATCCTCGGTGACGCTGACGCAGGCCGGCACGTCGGCGTCGCGGCAGAGCGGCAGCGGCGAGCCGATCAGCCGGCCGATCCGGCCGAGCAGCCAGCCCGCCCAATTGATCCGGCATTCGACCACCTCGCCGGCATAGAGCGCGGCGGCGCAGCCCGCGATCCTTTTGCCGAAGCGCGCCCGGGTCGCGTCCGGCAGCCGCGCCCAGGCCGCCTCGCCGATCAGGGTGCGGAAGCGAAGGTCGCCCATGTCGGGCGCGGGGCCGGGCGCGCGGGCGGCGGGAAAGGGGAGCACCGCCCCGGTCCGCACCTGCTCCGCCATCGCCTTGTCTCCCTTTCCCGCGGCGTCAGCCGCCTTGCCGTTCCCCGTCCTTGCGGCCGAAGCTCAGGAAATTCGCGACCTTGGCGCCCATCCGCATCAGCGCCATGATCTTGGGCGCGGGGACGGCGATCATCTGGTCGTACCAGCGGTTCACGGTCTCGAGGAACTGGCCCATCTCGGCGAGCCGCGCCAGCGCGACCGGGCTGACCCGGTCGTCGCCTTTGGCCTCGGCAAGGCAGGCGCGCAGCGCCGCCGCCGCCGGGTCGATCTCGCGCTCCTTGCGGCCCTGGGCGATGCGGGTGACCATCTCCCACAGGTCGGTCTCGGCTTCATAATGGTCGCGCCGGTCGCCCATCAGCGGCACCCGCCGGATCAGGCGCCAGCCGAGCAATTCCCTGAGGCTGTTCGAGACGTTCGAGCGCGCCATCACCAACGTGTCGGCGATCTCCTCCGCGGTCAGCGGCCGTTCGGACAGATAGAGCAGGGCCTGGATCTGGGCGACCGACCGGTTGACCCCCCATTGGCCGCCCATGTCGCCCCAATGGAGCACGAACCGCTCGATCGCGGGGGCCAGCATCTTCGACTCGGTCTCTATTTCTGTCATGACAGAAATATCCGACGGGAGCGAAAGAATGTCAACAGGCGTTCATTCGGCGGTAATCCCTTCGGACTAGGTCGAAACCCATGCGCATCCCGCTCCTCGCTTTGCCGCTGCTCCTGTCGGGCTGCCTCGCCCGGACGGCGGTCGATATCGTCACCTTGCCGGTCAAGGTGATCAGCGCCGGCGTCGATGCCGCGACCACCAGCCAGGCCGAGGCCGATCAGCGCCGCGGCCGCGAGCTGCGCGAGGCGGAGGAGCGCGAGGGCCGGCTCGCCCGCCGCTGCGCCCGCGATCCCGATCGCGAGGAATGCCGGGCATTGCGTGCGCGCGGCGATGAGGACCGGCCCCAGCCTCGACGCTGACCCGCCACCGGCAAACAAATATTAAGACGGCTGCGCTAGGGCGGCGCCCATGGGAGGCACCCGACGCTATCGCGACCCCAAGGTGACCGAAGCCCAAGGGCGAATTCCCCTCGGGCAGCTTTTCGTGCGCGATTTCTTCTCCACCGAGGACGACCAGGAGGAGAGCGCCACGCGCGACCGCAACCGCGCGCTCGACCATACCCCCCTCTTCTTCCTCGCCGCCCACCTGATCTGCGCGGCCGCGGTGCTGTTCGACTTGGCGCGCAGCGGCCCGATCCCGCCGGCCGTGGCGGGCCTGCTCGGTGCGATGCTGGCGCTCGACCTTGGCCTTTGGGGCTGGTTCCGCCGCCGCCCGGTATCGAGCCTCGCGCCCCATGTCGCGACCCGTGGCGCGGCGCTCTATGCGCTGGCCGCCAACCTTTTGTGGGCCGCGATCGCGGTTACTGCCGCGCCCGCTGTCGCCCAGGATTCGGCGCTGTTCGACATCGCCGTGGCCGGCGGCATCCTCGTCATTCCGGTCGCCTTCCTCTCCTTCCCGGCGCTGACCTTGGTCGGCTGCATCGGCTGCGGCGCGAAGGTCCTGTTTCTTTCGGGAGACCCGGGCGCCGGCATCGTATCGGGCTTCCTCGCGCTGTGCCTCGTCTATCTGAGCCTCAGCCGGGCGCGGACCGACGCCGGCCATCTCAAGCGCCGGATCGAGATCGACTGGTCCGCGCAGCGCGCCGCCCGGTTCATCGAGGAGTTCGAGCAGGCCGGCCGCGGCTGGTTCTGGGAGACGACCGGGCGCGGCGCGGTCTCCTATGTGTCCGAGCAGCTCGCCGCCGACCTCAAGACGGCGGCCGACGATTTGATCGGCCGTCCGTTCGTCGAGCTGATCGGCGCCGACGAAGGCGGCGAATCCGAGCGCACGTTGGGCTTCCACCTCTCCGCCCGCCTGCCCTTCACCGACGTCACCGTGCGCGCCAATACCAGCGCCGAAATCTGGTGGTCGCTGTCCGGCACGCCGAGCTTCGACGAGCATGGCCGCTTCCTCGGCTTTCGCGGCATCGGCAGCGACCTCACCCAGCAGCGGCGCTCCGAGGAGGAGATCAACCGCCTCGCCAAATATGATTCGCTGACCGGCCTGCCCAACCGCATGCTGATGCGCCGCACGCTCGACGAAGCGCTGCAGAGCCAGAAAGGCGCGGCCGGCGGCTGCGCCTTGTTCCTGATCGACCTCGACCGGTTCAAGAACGTCAACGACACGCTCGGCCACCCGATCGGCGACGCTTTGCTCAAGCAGGTCGCCCAGCGCCTGACCAACGTGATCGGCGACAAGGGCCAGATCGGCCGGCTCGGCGGCGACGAGTTCGAGGCGGTGCTGCCCGGGCAGGACAATGGCGGCATCCTCGGCAACCTCGCCGAGCGGCTGATCCAGCAGGTCTCGATGCCTTATTCCATCGAGGGCCACAATATCGCGATCGGCGCCTCGGTCGGCATCGCCATCGCCCCGCCCGAGGGGACCTGCGCCGACGCCCTGATCCGCAATGCCGATCTCGCCCTCTATTCGGCCAAGGCCGCGGGCCGCGGCACCTTCTGCTTCTTCGCGCCGGAAATGCATTCGGAAGCGCAGGACCGGCAGATGCTCGAGAACGACCTCAGGAAGGCGATCGGCCGCGGCGAGCTCCAGCTCGTCTATCAGCCGGTGGTCAACGCCCAGACCGAGGAATTGTCCGGCTTCGAGGCGTTGGTCCGCTGGCACCATCCGTCGCGCGGCGTGATTTCCCCGAGCCTGTTCATCCCGCTGGCCGAGGAAAGCGGCCTGATCCCGCAGATCGGCGAATGGGTGCTGCGCACCGCCTGCGCCGAAGCGGCGACATGGCCCGAGCAGATCCGGGTCGCGGTCAACCTCTCGCCGCTCCAGTTCGTCGATCCCAATCTGCCGGCGATCGTGATCAGCGCGCTCGCCCAGTCGCAGATCCAGCCGCGCCAGCTCGAGCTCGAGATCACCGAGGGCGTGTTCCTGGTGGAAAGCGAATCGACCGACGACATGTTCGCCAAGCTCAAATCATTGGGCGTCCGCCTCGCCCTCGACGATTTCGGCACCGGCTATTCGTCGCTCGGCTATCTGAAGAAGGCGCCGTTCGACAAGATCAAGATCGACCAGAGCTTCGTCCGCGGCGCCGCCAAATCGGGCAGCCGCAACGCCGCCATCATCCGCGCCATCGTCACCCTCGCCGAGAGCCTCGGCATGGATACCACCGCCGAGGGCGCCGAGACCCATGACGAGCTGACCCTGATCCGCGAATTGGGCTGCTCGCACATCCAGGGCTATATTTTCGGCCGGCCGATGGGGCGCGAGGAAGCGGGCGCGCTCGCGGCGCAGAACAAGACGGTCACCGCCGACGGCTTCCAGTTCAACCGGCCGCCGCGCCAGGGCCTCTTGAAGGTCGCCAATCTGCAGTGGAACGGGATGAATATGTCGGTCCGGGTGCGCAACATCTCGACCGGCGGCGCGCTGCTCGAGGGCGACCGGGCGCTGCCGGCCGATGCGAGCGTCCAGATCGACCTGCCCGGCTGCGGCAGCCTCGGCGCGACCGTGCGCTGGACCGAGGGCCGGCGGATGGGCATCCAGTTCGAGCAGGAGTTCGACCTGAGGCGGCTGGCGCCAGGCAAGGAGCGCGGCTTCGGCGCCAAGCTCTCGCCGCAACCCTATACCAACCTTCGATATGCCGACGCCGCGGCCGACAAGAAGGCCCTGACCGCCGGCGACGTCCGCTACGGCAGCACCGCCCGCTGAGGCCGCGCGGCGCCCCCGACAAGCCGGCGCTGGAATGGGGACAGTTACCTGGGACAGTTACTGGTAACTGTCCCAGGTAACTGTCCCCTCATCCGAACGCTCGACAAGCCGCGGAGCGCTGCCTAGATACGCTCCTCGAAGCGGGTGTAGCTCAATGGCAGAGCAGAAGCTTCCCAAGCTTACGACGAGGGTTCGATTCCCTTCACCCGCTCCATTCTCCGACATTGCTGATCGAACCCTCGAGTCCTCGCGGCGCTTCGCCCTGTCGCCGGGACGACGGACTGCCGGGGCCGTCAGAACCGATCGAGCAGCCGGTCGACGCTGTCGTCGGCGGTGGAGCCCTTGTCGCCTTTCTTGCCGGCCTTGCGGTTCCCCGTCTCGCGCTCGATTGCGTCGCGGATCTTCTCGATCTCGGCGTCGGTCAGATGCTCGATGCCGATGAAGGCGGCGCGCGCCTTACCGACCGCGCGCAGCAGCTCGTCCAATTTGGCCTGCATCGCCGCCGCGTCGCGATTCTGGCTGTTCTGGATCAGGAACACCATCAGGAAGGTGACGATGGTCGTCGTCGTGTTGATCACCAGCTGCCAGGTGTCCGAATATTGGAAAATGGGCCCGGTCACCGCCCAGACGACGATCAGTCCGAAGGCGACGACAAAGGCGAGCGGCTGGCCCGCATAGGAGGAGATGCGGCCGGCGAACCAGGTGAAGATACGATCCATGAGGCGCTAAAGCGGTCGCCGCCGCGCTTGGTTCCGGCGCCGCGCCAAATGTCACACGACCTCCGCGACCACTTCCCTGCCCGCCGCTTCCAGCCGCGCGACGAGGTCCGCGCGGCAGCCGTCGAGCAAGGCGCGATCGGTGCTGCGGATCACGAAATTGGCGCCGACCCGTCCGTCGCGGAAGAAGGGATAGGAGCCGATCTGGCAGCCGGGATGGGCGCGCTCGGTCTCGCCGAGCACGTCCGCCACCTCGCTCTCGGGCGACCAGCAGCCGATCGTCGCCGAAAGCAAAGGCTTGCCGCCCTCGAGCTGGCCCGACAGCGCCTCGAGCATCAGCCCGGCGATGTGCGGCACGCCGGCGAGGATGAAGAGGTTGCCGAGCCGGATCCCGGGCGCGCCCGACATCCGGTTCTCGATCAGCGCCGCGCCTTCGGGTACGCGCGCCATTCTGAGCCGCGCCTCGGTCAGCCCGCCGCGCGTCGCGTAATAGGCCTCGAGCGCCGCGCGTGCCTTGGGGTGGACGACCACCGCGACGCCGAGCGCGTGCGCGATCGCGTCGACGCTGATGTCGTCGTGGGTCGGGCCGATCCCGCCGGTGGTGAAGAGATAGTCGTAAGCCCCGCGCAGCGCGTTGACCGCGGCCGCGATCCGCTCGATCTCGTCCGGCACCACCCGCACTTCGGCGAGCCTGATCCCCTGCAGGTTGAGCCAGGTCGCGATCTGGGCGACGTTCTTGTCCTGGGTGCGGCCGGACAATATCTCGTCCCCGATCACCAGCAGCCCGGCCGTCCAGATCCGCTCGGATGTCATGGCATTGCTCTAGCGACTGCTCAGGCGTTTGCGAAGCAGCAGCAATGCTATCAATCTACGGCAATCCGACGTTCACCGCCCTCAGGAAAATGCGCTGACAGCACAAGCTCGCCACCGAGACTCGCGATCAGCTTCCGCAATGTATCGATCTGCATGGTTGTTAGTGAATCCGCACGCTCCATCTGCGCGAGCCCACTCTTGCTGATGCCGAGCTGCTCCGCGACGTCCTTCTGAAGCAGCCCACGCAGCTTGCGGAGGTCGATGAGGTTTACAGGCACCTCGTCGGACGTCGATTCACGCGTCTCCAAAAGCTGGTCGATACGCTCAAACACCGCGTCGGCCGAGCCGTAAACCTCGTCCACGCCGCTTCCGAACACCAATTCGCGCCCGGCGGCGATGCCAAAGCCGCGATGCCTCTGCCATTCGACTTCGATGACATAATCATCACAGGCGACCGTTAGAAAATAGACGCCATCGGGAGCTACAGGTTCTTCGACGGACACCAGCAAGTCTCGACTAATGCCGAGATGTTGCTGCACTCGGTTCAAAAGCTGATCAAAGACCTTCATTGCGGAGTCACGCGGCGGGACAGAACCCGCCGTCCTTTCCGGCCTTGTCGAGGACAATTCGATCGTGCGGCGTTCCCGCCGTGATGATCCGGATCGCGCCATTGGCCGCGATCCAGACGCGATGCCCGCGGGTTCGAAACACACGCACTTCGGCAGTTGGGCTCTTCCGTTCGGAATCGTCCTGCGGCGGATACATGCGGCCATCGTCGCGCCAATTTCCCGGGCAGAACCGCACGCCCGAATGAGCGTCTTCGACTTCGTTTAGCTTGGCTTCGAGCAACTGCCTCGCCTCCTCGAACGACGCGGCGGGCGCCGCTTCTTCCATCTCCCGAACGAACAGCGCGAACCGCTTACTCCGCTCCATCTCGACCTCCGACGCAAGAAGACCTCGACCGCGATGCCGCGGCCAACACATCTTCTCGACTTAACCGGTTAATTCCGGAGCAGCTTCTGGGCCACTTGGAAACTCAGCCGAGTTAAGCTATGACTTAACTCAGTCCAGCTCAGCTGTCAAGCATCTCGTCAAACCAGCCCGCCAGGGCTATATTCCTCCCATGGACACCCACCTTCTCGACGCCGACGCCGGCATTGTCGGGCGCCACGGCGCGATCAAGCTGCACGGGCCGGACGGCTTTGCCGGCATGCGCGCCGCCGGCGCCCTCGCCGCGGAAATCCTCGACGCGCTCGTCCCCCATGTCGTCCCCGGGGTGACGACCGAAGAGCTCGACGCGATCGTCCACCGGATGACGCTCGACGCGGGCGGGGTCCCCGCCACTTTGGGCTATCGCGGCTTCACCAAGAGCTGCTGCACCTCGGTCAACCATGTCGTCTGCCACGGCATTCCGGGCGATCGCCTCCTCAAGGACGGCGACATCCTCAACATCGACGTGACGCCGATCCTCGACGGCTGGCACGGCGACACCAGCCGCATGTACCTGGTCGGCGACGTCGGCATCAAGGCGCGCAAGCTCGTCCAGACCACGTACGAATGCCTGATGCTGGGCATCGCGCAGGCCAGGCCCGGCAACCGGCTCGGCGACATCGCCCACGCCATCCAGACCCATGCCGAGGCGCAGCGCTACAGCGTCGTGCGCGACTTTTGCGGCCACGGGCTGGGCCGCGTCTTCCACGACGCGCCCGAGGTGGTCCATGCCGGCCGGCCCGGTACCGGCCCCGAGCTTCGCCCCGGCATGTTCTTCACGATCGAGCCGATGATCAACATCGGCAAGGCCGCCTCCAAGATCCTCGAGGACGGCTGGACCGCGGTCACCCGCGACCGCAGCCTCTCGGCCCAGTTCGAGCACAGCGTCGGCATCACCCAGGACGGCTGCGAGGTCTTCACCAAGAGCCCCAGGGGCCTCGACGCGCCGCCTTACGCCTGAGCGGCGCCCGCCGCCAAAGCCGCCGCCACCGCGTCGGCCAGCTCGCTTGGCCCATAGGGCTTGGAGATCACCCGGAATTCCGCCGCGGCGCCCTTGAGCAGGTCCTCGCTATAGCCGGTGGCGAGCAGCACCGGCAGGCCGTGATGGCTCTGGTTGACCTGCCGGGCGAGCTCGATTCCGCTCATCCCGGGCATGACGATGTCGGACAGCAGGAGGTCGACCGGCCCCGCCGCGAGCCGCGCCAGCGCTTCGTCGGCGGAGCCGACGCTGGTCACGCAATAGCCGAGCTCGGCGAGCACGCCGTCGGCGAAGCTGCGCACCAGATCATTGTCTTCGACCAGCAGCACCGCCTTGCCCCGGATCCCCTCGGCGACCGGTTCCCGCTCGGCCGGAACGTGGGTCGCATTCTCCGTTCGGGGCAGGAAAATCCGCACGATCGTCCCCCTGCCCGGCGCCGACTCGATCTCGGCCCGGCCGCCGGTCTGGGCAGCGAAGCCGTGGATCTGGCTGAGGCCGAGCCCGGTTCCCTTGCCGACCGACTTGGTGGTGAAAAAGGGTTCGAAGGCGCGCTCGAGCACCTCCCGAGGCATCCCCTCGCCAGTGTCGCAAATCGAGATGCGGACCTCGCCGGTCTCCGGCGCATTGGCGGTGGCGAGGGTCAGCACGCCGCCGCCGGGCATCGCGTCGCGCGCGTTGATCGCCGCGTTGAGCAGCGCCGCTTCGAGCTGCGCCGGATCGGCCTCGATCCGCCACAGGTCCGCGCTGAGCTCGAGCTTCACCTCGATATGGCTGCCGAGCATCCGCCCGAGCACCTCGACCAGCGCGTCGAGCCGGACGTTGACGTCGATCGCCTGGGGCTTCAGCGCCTGGCGGCGCCCGAAGGCCAGCATGTGGCTGGTCAGCGCCGCCGCGCGCTCGGCGGTCTCGATGATCGCCTCGAGATAGCGCTCGCGCTTGGCCTCGGAAAGGTCGCCGCGCCTCAGCATCTCGGCGGAGCCGCGCACCACGGTGATGAGATTGTTGAAATCGTGGGCGACGCCGCCGGTAAGCTCGCCCAGAGCCTGCATCTTCTGCGACTGGAACAGGGCGTTGCGCGCCTCCTCCAGCTCCTCCTGGGCGCGCTTCTTGTCGGTGATGTCGCGGGTGATCTTGGCAAAGCCGCTCACCGCGCCGTTTTCGCCGTAGATCGGGTCGATCAGCACGCTGGCCCAGAACCGGCTGCCGTCCTTGCGGACTCGCCAGGCCTCGGTCTCGTATTTGCCCTCGCGCAGCGCCGTCTCGAGCGCGCGCTGCGGCGCGCCGGCGGCGCGGTCCTCGTCGGTGTAGAAGCGCGAGAAATGCTGGCCGATGATCTCCTCGGCGGCATAACCCTTGATCTGCGCCGCGCCGACATTCCAGTTGCTGACCAGGCCTTCGGGATCGAGCATGCAGATCGCGCAGTCGCGCACGCCCTGGACGAGCATGCTGAACCGCTGCTCGCTCTCATAGAGCGCGCGCTCGGCTTCGCGCCGCTCGGTGACGTCGCGGGTGATCTTGGCGAAGCCGAGCAGCGTGCCGTCGTCGCCCAGGATCGGATCGACGACGACATGCGCCCAGAAGCGCGAGCCGTCCTTGCGGACCCGCCAGCCTTCGGATTCGAACCGCCCCTCCTCGCGCGCGGTCCGCAGGATGCGGGCGGGCAGCCCGGCTTCGCGGTCCTCCGGCGTGAAGAAGGAGGAGAAATGCCGGCCGATAATCTCTTCGGCGGCATAGCCCTTGAACCGCCGTGCGCCGGAATTCCAGGTCGCGATATGCCCGGTCGGCTCGAGCATGTAGATCGCATAATCGGTGACGGCGTTAATCAGCAGCTGGAAGCGCTGCTCGGAAACATGGGCGTCGAATTGGGGCTGGTCGGCCATGCTCGTCCCGTCGATCCCAACCCCGCGCACCTCCTAGCGGGAAATCGACGGTGGTCAAACGGAATGGGGACAGTCGCTTTCACGCGCCCGGCATCGGTCCTCCCGCGCCGGCCTATGAAAGTGGCTGTCCCTTGCCTCCTAGCGCGCGTCGCTGGTGCGCACCCGGCGATAGGGGATGAATTCGCCGAGGAAGACGGTGCCCGAATAGGAGTGCGAGCCTTGGTCGAGCAGCTGCACCGTATCGATGCTGCACAGCTGCGACGACCACAAGCGGTTGACCTGGATGTCCCACTGGGTGAGCGATTCGGCGCCGGCGCGCGGCCGGTTGACGTAGATCACCCCGCCGGTGTCGTAGACGATCGCGGTGCCCGGGATGATCCGGCTCGATTGGACGCGGTGCATGTCGATGCAGTCGACCGGGTCGCCGGCGACCCGGCCCTGGACGGCGCGGGCCAGCTCGGCCTCGCGATCGATCGGCACCGCCTGCGCCGAGCCGGCGACGAGGGCGAGGCTTCCGACGAGCAGGGGAAGATATTTGCGCATGGCGGACCTCCTTTTTTCCGATGTGGCTCTTGCAGAGCCATTTATCAACGGCCGGATGAATAGGGGCTGACCCGCCCGGTCCGCGAAACGCCGCGCTTGTCACCCTTGCCGCGCCCTCTATTGTGCATCGCAACAGGCGGAGATTCGGGTGAAGAAGGTCGAGGCGATCATCAAGCCGTTCAAGCTCGACGAGGTCAAGGAGGCGCTGCACGAGGTCGGCGTCTCCGGCATCACCGTCACCGAGGCCAAGGGGTTCGGCCGCCAGAAGGGCCACACCGAGCTCTATCGCGGCGCCGAATATGTCGTCGATTTCCTGCCCAAGGTCCGGCTCGAAGTGGTGGTCGACGACGGCCTCGCCGACCGGGTGGTCGAGGCGATCGCCAATGCCGCGCGGACCGGGCGGATCGGCGACGGCAAGATCTTCGTCTCGACGATCGAGGAGGCGCTCCGCATCCGCACCGGCGAGCGGGGCACCGACGCGATCTGACCCCCCTCCGTCACTCCCGCGAAAGCGGGAGTCCAGGCGGACTCGATGCAGGTCTCGAACGCGGTCTGGATTCCCGCTTTCGCGGGAATGACGTAGTGGAAGGCATTTGACGGTGAACGATCCGCGCCTGGCCTCGATGTCGCCGCAGGAGCTGCGCGCGGCGATGCGCGTGCTGGGCTACGAGACGCAGGGCGACATCGCCGCCGCGATCGGCGTCAACCGCTCGACCGTCAGCCTGTGGCTCGACGGCAAGGTCGGCGTGCCGCGGCCGGTGGCGATGCTGGTCAGGATGCTGGTCGCGGCGCAAAGGCGGCCATTCTAGCGGCCCGTTTCGTGAATTATTCACGCGGCGCTGGACGGCCCGCACGGCCGGGAGGATGGGTAGGTCCGAACGCGAATCCAATCAGGGGGCAAGAGCGACATGGCGAACGACGCGGGCAAGATCCTCAAGGCGATCAAGGAGGGCGAGATCGAGTGGGTCGACCTTCGCTTCACCGATCCCAAGGGCAAGTGGCAGCATCTCAGCATGTGCGCCGGCGTGATCGACGAGGATGCGCTGACCGACGGGCTGATGTTCGACGGCAGCTCGATCGCCGGCTGGAAGGCGATCAACGAATCCGACATGATCCTCAAGCCCGATCTCGACGCCTGGTATCTCGATCCGTTCAGCGCGACGCCGATGGGCATCTTGTTCTGCGACATCGTCGATCCCGGCACCGGCGAGCTCTACGCCCGCGATCCGCGCTCGACCGCGCGGCGCGCCGAGGCCTATTTGAAGGCGACCGGCATCGGCGACACGATCTACGTCGGCCCCGAAGCCGAATTCTTCATGTTCGACGACGTCCGCTTCGAGGACGGCTACAATTCGTCCGGCTTCACCATCGACGACATCGAGCTGCCGACCAACACCGCCACCAAATATGAGAACGGCAACCTGGCGCACCGGCCGCGCGCCAAGGGCGGCTATTTCCCGGTCGCGCCGGTCGATTCGGCGCAGGACATCAGGGCGGAGATGGTCTCGACCATGCTCGAAATGGGCCTGCCGATGGACAAGCACCATCACGAGGTCGGCGCCGCCCAGCACGAATTGGGCCTCACCTATGGCGAGCTGACCACCACCGCCGACCGCATGCAGATCTACAAATATGTCGTTCACATGGTCGCCCAGGCCTATGGCAAGACCGCGACCTTCATGCCCAAGCCGATCAAGACCGACAACGGCTCGGGCATGCACACCCACATGTCGATCTGGAAGGCCGGCAAGCCCTTGTTCGCCGGCAACGGCTATGCGGGCCTTTCCGAGACCTGCCTCTATTTCATCGGCGGGGTGATCAAGCACGCCCGCGCGTTGAACGCGCTCACCAACCCGACCACCAACAGCTACAAGCGCCTCGTCCCCGGCTACGAGGCGCCGGTCCTGCTCGCTTATTCGAGCCGCAACCGCTCGGCCTCGTGCCGCATCCCCTACGGCGCCGGCGAGAAGGCCAAGCGCGTCGAGTTCCGCTTCCCCGATCCGCTCGCGAATCCGTATCTGGCCTATTCCGCCCTCTTGATGGCCGGCCTCGACGGCATCCAGAACCGGATCCATCCGGGCGACCCGATCGACAAGAACCTCTACGACCTGCCGCCGCAGGAGCTGGCCGAGGTGCCGACCGTCTGCGGCAGCTTGCGCGAGGCGCTGCACGCGCTCGACGCCGACCGCGCCTTCCTGACCAAGGGCGACGTGTTCAGCGACGACCAGCTCGACGCCTATATGGAGCTGCGCTGGGAGGAGCAGCTGCGCTGGGAAACCACCCCCACCGCGGTCGAATACGACATGTATTACAGCTCCTGACGGCCTGCGGGGGACAGTTGCTCGCAACTGTCCCCATTCCCGCTCAGCCTCGCCCGCCCCGCCACCTGGCGGCATAGGGCAGCACGAACAGATACAGCCCGCTGAGCAGCAGCAAAGCGAGCGGGAGCAGCGGCAGGAAGTACACCCAATAAGCGGGTTCCGTCCCCAACCCCAAAGCGGCGAAGATGGCGATCACGGCCGCCGTGAAGATCATCGACAGCCAGCGATGGATCTGCCTTACCCATTTGCTCCAGTTCATGGCACCTTCTTCTGGAAAACGAGCCGCGGGCGTTTAGTCGTCCTCGCCGAAGATCCAGGATTCGAGCGCCATCGTCGCGCCCTGAAGCTTATCCCTCGCACAAGCCGAGTGCGCGTAGACCGCCTGCATAGGGTCGTCCGTGCTCGCTGAACGAGCAACCCAGCGCCAAAGGCTTTCGACCGTGATCATGACGGCGCCCGTGTCCACGCGCTCGATCGCCTGTCCACAGAACCAGCATTGAAATTCGTTCGTGCTCGCCATGCCGGCCTGTCTATCCGTGGAGATGTCCGCTTTCCACCCTAAGCGGGCGCCGGCTCCCGTCGCGCCTTTGCGCCTCCGCGCGACGCCGCCTCAGCCTGTGGATAGAACAGGCCAAGAACCTTCCCCCCACGACTCCGCACCCCCTATGCCCCTCTTATGTCAGACGACGACGATTTTGTTCGGGTCCGGGTCTCTCCCGCGGCCCCTAGCGGCCCAGCACCACATCGATCCCGGCCAGCACCCGCTCCAGCGCCCGCCGTGGCACCTGCCCCATCCGCTCGTCGAGCTGCGCCTTGTCCACCGCGATCAGCAGCGAGACGTTGGCCACCGAATCCCTGTCGAGCCCGGTCTCCCGCGCCGGCAGCAGCACATTGCCCGGCGCGTCGACCCATTTGAGGTTGCTGGTGAGCGGCACACACAAAGCGGTCGCGATTCGGCTTGCGTTCAGCGCATCGCCCTGCACGATCAGCACGGGTCTGCGATAGCCTGCGGAAGAGCCGATCGGGTCGGTCAGGGCGGCCCACCAGACCTCGCCCTGGGCGATCACCATTCGACGCGTTCGAACACCCGGCGCGCGGCGGCGCGGCTGAACGGGTCGGATGACGCGCCGACCGCGTCGACGACCGCATTCATCTTTTCCGTTACCCGATCCTGCGCATGATTGCCGACGAAGGCGGCGAGGGCGCGGGCATACAGCGCGCTGCGCGAGGTCTTCAGATGAACGGCAAGCCGCTCCGCTTCCGCAAAGACGCGATCCGGGATCGAGACGGCCACTTTCATACCAAAGGTATTACCATGCAGCACCAGCCCCGTCAAGGACGAACCGGCCTTACCTCCGCGCGAACCACCACCCAACCTGTGGACAGAACAGGCCAAGAACCTTGCCCCCAAGACTCCGCACCCCCTATACCCCTCTCATGTCGGACGACGACGATTTGTTCGGGTCCGGGTCTCCGCCCCCACGGCCGGCCGGCGCGGCCGCCTGACCCCTTTCCTACAGCCATTGTTCATAATATGTTCTGGCTTCTCCCGGGCCAGGAGCGGCGCTTGCCGTTTGGCGCGATGAGGAGAAAATGGGTCAACCGGCTGGAGACGGCCATGTGGGGAGGAGCAGGGAAATCGTGTACTTCATGACATGCATCATCGCCGAGTCGCGAGCCGGAAAGCGCGGTTTTGCGCCCTTTCGGGTCGTGCCGAGGGGCGAAAATTTCGCCCTTTTCGATGAAATCATGACCTTCGCGCCGCTCGGGGGACGGAGCCGCGGCGGCAACAGGACGGCGCGACGGCCAATCCGCTTGGCACGCGGATTCCCGCGCGCCTATAGCTGATCCATGGCAGAAGACGACGATTTGTTCGGGTCCGGGTCGGGCCCACCCGCGCCGCCCCCGCCGCCCGGCGGGCCCGGCGATTACGACGCCAGTTCGATCGAGGTGCTCGAAGGCCTCGAGCCGGTCCGCCGCCGGCCGGGCATGTATATCGGCGGGATCGACGAGCGGGCGCTGCACCATCTCGCCGCCGAGGTGCTCGACAACAGCATGGACGAGGCGGTGGCCGGCCATGCGAGCCGGATCGAGGTCACGCTCGAGGCGGGCAACCGGCTGACCATCGCCGACAACGGCCGCGGCATCCCGGTCGACGAGCATCCCAAATATCCCGGCAAATCCGCTCTGGAAGTGATCCTGACCACGCTCCATTCGGGCGGCAAATTCTCCGACAAGGCCTATGCCACCTCGGGCGGCCTGCACGGCGTCGGGGTTTCGGTCGTCAACGCTTTGTCGTCCGACACGATCGTCGAGGTCGCGCGGAACAAGCGGGTCTTCCGCCAGAGCTTCGCGCGCGGCCTGCCGACCTCGCCCCTCATCGACCTCGGCCCGACCCAGAACCGGCGCGGCACCACCCTCTCCTTCACCCCCGATGCCGACATTTTCGGCGAGGAGGCGAAGTTCAAGCCGGCGCGGCTCTACCGGCTCGCCCGGTCCAAGGCCTATCTGTTCGCCGGGGTCGAGATACGCTGGCGCTGCGATCCCGCGCTCGCCGACGACGAGGTGCCGGCCGAAGCGGTGTTCAAGTTCGAGGGCGGCCTCGCCGACCATTTGCGCGAGCAGATCGGCGCGCGTGAGACCGCGACCAACGCGCCCTTCACCGGCAGGCAGGATTTCGCCGGCGGTCAGGGCTCGGTCGAATGGGCGGTCGCCTGGCCGACCTGGGGCGACGGCAACGCCTCTTATTATTGCAACACCATCCCCAATCCCGACGGCGGCAGCCACGAGCAGGGCCTGCGCATGGCGCTGACCCGCGGCGTGCGCGCGTTCGCCGAGCTGATCGGCCAGAAGAAGGCGAAGGAGGTCCAGGCCGAGGACGTGGTGACCGGCGCAGAGATCATGCTCTCGGTGTTCATCCGCGATCCCCAGTTCCAGAGCCAGACCAAGGACCGGCTGACCTCGCCCGACGCGGCGCGGCTAGTCGAAAATGCGGTGCGCGACCATTTCGACCATTATCTCGCCGACCCTATGGAGCGCGGCCGCGCCTTGTTGGGCTTCGTCCTCGAGCGGATGGACGAGCGATTGAAGCGCCGCGCCGAGCGCGAAATCAAGCGCAAGACCGCGACCTCGGGCCGCAAGCTGCGGCTGCCGGGCAAGCTCACCGACTGCGCCAATGACGATCCCAAGGGCACCGAACTCTTCATCGTCGAGGGCGACAGCGCCGGCGGCTCGGCCAAGCAGGCGCGCGACCGCAAGACCCAGGCCATTCTTCCCATCCGCGGCAAGATATTGAACGTCGCCTCGGCCACCGCCGACAAGATCCGCGCCAACCAGGAGATCGCCGACCTCGTTCAGGCGCTGGGCTGCGGCGTGCGCGACCAGTGCGTGCCCGAGGATCTGCGCTACGAGCGGGTCGTGATCATGACCGACGCCGACGTCGACGGCGCCCATATCGCCACCCTGCTGATGACGTTTTTCTTCCAGGAAATGCCGGAGCTGGTCCGCCAGGGCCACCTCTACCTTGCCCAGCCGCCGCTCTACCGGCTCGCGGCGGGCGGGACGATCGCTTATGCCCGCGACGACGACCATCGCGCCGCGCTCGAGGCGAGCCTGTTCAAGGGGAAGAAGGTCGAGGTCTCGCGCTTCAAGGGCCTCGGCGAGATGAACCCGATCCAGCTGCGCGAGACGACGATGGACCCGAAGACGCGCGGCCTGATCCGGATCACCCTGCCCAAGGACCCGGAGGAACGCTGGGCGGTCCGCGATCTCGTCGACCGGCTGATGGGCCGCAACCCCGAGCACCGCTTCCACTTCATCCAGAGCCACGCCGCCGATTTGGACGAGGAGGCGATCGACGCCTAAGCGCCGCCATCTGCCGCCCCCGCCGCAGGGCAGGTTCGCCTTCTGGACGATCCAGCGGGCGACCGTGATCGGCATCGCCGCGGGCCTCTCCGCGCTGATCGTTTCGGCCATGATCGGCAACTGGCCGGGGCCGCTGCTTTACTTTTATGCCGGGCTGCTGGGCTTCACCGCCTTGTGCGGCGCGTCGATCCTGTGGATCACCCTGATCGACGTGCGCACGCGCGGGCGCGGCGGGCGGATGCGGCCGATCCGCGCGTTCGACATCGCCGCCGGGCTGATGCTGCTGCTGCCTTCGCTCTATGCGCTGAGGAAGGTCTGGCCGGAACTCGGCCTATGAGGCGGCTTCGGCCCCGGCTTCGGCCAGCGCCGCCTCGATCATCCGCTCCCAGGTCGCGGCGTCGCCGGCCGCGGCCATCGCCGGGTCCGGCTCGCGCAGCGTGCGGATCACCGACAAGGCGTCGTCGCGATAATCGCGCCAGACCGCATCGACGAGCGGCCCCGCCGAGGTCTGGCCGCCCTCGGCATTGGCGCTCATCACCCGGGCGGCGATGACTCGAGCGATCCGTTCGATCAGGCTCGTGTTCGAAACCGGCATGAGACGTCTCCCGTGAAAATGGTTCGCACGTGTAACGGTGGAGAGGCGCCGAGGTTTCGCTTAGGGAGGATCTGATGACGAGACGGTGGTTTCTGGCATGGTTGATCGCCCTGGGCATGAGCGGCCCCGCGCTGGCGCAGGAGGCGAGCGGCGCGTTGCGCGGCCGCGCCGACCAGGTCGTGGCGCTGCTGCGCGGCCAGGGCGATCCGGCCGAGATGTTCACCCCGGCATTCCTCGCCCAGGTGCCCGCGGCGCAGCTGCGGACGATCTCACAGCAGCTCGTCGCGCAATATGGCCCGGTGCAGGGGCTGGAACGGCTCGAGGCTGCCTCCCCCCGATCGGGCATGATGCACGTGGCGCTGGAACGGGCGATTCTGCACATCCAGATCGCGGTCGAGCCGCAGCCGCCGGGGCGGATCGCCGGGCTGCTCGTCACCGGCGCCGACGTGCGCGGCGACAGCCTGGCCGCGATCCTAAGCGAGATTCGCGCGCTTCCGGGCGAGAAGTCGATCAGCGTGGCGCGGCTCGGCGAGGGCGCGCCCGAAACGCTCGCCTCGCTCGAGCCCGACCGGCCGCTGGGGATCGGGTCGGCGTTCAAGCTGTTCATCCTCGCCGAGCTGAGCCGGCAGGTCCGGGCCGGCCAGCGCCATTGGAACGACGTCGTCACCCTCGACCGCCGCTCGGTTCCGTCGGGCACGCTGCAGACCTGGCCGCAAGGCGCGCCGGTGACGCTCCATACGCTCGCCGCGCTGATGATCTCGGTCAGCGACAACAGCGCCGCCGACATGCTGCTGCACACGCTCGGCCGCGACCATGTCGAGCGGATGATGGCGACCATCGGCGTCGCCGATCCGGCGCGCAACCGCCCGTTCCTCTCGACGCTGGAATTCGCCGCGATCAAGACCGCGCCCGCGCCGGCGCTCAATCTGTGGCGGCAGGCCGACGAGGCCGGGCGCCGCCGCCTGCTCGCCGATTACGCGCAGGCCGAGGCCGGCCGGATCGACGTCGCCCGGTTCACCGGCAACCCGTTCAACCTCGACGTCGAATGGTTCGCGTCGGCGTCGGACCTGGTCCGGACGATGGACTGGCTCCGCCGCAATGGCGACGACAGCACGCGGGCAATCCTGGCGATCAACCCGGGCCTTGGGCCGCCGGCGAGCGGCGCGTTCTCTTATGTCGGCTACAAGGGCGGCTCGGAGCCCGGCGTGCTCAACCTCACCTGGCTGGTCCGCAATCGCGCCGGCGCCTGGCACGTGATCGCCGGCAGCTGGAACAATCCGGCCGCGCCGATCGAGGAGCAGCGCTTTATCGGCCTGCTCGCGCGCGCGGTCCAGCTGGTTCGGTGAACCGACTTTAACCCTATCTTTGCCCTCTCGCCCTAGATTGGGCCGCGATTTGGAGCCGAGAGGCGATGAACGCACCAACGTTTGGACGCAAAGGCATGGTCGGAGCCCCGGCGCAGCGGCGCACGGGGCTGGTCGCGCATCAGCCGCGCTCGTTCCAGCCGGCGTCACGCGAACGGCCGGGCGACGACGATGTCGAATCGCGTCGCGCCGCCTTCCTCGCCGCCGAGCACGCCCGCAAGGAGGAGCGCGCCGAAGCCGAGTCGCTGCTCAGCCGCTGGAAGCCCGAGGCCAAAATCGTCGGCCCGCGCTCGCTGATGCTGACCTATGTGCTGTGGCTGACGCTGGGATCGGTCGGCGCGCACCGTTTCTATCTCGGCCGGACCATGAGCGGCGCAATCATGACCTGCCTAACCTTCGGCAGCTGGGCGCTGGTCCTCGGCCAGACCTACGAGGCCTTTGCCGGCACCCTGCTCGGCGGCCTGTGGATGTTCGTCGACGGCTTCCTGATCAAGTCGATGCACCGCACCGCCACCGGCGGCGGCCGCGCCGTCGAAACTATCCCGCCACCGCCGGCGCAATGAGCGGGAAGCGCGGGATCTCGACCGGGAAGCTCGATCCGTCCGCGCCGATCATGAAGTAACGCCCCTCCATCGCCCCGGTCGGCGTGGTCAATGGGCATCCCGAGACATAGTCGAACGATCCCCCCGGCTCGAGCACCGGCTGCTCGCCGACCACGCCCTCGCCACGCACTTCATGGCGGGTGCCGCGGCCGTCCGAAATGATCCATTCGCGGCTGACCAGCTGCACCGCCTGCCGCGCCCCGTTCTCTACGCGGACGTGATAGGCCCAGAACCAGCGGTTCTTGCCGGGCTCGGACTGCTCGGGGAGGAAGCTGACCGAGACGCGCACGGTGATGTCCCGCGTGGTCGCGGCGTGGGGAAAAAGCTCTTTCACCAGCGCTTCCTGTGCCGGGCGCGCGCCGCGGTCAACTCCTCGCGGTTTTCCGCGAGAGGAGCATTATGAGCCCATGCGTTCGAGCCGGTCGACAAGCCGCTCTCGCGCGGCCAGTATCTCGGCCTGGCGATCGGTGAGAATGTCGCGGGCGAGGCGGTCGCCGGTGAGGCGCAGGCCGCCGCGGACGGTCTTCGGCAGCGCCCCCAGTTCCGCCGCGTCGAGGCCGAAGCCGAGCTCGCCGAGCAGCAGCAATTCGTAGCGCACCAGCGCCGCCGCCCAGCCCCGCGCGCTCGGCGCCGCCTCGATCGCCGCAAGCAGCCCGTCCAGCCCTTGGAACAGCCGCGGGTAAGGCTGGCCCTCGGGCAGCGCCGCGGCGGTCAGGGCGGTCGCCCACTCGATCCCCGCCGACGCCAACGGCTCGGAGAGGAGCGAGGCGCGGCTGTGGACCATCTCGACGGTGAGATGGGGCAGCTGCTCCTCGGTCCGCGCGCGATATTCGGCCTGGACGAAATTGCCCGGCACGAGCACCGGTCGCAGCCGCCGCGATCGGCCGCCGCGGACATAGCCGGGCCGAAGGCCGTCGGCGGGCGTCAGCGCGCGCACGATCGCGCCATGCTCGCCATGGGCGCGCACCGCGCAGATTATCGCCTGGGTCTCCAACAACATCACCGGCGACGGTAACCGATTGGCCACGACTTTTCGCTATGGATCGGGTCGTTTCGAAACGGAGCCAGGCATGCCGATCTTCAATGAGGGCGATCTCGATCGCCTGCGCGACTATTATCCGGAGAAGCCGGGCCAGCTTTCGCATCAGCTTGCCGGCCATCCGCTGCTGACGCTCGAAGCGCTGGTCGAGCTCGGCAAGAGGATGCCGCGCGAGGACGTCGAATATAATGCGGGCGACCTGCCGTACGGCGTCGATCCGGAGGCGGTCGGCCACACCGGCCTGTCGGTCGAGGAGACGATCCGCGGCATCGAGGAATGCGGCAGCTGGATGGTCCTCAAGCGGGTCGACAAGGACCCGGCCTACAAGGCGCTGCTCGAAGCGGCGCTCGGCGAGCTGGCCGGCGTGATCGAGCCGGTCTCGGGCGAGATGCTGTGCAAGGTCGGCTTCATCTTCGTCTCCTCGCCCGACGCGGTGACGCCGTTCCACCTCGATCCCGAGCACAATGTCCTGCTCCAGATCCGCGGGCGCAAGACGATAATGATCGTGCCCGGCGACGAATCGGTGGTGCCGCCCGAAAAGCACGAGGCCTATCATGTCGGCGGCCACCGCAACGTGCCGTGGCGCGACGAATTCGCGACGCGCGGCCACAAGTTCGAGCTCGCCCCGGGCGACGCCGTCCACGTGCCCCTGATGTGGCCGCACTGGGTGAAGAACGGCCCCGAGCCGTCGATCAGCTTCTCGATCACCTGGAAGTCCGAGTGGATCTACGAGGAGGCCGACACCCGCGGCATGAACCACCTGCTGCGCAAGATCGGCGTCCAGCCCGCCTCGCCGGCCCCCTTCCCGCAACGCAATCTCGGCAAGGCCTACGCCTTCCGCGCGATCCGCAAGGCGCGCAGCCACCTCCCCCGCTGACGAAAAAATAGGGACTGTCCCTATTTAACGGCCACCCGCGAAAAAGAGGGACTGTCCCTATTTTTCGCGCGGCCGTTTCATCCCGCCGGGTGGAAATAATCGTAGATGCCGCGCGCCGTCGTCCCCGAGATGCCCGGCACCTTCTCGATGTCCTCGAGCGCGGCATTCCGCACCGCCCGCGCCGTGCCGAAGTGCATCAGCAGCGCGCGCTTGCGGCCCGGGCCGATGCCGGGGACGTCGTCGAGCGGACTGGCGGTGAAGCTCTTGGCGCGCTTCGCCCGGTGGGCGCCGATCGCGAAGCGGTGCGCCTCGTCGCGCAGCCGCTGCAGGTAGAACAGCAACGGCGCGTTGGGCGGAAAGCCGATCTCGCGCCCGCCCGGCAGATGGAAGGTCTCGCGGCCGGCATTGCGGTCCGGGCCCTTGGAGACCGCCACCACCGGCACGTCGTGGACGCCGGCATCCTCGAGCACCTCGCACACCGCCGAGAGCTGGCCCTTGCCGCCGTCGATCAGCAGCAGATCGGGCCATTCGCCCTTCGAACGGTCGGGATCCTCCTTCTCGAGCCGCGCGAAGCGGCGGCCGAGCACCTCGCGCATCATCGCGAAATCGTCGCCTGGCACGGTTTCGGGCCGCTTGATGTTGAACTTGCGATACTGGTTCTTGCGGAAGCCCTCGGGGCCGGCGACGATCATCGCGCCGACCGCATTGGTGCCCATCACATGGCTGTTGTCGTAGACCTCGATCCGGCCCGGCGGCTCGGGCAGCTCGAACGCGTCGGCGAGCTCGCGCAGGTTACGCGCCTGGGTCGAGGTCTCGGCGAGCCGGCGCTCGAGCTCCTCCTCGGCATTGCGCGCCGCCTGGCGGATCATCCGCGCCTGCTCGCCCCGCTGCGGCGTCTTCACCGAGACCTTGCGTCCGGCGCTCTGGGTGAAGGCCTCGCAGATCAGCTCGGCCTCGGGCAGCGCGCGGTCGGTGAGGATCAGCCGCGGCGGCGGCACCTCCTCGTAGAACTGGACGAGGAAGCTCTGGAGCACCTCGGCCTCCGGCACGTCGTTCGTGTGCGCCGGGAAGAAGCTGCGATGGCCCCAATTCTGCCCGCCGCGGATGAAGAAGGCCTGGATGCACATCGTCCCGCCCTTGCAGGCCAAGGCGAACAGATCGGCGTCGCCGAGCTTCTCGGCGTGGATCGCCTGGCTGCCCTGGATGAAGGTCAGCGCGCGGAGGCGGTCGCGGTAGACAGCGGCCAGCTCGAAATCCATCGCGTCGGAGGCCTGCGCCATCGCCATGCCGAGCTTCTGCTGGACCTTGGTCGACCGGCCGCCGAGGAAATCCTTGGCGTCGCGGACCAGCTCGCCATAGCCGGCTTCGTCGATCCGGCCGACGCATGGCGCCGAGCAGCGGCGGATCTGGTAGAGCAGGCACGGCCGCGAGCGGTTGGCGAAGAAGCTGTCGGTGCAGCTCCGCAGCAGGAACAATTTCTGCAGCCCGTTCAGCGTCTCGCGCACCGATCCGGCGCTGGCGAACGGGCCGTAATATTGCCCCTTGTGGCGCCGCGCGCCGCGGTGGAGCTGGACGCGGGGAAAATCATGATTCTCGCGCAGCAGGATGAAGGGAAAGCTTTTGTCGTCCCTGAGCAGCACGTTGTAGGGCGGCCGGTAGCGCTTGATCAGCTGCGCCTCGAGCAGCAGCGCCTCGGCCTCGTTGTTGGTGGTAACGATCTGCATCGCGCGGGTCTGCGCGATCATCCGGAGCAGCCGCTTGGTCTGCCGCGTGACCTGGGTATATTGGGTCACCCGGTTCTTGAGCGCCCGCGCCTTGCCGACATAGAGGACGTCGCCGCGCGCATCGAGCATCCGGTAGACGCCCGGCCGCACCGGCAGCCCCTTCGCCACCGCCCTGATCGCCGCCACCCCCGCCTCGAGATCGGGCGCGCCGGCGCCGCGCACCGTATAGGTCGCCTTGTCCTCGTTGAAGCGGTCGGGGCTGTCGGGCTTTTCGGTCACGGCTGGCTATCTAGGGAGTCGAGGGCGAATCGGCCATAACCCGACGACTTCGACGGGTGCCATTCGTTCGTCGATCCATCAACTTCCGCGCCGGAAGTTTCATAAAGTTCAGCTTCCCTGGGCCGAAAAAACGCGGCTCCCGGCGGCGCCGCAAAAGTTGACGATGTTGAGGAAGTTGAGGGTTGCCATACGATTCTCAAGGGCGCCTCCAATCCCATCAAGGAGGAGGGCCTCAAAAGGCGACTCGCGGAAAGCCATGCCTGCGTCATCCGCCAGCATGGAGCAGATGAAATCCTACATTTGAAGTGCTAATCGCGGCCCATGGCCAGCGCCGACGATTTCCGCCGCATCGCCCTCTCCTTCCCCGGCGCCGAGGAGCGCGCCCACATGGGCCACCCGGATTTCCGCGTCGGCGGCAAGATCTTCGCCACGCTGCACGGGCCTGGAACCGGCACCGGTGCAGTGATGCTGCTGCCCGAGCAGCAGGAGCTGGCGATGGAGGCCGAGCCCGCGGCGTTCAAGCCTGCGGCGGGCGCGTGGGGACGCGGCGGATCGACGCTGGTGGTGCTGAGCGAGGTTTCGGACGAATGGCTGGAGCGGTCGCTGGAGTGGGCCTGGCAGAAGCGCGCGCCAGTTGATGCAAAAAAGAACCGCTCATCCTGAGTAGCCGGTGAGCTTGTCGAACCGGCGTATCGAAGGACGCACTGGATTCGAACGGTCCTTCGATACTGGCCTTCGCCAGGCTCAGTCCCTACTCAGGATGAGCGGGTAAGTTAGCCCTTATTTGCGCCCAATTCCGCGATCGCCGCATCCACCATCGGCTTGTCCGCGGCGGCGTCGAGCTTGTCGCGGATCAGCGATTCGGCGGCGGCGGCGGCGGCCGAGGCGGCCCGGGCGCGGATTTCGTCGAGGGCGGCGCGTTCGGCGGCGGCGATCTTGTCCTCGGCCATGCGGCCGCGGCGCTCGACCAAGGCGGCGGCATCGCTTTCAGCCTGTTTGACGATGCCCTCGGCCTCGGCGCGGGCGCGCTCGATCATGGTCGCCGCCTCGGCGTCCGCCTGGGCGGCCTTGGCTTCATATTCGGCCCGCAGCGCTTCGGCCTCGGCGCGCAGCTTGGCGGCCTCGTCGAGCTGCTCGCTTATGCCGGCGATCTTCCGGTCGAGCGCGGCGCCGATCAAGGCGGGGACGCGCTTCCAGATCAGGATCGCGAACACCGCCACCATCGCCAGCGCGATCCACGCCGGGGCGTCGAGCCCCAAAGCGGTCGGCTCGGCATGTTGCCCGGCCGGGTGCGCCTCGGTCGAGGCGGTCGTCGTCTCGTGCTCAGCCATGGGCATTCGCCGCCTTTACCGCTTTGGCCGCTTCGCTGGCGCTGACCGACAGGCCGGCCAGCCGCGCGACCATGTCGCGCGCCGCCTCGGCCGCGACGCTCTCGATGTCGCCCAGAGCCGCGTTCGTGGCGGCGCGGATCCGGTCCTCGGCCGCGCCGACCTTCGCCCCGAGCTCCTCATTGGCGGCGCGGAGCCGCGCTTCGGCCGCCTGCGCGCTCGACGCCTTGGCCGCCGAAGCGAGCTTGAGCGCCTCGGCCCGGCTCGCGTCCATCCGCGCGCGATAGGCCGCCTCGGTCTCGTCGGCGCCGGTCCGCGCCGCCTGCGCGGCGGCGAGGTCGTCGGCGATCTGCCGGTCGCGCGCGTCGACGGTCGACTGGATCTTCGGCAGCATCGCCTTGCCGATGCCGAAATAGATCAGGCCGAGCACCAGCAGCAGCCAGAAGAACTGCGAGTAAGCGACGAGCGCGAGCTGATTGATCTGAGGCATGGTCTTCCTCTGAATGGGGACAGTTACCGGGGACAGTTACTGGTAACTGTCCCCGGTAACTGTCCCCTACCCTTCATTCCCTCACTGGGCGTAGAGGATGATCATCGCGACGGCGAAGGCGATCAGGCCGAGCAGCTCGGCGGCGGCGAAGCCGATGAACAGCCGGCCCTGCTGGCCGTCGGCGGCCGCCGGGTTGCGGATCGCGCTTTCGAGGAACGAGCCGAACACGTTGCCGACGCCGATCGCGGCGGCGCCGACGCCGATCGCCGCGAGGCCGGCGCCGATCACTTTGGCGGATGCGAGGTCCATGATAGTCTCCTTGGTTAAAGCGTTGAAACGACTAGTGAAGATTGACGGCGTCGTTGATGTAGAGCGAGGTCAGCAAGGCGAACACATAGGCCTGGATGGCGCAGACCAGCAGCTCGAGCGCCATCACCCCGACGATGAACACGAACGAGAGCAGGCTGATCGCCGGGCCCATCACGCCGCCGGCATTGATCCCCTGAACGACGAACGCGCCGAACACCTCGACCAGGATATGGCCGGCGATCATCGCCACGAACAGTCGCAGCGCGAGGCTGAACGGGCGCACCATGAACGACAGCAACTCGATCAGGAAGATCAGCGGCAGCAGCACCTTGGGCGTGCCCTGCGGGATGAACAGGGAGAAGAAGTGGAAGCCGTGCTTCCAGAAGCCGACCACCAGCACGATCGAAAAGCTGATGATCGCCATCACGCCGGTGACGGTGAACTGGCTGGTGACGGTGAACGGATGGGCGCCGACGATCGCGAACGGCATCATGCCGAGCAGGTTGGCGAACAGGATGAACATGAAGATCGTGAACACCCAGGGGACGTATTTGCGCCCCTCCGGCCCGACATTGGTCTCCAGCATCGCGGTGACGAAGCCGGTCACGCCCTCGACCGCGACCTGCCAGCGGCCGGGAACGAGATCGCGCTTCATCCCGCCGAGCATGAAGATCCAGATCAAGGCGAGGACGACGAGCATCCACAAGGCGCTGTTGGTGAAGACGAACGGGCTCCCGTCCAGATTGCCGACGAGCGGGTTGATCTGGAACTGGTGCATCGGGTCGATTCTGCTTGTCGCCGCCACTCTTCAGTCTTCCCTCGGCCCGCTCATTGCGGGCGCTGCTGCGAAATCTTCCAAACTTCCCACATGGCGAGGCCGAAGCCCACGAACAGCATCGCCACCCAGATCCCGTGCGTCCCGACCATCCGGTCGACCGCGTAGCCGATCAGCGCGCACCCGACCGGATAGCTGACCAGCACCGACAGGATCCGCATGCCCTGGACTCGCCCCCTGGACAATGTGGGCCCCGCCTTGCCGGACCGCGCCGCCTCCTCGGCTTGCGCCTGCCGGAGCCGCTCGTCGAGCGAGGCCAGCCGCGCATCCTGGGGAGACTTCGGGTCCTGCCAGGGCTCGTTTTCCGCCATGCCGTCCTTCCATGTGCGGCCGCGCCTTCAAAGAAGCGGTGCGACGAGGGCGTGGGACATGCCGGCGAACGAACCCGCCAAGGCGCGGTTCCTTTAGGAAGCGGGCGGGGGCAAGTCAACACGTTGCGGCGGTGCAGCATTGCCGGCCCGGGCCGCCCTGTTATGGTGGCGGAATGATCGCGCTCGCCGCTTTCCTGCTGGCTGCCCAGCAACCCGCCGATTTCCTTAGCGAGGCGGAGAGCGATCTCCTCCACTTTCGCTATGGTTGGCCGGCGGCCGCCGGGCGGGAGCCGGCGCTGCGCGCTTTGCTGCGCCGGCGGATGGCGGCGTCGCACCGCCGGGCGGTGGCGATGGCGATCGCGACGCGCCGCGACCGGCGGCGGCTGCGGTTCGACTATATCACCCAGGAATACGACCAGGTCTGGGAAGCCGGCGGCGACAGCCCGCAATTGCTGAGCCTCGTTTCCAGCATCTTCGAGCTCGGCACCGGCCCGCACGGCTTCATCGGCGAAGAGGCGATCCTGTGGGACCGCGCGGCCCACCGCGAGGTCGAGGCTCGATCGCTGCTCGGCAGCGGCCTTGCCGGGATGCGCGCGCGCTTCTGCGCCGAGCTCGACCGCCAGCGCGCCGAGAAGCGCGAGGGCGATGCCATCGCCGACCCCGACGACCCGTTCAACCGCTGCCCGCCGCTCGGCGACCATGTCCTCGCCCCCGCCGATCGGGACGGCAATGGCCGGTTCGATACGCTGCGCGTGCTGATCCCGCCCGAAGCGGCCGGCCCCTATGTCGAGTCCGAATATATCATCGACATCGCCTTCGAGCCGCGGGATCTGGCGGCCGTGCCCGAGCGCTATCGCCCGGCCTTCGAAATGCCCGGCGGCCGCACCCCGCGGAATTAGGGACAGTCCCTAATTATCGAATAGGAAAAGAGGGACTGTCCCTAATTAAAAAGAGGGACTGTCCCTATTTTTAGCCGCAATGGCTGGGGCGGGGGACCGGCTCGTTGCCGTTGCGCTGGCGCCAGACGCCGTCGGGCAGGCGGTAATACTGGCCCGGGCCGACGCGCCCGGCGAACAGCTGGCAGGCGGTGGCGGCGGCGACCTCCTCGATCGTCGCGTGCCGCTGGGTGGCGAGCTGGGTGTAGGCGGCCCGGCGCTGGATGTTGACCTGGTCCATCTGGGCGCGGACCTCCGCCGACGCCTGCCCGACCAGGCCGAGATAGCCGTCGGCCTGCTCGCCGACCTGGCCCGACGCGCGCAGCTGGCCGGCGGTGTCGGCCTGCATCGCGAAGGCCGAGGTGCCGGCGACCATCGCAATGCCGAGAGCGGCGGCGATCAGCAATTTGGTGCGGCGGGTCATGTCAGAAGACTCCTGGGTTGTTCTGGATCAGCTCCTGCGCGTCGCGCTGGAGCCGGACCACCACCTCCTGGCGGATGGTGATGTTGAGATTGATCTCGATCGGCCGCTCGGGCGCCGCGACGCTGACGCAGCCGGACGACCCGGCGGCGGCGGCGAGGGCGAGCACGAGCTTTCCGATCCGTCCCATTCCTTTCCGGCTCGCATCGCGAACCTCGTTCGTCAAGTCGGCGCGGATCATGGCACGGGCTCGCTTTCCTGGGGCTGAACGGGTGAGTCAGGCGGGGTTCGGCTGTCGAGCAGCCGCGGCAGCGAGGCGCGGATCAAATCGCTCGGGTCCTCGAACGAGCGCGCGGTCGCCATCAAGGCGCGGAACGGCCCCTGGATGCGGATGTTGAAATGGAACGGGATCCGGGCGAGCTGGCCGAGCACGCGGCGAACGACGATCGCGCGCACGCCGCCGGCCGGATCGCGCGTGCCGCCGGGGTTGCGGGCGATGCCGTCGAGGTCGATCCGGGTCAGGAACTCGCCGTCGAGCGACCCGTCGAGGCTGAGGTCGAAGCGGCTGTAGCGCAGCGACTTGAGCGCGTCGAAGGCGAGCACGCCATAAGCGCCGAGATCGCGGTCGCTGAGCTCGCCGACATAGGAAAGGGTGCCGCCTTCCGGGCGGGCGACGAGGCGGCCGCCGACGATCCGCCCGCCGGCCTGGGTGAATTGCATCGGGATTACGCCGTCGAACGTGCCGGTGGCGGCGATGTTGCTGAATTCGAGCTGCTGGATGAAGCGCGCGGCATCGAGCGCCTCGACCCAGAAGGTCAGATATTTGGTCGATTCCCGGCTGAAATCGAGGATCGTCGGCGCCAGCGTGAGGATGCCGCCGGCGAGCGGCCAGCGCGCGCTTTCGACCGCGACATGATAATCCGGACGCAGCTGGTAGCGGACGATGCCGTCATAGATGTCGATGCCGGTGCGGACCAGGCGGACGCGCGCTTCCTGGTGGGCTGCGCTGGTCAGGCCGAGCAGGTCGGTAAATTCGATCCGTGTCGCGAGGCCCTCGACCGGGCCGAACGGCGCGGCGAGGTTCATGTTCGCGGTCGCGAAGGCGCCGGTGCTGCGGACCCCGCGCGCATCCCAGTCGATCCGGCCCTGGCCGGTGATGCTGCCCCTAACCAGCGCGACGACGCCGATCGTGAGCGGCGTCAGCGCCTCGGGCTGGAAGGCGGGCGTGAAGGCGAGCCCGGGGACGTCGAGCACTGCGCTGCCCGCGCCGGTGGCGAGATCGTGGTCGATCGTCGCGAGGGCGACGCGGATGCCGCCGGCCGGGTGGACGAGCGCGCCGGTGGCGTGAATGCGGCCATTGACCAGGGTCAGCCGGAAATCCTCGCCGGCGAGCGGGTGGAAGCGGACCGGATCCTGCGCGTCGGCGACCGCGAGGCGGCCGTCGAGCGCGAGGTCGGCGCCGCGCAGCCGCCAATTGCCGCTGCCGGCGCTGATTTCGAGCGGGACGCGGGCGAGACGGCCGCCCAGGCCCTCGAAGCGGCCCGCCATCCCGCCCGGCGTGAACCGGCCGGTCAGGCTCGCGGCCTCGAACCGGCTGACGCTGAGCACCCAGCCGAGGCCGACGCCGACCCCGGTCGCGGCGAAGCCCGCCGAGGTGATGCGGAGCCGGGCGGCGGCGAGCGCGATCGGCGCGCGGCCGAGACGGCCGGCAAAGCGCGCGCCGCGCAGCTCGGCGCCGATCGCGACGCCGTGCGGCCCGCTCGCCACCATCGCCCGGCCGATCGGACAAAGCGGCAGCCGGGCCGGGCCGAGCCGCAAATTCTGGACCTGGAGCGAGCGGAACCCGGCGGCGACGCAGGATTCGCCGAGCGCGAAGCCGCCGCGGCCGAACCGGCCCGAGATCGGCACGGTCAGGCCGGTCACCCGGCCGCCGCCCAGCGGGCCGTCGATCATTGCAATGGTGCGGAATCGGGTCAGGCCGTCCGGCGCGGCGGTGAAATCGAGCGGCCCGAGCGCGAGCCGCGCACCCCCCGCCGCGATCGGCGCGATCGTGCCGCTGCCCTGGATCGGACCGCCGGGGGCGGCCTGGGAGAGGTGGAAGCGCGCGTCGGGGAAGCCGCCGCCCGCCAAGGCGAAATCGCCGTCGAGGCCGAGCGCGCCCGACGGCCAGGCATAAGTGACGCCCCCGCCGCCGGCGTGGAGCAGCCGCGCCCCGCTGCGGGCGACCAGGCTCAACCGGCGCCCGCGGATGCGGCCCTGTCCGTTGGCGAAAGTGACCGCGATCTCGGCGGACGCGTCGGCACCGCGCCCGGCATTGGAGAGCGCGGCGGCCAGCGCCTCGCCGACCGGCCCGATCGGGCTATTGCGCGCGCCATGCAGCGCCGCCGCCCCGCGGGCCGCGTCCGGGAAGGTCAGGCCGAGCCCCGCGAGCCGGCCGTCGGCCGACAGGCCGCCGCGCCGGAGCGACCCCGCATAGCGGCCGGCGAAGCGCAGCCGCGCGGCGCGGGCGGAGGCCAGCACCGCCGCGCCGCTGGCTATGTCGAGATCCCCGGCGGTGCGGTCGGCATTGCCGTCGAAGCCGATATGGCCCTCGACCGCGGTCAGCCGCTGCCCGCCCGCATCGATCGCCGCCACCCGCGTAGCGGCCCGGCCCCGCCAGGAATCGAGGGCAGGCGCCAGCATTGCATCGAGCGAGAAGAGCGGGCGCTCGGCGACCAGGGTCCCGGCGCAGGCGAGCCGCGCCATCGCCGCCGGCCCGTGGATGCGCGGGCTGGCACGATCGATGCGCAAGCCGAAGCGGGCCACCGGCCGGCTGAGCAGGCAATCCCCCAGCCGCAGCTCGGGCGAAGCCAGGGCCAGACCGCCGCGAAAGCCGTCGGAGAGGTTGCCGCGCCCGGCGAGCGCGAGCGCGACCCGGCCCGCCGGCGTCTCCAGCGTCAGCGCGGCGTCGCTGACGTCGATCCTTTGGTCCGGCAGCCGGAAAGGCTCGCCGGCGGCCGAAGGCGCGGGCAGCAATTTGTCGACCTCGCCGAGGCTGAGCCGGCCATTCTCGACCCTCCCGCGCATCCTGACGCCGCGCGCGGTGATCAGCCCGATCCGCGGCCCGCCGAAGCCGAACAGCATTTGCACCTCGACCCGGCGCGCGATCAGGTCCGGGCGCCGCGGGTCGCCGATCGTCAGATTCTCGAAAACCTGGCTGCCGAAGCCGATCCGCGTCACCTGGTAGCGCGCCGCGACGCCCCGCCGCGCCAGCTCGGCGTCGATATAATCGCGGGCGAGGTCGGTGCGCATCGGCCAGACGATCGCGAAGGCGATGGCGAGGAGGAGCAGCAGCGCGAGCGCGGCGACGCCCAGCCGCCGCGGCCAGCGCCGCCGCCTTGACCCCAGATCAGCTTCCTCCACACGGTTTGCCTAACCGGACGGCCGGGCTTAATCCATAAGGATGGCCGACGCTTCGTCCGACGGCAGCGGGCACCGGGCCCGATTGCGCCAGCGCCTGTTCGAGGGCGGGCCGGACGCGTTGCTCGATCACGAGCTGGTCGAATACCTGCTCGCTTTGGCGATCCCGCGCCGCGACACCAAAAGGCTGGCCAAGAAGCTGATCGAGGAATTCGGCGGCTTCGGGGCCTTGCTCGCCGCCGACGCGGCGACGATCGCGCGGGTCGGCGACATCAGCGAGGGGGCGGCGGCGGCGCTCAAGATCGCGCAGGCATCGGCGCTGCGGCTGCTCGAAAAGCAGATCACGGAGCGGCCCGTGCTCGGCTCGTGGCAGGCCTTGCTCGATTATCTGCGCGCCGACATGGCGCACCTGCCGATCGAGCGGGTCCGGGTGCTGTTCCTCAATTCGAAGAACGTGCTGATCGCCAACGAGACGATGTGGGAGGGCTCGATCGACGAATCGGCGGTCTACATCCGCGAGATCATGCGCCGCGCGCTCGATCTCCACGCCACCGCGATCATCGTCGTCCACAACCATCCGTCGGGCGATCCGGCGCCGAGCCAGCAGGACATCCGCCTGACCCGCGACCTTGCCGAAGCCGGGCGCCACCTCAAGGTGACGCTGCACGACCATGTCATTATCGGCGCGAGCGGCGAATCGAGCCTGCGCTCGATGGGGCTGATCTAGTCGGCCGACGCGGGACCCACGCGGGTGAAGCGCGTCGTCCACAACTCGCGCCAGCTGCGGCCGGGCCGCCGCGCGAAGCTGGTGTTCGTATAGCCGTCGCTCTGGTGAGTCTGGACGGTCCGCATCGTCATAGCCTGCCCATCTCCGCCGACATAGCGGTCTTTGAGAAAGTCGAGGCCTGCCGCTGTCGGAGTGACGAAGCCCCAGCTGTAGCCGCCGTCCGAGGCATAATAGTCGAAGCGGACGCGCCGCGCCCGCGGGTCCCACCGGTAGATGGTCTCGCCGGAGTAAGGCGCCCCAGGGCCCTCCACGACATGAACGTCGCGTATGTAGCGGCCGCCCAGCATCGCCGTGTAGCAATGGGTGTCGGTTGCGGTCGAGTTCGGGGAGGGCGCGCGCCAGCAGGAGCCGACGAGGAAGGCGAGCGGCTGGAGCTCGGCGCTGAGCGTGGGCGCGGCAGCCTGGAGGGCGAGCGCGAGCAGGATCGGATGGGCCATGGCCGCACTTGAATGATCAATCAAGTGGAAGTCAAGCTTTGCCTTTGCTAGGCGGCTGCATGATCGCCCGCTACGCCCGCCCCGCCATGACCGCTTTGTGGGAGGCGGAGGCGCGCTACCGGATCTGGTTCGAGATCGAGGCGCACGCGCTCGAGGCGATGGCGCAGCTGGGGACTGTCCCCAGGGAAGCGGCGCAGGCGGTTTGGGACTGGTGGGCGGCCGGCCCGGCGATCGACGTCGCCGCGATCGACGCGATCGAGGCGGTCACCCGCCACGACGTGATCGCCTTTTTGACTTGGGTCGCCGAGCAGGTCGGGCCCGAG
The DNA here is from genome assembly GCA_034668465.1 of Sphingomonadales bacterium. Classification (GTDB taxonomy): domain Bacteria; phylum Pseudomonadota; class Alphaproteobacteria; order Sphingomonadales; family Sphingomonadaceae; genus Allosphingosinicella. The sequence goes on from JAXDPI010000045.1 coordinate 105,806, forward strand.
GCGCGCTTCCTCCACCAGGGGATGACCAGCTCGGACGTGCTCGACACCTGCCTCGCTGTCCAGCTCAGCCGCGCCGCCGACCTGCTCATCGCCGACCTCGACGAATTGCTGGCGGTGCTCAGGCGCCGCGCCTTCGAGCACAAGACGACGCCGACGATCGGCCGCAGCCACGGCGTCCACGCCGAGCCGGTCACCTTCGGTCTCAAGCTGGCGCAGGCTCATGCCGAGTTCGCCCGCAATCGCGCCCGCCTGGCCGCCGCCCGCGACGACATCGCCACCTGCGCGATCTCCGGCGCGGTCGGCACCTTCGCCAATGTGGATCCCGCGGTCGAGGCCCATGTCGCGCGGAAGATGGGGCTTGCGGTCGAGCCGGTGTCGACCCAGGTAATCCCGCGCGACCGCCACGCACATTATTTCGCGACGCTGGGCGTGATCGCCGCCTCGGTCGAGCGGCTGGCGACCGAGATCCGCCATTTGCAGCGCACCGAGGTGCTCGAGGCCGAGGAGTTTTTCGCGCCGGGGCAGAAGGGCAGCTCGGCGATGCCGCACAAGCGCAATCCGGTGCTGAGCGAGAATCTGGTCGGCCTTGCCCGGATGGTCCGCGCGGCGGTGACGCCGGCGCTCGAAAATGTCGCTTTGTGGCATGAGCGCGACATCTCGCATTCCTCGGTCGAGCGCTTCATCGGCCCCGACGCGACCATCACCCTCGACTTCGCCCTCGCCCGCCTGACCGGCTTGATCGACAAATTGCTCGTCTATCCCGAGCGGATGCAGAAGAATCTCGACCGGATGGGCGGCCTCGTCCACTCGCAGCGCGTCCTGCTAGCCTTGACCCGGGCCGGCGCCAGCCGCGAGCAGGCCTACGAGCTCGTCCAGCGCCAGGCGATGAAGGTCTGGCAATCGGACGGCGCGCTCTCGCTCATCGACCTCGTCAAGGCCGATGCCGAGGTGGCCGCCTTGCTCTCGCCCGCGGAAATCGAGGCGCAGTTCGACCTCGCTTACCATTACAAGCATGTCGACACGATCTTCGAACGGGTGTTCGGGCAGAATGGGGACAGCCCCCAAAAATAGGGACAGTCCCTAATTTTCTAAAAATAGGGACAGTCCCTATTTTCTGCCGTCTAGCGCGAGTCCTCGTTGATCCCGCCATGATCGCGCATCAGGCTGCGGTAGACGGTCTCGGTGAACGAAGCCGGGGTGATGAAGTCGCCGGGATGCGCATAGGCGTCGGCATGGCCTTCCGCCTTGAGCTCGGCGAGCGTGCGGCCCGCGGCGATCCCCTGGCCGATCCGGTTGCGGACATGGATCAGCATGTCGCGGAAGCGTTCGAGATCGGCCCTGCGCCCGATCGGGCCGTGGCCGGGAATGACGATGGTCCGCTCGTCCGCGATGCCGAGCGCCGCCACCACCCCGGCGATCATCCCGTCGATCGAGCCGCCCGAATCGAGGTCGATGAAGGGCAGCATGCCGTTCCAGAAGACGTCGCCCATGTGGAGGACGTTGGCGCGCGTCCAGTGGACCAGGGCGTCGCCGTCGGTATGGGCGTTGGCGACGTGGACGACGCGAATGTCGTCGCCGTTGAGGTGGAAGGTGACGCCTTCGCCGAACGTCACCACCGGCAGCGCGCCCGCCGGCGAAGGCGCGACGATGTCGCCGCGCACCAGCTGCTCGACCGACATCCGCCGGCGGACATTGTCGTGGGCGACGATCACCGCGCCGGTGCGGCCGACATTCTCGTTCCCGCCGGTATGATCGCCGTGCCAGTGGGTGTTGATCACGAAGCGGACCGGATCGGGATCGATCTCGCGGATCGCGGCGAGGATGCGCGCCGTCAACGGCGCATATTGATCGTCGACGATGATATTGCCGTCGGCGCCGTAGGACAGGCCGATATTGCCGCCGCGCCCGAACAGCACCGCGACCCCGGGCGCGACGCGCTCGACCCGGATCCGGACCTGGTCCATCGCCGCCGGCTGGGCTGCGGCCGGCGCGGCCAGCGCGAGCAGCAAAGTCGCAACGCTGCGTTTCATGAACCGCCCCTTTCGCGGTCGGGATTAGGCCTTATCTTGGACGCCTGTCGAGGGAGTCCAGCATGGCCGATCTTTCCGCCTTTCCGATCACCCGCCGCTGGCCCGCGCGGCATTCCGACCGGCTCCAGCTCTATTCGCTGCCGACGCCGAACGGGGTGAAGGTGTCGATCATGCTCGAGGAGACCGGCCTCCTTTATGAGCCGCACCTGATCGACATCGGCGCCAACGAAACCCGGACGAGCGAATATCTTTCGCTCAACCCGAACGGCAAGATCCCGGCGATCATCGATCCCGACGGGCCCGGCGGGGCGCCGCTCGGCCTGTTCGAATCGGGGGCGATCCTGATCTATCTGGCGGAGAAGACCGGCGAGTTCCTCCCCGCCGATCCCGCCCGGCGCTATCAGGCGATCCAGTGGCTGATGTTCCAGATGGGGGCGATCGGGCCGATGTTCGGCCAACTCGGCTTCTTCAACAAATTCGCCGGCAAGGACTGGGAGGACAAGCGCCCGCTCCAGCGCTACGTCGCCGAATCGAAGCGCCTGCTCGGCGTGCTCGAAACCCGGCTCGAAGGCCGCGACTGGCTGATCGACGATTATTCGATCGCCGACATCGCCACTTTGGGCTGGGTCCGCAATCTGATCACCTTCTACGAAGCGCGCGAGCTGGTCGATTATGACAGCCTGACCAACGTCCCGGCCTGGCTCGACCGCGGCCTCGCGCGGCCGGCGGTGCAGCGCGGGCTGGCGATACCGGCGCGGCCCTGACTTGTTTCGTCACCCCGGACTTGATCCGGGGTCCATCTTGCGGTTCTCGCGAGAAGAAGGTGGATGCCGGATCAAGTCCGGCATGACACCGGGGGGTGCGCGGCGCTAGCCGCCGATCGCGTTTTTCAGCTTCTGGAAGAAGCCCTTCGAGTTCGGGCATTCCTCGCCGGTCTCGGTGTCGCGGAACTGTTCGAGGATCTCGCGCTGCTTCGCGGTCAATTTGGTCGGGGTTTCGACCTCGACCTGGATGACCATGTCGCCGAAGCCGTTGCGGCCCATTGCCGGCATGCCGGCGCCGCGCTGGCGGATCTGCTTGCCCGACTGGATGCCGGCCGGGATCTTGATCTCGTGGCTGCGCTTGTCGAGCCCCGGGACCTCGATGCAGCCGCCCAGGGCGGCCGTGGTGAAGCTCACCGGGCAGCGTGCGAACAGGGTGGTGCCTTCGCGTTGGAAGATCGCGTGCCGCGCCAGATGGACGAAGATGTAGAGATCGCCGGCCGGGCCGCCGCGCACGCCGGCCTCGCCTTCGCCGGAGAGGCGGATGCGGGTGCCCTCGTCGACCCCGGCGGGGACGTTGACCGACAGCGACTTGCGCTTGTCGACGCGGCCCTCGCCGCGGCAGGCGGGGCAGGGATCGGCGATCGTCTCGCCGACGCCGCGGCACGAGGGGCAGGTCTGCTCGACGACGAAAAAGCCCTGGCGCGCGCGGACCTGGCCGCGGCCGCCGCAGGTGGCGCAGGTCCGCGCCGCGGTGCCGGGCTTGGCGCCCGAGCCGGCGCAGGGCGCGCAGGGCGCATTGGTGTCGACCTGGAGCTCGACGGTGCGGCCGTGATAGGCGTCCTCGAGCTTGATCTCGAGATCGTAGCGCAGGTCCGAGCCGCGGCGGACGTTGCCGCGCGCGCGGCCGCCCGGCTGCGCGCCCATGAACTCGCCGAAGATGTTGTCGAAAATGTCGGCGAACGAGCCGAAATCCTGCGCCCCGCCACCATTGCCGCCGAAGCCGTTCTGGCCCCTGAACGCGGCATGGCCGAAGCGGTCGTAGGCGGCGCGCTTCTGCGGATCCTTGAGGCATTCATAGGCTTCGGACAGCGCCTTGAACTTGGCCTCGGCGTCGGTGCAGCCGCCGTTGCGGTCCGGATGGCACTCCATCGCCAGCTTGCGATAGGCCGATTTGATCGTGCCCGGATCGGCGCTCCGCTCGACCTGAAGCAGCTCGTAATAGTCGGTCTCAACCACGGGGAGTCACCCCGGCGAAGGCCGGGGCCCACGACCACAAGCTTGCGCGAACAGGTTCAGACATGGTGTTCATGGGTCCCGGCTTTCGGGGTCCCCGCAAAGTAGTACTTTGCGGGGTGCCCTTTCGCCGGGATGACTCCCTTGTGCGTCCCCCGATCACCGGCTTCAGCCCTTATTGTCTTCGTCGACCTCGGAATATTCGGCGTCGACGACTTCCTCGTCGCCGGCGCCGGCGCCGGCCGCTTCGTCCTGCGGGCCCTCGGCGCCCGGCGAGGCGGCGGCGGCCTGGTCCTTCTCGTAGATCGCCTGGCCCAATTTCATCGCGACCTGGGCGAGCGCCTCGGCCTTGGCCTTGATCTCAGCGGTGTCGCCGCCTTCGACCGCGGTCTTGGCTTCGGCGACCGCGGCTTCGATCTCCGACTTGAGCGACTCGTCGACCTTGTCGCCATGCTCCTTCAATTGCTGCTCGGTCGAATGGATCAGGCTCTCCGCCTGGTTCTTCGATTCGGCGGCGTCGCGGCGGGCCTTGTCCTCGTCGGCGAACTGCTCGGCCTCCTGGACCATCTTGTCGATGTCGGCGTCGGAAAGGCCGCCCGAGGCCTGGATGCGGATTTGCTGCTCCTTGCCGGTCCCCTTGTCCTTGGCCTGGACGTTGACGATGCCGTTGGCGTCGATGTCGAAGGTGACCTCGATCTGCGGCACGCCGCGCGGCGCCGGCGGGATGCCGACCAGATCGAACTGCCCGAGCAATTTGTTGTCGGCCGCCATTTCGCGCTCGCCCTGGAAGACGCGGATGGTGACCGCGTTCTGATTGTCCTCGGCGGTCGAATAGGTCTGGGTCTTCTTGGTCGGGATCGTCGTGTTGCGGTCGATCATCCGGGTGAAGACGCCGCCCAGGGTCTCGATGCCGAGCGAGAGCGGCGTGACGTCGAGCAGCAGGACATCCTTGACCTCGCCCTGCAGCACGCCGGCCTGGATCGCGGCGCCCATGGCGACGACCTCATCCGGGTTGACGCCGACATGCGGCTCCTTGCCGAAGAAATCCTTCACCGTGTCGCGGACCTTGGGCATGCGGGTCATGCCGCCGACGAGGACGACCTCGTCGATGTCCGCCGCCTTGAGGCCCGCATCGGCAAGCGCCTTCTTGCACGGATCGAGCGTCCGCTTGATCAGATCCTGGACGAGCTTCTCGAGGTCGGCGCGGGTGATCGCCTTGACCAGGT
>JAXDPI010000046.1:0-237459 GCA_034668465.1 Sphingomonadales bacterium
TGGCGCCAATTTCATCGACGGCGGCGGCGGCGCGGATTTCCTCTCGGGTCTTGGCGGCAACGACGTCTACATCGTCGACAGCGCCGACGATTTCGTGTTCGAGAGCCTCGGCGGCGGCCGCGACGTCATCTATGCGCGGGCGAGCTACGCCCTGGGCGCCGGCCAGGAAATCGAGGTGCTCTCCGCCCAGTCGCAGTCGGCGACGGGCGCGATCGATCTTGCCGGCAACAACCTCGCCAACGAGCTTTACGGCAATAATGGCGTCAACACGCTGAACGGCGGCGGCGGCGCCGATTATCTGCTCGGCTTCGGCGGCGCCGACACCTTCCAGTTCACCACCGCGCTTGGCGGCGGCAATGTCGACGCGCTCGCCGATTTCAGCGCGGTCGACGACACGATCGCGCTCGACGATGCGGTGTTCGCCGGGCTCACCCCCGGCGCGCTGCCCGCCAGCGCCTTTGTCGCCGGCAGCGCCGCCGGCGACGCCGACGACCGGATCATCTACAACAGCGCCAACGGCCAGATCCTGTTCGACGCCGACGGCAACGGCTCCGGCCTGGCCGTCCTGTTCGCCACCGTGCAGGCCGGGACGGTGCTTACCGCCAGCGACTTCACGGTGATCTGACCCGGCCAATAGAAAACCGGCGCCCGCGTGTGATCGCGGACGCCGGCTTTGCCCCGCTCGCAAAGGCGTCAGGCGACCTTGGCGGCCTCCAGATCCTCGGGCTCGCGCAGCACGTAGCCGCGGCCCCAGACCGTCTCGATATAATTGTCCCCGCCGCAGGCGAGGCTGAGCTTCTTGCGAAGCTTGCAGATGAACACGTCGATGATCTTGAGCTCGGGCTCGTCCATGCCGCCGTAAAGGTGGTTGAGGAACATTTCCTTGGTCAGCGTCGTGCCCTTGCGCAGGCTGAGCAGCTCGAGCATCGCATATTCCTTGCCGGTCAGATGGACCCGGCTGCCGTCGACCTCGACCGTTTTGGCGTCGAGGTTGACCGCGAGCTTGCCGGTCTTGATGACTGACTGGCTGTGGCCCTTCGAGCGGCGGACGATGGCGTGGATGCGCGCGACGAGCTCGTCGCGGTGGAACGGCTTGGTGACATAATCGTCGGCGCCGAAACCCAATGCGCGGACCTTCGAATCCAGCTCGGCGACGCCGGAAAGGATCAGCACCGGCGTGCCGACCTTGGCGGTCCGCAGCTTCTTCAGCACGTCATAGCCGTGCATGTCCGGCAGGTTGAGGTCGAGGCAGATGATGTCGTAATCGTAGAGCTTGCCGAGATCGAGGCCTTCCTCGCCCAAATCCGTCGTATAGACGTTGAAGCCCTCGCTGGTGAGCATGAGCTCGATCGCCTTGGCGGTCGTCGGCTCGTCTTCGATCAGCAGCACGCGCATGGATTGCCCTCCTGTCGATCGGCCCGGGTCCCGGCCGCTTGCGACGTCATTAACCTTTACAGATGTGAAGGCAAAAGGTTAATTTGGTATTAATACGATGGAATCTCAGGATTTCCCGGCATCGTTGCGCCGGCGCCACGTTCATGGCAGGGCCGGGCGATGACCTTCTGGGAAAGCCGCACCCTGTTCATCGACGGCGAGGCGATCGTGATCGACAAGCCCGCCGGCCTCGCGGTCCACCCCGGCGCGCGCACGCCGGAAAGCCTGGAAGATTATCTTCACCAGCTTCGGTTCGGCTTCAGGCGGCTGCCGCTGCCGGTCCACCGGCTCGACCGCGACACGTCGGGCTGCCTGCTGCTCGCGCGCAATCCCAAGGCGCACAAGGCCTTTCAGCGCGCGTTCGAGAACAAAAAGGTCGCCAAGACCTATGTCGCGGTGCTGGACGCGGTGCCGGCGGACGAGGCCGGCACAGTCGACATGGCGCTCGGCAAGGTTTCGAGCGCGGAGGAGGGCTGGCGGATGGTGCCGGACGCGGCCGGCAAGGCGGCGGTGACCCACTGGCGCGTGGCGGCGGTCCGCGACGGGCGCGCCATCGTCGTCTTCAGCCCGGAGACCGGCCGCACCCACCAGATCCGCGTTCACGCCGCGTCGGGCATCGGTATCGCGATCGCCGGCGATCCCGTCTACGGGGCGGGCAAGGGGCCGATGCTGCTCCACGCGCTGTCGCTGCGGGTCGAGCGCGCCGGCAAGCCCCCGGTCGAGGCGCAGGCGCCGCTGCCGCCGACCTTCGTCAATGCGGGCTATGGCGATGTCCTTTGAAATTCCGGACGACGCGCTCGAGGAGATGAGAAGGTTCAACTCGCCCCGCGAGTTGAAGTCGCGTCTGGGAGACGCGACGACCTTCTCATTCCTCGCGGCTTCCGGGCCGGGCGGGCAGAACGTCAACAAGGTCGCGACCGCCTGCCAGCTGCGCTGCGACCTGTTCAAGCTCGGCCTCGCGCCGGAGGTCTATGCGCGGCTGAAGCTTCTGGCGGGAAGCCGGATGACCTCGGGCGGCGAGATCGTCATCACCGCCCGCAAATACCGCACCCAGGAGGCAAATCGCGAGGATGCGCGGGCGCGGCTGGCGGAATTGGTCGCCAAGGCCCATGTCGAGCAGGCGAAGCGCAAGCGCACCGGGCCGAGCCGCGCCGCCAAGGCGAAGCGGGTCGACGCCAAGAAGCAGCGCGGCAGCGTCAAGCAAAGGCGGGGGAAGGTGAGTTTGGACTGATGTACGATTTCAGGATCGACACCGCCGACAAGGCCCAATTCTACCGGGAGCTGATCGAGGCGGCCGACGCGCTGACCGCGGGCGAGCCCGACCCGATCGCCAACATGGCCAATGTCGCGGCCTTGCTGTGGGAGGCGCTGCCCGACATCAATTGGGTGGGCTTCTACCGCAATCTGGCGGGCGAGCTGGTGCTCGGTCCGTTCCAGGGCCGGCCGGCCTGCATCCGCATCCCGTTCGGCAAGGGCGTCTGCGGCACGGCCGCGGCGACGCGCCAACCGCAACGCGTCGACGACGTCGACGCCTTCCCAGGCCACATCGCCTGCGACGCCGCCAGCCGTGCGGAGCTGGTGGTGCCGATCCTCGGCGCCGACGGCGGCCTGATCGCGGTGCTCGACCTCGACAGCCCGATGCCGGCGCGGTTCGACAAGGAAGACGAGAGGGGCTGTCTCGAATTGGCACAGCGTCTCGCGCCGCGACTCGGCGCCATGGAAAAGGCGCCTTCCGCAGGGTAAAAGACCCGTTCACCCTCCCGCGCATTGCGCTCGGGTGGGACATTGCGAACAGGGGATCCCGGTATGCGCAAACTGAGCCTTTCGATCCTGGCGGCGAGCATCGCGCTCACCCCGTCGGGCGCTTTCGCCCAGGCCGGGCGCCACGGCCCGCCCCCGGGTCCCCGCGGCCCGATGCACGGCCCTAACATGCAGATGCACGGCCCCAACATGCAGATGCAGATGCGCCACGGCGGTCCGATGGGCGGCCGCCACTTCCAGCGCCGGCTGCAGCGCGGCTTCGTGATCCCGCCTTTCTGGTTCGGCTCGCAATTCCAGATCGGCAACTGGCAGATGTACGGCTTCAGCGATCCCGGTCCGGACGGCCGCTGGATCCGCTATTATGACGACGCCTATTTGATCGACCGCGGCGGCCGCATCGTCGACAGCCGCGAAGGGCTCGACTGGGACCAATATGGCGAGGAATGGGACATGGCCGACGGCATCCCCGCCTACCGCGGCGGCCGCGACTATGACGCGGACGACGAGGATGACGATGGCGACCGCGAGGGCCATGAACGCGGCCACGGCATGCATCATGGTGGCCCAGGCTACGGCTACGGCGGGGGCCACACCCAATTCTATGGCGGCGGCTACGGCTACGGCATGTACGCTTACCCGATCGTCATCGAGACGGTGACGACCAGCGGCGGCGGCTATAGCGAGGAAGTGGTCGAGGAATATGTCGAGGTGCGGCGTGCGCATCACCGGCCCCGCGCCCGCTGCGTCTGCCGGGCACCGCGCCCGGCGCCAGCACCGCGTCCCCGCCCGCCCGCGGGCGAGCGCGGCTAAGCCGAATTGGAGTCACCCCTGCGAATGCCGGGGCCCATTAACGCGACCGGCAACCAGCTTGGTTGGATCGGAGTTCATGGGTCCCGGCCTGCGCCGGGATGACTAGTTCTTCTCGATCTAGCCCAGGCGGGCCAGCGCTTCGTCGCTGAGCCCGCCGGGGACGATGATCAGCGGGCAGGGGAGGCCGCCCGCCGCGGCGCCGGCAAAATGGCTGACCAGCGGGCCGGGCCCGCCCTCGGCCGCCGCGCCCAGCACCAGCGCCGAAAAGTCGTCGCGCTCCTTGAGCAGCTCGCCGACTGCCTTGACCGGATCGCCCTGCCGGATCGTGATCGACGGCTTGATCCCGGCCTCCTCCATGATCGCGCCGGTGGCCTGGACGAGCATCGCCTCGGCGCGCAGCCGCGCCTCCTCCTCCATCGCTTCCTGGACCGCGCCCCACTGAACGAATTCCTGCTGCGGAATGAGCGCGATGATCTCGACGCCGCCGCCCGAGAGCGCCGCCCGGCGCGCGGCGAAGCGCAGCGCCGCCAGCGCCTCGGGCGTCTCGTCCATCACCACCAGATAGGAGCGCATGCCCATCCTCTCTTCTCTGAACGACTGCGCCAGAACGCCCGTTGGCGCAAGCGCACCCTTGACCACGACCATGGGTTTGCTGTTTGGACTTGGCCGCGTCCCGTCGTGGAAAGGAAGCTCGTCCCGATGCCGATTGAGCTCAAAATGCCGGCCCTCAGCCCGACGATGGAGGAAGGGACGCTCGCCAAGTGGCTGGTCAAGGAGGGCGACAAGGTCGCCGCCGGCGACCTCCTCGCCGAGATCGAGACCGACAAGGCGACCATGGAGTTCGAGGCGGTCGACGAGGGGATTATCGCCAGCATCCTGGTTCCCGAGGGCAGCGACGGGATCAAGGTCGGCACGGTGATCGCGTTGATCGCGGGCGAGGGCGAGGACGTTTCGGCCGCCAAGGCTCCGCCCGCGCCCGCCAAGGCGCCCGAACCGGTTGCAAAGGACGCTAGCGAGACCGGCGCCGGCCAACCCGCCAAGGAGACGCCGGCGGCGCCGCCGCCCGCGCCGGCAAGGGCAGAAGCCGGCGACCGCGTCAAGGCGAGCCCGCTGGCGCGGCGCCTCGCCGAGGCGCAGGGGATCGATCTCACGTCGCTGGCCGGCTCCGGCCCCGGCGGCCGGATCGTCAAGGCCGATCTCGGCACGTCGCCGGCCAAGCCCGAAGCCGCGGCTCCGGCGGCCGCGCCGCCGGCCCTGGTCGAGACCGACATCCCGCATGACATCGTCAAGCTCTCGAACATGCGCAAGACGATCGCGCGCCGCCTGACCGAGGCCAAGCAGACGATCCCGCACATCTATCTCACCGTCGACGTGCAGCTGGACGCGCTGCTCAAGCTGCGCGGCGAGCTCAACAAAGGTCTCGAGCCCCGCGGCATCAAGCTCAGCGTCAACGACATGCTGATCAAGGCGCTCGCCGCCGCTTTGGTCGAGGTGCCCGAGTGCAACGTTTCGATTTCCGGCGACCAGTTGCTCAAATACAGCCGCGCCGACATCTCGGTCGCGGTCTCGATCCCGGGCGGGTTGATCACTCCGATCGTCGCCGGCGCCGACGCCAAGTCGCTGTCGGCGATCGCGAAGGAGATCCACGAGCTTGCCGGGCGGGCCAAGGAGGGCAAGCTCCAGCCGCACGAATATCAGGGCGGAACCGCGTCGATTTCCAATATGGGGATGTATGGAATCAAGCAGTTCGACGCGGTCATCAATCCGCCGCAGGGGATGATCCTGGCCGTGGGTGCGGGCGAGAAGCGGCCCTATGTGATCAACGATTCCTTGCAGATCGCGACGATCATGAGCGCCACCGGCAGCTTCGACCACCGCGCGATCGACGGCGCCGACGGGGCGCGGCTGATGCAGGCGTTCAAGCGGCTGGTGGAGAACCCGCTGGCGATGCTGGCTTGAGCTTCGGGCGGCTCCTTGTCGCCGCCCTTCCAGCCGCGCGGGCGCCGCGCGCCTGATGGGCGCGATTCTCCTCCTTTTGCTGCTGCTCCCGTTCGCCCTCGCATTCATGCTTCTCTTCCCCGAAAATCCCGAAAGCCGCAGGGCACGGTTCAGGCGGGTGATCGTCGCGGCCGCGGTTTTCGTCGCGGTCGATGCCGTCCTGACGGCGCTCCGGCCATTAATCGAAGACACGCAGGAATCGCAGGGCGACCTGGCCCTTTCCGCGATCGGATGGCTGTTCTCGTTCGCGATCCTTTTGGTCCCGTTCGCGATCAGCGAGCGCATCGCGGGCCTGTTCGGAGCGCGACGGGCGCGACCCTGGGCGCTGGTCGGCATGGCCGGCGGCCTGGCCTGGTCCGGCGCCTTCACCGCGCTCTTCTGGTGGCTGGAATCCACCATGGGCCTGGGTTGGCGCGTCGTCCTGCTCGACGCCGCGGCCGCGGCCATGGTCGGGGTCGCATCCGGCCTCGCCTGGTACCGGCTGTTGCCGGTTCGCGACGACAATGTCGGGGAGGTCTTCGAATAGGAATCGGGCAGTTACTGGTAACTGTCCCGTCGGTCGATTATGCGGCGCGGAATGGGACAGTTACGAGTAACTGTCCCCTCAGGAGGCGAGATGGCTGACACTTACGACCTCATCGTCCTGGGCTCCGGCCCGGGCGGCTATGTCGCGGCGATCCGGGCGAGCCAACTCGGGCTCAAGGTCGCGATCGTCGAGCGCGAGAAGCTGGGCGGGATTTGCCTCAATTGGGGGTGCATTCCGACCAAGGCGCTGCTGCGCACGTCCGAGATCCACCATTATCTGACCCACGCCTCGGCCTACGGGCTCAGCGCCGAGAAGGTCGGCTTCGACCTGGCGAAGATCGTCGAGCGCAGCCGCAAGGTGGCGGGGCAGCTCAACATGGGCGTCAAGGGGCTGATGAAGAAGAACAAGATCGCCGTGATTGAGGGCGAGGGCAAGCTTGTCGGCAAAGGGAAGCTCCAGGTCGGAGACAAGGCGCTCGAGGCGAAGCACATCATCGTCGCCACCGGCGCTCGCGCCCGCGACCTGCCGTTCGCCAAGGCCGACGGGGAGCGGATCTGGACCTACCGCCACGCGATGGTGCCCAGGGAGATGCCGGGCAAATTGCTGGTAATCGGCTCGGGCGCGATCGGGGTCGAGTTCGCCAGCTTCTATTCGGACATGGGCGCCGAGGTGACGATCGTCGAGATGCTGGAGCGGATCCTGCCGGTCGAGGACGAGGAGGTCTCGGCCTTCGTCCACAAGGCGCTGGTCAAGCAGGGGATGAAAATCCATGTCGGCTCGGGGGTCGACAAGCTCGAAGCGGGCAAGGCGGGGGTGAAGGCGACGATCAAGGGCGCGGGCGTCGAGGACTTCTCCCACGCGATCGTCGCGATCGGGATCGCGCCCAATAGCGAGGGGATCGGCCTCGAGGCGCTCGGCGTGAAGACCGACCGCGGCCATATCGTCACCGACGGCTATGGCCGCACCAATGTCGAGGGCGTCTACGCGATCGGCGACGTCTGCGGCCCGCCCTGGCTGGCGCACAAGGCGAGCCACGAGGGCGTGGTCTGCGTCGAAGCGATTGCCGGCGGCAAGCCGCACGCGTTCGAGACCTGGAACATCCCCGGCTGCACCTATTCGCGGCCGCAGGTGGCGAGCGTCGGCCTGACCGAGGCGGCGGCCAAAGCGGCGGGGCACAAGGTCAAGGTCGGCAAATTCCCGTTCATCGGCAACGGCAAGGCGATCGCATTGGGCGAGGCCGAGGGCTTCGTGAAGACGGTGTTCGACGCGGCGAGCGGGGAATTATTGGGCGCGCACATGGTCGGCGCCGAGGTGACCGAGCTGATCCAGGGCTATGTCGTCGCGCGCCAGCTCGAGACGACCGAAGCCGAGCTGATGGAGACGGTCTTCCCGCATCCGACGCTGAGCGAGATGATGCACGAGAGCGTGTTGGATGCTTATGGGCGGGTGCTGCATTATTGAAGTCTTTCCCGGGAAATTCGACGCTGCCCTCGCGGAAAAGTGACTGTCGCCGGGTGAAACAACGCTGCGCATCCGGCGACGAGGATTTCCCGACCAGCCCGTGACGCGGGTGGGGACTGTCCCCCCTGCGGAAAAGTCGCTGTCCCCATTGCTTAAGACCTTGGCAATGCGGGGCGGTTATGCTGGCGAATCCGGAACGGGTCCGCGAGGCGGTCACATGCTGGGCTTCCAGGTCAAGGCGTTCACACTGCTGCTCTTGGTGCTGCTCGTCGTCGACGCGGCGGCGTTCCAGGGCGCCTATCGCCAGGCCGCCGGCGAGAAGATCGGCCATTTCTTCGCCGCGGTGACGCCGGCCCGCTGGCACGGGCTCGGCCAGGGCCGCGACTGGAGCGCGCCCAAGCCGCCCAGGCACGACTGACGAGGAAGGCCTATTGCTCGCGCAGCGCGGTCTCGCCGAGGCGGGAGATCGGCGAGAGCAGATATTGCAGGACCGAGCGCTTCTGGCCGATCAGGTCGACTTCGGCGACCATGCCCGGGCCGATCGGCATCGGCCGCCCGTCCGGCCCGCGCAGCACGTTCTCGGAGGTGCGGACGCGCACGACATAATAAGTTTCGCCGGTCCGCTCCTCGAGCACCGCGTCGGGCGAAATGCCGACGACGCTGCCTTCGAGCACGCCGTAAATGGCGCGGTCGTAGGCGGTGATCGCGACCCGCGCGTTCTGGCCGAGGCGGACGAAGGCGATGTCGGAAGGCCGGACCCGCGCCTCGACCAGCAGGCTCGCCTCGGAGGGGACGATCTCGACCACCGGCTCGCCGGCGCGGACCGAGCCGCCGCGGGTCGAGATCAGGACGCGGTTGATCCGCCCGGCCAAGGGCGCGCGCAGCACGGTGCGCTGCATCCGGTCGGCCAGAGCGGGCAGCGCGCGCTGGCGCGCGGAGAGCTCGGCCTGCGCGGCGGCGAGCTCGTTGGCCGCGGTCGCGCGCCATTGCTGCTGCGCCTGGGCGAGCGCCGCGCGTGCCTCGGCGACGCCCGAGCGGGCCCGGCCGACCGCCTGCGAAGCGCCTTCCATCTCGCTCTGCGCAATATCGGCCGCGCTCTCGGCCTGGATCAGGCTCAGCCGCGGCTCGATGCCGCGCTCGACCAGCGGCCGCAGCAGCCGCGCCTCGGAACGGCGCTGCTGGTAGGCGCTGCTGCGCGCCTGATAGGCCGCCTCGGCCTCGGCGACGCTGCGCTCGACCTGGCTCATCCGCGCGCGCGCCGCGCCGAGCAGGCCGGCAAGGTCGGCCATGCGCGAGCTGTGCAGCGCCTGCTCGATCCGGACCTGGTCGGCGAGCAGCGGGTTGGTCACCGCCGGATAGGTCGGCTCGCGCCCGGTGATCTCGGCGGTCAGGCGGGCGATCTTGGCGGTCAGCGCGAACACCGTCGCCTCGCCGCTGCCCAGCTCGGCGCCGGTCTGGGTCGGATCGAGCCGGATCAACGGGTCGCCGGCCCGCACCAGCTGGCCCGTACGGACCATGATGTCCTGGACGACGCCGCCTTCGAGGTTGGAGACGATCTGCAGGCGCGAGCTCGGGATCACCTGGCCCATGCCGCGCACCGTCCGGTCGAGCTCGGTCAGCGTCGCCCAGATGAAGAAGACGACCATGAACCCGGTCACGAACCAGAGCAGCAGGTTCGAGGCCGTGCGCGGCTTGATCCGCGTGGTCAGGTCTTCGAGATGGGTGCCGTGCATGTCAGGGTATAAACCTACGCCGCCGCCTTGGGGCGCATGATCTGCTTCAGCACGTTGTCGCGCGGGCCGTCGGAGACGATCTTGCCCTGGTCCATCAGGATGATCCGCTGGACCAGCTGGAGCAAAGGCGGGCGGTGGGTGATCAGGATCAGGGTGCGGCCCTTCAATTCCTCCTGGAGGCGCTGGATCAGCGCGCCCTCGGTCTGCGCGTCCATCGCGCTCGACGGCTCGTCCATCAGCAGGATCGGCGGCCGCCCGGCGAGCGCGCGGGCGATCGCGATCGACTGCTTCTGCCCGCCGCTGAGGCCCTCGCCGCGGTCGGCGAGCCTCAAATCGTAGCCGTTGGCGATCTGGCCCATGAACTGGTGGGTGCCCGAAATCTGGGCGGCGCGGATCATCTCCTCGTCGTCGATCCCGGGCCGGCCGAGCGCGATATTCTCGCGCACCGAGCCGGTCAGCAGCACGCTCTCCTGCATCGCCGCGCCGATATTGGTGCGCAGGCTGGCCGGGTCGAGCTGGCGGATGTCGGTGCCGTCGACCATGATCAGCCCTTCCTCGGGCGGATAGAGGCCGAGGACCAGCCGGGCGATGGTCGACTTGCCCGAGCCGACCCGGCCGAGCAAGGCGACATGCTCGCCGGGCTCGACGGTGAAGCTAAGGCCGTCGAGCGCGCGTTCGGGCGCGCCCGGATATTTGAAGCCGACGTTGCGGAACTCGATCTTGCCTTCGACCCCGGAGAGCATCAGCGCATCGCCCTCCGGCCCTTCGGTCGGCATCTGCATCATCTCGTTGATCTGGCGATAGGCGGTGCGGGTCGAGGTCAGCCGCGAGAGCAATTGCGAAATCTGGGCGAGCGGCGCGATCGCCCGCCCGGCGAGGATCGAGCAGGCGATCAGCCCGCCCATGGTGAGCTCGCGGATCGCGATCAAATGGACGCCGACGATCACCACGCCGGCATAGGATATCGTCCCCGCCGAGGTCGCGAAGGTGACGCCGATCGCGCCGACCAGGCGCTGGCGCAGCGAGCTGTCGGAATGGAGCTGGACCGCCCTCAGCCAGCGCCGCGACAGCAACGGCGCGGCGCCCGACGTCTTGACCGTCTCGAGCCCGCCGATCGCCTCGACCAGCACCGACTGCTTTTGCAGCCCCTCGCCCATCGACTTGGCCGACAGCCGCTCCATCGCCGGATGGGTGAGCCAGCCGATCATGACGACCAAAGGCACCATCAAGGCGGGAACGATCACCACCGGACCGCCGATGATCCAGACGATCAGGAGGGTGAGCAGGATGAAGGGCACGTCGACCACCGCGGTCAGGGTCGCCGAGGCGAAGAAATCGCGCAGCGCCTCCAGTTCGCGCATCATTCCGGCCAGCGCGCCGGTCGAGCCCTTCTTGAGCTCGAGCCGCATCGCCAGCAGCCGCTCGAACACCGCCTCGCCGATGTCGCGGTCGATCTGCGCGCCGGCATGATCGACGAAATAGGCGCGCAGCAGCTTGAGGATGAAATCGAAGATGATGACGATGGCGAGGCCGATCGTGAGCGCGACCAGCGAGGAGGTGGCGTTGTTCGGGACGACGCGGTCGTAGACCGTCATCGTAAACAACGAGGTCAAGAGGCCGAAGATGTTGATGAACACCGCGGCGAGCGCGACCTTCCAATAGGTCGCGCGATTGGCCCGCATCGGCGTCATCAGCCATTCGGCAAGCCGCGGCTTGGGAATCTTGATGAGATTCTCGTCCCTCATCCCTCGCCTCTCAGCGCGTCCGCCTCGATCCGCAACGTGTCGAGCAACCGACCCATCCGCGACAATAGCACATAGCGTGCCGCATCGAGCTCGGTCAGCGCCTGGATGTAGGAGGTCGCGCTCTCGAAATAGGCGTCCTCGGCGGCGACGACGTCGAACAGGGTGCCGCGCGCGACGCGGAAGCGCTCGAGGATGACGTCGCGCGAGCGCCGGCTGGCGATATAGGCCGCCTCGATTGCTTCCAGCTGCTCTTCGAGCGCGCGCACGTCGGACCAGGCGATCGCCGCGTCGCGGCCCGCTTCCTCGCGGATCCTGCTGGCGCGGGCGTCGGCGGCGCGGGCGCGGGCCTCGCCCTGCTCGGCGCGGGCATCGGCCGCGCCGAAGATGCGGTAGCGCAGCGCGATCCGCGCGCGCACGTCATAGTCGCGGTCGTTTTCGATCACGCCGTAGCGTCCGGCGTCGACGCCTGCGGCGATCTGCGGCAGCCGGTCGGAGCGCGCGGCGCGGGCTTCGTCGCGGGCGGCGTCGGACTGGGCCGAGGCGCTGCGCACCGCGGCCGAATCCTCGGCCGCCGCCACCGCCTCCTCGCGGCTCGCCACCGCCGCGCCCGGGATCGGCGCGCGTTCGATCGCCGGCGGCGGCGATCCGGTCAGCTCGGTGAAGCGCGCCTCGGCGTTGGCGAGCAGGCGGCGGAAGCGGGCGAGCCGGGTCTGCGCCTGGGCGATGTAGGAATCGACCCGGGCGAGGTCGCCCTCGGCCGAAACGCCCTCGCGGATGCGGATCTCGACCGCCCCGCGCAGGTCGCGCTGGCTGGCGACGAAGGCGTCGGTGAGCATGACCAAGGCGCGGTAGGCGAAGACGTCGTACCAGGCGGCGACCGCGCCCAATGCGACCCGGTCGGCGGCCACTTCGAGGTCGGCGCCGGCGGCGCGCAGGCGCGCGCCCGCAGCGGTGATCCGCCGGGCGGTCGCGCCGAAATCGAACAGCACCTGCTGGATCGAGAGGATCGCGTCGGTGCGCTGCCGCGGCCGCGAGCGCTCGATGATGTTGAACGGGTCGTTGGAGAAGTCGCGCGAAAGCACCCGGTAGGAGGTGACATTGAGGTCGACGGTCGGCAGGCCGGCCGCGCGCGCCTCCTCGAGCTGCGCCAGCGCCTCGTCCTCGTTGGCGGCCGATTCCGCGGTGCCGGGATGGCGCTCGACCGCGGCGGCGATGATCGTCCGGAACGGCTCGTAGCCCGCCTGCTGGCGGCGCAGGCGCAGCACCGGATCGGCGGCGAAATCGATCGTCATCGGCCGGCCGCTCGGCGCCGGCAGCGGCGGCTGCGGCGTGGGCGCAACCTGGGCGCGCGCGGGCGCGACTGCCGCGAGGCAGACGAAGGCCATCGCAAATCGAGACTGAATGCGCACCGTTACCACTCTATAAAGCCGAGCGGCGCGATGTAGTGGCCGCGTCCGCTTAATACCAGCTTTTCGTGCGGCGCGGCATCGCTTTTGGCAGTGAGGTCAAGCGCTTGCGCGCGGCCGTTCCAAATCGGTGCGGTCCGGCGCGAAACGCAGCACCAGATAGCCCGCCAGCGCGGACGAAAGCGAGCCCAGCAGGATGCCGATTTTGGCCTCCTCGATCAGCGGCGGGCGGTCGGCAAAGGCGAGCGCGCCGATGAACAGGCTCATCGTGAAGCCGATCCCGCAAAGCAGGGCGATGCCGTAAACCTGGAGCCAGGTCGCGCCGCTCGGCCGGGCCGCCCAGCCGAGCCCGACGCAGAGCCGGACCGCGCCGAATATGCCCGCCTGCTTGCCGAGGAACAGGCCGAGCGCGATGCCGAGCGGCAGCGGCGCGAACGCCGCGCCCAGGCCGAGCCCGCCGAGCGCGACGCCGGCATTGGCGAAGCCGAACAGCGGCACGATCAGCCAGCCGACCAAGGGCGCCAGGCCATGTTCGAGCCGGTGAAGCGGCGAGTGCGCCTCGTCCGGCCCGATCGGCACGACGGCGGCCGCAAGCACGCCGGCGACGGTGGCGTGGACGCCCGAAAGCAGCACCGCGCACCATAAAAGGACGGCGCCGAGGAGGTAGGCCCACAGGCTGGTCACGCCGATTCTGCCGAGCAGCCACAAGACGGCGAAGATCGAAGCGGCGGCGCCGAGCGCAAGCGGATCGAGCGCTCTGGTATAGACCAAAGCGATGATCGCGACCGCGCCGAGATCGTCGGCGATGGCGACGGTCAAGAGAAACAGCTTCAGGCTGGCCGGGACCCGCGACCGGACCAGCGCCAGCACGCCGAGCGCGAAGGCGATGTCGGTCGCCGCCGGGATCGCCCAGCCGCCGGTCAGCGCAGCATCGCCCCGTGCGAGCGCGAGATAGACCAAAGCGGGCGCCGCCATGCCGGCCGCGGCGGCGATCAGCGGCAGGCGCCTTTTGTCCCAGGCCGCGAGGTTGCCGCCGAGGAACTCGCGCTTGATCTCGAGCCCGACGAGCAGGAAGAAGGCGGCCATCAGCGCCTCGTTGATCCAGTGCTGGACGCTCATCGGCCCCAAAGCGGCGTCGAGCAGCGCACGGTAGGCCGGTGCGAGGGCGCTATTGGCGGCGATCAGCGCGCCGCCTGCCGCGGCGATCAGCAGCAACCCGCCCAGCGTCTCGCTGTCGAGCAACCGCCGCACCGCCGATTCCGCGCCTTTCATCACTTTGCTCCCATTCCGGAGGGATCCCTATTTGCTTGTCCGGAATAGGGAAATTCGTGGGCGGCGAACATGGATAAGGAAAAGTTACTTTGTGCCGAAAGATTTGTCACGGAAGCGAGACTAGAGCCACGGGAGGAGCATAAACCGTGCGACGATATCGCTACCGGACGCCGGCCCTCACTGGCCCCTGGCGCGAGTCGCCCGAAGGGGCCGTGCGCGACGCGGTCAAAGCCAAGCAGGCCCAGATCGACGAGGGACAGCCCTCGGGAATCAAGTGGATCGTGCCCGGCCAGATCGAAGAGCATTGCAACGAGGAAGCGAGCCGGGCGAAGGGCTGAGGACCGGCCTTTAGCGCTCGATCCAGCTCCGGGTCGGCTCCACGCGCGCCAGCGCCTGCGCGCTCATCGCCGCGACGAACGCATTGGCGGACGCGGTCCCCGCGGCCAGGCGGGCGGCACTTTCGTCCGGGGTCGCCGCCGCGAGCGCAAGCTCGCGCAACGCGGCGAACTGGATGCGATCGCTCGGATGGTGCGCCGCGAAGCTTTCGACCAGGTCGCGCGCATTGCCGCCGCCATGATTGGCGGCCAGCGCGAGCAGCGCTTCGCTCGACGAGCGGGTGAGCAGGCCGGCGATCTCGCACTTCTTCACGTCGAACCGGTATTGCGAGAGGAAGGAAAGGCCGGGCGGCGCCTCCATGATGTTGATCGAGACGGACAATTCGTCCGCCGGCAACTGGTTGTGGACGTCCTTGTGGGCACGGTAGAGCATCACCTTGCCCTGATCGAGCCGCGCCTTCTCGATAAACCTGAGGTCGACCTTCTCGCCCGGGAAGCCGACCACCTGGTCATACTCATATTCGTAATAGTCGCTCCAATAGCCGGGCCCGAGATAGCCGACGGTGAGGAACGAGAAATTGTGGTCGTGCGGGACATGGTAGAAGAAGGGCGAGGTGCCGCTCGCCTTGAATACGCTGTCGCGCTCGGACGGCCAGAAATTGGCGCGGATAAAATATTTCTCCGAGGCGCGGTGGAGCATGATCACCTGCGAGGTGTAGCGGTTCTCGAGGGTCTGGCGCGTGCAGCGGTCCTTCAGCTCGGCGACCGCGATCTCGGCGAGGAAGCCGCGATTGGCGGCGAGCCGGGCGAGCAGCGGGCCCGCGGCGGCGAAGCTGTCCTCGTCGGCCGGGTCGAACGCCTCTTCGTTGAGCGCGGCGATCAGGTCGCCAAGCGCGATCGGCGCCGGCGCGTCGGGGCAGGAGATGATCCGCGGCATCGGTCAGGCGGCCTTTCGCGGCCGGGGCGCGTCGAGCCGGTCGAGCACCGAGCGGGCCGCCCGGCGGGCGTCGGGGTGGGGATCGCGGGCGGCCATGCGCCTGAGATGGGGCAGCGCCGCTTGCGCGTCGATCCCTAGCAACTCGCGCATCACGTGCCAGCGAACGAAGAAATCGGGATGGTCGATGAAGCCCGCGACGGCTTCGAACGCCTCCGCGCAGCCGAGCTTGCGCAGCAGGGTGGTGATCATCTGGATGCGCGAGGCGCCGTCGCCATTGGCGCTGCAGCCGACATAAGCGAGCGTCGCCGAATCATATTCGACGCTGAGCGGCGCCTGGTCGAGGTTGATCTCGGCCTGCACCACGAGCAGATTGGCGCGCGCCTGCTCGACCAGGTAGGTCTGGTGGCGGCCGTCGATCACCAGGATGTCGCCGTCGGCCAGGTCGCGCTCGCCGGTGCGCGCGCAACGGCCGGCCTGGGCGGCGTTGAAGCTCGCGGTGATCGCCGGCGCTTCCCAAAGAGAAATGCGCGCGCCGTCCGCCTTGACGAACTTGAGGACGGTGACCCGGCCGGTGAACCCGACCGAGGTCGCGCCACGCCGCGCGCTCTTCTTCGCCGCGAGCCGGGCGATGTCGGTGACACCGACGGCGATCGCGACGCGCGGGTCCTCATAGACGACCAGGCCGCTGTGGATATCGCTGTTCATCGCCCGGAACGGCGGGTCGAAAAAGGGATCGGCGCTAAGCCGCCCGGCGAGCCCGGCGATCAGCGCGTCGAGCCAGACATCGTCCGCGAACAGGATCTTGGCCGCATCGGCCGCTGCTTCGGCGCTTTGCACCGGAAGGGCGGCGAACGCGTCGTCGAAGCGCTGCTGGACCGGTCCCCGGTTCCAATCGCGCCCGAAGCGGTCGATCGCCTGCTGGGTGCGGCGCTGTGCCGGGCGATCATCGAGCCAGGAGCGGAGCGCGTTGGAGATGATCATTGGGATCCCACCGGATCGTTGGGAGCGGGGCCCGGCGCCGGGGTTTGGCGCCCCCGTGTCGCCGGGCCGTTCGCTCAGCTGTTGCCGAGATAGACGGCGATGCCCGCGGCGATGCCGAGGCACATGCCGCCGCCGACTTCCTGCTGCTTCACCGAGCCGGAAATTGCGACTTCGGTCTCGAGCTCGGGGAGCTCCTCGACCGTAAAGCTAATCTTGTCCATTGCCTTGCCTTCCCTGTTTTTTTACTTCGACGGGGAGGCCTATATGCCAGAGAGGCGTTGAAACTTTCCTAAGCGGCCGGACAGAGTCCGTTTACCTAAATGCAAGCGACGTCACGGCGCGGTGGATTCGCGTTCTTCGCGATAGGCGTTGCGCATCGCGATCAGCCGCTCGAGCTCGTTGCGGCCGCGTCGGATCGACCGGGCGGAATAGACCCCCACGGCGACGAGGACGGCCGCGATGACGCCGTTCCAGAGCAGGCGCACCCAGAGCTCGTCGAAGCTGGGCAGGAAGCCGCGGACGGGCTGATCGGTGACGGAGTTCATGAGGATCCATCCTATCAAGAACCCCGGGCCGATCGCGAACAGGCTGAACCGGGTGCGCTTCAGGGTCGCGTCGACCCGTTCGATCGACTGATTGAGCATTTCCTCGGTGCCTCCGGCGAGGCCTCTGAGCTCGACTTGGCGCAGCTTGCGCTGGCGAACCTGGCTGGCGAGCAGCACCAGGATCGCCGCCCCGCCCATCAGCAAGGTCTTGGTCTGGGGATTGGACAGGACCAGAAAGATGACGACCACCGCGACCGCGAGCGCCGCGCCGAAATCGACGAGCTGGCCCAGCCGCGCCTGCCGGCCGACCGCGGCGGCGGTGCGCTCGAGCCGCGCCATCTCCTCCGGATCGGGCTGCTGGCGCCAGACGTCGCCGAGCCGGTCGAGGTCGAAGTCGTTCATCGCGTCTGCTCCATTATCGCCTTGAGCGCGGTCTTGGCACGGGAAAGCCGGAGCGCCAGGGCATTGGGCGCAATCTCGAGCATGTCGGCAATCTCCGCGTAGCTGAATCCCTCGAGGACGAGGATGATGACCTGGCGCTGCGGCAGCGGCAGCCGGCGGGTCGCCTCGAGCAGCATTTCGCGTTCGTTGACCTCGATCGCGCTTTCCTCGGGATTGGGCGCGTCGGCTTCGAGCTTCTCGGGCAGCTCGGCGAGCCGCGGCTGACGGACCTGCTTGGTGACGAAGGAGATCGAGCGGTTCTGGGCGACACGGGCGATGAACGTCTTCAGCGAGCTATCGTGGCGGAAGCTCGGCAGCGCCTGCCAGACGGCGAGGAAAATCTGCTGGGTGAGGTCCTCGCGCAGGCTCGGATCGGCCTCGTAGGACATGGCGATGCGCGAGATCAGCGCGCCGTAATCGGCGACGATCCGCTCGAACGGCGGCACCGCGCCGCTGCCGACCGGGGCGGCCGCCCTCGCTGCGGATTGCTGAACTTCCATGTCCCCCGACATCTGCCCTCGCCCGGCAATATAGGCGCAATCGCTCTCCAAGTCGCCTCATTGTGCAGACGGCCGGACGACCTGTCCCGATCCGGGCAATGTTGACGCGGCGGCGCCGCCGATGGCAGGGAGCGGATCGCGCCGCGGGTATAGCTCAATGGTAGAGCACTAGCCTTCCAAGCTTGTGACGCGGGTTCGATTCCCGCTACCCGCTCCAGCCTCCCTCGGTTAGGCCATCGAGCGACGTGACCGACATCTTCATCTCTTATTCGAGCAAGGACCGCGCCGTCGCCGAGCGGGTGCGCGACGCGCTGCAGGACGCCGGCTACGACGTCTTCTGGGACCAGTCGACGCCGGCCGGGCAGGATTGGGACAGCTGG
The DNA here is from genome assembly GCA_034668465.1 of Sphingomonadales bacterium. Classification (GTDB taxonomy): domain Bacteria; phylum Pseudomonadota; class Alphaproteobacteria; order Sphingomonadales; family Sphingomonadaceae; genus Allosphingosinicella. The sequence continues at coordinate 18,266 of JAXDPI010000046.1, forward strand.
ATCCGCGAACGGCTGACCGGCGCGAAGCTGGTCGTGACCTTATGGACCAAGGCGAGCGTCGCTTCGCCCAACGTTCGCCACGAGGCGATCATCGCGCGCGAGGCCGGCAAGCTCCTGCCGGTGATGGTCGACGACCTCGCGCCGACCGACTTCCCGATGGGCCTGTTCATGGTCCAGGCGCTGATGATCGGCCGTTCGGAGCGGCAGTTCGAAGCGGCCAGCGCCAAGTTCCTCGACGAGGTGCGGGCGCGGATCGGCGCGGCGGGCGGCGCGGCGCCGCGGCCGCGCCGGCCGAGGCGGCGCCGGCGGCTGGCGATCGGCCTCGGGCTGGCGGCGCTGGCGGCGGCGATCGCCTTGTTCTTCGCCTGGCCGATCCTCACCGACACGCTCTTCCCCGACTCGCCGCCGGTCTCGCACGAGCATCTCAAGCAGTCGGTCGACGCCGAAGGGCTCGCCCGCCAGCGGGTCGCGCGTGCCGCCGACAACAATCTGTCGGGCGACCCGGCGATGATGGGCTCGACCTGGGCGTGGGGCGCGGGCCAGCTGATCGCCGCGGCGCCCGATGAGAGCCGCGAGCTTGCGGACCGCTATTTCGACTATCTGCGCTCGGTCGAGAACCGGGAATGCGGCTGCTATTATTCGGACAGCATCCCGCACAGCATCGCCAATGCCTGGGTGATCCTCGCCGCCGCCCGCCTGCGCCGCCCGATCCCGCCGCGGCTGCTTGAGACGGTGCTCGCCGGGCAGCATCCGGAGGGCTGGTGGATGATCAGCCTCAACGCCGTCCGCTCGAACGAGAATGCCGCGATCCACCCGACCGCTTTGCTGACGATCGCGCTCGCCGAGGCGCGCCGGGCGGGGATCGTGCCGGCGCCGCTGCGCGGCCGGGTCGACCTCGCGATCCGGCGCGCGATCGTCTGGCTCAACCGCGGGCCGCAGGAGGGCAATGCCTGGTCCGATTATCCCAATAACGACCGGCGGACCGAGAATCTGGTGTTCGCGGCCTATGCGGCGGTGGCGAGCCGGGTAGCGGGCGAGGAGACGAGCCACGCCGCCGACGCCTTCATCCGCTCGGCGCGCGCGCTGCCGCCGGCGGTCGAGCAATTCTCGTCGGGCGCCTATATCCCGCTGACCACCGGCGGACGCTTCTTCGACGATTACCGCCACCCGGTCTCGCCCTGGATCGGCGCCGCCGCGGTGATGGCCTACCGCCAGGCGAAGGGGAGCCAGCGCCGGATGCTGCGCGACCTCATCCGCCAGTGGCTCGACGTCAATCTCGGCGACGAGAATCTGCTGCGGCAGGACTGGCTGACCGGGGAGACCTTGTTCCTGCGCGCGGTGGCCTTTCGCACGCTCGCGGCGGATTTCCCGGGCTAGGGTCTTGGCGGACTCCCGGAAGCGTCATTGCGAGCGTGCTTCGTCTCTCCGCTCCTCGCAATGACGGGGTGCGCGGTCACGCCCCGCTCTTGAGCCAGTCGATCAGCTCGCCGAACGGGATCAGCTGGTTGAAGGCGATGCCGCAGCTGCCGTCGCGGCTCCAGCGGACGACGCCCGGCATCGGGCGGAAGCCTTCGAGCGCGAGCACCACCTCGGCGTCGGGCGCGGGCGGGTGGTCGGTCTCGACCTTGACGCCGCTCTGCGAGATGTCGCGGGCCTGGACCCACCAGGTGCGGGCGCCGGCGCGCAACGTCGCCATCCGGTCGATCTCGACCCGCGGCGTGCGCGGCCGCCAGCCATTGTCGAGCACGGCCGGATTGGCAAGCAGCTCGGCGACGTCGACCGGCGTGTCGAACGCGATGCCGGCATTGGCCTCGCACACCCAGACGACCCGGCCGGCGACCGGCTGGCGGGTCTTGAGCTCGACGACGACGCGATCGCCGGGGGCAAGCCGCGAATAGACATGGGCCATGACGCCGCCGGCGGAGATGTTGCGGATCAGGCAAAGCTCGCGGCGGGCGCCGATCACCAAAGTCCCGACGCGCAGGATCTTGAGAAGGCGCTCGCTGCTGCGGCGCTCCGGCGGGGCCGGCACCGCGTGCGACAATGAGAAGCCGGTCTCGATGGCTGGTTCCTCGGCAAACATCGGTTTCCCCATTGGAGCTCCTGCTCCTTTCCCCGGGGGCGATTGTGCTCCGCCATGGCTTTAAGAAGTCCTTACCTCCGCCACCGCTGTATCCGCAAAGAAACGGCACGATCCTTCACGGTCCGGTTACCATGTTCTATCGTGCGCGGAGGGGTGCGAAGCGCGCCGCCGCGTCCTCCTTAACTTACTAACTTGACACGAAAGAGGGGTCGTTCGCGGGGGAGGCCTGCGTGCCGCGCCGGGCAGGCACGTCCAGGGCGGGCGAGGCGAGTCGGGTTCGCATCGCGCCGCGCCGACAGGCCAAATCCAGCTTGTATCCAACAAAAAGCCAGCCGGCGCGCGGGCGCGCGGCGGGCCCCGATCCAACAGTTCAAGGTCCCTTTCTTCGCTGCGAAGACAAGGGCTTGGCGGCGATTTTGTTGGAGATGAAAAAATCGGGTTTGCAATGTTGGATTTCGAATGTTCTTGTTTCGTTCATCGGTCGCGACTCGCCTGGCGGGACGCGCCGGCCCCGCCGGGTCGCTCCCGCTCATCCTGCCCGGCGGGGCGAACCACGGACGCAAGAGGAGAAGGAAGATGACGACGCGAACCGAAAAGACCCTGCTGGCGATCGTGATCGCGGCGGCGGCGGCGAGCGCCGTCGCCAGCGAGACGCTCAACTACGCCTATGACGCGCGCGGCCGGCTGGTGAAGGTCCAGCACAATGGCAGCGTCAACGGCAACGTCACCACCAACTATGTCTACGACAAGGCCGACAACCGGATTCTGAAGAACACGAGCGGCGCTCCGTAGCGGCTCCCGCCGAACCGACCAACCCCACCCCGAGCCCCCCGCAAACGGGGGGAGAGCTGGAGAATGACGATGACGACTACCCTGTTTCGGGGCGCGCTGGCGTGCGCCCTTTTGACCTCGACCGCCCTGACCGCGCCGGCGCTGGCGCAAAGCAATCAGAGCGTGCAGCCGGCCTTTCGCGGCGTCGACGAAAATGGCGTCGACCTGATCAGCGGCAGCTATCCGTTCACCCTCGTCGAAGGCACAATCGGCTCCGGCGACACCGGCTTGTCGGTCGTGCGGACCGGCACCAACACCTACGGGACCGCCACCTGGCAGAACATTTATGTCAGCCAGAGCGTGTCGGGATCGGTGCGAACCGCAATTGTTGTTCTCGGCGACCGCAGCGAGATCTTCACCAGCACCGGCGGTGGGGCGTTCGTCGCCGCGCAAGGCAATGGCGCGACGCTGACCGGGGGGCTCAACGGCGACTTCACCTATACCGACGCCGGCGGCACGGTTTACGGCTTCGGGGCCCCGGCGTCCGATCAATTCGGCGCCTCCAATTTGTGCAGCCACGCCCTGGCCAACCCGAGCGGCTGCTTCGCACTCGCCACGGGCATCACCCGGCCGGACGGGGCGACGGTGGCGTTCGAATGGGACATGCGCTCGCACTGCGCGACCGTGTTCAATCCGGACGGCGGGCTCGATTGCTCCTACGGCTGGCGGCTGACCGGGGTCGACAACAGCTTCGGTTACGCGCTCGATTTCTCCTACGTCTCGAATTCGGTTACGCTCAACCAGCTCCCCTCGGGCGACTGGTTCAAGCGCAGCGGCGCGACGCTGAGCAATGGCTCGGCGACCAGCACGATCAGCTACAACTACGTCTCTTCCGCGGTGACCGACATCACCGACATCGGCGGGCGGGTCTGGCGGTTGACCGCCGGCACCAATTCGCTAGGCATCCGCCGTCCAGGGTCTTCGTCGGACGATATCAGCGTGACCTTTTCGGGCGGGGTGGTCACCCAGGTGGTGCGCGACGGGATCACCACCGCCTATTCGCGCAGCATTAGTGGAAGCAATGCTACCACCACGATCACCGACGCGGCGAGCAACGTCACCACCGTCGTCGCCGACCTCGGCCTCGGCCGGATCATTTCGGTGACCGATCCGCTCAGCCACACGACGACCTACGCCTATGACGGCAACGGCAGGCTGACCCGCGCGACCGGCCCGGAAGGCAACAGCATCGGCTATAGCTACGATGCCCGCGGCAACGTCACCGAGACGCGGCTGCGCGAGAAGGACGACACGAGCGACACCGGCGACGACATCGTCATGACGGCGAGCTACGACAGCGTCTGCTCGAACGTCGTCACCTGCAACCAGCCGAACAGCGTCACCGACGCGTTGGCGCATTCCACCGACTACAGCTACGATTCCACCCATGGCGGCCTGCTCAGCGTCACCGCGCCGGGGCCGTCGGGCTCGGCGACGCGGCCGCAGACGCGCTACAGCTACACCCAGACCGACGGCGAATACCGGCTGACCGGCGTCTCGGCCTGCGCGAGCGGCAGCACCGCCAGCTCGCCAAGCTGCGTCGGCACCGCCGATGAAAGCCGCACCGTGATCGGCTATGATGCCAATGGCAATGCGACCTCGGTCGAGCAGCGTAGCGGTATTAGCAGCGGCAGCGGCGCGCTGAGTGCGACGGCGGCGATGGCCTATGACGGCTACGGCAATCTGCTGACCGTCGACGGGCCCCTGGACGGCGCCGACGATACGGTCCGTTATCGCTACAACGATGCCCGTCAGGTCATCGGTGTGATTGGGCCGGATCCGGACGGCGGCGGCGCGCTGCGCCACCGCGCCCTCCGGACGACCTACGGCTCGGACGGCCAGCCGACCAGGATCGAGCAGGGCAATGTCGACAGCCAGTCCGACGGCGACTGGACCGGATTCACGAGCCTCGAGGAGGTCCAGGCCGAATACGACTCGCACCATCGCCCGGCCGTCCAGCGGCTGGTCTCGGGGAGCACGACCTACGCGCTGACCCAGACCAGCTACGACTCGCTGGGCCGGGTGCGGTGCGTCGCGCAGCGGATGAACAGCAGCGAGTTCGCCCCATCATCGCTGCCAACCGACGTCTGCACGGTCGATGCGGAAGGGAGCCAAGGCAAGGACCGGATCAGCCGCACGAGCTACGATGCGGCCGGGCGGGTCAATCTAATCGAAACCGGGGTAGACACCGGCGACGCGGCGAGCGAGATCGCGACGACCTACTCGAACAACGGCCAGGTGGCGACGTTGACCGACGCCGAGGGCAACCGGACGACCTACGAATATGACGGGTTCGACCGGCTCCGGAACACGCGCTTCCCTTCGCCGACCACCGACGGCGTCAGCGCGCCGACCAGCGGCACCGGCGCAGACTACGAGCAATATGGCTATGACGACGCCGGCAACCTCGTTACGCGCCGGGTGCGCAGCGGCGGGACGATCATCCTCGAATATGACAATCTCAACCGCCTGACCCTCAAGAACGTGCCGGGCAACGACGCCGCCGAGTTCGACGTGACCTACGCCTACGACAATCTCGGCCGGATGCTGAGCGCCACCGCCGCCACCGGTTCGGTCACCGGCTATGGCTATGACGCGCTCGGGCGGGTTACGTCCGAATCCGGGCCGTTCGGCACCAACGCGATGCGCTACGATATCGCCGGCCGGATGACCCGGTTGACCTGGCCGGACAGCTTCTACGTCGACTATGTCTACGACGCCGCCGGCGCGGTCATTGCGATCCGCGAGAACGGCGCGACATCGGGCGCGGGCGTGCTGGCGACCTTCGCCTATGACGATCGTGGCCGGCGCACCAGCCTGACCAGGGGCAACGGCCGGGTGACCGGCTATAGCTACGACGATGTGTCGCGGCTGACCGGGATGACGCAGGATCTAAGCGGCACGTCGAGCGACCTGACGCTGGGCTTCGGCCACAACCCCGCGGGCCAGATCGCGAGCAACAGCCGCTCGAACGACGCCTACAGCTTCACCGGCCACATTAATCTCAACCGCGCCGACACGGTCAACGGCCTGAACCAGGTGACCGCGACCGGCGCGGCGAGCGTCGGCCACGACACGCGCGGCAACGTCCAGACGATCGGCGCGAACTATTACGAATATAGCGCCGAGAACCGGCTCGCCTGGGCCTGGGATCCCGATCCGACCGGCTTCGCCTACGACGCGCTCGGCCGGCTGCACCAGACCGCCTATCCGACCACCACGCGCTACGCTTATGCCGGCGCCCAGCTCGTCACCGAGCTCGACAACGCCAATGCGGTCCAGCGCCGCTATGTGTTCGGGCCGGGGATCGACGAGCCGCTGGTCTGGTACGAAGGCTCGGGCACGTCGGACCGCCGCTGGCTTCACGCCGACGAGCGCGGCAGCATCATCGCCGTCAGCGACGGCAATGGCGACCTCATCGGCACCCGCAACCGCTACGACGAATATGGCGTGCCGCAGGGGTCGCTGACCGGCCGGTTCGGCTATACCGGCCAGGCCTGGCTGCCGGAGATCGGCATGTACGACTACCGCAACCGGATCTACAATCCGGGGCTGGGCCGATTCATGCAGGCCGATCCGATCGGCTACGGCGGCGGCATGAACCTCTACGCCTATGTGTTGAACGACCCCGTGAACTTCATTGATCCGGATGGGCTGGATGAAATGTGCGTAACTTTCCTGGTGATAACCAAGAGAATTCCAAATCCCGACGATGAGGGAGGCACGAACGTTTTCGATTGGAGGACGGTATGTTGGAATGGGGGCAGTGCTTATGAAGGCCCTCTGGATTGGACTGGCAGGAATCGTGGCTGCTACGTGCTCAGGGGCTGCACCAAGGGCTTGCCGCCCGGACCTCCGAATGATCCAAATCCCGACCGGCGCCGGGATGGTTGCGGCAACCCTCTCCCGCCGGCATCAAGGCGCTACTCGGTTCCGCCTGGCTATCAGGCAAATCCTGCCGATCCTAATCACCAGACTGTTTACGATCCCCAAGGGCGGAGCGTATTGAACCCGTACTTTCAAACCGTGTGGCGTCAAGCGAGCGTCGGTCGGAACAGTATTGTCAATTGGGCAGGAGTACGAAGCGATCTTGGTGAAATAGCTCTTGACGTCGGAATAAGCCAACTCACCGGCGCAGGTCTTCGTAGTCTTTTTGGTGCAGAACTTGGACCTCAGATCAGCGCTGCCAATAGAGTAGATCGCTCGGTAGAGGACGCAGCCAGAAGCGTTGGCGGACAGTGCTCAAGATAAAGGGTCGATTATGAATATCAGCAAGGCGGTATCATACCTAGCTCTGTCGACGTTGCTGCTTGTAGCATATTTGCTGATATGGGGAACTGGGGGCAAGCAGTTTTTTTCTATTCTGTCAATTTATTCTCTGACAGTAATATGGGTCATCATCTATGCGGTCAGTCGCCTCGGGGGGAAGTGAGGGCACAAGTCGACCGGTGGCCTCAGCATGACCGATGTCGACCCGTCCGTCAGGGTTCAACGGCCCCTGTGCTAAGGGATTGGTAGTTATGGAGAGTAGTTTTTCGATTCCCGTGCACAGAGTGTTTTTTGACACGAATACCGGAACGCATGAAGCCGGCTATATATTGGAGTTCGATTTATCCAAGGAAGATTTAGATAAAATAGGAAGAGACTTACGGAATGGACTCGAAGTGATCCTGTACATGCCGGACGAACTAAACGTTCGGGCCGTCCTCAGCTATGATGAAGAACTGGGGTGTTGGAGAGGTCTTCCGATAGGCGACTATATAGATCATTGAACCCGTGGCTACGCGACTGGCGACAGCCTTAAGCAGTTCGGGACTTTGTGACCTATAATCATGGTGACCGCGACCGGCGCGACCAGCGTCGGCCACGACGCGCGCGGCAACATCCAGACGATCGGCGCGAACTATTACGAATATAGCGCCGAGAACCGGCTGGTCTGGGCCTGGGACCCCGATCCGACCGGCTTCGCCTACGACCCGCTCGGCCGGCTGCACCAGACCGCCTATCCCACCATCACTCGCTACGACCATCTCGGCGACAAGCTGATCACCGAGCTCGACAACGGCAACCTTGTCCAGCGCCGCTACGTGTTCGGCCCCGGGGTCGACGAGCCGCTAATCTGGTACGAAGGCGCCGGCACGAGCGACCGCCGCTACTTCCACGCCGACCACCAGGGCTCGATCCTCGCCGTCAGCGACGCGAACGGCGCCGCGACGATCAACCGCTACGACGAATATGGCAACGTCCAGGGGACGCTGAGCGGGCGGTTCGGGTTCACGGGGCAAGCCTGGCTGCCCGAGATCGGCATGTATCATTACAAGGCCAGGGTCTACGCGCCGCCGCTCGGCCGGTTCATGCAGACCGACCCGATCGGCTATGGCGACGGGATGAACATCTATGCCTATGTCGGCAACGATCCGGTCAACTGGACGGATCCCAGCGGTCTGGCTGATCCCGACAGGCCGCGCTACTATTGCATGGGTGACTATTGCGGAGGCTTTAGTGCGGGTTCCACGATTATCGTCACGGCGCAGATAGAGAGGCTGACCATGGACGGGCCAAAGCGGATCAGCGGAGCTTGGCTGGCGCTGGCGGCGATCGGCATCGGAATCGCCGTCGTCGCCCTTTACGATATCCTGTTCACTCTGCTGACTGGCAGGCCGATCGGCTTTGCGATGGACGTCGAGCCGGTCAATGCGCTGACTATCGCGATACCGTTCCTGATCCTCGCCTTTCTCGGCGCCCGGACGCTGCTGCCCTGGCTCGTCGGCTTGGCGCTGACCGTCGCCGCCGAAGCCTATGCCCTGGTCGACGGCGTGGCTTACCAATGGCACCCGGACGGCTCCGGCGCGAATATCGGCCTAGGGATCCTGATGATCTTCATCGTGCCGCCGGTCATCTCGGCGGCCTGCGTGGCCGCCTATTTACTGGAGAAAAGATCGCGAGCAACCGGGGCCGAGCGGGCCTAGGGACGAAGCCGCGAACTGACTGCTGGGACCAGTGCAAGGGAACCCGGATACCGGGGAACGCACCGCCCGGACTGTTCAGTTATTTTGGTCGGCACGACGCGCTCGAACGACGCGTTCAGCTTTACCGGCCACACCAACATCAACCGCGCCGACACGGTCAACGGCCTGAACCAGGTGACCGCGACCGGCGCGACCAGCGTCGGCCACGACGCGCGCGGCAACATCCAGACGATCGGCTCGAACTATTACGAATATAGCATTGAGAACCGGCTCGCCTGGGCCTGGGATCCGGACCCGACCGCGATCTTCTACGATCCGCTCGGACGCATCCACCAGAGCGTCTATCCGGCCGCCATCCGGTTCGGCCGTCTCGGCGGCGAGCTGATCACCGCAATCCCGGCGACCGGCGGCTCAGCGCCGTGGCACCGCAGCGCCGGCATAGGGGTCGTTGTTGGCCGGCTGCGGGCCCGCCGGCGGCGGCGCGAGGGGAGGAGCCGCGATCGCCGGCGATTGCGGCGGGACCGCGCCAAGGCCGGCAAGCGAGGCCTGGATGCCGGCGACGATCGCCGAAGCGCCGAACAGGATGAAGCTGCCGAGGATCACCGTCAGGCCGTAACGAAGGTTCACCCTTCCGGCGAGCATCATCAGCCCGACCGACGCGACCGCGATCACGGCAATGGTCGTCGCGACGGTGCCGAGCAAGGTCGCCTCGACCCAGCCGACCGCCGCGACGAGAACGCTCGCGCCGGGGGGATCGGCGAGCGAGCCGGACATCCGCGCATAGGCGGCAAGAAACATGCTGTGCGGCATCGCTGTTCGCCCGCGGCTGGAGGCTCAAGGTGGCACGATCCGTCCGGCCGGTCAAAGCCGCCGGGACGGGCCGGGCGCCGCGCGAAGTCCCACGCCGCGTTCACCCTATGCTTACCGATTGCGGTTAAGCGCCTTTGCGATGAACGCGCCGCTTCCATCCGCCCTCGCGGCCGACCCCGCTTTCGCCCACGACCCGCGGCCCAAATCCGCGGTCAGCACGATGACGGGCCTGGTCGGCCTCGCCGGGCTGTTCGCCTGGACCGCCGTCGCCCGCGCTTACGGGATGGAGGGGTCGCTGGCGGCGCTCGCCGCTTTGCTCGCCTGCGGCGTGCCGATGGTTTTGTGGTCGGTGCTGGTCGACAAGGTCCACCTTAATCCTTCGACCGGGATCGACTGGGAGGCGCCGCCGCGGCCGCTGAAGGAAGTGTTCGACATCAGCCTCGCCAAGATCGTCGGCCTGTGGGGGATCTGGGCGGTGATCGGCTTCCTCTACTGCGTCGCGCGCTATTATTGGAGCGGGCCTTATCTCTTCTCGATGCAGGTGCTCGGCGTCGCGGTGGTGCCGATGCTGGTCCTCTCGATCCCCTATGTGCTGTGGCTCGACCGGCGGCTCAAGCAGCCGAAGGACGGTGCCTGGCATTTCGGCCAGCTGGTGATCGGCCGCGGCGACCTCGTCGACCGCATTGAGCTCCACCATTTCTTCCGCGCCTGGGCGGTCAAGGGCTTCTTCCTGGCCTTCATGCTCTCGATCGTGCCGGGAAACTGGTGGGACACGATCCGGGTCGACGGCGCGACGATCGCCTCGAGCCCGGTCGAGCTCGCCTTCTTCCTGATCCGGGTCATGTTCATGATCGACGTGACCTTCGCCACGGTCGGCTACGTGCTGACGCTGAAGCCGCTCGACGCCCATATCCGCACCGCCAATCCCTATGCGGCGGGCTGGACCGCGGCTTTGCTCTGCTATCCGCCGTTCATCATGATGGGCGACGGCGACCCGCTCGATTATCATGTCGGCACCGCCGGGCCAGACGGCTGGACCTTCTGGCTGGCCGATTATCCGCTGGCGATGGACTTTTGGGGGGCGCTGCTGGTCTTCCTGACCGGGGTCTACGCCTGGGCCACCGTCGCGTTCGGGCTGCGCTTCTCCAACCTGACCCACCGCGGCATCCTCACCCACGGGCCCTATGCGTGGAGCAAGCACCCGGCCTATCTGGCGAAGAATCTGTTCTGGTGGCTGGCGGTGCTGCCGTGGCTCGCGCCGAGCGGCAACCCGGTCGACATGATCCGCAACACGATGCTGCTCGGCCTCGTCAGCGGCGTCTATTACTGGCGCGCGCGGACCGAGGAACGGCACCTTTCGGGCGACCCGGCCTATCGCGACTACGCCGCCTGGATGGCGCGCAACGGCCCGATCCCGCGGCTGTTCGCCAGGCTGAGGCCGGGCCAAAGCCGGCCGCCGGTCGACGCGATCGCGGCGGAATAGCACCTAGTCATCCCGGCGAAGGGGCACCCCACAAAGTAGTACTTTGTGGGGACCTCGAAGGCCGGGACCCATGACCGCAGGTATTTGAAAGAAGCGCGAACACGCCTTCGCCTCGCTTAGCAGCGCGGTGTTCATGGGTCCCGGCTTTCGCCGGGATGACTCCCTCTCTCCTACTGGCTGACCCAGAGGCGGTAGCTGCCGGTGCTGTTCTCGCCGAACGTGGTCACCCGGACGATATAGTCGCCGGCCTCGTCGGGCGCGAAGGCGAGCAGCGAATTGAGGCCGGCGCCGGTATCGTCGTCCTGCTCGAGCGTCTCGCCGCCCTCGCGCTCGCTGGCGCGGAGCACCTGGACGAGCGCGTCGAAGCCCTGGCCCTCGAGCGAGATGTAGCGCACCTGGCCGGCGCCGACATGGATCAGATAATCGTCATAATGCTTGCCGTCGATCTCGGGGTCGGTCGCGGCGAGCTCGCCCTGGAACAGGGCCCAGGTCCCGGTCACCGGCACGTTCTGGGTCGGCTGCGCGACCGGCGCGGGGAGCGGCGGCAGCTGCGCGGCCTCCGCATGATAGGCGCCGCGCGCGTCGGCGGCGAAGCCGGTTACCCGCAGGATGTAATCGCCGCTTTCGGCGGGCGTGTAGGCGATGCGCGAATTGAGGGTCTCGCCGCTGTCGTCATTCTCGGCGATGACGTCGGGCGAGCCCGGGCGGAGCAGCCGCGCGATCGGATCGAAGGCGTCCGAATTGACCGACAGGCTGTAGCGCCGGCCGGCTTCCAGCTGGATCCGGTGATCGTCGTAGCGGTGCCGCTCCGCGCCCTGCTCCGCGCCCTCCTCGGCCGGGGCCTGCGCGTCGCCGTCGACGAGCTCGCCGTCGACGATCCAGATCGGCCCCTGGGCGAAAGCGGCCGGGGCGGCAAAGGCGATGGCCAAAGCGGCCAGCGAAACGGCGGTGAACTTGCGCATTGTCTTGACTCCCATCGAACCGATTCGCACGATAGACCGTGCATTTTTAGCGGTAAACAGATTCATGCTTGCGGCGAAATGAACGACTTCCAAATCGGCTTGCCCCGCCGATAGACGCTCGCGGCGCGGGGGCAAGGCGGAAAATCCCTCCGGCCGCGAAACGGTCGAAAAAGAGGGACTGTCCCTATTTTTGCCAGGCCGCGGCGAAGCGGTCGGTGGTGCGGATCAGGCCGTCGGTAATTCCGGGCTCGCTGAACAGATGGCCGCCGTCGGGGACGATGTTCAGCTCGACCTCGGGCCAGGCCTGCTTCAAATCCCAGGCGGTGACCGGCGGCGTGCAGCAATCGTAGCGGCCCTGGACGATCACCCCCTTGATGCCGGCGAGCCGGCCGGCATCGGCGAGCAGCTGGCCCTCTTCGAGCCAGCCTTTATTGGCCATATAATGGTTCTCGATGCGGGCGATGGCGACCGCGAACTCGTCGTTGGTGAACTCCTCGATGACGTGCGGATCGGGGAGCAATGTCACCGTCTCGGCCTCCCATTTGCTCCACGCCTTGGCGGCGGCGAGCTGCACGGCGGGGTCGCTCCCGGTCAGCCGACGCTGATAAGCGGCGACGATGTCGCCGCGCTCGTCCTCGGGGATCGGGGCGAGAAATTCGGGCCATTTGTCGGGGAAGATCTCGGACGCGCCTTTCTCGTAGAGCCAGTCGAGCTCGGACTTGCGGAAGGTGAAGATGCCCCTGAGCACGAGCTCGGCGGCGCGCTCGGGATGGGTCTGGGCGTAAGCGAGGGCGAGCGTCGAGCCCCACGAGCCGCCATAGACCATCCAGCGCTCGACCCCGATCATTTCGCGCAGCCGTTCGATGTCGGCGACGAGGTGCCAGGTGGTGTTGGCCTCGAGCGAGGCGTAGGGCGTCGAGCGGCCGCAGCCGCGCTGGTCGAACAGCAGGATGTCGTAGCGCGCCGGATCGAACTGGCGGCGATGATCGGGGCTGCAGCCGGCGCCCGGGCCGCCGTGGAGGAAGACGACCGGCTTGGCGCCGCGCGTGCCGCAGCTCTCCCAATAGAGGCTGTGGCCGTCGCCGACGTCGAGCCGGCCGGTCTCATAGGGCTCGATCGGCGGATAGAGGGTGCGGCGGTCCTCGGCCTGGTCTTTCGGCATCAGTAACTCTCCTCCCCGTAGATTCGGGAGATATCCTGATTCCAGTCGCCATCATAGCGGTCGAGCAATCGTTCGGCCGGGGTCTTGCCCGAGGCGATCACTTCGTGGAGCGGGTCGAGGAAGCCCGATTCGTTGTCGCCCGACGCGTTAAGCCTGGCGCGTGCGTTGAGGCCCGCTTCGGCGATGGCGAGGATGCGCTTGCCGAGCGCCTGCAAGGTCTCGCCGGTGGGCGTGATCGCCTTCAGCCCCTCGGCCGGAACGGCGTCGCGCAGGCGCTGGCGCGCGTCGAGGCTCCAGTCGCTGACCTCGTCCCAGGCGGCGGCGAGCGCGTCGTCATCGTAGAGCAGGCCGACCCAGAGCGCCGGCAGGGCGCAGATCCGGCTCCAGGGCCCGCCGTCGGCGCCGCGCATCTCGAGGAACGACTTGAGGCGGACCTCGGGGAAGATGGTCGAGAGATGGTCGGTGAAATCGGAGACGCGGGGCTTCTCGCCGGGCAGGCCGGGCAGGCGGCCGTCGAGGAAGTCGCGGAACGATTGCCCGGCGACGTCGATGTAGCGGCCGTCGCGGAAGAGGAAATACATCGGCACGTCGAGCGCGTAATCGAGGTAGCGCTCGTAGCCGAAGCCGTCCTCGAACACGAACGGCAGCATGCCGGTGCGGTCCGGATCGGTGTCCGACCAGATGTGGCTGCGGAACGAGAGGAAGCCGTTGGGCCTGCCCTCGGTGAACGGCGAATTGGCGAACAAAGCGGTGGCGAGCGGCTGGAGGGCGAGGCCGACGCGGAACTTGCGGACCATGTCCGCCTCGGAGGCGTAATCGAGATTGACCTGGATGGTGCAGGTCCTGAGCATCATGTCGAGGCCGAGGCCGCCGACCTTGGGCATGTAGTTCAGCATGATCGCGTAGCGGCCCTTGGGCATGACCGGCAGCTCCGCGCGGGTCTTGTCGGGCCACATGCCCAGCCCCAGGAAGCACAGGCCGAGCTTCTCGCCGACCGCCTTGGCCTGGTTGAGGTGCCGCCCCGCCTCCTGGCAGGTTTCGTGGAGATGCGCGCGCTGCGCCCCGGAGAGCTCGAGCTGGCCCGCGGGCTCGAGGCTGACCGCGCCGTCCGGGCCGGTCAAGGCAATGACGTTGCCGCCCTCGATCACCGGCGACCAGCCATAGTCGGTCAGCGCCATCAGCAGGTCGCGGATGCCGCCCGGCTCGTCATAGGAGGGCGCGCGATGGTCGCCGCAGCGGAACACGAACTTCTCGTGCTCGGTGCCGATCGTCCAGTGCTCCGGCGGCTTCTCGCCGCGCGCGAAGGTGGCGAGCAAATCCTTGCGGCTCTCGACGATCGGGTCGTTCTTGCCGGTATCGGTGCGGGTCGTCATCGCCCGCCCTTAGCCGCGAGCGGGAGGCGTGCGCCAGTCCCCCGCGCCCGCCATCCACAGGCTGATCGCGGCGAGCGCGGCAGTGTCCGCGCGGAGGATGCGCGGGCCGAGCGAGACCGGGCGCGCCTGCGGGAGGGCGCGGATCGCTGCTCGCTCCTCGTCGGTGAAGCCGCCTTCGGGCCCGATCAGGATCGCGGCCGGGCCGGGCGCGGGCGCGAACGGCTCGCCGCCGGCCTCGTCGGCGAAATAGAGGAGGCGACCGGCGGGCCAGGCCTTTAGCAGCGCGTCGAGCTTCTCCGGCTCGGCGAGCTGGGGGAGAGCGGTGCGCTCGCATTGCTCGGCCGCCTCGATCGCGTGGGCGCGCAGGCGTTCGAGGTTGGGCCGGCCGACGATCGTGCGGTGGGTGAGGACGGGCATGAGGCGACCCACGCCGAGCTCCGTCGCCTTCTCAACCAGCCAATCGATCCGCCCGCGCTTGACCGGCGCGAACAGGAGCCAGAGGTCGGGG
The DNA here is from genome assembly GCA_034668465.1 of Sphingomonadales bacterium. GTDB lineage: Bacteria > Pseudomonadota > Alphaproteobacteria > Sphingomonadales > Sphingomonadaceae > Allosphingosinicella. Next base: position 33,447 of record JAXDPI010000046.1, read on the forward strand.
ACGCTTTCGCGGTCCCGCAACAGCCTTTCGACGACGAGGACGACGCGCTTGCGGCTCGCCACGACGATCTCGGCCAGCCACTCGCCCTCGCGGTCGTCGAACAATTTCACCTGGTCGCCCGGGCCGAGGCGGAGCACGGTGAAGAGATAATTGCCGTCGACCGTCACACTCTGCGCTTCGACCAGACCCTGATCGACGAACAGGCGCGGCAGGCTCGCCGGCGGCCAGGCGGGGGTTGCGGGCATCGGAACAACGGGTAGGGGTGCCGTTGTGGCTGAACAAGACGATATCGTCCCCGACAGCGAGCAACGCGGCCTGATCGGCGCGCTGCCGGCGCCGGTGCGGCCCTTCGCCTCGCTGATCCGATTGGACCGGCCGATCGGGGCGTGGCTGCTGTTCTGGCCGTGCGCCTGGGGCGTGGCGCTGGCGGGAATGGGCCCCTCGACTTCGCTCGGGACAGGCGGCTGGATCCTGATCCTGTGGCTCGCGCTCGGGGCGTGGGCGATGCGCGGCGCGGGATGCGTCTATAATGACATCGTCGACAAGGATCTCGACGCGAAGGTCGCGCGGACCCGCCTCAGGCCGCTGGCGAGCAAGCGGGTTTCGCTCCGCGCCGCCTCGGCGCTGCTCGCGGCGATGAGCCTGATCGGACTTGTCGTCCTGTTTCAGCTTGGCCGCTTCGCGCAGGGGGTGGCGCTCGCCAGCCTGTTCCCGGTCGCCGCCTACCCGTTCATGAAGCGGATCACCTGGTGGCCGCAGGCCTGGCTCGGGCTGGTCTTCTCGTGGGGCGCGCTGGTCGGCTGGGCGGCGGTCAAGGGCGGCCTCGGCGCGCCGGCCTGGGCGCTTTGGGCGGGATCGGTCTTCTGGGTGGTCGGCTACGACACGATCTACGCGCTCCAGGACAAGGAGGACGACGCGCTGGTCGGCGTCCGCTCCTCGGCGCGCGCGCTCGGCAGGCATGCGCGGCTCGGCGTCGCGGTCTGCTACCTCGCCGCTCTGGTCCTGTGGGCGGTCGCGCTCCACCTTGTCCGGCGCGAATGGTTCGCCTTGCTCGGCCTGGCGCCGCTCGCGCTGCACCTTGCCTGGCAGGTGGCGACGCTGAAGCCCGGGGACGGCGACGACGCGCTCGCCAAGTTCCGTTCGAACCGGATTGCCGGCCTGCTGATGTTCGCCGCCTGCTGGGTGGTCGGCAATGCTTGAACTTGCTTTTGGCCGGAGAGCCTCTACCTCGCGGCGATGCTCGATGCACGTGAAGCCGAGGGCCGCGCCGGCGCCCTGATCGCGGCCGCGCTCAAGGCCGGCGCCGACGCCGCCGACGTCCTCTATATCGGCGACGCTTCGACCGAGGTGCAGGTCCGCCTCGGCGAATTGGAGGACGTGACCCGCTCCGAGGGCGAGGAAATCGGGCTGCGCTTCTTCGCCGGCAGCCGGTCGGCGAGCGTCTCATCCTCCGATCTGTCGGCCGACGCGCTCGCCGCGCTGGTCGAGCGCGCCGCGGCGATGGCGCGCGAGGCGCCCGAAGACCCTTATGCCGGCCTCGCCCCCGACGACCGCCTGCTGCGCGGCGCGGCGCCCGCGCTCGAGGCGGACGACGGCGCCGACCCCTCGCCGGTCGCGCTGAAGGAGCGGGCGCTGGCGATCGAGGATTTCGCCCGCGCCGTGCCCGGGGTGACCAACAGCGAGGGCGCGGGGGTCAGCGCCGGGCGCACGGTGGTCGCGCTGGCGACCAGCCAGGGCTTCGCGCGCGGCTATACGACCAGCGGCTATGCCGGCTCGGCGAGCGTGATCGCGGGAACGGGCAGCGGGATGCAGCGCGATTATGCGAGCCATTCGACCCGCCATTATGCCGACCTCGACGGGCCGGAGGCGATCGGGCGGCTCGCCGGCGAGCGCGCGGTCAAAAAGCTCGGTTCCGGCAAGCTCGCCAGCGGGACGATGCCGGTCGTGTTCGATCCGCGCGTCGGCGGCAGCCTGATCGGCGCGCTGCTCGGCGCGATCTCGGGCCCCGCCATCGCCCGCAAGACCAGCTTCCTGCTCGGCCGCGAGGACGACGCCCTGTTCGCAGCGGACATCGTCATCGTCGACGACCCGCACCGGCGGCGCGGGCTGCGCTCGAAACCGTTCGACGGCGAAGGCGTGGCGACCATGACCCGCCGGCTGGTCGACGGCGGCCGGCTGACCGGCTGGCTGCTCAACAGCGCGTCGGCGCGGCAATTGGGGCTCGAGACCAGCGGCCATGCCAGCCGCGGCATCGGCGGCGCGCCGGGCGTCGGCGCGACCAACGTCCACCTCGAGCCTAGCGCGCTCTCGCCGGCCGAGCTGATCGCCGACATCAAGCAGGGCCTTTACGTCACCGAGATGATCGGCCACGGCGTCAATCCGGTCACCGGCGACTATAGCCGCGGCGCCTCGGGCTTCATCATCGCCGATGGCGCGATCGCCGCGCCGGTCGACGAGATCACCATCGCCGGCAATCTGATCGACATGTTCCGCACGCTTTCGCGCGCCAGCGATCTCGACCATCGCCGCAGCGTCAACGTTCCGACCCTGCGGATCGAAGGGATGACGGTCGCCGGTGCTTGAAGACGTCGCCAGGATTGCGCAGGAGGCAGGTCGGATCGCCGCCGGCCGCTGCGGCACCGGCTATAAGCGCTGGGAGAAGGAGCCGGGCCACCCGGTCTGCGACGTCGATCTCGAGGTCGACCACTTTCTGCGCGAGCGGCTCGGCGCGCTCGACCCGGAGGCCGGCTGGCTGTCGGAGGAGACGCTCGACGATTCCGACCGGATCGAGCGGCCGCGTTTGTGGGTGGTCGACCCGATCGACGGCACCCGCGATTATCTGCGCGACCGGCCCGGCTGGTGCGTGTCGGTGGCCCTGGTCGAGGACCGGGTGCCGGTGCTCGGAGTCCTCTCCGCACCGCTTCGCGGCGAGCTCTGGACCGCGGCGCGCGGGCAGGGGAGCCGGCGCAACGGCGAGCGGCTGCGCGTCAGCCCGCGCTCGGAGCTGGCCGGCGCACGCGTGCCATCGGACAAGCTGCCCGCGGTCGACCGCGATCTGGTCGCGGTCGCGCGGCCCAATTCGATCGCGCTGCGCATCGCCCTGGTCGCCGCCGGCGAGGCCGATCTCGTCGCCACCCTCAAATGGGGCTTCGAATGGGACATCGCCGCCGCCGCCCTGATCGCCGAGGAAGCGGGCGCGGCGGTAAGCGGCGCGCTCGGCCAGCCGCTCGCCTTCAACACCGCCTCGGGCGAGGCGTTCGGCGTGCTGGTGGCGACGCCCGGCATCCACCAAGCGGCGGTCGAGCGGCTGCGCGAGCGGGCGATGGCGGTGGTCTAAGCCGGGACGCGGTTCGTCGAACCGGCGTTTCGCTTTTTCGCGCAGGAGGCCTATTCTACCCGCCGAGAGGATTGGTGGGATGCATGCAGTGACGAACGCGCCGGGCGGGCGCTGGTTCGCGGGGATCGCGGCGGCGCTGGTCCTGGCCTCGCCGCTGGCCGGGCAGGAGCAGGCGGCGCCGCAGCCCGTCGCGCTGTCGCCGCCGGCGCCGGCGCTGACCCCCGACGAGCGCGCGGCCGAGACGCTCGGCTATCGCGTCGAGGCCAACGACCGGATGACGGTGCCGGTCAATATCGGCCGGCACGGGCCCTATAATTTCATCGTCGACACCGGCTCGGAGCGGACCGTCATCTCGCGCGAGCTGGCCAGCCAGCTCGATCTGAACCCCGGTAACACGGTCACCGTCCACTCGATGACCGAGGTGAGCCGGATCGCGACCGTGATTCTGCCCGGCCTTCGGGTCGGCCAGCGGGTGATGAACGACATCAACGCGCCGGCGCTCGAGCGCGCCAATCTCGGCGCGGCCGGCATTCTCGGCGTCGACACGCTGCAGACCCAGCGCGTCGTGTTCGATTTCCAGCGCCAGGAGATGACGGTCATGCCCTCGCGGCGGATGGACCCGCGCTGGCCCGAAGGGACGATCGTCGTCACCGGGCGCAGCCGGTTCGGCCGGCTGATGCTGATCGACGCCTCGGTCGATGGCCAGCGGGTCTGGGTGATCATCGATACCGGGGCCCAGATCACGGTCGGCAATCTGGCGCTGCGCCACGCGCTCGAGCGCCGCCACCAATTGGGGCCGATCGCGACGGTCGGCCTGATGAGCGTGACCGGCGGCCGCTTCACCGCCGAATACAGCATGGCGCGGCGGATCCGGATCGGCACCGCCGACATCCACAACCTTCCGGTCGCCTTCGCCGACGTCCACCCGTTCCGCCAGCTGCAATTGCTCGACCGGCCGGCGATCCTGCTCGGCATGGACGCGCTCCAGCTGTTCGACCGTGTGTCGGTCGATTTCGCCAACCGGCGGGTGCGGCTGCTGACGCCCGATTCCTCGCTCAACCTGCCCGACACGCGGATGGCCCAAGCCGCGGCGATCAGGCGGGCGAACTAGCGGCTGTCCCCGTCTTCGCGCGAGCCTATATTTTGGCAGCAAAGGCTGGTATTTAAGGATGGCCGGTCCGGCTTTGGATACGGCAGGAACGGGGGCAATGGGGGGCGCGCATTCGCACCGGCACTCATCGCCTTCGCGTGGGAGATACGACCATGACAAGCAAGCCAAGGACCCCGGGCGAGGAGCAGCCGACACAAGCGCCGCAGCAGCAGCAGATGCAGGATAGCGGCAGCCCGTCCGGCGCCAATTTCGGGAACATCCAACCGGTGGAGGGCGAGGATCCTCCCGAGGGCAACGAGGTCGGCGGCGGATAGCCGATTATCCAACCGGCGCTGCTGCGGTCTGTCCAACCGATTTCCAGAACACGTTCTGGCTCGGCGCGATTGCACGGCTTTATGCGCTTAGCCGGATAATCGGCTTCGCACGAGGCGGTTACTCGCGGTCGTTCGGCTGCGGTCGCCGGAGCTAGTGTAGCGGCAGCGCCGTCAAGTAACACAGCCGGTGGTTGACTTGTCTGTGATTTGGTGTGAGGACAGCCGCTCACCACTTCGACCAACCGTTTGCGCGAGATTACTCAAGCCGGGAGCGTCTGCATGAGTGACCCCACATCCTTCGCGAATATCGAGCCGAGTGCCTTTGCAAACATCGAGCCGAACACATTTGCCAACATTGAGCCAAATACGTTCGCCAATATCGAACCAAGTACTTTCGCGAATATCGAGCCGATCACGTTCGCTAATATCGAACCGAACAGCTTCGCCAACATAGGTCCGCTAACTTAGCTCAAGTGCGCTCCGAGTTGGGACCGGAGAGCGCGCGGCCGCCAGTTGCGGCTTTTCTTGGTCAGGCGCTTGCTGCATCGAGACTATGCGGCGTTACGCGGCTGGCGGATGTAACCGGGCTCGATCGCCTCGGCCTGCCGGTCTGGCAGGCGGTGCGTCCGGCCGGCCGGTCGCTCAGCGTCCACCAGGGCAAGGGCCCGTCGCCGCCGGCGGCCAGGATCGGCGCCCTGTGCGAGGCCATCGAGGCCCATTGCGCGGAAAACGTCCCCACCGACGGGCCCCTGTGCAGGTTCGCCGAACTGCCGCGGCGGGAGCGGGCGAGCGATATCGGCGACTATTGCCGCAATCGGAACGCGCTTCCGGAAAGCGGTGATCCGATCCAATGGTGCCGCGCCGCCGATTTCGCGACTGGAAAACTGATCCATCTGCCCCACCAACTGGTTTCGCTCGATTATACGATGGGGCTGCCGAGCTATTTCGAGCGGACCAGCGGCGGCCTCGGCGCCGGCGCGACCGAAGCCGATGCGCTGCTGATCGCCTTGCTCGAAGTGGTCGAGCGCGACGGCGTGGGGGAATGGCAGCGCCGGGACCCGGCGCGGCGCCCGGCCGCGTTACTCGATCTGGACACGATTCCGTTTGGGTGGTTCCAGTCGTGGCGCGACCGCTTCGCTTCGCTCGAAGTGGAATTGCGCGCCTGGCGCGTGCCCTCGATCGTCTGCGTTCCGACCTTCATGTGCGTGATCGGCGGCGCCGAGGAGTTCGGGCCGGCGTATCGCCGCTTTTCCGGCACGGCCGCCCATGGCGATCCGGAACTGGCCTTGTTCAAGGCGCTCGCCGAGGCGATCCAGTCGCGGCTGACGCTGATCGCCGGCGTGCGGGACGACATCTTGCCCTCCCATTATGCCCGCCCGCAGCCCAAGCCGCCCGAGGGCGATTTGGCGCCCGGCCGGCTGGCGTGGGACGGGATCGAGCCGATTGCCTGCAGCGCCGAGATGATCGCGGAACGCCTGGCGCCGCTGGGCTATCGACAGATTGCCGTGAAACGGCTCGACCAAGGGCTGGAGGGGGTCGCGGTGACCAAGGCGTTCGTGCCGGGGCTGGGCTCGCTGACCCGGGCGCGCAGGACGCCGCAATGACGATCATCGCCTTCGCCGGCCCGTCGCTGCCCGAGGCCGACCGTTCCCAATTCGATGCCGTTGAATGGCGCCCGCCGGCCGAGGCCGGGGATTTGTTGCGCCTCGATGCCCAGCCAGGGATGACGATATGCCTCATCGACGGCTATTTCGACCACCGGCCGGCGGTGCGCCACAAGGAGATATTGCTGCTCCTGTCCGAAGGCGTGCGCATTTTCGGAGCCAGCAGCATAGGCGCATTGCGAGCCGCGGAAATGCACGCTTTCGGAATGTCCGGCGTCGGCGCCATCTGGCGTGCCTACGCCCGAGGAACGCTTGAGGGGGACGACGAGGTCGCATTGATTCACGCCTCGGCGGAGCACGATTGGCGCGCGCTGTCGGTTCCGCTGGTGGACGTGCGTGCGACGCTCTGCCTCGCGCGCCGCAACAAGATTGTGAGTGGTGAGGAGGCGCGAGCCTTGCTCAAGGCGGCAGCGTCGATCCATTATATCGATCGGGAGTGGACTTCGGTTTGTGCCGCAGCCGGCGGGGGCACGAGGATGCGAGCGTTCGAGACCTGGCTCGAAAAAGAGGGCGTCTCGCAAAAACATATCGATGCGGTCGCATGCGTTCGCGTGGCGATCGAACAAGCGTCAGCGGCGCAAGCCCGGCCGCAACTTGTTCGCACCTGCTTTCTGGATGCCTTGGCCCGGGAGTGCGGCCTCGATCTCGAAAGGCCGGGTCCAGGCCCAGCCGCTACGCGCGCATAGCCAACTCGACCAGCTCGATCAGCCATTCCTTGCGCGCGTCGCTCTGGAACGGGTTGTGATCGAGGACCCATTGCTTCAGTCGCTGTTCGTCAAGAGGGTCGGGGCTGCACCAGCGCTGCGCTATCTCACCTTGCCAGCGCCGGAAGCGCGGGGCGACGTCCATCGACCCAGAGCCCGCGGCCGCGACGAGCGCGTAAAGCTCGCTCATGATCGTCGGCCCGGTTCTGGCGGAATCGTCCGGGTGGTTGCGGCGCGCGAGGGCCAGCTGTTCGGCGGCCAGGTCGAACTCGCAACGAAGAAGATGCAGCAGGCCTTGCTCTTCGTGCGGCGCTTCGGTGGCGAACGGAGTCAGATTGCGGCACCGCTCCAGCAGATCGGCCGCGCCGTCCAGATCGTCGAGATACAAGAAGGCCTTCGCCACCTCGACCAGCCTGCTCTGGTTGTAAGGATTGAGACGAAGGGCCTCGTCCAGATGCTGCCGGGCCAGCGCCGCTTCGCCGGCCCACAAATGCGACCAGCCTTTCACCGTCTGGAGGTGGGATTCGGTCGGGTCGATCGCGAACGCGCGGTGGGCGAGCTCGTAGGCGCGCCGCCGCTCCTTCTCGCCGGTCGAGCCCAGGCCGGAATAGCAATAGTCGGTATTGTAGAGCCGGGTCAGCGGCGGATAGGCCGGCGCGAAATTCGGGTGGTCCCCGATCAGGCGCTCCCAGGCCGCCGCCACCTCCTGCGCCTCGGCGAACGAGTCCATGCCGCGCATCCGAAGCTTGGTCAGGAAATAGAGGTCGTAGACGTCCTGGGGGCGGGCGGGGAGGTGGGCGAGCAGGTCGTCGTGCAGCCTGGGCAGCGCCGCCGCCGCGATCTTGCGGACCAGCAGGTCGACATGCGGGCCGAGGCTGCCGTCGGCGAGGTCGAAATTGTCGGCCCAGATGATCGCCTGGGTGGAAAGGCGGCAGAGCCGGGCAAAGGCGCGGACCGATCCGGCGCTGGGGATCAGCTTCATCGACAGCTGATAGTCGCGCTCGCCATAGCCGCCCGCCGACGGGGCGGCGCTCGTGGCCGCGTCCGAGACCAGCCTGATGTCGCGAAAGCGCGACAAAGCGAACAATATCTCCTCGCGCAGCACCGCCGCGAGGTGCGGCTGTGAATCGCGCAAGGCGTCGTCGTCGAAGGCGGGGATATGGAGCAAGGGCGGCCTGCCGAGGGCGGCGTGAGGCGGCGCGGGAGCCGGCTCGGCGGCGGCGGGCTCGGCGCGGACGGGCTTGTCCTGCCCGTGCGTCACCGGCGGCAGCAGGCGGTAGCCGCGGCCGTAGATGCTCTCGATGTAGCGCGGCGTGCGCGATTCGTCGCCGAGCGCGCGGCGCAGCTCCTTGATCACCGAGGTGAGCGCCGATTCGCTGACGATCGTGCCGTCCCATACCGACGAGAAGAGCGCATCCTTGGTCAGCAGCCGGCCCTCGTGCTCGGCCAGCTGCAGCAGCACCCGGAACGCCTTGTTGCCGAGCCGGACCGGGCCCCGGGGACCGAGCAGCCGCTCGTCGCCGCGGTCGATCGTGAAGTCGCCGAAGGTCAGGCAGTCCTGCATAATCCCCCGATCGATTCGCCTCCGCCGGCCCGCCCGCGACGCCTAAGCGGCGGGCGTCGCTCGATCCTAGCAGAATATCGATGCCGGTTCGACCGTCCACCGCAGCGCCGCGAGCGGCGCGGCCAATTCCCAATTGTGGAAAGATTCTGGGACAGGATGATTCCAGCGCCGGCTCAGGATGGGGCGAATCGGTTCGGCTAATAAGGTCCTGCCCCGGCAATGACGCCGGGCACGACCAGGAGAAGACAGATGATCCGCAATGCCTTGTTCGCCCTCGCCGCCTCGTTCGCCAGCCTCAGCGTCCTGACCAGCACCCTCGCGGTCATGTACGCCGGAACCGGCGCCGGAATCGCCTGAGCCGATCGCCCGCAACCAACCCCACCAACAAGTTTCCGGCAATGATGCCGGGCAGGACCAGGAGAAGAAAGATGATCCGTCAAGCCATGTTCGCCGTCGCCGCCTCGCTGACCACCCTCAGCGTTCTCGCCAGCACCCTGGCGGTCATGTATGCCGGCACCGGCGCCGGGATCGCCTGAAGTGATCGCGCACCACCAGCCCCAGGCCCGTTGCCCCCGCGACCCGCGAGCGATCGTGATCGACCGTTCGCGGGAAGCGCCTGCGCCGGGGCTGGCCGCCGGGCTCTTCGGAAGAATCCCCGATTTGGCTTCTTCGCGATGCCCTCATGCGGGCGCTCCCGAGCGGGAGATCATCGCTGAGACCCCGAGGCTCATCCTGCGGCGCCACGAAGCGGCCGACTTCCCCGCTTATCTGGAGATGTGCGCGGACCCGGTCATGTCCCGCTTTTCCGGCCTCGCCCCGGCCGGTTCCGAGGAGGCCTGGATGCGGCTGCTGCGGCAGGCGGGCCACTGGTCGCTGTTCGGCTACGGCTTCGTCGCCGTCGAGGAGAAAGCGAGCGGCCGCCTGGTCGGAGAGACCGGCCTGGGCGATTTCAAGCGCCCGTTCGGGTCGGCGTTCGACGATTCCCCCGAGGCGGGCTGGGCGATCGCCCGCTGGGCCCAGGGACGCGGCTATGCCACCGAAGCAGCCGCGGCCGTGCTGGAATGGGTCGAATCCCATTTGGGCATCCGCCGCACCGTCTGCCTGATCCACGTCGACAATGAAGCTTCGATCCGGGTTGCCGAAAAGCTCGGCTACACGCCCTTCGGCGCATGCGACTATCGCGGCTATTCCGCGACCATCTTCGAGCGGCCGCGGCTTTAGCCGACGCGCGGCACGCCCAGCCGCGGGATCTCGATCTTCGGGCAGCGGTCCATCACCACCTTGAGGCCGGCCGCCTCGGCGCGCGCCGCCGCCGCCTCGTTGACCACCCCCAATTGCAGCCAGACCGATCCGGCGCCGGCCGCGATCGCCTCGTCGACCGCCTCGCCGGCCGCCTCGGGACGGCGGAAGATGTCGACCAAGTCGATCGGCTCTCCGATCTGGGCGAGCTCGCGCCAGACATATTCGCCGTGGACATGCTCGCCGGTGATCTGCGGGTTGACCGGCAGCACCCGGTAGCCGCGGGACTGGAGATAGGCCATCACCCCATAGCTCGGCCGGTCCGGCCGGTCCGACGCGCCGATCATGGCGATCGTACGGGTCTCGGCGAGGAGGGCGTAGATATCTTCGTCGCTGGTGAGGGGCATATCGATTCTATTGCCGGTCTGCGTCGCGCATCATGAACCAGCCGCCGACCATCAGCACGACGCCAATGAAAATGAGTCCGAGCGAGAACGTCATCATATCGTCTCTCCCAGGCATTGTTCGAGCGCACGCATGGCCAACAAGCCGAGCCGTCGCCGTTGCGGTTCGTTCAACGCCGGACTCGGAGATTCGTCTATCACAATTTGCTGGGCCACCGAACAACGTTGCTCGTCCGCTTTACGCCAATCGGACACCATCATGCCCCCGACGCTGAACGAGCCGGTAACGGCCGCACCGAATCCCACAGTCATGGCAAGCTTGCCAAGGTCCGACCACCTGCTCCCAGGCGCATTCGACCTACGCTTTCGTTGATTTCGATCCTCCGTCTCATGCATTTCCGAAACTTACTCTATCGGGCAAGCTCCTTCAACAGCGCCTCCGCAAGCCCGCGGAAGATGTCCGCTTCCTCGCCCTCGCCGGCGGCGGGCGGGACGCCGGCGTCGGAGGCCAAGCGGATCGACGTCGTGAGCGGGATGCGGCCGAGGAAGGGGATGTTCATCACGCCGGCGGCTGCCTCGGCGCCGCCGCTGCCGAACGGGTCGCTGACCTCGCCGCAATGCGGGCATCGATAGCCGGCCATGTTCTCGATCAGGCCGATGACGGCGACATCCATCTTGCGGAACATGTCGATCGCGCGGGTCGCATCCATCAGCGACAGGTCCTGCGGCGTCGAGACGATCACCGCGCCGGCCGGCTTCCATTTCTGGATCAGGGTCATCTGGACGTCGCCCGTGCCGGGCGGCAGATCGACGATCAGGAGCTCGCAATCGCCCCAATCGCCCTCCATCAGGCTGGTCAGCGCGCTCGCCGTCATCGGCCCGCGCCAGGCGACCGCGGTGCCGGGCTCGATCAGCTGCCCGATCGAGAGCATCCGCACGCCGAACGCGGGCACCGGCACGATCTGCTGGTCGGCGAGCTCGGGCCGGCTCGCATTGCCCATGATCCGCGGCTGGGAAGGGCCGTATATGTCGGCATCGATCAGGCCGACCTTGCGGCCCATCCGGGCCAGCGCGACCGCGATATTGGCCGAGACGGTCGATTTGCCGACCCCGCCCTTGCCGCTGCCGATCGCGACGATCGTGCGCCGGACCTTCTCGGCGGTCATCGCGACCCTCGTGTCGGTGACGCCCGGCATGGCGATGGTCGCGGCGTGCACCCGGCGCTCCAGCCGCGCGCGCTCCTCCGCCGAGAGGCCGGTCGCGTCGAGCATCACCGTCGCGACGCCGTCCTTGACCCGGGCCAGGGCGACGCGGCCCGCCAGCGCCTCGATCGCCGCCAGCCTGGATTCGAGTTCGTCGGACATCTTGCGGACCCCTAGGCAAAGGATCCCCGCTTGGCACTGTTTTTCCGCAGAGGCCCTCCCTATAAGGCCGCCCATGAGATGGATATTCGGCCGCGGCGCGCGCGACGGCGCGTCGCTCAGCGACAATCGAGGCGGACCCTGGGGCCCCGGCGGCGGCGACGACGACGGCAGCGGCGGCGAGGGCGGGCCGCGCAATCCGTGGGGCCAGCGGCGGCGCAAGCCCGCGCCGCGCGGCGGCGGCAACGGCGGCGACCGCGGGCCGGGCCCGCTCGACGAGATCTTCAGAAAGGGACGCGAGCGCTTCGGCGGCGGCTTTCCGAGCGACGGCCGCCCCTATTGGCTGTACGGCCTGATCGCCTTCCTCGCGCTCTGGATCCTGTTCACCAGCGTCTGGCGGATCGGGCCGCAGGAGCGCGGCGTGGTCTCCACCCTGGGCTATTATTCGCGGACGATGGGCCCCGGCATCGGCTTTTCCTGGCCTTGGCCGATCGGCAGCGTGACCAAATTGGACGTCGAGGGGATGCAGACCATCACCATCCCCCCCAATGGCGAGAATCTGATCCTGACCGGCGATCAGAACGTCATCGACCTCCATTATTCGGTGCGCTGGAACATCAAGAATCCCGAGCTTTTCGTGTTCCAGATCGCCGAGCCGCAATCGACCATCCGCGAAGTCGCCGAAAGCGCGATGCGCGCGGCGGTCGCGCGCGTCTCGCTTGACGACGCGATCGGCGCCGGCCGCGCCGACATCGAGCAGCGCGTCGAGCAGAGCATGCAGCAATTGCTCGACGATTACGGCTCCGGCGTCCAGATCCAGGGCGTCGCGATCAACCAGTCGGTGCCGCCGCAGGCGGTCAACGAGGCGTTCCTCGAAGTCTCCGCCGCCCAGCAGCGCGCCCAGAGCGCGATGAACAACGCCCGCTCCTACGCGCTCCAGCAGACCGCCCGCGCCCAAGGCGAGGCGGCGGCGTTCGAGAAGGTATTCGCCGAATATCGCGCCGCACCCGAAGTGACCCGGCGGCGGATGTATTACGAGACGATGGAGCGGGTCCTCCAGCACGTCGACACGACGATCGTCGAAGCGCCGGGCGTCACCCCCTATCTGGCGCTGCCCGAAATCCAGCGGGGGCGGGCGCCGCCATCGCAGACCCAGCCGCCGGCCCAGGGAGCGCCCGCCCGATGATCCGCCTCCTCAAGAGCCCGATCGCGCTTGGCCTCGTCGCGATCCTCCTGCTGATCCTCGTTGCCAGCACCTTCGCGATCGTTCCCGAGACCAAGCAGGCGGTGATCGTCCGCTTCGGCGAGCCGCAGCGCATCCTCAACAAATACCGGCCGAACGAGCCTTATGGGCGGACCGGGGCCGGCCTCGCCGCGCGGCTGCCGTTCCTCGAATCGATCGTCTGGATCGACAAGCGGATTCAGTCGATCGGCATGGAGAATCAGCAGGTTCTTTCCACCGACCAGCTCCGCCTCCAGGTCGACGCCTATGCGCGCTACCGGATCGTCGACCCGCTGCGGATGTACATCTCGGCCGGGACCGAGCAGCGCGTCAGCGAGCAATTGCGGCCGATCCTGAGCTCGGCGCTGCGCAACGAGCTCGGCCGGCGGCCGTTCGCCGCCTTGCTCAGCCCCGAACGCGGCCAGATGATGGACAATATCCAGAGCGCCCTCAATCGCGTCGCCCGCCAATATGGCGCCGAGATCGTCGACGTCAGGATCAAGCGGGCCGACCTTCCCGACGGCACGCCGCTCGATTCCGCCTTTCAGCGGATGCGCACCGCGCGCGAGCAGGAAGCGCGCTCGATCGAGGCCCAGGGCTACAAGCAGGCGCAGATCATCCGCGCCGAGGCCGACGCCGAGGCCGCCGCGACCTATGCCCGCGCCTTCAACCAGGACCCGGATTTCTACGATTTCTACCGGGCGATGCAGTCCTACCAATTGAGCTTCATCGCCGAGACCGCCAATGGCGAGCCGCCGCGCGGCCGCTCCAGCATCATCCTCTCGCCCAATAACGAATATTTGCGGCAGTTCAGGGGGACGGCGCGGTGAAAACCACAGGGGTAGTCATTCAATCTGCGTTCAGGCGCCTTACATAGCCTGCCGAAGCTGCCGGTGGGCTCCCGGCACGACCGGCGGAAGTGACTTTAGGAAGGAAGCAAGACGGTGCGTTACGTTTATGGAATTACCGGCGCCATTCTCCTCGGCGGCGCCGCCGCGACACTAAGCCTCAACCCGCTCGGCGCGCAGGTGGCGCAGAACGAGCCGGGCGCGATCGCCGCGACCGCGCCGGGCGGCGCGCCGATGAGCTTCGCCAACCTTGCCGAGCGCCTCCAGCCGGCGGTGGTCAACATCTCGACCCGGCAGAGCATCACCACCCAGCGCCGGCAATTGCCGCCGGGCTTCGAGGAATTCTTCCGCCGCTTCGGCGGCGACGCCCAGACCCCGCCGCAGGGCGAGGGGCCGGTCACCCAGCGCGGCGGCTCATTGGGCTCCGGCTTCATCATCTCGGCCGACGGCTATATCGTCACCAACAACCATGTCGTCGCGCCGGCGCGGCCCGACGCGGTGGTCGAGCAGATCACGGTGACGCTGACCGACCGCACCGAATTCGAGGCCGAAGTGGTCGGCCGCGACGTCGCCTCCGATATCGCCCTGCTCAAGATCACGCCCACCCGGCCGCTGCCGTTCGTGCGCTTCGCCGATTCGACCCAGGTGCGGGTCGGCGACTGGGTGGTCGCGATCGGCAACCCGTTCGGCCTCGGCGGGACCGTCACCGCCGGCATCGTCTCGGCGCTGCACCGCAATATCGGGGCCGGCCTCTACGACCGCTACATCCAGACCGACGCGTCGATCAATTCGGGCAATTCGGGCGGCCCGATGTTCGATTTGAACGGCAACGTGATCGGCATCGCCACCGCCCTCATTTCGCCGACCGGGGGCAATGTCGGCATCGGCTTCGGCATTCCGGCCGAGCAGATTCGACCGGTGGTCGAGGCGCTGCGCCGCGGCGAACGCTTCCAGCGCGGCTATATCGGCGTCGGCATGCAGGACGTCGACGAAGGCGTCGCCGCCGCTCTGGGGATCGACCGCAACCGCGGCACTTTGATCCGGTCGGTCACGCCGGGCGGCCCGGCCGCGCGCGGCGGGATCCAGCAGGGCGACGTGGTGGTCAGCGTCGCCGGCCATCCGGTGACGCCGGACGCGACCCTGGCCTATCTGATCTCGCAGCAGGCGATCGGTTCGCGGGTTCCGCTCGAGGTCATTCGCCAGGGGCAGAGGCGCACGGTCAACGTCGCCATCGCCGAGCGCCCGACCGAAGAGGAGCTGGCGCGATTGAACGGCATCGAGGACGACAATGCCGCGACCGGCAACGACGCGGCCAAGCCGGCCGCGCCATCCCAGTCGCCCGGCCAGCGCTCGACCCAACAGAGTCTCGGTCTCTCCCTCCAGCCGCTGACCCCGGGCGACCTGCAGCGCCTGCAAATCCGCGACGCCAGCGTGCGCGGCCTCGTGATCGGCAGCGTCGATCCGAACAGCGACGCCGGCCAGAAGGGCCTGCAGCCGGGCGACGTCATTCTGTCGATCGACCAGACCGCCACACCAACGCCCGAAGCCGCCGCCGCCGCAGTCGACGCGGCGCGACGGGCGAGGCGCAACACGGTGCTGCTCCTCGTCAAGCGCGGCAATAACCCGCCCGCGTTTTATGGTATCGAACTCAGGACGGCAGCACGCTGAGAGATCTGGCCCTGCTCCGGTTTAAACGATACCAACTGCCCGTAACGTGCTGTGCAACTGAATTTTTGGATTCGAACGGTAATCCGATTATCATTTGTGCGATGTAAACCTTTCGTGGACTGTTCTATTCATCGCATGTAGCCTGACCAAAAACGTGCTGCCGGCCAAAAAGACTTTCCAGCAAGCGGCATAACATTTTTTATAAACGGCAGGATCGCGGCCGCCCGATGTGGTGGTTGTGAACGCCGCGCCGCCTCATGTCGGTTGCACGAGTGTCATCCTGCTCGTCCGGCGCGCTGAGCGCCAACGTCCCGCTTGCCGCGCCGGCATCCTTCAGGAATAGAAGCAGCGGGCGGAACTGTCGGAGGGAGCCGGTGGATACTGACGGCACGATCTTTATCGGAATGATCGCAGGCGCCGCCGGCACCGGCAAGACGGTGACGCTGCAGGGGCTGGTCCGAAGGCTTTTCGAAGATCCGCCGCTTCACGAATCCGTGGCAAGGCAGCTCGGCCGCGGCGTGCCAAGGCAGATCACCAAACGGGCGGGCTCGGTCATGCGAGGCGCCCTGCGCGGGCTGTTCAGGCGATGATGATGGCCACGCAAGCGGCAAGCCTCCCGCTGCGCGAGCTGACGCTGCGCGGCATCCTCTTGGGCGGGGCGATCACCCTGCTCTTCACCGCCGCCAACGTCTATCTCGGGCTCAAGGTCGGGATCACCTTCGCGACCTCGATTCCGGCGGCGGTGATCTCGATGGCGTTGCTGCGCTTCGTCAGCAACTCGAACATCCTCGAGAATAATATCGTCCAGACGATCGCCTCGGCGGCGGGGACGCTGGCGGCGATCATCTTCGTCCTGCCCGGCCTGATCATGATCGGCTGGTGGCAGGGCTTCCCCTACTGGACGACGGTCGCAGTGTGCGCGATCGGCGGCACGCTGGGGGTCATGTTCTCGGTGCCCTTGCGGCGCGCATTGGTCACCGGATCCGACCTTCCCTATCCGGAGGGCGTCGCGGCGGCCGAGGTGCTGAAGGTCGGCTCGGGCTCGGTCGAGGGCGCCGAGGAGAATGCCAAGGGGCTGGCGACGATCGTCGCCGGATCGCTCGCTTCGGCCGGTTTCGCGCTGCTCGCCGCGATGAAGCTTGCCGCGGCCGATCTCGCCACCGCGTTTCGCGTCGGCAGCGGGGCGACCGGCGTCTCGACCAGCCTGTCGATGGCGCTGATCGGCGTCGGCCATCTGGTCGGCCTGTCGGTGGGCGTAGCGATGTTCATCGGCATGCTGATCGCCTGGGGCGGCCTCGTTCCCTTGTTCACCTCGATGCAGGGCGTAGGCAGCGACGTCTCCGCCACGGTCACCGACGTTTTCCGCAATCAGGTTCGCTTCGTCGGCGCCGGTACGATCGGCGTCGCCGCGATCTGGACCCTCTTGAAGATCATCGGCCCGATCTTCGGCGGCATCCGTTCGGCGATGGCGGCTTCGAAGGCGCGCGGCGGCGGCAAGGTGCTCGAGCTTACCGAGCGCGATCTTTCGATCAAGGTGGTCGGCGGCACGATCCTGCTGTCGCTGGTTCCCATTGCCGGCCTGCTCTGGCTGTTCATCGCGGGCGGGCCGATCGCGCCCGACGCAGTGCCGGTGATCGGCGCGACCCTGGTCTACGTGCTCGTCATCGGCGCAGTCATCGCCGCGATCTGCGGCTATATGGCCGGCCTGATCGGTGCGTCGAACAGTCCGGTTTCGGGAGTCGGCATCTTGGCGGTGCTGGGCGCGGCCGTGCTGCTCGCCTTGCTCTACGGCCCCGGCGGGGACCCCGCGCGCTCGCACGCATTGACCGCTTACGCGCTGTTCACGACAGCCATCGTCTTTTCGATCGCGACCATCTCCAATGACAACCTCCAGGATCTGAAGACCGGCCAGCTCGTCGGCGCGACACCCTGGAAGCAACAGGTCGCTCTGGTGATCGGCGTGATCTTCGGCTCGTTGGTGATCCCGCCGGTGCTCGACCTGCTCAATACCCAATTGGGGTTCCAGGGTACGCCCGGCGCCGGTCCGAACGCGCTGGCGGCGCCGCAGGCGGCTCTGATTTCCTCGCTCGCCAGCGGCGTGCTCGGCGGCAATACCAGCTGGGGCCTGATAAGCTATGGCGCGCTGATCGGCGTCGTCGTGATCGTCATAGACGAGATATTGGGCAGGTTGGGCAAGATGCGGTTACCGCCGCTGGCGGTGGGGATGGGCGTCTATCTGCCGATGGCGCTGACCATCTTGATTCCGGTCGGCGCGCTGATCGGCCATTTTTACGAGCGCTGGGCCAAGCGGGCTCGCAACCCCGAATTCGCCCAGCGAATGGGCGTGCTGGGAGCGACCGGCCTGATCGTCGGGGAGAGCCTCTTCGGCGTGGCCTTCGCCGGCACCGTTTACCTGACCGACAGCGATACGCCGCTGGCGGTGGCAGGCGAGCATTTCGAGACCTATGCGACGTGGCTCGGCATGCTCGTCTTCGCCGGCATCGTCGTCTGGCTCTACCGCCGCACCGTCCGGGCGGCGGCCTAGCCCCTCCTTGCCTCCAGCCAGGCGGTGATCAGCGGACGCCGCTCGGCGCGGACGCGCAGCCGATCGCGGATTGCGGCGATGGCGCGGTCGACCGACCCGCGCGACTGCGGCGTCAGATGCTGGTCGGCGTAGCGGCCGAGCTTGTCGACCATCGCCGGATCGGCTGAACCCGTCGCCAATGAGGCGAGGTAGCGCGAGCGCGACGAGGCATCGACGAGGCCCTCGACCCGCTCGCGATGGGCCAAAGCGTAATCGAAGGCGAGATCGGGGTGCTCTCCGGCGACCGAGGAGACGAGCTGGCTCGCACTGGTCGCGCCGGGCTCGTCGGTCATAGCGAGATCGAGCGCGCGCCGCGCCAGCGCTTCGTCACGCACGCCGCCGAGCAGGCGGTAGAGCTGGACCTTGACCAGCGGGTTGCGCTCATCGCGCGCCATGACGCGCAGCCGCTCCCAGGTGGCGGCGTCGGCATTGTGGGCGACGACGCCGAGGATCGTCTGGCGCAGCGGTCCGCTCGCCACCGAAGGGTCGTTGGCGGCGAAGCGACGGTTCGCCTCGCCGACCACCGCCGGATCGCCCATCGTGCCGAGCGTGTTGATCAGCTCGCCGCGCAGCACCGCGTCGTTGGCCGGCTCGCCGGGGCGCGCGCTCCAGCCGAGCCGGTGCATCGCCGGCCCGAGCTTGGCCGCGGCGAAGCGCGCGACCATCGCCTGGTGCGCGGAGTCGCCGTCATACATGCGGTCGATCTGCGAAAGGATGGCGGCGATCCGGATCAAGAGGCGGCTGTTTCCATCGGCGGGGGCCGCTTCGGCGAGGTCGAGCGCAACACCGGGCGACTGGTAGCCGGCAAGGCCCAGCGACCAATTGTCGGCAAGCAAGCCGATCTGGTCGAGTGGCCTCAGATGCGCATAATTCTCGGTGAGGCGGGCGAGCAGCGGCGGCGCGTAGAGCGTCCGATAATAGCCCGCCTGGCCGTAATTCACGATCAAAGGGCCGCAGCCCGGGACGATCGCCTGCGCGGCGCCGCCTTCGACCAGAGTGCGCAGCGCCCGCCCGCCGGCCGAGGCGATGACCGGGACGCGCCAGGCGCGCGGCTGCGCGTCGCGCTCGTCGCGGCTGAACTGGCCCTGGCGCAGCGAGACGCTGGTCCGGCCGCCGGCGCACGAAGCGCTCTCGACGCGGATCAGGGGCACCCCGGGCTGGAGCGTGAAATCGTGGGCTATCGCGGTGACAGGCCGGCCCGCCGCGGTCTCGATCTCGCGCCAGAGATCGTCGGTGACCGTGTTGCCGAGCCGGTGGCGGGCGATATAGGCGCGCACACCGTTTCGCCACGCCGTCTCGCCAACATAGTCTTCGAGCATCGCTATCACCGCTTCGCCCTTCTGGTAGGTGATCGCGTCGAACGCCTGGCTGATCTGATCGACGGTGGTGACGTGCTGGACGACCGGATGGGTGGTACGCAGCGAATCGAGCTGGATCGCCTGCTCGCGGCCGTCGACGCGGCCGAGCAGGGGCTCCCATTCCGGGTGGAGCGCGGCGGTCGCCTTGGTCGCCATCCAGGAAGCGAAGCCTTCGTTGAGCCACAAATCGTCCCACCAGGCCATGGTGACGAGGTCGCCGAACCATTGGTGCGCCATTTCATGGGCGTCGACCTCGAAGATCGACTGGCGGCGCGCTTCGCTGGTGATCGCCGGATCGACCAGGAGGATGTTCTCGAAGGTGAAGATCGCGCCCCAATTCTCCATCGCGCCGAAGAACTGGCTGGTACCGGCGCCGGCGACATTGTCGAGCTTGGGCAGCGGATAGGGCGTGCCGAAATACTCATTGTACCAGGGCAGGATCTGGGCCTGGCTTTCGAGCGCCCAGCGGCCCTGTTCGCCGGCGCCGCGGCGGGTGACGACGCCGATCTCGGTGCCGGCAACGGTGGTCGTGATCCGGTCGAACTCGCCGACCGCGAGGAAGAGGAGATAGGAGGACATCGGCGGGGTCGTCCGGAAGCTGACGATCGCGCTGCCGTCGGGCCGCATCTCGCGCCCGGCTTCGGGCATGTTGCTGACCGCCTGCTGGCCGGCGGGGACTGTGACCCTGAGGTCGTAGGGCGTGCGGAAGGCGGGCTCGTCCCAGCCGGGGAAGAAGCGCCGCGCGTCGGGCGCCTCGAACTGGGTGAAGAGCGAGCGCTTCGGCCCCTGGTCGGTCTGATAATCGAGCGCGAACAGACCCGCGGCCTGGGTGTTGATTTTGCCCGAATAGTCGATCGCGAGCCGGTGGCGGCCGGCGGCGATCCGGTCGGGAAAGCGGAAAGTCGCGGTCTGGGCGTCGGCGTCGGTCGAGACCCGCGCCCGCGCGCCGCCGTCGATCGTCGCCGAGGCGAAGTCGAGCTCGGCCGCGTTGAGAATGATCGTGTCGGTCGGCTCGATCACCTCGATGTCGATCTGCACCGACCCGGTGAAGCGCAGGTTCGCCGCGTCGGGGGCGGCCGAGATCGAATAATGGAGCGGGCGCACGTTGCGCGGCAACTGGCTCGGGATCTGGGCGCTCGCGGCCGCCGCGGCGGCGGGCGGGGCGGCCGGCGCGGTGGCGCAGCCGGCGAGGGTCAGCGAGGTCGCGAGGGCGAGGCTCGAAACGAGAGGGAGGCGCATGGAAATGCCTTTCGTAAAGAGCCCGGCGCGGCAATGCCCCGGCCCGACCCGGCTGTCAAACGCGGCCGGCGGCGTCAGTATCCGAAGCCGGCGGCGCCGCGGTGGCGGCGGAGGACGTGGGCGCGTAATTCTTTCGCGTTCCACAGCCGCTCGACGCCCGCCTCGGCCTGCTTGACCAGGCTGACGATCTCCGCATTGACCGGCGCCTCGCGGCCGAGCGTGCGCGCCAGCCGCACCACTTCGCCGTTGAGATAGTCGATCTCGGTCGGGCGGCGGGCGGCGAAATCGTCGGCCATCGACGAGCGGGCGCTGGCGTCAACCTTCTGGCGCTTGAGCACCAGCGGGATGAACAGGAAATTGGGCGCGCCGAAAGCGTGCGGCAGCAGCCGCGCCGGGATCGGGCCGGCCGGCTGCGGCTCGATCCCGGCCGCCTTGAGGATGTCGAGCGCCTCGATCTGCGCCGCCGCGACCACCCGCCGGTAGTCGCGGTCGCTCAATTGCTCGAGCAAAGTCTTGCCGGACAGAGCGTTGACTGCGTTATTGAGGTTGATCAGCAGCTTGCCCCAGGCGATTCCGACCATGTCGTCCGAGAGGCGCAGGCCGCCAGGGCGCCGGCCGATCCGCTCGGCCAATGCGCGCGTGATCGGATGGTTCTCGGCCCAGAGCGTGCCGGCGACGCCCTTGTGCCAGCGGCCGTTGCCCAAAGCGGCGACGTTGAACGGCACCATGCCGCGCAGCACATTCGCCTTGGGAAGGGCCGCCTTGAGCAAATCGACGTTGGAGACCCCGTTCTGGAAGCTGATCACCGTCACTTTCTTGGGGGCGTGCCGGGCGATCTCCCCGGCGGCGGCCTCGGTGCCGGTGCTCTTGACGCAGAGCGCGACGATGTCGGCGCCGGCCAGGTCCTTCGGCCGGGTCGAGAAGCTTATCTCGTCGGGGCGCAGGGCGATCCGGCCCGCGCTGTCGGTGATGGTGAGGCCGTTCTCCGCGATCTCGCGCCCGACGCGCTCGCGCCCGATCAGGGTGACGTCGAGCCCCGCGGCCGCCCAGCAACCGCCGACATAGCAGCCGATCGAGCCGGCCCCGTGGACGACGATGCGCGGATTGTCTTTGATGTTCATTCTCTCATCGTCACTCCCGCGGAAGCGGGAGTCCATACTGACTTTGAGCGGGACGTGGACGCCGCATGGATTCCCGCTTGCGCGGGAATGACGGGAAAGGGACTTTGAGCGAGTGCTTGCTCAGCCACGGCCACGATAAGGGGCGATGCCCTGGTCCGGCACCCACAGCCCTTCGGGGGCCGCGCCGGATTGCCAGAAGACGTCGATCGGGATGCCGCCGCGCGGATACCAATAGCCGCCGATCCTGAGCCAGAGCGGCGCCATCTCGGCGACCAAGCGCTGGCCGATGCCGACTGTCACCTCCTCATGGAAGCCCCGGTGGCTGCGGAACGAGGAGAGAAACAGCTTCAGCGACTTCGATTCGACGATCGTCGCCGCGGGCGCATAATCGATCACGAGATGGGCGAAATCGGGCTGGCCGGTGACCGGGCAGAGCGTGGTGAATTCGGGCGCGGCGAAGCGCACCAGATAGAGCGCGCCGGGCCGCGGATTGGCGACATAGTCGAGCACCGCCTCCTCGGGCGAAGCGGGGAGCGCGCTGGGCTTGCCGAGATGCTTCGGGTCCATCCGCGCGTCTCTAGCGGCTCGGCGCACTTGGCGCTAGGAGGCGCACATGGCTTCCAACGCGCCGAACAGCAGCAGCAGCAGACGATCCGGCCTGTTCGGCTCGTGGCTGGGATTCGTGCTCGCCGCGGCCGCCGCGGTGGTCGCGCTCTGGTTTCTGCAGAAGATCGTGATCGCGGTGCTGCTGCTGTTCTTCGGCGCGGTGGTGGCGATCGCGCTGTCGGCGCCGGTCGAATGGTTCGTCCGCCGGGGTCTTTCGCGGCGATGGGCGGGGCCGCTGACCTTGCTGCTGTTCTTCGGCGCGATCGGCTTGCTCGGCGCGCTCGTCATCCCGCAGCTCACCCAGCAGGTCGCGCTTCTGGTCAACCAGCTGCCCGCCTTCGTCGTGCGGATCGACGGCCAGCTCGCCGCCCTGTTCGAGCGCTATCCCGAGCTGCACGCTTATTTCAGCGGCGGCTCGGGCACTGGCTCCTTGGCTCCCTCGGCCGCGGAACTGTTCCAGGGGCTGGGGGGCATATCGCTGTCGCTGCTCGGCGCGGTGGCTTTGATCATCCTCTTTTTCAGCACCGTCTCGTTCATCGTGCTCGACCCCAAGCCGATCCTGCGCGCCTATCTCGGCAGCCTGCCCCGGCACGCGCTCGCTCCCGGCATGCGCGCCTATCGCCGCGCGGCCCATTCGGTGATCGGCTGGACCAAGGCCAGCCTCGTCATCGGCGCGATCCAGGCGGTGGCGGTGTTCATCTTCCTCAGCCTGATGCACGTGCCGGGCGCTTTGGTCTGGGCCGCTTTGGCGTTTTTCGCCGATTTTATCCCGCGGATCGGCGGCTATGTGATGGCGGCGCCGCCGATCCTCCTTTCGCTGACCGTCGGGCCGATGACGCCGATCTGGGTCACCCTCTATTATCTCGTTTCGAACGAGATATTGGGGAGCGTCGTCGCGCCCAAGATCCGCGGCGCGGCGATGCAGATGCACCCGGTGCTGCTGCTCTTCTTCACGCTCGCCTTCGCGCTCGCCTTCGGCCTGCTCGGCGCGATCGTCGCGGTGCCGGCGGCGGCCTTTTTCCAGGCCTATTACAGCGAATTCTATCTGAAGCGGCCGCTGCGCCGCGACGCGCGCGGATGAAGCGCGCCGGGTTGCTGCTGCTGCTGGCCGCGGGCGCGGCTTCGGCCCAGCCGCCATTGCTGCCCGCTGCACAGGGTTCCGCGATCGCGGGCGAGGTCTCCGGTTCGGCGGCGCTCAGGACCGTGCGGACGCTGTCGCAGCATCACCGCATGCGCGGGTCGGACGGCTACCGCGCCGCGGCCGAGGCGATCCGCGACCGGCTTCGGCAATATGGCCTCGAGGGGGTCGAGATCATCTCGCTCCCGGCCGACGGCACGATCTTCTACGGCACGCAGCGCTCGCGCCCCGGCTGGAACGCGCGCTTCGCCGAGCTTTGGGAGGGACCGCAGCGCATCGCTTCCTGGGCCGAGCAGCCGATCAGCCTCGCCCAGGACAGCGTCTCGGGGCGCGCCGACGCGGACCTCGTCGATATCGGCGCGGGCAATGCCGAGAGCGACTATGCCGGCAAGGAGGTAAGCGGCCGGCTGGTGCTGACCTCGTCGCAGCCGGGAGCGATTCAGGAGCTCGCGGTCGGACGATTCGGCGCCGCCGGGATCGTCTCCTGGGCGCAGAACCAGCGCACCGCCTGGTGGGGCGAGGATCGCAGCCTGGTCCGCTGGGGCCATCTCGACACGTTCGCCGCGCATCCGACGTTCGCCTTCATGGTCTCGCCGGCGCGGGCGCAGGGCTGGCAGGAGCGGCTGCGGCGCGGCGAGGCCGTGCGCCTGCGCGCCGAGGTCGACGCCGGCCAGGCGCCGAGCGCCTATCTGATCCCGACCGCGATCATTCCCGGGCGCGACCGGGCGCACGAGATCGTCTTCTCCTGCCACCTCGACCATCCCTCGCCGGGCGCCAACGACAACGCCTCGGGCTGCGCCGGCATCCTCGAGGTCGCGCGCGGCCTCAAGCGGCTGATCGACTCGGGCGCGCTGCCACAGCCTGGGCGGACGATCCGCTTCATCTGGCCCGCCGAAATGGAGGGGACGATCGCGCTCCTTAACGCCCGGCCCGAATATGCGCGGCGGACGCTCGCCACGATCCACCTCGACATGATCGGCGGCAACACGGAGATCACCAGGTCGATCCTGCGCGTGCACGGCTCGCCGCCGAGCCTGCCGAGCTTCGTCTCGGACGTCGGCTTCACCTTCGCCCGCTGGGTCAACGCGCAGTCGATGGCCTATGCCGACACCGGCAGCGCCGCCTATCCCCTGCTCGACCCCGAGGGCGGCCGCGGCGCGCTGCAGGCCGAGATCGGCGGCTTCAACGAGGGCAGCGACCATCAGGTCTGGGCGGAGGGAAGCTGGCGGGTGCCGGTGATCTACATCGCCGACTGGCCCGACCGCTATATCCACACCCAGCGCGACCTGCCCGAGAATCTCGATCCGACCAAGCTGCGCCGCGCGATCTTCATCGCCGCCGCGTCGGGCTGGTATCTGGCCAACATGCCGCTCGGCGGCAATCCGCTCTTCGCGGTGCAGCAGGGCTCGCTGGAGCGGGCCGCCCGGACCATCCAACGCGCCGAGGCGATGCGGGGCGCGAGCCAGGAGGACGTTGCCGCGCTGTGGCGGCACTATTTCGCTTCGGAGAATGCGGTGCTCGACTCGTTCGCTCGCTTCGGGCCATTCCGATCGGAAGAGGGGCCGCTGCTGGGCGGGGTCGTGCGGGTCGCGCCCGCGGCGCCGTCGGGCCCGGTCTATCGCCGAATCCGCTTCGAGGGGCCGATGGACGGGTTCGGCTATAGCTGGTTCGACGATCGTCTCGCCCGCGCCGGCCTGACGCGGCCCAAGCTGCTGACACGCGCGCCCGACGGCGAGGGGGCGGGGTTCGGCTATGAAGCGCTCAACCTGGTCGACGGCCGGCGCAGCGTCGGCGAGATCCGCGACGCGCTCGCCGCCAGCGTCGGCGCGGCGCCGGTCGAGGAGGTCGCCGAATATCTCGACACGCTGGCGCGGCTCGGGGTGATCGAACCGGTCGGGCGTTAGGCGGAGGCTGGCCGTTCGGGTGACGCGGCGTTAGGAAACGCCATGGACTTGCTGGTTTCGACCGAATGGCTGGAAGCCGAGCTGGGCGCGGGCGACCTCAGATTGATCGACGCGACCATGTTCCTGCCCGGCAGCGGCCGCGACGCGCGCGCGGAATACCAGGCCGAGCATATCCCCGGCGCGTTGTTCTTCGACATCGAGGAGGTGTCCGACACGTCGAGCCAATTGCCGCACATGCTGCCGCCCGAGCACAAGTTCGCGAGCAGGATGCAGACGCTCGGGATCGGCGACGGCGCCCGCATCGTCGTCTACGACAACAGCCCCCTGCACAGCGCCGCCCGCGCCTGGTGGATGCTGCGCGTCTTCGGCGCGCATTATGCCGCCCTGCTCGACGGCGGGCTGCAGAAATGGAAAGCGGAAGGGCGGATGCTGGCAAGCGGCTCCGAGAGCCACCGGCACGGCCATTTCACCGCCTTTCTCGACCGGACCGCGGTGGTCGACAAGCAGGCGATGCTCGGCATCGTCGGGTCCGAGGAGGCGATCGTCGACGCGCGGCCCGCTTCGCGCTTCGCCGCCGAGGATGCGGAGCCGCGGCCGGGCTTGGCGCCGGGTCATATTCCGGGCTCGCGCAACGCGCCGCAGAGCGAATTCTTCAACCCCGACAACACCTGGAAGGTGGGCGACGCGCTGCGCCGGGTATTCGCCGACGCCGGCGTCGACCTCTCGCGGCCGATGGTGACGACCTGCGGCTCGGGGGTGACCGCGGCGGTCCCGCTGTTCGGCGCGCAGTTGCTCGGCAAGACGGACGTGCGGCTCTACGACGGCAGCTGGTCCGAATGGGGCGCCGATCCCGCAACGCCCAAGGCGCGGGGCGCGGCGGCGTGAAGGACGGCAAGCCCGAGACCCGCCTCGTCGCCGCCGGCCGGCGCAAGGAATGGACGCAGGGGATCGTCAATCCGGCGGTGTGGCGCGCCTCGACCATATTGTTCGACAGCGTCGCCGCGATGAAGGCGGCCAATCCGCCGGCCGACGGCATTCTCCATTACGGCCGCAACGGCACGCCGACGACCTGGGCTTTGTGCGAGGCGCTGACCGAAATGGAGCCGGGGGCGGCGATGACGCGGCTCTACCCGTCCGGCTCGGCGGCGGTGGCGGGCGCCTTGCTGGCGGTGCTTGGGCAAGGCGACGAGCTGCTGATGGTCGACAGTGCCTACGGGCCGACCCGCGCGTTGTGCGACGGCCTGCTCAAGCGGTTCGGAATCACCACCATTTATTACGACCCGCTGATCGGCGGCGGCATCGCGGCGCTGATCGGCGACAAGACCCGCGCGATCTTCATGGAGAGCCCGGGCACGCACACGTTCGAGGTCCAGGACGTGCCGGCCATTTGCGCGGCGGCGAAGGCGCGCGGCCTCGTCACCCTGCTCGACAATACCTGGGCGACGCCGCTCTTCTTCCGGGCAATGGCGGCCGGGGTCGATCTCTCGATCCTGGCCTGCACCAAATATGTTGGCGGCCATGCCGACGCGATGCTCGGCTCGGTGACCGCGACCGAGGCGCTGGCGGACAGGCTCGAGAAGGCGCGCCGGGTACTCGGCCAGACGGCGGGGCCGGACGATGCCTGGCTGATTCTGCGCGGCCTGAGGACGCTCGACGTGCGGCTCAGGCGGCACCAGGAGAGCGGGCTCAGGGTGGCGCGCTGGCTGAAGGAACAGCCGCAGGTGGCGCGGGTGCTCCATCCCGCGCTCGAAGATTGCCCCGGCCACGAACTCTGGGCGCGCGATTTCACCGGCGCCACCGGCCTGTTCTCGTTCGTGCTCGACGGCGGCGGCGAGGCGGCGCGGACGCGGCTGATCGATTCGCTCGAACGGTTCGGCATCGGCTATTCCTGGGGCGCGTTCGAAAGCCTGGCGGTTCCCGCCGACCCGGTGCGCAGCGCGGGCAAAGCGGATTTCGGCGGGCGCCTCGTCCGGCTCCATATCGGCCTCGAAGACCCCGGCGACCTGATCGAGGATCTCGCCGCCGGCCTCGCGCGCTGCGGGGCGCAGGCATGAACCTGCTGGCCGATCTCGGCATCGGCGGCTCGGGCGGCGCGGACCTCGCCGCCGCCGGCGCCGCGGCCGCGATCATCGCCGCGACGGTGGCGATCGCGTGGCTGGCGGGGCACTGGGTCGGGCCGCGCATCGCCCGCTTCTGGGAGCGCAAGGCGGGGACGCACGCCGAAGGGATCATCCCCAGGGTCTGCGCGCTGGTCCGCTATCTTATCGTCTGGCCGGTGCTGGTGATCGCGCTGCGGCTCTATCCCTGGCCACCTTTGGCCGCCTTCCTGCTCGGCCTGGTCGCGGCGGCGGCGGCGGCGATGCTGATCCGCAATGTGGTGCGCGGCCTCAACGTGCCCCGGTGGATCGCCTGGGCGCTCGCCTTGTTCCTGTTCGTCGCCATCCTCGCCGATTCGGTCGGCGGCCTCGCCAAGATCACCGCGCCGCTCGACGCGCTCGCCTTCACGATCGGGACGCGGCGGCTGTCGCTCCTGGCGCTGATCCAGATCGTCATCGCGCTGCTCGCGCTCTACGCGGCGGTGAAGCTCGCCAACCGGCTGCTCGCCCAGACGATCGGGCGGGCGCAGGGCCTCGATCCGACCCAGCGGCTGCTGACCCAGAAGCTCGCCGCGCTGGCGATCGTCGCCATCGCCTTCTTCGTCGGCATCGATCTGGCCGGGATCGACCTCACCGCGTTGGCGGTCTTCTCGGGCGCGCTCGGGCTGGCGATCGGGTTCGGCCTGCAAAAGACGTTCGGCAATCTGATCGCCGGGATCATCCTCCTGATGGACCGCTCGATCAAGCCGGGCGACGTCATCTCGGTCGGCGAGAGCTTCGGCCAGGTCAACAAGATCGGCGTCCGCGCGGTCTCGATCGTCACCCGCGACGGCAAGGAATATCTGATCCCCAACGAGCTGCTGATGACCCAGGAGGTCGTCAACTGGTCCTATTCGACGCGCGACGTCAGGATCTCGATCCCGGTTGCGATCGCTTATGATTGCGACGTCGCGCTGGCGCAGAAGCTGATGATCGAGGCGGCCAATGCCAGCCCCCGCGTGCTCGACAGCCCCAGGCCCAACGTCTGGCTGACCGCGCTCGGCGAAAACGGGCTCGACCACGAGATTCGGGTGTGGATCCTCGATCCCGAGGCGGGGATCGGCGCGGTCCGCTCCGAAATCCTCGGCCGCCTGTGGGAGCTGTTCCGCGAGAACGGCATCAAGGTGCCGTCGCCGCAGCGCGAGATCAGGGTGAAGGAGTGGCAGGCCCCAGCAGCGCCGCCATCTCGCTGAGCGCGCGCTCGAGCGAATGGGCGAGCCGCGCGGCGGCGGCGCGCGGCGCGTCCTCGCCGGCGATCAGCAGCGCCTCGACCCCGGCCGCGGCCCAGACCGAGGTCTCGGCGGCGAGCGCCTCGAACCGGCGCCGGGCGACCGGCAAGGCGCGCGCATAGGCCTCGCTGATCCGCGCGGCCTCGTCGAGCCGGGCGTCGCGCGAGGCCGATTCGCTCTGCCCGGCGATCCGCTCGACCAGCCGCAATGCCTCGCGCAACTGCGCGACCTGGCGGCCCGGATCGGCGCCCGGCGGCGGTGCGGCAGGAGGCGACTGATGCGTCATCGCCCGCAAGGCTAGCGCGCCACCGCTAAGGAAGCGCTAACGCGGGGTGCAGCTGAGCGTCGGGCTTGGGTTCCACTCACGCCTTCGGCGTCAGTTGGGGACGCTGACCCTTGCTTCCTGGCCGTCGCCCTGGGGCAGCTGCAGGATCGTCTGGACGAGCGTGCCGCGGCTGACCACCGCGGTCTGGGGATCGCCGGCGACCGAGCGGGCGCCCAAGGCGGCGCGGTCGACATGGGCGACCTGGAGCAGATTGTTCTCGATCGCGGCGCGCGGCGCCGGGCCGCCGAACAGGGCCTGCAGCGCCTGCGCGCGCGGATCGGTCCCGCTCTGGTCGGGCTCGCCCGGCCGCGGCGGGGTCAGCGCGAAATCGGGCGGGACGACCAGGGGCGCGTTGCGGGCGACGGCGAATTCGTCCGGGCGGGCGCGGTTGAACGGGCCGCCATTGGCGCAGCCGGCAAGCGAGGCGGCGGCCGCGAGGGCCAGGACGAGATAAGCTTTACGCATGGGTCAGGCTTCCTTCTTCTTCGTCCTGCCATCGCGCATCAGGAGCGCGCGGACAAGCAAAAGCAGCACGCCGATGGTAATCGCCGCGTCGCCGACATTGAAGACCAAAAACGGGTGCCAGTCGCCGAAATGCAGGTCGGCGAAGTCGACGACATAGCCAAGCCGGACGCGATCGAGGATGTTGCCGAGGGCGCCGCCGAGCACCAAAGCGAGCGCCGCCGAATCGTCGCGCCTTTTCTCGCGCCACAGCCAGAGCGCGACGAAGGTCGCGATCGCCGCCGTCATCGCCACCAGCAGCCAGCGGCCGAGCTCGCCGTCGGCCGACATCAGGCCCAATGAGACGCCGGTATTCCTGACCCAGCGCAGGTCGAAGAAATCGGTAATCTCGATCACCCTGCGGAATTCGAGCTGGAGCGGATAGGTGATCACCCACTTGGTTGCCTGATCGAACACGAAGAGGAGGAAGGCGATGACGAGCGCGGTCGACCGCGTGCGCTTGAGGCGCAAGCGCTCGGGCAGCGGTCCGCGCCGCGCCTCGGGGCCGGCGCCGGCTGCGGCTTCAACTTCAACTTCAGCCATTCACCACCCCCTCGCAGCGCGCGCACAGGGCGCCGTCCTCGACCACCTCGGGCAGATGCCGCCAGCAGCGGCCGCATTTCAGATGTCCGGTCCTCGTCACTTCGATTCCCTCACCTTCATTTGGAGCCACTTCGGACACGATGTAGATTTCGGCAAGGTCGGAAAGCGCCTCCTCGGTCAGCGCGAGTTCCAGATCGGGATAGAGGATTTTCGCCTCGAGGCTCGATCCGATCAGCTTGTCGCGCCTGAGCGGCTCGATGCATTCGGTGACGCGCTCGCGGGTCGAGCGGATCAATTCCCACTTCGCTGCCAGCGCCTCGTCGCGCCAGGCGGGGTCGATCGCCGGCCATTCGAGCAGGTGGACCGAGCCGCCTTCCGGATAGCGGGTCTGCCAGACCTCCTCCGCGGTGAAGCACAGGATCGGGCTCATCCAGCGCACCAGCGCCTGGAAGACATGATCGAGCACGGTGCGATAGGCGCGCCGCTTCAATGCGGTCGGCGCGTCGCAATAGAGGCTGTCCTTGCGGATGTCGAAGAAGAAGGCCGAAAGGTCGTCATTGGCGAAAGTCGAGATCAGCCGCGCGTAGCGGTTGAACTCGAAGGCTTCGGTCGCTTCGCGCAAGTCCGCGTCGAGCGCGGCGAGGCGGTGGAGCACCCAGCGCTCGAGCTCGGGCATTTGCGCCGCGGCCACGGCTTCATCGGCACAGAAGCCGTCGAGCGCGCCGAGCAGGTAGCGGAAGGTGTTCCTGAGCTTGCGGTAGGCGTCGGCGGTGGTGGCGAGCACCTCCTTGCCGATCCGCACGTCCTCGAAATAGTCGGTCGAGGCGACCCACAGGCGCAAGATGTCGGCGCCGTTGTCGCGGATGATGGCGAGCGGGTCGATCACGTTGCCGATGCTCTTCGACATCTTGCGGCCGTTCTGGTCGAGCGCGAAGCCGTGGGTCAGCACGCTTTTGTAGGGCGCGCGGCCGCGGCTGCCGCTGCTTTCCATCAGGCTCGACTGGAACCAGCCGCGGTGCTGGTCGGAGCCCTCGACGTAAAGGTCGGCGCGCACGCCCTCGCCGTAGCGCGCCTCGATCACATAAGCGTGGGTCGAGCCCGAATCGAACCAGACGTCGAGGATGTCCATCTGCGGCTCGTAATCGTCGAGCCGGTAGCCGTTGCCGAGCAGGGCCTGGTGGTCGGCGCCGAACCAGGCGTCGGCGCCGCCCGCGTGAAAGGCGTGGATGATCCGCGAGTTGACCGCCGGGTCCCTGAGATAATCGCCGGTCTTGCGATTGAGATAGAGCGCGATCGGCACGCCCCAGGCGCGCTGGCGGCTGATCACCCAGTCCGGCCGGCCTTCGACCATCGAGCGCATCCGGTTCTTCGATTTCTCGGGCACCCAGCGGGTCTCGTCGATCGCGGCGAGGGCGGTTCGTCTGAGGGTGCGCCCCTCGACTTCGCTCGGGACGAACGAACTCCGAGAATCATCAACCTCGTTCGTGCCGAGCGTCGTCGAGGCGCGCAGCCCCGCGCCGTCCATCGGGATGAACCATTGCGGGGTGCAGCGATAGATCACCTTGGCCTTGGAGCGCCACGAATGGGGGTAGGAGTGCTTGAAATCTGCGCTCGCCGCCAGGAGCGCCCCGGCCTCACGCAGGTCCGAACAGATCGGCCCGTCGGGCGCGTTGAACTTGTTGTTGATCACGCTGCCCTGGCCGCCGAGCCATTCCCAGTCGGGGCGATAGAAGCCGCCGTCGTCGACCGCGAACACCGGATCGATCCCGGCCGCCTTGCAGACCAGGAAATCCTCCTCGCCATGGTCGGGCGCCATATGGACGAGCCCGGTGCCGGCCTCGGTGGTGACGTGATCGCCGGGGAGGAACGGGCGGGGCCGCGCGAAGAAGCCGCCGAGATGATGCATCGGGTGGCGGGCGACGGTTTTCTCCAGCTCCGAGCCCTTTAATCTCGCCGCCAGCAAAAGGCTGTCGTTGGTGTTCTCGGTGAACTTTTCCTCGAACGACTTCCGACGTTCGTCGGCGACGAGGTACTTAGCCGTGACAGGCGCACCGGCGTCGGCTTGCCGATGCAGCAGGACATACTCGACGTCCGGCCCATAGGCGATCGCTTGATTGACCGGGATCGTCCAGGGAGTGGTCGTCCACACAACGGCGTGGGCACCCTTCAGGGCCTCGATCGGGCTCTCGACGATCTCGAACGCGACGTCGATCTGGGTCGAGACGATGTCCTCATATTCGACCTCGGCTTCGGCCAAGGCGGTCTTCTCGACCGGGCTCCACATCACCGGCTTGGCGCCGCGGTAGAGCTGGCCGCTCTCGGCGAATTTGAGCAGCTCCTCGACGATCTTCGCCTCGGCCTCGTGCTTCATCGTCAGATAGGGATCGTCCCACTCGCCCTGGACGCCGAGCCGCTGGAACTGGGCGGACTGCACCGCGACCCATGTCTCGGCATAAGCGCGGCATTCGGCGCGGAATTGCGCCTTGGGGACCGCGTCCTTGTCGAGCTTCTTCTTGCGATATTCCTCCTCGACCTTCCATTCGATCGGCAGGCCGTGGCAATCCCAGCCGGGGATATAGGGCGCGTCCTTGCCAAGGAGGGATTGCGAGCGCACGACGATGTCCTTGAGGATCTTGTTCATCGCATGGCCCATGTGGATGTCGCCATTGGCGTAGGGCGGGCCGTCGTGGAGGATGAAGCGTGTCCGCCCCTTGCGGACGTTGCGCAGCTGCTCGTAGAGCCTGTCCTGCGCCCAGCGCGCGAGGATCGCCGGCTCCTTGCTGGCAAGGCCCGCCTTCATCGGGAAGTCCGTCTTCGGCAGGAAGACGGTGTCTCTATAGTCTCTGTTTTCGGGCATCGGCGGCGGACTTAGCGGCGGCGGGCGCGGATTGCTACCCTAGCGCTCGAGCGCGCGGCCGACATCGTGCATGTCCTCGATCAGCAGCAGGCCGCGATAGGCGCGCGGGACCTCGGCGAGCTGCTCGGGCCGCTCGAGGCCGACCAGCTCGCCCTCGGCCGCATCGCCGGCGATGAACAGGCGCGCGCCGCCGCCGGCCATCCGGCCGAGGAAGCGGTAGGGCCAGCCCCACAAGGTCCATTCGCCGCGGCGCGGGACGCTGATTGTCGTGCCGCGGCAGGAGTCGGGGACGAGGCCGAGCCAGCCCCAGGCGCGATAGCCGTCGAGGCAGGCCTCGCTCGCCCGCTGATCGAGCAGCCAGCCGGCGCGGGTCAGCTGGCGCAGCCTTGCCAGCGCCGCCGGCGGGCCGGCGAAGCCGTGGCGCCCGGCGACCGGGAGCCCCGCACGGGCGAAGGCGGCGACCAGCGCCTCGGCGTCGCGCGGTCCGGACAAGGTGAAGAGCAGGGTCGTCGCCGGGAAGCCGCGCAGCACCTCCTCGGCGGTCGGCATGCCGCCGACGCCGCGGCCGCGCAGCGGCCAGGTGCGGCCGCCGTCGGCGGTGTAGCCGTGGCCGATGTCGAGGCCGCGCAGATAGGAGAAGGGGCGTTCGGCGAGGCGGCCGGTGCCGTTGGTGCGGCACGAAAGGTCGGCGTCGCGGAAGACCATCGCCCGGCCGTCCGCGCTCGCCCGCACGTCGAGGGCGAGGCCGCGGGCGCCCTGGGCGATCGCGTTCTGCATCGAGAAGAGCGTATTCTCGATGAACCGGTGCCGCGCGGCGCTGATGTGGCGGGCGCTGCAGCCGCCCGCGGCGGCGGCGCGATCGAACGCCTGGGCGATGCCGCGATGCGCGATCAGCACCAGCGGCCCGGTCGGCTTGGCGGCGATCCACGAGGCGTTCATCAGCGACAGCGCGACCGCCACGAGGGCGACGAAAATGAGGAGGATCTTGTAGGCGCGCATCAGGCGAGGCGCCCCCGCGCCGCCTCGGCGTCGCGGCCGATCTGGGCCTTGAGCGCGTCGAGGCCGTCGAACATCGCCTCGTCGCGGATGAAGGAGATGAGGTCGACCTCGACGCACTGGCCGTAAAGGTCGCCGTCGAAATCGAAGAACCACGGCTCGAGCAGCTCCCTGGGCGGATCGAACATCGGCCGTGTGCCGAGATTGGCGACGCCCTCGAGCGCGCGCCCCTCGGCGATCCGGCCGCGTATTGCATAGACGCCGAAGCGCGGCCGCAGATATTTGCCGAGCGGGATGTTCGCGGTCGGAAAGCCGAGCTTGCGCCCCATGCCGTCGCCATGCTCGACCACCCCCTCGATCGCGAACGGGCGGGTCAGCAGGCGGGTCGCGGTGGCGCAATCGCCGGCCTGGAGCGCGTCGCGGATCCGGCTCGAAGATACGGGCTCGCCATCCTCCTCGACCGGGGCGACCGCGTCGACCGAGAGGCGGTGCGCCTGGCCGAGCATCTTGAGCACGTCGATATCGCCGCCGCGGCCCTTGCCGAAGGTGAAGTCCTCGCCGGTGACGACGCCGGCCGCGCCGATCCGGCTGGCGAGATAGTCGGCGACGAAATCGGGCGCGGTGACCGAGGCGAGCTCAGGCCCGAAATGGAAGACCAGCATCGCGTCCGCGCCGGCGGCGGCGAACAGGCGCTCGCGCTGGTCGAGGGTGGTCAGGCGGAACGGCGGCAGGTCCGGCTTGAAGAAGCGCACCGGATGCGGGTCGAAGGTCGCGACCAGCGCCGGGCGGCCCTCGGCGTGGGCGCGCGAGACGGCGCGGCCCACCACCGCCTGGTGGCCCTTGTGAAATCCGTCGAAATTGCCGAGCGCGACGATGCCGCCGCGGAGGGCGTCCGGAACCGCCGCGCTGCCGTCCAGGCGCTCCATGGCTTGGCTCATAGCAGACCGAAAGGCGCGAGCAACGAATCCTAGTTCTTGCGGCCCAGGGTGACGAAGCTGAAGGCGGGTTGGCCCTCGCGGGCGGGATGCGCCTCGCGGCCGAGCGGCTTCCAGTGGCGCGGATCGAAGCCCGGCAGGAAGGTGTCGCCCTCGGGCCGTGAATGGACTTCAGTCAGCTCGACCCGGTCGGCAAGCGGAAGAAACAGGCGAAAAATCTCGGCCCCGCCGATCACCGAAAGCCGCGGCCCGCCGGCAAGCTCGATCGCGCCGGCCACGTCCGCCGCCATTTCGGCCCCGTTCGCGCGCCATTCGGGATTGCGGGTCAGGACGATGTGCCGGCGGCCGGGCAGCAGTCCCGGCAGGCTCTCGAACGTCTTGCGCCCCATCACCATCGGCGTGCCCATGGTGACCGCCTTGAAATGCTTGAGGTCGTCGGAAAGGCGCCAGGGCAGACCGCCCCCCTTGCCGATCACCCCATTCTCGGCCCGCGCCACGACGAGCGTAATGATGCTCAAACTGCCACCTGCGCCTTGATGTGCGGGTGCGGGTCGTAGCCCGAAATCTCGAAATCCTCGAAAGCGTAGCCGTCGATCGCGGCCGGGCGGCGGAGCAGGGCGAGCCTGGGCAGCGCGCGCGGCTCGCGGGTGAGCTGCTCGCGGGCCTGGTCGAGATGGTTCGAGTAGAGGTGGCAGTCGCCGCCGGTCCAGACGAACGTGCCGGGCTCGAGGCCGCAGATCTGGGCGAGCATGTGGGTCAAGAGCGCGTAGCTGGCGATGTTGAACGGGACGCCGAGGAAGACGTCGGCGCTGCGCTGGTAGAGCTGGAGGTTGAGCCGGCCGGCCGCGACCTGGGTCTGGAACAGGCAGTGGCACGGCGCCAGCGCCATCAGGTGCAGGTCCGCCGGGTTCCAGGCGGTGACGATCTGGCGGCGCGAGGCAGGGTCGCGCCTGATCAGCTCGATCAGTCCCGCGATCTGGTCGATCTCGCGCCCGTCGGCGGCTTGCCAATGCCGCCATTGCTTGCCGTAGACCGGGCCGAGGTCGCCCGCCTCGTCGGCCCATTCGTCCCAGATGCTGACCTTGTTCTCCCTGAGCCAGCCGACATTGGTGTCGCCGCGCAGGAACCAGAGCAATTCGATCAGGATCGAGCGCAAATGCAGCTTCTTGGTGGTGAGCAGGGGGAAACCCTGCGAAAGGTCGAAGCGCAGCTGCGCGCCGAACACCGAAAGCGTGCCGACGCCGGTCCGGTCCCGTTGTGGAACGCCCTCGTCGAGGATGCGCTGGAGGAGTTGGAGATAGGGTTGCATCGTCACCGTCCTATGGCGTCTTGGGGCCGGCGTTTCCAATCCAAAATGGAGTCCGTAACGGATGCGGTTGCCGCCCGCGCTGGTGCACGCGGTGGCAAGGGCGGCGGGTGGCCATCGTCACCGCCCAGGATGCCGCCGAGCTGCTCGCGCCTTTGTTCGTCGACCGAACCGGCGAGCTGCTGGCCGTGCTCCACCTCGACGCCGCGCAATGCCTGATCGCGCTCGAGGAGCGCTCCGGACCCGGCGCCGCTACGGTCGACCTGCCGATGCGCGACATCTTCCGGGCCGCGCTCGGCCATAATGCCTTCGGCCTGGTCATCGCCCACAATCATCCGAGCGGCGATCCGCGGCCGAGCCGGGCGGACGTCGCGGCGACGCGGCGCCTGGCCGAGGCCGCGGCCAGCCTCGGCATCCGGCTGCACGACCATTTGATCTTCGCCGGCGGCGCCTGCCGCAGCTTCCGCGAGATGGGCCTGCTTTGACCGCTTCGTTCCCCGGCGAAGGCCGGGGCCCAGCCGCGCAGGAAGAAAGGATTGGACCCCGGCCTTCGCCGGGGAGCAGCAAAGGCGTCAGGGGTTGCAGGCGGGGATGTCGGCGGGCTCGGGACGGGGGGCGCGGACCTCGAATTGGGCGAAATAGGATTCGCTGTCGGGCAGCCGTTCGAAGCGGGTGAGGCCGAAGCCCAGGGCGTTGAATTCGCAGACGAGCAGGCGCTGGGGGGTGCCGTGGCGGTCGGTCGGCCGGTCGGCGTCGACGACGATGACCCGGCCGTCGCTCTTCAGCGCCGCGCGCAAATTCCAGAGGAACTCGGAGGGCCGCGCGATCTCGTGATACATGTGGATCATGAAGACGCGGTCGAACGAGCCCGGCGGCAGCTGCGGGTCGTTGGGCTGGCCGAGCCGGATCGCGACATTGTCGAGCCGCTCGCGCTGGATGCGCTGGGCCAGGCCGCGGATCATCTCCGGGACGATGTCCTCGGCGAGGACGCGGCCCTTGGGTCCGACCAAAGGCGACAGGCGGACCGTATAATAGCCCTCGCCGGCGCCGATGTCGGCGACCGACATGCGCGGCCGGACGTCGGCGAGGCGGGCGACGGTGGCGAACTCGCCGACCCTCTCGCGCGCATCCTCGTTGAGGTAGCGCGACGAGATCGGCGCGACCGGCCGGTGCGGCTCGGGGAAGGGCGACGCCTTCTCCTCGCTCTGCCGGCACGCGGCGAGCAGCAGCAGCAAAGAAAGGGCGCTCCTAGTCCACATCTTCGACGTCCACCTTCTCGCCGGTAACGCGCTGCGAGAGCGCGGCGGCCATGAAGCGGTCGAGGTCGCCGTCGAGCACGTCGGAGGGCGCGGTCGAGGTAATTCCGGTCCGCAGGTCCTTGACCAGCTGGTAGGGCTGGAGGACGTAGGAGCGGATCTGGTGGCCCCAGCCGATGTCGGTCTTGCCGGCCGCGGTCGCGGTCGCCTCGGCTTCGCGCTTCTGCAGCTCGGCTTCGTAGAGCTTCGCCTTGAGCTGGTTCATCGCCTCGGCGCGGTTCTTGTGCTGCGAGCGCTGGTTCTGGCACTGGACGACGATGCCGGTCGGCAAATGGGTGATCCGCACCG
Source organism: Sphingomonadales bacterium (assembly GCA_034668465.1). Taxonomy (GTDB): domain Bacteria; phylum Pseudomonadota; class Alphaproteobacteria; order Sphingomonadales; family Sphingomonadaceae; genus Allosphingosinicella. The sequence continues at coordinate 71,264 of JAXDPI010000046.1, forward strand.
CCGAATCGGTGGTGTTGATATGCTGCCCGCCCGCGCCCGAGGCGCGGTAGGTGTCGATCCGCAAATCGCCTTCGTTGACCTCGATGTCGATATTCTCGTCCACCACCGGATAGACCCAGACGCTCGAGAAGCTGGTGTGGCGCCGGGCGTTGCTGTCATAGGGGCTGATCCGCACCAGCCGGTGCACCCCGCTCTCGGTCTTGGCATAGCCATAGGCGTTCTCGCCCTTGACCATGAGCGTCGCCGACTTGATCCCGGCCTGCTCGCCGGCATGGTGGTCGATCAGCTCGACCTTGTAGCCGTGGCGCTCGGCCCAGCGGGTGTACATGCGCTGCAGCATCTCGGCCCAGTCCTGGCTCTCGGTGCCGCCGGCGCCGGCATTGACCTCGATATAGGTGTCGTTGCCGTCGGCCTCGCCCGCCAGCAGCGCCGCGACCTTGTCCTTCTCGGTCCGCGCGGCGAGCTCGGCCAGCGACGCGACGGCCTCGTCGACGAGGCCGTTGTCGCCCTCGGCCTCGGCCATCTCCATCAGCTCGACAATATCGGCGAGCTCCTTCTCGATCGTCCGCGTCGCGGCGATCTCCTCGTCGAGCCGGCGGCGCTCGCGCATCACCACCTGCGCCGCCTTGGGATCGTCCCACAGCTTCGGGTCCTCGACCTGGGCGTCGAGCTCGCCGAGACGCTTCAGCGCCCGGTCCCAGTCGAGGAACCGGCGCAGCAGGTCGAGGGCCGACCCGATCTGGTCGATCGAGGTTTGCGCTTCGGCGCGCATGGGAAACTCCAATTGCCTGTTCCCCGGCGAAGGCCGGGGTCTAGAAGTATTTGTTTCGGCTGGATCCCGGCCTCCGCCGGGACACGGCCTGCTGCTATGGCAGCAGGCCTAGTAAATCCCGCCCTCTCTTTGCAAGAAATCGCTGTCGCGGCGGTCGGCGGCGGGGGCAAGGGTGCGGACCTGGCGGCGGGCATTGGGGTCGATTTCCTCGCGGCCGGTGGTCCGCCGGGGCTCGCTTTCGGGCTTGAACGCTTCCCAGATCACCGCCGCGTGCGGATCGGTGCCCGGCCAGATGCCGAACGCGCGATGGCCGGTGCGGCGGTCGATCGCCACCATCCTTATGCCGGCCGGCGCGCGGAACGGCAGGACCGGCATGCCGGTGAACGCCTCGCGGGCGAACTGGCGGAAGATCGGCGCGGCGATCGTCCCGCCCTGGGCGTAGCCGCCCATCGGCCGCGGCCGGTCGAAGCCCATATAGACGCCGGCGACGATCTGCTGCGAGCCGCCGATGAACCAGACGTTGGTCGGGCCCGAAGTGGTGCCGGTCTTGCCGAACAAAGGCCGGCCGAGATCGCGCAGGATGGTGGCGGTGCCGCGTTGGACGACGCCTTCGAGCATGTGGACGATTTGGTAGGCGGTCATCGCATCGACCACCTGGCGGGTGCGCAGGGGCGGGCGCGGCATCGGCTGGCCGTTCCAGTCGGGGGCGTTGCAGCCGTCGCAGGGGCGGGTGTCGGCGCGCCAGATCACCCGGCCGTGGCGGTCCTGGATATAGTCGATCAAAGTCTGGTTGAGCGCGCGGCCCTGATTGGCGAAGGTCGAGAAGGCGTTGACCATCCGCGCCACCGTGGTGTCGCCGGCGCCCAATGCGATGGCGAGGAACGGGCGATAGTCGCCGACGCCCATCTGGCGGGCGCGGCGGACGACGTTGGTCATGCCGATCTGGTTGGCGGTGCGAACCGTCATCAAATTGCGCGACTGTTCGAGGCCCCAGCGCATCGTCTGCTCGCCGGCATAGCCGCCGGAGAAATTGCGGAAGCATTTCTGCGAGGGGGTGCCCTGATTGGCGCAGAACGGGCCGTCGATGATGATCGAGGCGGGCGTCATCCCGTTATCCAGAGCGGCCGAATAGACGATCGGCTTGAAGGTCGAGCCCGGCTGGCGCAGCGCCTGGGTGGCGCGGTTGAAGTTGGAGCCGCGCGCGTCGAAGCCGCCCTGCATGGCGAGCACGCGCCCGGTCGCGACTTCCTCGACCACCATCCCGCCCGACACCTCGGGGATCGAGCGCAGCGACCAGGCGCCGCCCTCCTGCTCGACCGCGATCACCGCGCCCGGGCGCAGCGCGTCGAAGGCGGAGCCGCCGGTTCCGCGCCGCGGCATCGAGGCGTTGGCGGCGCTCAGCGTGCCGGTGCTGCCGTCGACGAAGCCCAGGGTCGCGCCGCCGCCCTCCTTCGCCAGCACCGCCGCCGCCCGCCAGGTCGGATAGCCCTGGCCCAGCGGCGCGATCGCGAGCTGGCCGCGCCAATCGCCGTTGACGTCGACGTTGAGGCCCGGGTCGCGCCAGCCGCGGCCGCGCTCGTAGCGCATCAGGCCATCGCGGAGGGCAGCCTCGGCGGAGCGCTGCATCGCCGGATTGTAGGAGGTGCGCACCCACAGGCCGCCGGCATAGACGCTGTTCGGGCCGCGCTCGGCATTCTCGCCGTAGCGCTCGATCAGATTGCGGCGGACCTCCTCCATGAAATAGCCGCCGACGTTGCGCTCGGCGAGCTGGCCGCCGCGCACCGTCGCCAGCGGCTCGGCGATCGCCTGGTCATGTTGCGGGCGGGTGATGAAGGAATTGCGGAGCATCTCGCCGAGGACGAAGTTGCGCCGCTGCAGCGCCCGCTCGTGGTGGCGCAGCGGATCGTAATTGGACGGGCTCTTGGGCAGGATCGCGAGGAACGCGCTCTCGGCGATCGAGAGCTGGCCGACATCCTTGTTGAAATAGGCCCGCGCCGCCGCCTGCACGCCATAGGCGTTGCGGCCGAGATAGATCTGGTTGAGGTAGAGTTCGAGGATCTGCTCCTTCGACAAAGCCGATTCGATGCGGCGGGCGAGGAACGCCTCGCGGATCTTGCGGGTCACCGAATATTCGTCGCCGGTGAAGAAGATCTTGGCGACCTGCTGGGTGATGGTCGAGCCGCCGACCGCGCGCTCGCCCGAGCCGGCCTTGGAGAGATAGTCCCAGACCGCGCCGAGCATGCCGGGATAGTCGATCCCGCTATGGCTGAAGAAGGTCCGGTCCTCGGCGGCGAGGAAGGCGTTGATCAAGGGCGCCGGGAATTCCTCATAGGCGAGCTGGACCCGGCGCTCGCGGGCGAAGGCCTGCACCGGCGCGCCGTCGACGTCGCGGACGTAGGTGGGGAGGACCGGCTCGTAGGAAAGCAGGCTCTCGGCCGACGGCAGGCCGCGGGCGAACAGGAACCAGAGGATGACGTAGGCGATCACCGGCAGCGCGGCGATCACGGCCAGCACCTTGACCCAGCGCCTCTTCCAGGCGCGCTTGACGAACGCCCAGGCGGGCGCGAGACGGCCGGTGGTGCGGCGAAGGGTGATACGCTGGGAAGCCTGGTCTGCACTCATCGGCGCCGGGTCTAGCGGATGAGAGCGGCGGGGTGAAGGTGGCTCGCGACCGGGTGAAGTTGACGGATTGACACTTGCCATTGGTTTCCCGGGCGGGGGATCGAAACGTGACAGTTCCGACGCCGGAATGCGGAAACCGGCCGGAAGATCACGAGCCGGACGAACCGGACGATCCGGACACGGATAAGTTTTTTTCAGGACCCACCGCGCGGCGGCGCGCGAGAGCCGCGGCGGATCGATCGATCCTGATCCGATCAGCTCACGCTGAGAAAGAGCCGGGGACGCACGGCAGGCCCGAGTCGCGGCCATGCTGGCAGGGCAAATCCTGTTTGTATCCAACAATCGACATCGACGTGCCGAGTCTTCGGATTCCGTATTGTCGGGCGGCTCGCACAATGCAAAACGATAGGTGGCAAGGAGGCGGTGTGCCGACCCTATTTCGCGTCGATGGCTATCGCTTCTATTTCTACAGCCACGAGCTGGGAGAGCCGCCGCACGTCCATGTCGACAAGGCCGGCGCGACGATGAAGGTCTGGCTCGACGATCTGGGCGTAGCGAAGAGCCGCGGCTATCGCGGCAAGGAGCGGAATGCTATCCTCGCGCATGTCGAGGAGCATCGCGAGATGATGCTGGAGGCGTGGCGTGAATATTTCGACCAGGGTCGCTGACGAGCGCGTCTCCGACGTCCGCTTCGAGGACGACCGGCTGATCGTCGATCTCGCGGACGGCCGGACTATCGCCGTGCCGGTTGCCTGGTATCCGCGCCTCGCCGATGCCACCCCGGCTCAGCGCGCCAATTGGGAAATCGCGGGCGGGGGCTACGGCATCCACTGGTCCGACGTGGACGAGGATTTGAGCACGGAGGGGTTGCTGCGCGGTGCGCCGGCGCCGAAGCGGGCGATCTGATGGGCATCGAGATCACGCGCTGGGACGCTGCGGATGATCTTATCGGCACCGAGGCAATTCTCGCCTATCTGGAGGCGGTGTTCGAGGACGGGGAAAATAGTGACTGTCACTATTTAATACCAACGCGTCCCTGGTCACCTAAAGTGAGTTCGCGCCGCCTTATTTAGGGGCAACGCGCGCTCATCCCCGCCGCTCAATCAGCCGCCGCGCGAAATGGGCCTCGATCGCGCGGCGCATCCCCTCCGCGATCTGCCGCCGGCCTTCGGGCGAGCTGATATATTCGGCGTCGGTGCGGTTGGTGAGGTAGCCGCTTTCGAACAGGATCGAGGGCATGTCGGGCGCCTTCAGCACGATGAAGGCGGCGAAGCGGTGCCAGGCGGGGCGGAACGGGAAGACCGGCGCGGCCTCGCGGAACAGCAAACGGGCGAAATCGGCCGAGACGTTCATGCTCTCGCGCTGGGCGAGGTCGATCAGGATCATGTTGACGCCCGAATTGGCGCTGAGCGGCGTGCCGGCGATCCGCTCCGACGCGTTCTCGCGCGCGGCGAGCAAGGCGGCCTGCTGGTCCGAGGCGACCTCGGAGAGGGTGTAGATGGTGGCGCCGCGGGCGGCGTCGTTGGCCGGCGCCGCGTCGGCGTGGACCGAAACGAACAGATCGGCGTCGAGCCGGCGGGCGATCTGGTAGCGCGCGTCGAGGCCGCGATAGCTGTCGTCCTCGCGGGTCATCGCCACCCGCACCCGGCCGGTGGCGACGAGCGCGTCGCGGATGGCGAGGCCGAGCGCGAGCGTGACGTCCTTCTCGCGCTGGGCAAGATAGGGCGAGGCGGCGCCGGGATCGTGGCCGCCATGGCCGGGATCGATCACGACCAGAGGCGGATTGTCGCCGCGCGCGGCGGTGACGCGGGGCAGCGGACCGAGCTCGTCGGCGCCGAGCGGCTCGAGCGGGATGTTGTAGCCCGGGGCGCCGCCGCCGCTCTCCGGCGCGAGCCCGGGGACGAGGCCGGTCCCGAAGATCGCGAGCAACAAGGGCAGCAGCCAGTCCATCGCGCGATTCTGCGCGGGGCGCGCGCCGCGGTCCAGCGGAAATGTCGCTGCGGAAAATGATGAGTCATCCCGGCGCAGGCCGGGACCCATGAACACGCTGATCGAGCAAGAGGCGGCGACGAAATCGCGAACTTCATTGCACAATGTTCAAGGGTCCCGGCTTTCGCCGGGATGACTCCCGTGGGAAAAATGCGTGCGGCGGGACCCGCGGCGGTTGCCGGTCGGGCGCGGCGGTGCTAGCACCTCGTCATCGAAGCGATGGGCAAGACCTTGCTTTTCCCGGTTCGATTGGAATTCGCCGGCGTCCGTGCCGGCCATCTAGGTTGACGCTGTATGTGGTATCGCTCCCCCAGGCTCATGCGCCGCTTCGTCTTTGACGGCGTGCCGGGGGGGATGCTCGGGCCGGTTTTCGGCCTTGCCCAGACAGCAGACGCGAACATTCATCTTTCAACCCGGACATTCGACGCGCGTGCGCAGTCCGCCGCGCGGCCGTCCATATTCGAGCGTCTTCGCTCTCTCGCTTCCGAGCAGAGGGTCAGGGCGTGGAGTAGCCTTAATGACAATGCGCATGCTGATCGACGCGCGCCACCAGGAAGAGACCAGGGTGGCCGTGATCAAGGGAAATCGAATCGAAGAATTTGATTTCGAATCCGCCGAGCACAAGCAGCTCAAGGGAAATATCTATCTTGCCAAGGTGACCCGGGTCGAGCCGTCGCTGCAGGCGGCGTTCATCGATTACGGCGGCAACCGCCACGGCTTCCTCGCTTTCTCCGAAATCCACCCGGATTATTACCAGATCCCGCGGGAGGATCGCGAGGCCCTGCTGCGCGAGGAGGCCGAGCACGCCGCCGAGGAAGAGCGCCTGCGCGCCGCCGAATATGATTCCGACGACGGCGAGAACGGCAGCGTCTTCGAGGTCGACGACGAGCCGATGTCGGCCGAGCCGGTCGAGGCCGAGCAAGGCGGCGGCGAGGGCGGCGAATTCGAGGCGGGCGAGGACGACGAGGAAGCGGCGCCGCGCGCCCCCGAGGAGGCCGAGGGGGCGTCCGACGAAAGCGCCGCCGAGACGCTGCGCCGCAAGCGCCAGAACCTCCGCCGCCGCTACAAGATCCAGGACGTGATCCGCCGCCGCCAGGTGCTGCTGGTCCAGGTCGTCAAGGAGGAGCGCGGCAACAAGGGCGCGGCCCTCACCACCTATCTTTCGCTGGCCGGCCGCTATTGCGTGCTGATGCCCAATACCAGCCATGGCGGCGGCATCAGCCGCAAGATCTCGAACGGCGCCGACCGCAAGCGGCTGAAGCAGATCATGGCCGATCTGAACCTGCCGCTGAGCATGGGCCTGATCGTCCGCACCGCCGGCCTGTCGCGCACCAAGGTCGAGATCAAGCGCGACTTCGACTATCTCGCGCGGCTGTGGGACGAGATTCGCGAGAAGACGCTGAAGAGCTCGGCGCCGGCGTTGATCTACCAGGACAGCGACCTGATCAAGCGCGCGATCCGCGACATCTACAACAAGGACATCGACGAGGTGATCGTCGAGGGCGAGCACGGCCATGCCGATGCGCGCCAGTTCATGAAGTTGCTGATGCCGAGCCACGTCAAGCGGGTGAAGCTCTATGCCGACCCGGTGCCGCTGTTCCAGCGCTTCGGCGCCGAGGACGAATTGAGCGCGATGTACCAGCCGCTCGTGCAGCTCAAGTCGGGCGGCTATATCGTCATCAACCCGACCGAGGCTTTGGTCTCGATCGACATCAATTCGGGCCGCTCGACCCGCGAGCACAATATCGAGCAGACCGCCTACGCGACCAACATCGAGGCGGCGCACGAAATCGCCCGGCAATTGCGGCTGCGCGACATGGCCGGGCTGGTCGTGATCGACTTCATCGACATGGAATCGAACGGCCATATCCGCAAGGTCGAGAAGGCGATGAAGGACGCGCTCAAGAACGACCGCGCCCGCATCCAGGTCGGCCGCATTTCGAGCTTCGGGCTGATGGAGATGAGCCGCCAGCGGCTCCGCACCGGCGTGCTCGAAGCCTCGACCCGGCCGTGCCCGCATTGCGAGGGGACCGGGCTGATGCGCACCGCTTCGTCGGCCGGCCTTTCGGCACTTCGGATGCTCGAGGAGGAAGCGGCGCGCGGCCGCGGCTCGCGCATCGTGCTGCGCGCCGGGCGCGAGGCGGCGGTCTATCTGCTCAACCGCAAGCGCGGCGAGATCGGCGAGATCGAGGTGCGCTACGGCGTTCTCGTCGAAGTGCTGATCGACGACGGCTTCGAAGGTGCGCGGATGGCGGTCGAATCGCACGGCCCGCCGCCCGCCGAGCGGCCGCTGCCGCTCCCCGCCCTCGCCGCGCCCGAGGCGGACGAGGAGGATGAGGAGATCGTCGAGGAGGACGAGGAAGGCGACGCCTCCGACGAGGAGGAAGAGGAGGCCTCGGCCGAACCGCGCCGCGGGCGCGAGGAGCGCGAGGAGCGTGAGGACCGCAAGGACGGCGGCCGCCGGCGCCGCCGCCGCGGCCGCCGCGGCGGCCGTCGCCGCGAGCGTCCCGAGGGCGAGCTCGGCGAGGAGCAGGCGGCGGACGAAGCGCAGGCCGGCGAGCCCGCGCCCGTCGTCGAGGCGGCCGAGGCCGAGCCCGAGGCCGGGCCCGCGCGGAAATCGCGCCGTCGGCCGCGCGCCCGCAAGGGCGACGAGGCGCCGGTGACCGCGGCCGAGCCCGAAGCGGCGCCCGAGCCCGAGGCGGCGCCCGCGCCCGAACCGGAGGCCAAGCCGAAGAAAGGCGGGCGCCGCAAGAAAGAAGCGGTCGAGGCCGAGGCTCCGAAGGAGATCGAGCCGACAGCGCCCGAAGCGGCCAATGACGAGGAGCCCGCGCCCAAGCCGCGGCGCAAGGCCGCGCCCCGGAAATCCGCCAAGGCTGCCAAGGCCGCGCCGGAAGCGGGCGGCGACGAGGAGGACGAGGAGGGCGGCCCGCGCCGCGGCTGGTGGCAGCGGACCTTCGGCGCCACCGCCGAATGAGGCAAAAAGGCGGCGGCGCTTTCATCGGGGGTTCAGGGGCGGGAAGGAAGAAGCGTGCCGATGGCTGAAGCCCGCCCGATGACGCCCCGCCCGGGAAGCTTCCTGGTCCGGCTGCTGATGCTGATCGCGCTGAGCTTCGCCGCGACGGCGCGGCCGGCTTATGCCCAGCAGATCCTCCGCGACGCCGAAACCGAGGCGCTGCTGCGCGACATGTCGCGGCCGCTGATCGAGGCGGCCGGGCTGCAGCCCGAGAATGTCCGGATCGTCATACTCCACGACCGCGAGATCAACGCCTTCGTCGCCGGCGGCCAGATCGTCTACCTCCATTCGGGCCTGTTCACCTCGGCGCAGAACGCCAACGAGGTCCAGGGCGTGATCGCCCACGAGCTCGGCCACATCACCGGCGGCCACGTCCTGCGCGCGCAGCAGGGCATGCAGCAGGCGACCGGGATCATGATCCTGTCGCTGCTGCTCGGCGCGGCGGCGATGGCGGCCGGGGCGACCGACGCCGGCATGGGCGCGATGGCCGCCGGCCAGCAGATGGCATTGGGCCGCTTCCTCTCCTTCACCCGCGTCCAGGAGAACAGCGCCGACCAGGCCGGCGCGACCTTCCTCAGCCGCGCCCATATCAGCGGCCGCGGCTCGCTCGCTTTCTTCCGCCGGCTGCAGAATCTCGAATTCCGGATGAACATCCCCCAGCAGGACAGCTACGCGCGCACCCACCCGCTGACCGGCGAGCGGATCGCGATCCTCGAGACCGCCTACGAGCACGACCCCGCCTGGAACGCGCCGACCGACCCGGCGCTCGAGGAACGGTTCCAGCGGGTCCGCGCCAAGCTTTCCGGCTATGTCGACAATCCGGTCCAGGTGATGACCCGCTATCCGCAGTCGGACCGGTCGATCCCGGCTTATTATGCCCGCGCCTACGCCTATCACCGCACCGGCCACCCGGACGAGGCCAATGAGCAGGCGGACGCCCTCCTTCGGGCGCGGCCGCACGATCCCTATTTCCTCGAGCTGAAAGGCCAGATCCTGCTCGAGACGGGGCACCCGCGCGAGGCGCTGACGACGCTCAGGGAGGCGGTGTCGATAGTCCCCAACGAGCCGCTGATCGCCGCTTTGCTCGGCCACGCTTTGATCTCGACCGAGGATCCGGGCAATTTCGACGAGGCCAAAAGGGTGCTTCGGCTCGCGGTCGCGCGCGACAACGACAATCCGTTCGCCTGGTACCAGCTCGGCATCGTCTACGATCGCGAGGGCGACCAGCCGCGCGCCGCTCTGGCGACCGCCGAGCGCTACAGCCTGACCGGCCAGCCCGGGCTCGCCCTTCCCAATGCCGAGCAGGCGATGATGGGCCTGCCGGTCAACTCGCCCGACTGGATCCGGGCGCAGGACATCGCGATGGTCGCGCGCAGCGCCGCCCAGCGCGGGCGGCGAGGCCGGCAGGACTCGCCCTGATGGCGCGAATCGGGGGGAGCTGGAAGATCAACGCACTGGCGGGACTTGGTGGGCTGGCGATCGGCGCGGCCGCGGTCGGCGGCTATTACGGCTTGCGCCCGCCCGGCCGCGCGGCGACCGAGCGAATCGTCCACGAATATGTCCTCGACCATGGCGAGATCCTCGAAGAGGCGATGAGCCGGCTGCGGCAGCGCCAGGCCGCGGCGACGGTCACCCAGCACCGCGCCGCGCTCGAGCGCCCGTTCCACAGCGCCTGGGCCGGCGCGGCCGACGGCGATGTCGTGCTGGTCGAATTCTTCGATTATGCCTGCGCCTTCTGCCGCGCCGCCAATCCGGACGTCGAACGGCTGCTGCGCGAGGACCGGCGGCTGAAGGTGGTCTGGCGCGAGCTGCCGGTGCTCGGGCCGGACAGCCAGGCGGCCGCTTTGGTCAGCCTCGGCGCCGCCCGCCAGGGCCGCTTCCGCGCCTTTCACGACCGCATGTTCGCGCTCGGCCGGCCGAGCGAGGGGGTGGTCGCCCAGGCGATCGCCGAGACCGGCGTCGCGCGCGAGGGCGAGACCGCCGAGGGCCGCGCCGAGCTCGCCCGCAATTTCGAGCTGGCGCGCGCGGTCGAGGCGAGCGGCACGCCGACCTTCGTCGTCGGCGACCAGGTCTTCCAGGGCGCCGTCGGCTACGAGATTCTCAAGCGGGCGATCGCGGCGGCGCGGCGCGGCGCCAGCCCGCAATAAATAGGGACTGTCCCTAATTAGGCCCCTTGAAGCCCTGGGCGACGACGTACCATTCGGACGAGCCCTTGCGGCTCGCGGGGGGCTTGGCGTGCCTGACGGTGGCGAAGCGGCGCTTGAGCTCGGCGACGAGGCCGGAATCGGCGCCGCCGGCGAGGACCTTGGCGACGAACGCGCCGCCCGGCGCGAGCGCGCCGGCGGCGAAATCGAGCGCCGCTTCGACCAGCCCCATCGTGCGCAGATGATCGGTCCGGGTGTGGCCGACGGTGTTGGCCGCCATGTCGGAGAGGATCAGGTCGGCGGCCCCGCCGAGCGCCCCCTCGAGCGCGGCCGGCGCGGCATCGTCCATGAAGTCCATTTCGAGGATCGTCGCGCCGGGGATCGGATCGGTCGGCAGCAGATCGATGCCGACGACCGCCGCCTCGGGCAGGCGCCGCCGGACCACCTGCGTCCAGCCGCCCGGCGCGATGCCGAGGTCGACGACCCGCCGCGCGCCCCTGAGGAAACCGAATTTTTCGTCGAGCTCGATCAGCTTGTAGGCGGCGCGCGAGCGATAGCCCTCGGCCCTGGCGCGCTTGACATAGGGGTCGTTGAGCTGGCGCTCGAGCCAGCGCGTCGAGCCGATTTTGCGGCCCCTGGCGGTCTTGACGCGGACCCTGAGGCCGCCGCTGGAACCGATGGGGGAGCGGCTCACGAGGGCGGGCCGGAATGGGGACGGTTACTTTTCCGCACCGCATCGCCTTTTCTTCGCTGTCGTACGGAAAAGTAACTGTCCCCTTTGCTCATATCGTGTGGCCGTCGCGGGCCATGAGCGCGCGCAATATGCCTTCGCGGATGCCGCGGTCGGCGACGCCCAATGTCTCGGCCGGCCAGATGTCCATGATCGCCTCGAGGATCGCGCAGCCGGCGACGACGAGGTCGGCGCGCTCGTGGCCGATGCAGGGGAAGCGGGCGCGCTCGGCCTGGTCCATCCCCGAGAGGGTGGCGCTGATCCCGCGCATCGCCGCGGCCGGCATCTTGAGGCCGTCGACCGCGCGCCGGTCGTAGCTCGGCAGCGCGAGATAGACGCTGGCGAGGGTGGTGACGGTGCCGCTGGTCCCCATCAGCCTTATGCCGTTGCGTCCGGTGGGCAGCAAAGCCATGAAATGGCGGAAGGCGTGGCGGACGCGCTCGCGCATCCGGCCGTAGGCGGCGAGCCGCTCGGCGACGGTCGCGAAATCGCGGCCCTCGCTCTCGGTCAGCGAGACCACGCCCCACGGCGCGCTCCACCAGCATTTGATCCTGGGCTCGCCGCCATCGGTGTCGATCAGCACCAATTCGGTCGAGCCGCCGCCGATGTCGAAGATGAGCGCGGGCCCGTCGCCGGGCTCGAGCAGGCGGTGGCAGCCGAGCATGGCGAGGCGCGCTTCCTCCTCGGGGGCGATGATCTCGAGGCAGATGCCGGTCTCGCGCTTGACCCGCTCGACGAAATGGCGGCCGTTGACCGCGCGCCGGCAGGCTTCGGTCGCGACCGAGCGGGCGAGGCTGACGCGGCGGCGGCGCAATTTCTCGGCGCAGACCGAGAGCGCGGTGACGGCGCGGTCCATCGCCGCTTCCGAAAGCTTGCCGGAGGTCGCCATGCCCTCGCCCATCCGGACGACGCGCGAGAAGGCGTCGATCACGGTGAAGCCCGCATCGGTCGGGCGCGCGACGAGGAGCCGGCAATTGTTGGTGCCGAGATCGATCGCGCCGTAGGTATGGCGGGACGCCCACCGCCGCGGCGGGAGGCTCGGGGAGGCCGCTTCAACCGGTTCCGTGACCGGCGCCAGCGGGGCCGGGACGGCTTGCTGCGACATTCCGGGGCTTCTCATTCTGTTTTCGTTTCGGGAGGCGAAAGCCGCCCTGACCTGGCGCCTTTGTACATCAGCGGGCCGAAGGGGGCAAGAACGCCACTCCCGCAGGATCGGCCGCGCCCGATTTGCGGCCGGGGACGGGTTGGGATAATCATCGGCGTCCCGTTTCGGCGGAAGCCGGCATGCAGGATGGAAGGAGAGGGGTCCCCGGCGCCGGCTGCTGAGATCGCGCCGGCCCGGATGGGGCGGGCCGCGCGTCACCGCGCAACATTTGCGGCCGGCAACCTCTTGGTTTATAGAGGGTTCGACCATTTGTCGCCGGAGGCTTGGCATGATCGAGAAAGACAAGGGCATGTTCGCCCGCGCCCTGCTTGCCGGGGTCGCGATCGTCGCGATTCCGGTCGTCGCGGCCAGCGCGCAGACGCACTCGATCGTCCGCAGCAATCCCCCGCCCGCGCGGCGGACGTGCGACGTCCGCACCACGATCGGCACGCGGCTCGGCAATACCGTGACCTGCCGGACGAAGGAGGAGCGCGACCAGCTCAAGAAGGACGGCCGCGAGACCGTCGAGCGGGTCCAGATGCGCCGGGTCCTGCCCGGCAGCTGATCGCGCGGGCCGCCGCCGCGGCGTTGACAGGCCCGGCGCCCCTGCCTATCTCGCGGCCCCTGCCGATTGCCCCGTCGTCTAACGGTAAGACTACGGACTCTGACTCCGTCTATCGAGGTTCGAATCCTCGCGGGGCATCCAGCTTTTGCGCATTGGTCCGCCGCGCACGACGAGTAAATGGGGACAGTCCCCAATTTTTTTCGGCAGGAGGGGACAGTCCCCGTTCGGGGACAGTCCCCGGCGGACGGGTCGGCGCCTGCGTACCGGCCACGCGGATCACGCACGACGAGTAAATAGGGACTGTCCCTAATTTCGGCAGGAGGGGGCGGTCCCCGGCGGGCGGGGTCGGTGCCTTCGAACCGGCATGCGGATCGACTAGCCAGCGCCGCGCCGCGGGCGCTATGGCCGGCGGCATGGACGAATTGCTCCGCGAGGTGCTGGAAGCGGCCGCGCCGCATCGCGCGGCGGGCAGGGTGGCCGATTACATTCCGGCGCTGGCGCGGGTCGATCCGAACAAGCTCGGCATCGCCTTCGCCGGCAAGGATGGTCGCGTCTCGGGCGCGGGCGATTGCGACGAGCCATTCTCGATCCAGTCGATCTCCAAGGTGTTCACCCTGGCGCTGGCGCTCGAGCGGGCCGGCGCGTCGCTGTGGGACAAGGTCGGCCGCGAGCCGTCGGGCTCGGCGTTCAACTCGATCGTCCAGCTCGAGAGCGAGCGCGGCAAGCCCCGCAACCCGCTGATCAACCCGGGCGCGATGGTGGTCACCGACCGGCTGATCGGCGAGCGTTCGGCCGACGCGGCGATCGCCGATCTGCTGGCGCTGCTCAGGGCGCAGGCGCGCGACGGCAGCGTCGCGGTCGACGAGGAGGTGGCGCGCTCGGAGGCGGGGACCGGCGCGCGCAACCGCAGCCTCGCCTGGTTCATGAAGAGCTTCGGCACGCTTTCGAACGACGTCGATACCGTGCTCGGCGCCTATTTCCGCCAGTGCGCGGTGGCGATGTCGTGCCGCCAGCTGGCGCGCGCCGGCCTGTTCCTCGCCTTCGACGGCCGCGACCCGGAGACCGGCGAGGAGATCATTGCGTGGCACCGCGCGCGCAGGATCAACAGCGTGATGATGCTCTGCGGCCATTACGACAATTCGGGCGAGTTCGCCTTTCGTGTCGGCCTGCCGGGCAAGAGCGGGGTCGGCGGCGGCATATTGGCGATCGCGCCGGGGCATGGCGCGATCGCGGTATGGTCGCCGGCGCTGAACCCGGCCGGGACGAGCGCGGCCGGGGCGGCGGCGCTCGAGGCCCTGGTCGAGCGGACGGATTGGACGGTGTTCACCTGACGCGCTAGGGGAGGAGCGCGATGGCCGACGCCGATACCGCATTGCTCCTGGCGCGCATCCAGTTCGCGTTCACCATCTCGTTCCACTTCATCTTTCCGGCCTTCTCGATCGGGCTCGCTTCCTATCTGGCGGTGCTCGAGGGGCTGTGGCTGAAGACCGGCAAGGCGGTCTATCTCACCTTGTTCCGCTACTGGCTGAAGATCTTCGCGATCGCCTTCGCGATGGGCGTCGTCTCGGGGATCGTCATGTCCTACCAGTTCGGCACCAACTGGTCGGTCTTCTCGGACCGCGCCGGGCCGATCGTCGGCCCGCTCATGGCTTATGAGGTGCTGACCGCCTTCTTCCTCGAGGCCGGGTTCCTGGGGGTGATGCTGTTCGGGATGAACAAGGTCGGCAGGGGGCTCCACTTCACCGCGACCCTGATGGTGGCCGTGGGGACCGCAATCTCGGCCTTCTGGATCCTCGCGGCGAACAGCTGGATGCAGACGCCGACCGGCTGGGCGGTCAACGCGCAGGGCCAGTTCGTCGCGGCGGGCAGCTGGCTCGAGATCATCTTCAACCCGAGCTTCCCCTATCGCTTCGCCCATACGGTGATCGCCGCCTATCTCACCACCGCCCTGGTGGTCGGCGGGGCCGGCGCCTGGCATTTGCTCCGGCGCCGCGACACGCCCGAAATACGCACGATGTTCAGCATGGCGATGTGGATGGCGGCGCTGGTGGCGCCGGTGCAGATCCTGGTCGGCGACGCGCATGCGCTCAACACGTTCGAGCACCAGCCGGCCAAGATCCTCGCGATCGAGGGCTATTACCACGCCTATCCGCAAGGCGCGCCGTGGCACATTATCGGCCTGCCGGACGACGAGAGCGAGACGGTGCGCTGGGCGGTGTCGCTGCCGAAGATGGGGTCATTGGGCATCCTCCACGACATGAACGCGCCGATGCCCGGGCTCGACGCGCTGCCCAAGGCGGACCGGCCGCCGTCGGCGATCCTGTTCTGGTCGTTCCGGATCATGGTCGGCCTCGGCCTGCTGATGGCCCTGCTCGGGGCGTGGAGCCTGCTCGCGCGGTGGCGCAGGCGGCTTTACGCCTGGCGCTGGCTGCACCTTTTCGCATTGGTCATGGGGCCGGCGGGGTTCGTCGCCGTGATCTGCGGCTGGGTGACGACCGAGGTCGGCCGCCAACCCTGGCTGATCTACGGCCTGCTCAGGACCCGCGACGGGGTGTCGCCGATCGCGACGGCGGGGGTGACCGGCTCGCTGATCGCCTTCGTGATCGTCTATTCCACCTGCTTCACGGTCGGCACGCTCTACATCCTGCGGCTGATGGCGCGCGCGCCGGCCGAGGGCGAAGCCGCGCTCGAACCCGGGCCGATCCGCACCGCCGGAATCACCCCGGCGTCGTCCTTCGATACGCCGGTTCGACAAGGCTCACCGGCTACTCAGGATGAACGGGAGGGTAGATGATGGAACCCGTTTCGCTCATCCTGAGTAGGGGACTGAGCCCGGCGAAGGCTCCGTATCAAAGGACCGCCTTGCCATGACGCCCGACCTGACAGTCATCTGGGCCTGCCTGATCGCGTTCGGGATCGCCGCTTATGTGGTGATGGACGGGTTCGACCTCGGCATCGGTATCCTGTTCCCGCTGATCCCGGTCGGCAAGGAGCGCGACACCGCGATGAATGCGATCGCGCCCGTTTGGGACGGCAACGAGACCTGGCTGGTGCTCGGCGGCGGCGGGCTGCTCGCCGCCTTTCCGCTCGCTTATGCGATCATCCTGCCGGCGCTCTACGCGCCTTTGATCGCGATGCTGCTCGCTTTGGTCTTCCGCGGCGTCGCCTTCGAGTTTCGCTGGCGCGAGCCCGGCCACCGCAAATATTGGGACTTCGCCTTCTTCGCCGGCTCGGCCGTGGCGACGCTGGCGCAGGGGATCACGCTCGGCGCGCTGCTCCAGGGGATCCGCATCGACGGCCGCGCTTATGCCGGCGGCTGGTGGGACTGGCTGACGCCGTTCAGCCTGCTGACCGGGGCGAGCCTGATGGTCGGCTATGCCCTGCTCGGCGCGTGCTGGCTGATCTGGAAGACCGAGGGGCCGCTGCAGGAACGGGCGCGGCGGCTGGCCCGCGCGCTCGCGCTCGGCCTGATCGCGGCGATCGGCGCGGTCAGCCTCGCCAATCCCTTCGTCCTGCCGCAATATCGCGCGCGCTGGTTCGACCAGCCGGGCCTCCTCGTTACCCTGCCGATGGCGCTGCTCGTCGCCGCCGCGGCCCTTGCGCTCTGGCGCAGCCTGGGCGGCCGGCGCGATTGGCTGCCCTTCGCGCTCACCATCCTTCTGTTCCTGCTGTCGATGGCCGGCCTCGGCATCTCGATCTGGCCCGACGTCATCCCGGGCCGGATCACGATCTGGCAGGCGGCGGCGCCTTATGACAGCCAGCTCTTCATGCTGGTGGGCGCCGTCGTGCTGCTGCCGCTGATCCTCGCCTACACCGGCTGGGCCTATTGGGTGTTCCGCGGCAAGGTCGGCGAGGACGGCTATCATTAGGCTGCGGCAGGTCGCCTGGTTCGTCGGCCTGTGGGCGGCGGGGGTGCTTGTCGTGGGCGCGGTCGCCTATGGCCTGCGCTGGTGGCTGCGCTAGAGCAGCCAGTCGAGCACCATCGCCAGGCCAACCAGCGCCCCGAAGAAGCTGCCCACCAGCACCGCGCCGGCGGCGGCGTCCTTGGCATGCTTGATCTCGTCGTGGATTTCGGGATGGACGCGGTCGATCAGATATTCGAGCGCGCCGTTGATCAGCTCGAGCGCGAGGACGAGCCCCACGGCGAGCGCGACCAGCGCCGCCCAGGCCCAGCCCGGCCGCAGCGCCGCGGTGACCGCGGCGGCAACCAGGCCGAGCAGGCACTGGATGCGGAAGCTCTGCTCGCGGCGGAAGACAATGCGGATGCCGGCCAGAGCGAAGCCCATGCGGGCGAGGAAAGACTGGCCCTTCACCGCGCGTCGTCGCGGACGATCGCGCCGCCCTTGATGACCAGCCGGACCGCGCGGACAGCGTGGATGTCGCTGGTCGGGTCGCCAGCGACGGCGACCAGGTCGGCGAGCAGGCCGGGGCGGACGGCGCCGCGATCGGCGAGGTGGAAGATGCCGGCATTGCCCGACGTGGCGGCGATCAGCACGGCGGCGGGGCGCATGCCGTAATCGACCATCAGCGCCATTTCCCGCGCATTGTCGCCATGGGCGAACACGCCGACGTCGCCGCCCATGCAGATCGTGACGCCGGCGGCGCGCGCGGCGGCGAAGCTGGCGCGCCTGGCGGCGACCGCTTCCGGTTCGGGCGCGGCGCCGTTCCAGCCGCGATAGCGGGCGATCGCGTCGCTCGCGGCGAGCGTCGGGCAAAGCGCGGTGCCATGGGCGCGCATCAGGGCGAAGATTTCGGGCGTGCCGTCATTGCCGTGCTCGATCGTGTCGACGCCGGCGAGGATCGCGCGGCGCATGCCCTCGGGCGTCGAGGCGTGCGCGGCGACGGTCCGGCCGGCGGCGTGGGCCGCCTCGGTCGCGGCGCGCATCTCCTCGATGGTGAAGGTCGGCCGGCTCGGCTCGCCCGGCCGCCAGCGATAGTCGGCATAGAATTTGACGACGTCGGCGCCGGCGCCGATCTGACGGCGCGCGGCGGTGACCAGATTGGGCCCGTCCGCCTCCTCGGCGCCGAGCAGGGCGGCTTCGGGGTCGGTCGTCCTCGGTCCGTAGCTGCCGGTGGCGACGAGGGCGCGGGTGGCGATCAACAGGCGCGGCCCGGGGATGATGCCCTGGTCGATCGCCGCCTTGAGCCCGACATCGGCATAGCCCGCGCCCTCGGTGCCGAGATCGCGGAGCGTGGTGAAGCCGGCCATCAGCGTGGCCCGGGCGTGGGCGACGGCGCGGGCGGTGCGCAGCGCCAGCGACTCGCGCAGCACCTGATCGTCCCAGCTGGTCTCGTCATAGGGATGGAGGAAGAGGTGGGCGTGGCCCTCGATCATGCCCGGCATCAGGGTGGCGCCGGGGAGATCGACGACGCGGGCGCCGGGCGGGACGGAAAGGCCGGGGCCCACCGCCTCGATCCGCTCGCCATGGACCAGCACCTGCCAGCCCTGGTGCGGGTACGGATCGACGCCGTCGAAGACGCGGGCCGGACGAAGCAGGAGGTAGCCGGACTGCGCCGCGGCGGGAACGGCGAAGGCCAAAGCAAGGAGGATCAGGAACCAGCGCCGGCCGAGCATCGATCCACCCTCCCTTGTCACGAGACCGGGTTAATCGGGTGGTGGCACGCGCGCAAGCTCCGGCCGATTCGGGCTGCCGGAAGAAAGATGGTCCATATTATCTGCTAAAAAGAACCAGTTAGATGACTGGATTTACTCTGCGTAACATGCTAACAATTCTGCTTCTGAAACCATTAGCAACGCTAACCGGGGAGCGTGACGATGGGCGATTGGGAAATCAGGGATGTTTCGGCGCGGCTGCACGCGACCGCGATCCGGCTGCTCAGGACCTTGCGGCGCGAGGATGACGGCAGCGGGCTTTCGGCGCCGCGGCTGTCGGCCCTGTCGGTGATCGTCTATGGCGGGCCGATGTCGCTCGCCGAGCTCGCCGCGGCCGAGCAGGTCAAGGCGCCGACGATGAGCCGGATCGTCGACGCTTTGGTCGAGCGCGGGCTCGTCACCCGCGAGGCCAAGCCGGGCGACCGCCGCAGCGTCCGCATCGGCGCCACCGAGCAGGGCGCCCAATTGCTCAGCGCCGGACGCGAGCAGCGGGTCGGCGCGCTGGTAGTCCGCCTCGGCAGGCTGGCCGATTCCGAGCGCCGCGCGCTGGCCCGGGGGGTCGAGATCCTCGAGCGCATCGCCCGCTGAGGCTCGGGCCCTGGGGCCTGGAGACAGTCCCCACTCCCAGGCGCGGCGCGCTTGCATCCCGGCCCGAATGGGGCGAAACCCCTGCGCTTCTGGGGGAGACAATCGATGCACTGGATGCTGATGCCGCTGCGCCGCTACGCTGAATTTTCCGGCCGGTCGCGGCGCAAGGAATGAAGCAGGGTCAGGCGGCGCGTGAGGCCCCCCGGGCCTCACTGCGGCTTGCGGGGCAAGCCGCACCGCTTGCCCCTGCTTCATTGGATGTTCGCGCTCTTGAACGCGCTGATCGGCATCTTCGTCGGCCTCGTCTTCCTGATCGGCTATTATGCCGACATGAGCCAGACCGAGATGGACACCTGGCTGATGCCGGTGCTGTACCTCGCCTGCCTGGTCAGCCTCGCCTTCATCATTCCCGGCCTCGCGGTGACGATCCGGCGGCTGCACGATACCGACCGGTCGGGCTGGAACCTATTGTGGGGCGCGCTGCCGATCGTCGGCGGCTTCATCCTGCTCTATTTCTACGTCTGCGACGGGACGGGCGGGCCCAACCGCTTCGGCCCCGACCCGAAGGGCGAGCCCGCGCCGGCCTGAGGCGGACGGCGCGCTTGCTGCGCTGCACAATCGCGCCTATATCGCGGGGACATTTTTCCCGACCCTGAGAGTTGACCGAAGATGAGCCTTCGCAACGTGGCGATCATCGCCCACGTCGATCACGGCAAGACGACCCTTGTCGACCAGCTGTTCCGCCAGTCCGGCACCTTCCGCGACAACCAGCGCGTGGAGGAGCGGGCGATGGATTCGAACGACCTCGAGAAAGAGCGCGGGATCACGATCCTGGCGAAGTGCACCAGCGTCGAATGGGAGCATGACGGGACGACCACCCACATCAACATCGTCGATACGCCCGGCCACGCCGATTTCGGCGCCGAGGTCGAGCGGATCCTGTCGATGGTCGACGGCGTCATCCTGCTGGTCGACGCCGCCGAGGGGCCGATGCCGCAGACCAAGTTCGTCACCGGCAAGGCGCTCGCGCTCGGCCTCCGGCCGATCGTGGTGGTCAACAAGATCGACCGGCCCGACGCGCGCCCGGCGCAGGTGCTGGACGAGGTGTTCGAATTGTTCCTCAGCCTCGACGCCAGCGACGAGCAGCTCGATTTCCCGACCCTCTATGCGAGCGGCCGCGCCGGCTATGCCGGGCTGACCGACGACGTCCGCGCCGGCGATCTGACGCCGATGTTCGAGACGATCGTTGCCCACATCCCGCCGCCCGACGCCGATCCGGACGGGCCGTTCAAGATGCTCGTCACTCTGCTCGACCGCGACAATTTCGTCGGCCGCGTGCTGACCGGCCGGATCGCCTCGGGCAAGCTCACCGTCAACATGCCGATCAAGTCGTTGGACGACGAGGGCAATGTCGTCGAGGAGGGCCGCGCGACCCGGATCATGGCGTTCCGCGGGCTCGAGCGGGTGCCGGTCGAGGAGGCCAATGCCGGCGACATCGTCGCCATTGCCGGGCTGACCAAGGCGACCGTCTCCAACTCGATCGTCGAGCCCAATGTCACCGAGGCGCTGCACGCCCAGAAGATCGACCCGCCGACCTTGGCGATGAGCTTCTCGGTCAACGACAGCCCCTATGCGGGCCGCGACGGCGACAAGGTCCAGAGCCGCGTCATCCGCGACCGGCTCGAGCGCGAGGCCGAGGGCAATGTCGCGATCCGGCTGACCGAGAGCCGGGAGAAGGACGCGTTCGAGGTGGCGGGGCGCGGCGAGCTCCAGCTGGGCGTGCTGATCGAGACGATGCGCCGCGAGGGGTTCGAATTGTCGATCAGCCGGCCGCGCGTCCTGTTCCGCGACGGGCCGAAGGGACGCGAGGAGCCCTATGAAACCGTCGTCATCGACGTCGACGACGAGCATGCGGGCACGGTCGTCGAGAAGATGGCCGGCCGCAAGGGCGAGCTGACCGACATGCGGCCCTCGGGCGGCGGCAAGACGCGGCTGACCTTCTCGGCGCCGTCGCGCGGCCTGATCGGCTATCATGGCGAGTTCCTCTCCGACACCCGCGGCACCGGCATCATGAACCGCCTGTTCGAGAAATACGGCCCCTATAAGGGCCCGATCCAGGGCCGGCAGAACGGCGTCCTCATCTCGATGGAGAATGGCGAGGCGGTCGCCTACGCGCTCAACATGCTGGAAGAGCGCGGCGTCCTGTTCATCGCGCCCGGCGACAAGCTCTACGAGGGGATGGTGATCGGCGAGAACGCCAAGCCGCAGGACCTCGAGGTCAACCCGCTCAAGGCGCGCCAGCTGACCAACTTCCGCGCCTCCGGCCCCAAGGAAGACGGCATCCGCCTGACCCCGCCGCGCAGGATGACGCTGGAGCAGGCGATCGCCTATATCCAGGACGACGAGCTGGTCGAGGTGACGCCCAAGGCGATCCGGATCAGGAAGCGGTATCTGGATCCGCATGAGCGCAAGCGGGCGTCGAGGAAGGCGGAGGCCGCGTAGCCGCCGAGCGTAGCAGAGCCTGTCCTGAGCCTGTCGAAGGGCCGGCGTGAAACGCCGCCGAAGCAGCGCGTAGAGCCGGCTTGCGCCGGCCGACCGGCGCGCCAGCGACCGGATCGACGTCACGGGATTCACTCCCGTGACGGCCTTCTTCGAGATAGGCAGTCGCGGAAGGCGGAGGCGGCTTAGGGGGATTTCGCCCCTTAGCTATGCGGCAATTGCTCGATCTGCGACGAAAAGCTTGGGGTCCCAACGACTCGTTGTCTTGCCTGTTGCGCTTCGGCCTAGCTCGATGATGTTCAGGCGGTCACCTTCAAATGCTGGGCTCAACTCAAGCGCCAGATAATCAAACAGCGAGCGTTCATGCACCGCGATGACAACCTGCCGTTTCATCTGCTTGGAAAGCGTGCGCAGGAGCGCGGCGAATTGGGCGATATGAACCTCGTCCATGCTCTGAACAGGATCATCGATCACGAGCCACGGGAGCTTGGCGGGCACTGAGAGATGTAGGGCTAGGAAGAGCGTCAACGCGGCAGTGTTGAGATTCCCCGCGCTCAACATGGCGCGAGGATTGCCGCCTTTGCCGCCGCGCCTATGGTGCGTCTCAAGCACCGCTTCGATATCAGCTCCCGTGGCGTCGGGGATCGCAAAGGCAGGGATGAAGGGCTCTTCGGGGGCAAGGCGGACGAACAGGTCGCGCCAGACGGCATTCAGCTCATCATTGAAGACTTTCTGCACTACCCGGCCCCTAGCCTCACGGGTCTGACGAACGATATCCTTTGCCATTTCGATCAGGCGATCGGCTTCGGCTTTCTGTTCAGTCATCACGTCCAGACGTGCTTTGAGAGACCACTTGTCCGCCCGCAGACTATCGAGCTTGGCCCTGGCGGTTTGGATTGCTGACACGCCTTCTATAGCCAACCGCCTCGCGCTTTGCCGGCTAGTTAGCAATTCTTCCCGGCTCCGAACGGCCGTTTTTAGGACGCTGAGAAGGTCACCCGTTGATGCCTCTTCCGGCGCTTGGACCCCAAGTCGGTCAGCCAAGCCTTTGAGGCCCGATCGAGTTGCGACGGCGGACTGGTCGGCATTCTGCAGGGCCCCAATCGTCCTTGCCGCGGCGGCGGCGGCCTCGCGAAGTTGATCTCCTATCTTCATTTGCATGGCAGCGTCGTTCAACTGATTGGTGACCTCAATGAGATCGGCCGCGCGACGCTTCAATTGGTCTAGTTCTGGGTCGGGCAACACCTCACTGGATGCCTCAGCGACTTGACGCTCAAGCTGATTGAGGCCGGCAGCGCTGCTCGAGCGGTCTTTCGTCAATGCCTGCAAGCGTCCCGCGTGTTCGACCATCGTGCTGACCTTCGCCGCGATATGCGCCGCCAGCGGCGTTTCAGAAACCTCGGAGAAATCCCGGTCGCAAGCGGGGCAAATTTCGTCATGTACATGGCTGCTGAGCTCGGCGAGCACCTTAGCCAGGTCCTCATTTGCGGCAGTCCCCACCTCGATCTGTTCGTCTAAGCGGGTGAGTCGGGTGCGCGCTTCGCTCGCCTGTCTAGTCAGATTATCACGTCGCTCGAGAGCAGATTCGTGGGCGGCCAGCGAGCGCTGAATACGATCCAGGTCAAGCTGAGTTCGATTTACCAAAGATTCTCGCCGATCGTCCAAGCCGCTCTCCGCCGAAAGCGATACATCGGCGAAGAGCGCGGCCGCACGAGTGAGCAGCGCTTCGATCCTATCGCCATGCTCAGCGGACCATGTCTCGAAGGCCTTTTTCGCCCTTCGATCAATCGCTTCGACGCTCCGGCGCTCGGTCGCGCCTGGACGGGCGTTGGCATTCGCCCAACTGCTCTCTGACACCTCCACCTCGCGCCGCACACGCACTAGCTCAATGAGTGAAGCTTCTTCCGAGTCTTCTTCCAATTCCCGTCGGAGCATGGGTAGGTCGGAAATTCGCTCGGCAAGGGACGCATCCACGACAATCAGCCGGCTTTTGAGATCCACCTCCAGGCCCGCGATGCTCGCGGCCGTCTCCGTTTCCAAGCGCTCAAGCTCATCGGCATCGGACTGCTTTTCCGGAATTCCCTCTCGGATCGTCCAATAGGCTGGCACCGGTCCGCGAAGCCGAGAGACATGGCCGGCCGAGTTTAGGCCGGCAATGATCGCTTCCATGCGGTCGAGGCCAAGCAGTTCCTTCACGAAGCGCGTTAGGGGCGATTCGGACTTCTTCTCGGCGTGCTGGTAAATTTCCAAAAGCCGTCCCAGCGTCGACTGAGCCAAGTAACTACGCTCACTAAAGAAGCGCCCGCAGTCGCCATCCAGGATTGGGGTGCCTGTGACGCCGCTCTGGGTCACCTTGATGTCAGCGGTTCGGATGGTCCCATCGTCCTCCACCACCTCGAGGCGAACTTCGCCAAACGGACGATCCTTGTGTGGGAGATAAGCTAGGTAGTCGGGCTCGGCGCGGGAAAGTGATGGCACCGCGCCTGTCAGCGCGAGTTCTACGGCGGCCAGGAGGCTTGTCTTGCCAGCCCCATTCGGTCCGTGGATAAGGACAATCGGCGCGTCAAGAGATACTGTCGCTTCGCCATCGATGCTCCGGAAATCTTTGACGTAGAGACTTTTGAGGCGGGTCACTCGGGCGACCCCCCCTCGGCTTCGTGGGGCGACTGAAGAACATCGCTCAGCGCAGCGTGAAAACACCTCCGAACCGCATCCTCGCCTAGTTGGGATGCTTCGATAAGATCCGTCGCGACGGGATCCTCGGAAAACACAAGCTGATCGTCGCTTCCAAGGTCGCGGTCAGTAGCTAGGGCGGTGGGCAGATCCAACGGAAGCAGGACGGCGAGTCGGTCGCGCAGATCTAGCGGGTCGGTCGCTTCCTCGACAGAGAGTGTCCTACTTACCTGTGCCAGGGCCTCAAGGGTCTTCCCGATAGGTCTCGGCCCGACGATCACGCTCGTGAGTGGGCGTTGCGACCTCATAACATCCAGCGCGCGAGCGATGCCGTCGATCTGCTGCACGACCTTTTTCTCGCCGTCAGTCGCCATGTCCCCTACAACGATGAGGTCAGCCGAATGATCACTGCCGACAAACGCCCCCGCCACGTCGAATGTCAGGCCTGCCACTTGGAGAGGAGAGCCGAGCCGACGATAGCCGGCGCCGATTAGAATTTCGGCGACGCGCTCCGCTGGGATGGCGGCCGTCACAGCGCGACCCTGCTACGGAACCGTTCAAGAAGGTCCTCGACCTCCGTACCCACCTCAAGCAATTCCGTCATGCTGACCTCGCGAACGATTGATAGACCGGTGCGGCCGGGCGGCCGTTTTGGCGATCGCGACATCGGTGGAGGATTCTCATGGCTATGGACGATCACGGCATCGTCGTTGTCGGCAACCAAACCATTGGTCCCGAGCCGAATGGCGGCCCGAGGGTTCGACGCAAAGTATACCTTGGCAGAGCCGCTACGCCCGGTGAGAACGACAGCGCCAGAAGCGACACCGGCGAGGTCGGGTCGTTCTGCTGTCCAAAGCCCCCGTTGTAAGCCGAGCCCGATCAAGCCGGAGGCGATCGCGAATTCGCAGACGCCGCTGCCTGCAAGAGTCGGATCTGCCGGCATTCGATCAACAGGATCCGGCGTAATGGGCATGTAAATGCCGCTCGCTAGATCTGGAAGAACCCCCTCGCGGAGCATCCCCATTGCCCGGCCAAACAACTCGAGCAGTTCCGAAACGGCCTCTGCAGTCGAGACGAGGCCGTTGGCAATCTCGTTCCTCGCGTGGTTGAGACCTTCCCCTAGCTTGTTGTGATCTACCGCTGTGAAGCCGTGTGTGCCGCGGGCGATAAGCGCGTTCAGCTTCGCGGCGAGAATATGCAGAAGCAACGCCAGGAGAAGGGGCTTGGCATAAGCCTGCACTAGCGCCTCAGCCTCCATCTGAGGCCTGGTGACCGGGCTATAGTCCTGATGGTAGACGTTCTGCAGAAGGCTCTCCTGGTCACCGCCCAAGGCATTTTCGGCGAAAACGTAGGCAGGGGGATGTGATGGCCACGGCCAGGCCATCTGAACCTGGGCGGCGGCGAACAGTCCTTGGATGTTAGAATCCTGCGCCGATAGACCGAGCATGAGCGTCGCCTTGGTGACGATCAGGTGGATAAGGAAATTGCCCATCACTGGGTTGTTGACCACCCAGCCATTTATCTGATTTTGGCGTGCGACAAGGAGCGCCCGGAAGTTTGCTTCATTGTCAGCCGCTGCCTGAGCGCAGCCGTGGAACTTGTAAAGGTTGCCGCGCCGGCGGTTCCAGCGAACGTCTTCAGGAGCGACCGCAACTCTCAGGATCGGCCTATTACCGGCGAGCAGCACCATCGCTCGTTCAATGAGCGGGTCCCAATTCGCGGAGGGCATTTCCGAGGCCACACCTTCCATCGCGAGCGCCGCGAGGCAGAGATGTTCGGCGTCGGGTGGAACTGCTGGGTCCGAATAAACCTTCGCGGCTTCGAGGACATCCCACAAGAGAAAGTCTGGCTCCTCTCCGTCGATGGTGACGTTCAACATTCTCGCATAGTTGGTCACCAGGCGGCCAGCCAGGGTGTCGAGGGGAGCCCATTGGTCGGGTGGCACAGAGTAATCGATGTCACCTGCTTCGTCGGGACTCGGGTTCGCTAGTGCGACCACGTTTTCCAGTGCCCGGCGATAGCGGCAGGTAGGATCACTTTGGTCGATGCGGGCTTGCAAGGTAGTAATGACGCGCTTAGCCAAGTCTTTCAGGTCCGGCATGCGAGCTCGCGAGATGCCGGATCCCAACCAAAAAACGTACTGATCATTTGCGACGCCCTCGGCCAATTCTCGCTTTGCCCCATCCAGCATTGTGAGGGTGTCGCGGATGGAGATCGTTGCTGCGGGCGGTGGCGGCATTGCTACGCTCTATCGGACAACGATTGATGAGCCAATGCCTCTGCCCGCTCACATCGAACAAATCAAGAACAAAAACCAGTTTCCTACAGCCCCCCTCTCGAGTCATAAACTGGCCGATTCGCCCCGACTCGAGGAGACCTCCCATGCCTGTCCTGAGCCTGTCGAAGTGGCCTGCCCCGCCCGCTATCGCCACAATGAGTAAGCGCCCAATCGGCCGCGCGCTTGACGTTTTCGGCGGATCGCGGGCGCGGATCGCCGTTTTCCGGGGGAAGACCCCCCGCGATTCCATGTGCTTCTCGCGCCGCTCGTGCCACTTGTGCCGGTCGACGGTGGCCGCGATTTTTGGGGAGGAAGGACGGCCGCCTCTCGGCAACCCTCAACTTCCTCAACTTCATCAACTTCGGCGCACGCGTCGCGCCGAACCCCGGACGGGATCCAGGGTTATCCTTCCTTCGGCGCGCGCCCTGCTGCGAACCCGAAGTTTTTCCCCCAGGGAAGCTGAAACTTATGAAACTTCGGCGCACGCATCGCGCCGAACCCCGGACGGGGATCCGGGGTCCAGCATCTTCTGCCGATCAGCCCGCCATCGCCAGCACCAGCGCCCATTCCTCCTCGCGGACCGGGCTGACCGAGAGCCGGGACTGGCGGACCAGCTCCATCTTCGCGAGGCCGGGTTCGGCCTTGATCTCCTTGAGGGTCACCGGCCTCGGCAGCGGCCGGACCGGCGCGACCGGGACCTTGACCCAGGCGCCGTCCTCGCCGTCGGGCTTGCCAGGCCCGGCGATCCTCATGATGCCGACGATCGCGCGCTCCTCGCCGCTATGGTAGAAGAAGGCCTCGTCGCCGGGCCGCATCGCCCGCAGATGGAGGCGGGCGGCGTTGTTGCGGACGCCGTCCCAGTCGGTGCCGCCGTCGCGGACGAGGTCGCTCCAGCCATAAACGTGGGGCTCGGATTTCATCAGCCATTTGGCCATGCCGCGCGCGGTCCTTCCAAAGGGCGGAAGCTAGGACTAAACCTCGCCCCGTGAAAGCCCGCAACGCGCCGCTCCTGCTCCTGCCCCTGCTGCTGGCCGGCTGCGGCGAGCGCACGCCCAACCAAGGCGGCGTCGAGGGCTCGACCACGCCGCCTTATGTCCGCGAAGAGAGCGACCCGAGCTTGCTGGGCCAGCTCGAGACGCCGGTCCGGGTCGGCGAGCTCGGCCCCAATTTCGCCGCCTGCATCGCCCGCGGCGCGGCCCGCGACCGCGGCCGGCAGGCGCCGGTCCCGGTCCGCGCCGCGCCCTACGAGCAGGCGGGCGAGATCGACCGGCTCGCTTTGGGCGCCGAATTCTTCATCTGCGCGCGCACCCAGGACCAAAGGTGGTTCGGCATCGTCTACGACGAGGGCGGCCGGGCGAGCGCGCGCTGCGGCGTCGACGGGCCGATCGCGGCGCGGCGCGACTATCACGGGCCGTGCGCGGCCGGCTGGGTGGCGAGCGCGCGGGTGCGGCTGGTCTCGGGGGTGCCGCACCAGCTCCCGGCAATGCCCGCCCCGGCCGCGCCAATCCGCTGATTCTGCTTGGGTTCCACGGTTCGTCCCGTCCGCCGCGCGGTTTATCGCTGCATTGCAGCATTATGGGTTGCTTCGTTAACCAGCAGCGGCCAATTGCCCGTCACGAGTTAACGAGCGGGCGCCGCCAGAGCTTTTTTCAAGCCGGCGGCCGGAGCAAGACGGAGCAGTGAATGGCCGGCGATGCGCGTTGCATCGCCCCGGGGCCTGCGCCGCACAGAAGCAAGTTCCAGATGATCCCTATGGTTCGCGCCGCGGCCTTTGCCGCGGCATTTTTCGCACTCGCCGGCGCCGCTTTGTGGGGCGGGGCGGCGCAGGCCTGGGAGGGCGAGGCCGCCGTCCCGACCGCTTTCTATCTCGATCACGCCTCCGCCGGCGATCCGCCGGCCGGCGATCTCGGCCTCAACGAGGATCCGGCGCCCGGCACGCGCTCGCTCGACGATCTGGTCGCCAATTACGCCGCCGGCGCGACCGTGGGCGCCGAGCAGGAATGCCTCGCCAACGCGGTCTATTTCGAAGCGCGCGGGGAATCGCTCCAGGGGCAGCTCGCGGTCGCCGAAGTGGTGATGAACCGCGCCGCCTCGGGCCGCTATCCCGCGAGCCTGTGCGGCGTCGTCGTCCAGCCGGCGCAATTCTCCTTCGTCCGCCGCGGCCGCATGCCGCACGCCGACCGCGCCTCGGAGGCCTGGCGCCGCGCGGTCGCGGTGGCGCGGATCGCCGCCGACGGCGCCGCGCCGCGGCTGCTGCCGACCTCGTGCCTGTGGTATCACGCCAATTACGTCTCGCCGAGCTGGGGCCGCCGCCTCGCCCGCAGCGCCCGCATCGGGGTGCATATCTTCTACAGCTAAGTCCCGGACCGCAGCGTCCGGAAGGTGATCGAGTAGCGCAGCGCCGCGACCGGGGTCAGGCTGTGCTCCCATTCGCCGCGCGCCGGGCCGCGCAGCAAATAGATCGAGCGCGGCTCGGCCGGCAGGGTGAAGCGCTGCCATTTCGCCCCGGCCTTGCGGCGGAAGCGCAGCGGCGCCGGCGAGAGCAGGGAAATGCCGATCACGTCGCCGAACACCGGCCGGTCGCGGTGCCAGCCGAGGCCCGCCTCTTCCTCATATTTGATCAGCAAGGCGTGCTCGAGCGCCTCGGGCGCGAGGCCGGCGAAGGCGGCGGCGCGCGAGCGGACCCGGAGCAGCCAATCCGGGATCGGCGCGGCTTCGCCAAGGCCGCTGCCGTCGAACCGGTAGGACCAGCCGAACGACACCGTCTGGCGGCGCCCGAGGAAGCCGTGGAACTCGAACGGCTTGAACGGCAAAGCGTCCATCCGCGCGGCCAGCGCCGCTTCCTCCGTCACGCCGAGGAAATCGGGCGCGTAGACCAGCCCCTCCGGCATGTCCGGGCGGGCGAGAAAGCTGAGCTGATCGCGCGTCATCGCGCCCGAACGCACGAACCGCTTGACGGGGGGCCGGCGAATCGGGATGCTTAGGCCATGAGCCAGCGCTCCACCTTTGTTCGGAATTGGTGGCGGGGGAACCCGGTTGACGCGGCTCGCCTGCAGCATCGATGGTGACGATCCTCTGATCCGACCCTGAAGACCGCCAAGGCCCGCCGCTCCCGGCGGGCTTTTTCTTGTCCCATCGCTGCAGGAATCCTTCGACATGTACATGACCAACCTTGCCCCCGCTTTGGCGGCGCCGGAACCCCGGGAGGAAGCGCTGGCTTTGCTCTACGCGGGCGAATCCCTGACCCAGGCCCAGGCGGAAAGCCTGTTCGAGGCGCTCGTCCGGGGCCGGCTCGACGAACCTTCGATCGCCGCGATGCTGGTCGCTTTGCGCATTCGCGGCGAGACGACCGACGAGCTGATCGGCGCCGCACGGGCGCTGCGCGCGGCCGATGCGCCGTTCGAGCGGCCCGCTTATTTGTTCGCCGACAGCTGCGGCACCGGCGGCGACGGATCGGGGACGATCAACCTGTCGACCGCGGTCGCCTTCGTTGCCGCGGCGGCGGGGCTGCCGGTCGCCAAGCACGGCAATCGCTCAATCACCTCGCGCTGCGGCTCGGCCGACGTGCTCGAGCATCTCGGCGTCAAGCTCGACGCTTCGGCGGCGACGTCGCGGCGGGCGCTCGACGAGATCGGCCTCTGCTTCCTGTTCGCGCCAAATTACCATCCCGGGCTCAAGCATGCCGGGCCGGTGCGGCGCGCGCTCGGCATCCGCACGATCATGAACATACTCGGGCCGTGCGTGAACCCGGCCGAGCCCAAGGTCCAGCTGCTCGGCGTCGCGGAGGAGAGGCTGCTCGAGCCGGTGGCGAGGACGCTTGCGGCGCTCGGGGTCGAGCGGGCGATGGTCGTGCACGGGTCGGGCCTCGACGAGGTCGCTCTCCACGGCGAGACCAAAGCAGTGCGGCTCGCCGACGACGCGCTCGAGGCGCTGACGATCTGCCCCGAGGATGTCGGCCTGGCGCGGGTGCCGCTGGCCCGGATCCAGGGCGGCGGCCCCGAGGAGAATGCCGAGCGGCTGAAAGCCCTGCTCTACGGCTATGGCGCGCCGGCGGAGCGGCAGGCGGTGGCGATCAATGCCGGCGCTTTGCTGTTCACCGCGGGCAAGGCGGAGACGTTGCGCGAGGGCGTCGACGCCTCGCTCAGGATCCTCGGCACCGGCGCCGGCTACCGGCTGCTCCAGGCGTTCGTCGAGATCAGCAATGACTGACGTGCTCGCGGCGATCGTCGCGCGCAAGCGGGCCGACGTCGCGGCGCGGCTCGGCGGGGCAAGCCTCGCCGCCGCGCCGACCAGGCGGAGCCTGCGCGCGGCGCTGGCGCGGCCCGGGGCGCGCTTCATCATGGAGGTGAAGAAGGCCTCGCCCTCGGCCGGCGCGCTGGCCGAGGTGGACGCGGCCGCGCAGGCGGGCGCTTATGCCGGCGCGGCCGATGCGGTCAGCGTGCTCACCGACGCGCCGTTCTTCGGCGGCTCGCTCGACGATTTGCGGGCGGTGCGGGCCGCCTATGACGGGCCGTTGCTCGCCAAGGACTTCATCGTCGATCCGCGCCAGGTGACCGAGGCGCGGACCGCGGGCGCGGACGCGGTGCTGGCGATGCTGTCGGTGCTCGGCGACGCGGACGCGCGGGCGGTGATCGCAGCGGCCGACGCTCTCGGCATGGACGTGCTGGTCGAGGCACATGACGAGACGGAATTGCGCCGCGCGGTCGCGCTCGGCGCGCCGCTGATCGGCATCAACAACCGAAACTTGAGGACGCTCGAAGTCGATCTCGCCACCACCGAACGGCTGGCGCCGCTGGTGCCCGCCGACCGGCTGGTGGTCGCCGAATCGGGGATCGCCGGGCGGGCCGACGTGGCGCGGCTGGCGCGCTTCGCCGACGCCTTCCTAGTCGGCTCGGCGCTGATGCGGGCCTCCACGCCGGCGCGCGCGGCGCGGGCGCTCGCTTTCGGCCGGGTCAAGGTCTGTGGGGTGACGAACGCGGAAGATGCGGCGCTGGCGGCGCGGGCGGGCGCGGGCTGGATCGGCATGGTGATGGTGCCGGGGACGCCGCGCGCGCTGACGGTGGCGCAGGCCGAAGCGATCGTCGACGCGGTGGAGGGCGCGGCGAAGGTCGGCGTGTTCCGCAACGAGAAGGTGATGGCTCTGGCCGATGCGGCGCGCAGGCTCGGCCTCGACGCGGTCCAGCTCCATGGCGACGAGGATGCCGCCTACATCCGGGCGGTGCGCGGCGTGCTGCCGGAGGCGGTCGAGATCTGGGCGGCGGGCGCAATCGGGCGCGACGTGCCCGAGCCGCGGCGCGGCGCCGACCGGACCTTGTTCGACACCTGCGTCCGCGGGCGAAGCGGCGGCACCGGCATCGCTTTCGATTGGGCGCGGGTGCGCGGGCGGCGCGAGCTTGGCACCGCCTTTCTCGCGGGCGGCTTGCGGCCCGACAATGCCGCCGAGGCGTCGCGCGTGGGCGCTTTTGGGATCGACGTCGGCTCGGGGATCGAGGCGTCGCCAGGGCGCAAGCACCCGGCCAGGCTCGCCGCCTTCTTCGACGCGCTCCGGCTGCCGGCGCGCGGGGAGGCGGCGTCATGCTGATGCCGGGCCGGTTCGGCGCCTATGGCGGGGCGTTCGTGCCGGAGATATTGATGCCGGCGCTCGAAGGGCTCGAAGCGGCCTTCCTCGCCGCGCAGCGCGACGAAGGCTTCCAGGCCGAGCTGGCGGCCTTGCTCGCCGATTATGCCGGGCGGCCGACGCCGCTGACTTTGTGCCGCAACCTCGGCCCGGGGCGAATCTATTTGAAGCGCGAGGATCTGCTCCATGGCGGCGCGCACAAGACCAACCAGGTGCTCGGCCAGGCTTTGCTCGCGCGGCGGATGGGCAAAACCCGGCTGATCGCCGAAACGGGCGCCGGCCAGCACGGCGTCGCGACCGCGATGGTGGGCGCGTTGTTCGGCCTCGAGACGCGCATCTACATGGGCGCGCGCGACGTCGCCCGGCAGGAGCTGAACGTCTTCCGGATGCGGCTGATGGGCGCCGAGGTGGTGCCGGTGACGCGCGGCGGGCAGGGCCTCAAGGACGCAATCAACGAGGCGTTGCGCGACTGGACGGCAAGCTTCGAGGATACGCATTATCTCCTCGGCACCGCCGCCGGGCCGCATCCCTTTCCCCTGATGGTGCGCGAATTCCAGCGGGTGATCGGCAAGGAGGCGCGGGCGCAGATCGTGGCGGCCGAGGGACGGCTGCCCGACGCGGCGATCGCCTGCGTCGGCGGCGGCTCCAACGCGATCGGCCTGTTCACGGACTTCATCGGCGACGCGGAGGTGCGGCTGATCGGCGTCGAGGCGGCGGGCAGGGGGCTCGACGGCGCCGAGCATGGCGCGACTTTGCTGCGCGGACGGCCCGGCGTGCTGCACGGGGCGCAGACCTATGTGCTGCAGGACGAAGACGGCCAGATCGCCGAAAGCTGGTCGGTCTCGGCCGGGCTCGATTATCCCGCGGTCGGGCCCGAACATGCGTTTTTGAAGGAGAGCGGCCGGGCTGCCTATGTCGGCGCGACCGACGCGGAGGCGCTGGCGGCGTTCGCCCTGCTGGCGCGGTCGGAGGGGATCGTCTGCGCGTTCGAATCGGCCCATGCGCTCGCTTATGCGCTGAAGATCGCCGAGGAAGGGGCCGTGCTGGTCGTCAACCTGTCCGGCCGGGGCGACAAGGACATGGCCCAGGCCCAGGCGCTGATCGGATGAGCCGCTACGCCGCCATGTTCGCGCGCAATGAGGGCGTGTTCGGCGCGTTCGTCATGCTTGGCGACCCGGACCTCGCGGCCAGCGCCGCGACCCTCGACGATCTGGTCGCCGGCGGGGCGGACATGATCGAGGTCGGCATTCCCTTCTCCGATCCGGTCGCCGACGGGCCGGTGATCCAGGCGGCGGCGGCGCGGGCGCTGGCGGCCGGCGTGCGGCCGGCGGACTGCTTCGCGCTGATCCGCGGCTTGCGCGCGCGCCATCCGGCGATCCCGGTCGGCATCCTCACTTATGCCAACCTCGTTTTGGCGCGCGGACTCGACGCGTTCTACCGCGCGGCCGCCGGGGCGGGGGCGGACAGCGTGCTGGTCGCCGACGCGCCGGCGATGGAGGCGCAGCCGTTCGTCGCGGCGGCGCGGGCGCGGCGGATCGCGCCGGTGCTGATCGCCGCCGCCAACACGCCGCCCGAGCGGCTCAGGCGGATCGCGTCGCTCGGCGGCGGCTACACCTATTGCGTCGCGCGCGCCGGGGTGACCGGCGCCGACGAGGAGGTCCGCTTCGACCATCGCGAGATGCTGCGGATCCTGCGCGAGGCCGGGGCGCCGCCGCCGGTCTTCGGCTTCGGCATCTCGCGGCCGGCCCATGTCAGCGCGGCGCTCGACGCGGGCGCGGCGGGGGTGATTTCGGGCTCGGCGATCGTCGGGCTGGCGGCAGCGGGCGGCGACGTGCGCGCCTTCGTCGCGAGCATGAAGGCGGCGACCTTTGCGGAGCGAGTGCCGATCGACTAAGGATCGGCGCCATGTCCACCTACACGATCGACACCGCGACCAGCCGTGCGACGCCGACGCCGGCGCCGGGCAAGCGCGTCACCGCGCCGGCGATCCTGGCGCGCAAGGGCAAGGAGCCGATCGTCGCGCTGACCGCCTACACGATGCGGATGGCGCAATTGCTCGATCCGCATTGCGACCTGTTGCTGGTCGGCGATTCTTTGGGCCAGGTGATTTACGGCCTGCCGTCGACGATTCCGGTCAGCCTCGAGATGATGTGCGCGCACGGCGCCGCCGTGGTGCGCGGCTCGTGGCACGCTCTGGTCGCGGTCGACATGCCGTTCGGCTCCTATGAGGAGAGCCCGCGCCAAGCGTTCCGCAGCGCCGCGCGGCTGCTCAAGGAAACCGGCGCCGCGGCGGTCAAGCTCGAGGGCGGCGAGGCGATGGCCGAGACCGTCGCCTTCCTCGCCCGGCGCGGCATTCCGGTGATCGGCCATGTCGGGCTGACCCCGCAGGCGGTCAACGCCCTCGGCGGCTATCGTGCCCGCGGCAAGGACGATGCCGAGGCGCAGAAGGTGATCGCGGACGCCAAAGCGGTCGCCGAGGCCGGCTGCTTCGCTTTGGTGATCGAGGGCGTGATGGAGGAGATCGCCGCCGAGGCGACCAGGCAGGTCGCCTGCCCGACGATCGGCATCGGCGCCTCGGCCGCCTGCGACGGGCAGATATTGGTCACCGAGGACATGATGGGCCTGTTCGAGCGCACGCCGCGCTTCGTCAAGCGCTTCGGCGACCTCGCCGGCGAGATCGCCGCCGCCGCCGCTGCTTATGCCGAGGAGGTCAAGAGCCGCGCCTTCCCGACCGAAGAGCAGATCTACCGGGGCAAGAAGTAGTATTCCGTTTCGCGCGGACCGTGGCTAAGGAAGCTCGGGGCGCGCGCCCGCCGTGCGCCGGCGGGCGCCACGCGACTGTTTTTGAAGGCGGCACTGCGGCGCAGTCCAGCCGAAACTTGGAGAGATGAACTTGGCGCTCAGGCCAGACGACGGCGAGACGTTCCTGCGGGAAGTGGACGAAGAGCTCCGCCGCGAGCAGATGGGCCATTTCATGCAGCGTTACGGCTGGTGGCTGCTCGCCGCCTTCGTCGCGGTGCTGTTGGCTGTCGCCGGCTGGCTGTGGTGGCAGGCGCGCAGCGAAGCCGCGGCCGGCGCGCAGGGCGAGGCGCTGACCTCGGCGCTCGACAGCCTCGAGGCCGGCAACCGCAACGCCGCCCGGCCCAAGCTCGACGAGCTCGCCAACAGCGATCTGCCCGGCTACCGCGCCGCCGCCTTGTTCGCCCGCGCCAATTCCGAGACCGCGGCGGGCAACGCGCCGGCGGCGATCGCCACCCTGCGCGGCATCGCCGGCAATCAGGAGCTCGACGAAATCTACCGCCAGGCCGCGCTCGTCCGCCAGACCCAGCTCGAGTTCGACACGCTGCCGCCGCAGCAGGTGGTGCAGCGTATGGCGCCGCTTTCCCAGCCGGGCAGCCCGTGGCTCGGCTCGGCCGGCGAGATGCTCGGCATCGCCTATCTGAAGATGCACCGCCCCGATCTTGCCGGGCCGGTGTTCGGCCGGATCGGGCGCGACGAGAACGTGCCGAACTCGATCCGTACAAGAGCGGTTCAGATGGCGGGCTCTCTAGGTGTCGACGCGATCGACGATCCGGCCGCGCCCGGCCCGACCGGCGCGCCGGCCCGGCCCGTCGGACCGGCCCGGCCGGCACCGGCTGCAACAGCGCCGCCGGCCCCGGCGGCAACAAGGGAAAAAGCCCAATGAAGCGTTTTGTCATGGCTCTGGCCGCGATCAGCCTCCTGAGCGGCTGCAGCATCCTGCGCGGCCGCCGCGGGCCAACCACGCCGACCGTCGGCACGCGCATCCCGGTGCTCGGCAGCGACACCGCGCTCGTGGCCGATCCGACGCTCGCCGACGTGCCGGTCACCGTGCCCGGGCCCGCCGCCAACGCGGATTGGCCGCAGCCCGGCGGCAGCGCCTCCAAGGCGACCGGGCACGTCGCCCTCGGCGACACGCCCGCCCAGGCGTGGCAGGTCAGCATCGGCCAGGGCGACAGCGCCGCCGGCCGGCTCGCCGCCGAGCCGGTCGTCGCCGACGGCCGGGTCTACACGATCGACACCCAGGCGCGGGTGCGGGCGTTCGACGTCCAGACCGGCGCGCAGATCTGGGAGCATCAGGTGCGCGGCGAAGCCAGCCCGCGCGAGACGCTCTACGGCGGCGGCGTCAGCTTCGACGGCGGCCGCATCTATGCGACCAACGGCGCCGGCGACATCGCCGCATTGGACGCCGCGACCGGCAACCAGGTCTGGATGGTCAAGCCCGGCGGCCCGCTGCGCGGCTCGCCGACGATCGGCAACGACAATGTCTACGCGCTCAGCCAGGACAGCCAGCTCTATGCGCTCAACGCCGCCAATGGCGAGCTGCGCTGGCAGGCCGCCGGCTCGTTCGAGCTCGCCGGCGTGTTCGGCGCCGCGGCGCCCGCCTTCGCCCAATCGACCCTGGTCGCCGGCTTCGCCTCGGGCGAGCTCACCGCCTATCGCTACGAAAACGGCCAGGTGGTCTGGCAGGACGCGCTCGCGCGGACCGGCATCTCGACCGTCGTCGGCCAGCTTTCCGACATCGACGCCGATCCGGTGATCGACAATGGCCGCGTCTTTGCGATCGGCCAGGGCGGCCGCATGGTCGCGGTCGAGCTGATCACCGGCCAGCGGGTCTGGGAATTGAACATCGCCGGCATCTCGACGCCCTGGGTGGCGGGCGAATGGGTGTTCGTCGTCACCGACCGGGCGCAGCTGCTCGCGGTGGCGCGGTCCTCGGGCAAGGTGCGCTGGATCTCCCCGCTTCCGGCCTTCCGGCGCCCGCCGGAGCAACGCAACCCGAGCAGCGCCGATATCGAGGCGGGACGCACCGGCAGGGTCCGGCCGGGCGAGGATCCGATCTTCTGGCGCGGGCCGATCCTCGCCGGCAACCGCCTGATCCTGGCCAGCTCGCGCGGCCAGATCGTCTTCGCCTCGCCGGTCAACGGCGCGGTGCTGCAGACGATCGAGCATGACACGCCGATCTCGCTGCCGCCGGTGGTCGCGGGCAACACGCTCTATGTCCTCGACGACAGCGGCCGGTTGACCGCCTACCGCTAATCCCTGATGCCCAAGCTGCCCATAGTCGCGATTGTCGGACGCCCGAACGTCGGCAAGTCCACCTTGTTCAACCGGCTGGTCGGCCGGCGGCTGGCGCTGGTCGACGACCGGCCCGGCGTGACCCGCGACCGGCGCGAGGGCGACGCCCATTTGCTCGGCCTCGATTTCCGGGTGATCGACACCGCCGGCTATGAGGACGAGGATCCCGACACGCTTCCCGGGCGGATGCGCGCCCAGACCAGCGCCGCGGTGCGCGAAGCCGACGTCGCCTTGTTCATGATCGACGCGCGCGCCGGCGTGACGCCGCAGGACGAGGAGATCGGCCGCTGGCTGCGCTCTGAGGCGACGCCGGTGATCCTCGCTGCCAACAAGGCCGAGGGCCGGTCCGGCGAGACCGGCATCCTCGAAGCCTGGTCGCTCGGGCTCGGTGAGGCGATCGCATTGAGCGCCGAGCATGGCGAAGGCGTGGTCGACCTGTTCGAGCATCTGCGCCCGCATATCGAGCGCGACGGGGAGGAGGAGCCGGACGACGAGGAAGGCGATCCGACGCTCAAGCTCGCCATCGTCGGCCGGCCCAATGCCGGCAAGTCGACCCTGATCAACCGGATGATCGAGCAGGAGCGGCTGATCACCGGGCCCGAGGCCGGGATCACCCGCGACAGCATCGCGATCGACTGGGAATGGCAGGGAAAGCCGGTCCGCCTGATCGACACGGCGGGGATGCGCAAGAAGGCCAAGGTCGAGGACAAGCTCGAGAAGCTCTCGGTCGCCGACGCCCGCCGCGCGGTCGATTTCGCCGAGGTCGTCGTGCTGCTGCTCGACGGCACGCGCGGGCTCGAGGCGCAGGATTTGCGGATCGCCGACCATGTCCTGCAGGAAGGCCGGGCCTTGCTCGTCGCGATCAACAAATGGGACGTGGCGGAGGAGGGCAGCAGCCTGTTCAACGGCATCAAGGCGGCGCTCGACGAGGGCCTGAGCCAGGCGCGCGGCGTGCCGCTGCTGACCGTCTCGGGCAAGACCGGCAAGGGGATCGACCAGTTGCTCGGCGCCGCGTTCGAGGTCCGCGAGACCTGGTCGAAGCGGGTCTCGACCGGCCAGCTCAACCGCTGGTTCGAGGAGGCGGTCGAGAGGAATCCGCCGCCGGCGCCGGGCGGCAAGAGGATCAAGCTCAGGTACATCACCCAGGTCAACACCCGCCCGCCGAGCTTCGTCCTGTTCGGGACCCGCGTCGACCAGCTGTCCGACACCTATTTGCGCTATTTGACCAACTCGATCCGCAAGGAATTGGGGTTCGGCGCGGTGCCGGTCCGGCTGCAGGCGCGCGCCTCCAAAAACCCGTTCGGCGATCGGGCGAAAGGTTAACGCCGACAAGGCAGGGCTAACGCTCCGTTTACGGTGTTCTTTCTCGGCGCCGTCAATCACCTGTTTACCAACCTCGCTTAGATTTGCCGGCGTGGACAAGGGGACCCGTGGGTGAGCGACGCCGCCGTCATCGTCGACTGGAGCAAATTCTCGCAGATGCGCTCGGAGCTCGGCGCCAATTTCGTCCGCATCCTCGGCTATTTCCGCGAGGACGGCGAGAAATCGGTCGCCCGCATCGAGCAGGCGATGCACCACCGCGACATCGCCGCGATCGTCCTGCCCGCCCACACGATGAAGGCCGAAGCGCGCCAGTTCGGCGCCGAGCCGCTCGCCGACCTCGCCGAGGAGATCGAGATGGCCGGGCGCCGCGCGCTCGAATTGCACCTCTTCCCCGACGACATCCTCCCGCAGGTGGCGAAATTGCGGCCGCTCTACCTGCAGACCATCGTCATGCTCGAGGACGAGACCAATCCGCTCGCCCAGCGCCGCGGCGCGTTCGGCAAGAAGCCGAGCAACCAGGATTTCGGCCGGCTCTGAACCCTTGAAATTATTTGCCTGCCTTGCCGGTTCGCGCCTAGCTTCGGCGCGGACGGAAGGAAGATTCCCGCGATGCGAAAGACGCTGTGCCTGCTCGCCGCGCTGCTGCTCGCGCCGCTGCCGGCGGCGGCGCAGGACCAGAGCGCCCTCGACGAGTTCCGCGCCGCGGTGGCGCAGATGCGAGCGGAGCTGCTTCAGCCCGGCGAACGGGTCGAAGGCTGGGACCGCGGCGGCGCCGATCCGGACGCCGAGCTGCGCGCGCTCGGCGCCGACCGCTATTATTTCCTGAACCGCGACGGCGGCGCGCTCGGCGTCACCATCCTCACCGATCGCCCGATCGCCGATTTCGCGCCGGCGGGATGGCGGATCGCCGACAGCTACGGCGCGGCGGGCGAGGCGCTCGAAACGCCGCAGCTCGATTTCATGCCCTTTTCGGCGCGCTACGTCATGGCCAGTCGCGCCAGGATCTGGAAGCAGAACGACGCCGGCTGCTGGCGCAATATCAGCCACGCCTTGCTCTACGAAATACCCGGCGCCGCGCCGACGGAGGGTGACGAGATCATCCCGCTGATGTTTCGCATGGCCATCCTCGCGCTCGAGGACCAGACGGTCTGCTCGCGCGCCGACGGCAACCGCGCCGGCGGCTATCGCACCCGCTTCTTCCTGCCGGACGGCCGCAGCCTGCCGCACCTCAGCTCTCCCGACGACCTCGTCACCATCGTTCCCGCCGCGCCGATCGAGCGGCTGATCAGGCCGGCCCCGCCCGGCGGCGCGCCGCCGGCCTAGGCCGCCTTGCGCATCGGCTGGAGCTCCATCCGCGCGAGGCTGCGCCAGAGCCATTCGAACGGCCCGTAGCGATAGCGGTCGAGCCACGGCTTGGACCAGAGCAGCATCAAGGCCCACATCGCGACGACCACCAGCCACAGCTCGATCCGGCTCATCGTCCCGTAAAAGCCCAGGCCGTAGCCGTAGAAGAAGCTCGTCATCAGGATCGAGGTGCCGAGATAATTGGTGAAGGCGGCGCGGCCGGCGGCGGCGATCCGGTCGACCAGCGCGCCGCCGTTCCTGGTGAGCAGGACGATCAGAGCGGCGATCGCGACGATCATCAGGGGCCGGAACGGCGTGGTCGCGGCCATCGAGAGCGCGAAGATCATCTCGACCGAGAAATTGGCGCGAACCAGCGCGAAAGCAAGCGCGGCGTAAACCGGGACGCCGATGCCGAAGCCGATCAGCGCCCATTTGCGGTAGCGGGCCCCCGGCCACTCGCCGCGGAAGAAGCCCGATTTCAGCGCTGCCATGCCGAGCAGCATGTAGCCGAGCGTCTCCCAGCCGAACAGAAAGATGCCGGTGAACGGCTCGAGCCCGTTCTCGATCAGCCGCTTGTGGACGAGGCCCGCATAGGGGCCCTGAAACAAAGCGAGCTTGTGCGAGAGCGCTTGGCCGGCCAGTGGCGTGAAGCCCTGCTGCATCGAGCGCCATCCCTCGACCATTTCGGCCGGCGCGCCAGGCTGAACCGCCGCGTGGCTGAGATACACCGCGCTGGCGCCGATCGCGCCGAACACCAGGCTCTGCACGGCGACGAAGGCGATGCCCGAGATCACCAGAGCGCGCACCGAAAGGCGGCGGAAGAAGAACAGGACCAGGCCGGTCAGCGCATAGAGCGTGAGGATGTCGCCGAACCAGATGAAGTAGAAATGGATCAGGCCGAAGACGAGCAGCCAGATCATCCGCGC
Source organism: Sphingomonadales bacterium (assembly GCA_034668465.1). Taxonomy (GTDB): domain Bacteria; phylum Pseudomonadota; class Alphaproteobacteria; order Sphingomonadales; family Sphingomonadaceae; genus Allosphingosinicella. The sequence continues at coordinate 112,202 of JAXDPI010000046.1, forward strand.
ATAATGGACCCTGGCGGGCGACATGCCGGCGGCTTGCGCCCGCTCGATCACCAGCAAGGTCGAGGCGCCGAACAGGAAGGAGAAGAGGCCGCGCATCTTGCCGTCGATGAAGACGAAGTTGAACGCCCAGGAGGCGAGATCGGCGCCGCTCTCCATGCCGTAGGCGGTGGGGTTCATATAGGCCTGGAACGGCATGGCGAAGGCGACGATGTTCATCGCCAATATGCCCATCACCGCGATGCCGCGGACGATGTCCAGGGTGGCGATGCGCGCGGCGGGCGCCGGCGCGGCGGCCGGCGGCATCGGCGTGGCGGTGACTGCAAAGTCGGTCATTCGGAGTCCCCCTCCCGAATATCAGCGGCCGTGATATCGGATTGAGCGGGAGGTTCAATGTCCGATCTTGCCGTTTGGGCATCCCCGGCAAAGCCGAACGCCCGATCGCGCGCGGCGCAGGCGGCGGCGAGCGCTTCGGCGCGCCCGGCCTCCTCCTCGGCGCGTTCCTCGGCGAGATCGGCGTCGATCACGACCTGCTCCTCGGGGCTGAGGGTGCGCCGATAGTCCGGCTCGCCCCATTCGCCCTCTTCGAAGCCGTCGAAGCCCTCGGGCGGCGGATAGTCGGTCAGCCAGCGCTCCAGATCCTCGTCCTCCCAGAAATGCTCGCCATCGTCCTGCGGCTCGCAGGCTGGGTCGGGAGCCGGAAAACGTCGGGCATATTCGGCCCTGAGGCGGCCGGGGCCGGTGACATCCTGACAAATCCGACAGTCTCCATCGCTGTCCGTTTCCGTCACGTTTCGCGCCGCCTCGGGCCATTCGCGCTCGTGGAACCCAGCGAGCAGGCCGCCATATTCGGCCCGGTTCCATTGATCCTCGGTCCAGCTTTCCATCTCCTCCGGATCGAGGTCGTCGATTTCGACTTCGACCGGCAGGCCGACCCCATAATCCCGATAGCTGGCGAGGCGGGCGAGCAAAGCGGCCTCGCTGCCGGTGTCGGGTGTCATGCCGACCGACAATGGCGGCTCTTCGACTTTCGGCCGGGTGCGGTCGTGGAAAAAGAGGTCGGCCTCCTCGCCGCCCGCCTCGACGACGTCGAGGAACTGGTCCCACTCCTGGGCGGCGATGCGGGCGGCGGGGGCGCCCTCGCCCATCCCCTCGGCCTGGCGGTCGAGCCGGGTAAGCACCGCCATGGCCAGGCGGTTGTCGTGGCGGTGGCGCTCGCCCCAGAGCTCGCCATTGCGGTAGACGCGCTCGACCACGCCGTTCATGGCGCGCGACATCAATTCGTCGCCGACCGGGCCGCGGGCGATCAGGATCGCCGCGTTCCAGGCGACCGCGAAGGCGCGGCCGTCGGCGCGGTTCCTCAGGGCGTAGGCGGTGTCGCGGCTGATCCCGGCGGCGCGGCAGGCGTCGCCGACCACGCCGCAGGCGGCGAGCATGGCGAGGAACAGGCGCTGGCGATCGGGGGTGAAGCCGTCGAAGCGGATCGCCCGGCCGAGCGCGTCGGCGGCAAGCGGGGTGTAGGCGGCGGCGAGGCTGTCGCGGGTCAGCGGCGGCGCGGCCGAGGGGCGGGAGAGGTCCTTGTCCCAGTCGCGGGGCTTGTGCTCGCGCGGCGGCCGAGGCGCGACGCATTGCAGGCCGTGGCGGACGCCCTTCCAATAGGCTTCGTCCTCGACGGGCGTGGCGAAGCTGAAGGCTTGGTCGTCCCCGGCCTCCGCCGGGGCAGGCTCGGGGGCCGGCGCGCCGGCGGGGTTGCGGGAAGAAGCGGGCTCATCGGTCGCCGCTTCGGGGCGGATGGAGTTCTTGTTCTGTTCCATCTGCCAGTCTGAAACAGATGAAATCCAACATTACAAGGAAATTTGATTTTCACGCGCAGGCGCGAAATTAGGGACAGTCCCCAATTTTACACGCGGAGGCGCGAAATTAGGGACTGTCCCTAATTTCCTTGATCCTCCGCCGGCTTGCTCTGCAGTTGGACGTAGTTCTGCAGGCCCATGCGGTCGATCATTTCGAACTGGGTTTCGAGAAAGTCGATGTGGCTTTCCTCGCCCGTGAGGATGGTTTCGAACAATTCGCGGCTGACGAAGTCGCGGACCTGCTCGCAATGGACGATCGCGCCTTTGAGCTGGTCGACCGCCTCGCGCTCGAGGTCGAGGTCGGCCTTCAATATCTCCTCGACGGTTTCGCCGATGCGCAGGCGGCCGAGCATCTGGAAATTGGGCAGGCCTTCGAGGAACAGGATCCGCTCCGCCAGGCGGTCGGCATGCTTCATCTCGTCGATCGATTCGTGGCGCTCGTGCTCGGCGAGCCGCCTGACGCCCCAATTGTCGAGCATCCGATAGTGGAGCCAATATTGGTTGATCGCGGTGAGCTCGTTCTTCAGCGTCTCGTTGAGCAGCTGGATGACCTTGTCGTCGCCCTTCATCGGAGCCTCCTCTGTCCGCTATGCCGATAGCGTGGACGGGCTGGAAAATCACTCGAAAAACGGCGGAAAACCGCGAAAAATTACGCGCTTATGCCAGGCATTCGCAAGCCGCTGCGGGCGCGAATGAGACGCAATGGCGCGGGCGGGAAAAATTAGGGACTGTCCCTCTTTTCCTATCTGGTAATTAGGGACTGTCCCTATTTTTGCTCAGGCTCAGGCGGAGGCGCGCTCGGCGGCGATGATCTCGCGGGCGAACGAGAAGCATTGGCCGCAGCGGGGCTTGCAGCCGCGCGCCTTGTAGACGCTGCCCGGGCAGGACGCGCCGGCGCGGGCCGCGGCGCGGACCTCGCTCTCGCGAATCGCATTGCAGACGCAGACGATCATGGTCATCGGATATATCGATAATGCGACTTGTTCGCAATAGCATTGCGAGGGGGGACAGTTACTTTTCCGCACGCCGGGCCCACAGGGACGCCGCGGCGCGGAAAAGTAACTGTCCCCATTCCCACCCTAAGCGACAGTCCCCCGTGGGGGCTATCGCCTTTCGCGCCGGATCATCAGCTTCAGGCCGGACCAGATCGCGTCGACCGCGCAGACCTTGACGTCGACCAGGTCGGTGCCGGGGAGGCGTGCCGGGTTGGACTGCCCCCGGCAGTCCAAGGTCGTGCCGGGGGCACGACCGACCCCGCACGCCTCGCGGATGCCCTCCTCGTCGATGTCGGTCGGCACTTTGGCGGCCTTTTTCGGCCAGCTTATCCAGATGAAGCCGGCGGGCGCGAGCAGCGGGCGCAGCGCCTTGAGCCTGGCCTCCATGTCCGCGCGCTCGATGACGAAGATATGGGCGGCGTCGATCGGCGCGGCCGGCGCGGCGAGCAGGTCGAGGGCGAGGCCTTGGCTTTCGATCTCGGCGCGCACGCTTGCCGGCATGTCCTCCCACCAGACGCGCATGCCGTCCTTGAGCGAAAGCTTTTGCGCCAGCGGCGTTCCCGAATAGCCGGCGGTCATCGGGCGAAGGCGCTCCGGCCGCGGAAATGGCGGGCGGCGATCAGCGCGATCGGGATGCCGACCAGGACGATGTGGCAGAAGAGCTGGGTCGCCACCGAAACGAAGCGGGGCGGGAAGGCCTCGGGCCAGCGCAGCGGGACGACGATCAGGTTCATCACCACATAGGTCGCGAGGCCGTAGGCGATTCCCCAGAGAAGCGGCCTCGTCCACAGCGCCCGCCAGCGCGCCGCCGCGATCATGAAGACGGCGGCCATCACCGCCATCAGCGCGAAATGGGTAGCAAGGCCGAGCGCGGCGCCGCCGGCGCCCCAGTCGGTCGCGCCGGCGAACGGCCCCGAGGCGACCCGGCGCAGCATGTTCGTCGGCGCGCCGCCGTAGAACAGGGTGAGGCCGGCCGCCGCGAGGATGTCGAGCGTGCCGGCGACAAGGGTGGCGGTCAGGATCGGGCGCGCGAGGCCGCGGGGCATGAGTCTTCTCCCTTGCGAAGATGGCCCGAGCCCGGGGCTATGAAGCGGCGAGGCTATCATTCATCAGGCCGGCGAAGAAGCCCTCATGCGCGGCGCGCAGCTCGGCGAGCGAGACGGCGTGATCGCCGTCGGGAAGCTCGAAGATCAGCCGGCTGCCCTTGGTGCGGCCGATCGCCTCGACCTCGACCCCGGCGGCGTGGGCGCGCCTCAGGAAGGTGAGCAGGCAATCGTCGGCGACGGTGGCGACATAGACGCCCTGGTCCTCGGCGAAATAGCCGGCATGGCCGAACGGCGCCGGGCCGTTGATCAGCGCGCCGATATTGGACGCCAGCGCCATTTCGGCGAGCGCGACGGCGAGGCCGCCGTCCGAGACGTCGTGGCAGGCGGTGATCGCGCCGCCGGCGATGGCGGCGCGGACGAAGGCGCCGGCGGCATGCTCGGCGAGCAGGTCGACGGGCGGCGGCGGGCCGTCCTCGCGCCCGTGCAGCTCGCGCAGCCAGAGCGACTGGCCGAGATGGCCGTGGCGGTCGCCGATCGCGACGATGACGTCGCCCGCGCCCCGGAAGGCGATGCCGACCGCCCTGGTCCAGTCCGCGATCAGGCCGACGCCGCCGATCGCCGGGGTCGGCAGGATCGCCCGGCTCGCGCCGTCGTCCCCCCTGGTTTCGTTGTAGAGCGAGACGTTGCCCGAGACGATCGGGAAATCGAGCGCGCGGCACGCCTCGGCCATGCCCTCGATGCAGCCCACAAGCTGCCCCATGATCTCGGGCCGCTCGGGGTTGCCGAAGTTCAGGCAGTCGGTGGCGGCGAGCGGGCGGGCGCCGACCGCGCAGAGATTGCGCCAGGCCTCGGCGATCGCCTGCTTGCCGCCCTCATAAGGGTCGGCTTTGCAATAACGCGGGGTGCAGTCGGTGGTGAGCGCCAGCGCCTTGCCGGTGCCGTGGACGCGGACCAAGGCGGCGTCGCCGCCCGGCGGCTGGACCGTATCGGCGCCGACCTTTTGGTCATATTGCTCCCAGATCCAGCGCCGGCTGGCGAGGTCGGGCGAGGCCATCAACGCGAGCAGGTCGGCGGCGATGTCGGTGCTCTCGGGTGTGTCGGCCAGCGGGGCGGGCGGCTCGGTCTTCCTCCAGGGACGGTCGTAGGCCGGCGCATCGTCGGCGAGCGGCCCGAGCGGGATGTCGGCGGCCACGTGGCCATTCCATCGGAGCACCATGCGGCCGGTATCGGTGACCCGGCCGATCACCGCGAAATCGAGCTCCCACTTGCGGAAGATCGCCTCGGCCCCGGCCTCGCGGCCGGGCTTGAGCACCATCAGCATCCGCTCCTGCGATTCCGAGAGCATCATTTCATAGGGCGTCATCCCGTCCTCGCGGCAGGGGACGGCGTTCATGTCCAATTCGATGCCGACGCCGCCCTTCGACGCCATCTCGACCGAGGAGGAGGTGAGGCCGGCCGCGCCCATGTCCTGGATCGCGACGATCGCGTCCGACGCCATCAGCTCGAGGCAGGCCTCGATCAGCAATTTCTCGGTGAACGGATCGCCGACCTGGACGGTCGGGCGCTTCTCCTCGCTGCCTCCCGAGAAATCGGCGCTCGCCATGGTCGCGCCGTGGATGCCGTCGCGGCCGGTCTTCGAGCCGACATAGACGATCGGATTGCCGATTCCGGACGCCGCCGAATAGAAGATTTTCGAGGTTTCGGCGACGCCGACGGTCATCGCGTTGACCAGGATGTTGCCGTCATAAGCGGGGTGGAAGTTCACCTCGCCGCCGACCGTCGGCACGCCGACGCAATTGCCGTAGCCGCCGATCCCGGCGACGACGCCGGCGATCAGATGGCGCGTCCTGGAATGGTCGGGGCGGCCGAAGCGCAAGGCGTTCAAGTTCGCGACCGGGCGCGCGCCCATCGTGAAGACGTCGCGCAAGATGCCGCCGACGCCGGTCGCCGCGCCCTGATAGGGCTCGATGTAGGAAGGATGGTTGTGGCTCTCCATCTTGAAGATCGCCGCCTGGCCGTCACCGATGTCGATCACCCCGGCATTTTCTCCGGGGCCGCAGATCACCCAGGGGGCCGTGGCAGGCAGCTTCTTGAGGTGGACGCGCGACGATTTGTACGAGCAATGCTCCGACCACATCACCGAGAAGATGCCGAGCTCGGTCAGATTGGGTTCGCGTCCCATCGCGTGCAGCACGCGCCGATATTCCTCGGGGGAAAGACCGTGCTCGGCGACGATTTGCGGCGTGATCGGAGATTCGGCCATGGCGGGCTCCTAGCGAGCCCGCCATGGAAAGGAAGGGGACAGTTACGAGTAACTGTCCCCATGTTCGTTCCTAGCCGGGCGTGAGCTGGCCGCGGATCGCGCCGTTGGGAAATTCCTCGGTCTGCACCTCGACGTAGAAAGCCGACGGATTGGATTCGATCTCCTGCGCGAGCGCCTCGCCGATCTGCTTGCAATCCCAGCTGTCGTCGTCGTCCGGACGCTCGAGCCGCGAGACCGGTTCGCCGGCGGCGCCGGGGCCGCCGCGATAGACCTGCGCCGAAGTCACCGAGCCGATGCTGCGCACTTCGAGATCCGCGCAGAGCTCGTGGGTATTGTGGTGGATGCCGATCCGTACCCGGCCCCAGCCGTCGGTATCGGCCGGGCCGCCCGGCACGTTGTCGCCATTGAGCACGGCGCGGAAATGGGTGGCGGCGAGCGCCGGCCCGGTCGTGCCGGCGCCGGCCAGCATCATCGTGCCCCCGAGCGCCGCCAGCAGCCGGCGGCGCGATCTGTTGCTGAACATGTCCAAATCCTCTCGTTGGGCCAAATCTCTCGTTGCGAGAGCGCCGCGCCGCGGCGATGCCGCGGGCGCGGTCGGACAACCAAATTTGGGGCGGGCGCTTTGTTCCCGCCGTTTCGACGGGCCGTTTGTCCGCGCCGGGAAAGCGAGATATGGATCGCCGGACGCTGCCCCGGGGAGGCCGGCCTGATCATCGCCCAGCTCATCGTCGACGGCGCGCCCGACCCGGCGGACAACAAGGCCTGGGGCCGGTTCAGCTTCGTCGCGCTGCCGCGGCCGGGCGAGCGGATCGAGGTCGCGCATGACGGCTTCATCGAGCGGCTGCTGATCGAATCGGTCCAGCACCGCCCGGTGCCGCACCCGCCGGGCGAGAGCCGGACCTTGCGCGGTTTGGAGGCGCAGGCGCTGGTCTTCGCCCGCTGGGTCCGCAAATAGGGGACAGTCCCTAATTTCCACGGAAATGGGGGACTGTCCCTAATTTCCACGGATTGGGAGCGCACGGGAAAAGAAGACATGCCTTTCACCGGTTTTAATAGGGACTGTCCCTATTTTCATCGATTTTCGTTGCGACCCGCGTCGGCCCGCGCTAAATAGGGACTGTCCCTATTTTTCGAGAGGAGGCGATGCCGAGACCGGCGCGGTTGGTGGTTCCGGGCGCTCCGCACCATGTCGTCCAGCGCGGCAACCGCAAGCAGGCCCTGTTCTTCGACGATGGCGATCGCCGCGCCTATCTGAAGCTGCTCGGCGACGCCTGCGCGCGGCACGAGACCAGGTGCCTCGCCTGGTGCCTGATGGACAATCACGTCCACCTCATTCTCGTGCCGGCCGGCGCCGACGGGCTGCGCGCGCCGCTGGCGAGCGCCCACACCACCTTCTCGCAGCGGATCAATCACGCGCGGAAGCTGAGCGGCCATCTGTTCCAGGGCCGGTTCGCCAGCTACGCGATGGACGATGCGCATCTGATGGTCGCGGCGCGCTACATCGAGAACAATCCGGTCACGGCCGGGATCGTGGGGCGGGCGGATGCCTGGCCGTGGTCGAGCGCCCGCGCGCATCTGAGCCGGCGGGCCGACGGCCTGACCGACATCGCGGCGTTGGGCGCGCAGGTCGCCAATTGGCGGGCGATGCTCGAGCGCGGTCTCGAAGCGGCCGACGAGGACGAGCGGATCGCGCGGGCGCTGCGATCCGGCCGGCCGCTGGGCGGCGGAGCCTGGCTGAAGGCGCTCGGCGAGCGTCTCGACATCCCGCCGCTCCCCGCCAGGCCCGAGCGCCCGAGAAAATAGGGACAGTCCCTAATTAAGAAAGAGGGACTGTCCCTATTTTCCGCGCGGGCGGGCCGGGCCGTTTCGGAGGGAGCGAAGCCCGCGGCTCAGGTGTGGCAGGACTTGCCGTTGATGTTGGTCGTCGTGCCGCTGCCGCTGACCGTATAGGCGCCGCCGTGATAGGGCGGAGCGCCGCCCTCGGCGGTCAGCATCGTCGTCGGCCCGTCCTGGCGGGTGCGGAGCGTCGCCGTGTTGTTGTTGTAGAAATCGACATAATACAGGCTGTTGTCGCTGCACCGGTAGGTGCGGCTCTCGGTCACCGCGGGCGGCAGCTGGACCGGCGCCGCGTTCTTCAGCGCCTCTTCCTGCGGATCGTAGGCATTGACCATTTCGGGCGCGCCTTGCTGGCAGGCCGAAAGGACGAAGAGAGCCGCGCTGGCCGCAGCGGCGAGGAGGGGGGTCTTGGACATGGCATCACCTTCGCGGGCGCAGCATAGATCGTCAAGATCGAATGTGTCATCGCTTTGTTCCGCCAGCCCCATTCGACCGGGCGCGTCAGGGGTTCGACAAGCGGCAGCGCGTCGGCTAGTCTCGGCCGCCCAAGAGGAGAGTGACAGAATGCAGCGGGTCCGGATCGGTCTCACCGGTCTTGCCTTCGTCTTTCTGGCGGTGCTGCTCGCCGCCGTGTTCACCGGCCGCCCGCCCGGCGAGGCGCCGCTCACCGCCAATCTGATCCAGCTGCAAAAGGCGGGCAAGGCGGCGCCGGCGCCGGCCGGGCCCGCCCAGCCGACCGAGCCGCTCGCCGTCCTCGGGGTCGCCCCGGGCAGCGCCGACTCGAACCGGAGCGCGCCCCAGCCGGCGCCGGCCCCGGCGCGATGAGCGAGGAAATGCACCGACTTATCCACAAGTGCGGAGAATGGAACATTTCATGGCCAAAGCGAAGAATTAGGCGGAACGACTTACAGTAATTACCCTCTTCGGGGCATGAAATCCCCACAAGTGGCATGAAATCCCTTTTCAACCCCTATCCGTGCTGCTATTCCACACCCTCTGAAACGGGGCGTTTCCTATTGTGCCGCGAAGCGACACGGCCGCGCGGATGCGCGCGCCCGGCGATGGGAAAGGCCTGTCTGGCGGAGACGGTGCCGAAGTGGCGGGGCAGAAGTTCAGATGGCACGGGCTGAGCAGCGTCGACCTCAAGGGTCGGCTGTCGGTCCCGGCCGCCTACCGCCAGACGATCGAGGCGCGCGGCGGCGGCCGCGACATATTGATGTCCAAGCATCCCGGCGCGCCGTGCATCGTCTGCTACGACCGCGGCTTCGAGGAGGAGCTCGACAGGGACCTCAAGGAGCAGCGCCGGATCGAGCTCGAGCGCGGCGATAATATCAGCTTCATCCGCCGCCACCGCGGCATCTATTCGACCAGCGCCCCGGTTTCGTGGGATTCGAGCGGCCGCGTCATCCTGCCCGATTATCTCAAGGACCGCGCCCATATCGGCGCCGCCGCCTTGTTCGTCGCATTCGGCGACGGCTTCGAAATCTGGGACCCGCAGACCGCGCTCGAGCAGGCGGAGGACGAAGACCTGCGCGAGCTCGCCGCCTTCCATCTCCGCGAGAAGGGCGCCGCGTCATGATTCCGGCCGCCGCCCGCCATGCCGCCCACGTCCCCGTCCTCGTCGAACAGGTCGTTGCATCGCTCGCCGTCGCCCCCGGCGAGACGCATGTCGACGGCACGTTCGGCGCGGGCGGCTATACCGAGGCCATCCTGGAAAAAGGGGCGGCCCGCGTCTTCGCTTTCGATCGCGACCCAGAGGCGATCCAGTATGGCGAAGCGCTGGCCGCTGCTTGCGGGGGGCGCCTGACGCTTGTGCCGGAACGTTTCAGCCGGATGCGTCAGGCGCTTGCCGTCCGCGGGATCGACCGGGTCGACGGGGTGACGCTCGATATTGGCGTCTCCTCGATGCAATTGGACCAGGCCGCGCGCGGCTTCTCGTTCCAGGCCGACGGCCCGCTCGACATGCGGATGAGCCGGGAAGGGCAAAGCGCCGCCGACTTCGTCAACCATGCCGACGAGGACGAGATCGCCGAAATCCTGTTCCATTATGGCGAGGAGCCCAAATCCCGCCGCGTCGCCCGGGCGATCGTCGCCGCCCGGCCGATCGCGCGGACCGGCCAGCTCGCCGACATCGTCCGCAAGGCGCTCGGCCACCACAAGGGGATGAAGAAGGACCCGGCGACGCGGACCTTCCAGGCGATCCGGATCCACGTCAACGAGGAGCTGACCGAGCTCGAGGGCGGGCTGGCGGCGGCCGAGCAGGTGCTCGGCCCGGGCGGCCGGCTCGCGGTCGTCACCTTCCACAGCCTCGAGGACCGGATCGTTAAGCGCTTTTTAAAGAGCCGCAGCGGATCACAGCCGGGAGGATCGCGCCACCTGCCCGCCGCCAACGAGGCGGATCGGCCGGCGCCGACCTTCGAAGCGGTCGCCAGGCCGGTTCGCGCCGGCGCGGCCGAGCTGGACGCCAATCCGCGGGCGCGCTCGGCGACGCTTCGCGCCGCACGCCGCACCGCCGCCCCGGCCTGGGGCAGGAAGAAAGAAGGAGCACGAGGATGATCACCAGGGGATTCAAGCCCGTGGGATGGGTCGCCGCCGTCGGCGCGGCCGCTCTGGGCTGCTACATGCTCTCGCTCCAGGTCGCTTCCGAGCGCGCCGATTTGACCAGCCTCGAGCGGCGCATCGTCGAGACGCGCCAGCAGATCCGCGCGCTGCAGACCGAATTGGGCACGCGCGGCCGGCTCCAGCAGCTCGAGCAATGGAATGACGAAGTGCTCGCCCTCGCCGCGCCGGGCTCGGGCCAGTTCCTCGCCTCCGAAGCCCAGCTCGCCCGGTTCACCACCACTACGCCGCCGGTGCTCGACGGCGCGGCGGAGATTCGGATGGCCTCGGCGACGCCAACGCCAACGCCAACGCCAACGCCAACGCCCGCGCCCGCTCCGGCGCCCGCCGCCGGCGTCCCGGCCGCGCAGCGTGCGGTCGCTACGCCGCAGCGTTCGGTCGCCCCGCCGCCTGCGCTGCAGCAGCCGATGGTCCAGCGCGCCAGCCTGACCGTGCCGCCCCAGGCCGCGGCGCCCGCCCCGGCGCGGACCCCGCCGGCCCCGGCGCGCACCCGCACCCCCTCGGTCGAGCCGCGCGCCGCCGTGCCGGCCCCGCCGCTCCGCACCCGCACCCGCACCGCCTCGGCCGAGCCGGCGCCCGCGCGCCGCGCCAGCCTGCTCGACGAGCGCACGTTGCGCGACATCGGCACCGCCGCCCGCGCCGAGCGCCGCGAAGGAACCCGCGACTGATGGCGACGCTCGCGGCCAGAATCGAGCGCCCGGCCTTCGCGGCCGAGCAGGAGCTTGGGCTCTCGCTCACCTACCACCGGCTGATGCTGGTGATGCTGCTGTTCGTCGGCGTCACCTTAGTGGTCGTCGCCCGCCTGGCCCAGCTCCAGCTGTTCACCGACCGTTCGGGCGCCGCCGAGCTCGCCAATCCGCTGCTGCCGCCGCGCGGCGACCTCGTCGACCGCAACAACATCCCGCTGGCGCGGACGATCGACGCCTGGTCGATCGGCGTCCACCCGTCGCGGATCATCGGCGACCGGCGCGAGCTGGCGCAGCGGCTCGCCGCGCTGATGCCCGAGCGCAGCGTCGCGGATTACCGCGCGCTGCTCAGCCGGCAGACCAATTTCGTCTACCTTTCGCGGCGCGCCTTGCCCGAGCTGGTCGCGGCGGTGAACGCGCTCGGCGAGCCGGCGATCGTCTTCGACCGCGAGCCCGAGCGGCTCTATCCGCAGACCGCGATGGCCGGCCACGTGCTCGGCTGGACCGACATGGAGGGCCACGGCGTCGCCGGCATGGAGCGGGTGCTCGACCAGCGGCTGCTCGACGCCGGCCGGCGCGGCGAGCCGGTCGCCTTGTCGCTCGACAGCCGCGTCCAGGCGGTGCTCGAAAACGAACTGGCCAGCTCGGTGACGGCGATGAACGCCGAGGGCGGCACCGGCATCGTCCTCGACGTCCAGACCGGCGAGGTCATCGCGATGGCCTCGGCGCCGACCTTCAACCCCAATGCCGCCGGCCGCTCCGATCCGAGCGCGCTCTACAACCGCGCGACGATGGGCGTCTACGAGCTCGGCTCGACCTTCAAGCTGATCACCGTCGCCGCGGCGATGGAGGCGGGCGTGATCACCTCGATGAACCAGCGCTGGGACGCGTCGGCGCCGATCACGGTCGGCCGGTTCCAGATCCACGACGATCGCGGCCACGAGATGAGGCGGCCGCTGACCGTGCCGGAGCTGATTGTCCACTCCTCCAACATCGCCACCGCCCGCGTCGCCGACGCGATGGGGCCGGAGCGGATGCAGGCGGCGTTCCGCGCTTTGGGGTTCAACCAGGCGCCGGCGATCGAGCTCAACGAGCGCGCGACGCCGCTGTGGCCGCGCGACTGGGGCCGGTTGACGGTGATGACCTCGGGCTTCGGCCACGGTTTGGCGATCACCCCGCTCCACCTCGCCAGCGCCTATGCCGCTTTGGTCAACGGCGGCATCTGGCGGCCGGCGACTTTGCTGCGGGTCGCGCCCGGCCACCAGCTGTCGGGGCGCCGGGTCTATTCCGCCAACACCAGCTGGCGGGTCCGCCAGCTGCTGCGGCTCAACGTCCAGCAGGGCACCGGCCGGCGCGCCGAAGCGGTCGGCTTCCGCGTCGGCGGCAAGACCGGCACCGCCGAAAAAGTCGCGGCCGGCGGCGGATATAATCGCCAACTCAACGTTTCCACCTTCGCGGCGGCTTTTCCGATGGACGCGCCGCGCTATGTGGTGCTGGTGATGATGGATGCCCCCCGCCCGACCGAAGCCAACAGCTTCGTCACCACCGCCGCTTATACCGCCGCGCCGGTCGTGGCGCATTTGATCCAGCGCACCGGGCCGCTGCTCGGAATCATCCCCGATACGAGCCGCGACCTCGACACGTCCGATCTGATGCCCCCGGTTGCGGCCGCCGCCGCGGCGCACTGATGAAGCTCGGCGCGCTGACCGGCAGCGGCGAAACCGCCCCCGTCACCGGCTTCGCCATCGACCACAGGAAGGTCGCGCCGGGCACCGTGTTCGGCGCGTTCCCGGGCGCGCGGTTCAACGGCGAGGATTTCATCGCCGACGCGGTCTCCTCGGGCGCGGTGGCGGTGGTCTCGCGGCCGGAGACGCAGGTCGCCGGCGCGGTTCATATCGCCGCCGCCGAGCCGCGCCGCGCGTTCGCCCGGCTGGCGGCCAAATTCTTCCGGCCCTTCCCGGACGTCATCGTCGCGGTCACCGGGACCAACGGCAAGACCTCGAACGTCGAGCTGGTGCGCCAGCTGTGGCGGATGGCGGGGCATCCGTCGGCGAGCATCGGCACGTTGGGCGTCACCACCTCGGACGAGCAGGTGACCACCGGGCTGACCACGCCCGACATCGTCACCTTCCTCTCCAACATGGCCGGGCTCGAGCGGATGGGGATCACCCACGCCGCGTTCGAGGCCTCGAGCCACGGTTTGGCGCAATATCGCACCGAAGGGGTGCCGGTCGCGGCCGCGGCCTTCACCAACTTCACCCGCGACCATCTCGACTATCACGGGACGATGCAAGCCTATTTCGAGGCCAAGATGCGGCTGTTCGAGGATGTGCTCGAGCCCGGCGCGAGCGCGGTCGTCTGGACCGACGATCCCAGATCGGACGAGGTGATCGCGCGGGCCCGGGCGCGCGGGCTCCAGGTGCTGACCGTCGGGAGCAGGGGCGAGACGCTGAAATTGCTCAAGCGCGAGACGACCCAGCTCGGCCAGAAGCTGATTGTCGCGGCCGGGGGCAGGACGCACGTGATCACGCTCGCCTTGATCGGCGCCTATCAGGCGGCCAACGCGCTGACCGCGGCGGGGCTGGCGATCGCCACCGGCGGCGAGACCGGGCAGACCCTGGCCAATCTGGCGCGGGTCCATCCGGTGCGCGGGCGGCTCGAACGGGCGGTGATCACCCGCGCCGGCGCGCCGGTCTATGTCGACTATGCCCACACCCCCGACGCGATCGAGGCGGCGTGCGAAGCGCTCAGGCCGCATGCCCAGGCGCGGCTGATCATCGTCTTCGGCGCCGGCGGCGACCGCGACCGGGGCAAGCGCGCCGGGATGGGCGCGGTGGCGGCGCGGTGCGCCGACCTCATGATCGTCACCGACGACAATCCGCGCGGCGAGGACCCGGCCGCGATCCGCCGCGAGATATTGGCGGGCGCGCCGGCGGCGCGGGAAATCGCCAGCCGCCGCGACGCGATTCGCGTGGCGATCGCCGAGGCCGGGCCGGGCGACGTCGTCCTCCTCGCCGGCAAGGGCCACGAGCAGGGCCAGATCGTCGGCGACCGCGTGCTCCCGTTCGACGACGTCGCCGTCGCGCGCGAGGAGGCGGCATGAAAAAAGAGGGACAGTCCCTATTTTCCACCCTCCCAATAAATAGGGACTGTCCCTATTTTTCGCGGGTGGCGGAATGAGCGCGCTGTGGACCTCGGCCGAGATCGCGGCGGCGACCGGCGGGACCGTCCGTGGCGGGTTCGCGGCTGCGGGCGTCGCGTTCGATTCGCGCGAGATCAAGGCGGGCGACCTGTTCGTCGCGATGAAGGGCGCGGCGACCGACGGCCATTTGTTCGTCGACAAGGCGTTCGCGGCGGGGGCCGCGGGCGCGCTGGTGAGCGAAGGGATCGCCGGCCCGCACGTGCTTGTGGCCGACACGACCAGGGCGCTGAACGATCTCGGCCGCGCCGCGCGCTCGCGCAGCGCGGCGAGGATCGTCGGCGTCACCGGCTCGGTCGGCAAGACCGGCACCAAGGAGGCGCTGTTCGCCGCGCTCGAGCGGGCGGCGCCCGGCGAGGCGCACCGCTCGGTCAAGAGCTACAACAACCACACCGGCGTGCCCCTGAGCCTCGCCCGCATGAAGCGCGAGGCGCGGTTCGGCCTGTTCGAGATGGGGATGAACCACAAAGGCGAGCTGGCCGCGCTGACCCGGCTGGTGCGGCCGCACGTCGCGATCGTCACCGCGATCGCCCCGGCCCACCGCGAATATTTCGCCGGCGAGGACGAGATCGCCGACGCGAAGGGGGAGATTTTCGAGGGGCTCGAGCCGGGCGGGACCGCGATCCTGCCGTTCGAAAGCCCGCACCGCGACCGGCTGACTGCCGCCGCCCGGCCGCATGCCGCCCGCATCCTGACCTTCGGGCTGAGCGAGGAGGCCGACGTGCGCGCCTCCTATGTCGTGCGCGGCCCGCGCGGCGGCTCGATGGTCACCGCGCAATTGCCCGGGGCGCAATTGAGCTTCACCATCGCCCCGCCGGGCGCGCATTGGGTGACCAACGCGCTGGCGGTGCTCGCCGCGGTCCAGGCCGTCGGCGGCGACCTCGCGCTGGCCGGGCTCGCGCTCGCCGAGCTGGGCGGCTTGAAGGGGCGCGGCGAGCGTCACCGGATCGCGGTCGGCGGCGGCGAGGCGCTGCTGATCGACGAAAGCTACAACGCCAATCCGGCCTCGATGGCGGCGACCCTGAAGGTGCTCGGCGAGGAGAAGGTCGCCGGGCGGCGCGTCGCCGTGCTCGGCGCGATGCGCGAGCTGGGCGCGGACAGCCCGGCCTTCCACGCCGCTCTGGCGGCGCCGCTCGAAGCGGCCCAGGTCGATTATGCGATCCTGGTCGGCGACGAGATGGGGGCGCTCGCAAAAGCGCTTGGCGGACAAGTGAAAATGGCGCATGTGGCCGACGCGGCGGCGGCGCTTCCGCTCGCCCGCGAGGCGATCGGCCCCGGCGACGCCTTGCTCGTCAAGGGATCCAACTCCATCGGACTTGCCGCCCTCGTCGAGGCGCTGGCGGGCGGCCCCTCGGCGGAGTTTATCCAGAGCGGCGCCGCAGGCGGCGCCGAAGGGCTCGGGACGGAAAACGACTGATGTTTCTTTGGATCGCAGATCAGCTTGGCTATCCGGGGTTGTTCAACCTCTTCCGCTACAGCACCGTCCGCGCAGGCGGCGCGACCGCGACCGCCTTGTTCCTCGGCCTGATCATCGGCCCCAGGTTCATCGGCTGGCTCAGGGTCCGCCAGGGCAAGGGCCAGCCGATCCGCGACGACGGCCCTTTGTCGCACCTCGCCAAGCGCGGCACGCCGACGATGGGCGGGCTGATGATCCTGACCTCGCTCACCGTGGCGATGCTGCTGTGGATGGACTTTTCCAACCGCTATTTGTGGGCATGCCTGTTCATCACCGTCGGCTTCGGCGCGATCGGCTTCCTCGACGATTACGACAAGATCAAGAAGCGCCACCACAAGGGCATTTCCAGCCGGGTGCGGCTGCTCGCCGAGTTCGTCGTTGCCGGGCTCGGCTGCTGGGTCATCTCCTGGGGCGGGGCGACCGAGCTCTACATTCCGTTCTACAACGGGCCGGTGATCGACCTCGGCCCGTTCTACATATTGTTCGCGGCGTTCGTCGTGGTCGCGTTCGGCAATGCGGTGAATTTGACCGACGGGCTCGACGGGCTCGCCACCATGCCGGTGATCATCGCCAGCCTCGCCTTCCTGATCATCGCCTATCTGGTCGGCAACAAGATCTTCGCCACCTATCTCGGCATCCCGCACGTGCTCGGCACCGGCGAATTGACCCTGCTCTGCTCGGCGATCATCGGCGCAGGGCTCGCTTTCCTGTGGTTCAACGCGCCGCCGGCGGCGGTCTTCATGGGCGACACCGGCAGCCTCGCTCTGGGCGGCGCGCTGGGCGCGATCGCGGTCGCGACGAGGCACGAGATCGTGCTCGGCATCATCGGCGGCCTGTTCGTGCTCGAGGCGATGAGCGTGATCATCCAGGTTTTGGTCTACAAAAGGACCGGCAAGCGCGTCTTCCGGATGGCGCCGATCCACCACCATTTCGAGCAATTGGGCTGGTCCGAGCCGACCGTCGTGATCCGCTTCTGGATCGTCGCCTTCGTGCTGGCGCTGGCCGGCCTTTCGACGCTGAAGCTGCGGTGATGGCGATGCGACAGCCATCGCCATCACCGCACCCCCGCGCAGGCCGGGGTCCAGGAAAAGGGCACAGACTGGGCTCCCGCTTTCGCGGGAGCACGGAGGCCTCATGATCATCAGCCCCGCCTTTCGCGGCAGACGCTATGCCGTTCTGGGCCTGGCCCGCTCGGGGCTCGCCAGCGTCGAGGCGCTGGTGGCGAGCGGGGCAGAGGTCACCGCCTGGGACAAGAGTGTGGAGGCGCGGGAGAAGGCCGTCGGCATGTTCCCCGGCGAAAGCCGGGGTCCAGGATCGGCGGCCGGACTGGGCCCCGGCCTTCGCCGGGGAACGCTCAGCATCGCCGACCTGCTCGAGATCGACCTTTCGGGCTATGACGGAATCGTCGTGTCGCCCGGCGTGCCGCTGAACCGCCACCCGATCGCGGGCAGGGCGCGGGCGGCGGGCGTTCCGCTGATCGGCGACATCGAATTGTTCGCGCAGGCGCGCGCGACCCTGCCTTCGCACAAGGTGGTCGGGATCACCGGCACCAACGGCAAGTCGACCACCACCGCCTTGGTCCACCACATTCTCGAGAGCGCCGGCGTGGCGGCGGCGATGGGCGGCAATATCGGGCTCCCGATATTGGCCCAAGACCCGCTGCCCGAGGGCGGCGTCTATGTGCTCGAACTGTCGAGCTACCAGCTCGATCTCACCCACAGCCTCGACTGCGACATCGCAATCTTGCTCAACGTCACGCCCGACCATCTCGACCGCTATGAGAGCTTCGAAGCCTATCGTGCGTCGAAGCTGCGGCTGTTCGAGATGCAGTCGCCCGGCCGGGCCGCGATCGTCGGCGACGAGATCGCGATCGACCAGGCCGGCTGGCCGGCGCTGCAGGGTCCGCACAACGCGCAGAACGCGCGCGCGGCGATCGCGGCATGCGAAGCGCTCGGGCTTGCCGCCGGCGACATCGCGCGCGGCCTCGCCACCTATCCCGGCCTGCCGCACCGGATGGAGCGGGTGCGCGAGAAGGACGGCATCCTGTTCGTCAACGACAGCAAGGCGACCAATCCGGATTCGACCGCGCCCGCGCTCGCCGCTTTCCCGTATATCCACTGGATTGTCGGCGGGCTCGCCAAGACCAAGGGTCTTGGCCCCTGCGAGAGCCAACTCGGCCACGTCCGCGCCGCCTACACGATCGGCGAGGCGGGGCCGATGTTCGCGCGGCTGCTGGCGGGACGGGTGAAGGTGACGGAGGCGGAATTGCTGGTGACGGCGGTCAACGAAGCGGCGGGGGCGGCGGCGCCGGGCGAGGTCGTCCTGCTCTCGCCGGCCTGCGCCTCGTTCGACCAGTTCCGTGACTATGAGGCGCGCGGCGACGCCTTCCGCGCCGCGGTGGAGGCGCTCGCATGAGAAAAGAGGGACAGTCCCTATTTTTCCCCTCCGCCTCGAAAACTAGGGACTGTCCCTATTTTTCGGAGGCTTTGGCATGAGCAGCGCGGCACCGGTCCGCAAGGCGATGGCGCCGCGGCTCGGCCGCTCGGACCGCAGCGCGATCGGGCGCTGGTTCTGGGAGATCGACAAGGTGCTGCTGGTGCTGGTCGCGGTGCTGATCGTGATCGGCCTGATCGCGGTCGCCGCCGCCGCGCCGGCCGCCGCCCAGCGTTATTCGGGCGGCGGGATCCACGTCGCGCCGCTTTATTATTTCTACCGCCAGATCGTCTGGATCGCGCTTGCCGTGCCGGTGATGATCGGCGTCTCGATGCTCGCCAAGCCGACCGCGCGGCGGCTCTCGATCCTCGGCGCGGCTTTGTTCACGCTCCTGCTCTTCCTGGTGCCGATCCTCGGCTTCGAGGTGAACGGCGCGCGCCGCTGGCTCGACGTCGGCTTCACCCAGTTCCAGCCGTCCGAATTCCTGAAGCCGATGTTCATCGTCACCATCGCCTGGCTGCTGTCATTGAAGGAGAAGGACAAGTCGTTGCCGGTGGTGCCGCTGTCGGCGGTGCTGACCGGGGTGATCGCCCTGCTGCTGATGCGCCAGCCCAATCTGGGCGAGACGGTGATCTTCGTCGCCGCCTGGGTGGTGCTGGTGATGCTGTCCGGGGCCTCGATGCGGATCCTCTACGCGCTCGGCGCGGCGGGCCTCGCCCTGATCCTCGCCGCCTATCTTTTCTACGACGTGGCGACGCAGCGGATCAACGGCTTCCTGTTCGCCGAGGGCGACCAATATCAGGTGGAATCGGCGCTCAGGACGCTGACCGGGGGCGGCCTGTTCGGCGCCGGGCCGGGCGCCGGGATCCGCAAATTCTCGCTGCCCGAGCCGCACACCGACTATATCTTCTCGGTGATCGGCGAGGAATTCGGGATCATCGCCTGCCTCGCCATCGCCATCCTCTACATGACGATCGTCGTCCGCGTCCTCGTCCGGCTCTTGAACGAGGAGGACAAGTTCCTCGTCCTCGCCACCGCCGGCCTCGTCACCCAGTTCGGGCTGCAGGCCTTGATCAACATGGCGGTCAACGTCCACATCGCGCCGTCCAAGGGGATGACGCTGCCGTTCATCTCCTATGGCGGCTCGTCGATGATCGCCCTGGCGCTGGGCTTCGGCCTGCTGCTCGCCTTCAGCCGCCGCAATCCGCATCTGCTCGGCCGGCCCTATGTGGTCAAATGGCGGGGGTTCCGATGAGCATCCTGTCGCGCCACTATGTGCTCGCGGCGGGCGGGACCGGCGGCCATATGGTCCCGGCCCATGCGCTCGCCGAGGAATTGCTCGCGCGCGGCCACCGCGTCGCCCTGGTCACCGACGATCGCGGCGCCCGCATTCCGGGCCTGTTCGGCAACGTCCAGGTCCACATCCTCCCGGCGGGAAGGCTGAGCGGCGGGCCGGTCGGCTGGTACCGGGCGGCCAAGGCGATCATGACCGGGCGCGCGATGGCGCTCAGGCTCTACGAGGTGTTCCTGCCCTCGGCGGTGATCGGCTTCGGCGGCTATCCGGCGCTGCCGGCCTTGCTCGCGGCGCGGCGCGAGCGGATCCCGACCCTGCTGCACGAGCAGAATGCGGTGCTCGGCCGGGTCAACCGGCTGATGGCCGGCAAGGTCGACGCGATCGCCACCGCTTATCCCGCGGTCCAGCGGCTGCCCGCCAAGGCCGCCGCCAAGACGGCGCTGGTCGGCAATCCGGTGCGCGACGAGGTGCTGGCGCTGCGCGACCAGCCCTTCCCGCCGCTGACCGAGGACGGCATCTTCCGCCTGCTCGTCATCGGCGGCAGCCAGGGCGCCTCGATCCTCTCCGAGGTGGTGCCCGAGGGGCTGGCGCTGCTGCCCGAGCATTTCCGCCGCCGGCTCCAGGTCACCCAGCAATGCCGCGCCGAGGATATCGAGCAGGTGCGCGCCCGCTATGCCGAGCTCGCCATCCCCGCCGATCTTGCCACCTACATGCCCGATCTCCCGGACCGGCTCGGCTGGGCGCATCTCGTCATCGCCCGCGCCGGCGCCTCGACCATCGCCGAGCTGACCGCGGCCGGCCGGCCGGCGATCCTGGTGCCGCTGCCGAGCGCGACCGACGACCACCAGACCTACAATGCCCGCGAAATGGCCAAAGCGGGCGGCGCGCGGATGATCGCCCAGGGCAAGTTCACGCCGGTCGAGCTCGCCAAGCAGATGCAGAAGCTCGGCCTCGAGCCCGCCGCGCTGACCAAGGCGGCAGCGCGCGCGAAATCGGTCGGCCGGCCCAACGCCGCAAAGGATCTCGCCGATTTGGTCGAGCGGGCCGGGCAGGCGGCGGACGCCGATCCGGTCCACGTTGCCCCGCCATTCGGCGGCCTCGCCGCCGGAGCCCCGGCATGAGAGGCCCTTCGGCAAGCTCAGGATGGACGACTCCTCTCCTCGGAGGAATCCGATGAGAGGCGTCGGCACCGACATCGGCACGATCCATTTCGTCGGCATCGGCGGCATCGGCATGTCGGGCATCGCCGAGGTGATGCACATATTGGGCTACAAGGTGCAGGGCTCGGACATCGCCGAAACCTATGTCGTCGAAGCCTTGCGCAAACTCGGCATCGCGGTCGCGGTCGGCCACAGCCCGGACAATCTCGGCGATGCGGCGGTGGTGGTGATCTCGACCGCGGTCAAGAAGAGCAATGTCGAGGTCGCCGCCGCCTATCAGCGGCGCATTCCGGTCGTCCGGCGCGCCGAGATGCTGGCCGAATTGATGCGGCTCAAGCTGACCGTGGCGGTGGCCGGGACGCACGGCAAGACCACGACCACCTCGATGATCGCGGCGATGCTCGACGCCGGCGGGATCGACCCGACGGTGATCAACGGCGGGATCATCAACGCCTACGGCTCGAACGCCCGGCTCGGCAGCTCGGACTGGATGGTGGTCGAGGCCGACGAGAGCGACGGCTCGTTCCTGAGGCTCGACGGCACGATCGCCGTGGTGACCAACATCGATCCCGAGCATCTCGACCATTATGGCGGCTTCGACGAGGTCAAGGACGCGTTCGTCGAGTTCGTCGAGAACGTGCCTTTCTACGGCGCCGCCTTGCTCTGCGTCGACCATGTCGAGGTCCAGTCGATCATCCCGCGCCTGCGCGACCGGCGCGTCGTCACCTACGGCTTCGCCGCCCAGGCCGACATACGCGGCGACAATGTCGTCCCCTTCCCGGGCGGCAACCGCTTCGACGTCTCGCTGCGCGGCCGCCACGGCGAGGTGCGCGCGATCGAGGGGATCGAGCTGCCGATGCCGGGGCGGCACAACGTCCAGAACGCGCTCGCCGCGATCGGCGTCGCCGCCGAGCTCGGCATCCCCGACGCGGTGATCCAGCGCGGCTTTGCCAGGTTCGGCGGCGTCAAGCGGCGCTTCACCAAGGTCGGCGAGATCGACGGCGTCACCATCATCGACGATTACGGCCACCATCCGGTCGAAATCGCCGCAGTGCTGTCGGCGGCGCGCGAGGGGGCGGAAGGGCGCGTCATCGCCGTCGTCCAGCCGCACCGCTACACCCGCCTGCGCGATCTGATGGCCGAGTTCCAGGGCGCGTTCAACGATGCCGACATCGTCCTCGTCGCGCCGGTCTACGCCGCCGGCGAGGAGCCGATCGACGGGGCGACCAGCCAGGCTTTGGTCGAGGGGCTCAAGCAGCGCGGCCATCTCGGCGCCCACCTCGTCGCCGACGCCGACCAGGTCTGCCGCCAGCTTTCCACTCTCGCCGCGCCGGGCGACATGGTGATCTGCCTGGGCGCCGGCGACATCACCAAATGGGCGGCGGGCCTCGCCGACGGCATCGGCAAGGCGAGGGCGGCGGGAATGGGGACAGTTACGAGTAACTGTCCCCCTGAGGAGGCGGCATGAGCGCGGTGATCGACCTGCCGCGGCTCGCCGGGACCGCCGAACGCGGCGGCAGCCTCGCCGATTTCATCTGGTTCCGCACCGGCGGGCCGGCCGAATGGCTGGTGCGGCCGGCGAGCGTCGAGGATTTGTCCGATTTCCTGCGCGCGCTCGATCCCGCCGTGGCGGTGCTGCCCGTGGGGGTCGGCTCGAACCTGATCGTCCGCGACGGCGGCGTTGCCGGCGTGGTGGTCCGCCTGCCCAAGGCGCTGGCGCAGGTCCATGTCGAGCCGGGCAACAGGGTCAGGGCCGGCGGCGGCGCGATGGGGATCAGCGTCGCCAGCAAGGCGCGCGACGCAGGCATTGCCGGCCTCGAATTCCTGCGCGGCATTCCCGGCACCGCCGGCGGCGCAGCGCGGATGAACGCCGGCGCCTATGGCCGCGAGGTCGGCGACGTCCTGATCGAGGCGACCATCGTGCTGCGCGACGGCAGCGTCGAAACCTGGCCCGCGGCGCGGTTCGGCTACACCTACCGCCACAGCGAGGTTCCGGAAGGTGCGGTCGTCGTCGAAGCTTTGTTCGAGGGCGTGCCCGGCGAGCGTGCCGCGATCGCCGCCGAGATGGACCGGATTGCCGAGGAGCGCGAGGCCTCGCAGCCGCTGCGCTCCCGCACCGGCGGCTCGACCTTCAAGAACCCGCCCGGGACCAAGGCCTGGAAGCTGATCGACGCCGCCGGCTGCCGCGGCCTCAGGATCGGCGACGCCGAGGTCTCGGAGAAGCATTGCAACTTCCTGCTCAACCTTGGCGCGGCGTCCTCGGCCGACATCGAGGCCCTCGGCGAGGAGGTGCGGCGGCGCGTTTTGGCTGACAGCGGGGTAACGCTCGAATGGGAGATCCAGCGCGTGGGGGCTCCGGATGGATAAGCTCCACGTCGCGGTGCTGATGGGCGGCTGGTCGTCCGAGCGCGAGATTTCGCTGATCACCGGCAACGGCGTGGCCGACGCGCTCGAGAGCCGCGGCCACAAGGTGACGCGGATCGACATGGACCGCAACATCGCCGCGCGCCTCGCCGATCTGAGCCCCGACGTGGTGTTCAACGCGCTCCACGGCACGCCGGGCGAGGACGGCAGCGTGCAGGGGATGATGGACCTGATGGGGATCCGCTACACCCATAGCGGGCTCGAAGCCTCGGTGATCGCGATCGACAAGGAGCTGACCAAGATGGTGCTGGTGCCGACCGGCATCCGCATGCCGCAAGGGAAGATCGTCGCCAGCGAAAGCCTCTACGCCGGCGATCCGCTGCCGCGGCCCTATGTGCTCAAGCCGGTCAACGAGGGGTCGTCGGTCGGCGTCGCGATCGTCCGCGACGGCGGCAATCATGGCGACCCGATCGCCCGCGGGACGCAAGGCCCCTGGCAGGAATTCGACTCGCTGCTCGCCGAGCCGTTCATCAAGGGCCGCGAGCTGACCGTCGCGGTGCTCGACGACGAGGCGCTGGCGGTGACCGAATTGCGCCCGAAATCGGGCTTCTACGATTATGACGCCAAATATACCGAAGGGATGACCGAGCATGTCTGCCCGGCCGAAATTCCCGACGACATTCGCGACGCGGCGCTGGCGATGGCGCTGGCGGCTCACCGCACCTTGCGCTGCAAGGGCGCGTCGCGCGCCGATTTCCGCTGGGACGACGAGCAGGGCGAGGCGGGCCTCTATCTGCTCGAGGTCAACACCCAGCCGGGAATGACCCCTTTGAGCCTGGTGCCCGAGCAGGCGCGGGCGCGGGGGATCGATTATGCGACGCTGGTGGAGCGGATCGTGGAGGCGGCGTTATGAGTGCGAGGATTGCCCGGGGCGGACCGGCGCGCGGCCGGCCGAAGCCGCGCGGGCGAACCAACGCGCGCGGCACCGGCAAGCGCAAGGCGAAGCAGCCGGGCCTGCTCGAATCGTTCGGCATCTCGCCGGGCTGGGCGCGGCGGCTGGGCAATTGGGCGCTCGCCGGCATGACGCTGTCGGTGGTGGTCGCCGCGATCCTCGCCTTCCGCCTGCCGCAGCTGGCCGGCATCGCGCTCGGCGAGGGCGTCGGCGGCGCCGGCTTCACCCTGCGGCGGGTCGAGATCACCGGCAATCAGCGCGTCTCGACGCTCGACATCTACAATGTCGCCTTCGACCAGGATTCGATGGCGATGCCGCTGATCGACCTCGCTGGAACGCGCGCGCGGCTGCTGCGCTTCGGCTGGATCCGCGACGTCCAGGTGTCGCGCCGGCTGCCGGACACTCTGGTCGTCCACGTCGTCGAGCGGCTGCCGGTCGCGATCTGGCAGAATAGCGGCCAGTTGAGCCTGATCGACGGCGACGGCGTCGTGCTCGAGCCGGTCCAGGTCGCGGCGATGCCCGATCTGCCGCTGGTGATCGGCGCCGGCGCCAACCGCCACATCAACAATCTCGCCGCCCTGATCGAAGCCGCGCCGCGCCTCCGGCCGCAGATCGCCGGCGCGACCTGGATGGGGCAGCGCCGCTGGGATATCCGCTTCCAGAGCGGCGAGACGCTCTCCTTGCCCGAGGGCGACGAGGAGGCCCGCCGCGCGATCACTCGCTTCGCGATGATGGACCAGCAAAACCCGCTGCTCGGCCAGAATTTCGCCCGAATCGACATGCGCGACCCGCGCCGCACCTATGTCCGGATCTCGCGCGAGCCAGGCGCGATCGTCCCCGCTCTGGCGCCGCCCGATCCCGGCCAGCCGCCGCAAGATCTCTCCAGGACGATATGATGGGGCGGCGCACGCCAACCGCGCCGACGCGCAACTTGGTCGCGGCGCTCGATGTCGGCTCGTCCAAGGTCTGCGCGCTGATCGCGGAGCCCGACGAGGACGGCAAATTGCGCATCCTCGGCACCGGCCAGCGCGAGAGCCGCGGCGTCAAGCGCGGCTTCATCGCCGACATGGAGAAGAGCGAGATCGCGATCCGCGAGGCGGTCGAGCAGGCCGAGCGGATCGCCGGCACCAATATCGACCAGGTGTTCGTCGGCTTCTCGGCCGGCGGCCTGGTCAGCAACGTCGCCGGGGTCGAGGTCGCGATCGGGGGCCGCCGCATCTCGGCCGAGGATATCGACGCCTTGCTCGACGCCGGCCGGGAGTCGATCGACCCCGAGGGCCGCACCATCCTCCACGCTATCCCGGCTTTCTACACGATCGACGGGGTCGACGGCGTCAAGCAGCCGCGCGGGCTCCACGCCGACAAGATCGCGGTCGACATCCACGTCATCGCCGCCGATCCGCCGCCGGTGAAGAATCTGGACCTGTGCGTCCGATCCGCCCATCTCGGCGTCGAAGCGATCGTCGCCTCGCCCGTGGCCGCCGGCAAGGCGTGCCTCAGCGAAGAGGAGCGCGAGTTGGGCGTGGCTTTGGTCGAGCTGGGCGGCGGCGTGACCAACGTCTCGGTGTTCGCCGGCGGCATGCTGGTCGGCCTGCGCTCGCTCGCGATCGGCGGCGCCGACATCACCGACGACATCGCCGCCGCCTTCGGCACCCGCCGCGCCGAGGCCGAGCGGATCAAATGCTTCTACGGCTCGGCGATGACCTCCCCGCGCGACAATCACGACATGATCGAGCTGGCGCCGATCGCCGGCGGCCAGGAGGGGATCGAAAGCGCGCGCATCACCCGCGCCCAATTGGTCTCGGTGATCCGCCAGCGGCTCGAGAACCTGACCGCCCAGATCGAGGGCGCGCTCAAGGAATTGGGTTTCGCCGGGCCGTTCGGCCGCCAGGTCGTGCTGACCGGCGGCGGCGCCGAATTGAAGGGCGTCGCCGATTACGCGCAGGGCGTCTTGGGCCGCGCCGTCAGGATCGGGCGGCCGGCCATGCCGGGCCTTCCCGAAGCCCATAGCGGCCCCGCTTTCTCGACTTTGGCCGGGCTCGCCCAGTTCGCGGCGGCCGACGAAGGCGACCTGCGCAGCGGCTTCAGCGGCCCGGGCGGCGACGATCGCGGCGGCGGCGGCTGGCTTTCGCGAATAATTGCGGCATTTCGGACTCAGTATTGATGAAATCTGGGGAAAACATGACGTGAACATTAACTTTTTTCTCGCGCCCGAGAATCGCTTCGGGCAAAAGGGCTTAGAGCAAGCGCGTCGTATTGCGCCACGGATTTGGGGAGACAGCGCATGAGCATCGATTTCATCCGGCCGGAAGTCCAGGAGCTCCGACCCAGGATCAGCGTCATCGGCGTCGGCGGCGCGGGCGGCAACGCCATCGCCAACATGATCCAGTCGGACGTCCAGGGGGTCGATTTCATCGTCGCCAACACCGACGCTCAAGCGCTCAACCACAGCCTCGCCGACCGCAAGATCCAGCTCGGCCTGAAGATCACCCAGGGGCTCGGTGCCGGCTCGCGGCCCGAGATCGGCAAGGCCGCCGCCGAAGAGGCGCTGGCCGAGATCGAAGCGAGCCTCGACGGCGCGCACATGTGCTTCATCGCCGCCGGCATGGGCGGCGGCACCGGCACCGGCGCGGCGCCGATCATCGCCAAGGCGGCGCGCGATCGCGGCATCCTCACCGTCGGCGTCGTCACCAAGCCGTTCAGCTTCGAGGGCGCGCGCCGCGGCCGCGCCGCCGATGCCGGCATTTCGGAGCTGCAGCAGCATGTCGATACGCTGATCGTCATCCCGAACCAGAACCTGTTCCGCATCGCCAATCCGAACACGACCTTCAAGGAAGCGTTCATGATGGCCGACGAGGTGCTCCAGCAGGGCGTGCGCGGGATTACCGACCTGATGGTCATGCCGGGCCTGATCAACCTCGACTTTGCCGACGTCCGCTCGGTGATGAGCGAGATGGGCAAGGCGATGATGGGAACCGGCGAGGCCGACGGCGACAATCGCGCGATCGAGGCGGCCGAACAGGCGATCGCCAATCCGTTGCTCGACGGGGTCAGCATGAAGGGCGCCAAGGGCGTGATCATCTCGATCACCGGCGGCGACGACATGCGGCTGATGGAGGTCGACGAGGCCGCCAACCATATCCGCGAGCTGGTCGATCCGGACGCCAACATCATCTGGGGCTCGGCGTTCAACAACGACCTCGGCGGCAAGATCCGGGTGTCGGTCGTCGCCACCGGCATCGGCGCCGAGGAGGTGATGCCGATCCCGCAGCCGGCCAAGGTGTTCACCTTCCCGGCGGTCCGCGCCGCCGAGCCGCCGCGCACCGAAGTCGCGCCCGAGCCGGAGCCGCTCACCCTGACCCCGCCCGAAGGAATGGACGGGCCGATGGAGCTCCCCCAGGAAGCCGAGCCGGCGATGATGGACGCGCCGACGGGCGAGATGCCGATCGTTGAAACGGCGGACCAGGACGAAGGCGACGAGCTGCTGCTCGACAGCGTCGACCTGACCGCCGAAGACGACATGGCCGAGCCCGAGGCGGGCGAGCCCCCGGCGGCCGCGACCCGTTCCTGGCTGACCCAGGACGAGCCGCCGGCCGAGGCCGAGGCCAAGACCGGCGGGACCCTGTTCGAGCGGATGTCGAACATCGCCCGTGGCGCGGCCAAGGCGCAGGTCGAGGAATCGGAGGAGGAAGAGGCGCCGCGGATGCGCACCGGCACCCGCGACCCGCTCGACATCCCGCGCTTCCTGAACCGGCAGAACAACCAATAAGATCCTCCCCTCCTCCGCAAAGGCGGGGGAGGATATCTTTTCATCGCCCCCATCCACCGGCCCGCCGCACCGGCCCGGCGCCGGTCATTGCCGGTACAGGCGAAGCGCGGTCTAGCCGGGGAATGACTTTATCGGCGATGCGGGGCGCTCGCCGCGGCATCTTGCTTGCGGCGGCGGGAATCATCATGGCGGCGGGGGCCGCGCGGGCGCAGGACATGGACGCGCCCGACCCGGCGCCCGAGCCGCAATATTCGCGCATTCCGCCGGGCGCGATCGTGCAGCCGCTCGACACCGGACCCGGCGCCGAGCTGCGCCGCAACCTAACCACCCTGGCGGAAAATCCGCGCAGCCTCGAGGCGCTGATCGGCGCCGGCCGCGCCGCCGCCGGCATGGGCGACGGCGAGGCGTCGCTTGGCTTCTTCGCGCGCGCCGACGAGATTTCGCCGAGCGACGCGCGGGTCAAGGCGGGCATGGCCTCGGCCCTGGTGCTGATGGAGCGGCCGGAGCAGGCATTGCTGATGTTCGCCGAGGCGGCCGGGCTGGGCGCGCCCGAGGGCGAGATCGCCGGCGATCGCGGCCTCGCCTACGACATGGTCGGCGACCCGGGCCGCGCCCAGCGCGACTATCAGCTCGCGCTCAGGCGCCGCACCGATCCCGAGGTCGAGCGGCGCCTCGCTTTGTCGCTAGCGATCAGCGGCCAGCGCGACCAGGCGCTGCGGGTGATCGAGAGCCAGCTGCGCCGCCACGAGCGGGCCGCCTGGCGCACCCAGGCCTTCGTGCTGGCGCTGACCGGCGACGCGGCCGGCGCCGAGGATACCGCATTGAGGATGATGCCCGCCGTGAACGCCCGCGAAATGGCGCCTTTTTTCGTCCGGCTGCCTGCGCTGAGCCCAGGGCAGAAGGCGGCCGCGGTCCATTTCGGCCGCTTCCCGAGCGACGGCCGCAACGTCCAGATCGCCGCCAACGCCGCGGCCCCGCCGCCGGTGGAGGCCGCGCCGCGCCGGATCCTGCCGGAACCGGAGGGGTCTTCGAGCGTCCGCCGCCGCCCGGGCTCCGGCGAGCGGCCGATCAACTCGTTAATCCGCGATTCCGAAATGGCGCCGCCGGTGCTGCCCTCGCGGCCGCTCCAGACCGCCGAGGCCCAGCCGCGCCGCTTCGAACCGGCGCGGAGCGAGCCGGAACCGGAACCACGGCGCGAGCCGCCGCCGCGCGAGGCGCCCGCTTTCTATTCCGGCGGCAATTTCACCCTCGCTCCCGGCAGCGAACCCCGTAGCGCGCCGCCGCAGGCATCGCCTCCTTCTGCCCAGCCGGCGCGGCCCGCTTTCTCCGACATCGCCGCGGTCGTCCAGTCGCTGCCCGACGAAGGAGGCTCGGCGCCGGCGCCGGTTGTCGACCGGCGCGCTCGCGACGCCGCAGCGCGCGAGGCCGAGGCGCGCTATCGCGACCAGCGCGCTACGGCCACCTCGTCGCGCCCGACCCGCCCGAGCGAGCAGCCAAGCCGCGGCCGGGGCGCACGCAACGCGCCGCCGGCCAACCCGGCGCGACGCTGGGTCCAGGTCGCGACCGGGGCCAACGGCACCGGCCTGCCGCGGACCTTCGCCAATCTGCGCGAGCAGGCCGGCGCCTTGCTCAACAATCGCGGCGCCTACACCGCGCGGGCGAGCACCACCAATCGCCTGCTGATCGGCCCGTTCGACAACGACCGCGCCGCCCAGACGTTCGTCAATCAGCTGCGCCAGCGCCACATCTCGGCGGTGACCTGGACAAGCGAGGCGGGCCAGGAGATAGACCGGCTCCAGACCGCCAATGACACAAGTCCCTCCCGCACGCGACGCGAACCCGAGCGCCGGCCGGCCGCCCCCGCCCGTTCGACCCGCGCGCTATCGGAACCCGAACGCCGACCGGCCGCGACCGCCCGTTCGGCTCGCAACCGATCCGACGTAGAGCGGAAGCCGGCCGCCAATGACCCGCGCTCCACTCGCTCCACTCGCTCCACTCGCGGCCGATCCGGCGAGGAGCAGAGGCCGGCTGCACGCGGAAGACGATCGCGCTAATCGCGGGCCCCGCGACGCCTTTCAGCGCGACCGCGACCGGATCATCCATTCGATCCCGTTCCGGCGGCTCCGGCACAAGACCCAGGTGTTCGTCGCGCCCGACGGCGATCATTACCGCGTCCGGCTGACCCACAGCCTCGAGGTCGCCCAGATCGGGCGGACGATGGCGCGGGCGCTCGGGCTCAACGAGGACTTGACCGAGGGGCTCGCGCTCGCCCACGATATCGGCCACCCGCCGTTCGGCCATGCCGGCGAGGACGTGCTCGAGACGGCGATGCGCGGAGCCGGCGGCTTCGACCACAATGCCCACACGATCAGGCTGCTGACGCGGCTCGAGACGCCTTATCCGCGCTTTGCCGGGCTCAATCTCAGCTGGGAGACGCTGGAGGGCCTCGCCAAGCATAACGGCCCGGTCAAGGAGCCGTCATGGGCGCTGGCCGAGGCGGACGCGCAATGGCCGCTCGAGCTCGGCTCCTGGCCCGGCCTCGAGGCGCAGATCGCCGCGATCGCCGACGACATCGCCTACGACACTCACGACGTGGACGACGGCCTGCGCGCCGGCCTGTTCACGCTCGAGGAGCTGCGCGCCGTTCCCCTCGTGGCGCGCGCCTGGGACGAGGTTCGGGCCCGCCATCCCGATGCCGACGAGGCGCGGCTGATCCCCGAGCTGATCCGCGACCTGATCGGGCGGATGGTCAACGACGTCCTCGCCGAAACGCAGCGCCGCGCGGCGGGTGTCGGCAGCATCGAGGAGGTGCGCGGCGCCGGGCGACCGCTCGCCGGCTTCTCCGGGCAGATGGCCGCCGAAGAACGGACGCTGAAAGCGTTCCTGCACGCGCGCATGTACGATGCGCCGGCGGTCAAGGCGGTCCGTGCCGAAGCGCAGGCGATGCTCGCCAAATTGTTCGAGGCCTATCGCGCAGACCCGGCCCGGCTGCCGCCGGAATGGCGGCCCGAAAGCGAAAGCGCGGCCGCTGTCCTGCGCGGCATCGGCGACTTCATCGCCGGCATGACCGACCGGTTCGCTGTGCGCCGCTACGCGGAGCTGGTCGGTCCCTCGCTTCTGCCGGGCGAGCTCTAGGGCCCGTACTCACGACCGGAGGTGGTCGTGAGTACGGGCCCTAGGCTCAGCGTCCGGTCGCGTTGACCCCGGCGGCATTGCCGTCGGTCGCCGCGGCGGCGTTGGACGCGCCGCCGGAAGCCTCGGCGGGGCAGGTTATCTCGGCCTGGTCGCGGTTCCCCTCGCCGTCGACGACGGTGATGGAAGCGTCGGCCGGACATGGCAGGACGGCGAAAGAAAGGGCCCGTAGATCGCCTTGCCGGACCTGCGAGTCGTCGGGCCGGCTCTCGATGGTCAGCAGGCTGATGAAGGGCGCGACACCGCCCGCGATTTCGACCGAAATGCGTCCGTTCTCATAGATCGGCTCGCTCAGCGAGGGCGGCGTCGCATTGTCCTCGTCGGCGGCGCCGAAATAAAAGCCGATGATCGTCCCGAAGATGCCCGAGAAGATCAGGAAAATCTCACGCGCATGGGCGAAGCGCTTGCCGAGATCGTCGTCCGGCGCGAACAGCGAGCGGAAGATCAGCACCCCGCCGAAGCCCAGCATCGCGACGATCAGCGTGAAGACGAGCACCGGGCGGGTCGATTCGATCGTGTCGTAGCGATCCGAGCCGATGCCGTAGAAATAAAGCCAGAGCGAAGCCACGTAGAGGAGAATTGCCAGGCCGACCAGCCAAGGCGATCCTTTCGCCAGCGGGCCCGGCGGCGGCGGCGGCGGCTTCTGGTCTTGCTCGTGCTGCGGCATGACCTCCCCCAATTGTCCGAGATCGAGTCGGGACTAGCACAAAGTCCGATCGGCCGCCACGACCGGCGTGAAAGCCCGCGCGCTGACACCGTTCGCGACAATCACGGAATAGGTCTGCGACATCCCCTTGCTATGATGGCCGGGTGAGGGCTGAGAGGGCTCGGGTCCGATGTCAAACTTATCCATTGCTTTCAACCGCTTCGGTCTCGGCGCGCGGATCGACGACTCGGCGCTGGAGGATGTGCGGCGCTGGCTCGCGATCTGAGGCCGACGATGAACCTCGATACGCTGATCGCGAGCGCCGTGGCGCAGCATTACCGGCTCGATCCGGTGCGGACGGGGCGGACGCTGTTTCCCGACATCGGCCCCGCTGGAGGGGCTGATCCGCGCCTGACTTTGCTTTAGTCAGGCTTCATGGCACGCCGGGCATTGCTCATCGGCGGGACCGGCCTGGTCGGCCGCCTGGCGGCGGATCGCCTGCTTGGCCGCGGTCTCGAGGTCCATGCGCTGCTCCGCCGCCCGGCGGAACGGAGCGCGGCGGGGTGGCGCGAGCATCTGGCCGCGCCAGACGGCTGGCCGGCGCTGGCGCGGAGGATCGGCGGCCACGTGGCGATTTCGGCGCTCGGCACGACGTCGCGCGCGGCCGGGTCGGACGAGGCGTTTCGGGCGGTCGATTTCGAGATGGTCGTAGCCTTCGCCAAGGCGGCGCGGGAGGGCGGCGCGCGG
The DNA here is from genome assembly GCA_034668465.1 of Sphingomonadales bacterium. GTDB lineage: Bacteria > Pseudomonadota > Alphaproteobacteria > Sphingomonadales > Sphingomonadaceae > Allosphingosinicella. The sequence continues at coordinate 144,709 of JAXDPI010000046.1, forward strand.
CACATGATAACGGTCTCGTCGGTCGGCGCCGATCCCGGCTCGCGATTCTTCTACCCGCGGCTCAAGGGCGAGACCGAGGCGGCGCTGGCCGGGCTGGGATTCGACCGGCTCGACATCGTCCGGCCCGGGCTGCTGCGGGGGAAACGCGGCGCCGACCGCCGGCTCAAGGAGCGGATCGCGATATTCGTCAGCCCGGCCGTCAACCTGCTGCTGCGCGGCCGCCTCGACCGCTACGCCGCGATCGACGCGGCCACGGTCGCCGACGCGATCGCGGCGCTGGTCGGCGAGGGCGCGCCGGGCAGGTTCGTCCACCACAATCGCGAGCTGCGAGTCCTGGCGCGCGGCTGACTAGGCCCGAGGGGGACAGTCCCCAAACGGGGGACAGTCCCCTTTTCCTCCAAAAATAGGGACTGTCCCTCTTTTTTCCTCGCGCTTCAAATTCCGCTCCCGCTCGGCTAGAGCCGCGCCTTCCCGTGATATGGATTGACCCGTGACGCTCTACGCCCGCTTTGCCGCGCATGTTGACGCCGTCCTCGACACGCTCGAGGCCGAAGGCGCGCTCGCGCCGGGCGTGGAGAGGGGCGCGGTGGCGGTCGAGCCGCCGCGCGATCCGGCGCATGGCGATCTCGCCACCAACGCGGCGATGGTGCTTGCCAAGCGCGCCGGCACCAACCCCCGCGCGCTCGCCGAGGCGATCGTGCCCAAGCTCCAGGCGCTCGACGAGGTGGCAAGCGCCGAGGTGGCGGGGCCGGGCTTCATCAACATCCGCCTCGACCGCTCGGTCTGGGAGCAGGAGCTCGCTGCGATCCTCGCCGAGGGCGCGGCCTATGGCCGGTCGGAGATCGGCGCGGGGCGGACGGTCAACGTCGAATATGTCTCGGCCAATCCGACCGGGCCGATGCACATGGGCCATTGCCGCGGCGCGGTGGTCGGCGACGCGCTGGCCGCCTTGCTCGAACATGCCGGCCACAAGGTGATCCGCGAATATTATGTCAACGACGCCGGCGCCCAGGTCGACGTGCTCGCCCGCTCGGCGCACCTGCGCTACCTCGAAGCGCTGGGACGGCAGATCGGCGAGATTCCGGAAGGGCTCTATCCCGGCGACTATCTCAAGCCGGTCGGCGCGGCGCTTGCCGCGGAATATGGCGAGATCTATGCCGACGCGCCCGAGCAGGCTTGGCTCGACATCTTTCGCCGCCGGACGGTCGCGGCGATGCTCGAGCTGATCAAGGCCGATCTCGCCGGCCTCGGCGTCCACCACGATCTGTTCGCCTCCGAGCGCGAGGTGCAGGAATCGGGCGCGGTCGACCGCGCGCTCGCCGTGCTCGACGAAAAGGGGTTGGTCTACAAAGGTACGCTGCCTCCTCCGAAGGGAAAGACCGTCGATGATTGGGAGCCGACCGAGCTGCTGCTGTTCCGGTCGACGAGGTTCGGCGACGACCAGGACCGGCCGATCAGGAAGTCCGACGGCAGCTGGACCTATTTCGCGGCCGACACCGCCTATCACATGCAGAAGCTCGAAAAGGCGGACGAGCTGATCAACGTCTGGGGCGCCGATCATACCGGCACCGTGAAACGCACCCAGGCGGCGGTCGAGGCGCTGGCCGGGCGGCCCGCACTGGACGTGAAGCTCGTCCAGATGGTGCGGCTGCTGCGCGGCGGCGAGCTGGTGAAGATGTCGAAGCGCTCGGGCAGCTTCGTCACTTTGGCCGAAGTGGTCGAGGAAGTCGGCCGGGACGTGGTGCGCTTCACCATGCTGACCCGCAAGAACGACGCGCAGATGGACTTCGATTTCGCCAGGGTGGTCGAGGCGTCGAAGGACAATCCGGTCTTCTACGTCCAATATGCCCACGCCCGGATCTGCTCGCTGCACCGCCGCGCGAACGAGGCGGGGATCGTTTTGCCCGCGCAAGCCGACCTCTCCCTGCTCGACGAGGAGGAGCTGGGCCTGGTCAGGCTCGCCGCGCAATATGCCCGCGTCGTCGAGTCGGCGGCGGTAACGCATGAGCCGCACCGGATCGCTTTCTACCTGGGCGATCTCGCCGCCGCATTCCATGCCCAGTGGAACAAGGGTAACGACGCCCCGGAAAAACGTTTCCTGATGGCACATAATCCCGAATTGACACGCGCGCGGCTGGAATTGGCCGACGCGATCGGGCAAGTTGTCCGCAACGGCCTTGGCGTCATGGGCGTGACGGCGGCCGAGGAGATGTTGTGATGATCGACGACCGGAACGCCGAGGGCCAGGACAACGAGGCCGAGGACGAGCTCGAAGTTGGCGACGAGGACCGTCTGCCGTGGCTCGAGGCGGTCGAGGAAGAGGATGGCGGCGGCGACGGGCCGTCGGTCGCCAAGCTGATCGCGGCAATCGTGATCGGCCTGGTCGCGATCGGCGTCATCGTCGGCGGCCTGTTCTGGCTCGGCAACGGCGACAAGGCCGGCGGCAATGGCGAACTGATCGCCGCGCCCGAGGGCGACTATAAGGCTCGGCCCGACAATCCCGGCGGGGCGAACTTCGCGGGCGAGGGCGACGTCGCCGCCGCGGCAAGCGCCGGCCAGACGCCCCAGGGCAATCTCAACGTCAACGCCGTCGCCGAGCCCCCGGTCACCCCGGGGCAGCCGGCGCCCGCCCCGCAGCCGCCCGCACCCGCACCCGTCCCGGCGCCGCCGCGGCCCGCTCCGGCCCCGCAGCCGGCGGCGTCCGGGCCGACCATTCAGCTCGGCGCCTTCTCCAGCCAGGCCTCGGCGAACCAGGCGTGGAGTGCGCTTTCCGGCCGCTTCCGCTACCTCGCGCCGTTGAGCCACAACGTGGTTTCGGCGCAGGTTGGCGGGCGCACGCTTTACCGGCTGCGCGCGTCGGGCGCCGACGCCGCCGGAATCTGCCGCCGGCTGCAGGCCGCCGGCGAGGCCTGCTCGGTCGTCAGCTGAGGATTCACGCCGCCGCCCGCAGGCGTTAGGGTGACGGCATGGCGACCAGCGAGATGAAATCCGGCAAGGCCGAGCGGCCCGGCGCGTGGCGCGGCGCGCCGGCCATCTTCGCCCATATGTTCCGACCGCCGCCCCGGTTCGCACCCGCGCTCGAGGCGGAGTTCGTCGACGAGACCGTCGCGCGCTGGACGACCGCCCGCAACGCCGCGGTCGTGCTGGTCGCCCTGGTCTGGGTCTCCTATTTCGGCTGGGATTATTATCACGGCTACCGCAACCAGGACTTCCGGCCGGCGCTCGACGCGATCCTGCCGCTGCGTGTGGCCGGCACCTTGTGCATCGCCGCCGCGGCGCTGACCTTGTTCCTGCGCGGCCGGAGCTACTTCTGGGTGATCGGCGCGCTCTCGGCCTGCCTCACCGCGCTCTACCTGCTGTCGCTGGCGATGATCGCGGTCGCGCCCTTCCCGTACAATTATCTGTTCTATTACATCTGCCTGCCGGTGATCCTGACCTTCATGTTCGGCCTGTTCCGGCTGCCGAGCCGGCTGGTCTACGCGCTGACCCTGCTCTGCCTGGTGGCGAGCTTCGCCTTCCTCCTGTTCACCCAGACGACCGACTTCCAATCGCCCAAGAGCCTGATGGAGTTCATGTCCAAGTCGCTCTCCTACTACAATCTCGCGGCGGTCATTTACCTCTTCTCCTTCTCCTTGGTCGGCTGCGCGGTGGCGGTCGAGCTCGAGCGCACCGCCCGCGACGCCTTCACCCGCGAGCGCCAGCTCACCGACCGCAACGCGCGGCTCGAGACGGCGCAGCGCGAGACCCGCGCCAAGACCTCGGCGCTGGTCAAGGCGAAGGACGCGCTGCGCGCGCTGGCCGAGCAGCAGAATGTCGCCAAGTCGAAGTTCCTCGCCGACGCTGCCCACGATCTGCGCCAGCCGATGCAGGCGCTGACCAACTTGCTCGGGGCGGCGCGGCACGCACTCGACCGGGGCGATGCGGCGCGGGCCGACGAGATATTGAAGCTGGCGCAGGACGCCTCGCGGCTGACCCGGACCTCGTTCAACGCGGTGCTCGACATCTCGCGGCTCGAATCGGGCTTCGTCGCGGCCGAGATCGGCGATTTCGACCTCGCGGCTCTGGTCGAGGAGGTCGCCGCCTCCTGCCGCGCCGCCGCCGAGGAAAGGGGCGTCGAGCTGCGGCTGCGCTGGCGCCGGGACCGGCCGATCGCAGTGCGCAGCGACCGCCACCTGCTCGGCCGCGTGATCGGCAATTTGCTGACCAACGCGGTCAAGCATAGCGATCCCGCCAAGGCGGACGGCGCCGCCGTCATCCTCGGCATCGTCCGGCTGCCGAGCCGGGTCAGGATCGATATCGTCGATAATGGCGTCGGCATCGATGAGGCCGATTGGGCGCGGGTGTTCCGCCCGTTCGTCCAGCTCCACAATGACGAGCGCGATCGCGAGAAGGGCGTCGGCCTCGGCCTGTCGATCGTCAGCGCGATCATCCCCCTGCTCGGCGAGCACCGGCTCGACATGCGATCGACCGCGGGCAAGGGCACGCGCTTCTCGCTGGAGCTGCCTTATGGCGAGGCCGCGCTCGAGACGCTGTCCCTGGCGGAGCTGACGCGGCCGCCCGGGCCCGTCGACCTGTCGGGCCTCTATATCCTCTACGTCGAGGACGACGCCTTGGTGCGCAACTCGGCGCTCGCCCTCTTCGACACGCTCGGCCTGCGCTACGAAGCTTATGGCTCGGTGGCCGAGATGGAGGCCGCTTTGCCGTCGCTGGAGCGGATCCCGGACCTTCTGATCACCGATTACCGGCTGCCCGACGGCCGCACCGCGCAGGACGTCGTCCGGCTGGCGACGGCGGCGTTCGAGACGGCGCTGCCGCTGATCGTCGTCACCGGCGAGATGCAGCCGCTCGACGAGGGCGACTGGCTCGGCGCGGGGCGGGTGCTGCGCAAGCCGGTCTCCCCCGACGCGCTGGCGGCCGAGATCAGCTCGCTATGTCTTGCAGCGCTTGGGGCATAGGCACGGCGATTCCGCGCCGCGACACTTCGATGAGCAATTCGGTGCGGCGCACCACCTTGAAGATGCGGAACAATTTGGGGAGATAGTCCTTGCGGACGGTGCCCTCCTCGATCCCCATGTGGCGGGCGATCGATTTGTTCGGCAGGCCCTGGCAGAGATAATAGAGCACTTCGAGCGAGCGGCCGGTGATGCCCAAAGAAGCCGGCGAGACCGGCGCCGGCGGCACCGGCAAAGCGGGCGAGAAGCCGCCGCGGCCGATCACCGAGGCGGGCAGGAAGACGCCGCCGTCGAACACCGTGTCGAGCGCGCGGCGGAACAGCCCCTCGCTCTCCATGTCCTTGAGGATGTAGCCGCTCGCGCCCTCGTTGAGGCAGGCGAGGACCAGCTCCTTCTCGGCCCGCCCCGAGAGCATGATCGCGCGGGTATCGCGTTCGGCCGCGCGCAGCCAGCGCAGGAAATCCACCCCCGATTTGTCGCCCTTCAGGTCGACGTCGAGGAAGGCAATGTCGATCGGCCCGGCTTCGGCGCGCGCGACCGCCTCGTCATAGCTCGCCGCCTCGACGATCCGCGCGTGCGGCTCGCTGATCTGGATCAGCTCGCGCATCCCGGCGCGCACCAGGCCCTGGTCCTCGAGGATCAGAATCGTGAGCGGGGCGTCGGTCATCACGGCTTTCTAAGGGCTCGAACCCTCGCAGCGGGTTTGAACCCTTGTAGCGCGTCGCGGCGCTGCCCGGCCATCCGACATTTGCCGGATCGGCGCACCGGACAAGAAGCGGGGGCCGGGCAGGACATAAGCGGGAATTACTTTTCGTTTCGGTGCGGCAATCTTGCGCCTCGTCGAGCGGCCAGGGTGGGCCGGCCGGCACGCTGCAACATTCACCCTGGGAGTTATCCATGCTCAGCTTTCGCTCGCTCGCCGTCGCTTCGTCGGCCCTGCTCGCCGCCGCCGCGGTTCCCTCGTCCGCCCAGAACACCAATGCCGATCCCAATTACGGCACGGTGACGCTGCGCACCGGCTTCACCCCCGATCCGCGGGTGGTTTCGCTGCGCGCCGGCGGCGACATCGACGCGTCGAACGCCGGATCGGGCTGCTCGGGCTTCATCACCAATGCGCCGGACGTGCGGCTGGTCTATAGCGGCGGCTCGCTGCCGCTGATCATCTCGGTCGCGGCGAGCTCCGACACGACGTTGGTGGTCAACGGGCCCGACGGGCGCTTCTATTGCGACGACGACGGCGGCGTCGGCGGCTTGAACCCCTCGGTCCGCTTCAGCAATCCGCAATCGGGCCGCTACGAAATCTGGGTCGGCACCTATCGCTCCGGTGCCACCCAGGCGGCGCGCCTCCACCTTTCCGAGCTCGGCAGCCAGTAAGTCGCGCGCGAGGGCGACCTCTCGGCGGAAGGGAAGCCGCCGGGAGCGGGGGAGGAGTCCGGTTGCGCTCCTCCCCCCTTTTTGCTTTGCCGGGCGCGCTTGGTAAAAGCGTACCATGCTGGCCGCGATCCTCGGGCTTTCGGGCCCTTCCCTCACCGACGACGAGCGCGCCTTGTTCCGCGCCGCCGATCCGGCCGGCTTCATCCTGTTCGGCCGCAACGTCGTCGACAAGGCGCAATTGAGGGCGCTGACCGACTCGCTGCGCGACCTGGCCGGCCGCGCCGATCTGCCGGTCCTGATCGACCAGGAGGGCGGCCGCGTCGCCCGCCTCAAGCCGCCCGCCTGGCCCGAATTCCCCGCCCAGGGCCGGTTCGGCGCGCTCTACGAGCTGGCCCCGATCAGCGCGATCGAAGCGGCCCGCGTCAATGCCGAGGCGCTCGGCCTCACCGTCGCCGAAATGGGGATCAACGTCGATTGCCTCCCCTTGCTCGACCTGCCGCGGCCGGGGGCCGACGCGATCATCGGCGACCGCGCCTGGGGCAGCGACCCGATGCGCGCCGCCGCTTTGGGCCGCGCGGTGCTCGACGGCCTCGAGGCGGCCGGAATCTGCGCCGTGGTCAAGCACATTCCCGGCCACGGCCGCGCCCGCGCCGACAGCCATGAGGCGCTGCCCGTCGTCGACGCGAGCGAGGAGGAGCTGGCGATCGACCTCGCCCCGTTCCGCGCCCTTCGCGACGCGCCGATGGCGATGACCGCGCATATTCTCTATCCCGCCTGGGACGCCGACCATCCCGCCACCATTTCGCCCAAAATTATCGCCGAAATCATCCGTGGCGCGATCGGCTTCGACGGCCTTTTGATGTCCGACGACCTCGCCATGAAAGCGCTCTCGGGCACGCCGGGCGATCGGGCTCGGGCGACGATCGAGGCGGGTTGCGATGTCGTGCTGCATTGTTCGGGAGAGATGATGGACAATGAGGCGATCGCGGGCGCGGCCGGCGCGATGAGCGAGGCGGCGCTGAAGCGGCTGGCGCGGGCGATGGCGCGGATCGCGGGCAAGGCTTCGACGCAGAGCTACGAAGCGCTGGCGGCGAAGCGCGACGCGCTGCTCGCCTATGCGTGAGCTTTTCTATTCCATTGCCGCCGCCCGCCATCCGTGCCAGCCTCGCCCGCGAACGTTCAGGGGGCCAAGCCGATGAAGCCGTTGATCATGCTGATGCTCGCCGTCCAGGCTGGGATCTTCCTGGTGACCGTCTGGACGATCCTGTTCGCCCGCCCGGCCGCGGGCCGGCCGCGCCCGATCTGGTCCGGCTCGCGGTCGCGCTGGTGATCGTCGCGGGAACGTCGTGGAACATCGGCGAGGGCCATGCCGGCCAGCCGGGCGCCGACATCCTGATGTACGGCTCGCCCTTGCTCGGCATGGGGATCATGGCGGCGCTGCTGCTGCTCCGCCAGCGGCGCGGGCTGGACGGGGGCGGCTGATTCTACGCTTGCGCCCTGTTGACAGCGCCCTGCTCAGTTCCTATTTGCCCCCTATCCCGCTAACCGGCTCTCCGGCGGCGCATTCGTGCGCCTGTCGGCTTTGCCTGTTTTTAGGGTCCGCAGCAGCGCTGAGATAGGCCGCCCGCCAAGGCGACCTGTGGAGCAGGAGAATAAAATTTATGGCACGTATCGCGGGCGTGAATATCCCGGCCAACAAAAGGGTCGAGATCGCCCTCACCTACATCCACGGCATCGGCCGCACCAAGGCCAGGCAGATCGCCGCCAAGCTCGGCATACCGCCCGAGCGCCGCGTCCAGGACCTGACCGACCAGGAGGTGCTCCACCTCAGGGAGACGATCGACGCCGACCACCAGGTCGAAGGCGATCTCCGGCGCGAGGTGGCGATGAACATCAAGCGCCTGATGGACCTCGCCTGCTATCGCGGCCTCAGGCACCGCAAGGGCCTGCCGGTCCGCGGCCAGCGCACCCACACCAACGCGCGCACCCGCAAGGGCAAGGCCAAGCCGATCGCCGGCAAGAAGAAGTGATTTCGTCCGGGGGACGAAATCGCCCTGCACGCTCCGGCTTTTAGAGATTTCAGGATTAGGTAAGGTAAACACCCATGGCACGCGAACCTCAGCGCCTCAGGCGGCGCGAGCGCAAGAACATCACCGCCGGCGTCGCCCACGTCAACGCCAGCTTCAACAACACGATGATCACCATCACCGACGCGCAGGGCAATGCGATCGCCTGGTCGTCGGCCGGCATGATGGGCTTCAAGGGCTCGCGCAAGTCGACGCCTTATGCCGCCCAGGTCGCCGCCGAGGACGCCGGCAAGAAGGCGCAGGAACATGGCGTCAGGACGCTCGAGGTCGAGGTCAAAGGCCCCGGCTCGGGCCGCGAGAGCGCGCTGCGGGCGCTGCAGGCGGTCGGCTTCCAGATCACCTCGATCCGCGACGTCACGCCGATCCCGCACAACGGCGTCCGCCCCTCGAAGCGGCGCCGGGTGTGATTTTGGGCGTCTAGCATCGTCGGCGCGTGACCGCGCCGCCGGGCAAGAGAAGAGTTTGAAGTAGAAATTCGGGAAGTCCCCTTCCCCAACCGCCAGAGGAAAATCCATGGCCGTCAATGCAAAGAACTGGCAGGAAATGAAGAAGCCCAATGCCCTCGAGAGGAAGGTCGGCGGCGACAGCCGGCGCAAGGCGACGTTCGTCGCCGAGCCGCTCGAGCGCGGCTTCGGCCTGACGCTGGGCAACTCGCTCAGGCGGGTGCTGCTGTCGTCGCTCCAGGGCGCCGCGGTCACCGCGATCAAGATCGAGGGCGTGCTGCACGAGTTCAGCAGCCTCGCCGGCGTGCGCGAGGACGTCACCGACATGGTCTTGAACGTCAAGCAGATCGCGCTCCGGATGGAAGGCGAGGGGCCCAAGCGCCTCCAGCTCTCCGCGACCGGCCCCGGCGAGATCAAGGCCGGCCAGATCGCGACCACCGGCGACATCGAGGTGATGAACCCCGAATTGGTCATCTGCCATCTGGACGAGGGCGCGACGCTCAACATCGAGCTGACCGCCGAGACCGGCAAGGGCTACGTCCCAGCCGCCGCCAACCGCCCGGTCGACGCGCCGATCGGGCTGATCCCGGTCGACGCGCTCTACAGCCCGGTGCGCCAGGTCAGCTACAAGGTCGAGAACACCCGCGTCGGCCAGGAGCTCGATTACGACAAGCTGACGCTCACCGTCGACACCGACGGCACGATCTCGCCGGACGACGCGATCGCTTATGCGGCGCGGATCCTCCAGGACCAGCTGCAATTGTTCGTCCACTTCGACGAAGGCCTGGTCCAGGTCCCGACCATGGCCGGCATGGCCGCACCGAGCCAGGCCGAAACCGAAGCCGACGCCAACCAGCTCAACCGCTATCTGCTGAAGAAGGTGGACGAGCTGGAGTTGTCGGTGCGGAGCGCCAACTGCCTCAAGAACGACAACATCATCTATATCGGCGATCTGGTGCAGAAGACCGAAGCCGAGATGCTGCGGACGCCGAATTTCGGGCGCAAGAGCTTGAACGAGATCAAGGAAGTGCTGGCGAGCATGGGGCTGCGGCTGGGGATGGATATTCCTGGGTGGCCGCCTGAAAATATCGAGGAGATGGCGAAGAAGCTGGAGCAGGAGTTGCTTGGCTGATCGCTCTTCAGTAAGGTAAGCAGGAAGGGTCGCCGCAAGGCGGCCCTTTCTTTTTTGGCCATTTGGTTCTCGGGCGGTCAGCCCCGGCGCCCGCGAGTCAGCGGTGTCAGGAAGGGTTGCCGCGAGGGCGGCTGACTTGATATTCTGCCATTATTCGCGAGATGTCGCCGCATGGGAGCGCTTGATGGCGGCAAATATCTCCATGTCCTTTTCTTCCCGCAAAAGCAATCCATCGAAATGTTCCACGGACCTGGTGAGCAAGGGATAAGCCATCACCATGGTCCATACGGCGGCGCTTGCGTCGGCGAAGATCTCCCAATCGCCGGGCACGCGCGGATCGATGATGTCAAAGTCATTCAGCGGAAACCAGAAAGGCCGGCAATTGTCGTCAGGGTCGATAAATATCTTGTTCACGCCCCCACAGGTCCCGATTCCATAGACCTCATATTCTCCGTCGAACGACAGGCCGGAATCCATCCATCCTTCGGATATATTCCGAACGGCGCCATCGCATTGCTCGAACGATTCAGGCTTGATCCTGCAGATCACGGCTCAATGCGGGAATTTGAAATCGGCATATCCCCCTCCTGGAAGCCTGTTATAGTGAATTTCAACGCCGTTGATATTCTGCCTCATTTTTACCGTTCCGGCGGGAAATCTACGATCGCCAAAGCCGCCCCGCAGATCGATGACCTCGCCGGCCCCCGGATTCTGTTGGGCCCGTCTCATCGCGTCGGCTTCGCGGGCGTCCCTCGGCGCGGTTCTGCCGGTGGAGGGATAGGGGCGAGAGCTGCCCGCGATGAGCGGCGGAGGGGAGGTCGGGTTGTGAGAATAACGGAACGGGATTTCCGGCTGGCTCGTAAAGGTGACATTGGCGTTGAAGGCCTCCGATGCCATTTGGCGAATCAGGCCCCATACGCTCGCGCCGTAGAACTGGCTGTAGGCAATCTGGGAGTTGTTGAATGAATTGGCTGATGTGGCTGTTTGAATCCTGCCGTTTACAGTTCTTGAAAAACGTAGGGAAATATTGATGTGTCTCTCATCGCCATCGTCCGATACGGTACACGTGCCCCTATGCGTATCGCCATTGAAATTACAATTAATTGCTAGCTCCCCGCTTGGGTCGGTGGCATTGACTGGGTCATCCCCGACATAGCCGTAGAGGTTCATCCCGCCGTCATAGCCGATCGGATCGGTCTGCAGGAACCGGCCCAGCGTCGGCGAGTAGATGCGCGCCTTGTAGTAATACATGCCGAGCTCATCGAGCCACACCTGGCCGGTATATTGGAACCGGCCGACATTAGTGGGCGCGGGGATGCCGTATTCGTCGTAGCGGTTGATCTGGAGCGCGCCGGCGGCGCCGGAGAGGGCGATTATCGAGCCCTGATGGTCGGCGTGGAGGTAGGTGGGGCTGGTGGGCGCCGCGCCGGTGTAGCTGATGATCGGGACGTCGGCGCCGTCCCAGTGGACGTAGCGGCGGGTCATCGCCCCGGCGCCGTCATATTCGGCGACCAGCGCGTCGCCGTCGTAAAGGAACCGGGTCGTGCTGGCGCCGAGCGTCACCTGGTAGAGCCGGCCGAGCGGGTCGTAGGCGAGCGCCGCGCCGTTCGAGCTTGAGACCAGCCGGTTTTCGACGTCGTAGGTGTAGGTGCGGCTGCCATCCGACGTCAGGTTGCCGTTGGCGTCGTAGCCGAACGTGGCTGAGCCGGCGGCGGTATATTGGTTGAGCCCGTTGGTGGTGTAGGCGCGGTTGACCGCATAATGGCCCGTCCAGGCATAAGCGTCGTTGTCGCGGACGGCCGAGCGGATCTCGCTCGCGGCATTAAAGTCGTAGAGCCAGAGCACGTCATTGGCGCCGCCGGCGCCATAATAATGGCCGAGGCCATTGAGGCGCCCGACACCGTCGCGCGAGGTCCAGGTCGAGGCGCCGTTGCCCCGGCTCTGGCCGGCAGGCAGGCCGTCGGGACGGTAGGAGCTGTAATAGACCCCCGCCGCAGTGTCGGCGGAATAGAGCCAGTACGGCCGGCCGAGCCCGTCGCGCAGGATGCCGAACCAGGCGCCGTCCGGATGGGTGATGCGAATGCGGCCGCCGGCGACGTCGTATTGATAGGAGAGCGTGCGCGCCGGCCCGCCCATCGTCGAGGTCGTGGAGGTCATTCGCCCGAGCGCGTCCCACGTGTTGAAGATGCCCGGGCCGGCCGGGCCGAACGTGGCGGCTGTCATCCGGCCGAGATTGTCATAAGCGTAGGCGACGTCGGCGCTCGTCCCCGGTACGTCCTTCCCGATCACCCGGTTGAGGCCGTCATAGGTGAAACCGATGCTGTTGCCGTCGCGCAACCGGCGCGACACGACGTTGCCCGCCGGGTCGTTGACGCGCAGCTCATAGTCGGTGGTCGAGCTCGCGGTCGCGCCCTGGGCTGCGACCGGAAACCAGGTCGTGGTCAGCCGGTTGAGGCCGTCATAGCCGTAGCTGGTGAGGTTGCCCTCGCCGTCGGCGATGGTCGCCACCATGTCGTTGCTTGCATAGGTCCTCGTCTCGTCCGCGCTCTCCTCCGCCGTGCCGACGGCGCCGCGCACCTGGAGGAGCCGGCCGGCGAGATCGTAGAGGCGCTTGACGATCCGGTCGGGGCCCGAGCTCCCGGCCGTCCCGAGGGTGCAGGCGGACGCCGGCAGCGAGCCGAAGGCGGCGGCGTTCATCCTCACCGCCTCGCACTCCGGCCGGCCGGCGACGTCGTAGCTGAACTGCGTCAGGGTAAAGGTGGCGCCGCCGGACGCGCGAGTCTCCGTCGCCCTCCGTCCTGCCGTGTCATAGGTGGTCGCGTCCTGCTGCAGGCTCGAGAAGGCGGCCCAGGCCGCGTCCGACTGACCGGCGACAGTTCCCTGCTCGACGAGCGTCGGTTGCCCGTCGGCATTATAGGTCGTCCGGACCGCACGGTTGGGGTTCGGCCCGGCGTCGTCCGGGTCCGGCTCGACGACCCCGATCAGCCGGCCGACCGCATCGTAGCGGTTGCGCGTGGTATCCGCGGTGCCCGCGAGCGGCCCGTCGATGGTCAGTGGCCAACCGTTCGGGTCATAGCTTGTTGCGACCGTGGCGGTGAGGCTGTTGTCCCCGGCGGCGATTGTGGTTGCGACCGGCAGGAGATTGTTAGCGGTGCCGGCGCTCTGCGGGCCGTAGTCGACGATCGTCCTCGCCTCGTCGGCGGTGCCTGTGCAGCTCGCCAGCGTCTGGCAGCGCGAGGTTCCGGTCTGCAAATAGGTCGGGACGCCCGATGCGACGATCGACCCGCCGCTGTTTTTGAAGAAAGCCTGGAATTGCGCATATTGAGAGCGCGTCTGCGGGCGCACGGCCCCTGGTGCCGGTGCCGGCTGCGTCTCGGTCAGCACGCCGCCGTGGACGGGATCGTAGGTATAATCGGTCGTGTTTCCATTCGGGTCGGTCCTGCTGTTCGGGCGGTTGCAGGTGACGCGATTGGAGCAGACCGGGTCGAAGCTAGCCGTGGTGACGACGTTGGCGGGCGTGTCCGGGGTGCTGGAAACGAATGTCCGGCTGGTCTGATTGCCGCGGGAATCGTAGGCATAATGGAGGGCGTTGCCGGTCGGGTAGGCGATGTCGGTAAGGTTCATCTGGTTGAACGTGTAGAAAGTGGTTCGGCCGAGCTCGTCGCGAACCGAGATCGGAAGTCCGGACAATTCGTAGGCGACCGTCTGGATCTGGCCGCCGCCGGGGCGGGTCACCGTGGCGGTCATGGTCCAATTGCCGCAGCATGCCCATGTCTGCACGAAGCTGTAAACCCAGGTCCTTCCGTCCCGCACGATTTGGGTAACGTCCTCGCCGTTCGAACTGACGGTCATGTCGTCGGTCGTGCTGCCCGGCCGCCGCGTCGAGATCAAAGCGTTGCGGGTCAGCCGCACGAGCCGGGCGGTTTCGCCGGCCGAATTGGTCTCGGTTTCGATCCACTCGTTCGACCACTGGCTCGGAATGTTGGTTTCCCCGTAGTCGATCGACGGCCAGGGGCTGGCGAACGAGCAGGAATTCGCGGCCGGGTCGCAATATTCCAGGGCTCTGTTGTATCGAGTCACCTTGGTAAGGCGCAGCCATGTCTGCCCGGTGCCCGCGCCGGTTGCGTCGGACGCATATTGGAAATGGAGGGCAAAGCCGTTCGAGCTGCCGACATCCTGGAGGCGGGCAGCCGTGGTGTAGATGCACGTGCCGGTGCAGGTGACATTCGTCTGATAGGTGAGCGTGATGATCGCGCCCGAGGGGAAGACGATCCGGGTGGCGCGCGCGATCACTCGCCGATCGGCCTTGATGCCGCCGAAGCCGGCCGGATCGAAGTGATAAACCGTGCCCGAGGAGTCCGTGTAGAGGTAACGGCTCGTCCCCGCATCCCAGACCAGGGTCGCGCCGTTATTCTTCTGGGTTGAGAATGTCGTCCCGTTCGACGTCGTGAAGAGGTCGGAAGAGGTGCCGATACCGACGGTGTAAAGGATGCCGTATTGGTCGATGCTCAGCGTCATCATCATCGAGTCGCGCCAGCCGGACCCCATCCAGTAGCGGGTGAAGGGCGGCAAAGCGGGGTCGACGGCGGGAAGGGTGTGGAACAGCCGGTAGTGGATGCTGCCGTCGGCGAGGTTGACCCCGTTCTCGTCGGTCACGACATTGGGCGGAGGATCGATATAGGCCTGCGCCGAGGCCCGGCTCGCGCCTGCGCCGATCGCAAGCGCGACGAGCAGCAGCATCGGCAACAGCCGCCCGACGCGGGTGCAGATCGCCATCCTTGGCCTCCCTCGGAGCCGCCACCGGCCAGAGTCTCTCGCGCCGCCCCGAGGGCGCGGAGCCTGAGCGACGCCTAGGGCGGCGGATTGGGCGAGCCCGTCACGGTGACGTTCGTCCGATTGTCCGCCTTGTCATGCTTATAGTCGGTCTTGACGCCGTTATTGACGGTGCCGGCGCGCTCGACCTTCACCAGCCGCCCGCGGGCGTCGTAAGTGTAGGTAATTGTCTCGGTGGCCGCCGCCGCCGCGGCGCAGGCAACAGTCGCCAGCGCAAGAAGAACTTTATCTATTCGCCCCATGCCCCATCCTCTCAAGCGAGAGTCGAAATCTTATAGCATGAATCGACGATTTGCGTGAATCATGGCTTCCCGGCGCAAGGCGACGTTCGTCGCCGAGCCGCTCGAGCGCGGCTTCGGCCTGACGCTGGGCAACTCGCTGCGGCGCGTCCGGCTCTCGTCGCGCCAGGGCGCCGCGGTCACCGCGATCAAGATCGAGGGCGTGCTGCACGAATTCTCGAGCCTGGCGGGCGTGCGCAAGGACGTCACCGACATGGTGCTCAACGTCAAGCAGATGATGTGGATCCAAAGCGGCTTCCGGGGGAAGCCGCGCCACATCATCGCTCCGGATGGAAGGCGGGGGCCCAAGCGCCTCCAGCTCTCGGCGACCGGCCCGGCGATGAGCGGGACCGCCCTGTGCCCCGTACAGGGCTGCGGACCGCGGGGGCGGTCCGCACACGCTCATCAAGGCCGCCCAGATCGCGACCATCGAGGTGATGAACCCCGAATTGGTGATCTGCCATCTCGGGAACCCGATCGTCCGCGGCGGCGCCGCGGGCGTGAATCGGGTTCTTTGCTGGTGGGACCATGATTCACGCTTCGGACTTCGTCCGAACCGATCATGGTCCGGGCGCGACGCTCAACATCGAGCTGACTGCCGAGACCGGCAAGGGCTACGTCCCCGCCGCCGCCAACCGCCCGGTCGACGCGCTCTACAGCCCGGTGCGCCAGGATGGTCAGGCCGCCCCGTCCCCCGGACAGGGCTGGACGTCGCGGGGCGACGTTCACCTGCCCATCTACAAGGTCGAGAACACCCGCCCTTCGACGCCGCCTGCGGCGTCGCTCAGGATAAACTAGCGCCTTCGGCTGGGGCAGGAGCTCGACTACGACAAGCTGACGCTCATGTGCGGGCGGCGGCTACGCCGCGAGGCGGTGGCGGCTCGGCGCTTTATCCGCTAGGCGCGGGCGAGGGAGCAGCGAAGATGGCGGAGCGGTTCGAGCGGCACAGGCAGGCGTGGACCTCGGACGAGATCCGCAAGCTCCATCTGCTCGCCGGCAAGGGGATGGCGCTGAAGGCGCTGGCCCGGGCGCTGACCCGCTCCGAGGAATCGATCCGCGACCGGGCCAAGGCCGACGGGCTGAAGATCGCCAAATTGCGGTGAAGGAAATGGGGACGGTTATGGGGAATGGGGACAGTTACGCGTAACTGTTCCCCGTCGCGAAACAGAATTGAACCGCTGTTTATTTCGTTTGACCGGTGGCATGATCCCGCCCCTCGCGACTCGGAGGTAAAAGATCATGAAAAAGGCTCGTCACATCTTTGTCGTTCCTGTTCTGGGCTCGCTGATCTGGGCATCGGCCGCGGCGGCGGTACCGCCACGGATATCGTTCAGCGGCTGCGTCAGGCCGGGGGTCGAGCACCGCTGCTTGGTGGTGCATTCGGGCGAGGTGCTGTTCAACGTCACCGCGGCGCGGCCGCGGCCGGCGCTCAACCGGTGGATCGCGGGCTCCGGGATCAGGGCCGGCGGAGCGACGATCTGCATGCAGGGCGTGCAGCTCACCGCCATCCGCTGGCATTACGTGCGCCGGCTCTGCCCGGCGGCGCGGCCGCCCGGGGAAAGGAACTGACCGCGGCCGCGAGCCGGACGGGCTAATTAGGCACTGTCCCTCTAATTAGGGACTGTCCCTAATTCGCGGCTTCACCACGCGGTCAGAGCGGCTGGGACCAGGCGCCCCAGCCGCCGCCGGGCGCGGTCTGGGCGATCATCCAGGGGACGCCTTCCTCGCCGACCCCGATCAGGATCGTGCAGCCATTGGCCTGATCGGCGGCGGCGATGGTGACGAACGGTTCGGGCTGGGAGACGAAGCCGGGGCCCTGCCACGGGTCCCAATTGCCGCCGGGCTTGTCCTGGAACAGCGTCCAGACCGCGCCATTGTCGTCGAGCCCCCAGATCTGGATGCCGCGGCTGCCGCCCTGCTGGCAGGCGCAGATGCCCCTGAGCTGGACCTCCTGGCCGGCGAGGTTGAAGGCGCTCCAACTCCCCCAGAGGCCGCCCGGCTGAGTCTGTGGCAGCGCGCCGAGCTCGCCGACCATCTCGCCGATCAGCATCAGGCAGCCATTGTTCTGGCCGCCGAGGGCGAGCTCGCCCGCGGCGAATTGCTGCTTCTGGAAGCCAGGGCCGGTCCAGCCGGTCCAGCCGGCGCCCGGGCCGATCTGGCCGCAGGCCCAGATCTGGCCGTCGTCGTCCGCGGCGAACAGCTGGAGGCCGCCCTGGCCGCTTTGCTGGCCGGCGGCGATCACCGCATAAGAGAATTTCTGGCCGGCGATGCCGGGCCCCTGCCAATTGCCCCAGCCCCCGCTCGGGCTCTGCTGGGCGAGCGTCCAGACCATGCCCTGATCGTCGAGCATGGCCAGCATCAGCAGCCCGTTATTCTGGCCGGCGACGCTGATCGCCACGCCGGGCGCCGGCTGGCTGGCGAATTTGGGCCCGACCCAGGGCGTCCAGGCCCCGGCCGGGCTCTGCTGGCTCGCATACCATAAGCCGCCCTGCGGATCGGTCACGAACAGGACGGCGCCGTTGCCGCCGGTTTGCGTCGCCGCCGCCATCGCCTGGATGGCCCCGCCCGGTGGTGCTCCCATGATCTTTCCTCCTTCGCTTGCCGAACCGTTCCCTCGAGAGCTGCCGCGTCAGCCCGGCGACTCCGTCTGCGCCCAGGAGCCCCAGCCGCCGCCCGGCGAAGTCTGGCCGATCGTCCACAGATTGCCGGTCACGCCGACCCCGAGCAGGATCGTGCAGCCATTGCCCTGGCCGGCGGCGGCGATGGTCAGGAAGGCTTCGGGCTGGTCGACGAAGCCGGGGCCCTGCCACGGGTCCCAGGGGCCGCCGGGGCTGTCCTGGAACAAGGTCCAGACCTGGCCCATCGTCGCCGGAGCGGTGTCGAGCCCCCACAATTGGAGGCCGCGGCTGCCGCCCTGCTGGCAGGCGCAGATGCCGGTGACATAGGGGCCGGAATCGTTGCGGATGCTGAACTCCCCCCAGGCGCCGCCGGGCTGGACCTGCGGCACCACGGCGATCTGGCCGTCCGCCTCGGCGACCAGCATCAGGCAGTCATTGTTCTGGCCGCCCAGCGCGACCTCGCCGATGCGGAAGGTCGAGCCGCCGGTGAAGCTGCCGAGACCGCGCGTCCAGCCGCTCCAGTCGGCGCCCGGGCTGGTTTGGGAATTGATCCAGAGTCTGCCCGTGCCGTCGAGCGCGAACAATTGGGTGCCGCCCTGCCCCGTCGCGGCCGCCAGCGCCTGGATATTGCCGCCCGGCTGCGCCCGGCCGAGATTTTCCGGCGCGCAGCTTTCCGCTGGTTCGTCCATGATCCTTCCCCCCGATGTCCCCCGATCGCCGGGTTATGGCGCGATTTCGTTGCGGGTGCGAGACGAAAAACGGCCTTAGCGGCCCCTCGCCGGCTACGTTGGTAAAGCTACGGCCCGCGCGGTTAAGCGCGCGCTAGCGACAGCCGGCTAGACCGCCGCCATGAGCGCGCGTTTCTCCTTCGCGATCGACCGCCGGCTGGACTTGGTGCGGATCGTCATGACCGGCCTGTTCGAGCCCGATGACGTCGCCCGCTTCCTCGCGGCGCGGGCCGCGGCCCATGCCGATCTGGGCTGCGCGCCCAACCGGCATTTGACCTTGAACGACGTCCGCGAGATGAAGATCCAGCCCCAGCACACCGTCGCCGCCTTCCACCAATTGCTCGCCAATCCGGCGCACCGCTCGCGCCGGCTGGCGTTCGTCGTCAGCCCGACCCTGGTCCGCAGCCAGCTGATGCGCGCGCTCGCCAGCCGCGACAGCCGCTGCTTCGGCGGGATCGCGGAGGCGGAGGCGTGGCTGCTGGCGGAAGAAGCGACGGACGTTACGGGGACAGTTGCGAGCAACTGTCCCCGTCCAGATGCCAGGCGCTGGGGAATTGGGGACAGTTACGCGTAACTGTCCCTCTCCACGCTAGGCGCTGGCGCCCTCCATGCGATGCTTGAGCGCGCTCGCCGTGTCGTGGCCGGCGCGGACCGACTGGTAGGCGTCGCGGATCGCCGCCAGCGCGGTCGGGGAGAGCTCCCCGTCCTTGAGCGCGGCTTCATATTTGCCCTTGAGATAATCCTCGCCGCGCTCGACCTCCTCGATCACCGCCTTGTCGCCGCCGTCGCCGGCGATCGCCGCGCGCAGGTCGACCCAGCGGCGGTGGAGATCGGCCTTGAGCGAGCCGTCGTCATTGGGCGTGCCGCCGAGGCCGCGCACCGTTTCCTGGAGCCGCGCGACGACCTGCCGCCGCTCGGCCGCGAAATCGCGGAACAGCTGGGTGAAGCGGCCGCCCTCGGCATCCTCGGCGGAACGCTCGAAGCCGAGCGCGCTGTCGATCGTGGTGGTGATCAGGCTGTTGAGGATGGCGACGTCATGATTGGAAAGCATCGGGCAAATTCCTTGTGTTGAAAGGGACTTGCTTAACGCCGGGGGTGGCCGATGGGTTGCGTCGCCAGGCGGGGGCTCGGCGCGGCGCGGGGGGAGTTCGTCGCGTGGAGGGAGCCGGTAGGGCGGGCGCGTAGCCTAGGGGCCCCGTCAAAGTAGTACTTTAATGGGAACCCTTGGCCGTGGCGCCCTGCGTTGGCGAGGGGGAGGAGCGGGGATGGGGAAGGTTCAGACCGGCGAAAGCTTGACTTTCGCGGACCGATCCGCTTTGGGCTTCCGGCACGGCGGGGCTCAGGCTCCGCCTTCTGTTTTGGGGTATGGGCAGTCCCCCTCTCGACCGCCTGGCCCGCGATACCTTGCACGGTCGCGGGACGAACGAAGGAAAGATCATGCGCCATCGCGTCGGCGGCCGGAAGCTCGGCCGCACCTCCTCCCACCGCCAGGCTCTGTTCCGCAACATGGCCGCCGCTTTGATCAAGCACGAGCAGATCACGACCACGCTCCCCAAGGCGAAGGAGCTCAGGCCCTATGTCGAGAAATTGATCACGCTGGCCAAGAAGGGGGGGCTTTCCAACCGCCGGCTGGCGCATGCGCGGCTGCTCGACGACACCCAGCTGACCAAATTGTTCGACGTGCTGGCCAAGCGCTACCAGGAGCGCGCCGGCGGCTATACGCGGGTGGTCAAGGCCGGCATCCGCGCCTCCGACGCGGCGCCGATGGGGATCATCGAGCTGGTCGACCGCGACCCCGCCGCCAAGGGGCTGGATTCGGGCCCGGTCGAGAGCGAGTTCGAGACCGAAGCGGCCTGAACCGGCTGCTGAATGGGGACAGTCCCCAAATTAGGGACAGTCCCTAATTTTCCACCGGTCGGACGGGGACAGTCCCCAAATTGGGGACAGTCCCTAATTTTCCACCGGGTGGAATCTCCGGAAACGCACCGTTCTTCATTGACGTTCACCCCCACCCAACCCTCCCCCATCAAGGGGGAGGGCTTTCAGCCAGCGCGCCAGTCCAGCCTGCTCCGCCTTCGTCATCGCCAGGCCGAGCTTGGTCCGCCGCCAGAGGATATCCTCCGCCGTCCTGGCGAATTCCACGTCGAGCAAATAGCGCACCTCCGCCTCGTAGAGGCCGGCGCCGAAGTGGCGGCCGAGGCCGGCGAGCTTGTCCGCGTCGCCGAGCAGGCTGTCGATGCGGGTGCCGTAGGCCGAGGCGAGGCGGCGCAGCAACGGCGCGGGGAGCCAGGCGGCGAGCGCGTCGAGGCGCCGGTTGAAGGCGGCGGTGACGTTGCCGCCGGGGAGCGGGGCGAGCGCGGTGAACTTGAGGCCGCCGACGCCGAGCGCGTCGAGCGCCTCGAGCGCGAGCGCGCGGGCGGTGGTGATCTTGCCGCCGAACACCGAGAGCAATTTCGGGCCGGGGGCGCCGTCCAGCTCGAGCCGATAGTCGCGGCTGACGTCCTTGGCCTCGGGCGCGCCGTCGTCGTGGAGCGAGCGCACCCCGGCATAGGACCAGAGCACGTCCCCGGGCGCGGTCTGCTGCACGAAATAGGCGTTCGCGGCGGCGCAGAGATAGGCGATTTCCTCGGGGGAGATCACCGCCTCCTCGGGGCGCGCGACGGGGACGTCGGTGGTGCCGATCAGGCTCGCCCCGCCATAAGGAAGCGCGAAGACGACGCGGCCGTCGGCCTGCTGGAGGATATAGGCCTGGTCGCCCTGCCACAGGCGGGGAACCAGGATGTGGCTGCCCTTGACCAGGCGGACGCCGCTCGCCGTGTCGGCGCCGAGCCGGCCCTTGAGCGTTTCGGCGACCCAGGGGCCCGCGGCGTTGACGATCATCGCGGCGCGGACCTTGCGGCCGCCCGACAGCGCGGCGGTCCAGGCGTCGCCTTCGCGGCGGGCGGAGAGTAATTCGGTGCGGGTGGCGATTTCGGCGCCGCGCTCGGCGGCGTCGAGCGCGGTGAGCGCGACCAGCCGCGCATCGTCGACCCAGGCGTCCCAATAAGTGGCGAGCCTGAAGCCCGGCCTGAGCGGCGCGCCGAGCGCCTTGTCCCTCTTGCCGACCGCCTTCGAGCGCGGCAGCGTGCCGCGCCCGGCGAGCAGATCGTAGAGCAGGAGGCCAGCGCGGATCAGCCAGAACGGGCGGCCGCCGGGCGGATCGGGCAGCACGAACAGGAGCGGGCGGACGATGTGCGGCGCGGTGCGCAGCAATATCTCGCGCTCGTGCAGCGCCTCGCGGACCAGGCGGAAATCATATTGCTCGAGATAGCGCAGGCCGCCGTGGATCAGCTTCGAGGAGGCCGAGCTGGTATGCGCGGCGAGGTCGTCCTTTTCGACCAGCAGCACCTCGAGCCCGCGCCCGGCGGCGTCGCGCGCGATCGCCGCGCCGTTGATCCCGCCGCCGATTATGAGGAGGTCGAAGGAGTCCATTCACCGCCACTACGTCATTCCCGCGACAGCGGGAATCCTTCCCCTTCCTTTCCTTCTCCGCGATCTCTGCGTCTCTGCGCGCATAACAAAAGGATGGTTCGCGCAGAGACGCAGAGGACGCAGAGAAGAAAAAGCTGGATTCCCGCGTCCGCGGGAATGACGATGGGATATGGCAGCAGAGCAAGTCCTCGTCATCGATGCGGGCACGACCAGCACGCGGGCGATGCTGTTCGCGGCGTCGGGCCAATGCCTCGGCTCCGAGCAAAGCGAGCTGACCCAATATTATCCGCAGCCGGGCTGGGTCGAGCATGATGCCGAGGAGATCTGGCGATCCTCGCTCGCCTGCGCGCGTGCGATGGTCGAGAAGGCCGGCGGCGCCGACCGGATCGCGGCGATCGGCATCACCAACCAGCGCGAGACGATCGCGTTCTGGTCGCGGCGAACCGGCGAGGCGCTGGGCAGGGCGATCGTCTGGCAGGATCGGCGCACCGCGGATTATTGCGCGAAATTGAAGGAGATGGGGGAGGAGCCGGCGCTCCAGGCGAAGACCGGGCTGCTGCTCGATCCCTATTTCTCGGCCAGCAAGATCGCCTGGGCGCTCAGGCAATGGCCGCAGCTGCGCGCGGCGGGCGAGGATCTGTGCGTCGGCACGGTCGAAAGCTGGCTGGTCTTCAAGCTGACCGGCGGGCTGCACATTTCCGACGCGACCAACGCCTCGCGCACCGCGCTGATGGACATCCACAACGGGCGCTGGGACGAAGGGCTGATCGACCTGTTCGGCGTGCCGGCCGGCGCGCTGCCGCAGATCGTCGATTGCGCCGGGCGCTACGGCGAAACGACCCTGTTCGGCGCGGCGATCCCGCTCTGCGGCATGGCCGGCGACCAGCAGGCGGCGGCGATCGGACAGGCCTGCCTCGCGGCCGGCGAGACCAAGGCGACCTACGGCACCGGCGCGTTCGTCCTCACCCATGTCGGGGCCGAGGCGCCGGTCTCGCGCCACCGGCTGCTGACCACGATCGCCTGGCAATTGGCCGGCGAGCGGCGCTACGCGCTCGAAGGGTCGGTGTTCGTCGCCGGCAGCCTGATCCAGTGGCTGCGCGATTCGCTCGGGCTGATCGGCGATGCGGCCGAGAGCGAAAAGCTGGCGCGCTCGGTGCCCGACAATGGCGGGGTCACCTTGGTGCCGGCGCTCGCCGGGCTCGGCGCGCCGCACTGGCGGCCCGAGGCGCGCGCGGCGATTTCGGGGCTCAGCTTCGCCACCGGGCGCGGCCATATCCTGCGCGCCGCGCTCGAGGCGCAGGCGCACCAGACCCACGATCTGATGGCCGCCTTCGCCGGCGACGGCGCCGCCTGGCAGTGCCTCAAGCTCGACGGCGGCATGGCGGCCAACGACTGGCTGGCGCAGGACCTCGCCGATCTGCTCGATCTCGCGGTCGAGCGCCCGCGCTTCGTCGAGACGACCGCTCTGGGCGCGGCGATGCTGGCCGGGGTCGGCGCCGGCCTGTTCGGCTCGCTCGAGGAAGCGGCGGCGATGCGTGGGCCGGTCGACGCCTTCAAGCCGGCGATGGCGCCGGAGACCCGCGCGACGCGGCTTGCCGGCTGGCGCAAAGCAGTCGCGGCGGTGCTCGCCGAGGCACCCTAAGGGCTTGCAAATAGGGGCGTCTTCCGCCAAGTTTCTCATCTGCACGATAAAAGGGCTCGGACATGAAGAAGATCATCCTGACGGCGGCGCTGAGCGCGCTGGCCGGAATGCCGCTGGCGGCGATGCAGCCGGGGGCGGCGCCCAAGGCCGGCACGCCGCACACGGTCCATTCCGAGCTGACGGTTTACCAGGAGGTCAGCTTTAACGGCCAGTGGGAGACGCTCGAAACGCCGAGCTCGACCGTCCACACCGACTGGCCGATCCGCTCGATCGCGGTCCATCCCGGCGATTCCTGGCAGATCTGCGGCCGGACGCGGTTCCGCGACCCGTGCATCGTCCTCAACCGCAGCGTCGTCGACGCGCGGATGATCGGCATTGAGAACCAGATCGGCTCCGCCCGCCTGGCGCCGACCGCGCCGCCCGCGGCGCTGCCGCCGGCCCCTCCGAGGAATTGACGCGCACCTGAAGCCCCTCCCCCATCAAGGGGGAGGGCTTATTGCTCCGGCGCGGGCCAGGTGTCGTCGATCATCTTAATGATCGCGGAGAAGTCCTTGCCGGCGCCGCCAAGGTCGGCGAAGCGGGCGTAGAGCGTCTCGGCCTCGGCGCCCATCGGCGTGTAGGCGTCGACGCTTTGCGCGGCCTCCATCGCCAGGCGCAGGTCCTTGAGCATCAACGCGGCCGCAAAGCCCCCTTCGTAATCGCGGTCGGCCGGCGTTTCCGGGCCGACGCCCGGAACCGGGCAATAGCTCGTCATCGACCAGCATTGGCCCGACGCCTTGGAGGAGATGTCGAAGAAGGTCTGCAAATCGAGGCCGAGCTTCTTGGCCAGCACGAACGCCTCGCAGGTGGCGGCCATCGAGGCGCCCAAGAGCATGTTGTTGCAGATCTTGGCGGCCTGGCCCGAGCCCGGGGCGCCGGCATGGATCACCGCCTTGCCGATAAGCTCGAGATAAGGACGGGCGCGTTCGAACGCCGCGTCGGTGCCGCCGACCATGAAGGTCAGGGTCCCCGCCTCGGCCGCGGCGATGCCGCCCGAGACGGGGGCGTCGGCCATGGCATAGCCCGCGGCGGCGGCCTTCTCGATCTCCTCGCGCGCGGTGGCGACGTCGATCGTCGAGCAATCGATCAGGATCGCTTCCGTCGGCGCCTTGCCGATGACCGAGCTTTCGTAGACGGCGCGGACGTGGCTGCCGGCGGGGAGCATGGTGATCACCGCTTCGGCGTCCTCGACCGCCGCCTCGGCGGAGGCGGCGCGCTTGCTGCCGCGCGCTTCGGCGCGGGCGAGGGCGTCTTCGGAGAGGTCGAAGGCGCGGACCTCATGGCCGGCCTTGGCGAGGTTCGCCGCCATGCCGCCGCCCATGTTGCCGAGGCCGATAAAGGCGATTCTGGCCATGATGCTACCTCATGAGTCATTCCGGCGAAGGCCGGAACCTATGAACACCGGCGCGCGAGTTTCCAATCTCGGAGTTCATGGGTCCCGGCCTTCGCCGGGATGACTCTGAGTTGCTTCACCCGCCGCGTTACTTCCCCTTCCACTCAGCCGCGCGCTTCCCGACGAACGCGGCCATGCCTTCCTTCTGGTCGTCGCTGCCGAACAGGCCGTGGAACAGGCGGCGCTCGAAATTTATACCCTGGGCCAGGCCGGTCTCGAACGCGGCATTGACCATTTCCTTGGCGGCGATCGCGGCGAGCGGGGCCATGGACGCGATCGTCTCGGCGGTCGCGAGCGCTTCGGCAAGCAAATCGGCGGCGGGGACGATGCGGGCGACGAGGCCCGCGCGTTCGGCCTCGGCCGCGTCCATCATCCGCCCGGTGAGGCACATCTCCATCGCCTTGGCCTTGCCGACCGCGCGGGTCAGCCGCTGCGAGCCGCCCATCCCGGGGGTGACGCCCAATTTGATCTCGGGCTGGCCGAACTTGGCGCTGTCGGCGGCGATGATGAAATCGGCCATCATCGCCACCTCGCAGCCGCCGCCGAGCGCATAGCCGGCGACCGCGGCAAGCCACGGCTTGCGGGTCGCGGTCACCTTCTCCCAGCCCTGGAAGAAGTTGGCGCCGTACATCGACGCGAAGCCCTGGTCGGCCATCTCCTTGATGTCGGCGCCGGCGGCGAACGCTTTCTCCGAGCCGGTGAGGACGAGGCAGCGCTGGCCCGGGTCCGCGTCATAGGCGGCGAAGGCGGCGATCAGCTCGGCCAGCACCTGCGAATTGAGCGCGTTGAGCGCCTGCGGGCGGTTGAGCGTGACCAGCGTGACGGCGCCGCGCTGCTCGACCAGGATGGTTTCGTAGGCCATTTGTCCTTTTCCTCAACACATTAGAAAATAGGGACTGTCCCTATTTCTCTTCTAGCGCATGCGGACGTAGCTGCCGGGCGCGGGTTCGATTTCGTGTTTCGGCTTGCGCGCCGGAACCCGCTCGCCGCCGTCGCGGACCAGCCAGGCCTGCCATTGCGGCCACCACGAGCCTTCGTGGCG
Organism: Sphingomonadales bacterium; assembly: GCA_034668465.1. Taxonomy (GTDB): domain Bacteria; phylum Pseudomonadota; class Alphaproteobacteria; order Sphingomonadales; family Sphingomonadaceae; genus Allosphingosinicella. Next base: position 170,741 of record JAXDPI010000046.1, read on the forward strand.
AGTCGCCGTCTCCAGCCATTGCTCGGCGCTGTCCGGCATCTTGTCGTTGGTCCAATAGCCGTGCTTGTTGGCGGCGGGCGGGTTGATCACGCCGGCATTGTGGCCCGAGCCACCCAAGAGGAAGCGCGTCCCGGGCCCGAGCAATCTGGCGCCGTCATAAGTGGCCTGCCAGGCGGAGACGTGGTCGTCCTTCAATGAGATCACCATCGCGGGCGCGTCCATCGCCAGCGCGCCGGGCTTGGTCAGCGCATTGTCGCGGAGGATCTTGTTGGTCCAGTCGAGCAGGAAGGCGCGCGGGATATGGGCGCCGTCGGCGAACCAATGGAGGATGTCGGAGGGCGGCGCCTCCTTGTCGAGCAGATAGTGGCTGACCACCGACGACCAGATCAGATCGTTGGCGCGCACCACGCTGAACAGGCCCTGCAGCTCGTGCGCGGCGAGCACGCCCTTGGCCTGAAGGTGCCGCTCCATCGCCTCGACCTGGGCGGGCTCGGTGAAGGTCGCCCACTGGCCCATGTTGGCGAAATCGAACATCGAGCCGATCGTCGTCAGCGACGAAAAATAGGGACTGTCCCTATTTTCGGAGGAATTGGGGACTGTCCCCATTTTCGCGGCGGCGATCGCGGCGAGGGTGCCGCCCATGCAGAAGCCGAACAGGTCGACCGCGCGCTCGCCGGTCGCCGCGGCGATCGCGTCGAGCGCGGCGACGGGGCCGAGCGCGAGATAATCGTCGAGCCCCTTGTCGGCGAGCGCGGGACCGGGATTGACCCAGGAGATGACGAACAAGGTGTGGCCCTGCTCGACCAGCCAGCGGATCAACGAGGATTTGGGCTGGAGGTCGAGCAGATAATATTTGTTCACCAGCGGCGGCACGTAGAGCAAGGGCCGCCTGTGCACCGTCCCGGTGGTCGGCGCATACTGGATCAGCTGCATCAGCTCGTTCTGGTAGACGACGCTGCCCGGGGTGGCGGCGATGTCCTTGCCGAGCTCGAACTGCGCCGAGGCACGGCGCCGCGGCAGCCTGGCGTCGGTGGCGGCGTCGGCGAGGAGGTTGGCGAGGCCCGAGAGCAGGCTGATCGAGCCGGTGTCGATCGCGCGGCGGATCGCCTCCGGGTTGGTGAAGGCGAAATTGGCCGGCGAGAGCGCGTTGAGGTACGTTTGGGTGAAGAATTCGGCGCGGGTGCGGGTCGCCTCGTCGATCCCCTCGGCGCTGGTGACGAGGTCGACCGCCTGGCGCGAGGCGAGCAGATAGGCCTGCTTCAAATAATCGAACACCGGATCCTCGCTCCAGGCCGGGTCGCCGAAGCGGCGGTCGCCGCGCTCGGGGGCGATCACTGGCTCGACCTCCTGGCCCGACGCGCGGCGCGCGGCGGCGCCCCACAATTCGACCCATTCGGACGCGGCCGCCTGGCCCGCCTGCATCACCGCCAGAGGGTTCGCCCAGAGCTGCGTGGTGAATTCGACCATCGTCCGCGCCGGCGCCCCAGGATCGAAGGCGAAGCTGGCCGCCGGCCGCGCGTGCATCGCGGCGAGGCCGTTTTCGACCACCCGGGTCCAGGCCTGGGCCAGCTCGGCCGGGCTCGGCGCAGTCTCGGGAAGCTTCCAGACGCGATGGTCGGTCATGAGACTACCCTTGCTCTCCTGCGAAAGCAGGAGTCCAGCTTTGCGGCGGTGCGGCTGGGCTCCTGCTTCCGCAGGAGCACGAAAGACATCTCATGACAGGGGCGTCCACGCTTCCTCGGGCGGCAGCGGTTCGAAAATGCGGTCGATCATCTCGTCGGTAACCTCTTCCGGCGTCGCCGGGCTCCATCGCGGCGCATTGTCCTTGTCGATCAGCAGCGCGCGCACCCCTTCGATGAAGTCCGGATGGCGGAACATGCGCACGACGATGCCATATTCCAATCGCATCTCGTCGAGGAAGTGGAACTGGCGCGGGCTTTCGACGAGCAGGCGGAGCGAGACCTTGCAGGCGGTCGGCGATTTGGCGGCGAGCGTCGCCAGCTCGTTGCGCGCCCAATCCGAGCCCTCCGCCTCGAGCGCCGCCAGGATATCCTCGAGCCGGTCCGAAGCGAAGCAGCGATCGATCCGCGCATAATTATCCACGATCCGCGCCGGCGGCGGCTCGACGCTCGCGGCGCGCAAGATCGCTTCGACATGCTCGGGGATCCCGGTCAGCTCGCGCTTCACCTGCTCCAGCCGCTCCGACGGGACAAAATGGGTGGCGAGGCCGAGCGCGACGCATTCCGCGCCGTCGAGCCGCGCGCCGGTGAGCGCCAGGAACTGCGCGATCCGCCCGCGCAGCCGCGAGAGGTACCGGCCGCCGCCGACATCGGGGAACAGGCCGATCGAGGTTTCGGGCATGGCGAACAAGGTGCGCTCGGTCGCGATCCGGTATTTGCACGGGCAGGAAATGCCGACGCCGCCGCCCATCGTGATCCCGTCCATGAACACCACCCCGCGCTTGGGGTAAGTGTACATGAGGTGGTTCATTCGATATTCGTCGAAGAAGAAGGCCCGCCCCGCCTCGCCGTGGCCCTGGCTCGACCGGGCGATGGTGACGACGTCGCCGCCGGCGCAGAAGCCGCGCCCCTCCGCATGGTCGATCAGGATCAGCTTCGCCGCGGGCTCGTTCAGCCAGGCCTGCAGCGCGGCGGTCATCGCGCGCACCATCTCGAGGTCCAGCGCGTTGATCGTCTTCGGCTGGTTCAGGCTGATCCGGCCCACTTTGCCTTCGATGCGGCTGATGATCTTGTCCGTCACGCAATCACCCCCGCGGCGTCTCCGCGTCTCCGCGTCTCCGCGCGAACCCCCTTCTTATGCGCGCGGAGACGCGGAGACGCGGAGAAGAAAAATATGGTGCCCGCTGGCGCGGGGGAGAAAGAGAGGGTCACTGCCGGGTCAGCTCGCGGCCGACGATCATCCGCATCACCTGGTTGGTGCCTTCGAGGATCGAGTGGACCCTGAGGTCGCGCCAGAAGCGCTCGATCGGATAATCCTGGAGGTAGCCGTAGCCGCCGTGGAGCTGGAGCGCGCGGTCGACGATCGACGAGCCCGAATCGGTGGCGAGGCGCTTGGCCATGGCGGCGAACTTGGTCTTGTCGGGGGCGTTTTCGGTGACCTTCACCGCGGCCGCGTAGAGCAGCATGCGGGCCGCCTGCAATTCGGTTTCCATGTCGGCGAGCATGAACTGGGTGTTCTGGAAATCGGCGATCGCCGAGCCGAACTGCTTGCGCTCCCTGGTGTAGGCGACCGCCTCGTCGAGGCAACGCTGGGCGCCGCCCAATGAGCAGGCGCCGATGTTGAGCCGGCCGCCGTCCAATCCCATCATCGCGATGCGGAAGCCCTCGCCCTCGCCGCCGACGAGATTTTCCGCCGGCACGCGGACCTCGTCGAAATTGACCTGGGCGGTCGGCTGCGAATGCCAGCCGAGCTTCTTCTCCTGCGCGCCGAACGACACGCCCGGCATGTCCTTCTCGATCACCAGGCAGGAAATGCCCTTGGGCCCGTCCTGGCCGGTGCGCACCATTGAGACGTAGATCTCGTTCTCGCCGCCGCCGGAGATGAACGCCTTCGAGCCCGAGACGACATAGCAATCGCCGTCCTTGATTGCGCGCGTCTTCAGCGCCGCGGCGTCGGAGCCCGAGCCGGGCTCGGTCAGGCAATAGGAGCCGATCCGCGCCATCGTCACCATCGAGGGAAGATATTTCGCCTTGACCGGGGCCGAGCCGAACCGGTCGATCATCCAGCTCGCCATATTGTGGATCGAGATGAAGGCCGAGGTCGACGGGCAGCCATAGGCCATCGCTTCCATGATCAAAGCCGCCTCGAGCCGGCCGAGGCCAATGCCGCCCGATTCCTCCGAAACGTAGATGCTGCCGAAGCCAAGCTCGGCGGCGGCGCGGATCGTGTCGCGCGGGAAGATATGCTTCTCGTCCCACTCGGCCGCATGCGGGGTGATCGCGTCGGCGGTGAACGCCCGCGCCATCTCCTGGATCTGGCGCTGTTCGTCACTGAGGTCGAATTGGCTGGTCATCTCGATTCCGGTTCAAGGCAATGGTCGTTTGGCCGCCGGGCGCGAAACCGCCCGGCGAAAGCGGCAATGTCGGCCTCCGAGGCGGCGGCGCTGAACCCGAAGGTCAGGCCGGGGCCGGGCTCGGGATGGCCGAACGCGGCGATATCGGACTTTCGCAGCAGGCGCATCCAGCGCGTCTCCGCGTCCGGCGCGAAGGTGACGAGGTCGCCCGACAGGGCAGCCGAGTTCCCGGCGCGCAGCTCGAATCGGGGGTCGGCCGCAATCGGCCCGTCGAAGTCGATCAGGCCGCCCGGATCGATGCTCGAGGCGAAGCCGCCGGCCACGCCGACGCTGAAAGCGGGCGTCTCGATCCCGTAGCGGTTCGCGTCCGCGTCCCACGGCAGGATCGCCGCCTCGCCCGCGCGGACCTCGAATGCCAGATGCGACATGCACAAGGTCATCGGCCCCGGCCACCGCGCCGGCGCGAACCAGTTGGCGTGCCAATCCTGCGCCCGCCCCTGCGGATCGAGCCCCTCGGGGACGGCGGCGCACATCTCGCGCACGCGTTCGCCCAGCGCGACCCGCCGCAGCAGCGCCTCGTCGGCGGCCGATCCGTCGAAGCTGTCGGCGAAAATACCGATCCGGGCGGGTGGGCGGCCGATTTCGGAGAGATAGACGATTCGCCTGCCCGCCCCGTTCGATGGGAAAAGCTCGACGCGCTGGAAGCGGCCGATGCCGGTGAGGTCGAGCTCGCCGAGCGGCCGGGCCTCGCCGCGCGCGATCTGCGCGTCCATGCCGTCGTCCGCTCCAAAGCTGAATCGGTGGCCGGGAGTGCGTATCGTCACGCGCGAGCCGTCATGGATCACGCCTTCGCCCGCGCGGGCGTCGACCGCGTAGAGCGGATAGCAAATCCTGACCGGCCCATAATGATAATAAGTGGGAGGGGGCAAAGGCAGGCTGGCCGCCGCTTGATGGGCCGGCAGCGCCGCCAGCACGATGGCGGCCCGCGCCCATCCGGCACACCAGGGCTTGCGGTAAGGATCGAACCGTCCGGTCATGCGGGCGCTCTAGCGCCGCGCGCGGAAATGGCAAAGCGCGGGTTCAGGAAGCGCCAAGGGTTCCGAGGATGGCGACCGTGAGCGCGGTCGAGGCCGCAACCATCGCGCCCAGCCGCATAGTGAGGCTGTTGGTCAGGCGCAGTTCCAACTCCCTCAAATCCGCCTTGGTCGCGAGCTCGGAGAATGCGTGGTCGGTAAGCGCTTCGGCCAATGCCTCCGCCTGGTCCGCGTTCATACCCGCGGCGGCAAGCCGCTTGGCGAACGCGAGCGTGTCGAAACCTGGCTGAGCCATCATGAGTCGCTCATAGCAAGTTTTCATTTCCGGTGAAAGAAGCAAGGCATTCCATCTTTCGGTCCAACGCCTGGTTGTGTCACGTCGCCGGCCGCTGCCCCAGCACCTGCTCGTTGAACAGGCGCAGAATATTGGCCTCCTCGTTGAGCGGGGGGATCAGCTCGCGCGGGGGGCGGCCGGCGGCGTTGGCGATGGCGGCGATGCGGCCGCCGCCGAGATAGCGCGCCTCGGGCGTGACCGAGGCAATCGGGTCGCGATAGGCCTCGTCGATCGTCGCGATCCGCCAGCCGCGGCGGCGCAAGGCGGCGACCGCGTCGGGCAGGAACATCGCCTCGAGATCGGTCTCGTGCATCAAAGCGACCTGGACCGGCTGGCGCCCGAGCGTCGCCAGCGCGAGCCGGTCGGCGAACTCGGCCGCCTCGACGACGATCTCGATATAGAGGTCGCGCAATGCGTTCATGTCGAGCGCCTGGCCGGCGGCGCGGGCGCGATTGGCGAGATCGTCGAGATACCAGTCGTAGCTGTCGACGGTGATATAGCCGTTCGCGAGGCCGCGCTGGACCAGCGCCGCACGGACGGCGTCGCGGGTGGCGAGATCGCGGCGCACGCCCTCGTCGAGAAAGGGATAGCGGAACCAGGGCCGGTAGCCGCGGCGGCCGCGCAGCCATTCGGCCGCGCGGTCGATGTCGGCGACATAGGCCTCGGCGCCGATCCGGCTGAGCGAGGGGTGGCTGAAGCTGTGGTTGGCGATGACGTGGCCGGCGCGGACATAGGCCGCGATCCGCGCCTCGCCGCTTTGGCCATAGGCCTCGTCGAGATGGCCGGGATTGAGGAAGAAGGCCGCCTGGCGGACGCCCGCGCGGCGCAGCGCCGCGATCAGCCGCTCGCTGCGCTGCTCCACGGTCATGAACGCGCCCGGCATGCGCGGGACATCGTCGAAGCTGAGCGCGATGCGCTTCTGCGCCATGGCCGGAGCGGCGAAGGCGGCGAGGAGAAACAGCAGGCAGAGCAGGCGTTTCACGGCGCGTGCCCCTGGCCGCAGGCAGCGGTGAAGGCATCGCCGACCAGCAGCCGGTCGCGGATCCGGCCGCGCGCTTTGGCCTCCGCCGGGCGATTGTCGTGGATCGCGATCACCGACGGGAAGGAGCGACCGGTGCGGATCTCGTCGTCATGGGTCATCGGCGCATTGCCCTCGTAGATCAGGAACGGCCCGTCCGGGCCTTGCGCATAATGGAGCAGGAAATCGATGCCCGGATCGCGGCTCTCGACGCTCTCGCCGGCGGCGATGCGCAGGCCGAAGGCCATGCCGCAGACCAAAGCCGGGCCGGTGGCGGTCCGCGAGGTCGGCTGCGCGTGCGCGGCCGGGGCGGCGGCCAGCGCCAGCGAGGCCAAGAGGAGGCGCGATCGTTTCATCGCTCAGAACCCTTCGGCCTCGAGCGCGGCGCGGACCGCAGGGCGTTCGGCGGCGCGCTCGCGCAGCGCCTTGAGCGCCGGCCAGCGGGCGAAATCGAGATGGAACAGCCGGGCCCAGCCGAGGATGACGAACAGATAGGCGTCGGCGACGGTGAAGGCCGGGCCGATGAGCCAGGGCCCGGCGCCGAGCTGCCCTTCGACATAGTCGAGCCGCGCCGAGATCGTCTCGATCGCGTGCGCCCGCGCCTCCCCGGTCGGATGGAAGAGCGGGCCGAACCCCTTGTGCAGCTCGGTCGCGATATAATTGAGCCATTCGAGCACGCGGTAGCGCGCCATCGTCCCGTACGGCGGGATCAGCCGCGCGTCCGGCGCCTGATCCGCGATATATTGAAGCACGACCGCATTTTCGGTGAGGATCGAACCGTCGTCGAGCGCGAGGGCGGGGACCGCGCCCTTGGGGTTGATCGCCAGATAATCCTCGCCGCTTTCGAGCCGCTTGGTCCGCAGGTCGACCTTGACCGCCTCGAACGGCAGGCCGGCCTCGAGGAGGATGATGTGGGGGGCCTGCGAGCAGGCGCCGGGGAAGTAATAAAGCTTCATCCCTCCCCCATAGCGTCAGGAGGGGGAGGTCGTCATCCCGGACTTGATCCGCGATCCATGAACGCGGTGGAAGTCGGTTCACCAGCCCGTGTTCATGGGTCCTGACTTCCGTCAGGATGACGCCTAGATTTGGGCATGGCTCGGGAGCCTTTCGTCTACATCCTCGCCAGCCGGCGGCACGGGACGCTTTACGTTGGGGTGACGTCGGACTTGCTGGGAGGGCTGCACCAGCACCGTAGCGGCGCAATCAAAGGCTTTACGTCCGAGCACCAAGTCCACCGCCTCGTCCATTTTGAACCATTCGACGACATGTATGCGGCGATCACGCGGGAGAAGCAGTTGAAGGCATGGCGACGGGCGTGGAAGATCGCTTTGATCGAGGAGGCCAATCCGTTCTGGGAGGATCGGGCGGTGGAATTGGGGTTTGAGCCTCTGTCGGCGCATCCGTCATCCCGAGGCCCCTAACGTCATGCTGAACTTGATTCAGCATCCATGAACTCGGCCTGCGCGAATTTGCCCTCTCCGTGTTCATGGGTCCTGACTTTCGTCAGGATGACGTAGCTTGCTCGCTTAGGGCAATGTCTTTCCCGCCTCCGCGAATGCCGCGATGGCGCGGGTCAGCTCGTCTCGCGTATGCGTTGCGGAGATCTGGGTGCGGATGCGGGCGCGGCCCTTGGGGACAACCGGATAAGAGAAGGCGACGACGTAGACGCCTCTCGCCAGCAGCGCCTCGGCGAGGGCAGCGGCGCGGGGGGCGTCGTGGAGCATGACCGGGATGATCGGGTGGTCGCCGGGGAGGAGCTCGAAGCCGGCTTCGGTCAGGCCTTCGCGGAAGTGGCGCATATTCTCGCGGAGCTGGGCGCGCAGGTCGTTGCCGGCCGCGGCGAGCTCGACCGCCTTGGCCGCGCCGGCGACCATCGCGGGGGCGACGGTGTTCGAGAAGAGATAGGGGCGCGAGCGCTGGCGGAGGAGCTCGACGACCTCCTTCTTCGCGCTGGTGAAGCCGCCGCTGGCACCGCCGAGCGCCTTGCCGAGCGTGCCGGTGACGATGTCGATCCGATCCATCACGCCGCAATGTTCGGGGGTGCCGCGCCCACCCTCGCCGACCACGCCGGTGGCGTGGCTGTCGTCGACATGGACGAGCGCGCCGTAGCGCTCGGCCAGATCGCAGATTTGGGCGAGCGGTGCGATATAGCCGTCCATCGAGAAGACGCCGTCGGTGGCGATCAGCTTGAAGCGCGCGCCGGCCGCGTCGGCCGCCTGCAATTGCGCCTCGAGGTCGGCCATGTCGGCATTCCTGTAGCGGTAACGCTGAGCCTTGCAGAGGCGGACGCCGTCGATGATCGAGGCGTGGTTGAGCTCGTCGGATATCACCGCGTCCTCGGGGCCGAGCAAAGTCTCGTAGAGACCGCCATTGGCGTCGAAGCAGGAGGGATAGAGGATCGTGTCCTCCATCTTCAGCCAGGCCGAGAGCTGGCCTTCGAACTCTTTGTGCACAGCCTGCGTGCCGCAGATGAAGCGGACCGAGGCCATGCCGTAGCCCCAGCGTTCCAGCCCTTCCTGCGCGGCGGCGTTGACGCGCGGGTCCTGGGCGAGGCCGAGATAATTGTTGGCGCACAGGTTGATCACGTCCTGGCCGGAGACGACCCCGACGTGGGAGCCTTGCGGCGTCGTAATCACCCGCTCCGTCTTGTAGAAGCCGGCCTCGCGGATGCCGTTCAGCTCGGCGGCGAGATGCTCCTGGAATTTGCCGTACATCGTGACCTCTTCGTCTCGGCAGAGAGGGGACAGTTACTAGTAACTGTCCCCATTCACCACCTGCTCAATCCCAGCGAAGCACGACCTTGCCGGTGCCGCCCTGCAGCATCGCCTCGAAGCCGGCTTCGAATTCCTGATAGGGCAGGCGATGGGTGATGATCGGGGAGAGATCGAGGCCGGACTGGATCATGACGGTCATCTTGTACCAGGTCTCGAAAATTTCGCGGCCGTAAATCCCCTTCAGGGTCAGCATGTTGAAGATGATCTTGTTCCAGTCGATCGCGACCTCGCCCTCGGGGATGCCGAGCATCGAGACCTTGCCGCCGTGCGCCATATTGTCGAGCAGGTCGCGGAGCGCCTGCGGATTGCCCGACATTTCGAGGGCGACGTCGAAGCCCTCGGTCATGCCGAGCTCCGCTTGCACGTCCTTGAGCTTCTCGTTGGCGACGTTGACCGTGCGGGTGGCGCCGAGCTGCTTCGCCAGCGAGAGGCGGTAATCGTTGACGTCGGTGATGACGACGTGCCGCGCGCCGGCATGGCGGCAGACGGCGGCGGCCATCGCGCCGATCGGGCCCGCGCCCGTGATCAGCACGTCCTCGCCGATCAGGTCCCATTGCAAGGCGGTGTGGGTGGCATTGCCGAACGGATCGAAGATCGAGGCGATGTCGAGATCGATGCCGTCGGCATGGTGCCAGACATTGGCATTGGGGATGACGATATATTCGGCGAAGGCGCCGGGCCGGTTGACCCCGACGCCGCTGGTGAAGGGGCACAAATGCCGCCGCCCCGCCATGCAATTGCGGCAGCGACCGCAGACGATATGGCCCTCGCCCGAGACGATCATGCCGGGCGCATAATCGTTGACGTTGCCGCCGATCTCGACGATCTCGCCGACGAATTCGTGCCCGACCACCATCGGCACGGGAATGGTCTTCTGCGCCCACTCGTCCCATTTGTAGATGTGGAGATCGGTGCCGCAGATCGCGGTCCGCATCACCTTGATCTTGACGTCGTTGAGGCCGGGCTCGGGCTCGGGGACGTCCTCGAGCCAGAGGCCGCGGGCGCGCTCCTTCTTGACGAGGGCCTTCATGCGCCGCTCACGGCGCGGATTGCGAGCTGAGTCATGCCCGCGCTCTAGCGCGCCCGGGAAAAATCGCAACGCGCCGGTTCAGGAAAGCGTGATCAGGGCCCCGAGAATCGCGATGGCCGCAGCAATCATGGCGCCCGTCCGTATCGTCAAACGAAGTTCGAGCTCCTTCATTTCCGACCTTAGACTAGTTCCCAGCTCTCTCAGATCGGATTTGGTTGCGAGTTCATCGAAGGCATTCCCCGTGAGGGCCCCTGCCAGTGCTTCCGCCTGGCGCATGTCCCTGACAGCCGCTTGACGAAAGCCAATGTGTCGAAGCCGAACTGCACGGTCATCTGCGCAAAATAGCACTTTTACATTTTCATGCGACAGCCAAAGAGGGTCATCGCTTTCCGATGGATCGAGGTTAGCCCAGCTTTTCGATGACGTCGCCGAACAGCTCCTCGTCGGGCGGCAGGGTCTTGGGCGTCGCCAGCGGCTTGGAGACCCAGGTCTCGTTGATCAGGTCGCGCCAGGTGATGTTGTTGTTGGTGCCGTTGCCGCCCCACGAGCCGCAGCCCAATGAGAAGGTCTGGCGCATGCCGTTCCACAAATTGCCGCTGTTCGAGGCGGACTGCGGCTGGTTGACCATCACCCGCGAGGTCTTGGTGGCGTTGGCCAACTTCATGATGTTGGCGTCCGAGGTCGAATAGATGCCGCAGCTATGGCCCTGGCCCTGGTAGGACTGGATCTCGTTCGTCTTCGCGATCGCCTCGTCGATGTCTTTGACCCGGTAGAGCGCCATGGTAACGGTCAGCTTCTCGCCGGAGAAGGGGTGATCGGGGCCCGAGCCGGTCTCGGGGACGATGAAGAATCGGGTGCCCTCCGGAATCTCGAAGCCCGCCATGCCGGCGATCGTCTCGGGCGGCTGGGCGACGATCTTGGGATTCAGCGCGCCGTCGACCCAGAGCACCTTCTGGAGCTTGGCTTTCTGGTCGTCGTCGAGGACGAGACCGCCCTGCGCCTTCAGCTTGCCAAGCATCTCGTCATAGATCGAATCGACCAAAAGGACGCTATTGTCGGCCGAGCAGGAGGCGGCCATGTCGAGCGTCTTGGAGATGCGGATCTTCTCGGCGGCGTCGTCGAGGTCGGCGGTCTCGTCGACGGTGATCACCGCATTGCCGACGCCGACGCCCAGGGCCGGCGTGCCGCTCGAATAAGCTGCATTGACCATCGCCCCGCCGCCGGTGGCGAGGATGCGGTCGCATTGCTTCATCAGCTCTTCGGTCTTGAGAAGCGTCGGCGTGTCGATCGAGATGACGAGGTCGGCGGGCGCGCCCATCTTGACCAACGCCTCACGCATCCGGTCGCAGACCGCCTTGTTGGTCAGCTTGGCGCGCGGGTGCGGCGCGATGATGATCGCATTGCGCCCTTTGACCGCGTTGATCGCCTTGATCACCGGCGTCGCCTCGGGGTTGGTCGAGGGCGACAAGGCGCCGATCACGCCGACCGGCTTGGCGATGACGACGATCTCGCGCTCGGGATATTCGGCGAGCACGCCGACCGACTTGTCGTCGATGATGTCCATCAAAGCGGCGCGGGTCTTGCGGAATATCTTGAGATACTTGCCGTCGTAATTGCCGAGCCGCGTCTCGTCGAGCGTCAGCTGGGCGATCCCCTCGGCGACGCCCGGGCGGGCGACGGACCAGACCATCGCGCGAATCAGATCGTCGACCTGCTCCTGCGAATGTTCCTCGATCTGTTGCTGGGCCGCGCGCGACCGCGCGACCAAGCCGGCAATCTCCGCGGCGGCTTCCGCCGCCTCGTCGCTGGCGAAAATGCGTTCCTGCTTACCCATTTGACTGCTCCAAGCGCGCCTGCGCCTCAATGTAGGGCGCCACTAGCCAAGCCGCCACCGAAATGCCAGTGGAGCCGCACGGTGCCCCGGCCCGTCATTCCCGCGAAAGCGGGAATCCAGGCGGTGCTGGTACAGGCCTCCGAGTCAGCGTGGACTCCCGCTTTCGCGGGAGTGACGGGAGTGGTGAATGAAGCTGGGTTCCCTCAAATCGGGCCGCGATGGGCGGCTGGTGGTGGTGAGCGGCGACCTCGCCTGGTGCGGGGATGCGGGCCATATCGCGCCGACGCTGCAGGCGGCGCTGGACGATTGGCAGCGCCTCGAGCCGCAGCTCAGGTTGCTCGCCACCGATCTCGACCATGGGGTCATTCCGCGCGACCGCTTCCACGAGCGGGCGGCCGCCGCGCCGCTGCCGCGCGCCTATCAATGGGCCGACGGCTCGGCCTATGTGAACCATGTCGAGCTGGTCAGGAAGGCGCGCGGCGCCGAGATGCCGGGGAGCTTCTGGACCGACCCGCTCATGTATCAGGGCGGCTCGGACGAGATGCTGGCGGCGCGCGATCCGATCCCGCTCGCCGACGAGGCCTGGGGCTGCGACCTCGAGGCCGAGGTGGTGGTGGTCACCGACGACGTGGCGCGCGGGACCTCGCCGCAGGCGGCGCTCGATCGGATCAGGCTGGTCGGCCTGGTCAACGACGTCTCGCTGCGCGGCCTGATCCCGGCCGAGCTCGGCAAGGGGTTCGGCTTCCTCCAGTCGAAGCCCGCCTCGGCGCTGTCGCCGGTGTTCGTCACCCCCGACGAACTGGGCGAGGCGTGGCGGGACGGCAAGCTCCACGGCGTGCTCCGCGTCGATCTCAACGGCGCGCCGTTCGGGCGGGCCGACGCGGGCGAGGACATGACCTTCGATTTCGGCGCCCTGATCGCCCATCTTGCCCGGACGCGGAACCTCGGCGCGGGCACGATCCTCGGCTCGGGCACGGTCTCCAACAAAGGCGCCGACGGCGGCCCGGGCAGCCCGGTCGCGCGCGGCGGCCGCGGCTATTCGTGCCTCGCCGAGCTGCGCACGGTCGAGACGATCCAAAGCGGCGCGCCGGCGACACCCTTCCTCAAGGCCGGCGACCGGGTGAGAATCTGGATGGAGGACGAGGCCGGCCGCTCGATCTTCGGCGCGATCGAGCAGGAGGTCGTCGCCGCCTGAGGCCGGGGAGGGGACGGGCGGGCGCGTCAGCCTCAGATTTCGCGAAGATTGTCGAGGATCCTGACGTCCGAGCCATAATGCAGCCCGCACAGGCGCGCCGCGATGCGGGCGCGTTTGGCCACCTGGGTGAGCGCGAGGTTCGAGTCGAAATACCAGCCGTCGGCCAGCGGCTGCGCATGCCGGGCGAGGTGCGGCGAGCGGGTATAAAGGTCGGCAGGCGCCCGCGCCACGAAACGCCGGGACCGCTCCTTCTCCTGCGCGAAGCTGGCGAGGAAATGGGGATGCGCCGCGGCCAGCGCGCGAAGCAGGACGCGATAGGCATCCTTCAGATTGGCCGCGGCGAGCCGCCGCCCGGCGATCTCGACCGACCACAGCCCGCGGCTTCGCGACACGCGGGCCTGACCGCCGGCGGCGACAGCCGGGCGCTCCCGCGGCGCGGCGCCGGCGTTCGGCGGCGCCAGCAGGACGCGGCGGAGAATCTCGTTCTCGCTCTCGCCGAGCGCCTGCCGCCGCCGTTCGACCGCGCGATGCACGTCGAGATCGATCGCGATTCGTCGAAACCCGCCCATGGTTATTCCGTCTTATAAGGTAACTATCTTATAAGACGGAATAGGGGCAGTCAATCCGCGGTCGCGGCACTTCGGGCTCATGGTCGGATCACGAGCGCGGCGCGGCACCGGGCGGGCCGGCTCGGCATGGGCGGGGGGGACGGGGCGGCTCGCCACCGGGCGAAGCGGCTCGGCTCGGCGCGGCGTGGCGGATGCGGCGTGGTGGGGAAGCTCAGCGGGCTGACGCCTCACTCCGCGATGTAGCGCCAGGGTGCGTGTGGCCCGTCGCGACGCCAGACCGTGAAGAACGGGAAGGAGTCCGGGCGGCCGTCGGCGCCGGGAGCGTTGGTGCGGATCGTGCCGATCGAGACGCCGAGGTCGCCCGACGAGGCGACGAAGCTGCGCTCGGTCGCCCAAGTCACCGGGCTGGTCGTCACGCCTTCGGGGAAATTGGCGGTGATCGCGTCGAGGCCGATGGCGAAGCCGGCGCCCGAAAACATGTTCATCGCGTCCCCGCTGCCAAATTCGCGGAAGGCGGCGCGCAGGCCGACATTCTGGGCGCGATCGGAGAAGGCGCGTTCGGCCGCGTGGAGGGTGAGACGATGGGCTTCGATCCGCGCGGCGTCGCGGCTCGGGCGGGCGACGAAACCGGGCAGCGAGGGCGCCAGCATCGCGCGCGAGACTTCGCCCGGCTCGCGCACGATCTGGCGGTAGGCGGCGACCCGCCAGCCGGCCGGGCGGCGGACCCAATAAGCGAGATATTTGCGATTCCGGCGGACGGGATCGCCGCCGCCGAGGGTGAGGAAGCCGTAAGTGAAGCCCTGGCTGCCGTCGGCCGAGACGCCGCCGCGGACCGGGGCCCAGGAGAGGCGGCCCGCGCGGAACGCCGGGCTGGCGCGGAACACGGCGACCACCGCGTCGCGGCCGGCGACCAGGCCGGTGCCCGGCACCGGCATCACCACGTCGGCGTCGAGCATCGGCGCGAAGCCGTCGGCGGCGCTCCCGGCGCGGGCGGCGGCGGCCGAGAAAGCGCGGTCGGCGGCGAGCAGCGATTCGACGTCGGCGCGCGCGTCCCGGGCGAGCGCGGGAGCGGCGAAGAAGAAAGCGATCAGGAGGAAGCGGATCATCCGCTCATGCCTAAAGCGCTGCGTCCGCGCCGCAGCAAGACTTCGACGAGCGCCGGTTCCGGCTCGATCAAACGCCGCCGCGCTTGCCATTCGCAGCCGAACGGGTCCAACGGGAGCCGCATGAAGAAGAAGCTGTTCGCGCTTGCCGCGCTCGCCGCCGCCGCTCCCGCTCTTTCCCAGGCGCCGCCGCCGCCGCTGCGCGCGATCGCCGACGACGTCTCGGAGGCGCAATTGCGCGCGACCGTCGAGCGGCTGGTCGGCTTCGGCACGCGGCACACGCTTTCCGTGCGCGACCATCCCACGCGCGGCATCGGCGCCGCGCTCAACTGGACCGAGAGCGAGTTCCGGCGGCTGTCGCGCGCCTGCGGCGGCTGCCTGACGATCGTGCGCCCGTCCGACACGGTGACCAACCGGCGCATCCCGACGCCGACTTTGGTCGAGGACGTGATCGCGATCCAGCGCGGCACCAGCGAGCCCAATCGGGTGATCGTCATCACCGGCCATATCGACAGCCGGGTGACCGACCCGATGAACGCGACTTCGGACGCGCCCGGCGCCAATGACGACGGCTCGGGCACCGCGGCGGTGCTCGAGGCGGCCCGCGTGCTGTCGCGCCACCGCTTCGCGGCGACGATCGTCTACGGCGTGCTGTCGGGCGAGGAGCAGGGGCTGAACGGCGGCAAGATCCTCGCCGATTACGCGCGGACCCAGGGCTGGCAGGTCGAGGCCAATCTCAACAACGACATCATCGGCAGCTCGTGCGGCTCCGACGGGGTTTGCGACGATTCCCATGTCCGGGTCTTTTCCGAAGGGCCGCGCTGGCAGGGCCATGAGGATCTGGCCGCCCGACAGCGCAGCCTCGGCGGCGAGAACGACGCCCCCGGCCGCAATCTCTCGCGCTTCCTCGACGCGCTGGCCGACGATCTCAGCCTCGGCCTCGACGTCCGCCCGATCTGGCGCAACGACCGGTTCGGCCGCGGCGGCGATCATACCGAGTTTTTGAACGCGGGCTTCCCGGCGGTGCGCTTCTCGGTCGCCATCGAGAATTACAACTGGCAGCACCAGGATTTGCGGACCGAGAACGGCGTCGAATATGGCGACACGATCGAGCGGATGGACTTTCCCTATCTGCGGCGGGTGACCCAGCTGAACGTCGCCGCTCTGGCCGCGTTGGCCCGTGCGCCGATGCCCCCGGCGCCGAGCGTGGAAGGGGCAGTTTCGACGGAGACGACCATCAACTGGGTAGCTGTACCCGGTGCCTCCGAGCACATTGTCCGCTGGCGTCGCACCGACGCGAATCAGTGGGAGCGGAGTCTTCGCGTGAGCACGAGCCGGATTTGTCGGATCACTGTCGTTAGTCCTGCGGGTCCTTGTACCGTGGCGTTGCGCGGCGTCCGGGTGGACGACTGGGTGTTCGGGGTCTCTTCGGTAGCGACCGACGGGTCGGAGAGCCCGGTCGCCTCGGCGGTACCGGGCGGGGCGTTCAGGCCCTATGCGGCGGCGCCGCCGCCGGCGCAGCAATGACTCTTTTCGTCATGCCGGACCCGCTCCGGCATCCACCTTCTGTCTTGCGGCGAACGCTGGCGAAAGAAAGGTGGACCCCGGATCAAGTCCGGGGTGACGAGGTGTTGGGTTGATGGCGAGGCGACCGACCAAAGGCGGCCTGCCGACCCGCCAGCAGATCGTCGACTTCATCGCCACGTCGAACGCGCCGGCGGACAAGCGCGAGATCGCCCGCGCGTTCGGACTGCACGGCCATGAGAGGATCGCGCTCAAGACGCTGCTGCGCGACATGGCCGAGGAGGGGCTGATCGATGCCGGCGCGGGCCGCGCGTTCCACAAGATGGGCGGGGTGCCCAAGGTGACGGTGCTGCGGGTCGCCGATATCGACGACAGCGGCCGCGCTTATGCGGTGCCCGAGCGCTGGGAGGCGGACGGGCCGCCGCCGCGCCTGAGGGTGATGGAGCGGCGCGGCAAGGAAGGCGCGCTCGGGGTTGGCGACCGCATCCTGGCGCGCACCGAGGAGGGCCGCGACGGCGGCCTGGTCGCGCACCCGATGAAGAAGCTGCTGAAGGGCAGCGAGCTGGTGCTCGGCGTCGTCCATCGCGAGGGCAATGCGCACTGGCTGCGGCCGGTCGAGAAGAAGGAAAGGCGCGAGCTGCCGATCACCGATCTGGGCGGGGCCGAGCCGGGCGACCTCGTGCTGGCCGAGAAAGTCGGGCGGCCGCCCCGTCTGGCGGCGCGGGTCGACACCATCCTCGGCGACCCGTTCGCGCCGCGCAGCTTCAGCCTGATCGCGATCCACAGGCTCGGCATCCCGCACGAATTCCCGGACGGCGTGATCGAGGAAGCGGAGCGGGTGGCGACGCTCGACCTCGGCGAGCGCGAAGACCTCACCCACATCCCGATCGTCGCGATCGACCCGGCCGATGCGCGCGACCATGACGACGCGGTCTGGGCGGCGAAGGACGACGATCCCGCCAATCCAGGCGGCTGGAAGGCGATCGTCGCGATCGCCGACGTCAGCTTCTACGTCCGGCCGGGATCGGCGCTCGACACCGAGGCGCGCAAGCGCGGCAACAGCGTCTATTTTCCCGATCGGGTGGTGCCGATGTTGCCCGAAACGTTGAGCGCGGACATCTGCTCGCTGAAGGAGGGCGAGGACCGGGCCGCTTTGGTCTGCCATTTGCAGGTGACCAGGGACGGCACGCTCAAGAGTTGGCGTTTCAGCCGCGCCCGCGTGCGGATCGCGGCCAATATCGCCTATGAGGACGCGCAGGCGGCGATCGACGGGGAGGAAAGGGTGGAGGTCGCGTCCTCGCCCTGCTCGATGCCGGAAATCCCGCCGGTCGCGCCCGAGCTGGTCGAATCGACCCTCAAGCCGCTCTGGGCGTGCTGGCGGGCGCTTTATGCGGCGCGGGCCAGGCGCGGGCCGCTCGAGCTCGACCTGCCCGAACGGCGCGTCATGCTCGACGAGAAGGGGCGGATCCTGTCGGTGGCGCCGCGCGAGCGCTTGGACGCGCACAAGCTGATCGAGGATTATATGATCGCCGCCAACGTCGCCGCGGCCAAGGCGCTCGAGGCGAAGAAGGCGCCGGTGATGTACCGCGTGCACGAACCGCCGGGCCGCGAGAAGCTGATCGCGCTGAGGGATTATCTCAAGACGTTCGGCGTCGAATTCGCGTTGGGGCAGGTGGTCAAGCCGGAGACGTTCAACCGCATCATCGAGCGCGTGCGCTCGATGAGGGACCCCGAAGCCCGGGGCCCCGAAAAAAAAGAAAAACTGGACCCCGGCCTTCGCCGGGGAACGGAAGCGGACGAATCCGCGATCTTGCCGCAGGTGATGGAGCAGATCCTGCGCACCCAGACCCAGGCGGTTTATGCGCCGCGCAACCAGGGCCATTTCGGGCTGGCTCTGGGCTCCTACGCCCATTTCACCTCGCCGATCCGGCGCTATGCCGACCTCCTCGTCCACCGCTCGCTGGTCCGCGCCTACCGGCTGGGCCCAGACGCGAACGGCACCGGCCTGACCGATCAGGAAGCGGCGGCGATGGACGTCGCCGGTGAGCTGATCTCCAACCTCGAGCGCCGCGCGATGATCGCCGAGCGCGAGACGATGGACCGCTATGTCGCCGCCTATCTCGCCGACCAGGTGGGGGCGCTGGTGAAATGCCGGATCACCGGCGTCCAGCCGTTCGGCTTCTTCGCCACGGTCGAGGAGCTGGGCGGCGACGGGCTGGTGGCGGCGGCGACGCTCGGCGACGAATATTTCCGCTACGACGAAGCGAGCCAGAGCCTGGTCGGCGAAGAGAGCGGCACAAGCTTCACGCTCGGCCGGCGGCTGACGCTGCGGCTGGTCGAGGCCAATCCGGTCAGCGGCGGGCTCCGCTTCGCCCTGCCCGAAGCGCCGGGCCAGCGCGAGGCCCGGCCCGCCCGGCATAGCCAGGGCCGCCGCGGGCGCCCTGCGAACATCCGCCACCGGGGCCGCAAATAGCGCGCGGAACGAGTCCGGCACTCGCCGGTTTGGCTCGCTCATGAACATCGCTTCCGTCTTCAAGGGTCTTGGCTATCTGGTGTCGACGCTGAGCGTGATCCTGCTCGGCATCGTCGCCTGGAAGAGCGCGTCGGAGCAGCCTTTGCTGTTCGCCTGCCTGATCGCCGGCATGGCCGCCTCGGTCGCGGGCATGGCGCTGCGCTGGATTTCGCACCGGATCGAGCAGAAGGAAAAGGCCCGCATCGAAGCGGAGGCGCGGCGCTGAAAGCGGTTGGCGCGATTCCGGAATCCCGGTTATTGAGGGTGCGATCGGGGAAGGGGGCTTCTCATGCGGAAAGTGCTGCGCTGGGTCGGCTACATCCTCGCCGCGATCCTCGTCCTGCTGCTGTTGTTCGCGGCCTGGGTGTGGTTCGCCTCGGGGCGGGCGCTGAGCCGGACGCACGCGGCGGCGCCCGAGCGGCTCGCGCCGCCGAGCGCGGCCCAGCTCGCCGACGCCGGACGCCAGGCCCGCATCCTCGGCTGCGCCAATTGCCACGGCCGCGGCCTGCAGGGCGGGCTGGTGTTCGACGGGCAGCCGTTCGCAACCGTCTGGGCGCCCAATCTCACCGAGCTCGCGCCGCGGGTCAGCGACCAGCAGCTGGCTCAGGCGATCCGCCAGGGAATCGGCCATGACGGGCGCGCGCTCTTCATCATGCCGTCCGACATGTATGCGCGGCTGTCGGACCAGGAGGTGGCGGCGCTGATCGTGGCGATCCGCAGCGCGCCGCGTTCGGGCGCGCCGGTTGCGCCGATCCAGTGGGGGCCGATCGGCCGCTTCGCTTTGGCGACGGGCGGGCTCGAGCCGGTGATGGCGACACGCGAGGATTATCGGATACGCCAACCCTACGATACCGGCCCCGGCGAGGCTGCCGGCCGCCGCCTCGCCGCAACCACCTGCGCCGCCTGCCACGGCCCGGACCTGACCGGCGGCGCGGCGGAAGGCCCCGGAAATCCGCCGCCGGACCTCGCCGCCGCCGGCGCCTACGACCTCGCCCAATTCCGCACGCTGATGCGCACCGGCGTGCCGCCCGGCGGCCGCGACCTCGGGCTGATGAAGGAGGTCGCCGAGCGGGATTTCGCCAATTTCTCCGACGAGGAGGTAGCTCAGCTCCACGCCTATCTGCGCGCCCGCGCGGAACGGGTGCGCCGGTAGAGCGTAAGGGAGAACATGGCCCAGCAACGCGACATCGCACTCATCGTCGGCAGCCTCCGCGCCGGATCGTTCAGCCGCAAGACCGCGCTTGCGCTGGCCGGCCTGGCGCCCGCTTCCCTCAAGCTCGAAATCGTCGAGATCGGCGCCCTGCCGCTCTACAACCAGGATCTCGATCCCGCTTCGCCGCCGGCCGAATGGGTGGCGTTCCGCGAGCGGGTAGGCGCCGCCCACGGCGTGCTGTTCGTCACCCCCGAATATAACCGCTCGGTGCCGGGCGTGCTCAAGAACGCGATCGACGTCGGTTCGCGTCCTTATGGGAGCTCGGTTTGGGAGAGGAAGCCGGCGGCGGTGGTCAGCGTCACGCCGGGCGCATTGGGCGCGTTCGGCGCCAACCACCATTTGCGCCAATCGGCCGTGTTCCTCGACATGCCGGTGATGGCCCAGCCCGAAGCCTATCTGAGTGGGGCGGGGAAATATTTCGCCGGAGACGGCTCGCTCGCCGACGAGAAGGTGAAGGAATTCCTCGGCGCGTTCATGACGGCCTATGCGGCCTGGGTGGAGCGATTCGCGGCGTGATGCGGGTCTGGCTTGCGCTGTCCCTCGCCGCCGCCGGCTGCTCGCTCGGCCCGCCGCACGACGCCCAGGGCTATGCCCGGCGGCTGCAATCTTTGGTCGGGCGGCATTTCGGACCGGTCGCGGTTCGGTCGCTCGAAGCCGAGGACAATGTCCTGGTGGTGACCTTCGACGGGCCCACCAACTGGCGCCAGGGCATGCCGAGCTACGTGCTGACCGCTTATTTCATGGAAGGCTTCTGCACCAAGAAGGAAGCGGCGGGCTATTTCGCCGAAGGGCGCTCGATGCGGCTGGTCACGCTCGAAAATGGCGGCAGCCGGATCGCCGGTCCGCCGGTCAGCCGCTGCCCGACCGCGACCGGGCTCTAGCGCCGCGGGGACAGTCCCCAAAAGGGGCGCATGGGGACAGTCCCCGAACGGGAACAGTCCCCAACTGGCCAGACAGGGACAGTCCCCCTCAGCGGCGTGGGGACAGTCCCCACTGCCGGGCGGCGAAATCGAGGAAGGCGGGCCAATTGGCGGCGTTGGCGCCGCCGCCGTCATGCCGGCGGAAGGCGATCCTGCCCTCGGCGCGGGTCTCGTTGACGCCGGGATAATCGTCGCCGACCAGGCCCGGGACGCCGAGCAGCCGGTAGACGTCGCCGGCGGCGCGGGCCGCTTCCCAGCTGCCGCGCGGATCGGCCGAGCCGTCCGCGATGAACAACGGGCGCGGCGCCGCGAGGGC
Organism: Sphingomonadales bacterium; assembly: GCA_034668465.1. Taxonomy (GTDB): domain Bacteria; phylum Pseudomonadota; class Alphaproteobacteria; order Sphingomonadales; family Sphingomonadaceae; genus Allosphingosinicella. The sequence goes on from JAXDPI010000046.1 coordinate 192,150, forward strand.
GATCAGGCTGTGGGCGTCGATGGGAAGGTCGGCCGCGGTCCGCGGGCCGGCGTAGCGCAGGAAGTTGGGCGCGAACCAATGATATTCGCCCGGGCTGGCGAGGCTTTCGATCGTCTCGCCGGCATTGCGGCGCAGCAGGCCGGCGCCGCCCGCGCCCGACGAGCCGATCAGGCCGAGCGAGAAACGCTGGTCGTAGGCCATCGCCACCAACGCCGCCTTGCCGTAGCGGGCCGCGCCCTCGATGGCGATCCGGCGGCGGTCGATGCGCGGGTCGAGCGCGAGCAGATCGAACGCGCGGCCGGCGCCCCAGCCCCAGGCGCGCAGCACGCCCCATTCGTCGTCGGCGCGCGGCCGTCCGCCGGAGGCGAAGCCGATCACGCCTTCGCGCAGGCCGGCGCCGTCGTCGGCCTGGACCGTCGGTGCGATCAGCAAGGCGAAGCCCCAGCCGCGGGCGAGCACCTGCGCCGCGCCCGCGCCTTCGGCGGCGCCGAGCTCGAGCACCAGCGGCAGGCGACGGGGCGGCGCATTGCGCGGCAGATCGACGGTCAGCGCGAAGGCCAAAGCGGGCGAATCGAGGCCCGAGGTCGCGGCGTGGCCGAGATAGCGCCGGGTGGTGACCGCGACGCCGCCGATCTCGCGGTCCAGCTGATCGGTGAAGTCCCAGCGGATCGCCGGCGCGGTGGCGGGAATGCGGCCGTAAATCTGGGCGTCGAGCAGGGCTGCGAGCTCGCGGCGGCGCGCGCGCCACTGGCCGGGGCTCGTAACCGGCCGGCCGGCCGCATCGACCAGCAATGGCGGCAGCGCCGCGTCCTGACTGGCGGCCCCGGTCGCCGGGGCAGGGCGCAGCGCGGCGATGCCGAGCCGCTGCAGCGTCGCCTTGTGGTCGCGCGCGGTGGCGGCCGTGCGATCGGTCGCGGGCTGGGCGAGCGCGGCCGAGGCGGCCAGCGCCAGGATCAGGAAAACGAGCCTCACAATTTGGGCAGGGTCACGCCGCGCTGGCCCATATATTTGCCGGCGCGGTCGGCATAGCTGACCTCGCAGGGCTCGTTGCCCTGGAGGAACAGGAATTGGCAGGCGCCCTCATTGGCGTAGACCTTGGCCGGCAGCGGCGTCGTGTTGGAGAATTCGAGCGTGACATGGCCCTCCCAGCCGGGCTCCAAGGGGGTCACGTTGACGATGATGCCGCAGCGCGCATAGGTGGATTTGCCGAGGCAGATGACGAGCACGTCGCGTGGCACCCGGAAATATTCGACGGTGCGGGCGAGCGCGAAGCTGTTGGGCGGGATGATGCACACGTCGGTCTTGCGGTCGACGAAGCTGTTCGCGTCGAAATTCTTCGGATCGACGACCGCCGAATCGACGTTGGTGAAGATCTTGAAATCGTCGGCGACGCGCGCGTCATAGCCGTAGGAAGAGAGGCCGTAGCTGATGCAGCCGTCGCGCCGCTGCGATTCGACGAACGGCTCGATCATGCCGTGCTCGAGCGCGTGCTCGCGAATCCAGCGGTCGGAAAGGATGGACATCTAGCGGCGCTCCACCCGCTCGAGCATGCGGCCGCCACAGCCGCGCAGCTCCAGGCCGCCCTGGTCGCCGACGCTGACGGCGACGTGATGCTCGTAATTGTAAACGGCTTGGCCCGCGCTCCCGCTTTGGCAGGGGCCGGGCCGGGCGGCGATCGTGATCCGGTCGGCGCCGGTGCCGGACTGCCAGATTCGCACCCCGTCGACGGTGCGCGGCAGGACGCGCGGCCAGGCGCGCTCGCCGGCACCGGCTTGGCGCAGGACGATCCGGTCATCGCCGACGGCCAGCAGCCACATGGGGTTCCAGCCCAGCGCCTGATAGGCGACGTCGCGGACCGGCGAATAGGGGGTCTGGCTGGTCGCGCAGCCGGCGGCGAGCAGCAAAAAGAGGAAGGCGGCGTTTCTCATGCCAAACGGGATGCGTGGTCCGCGCCGTGCGAGTCAACCGCCGTCGTCGGCTGCTTGATGTGGAGGACGCAAATCAGGGTGAACAGGCGCCGGGCGGTGTCGAAATCGACCTCGGCCTTGCCGGCGAGGCATTCGCGCAGCAACTCGGCCCCTTCGTTGTGCAGGGAGCGCCGCGCCATGTCGATCGCCTCGATCCCCCGGGCGCCGTCGCCGCGGACCGCCTTGAAGTAGGAATCGCAGATCGCGAAATAGTCGCGGACCGGGCGGCGGAAGCGGCCGAGGCCGATCCGGATCGTGTCGAGCGCGGCGCCGCTCTCGTCGGCGAGCGCGATCGCGAGGCGCCCATCCTCGACGCTCAGGGTGACGCGGAACGGGCCGTCATGGCCGGCGGCGTCGAAGCGATTGCCTTCGAGCAGGTCGAAAATGGCGATCCGCCGCTCCTGCTCGATGTCGGCGTTGCGGCGCAGGATCGAGTGCTCGTCGAGCTGGATGTCGATGATCCTGGGATCGCCCATGACGGCCTGTTAGCGGGTGCAGCATTTTCGCGCCAGTGCCCGAAGCCCTCCCCCTTGATGGGGGATGGTTGGGTGGGGGTGGCGGTCGTGCTTGGTGCCGATTCGGAGATTCCTTCCGCTTCCGAGTCCACCCCCACCACCCTCCCCCATCAAGGCGGAGGCTTTATTCAGAACCATCCCCAACAATCTGTGATCGATCCACACAACAGTCCACGCGTGCGTTCTTCTGAAGCGTTCCCAATCCTTCCCAATCGTTCCCACGCACGCTGCGACCGCCTAGAACGGCGCCATGGCTCATCCGCAACCCGCCGCCGTCAACGACACCGCGCCCCCCGTCCAGTCGCTTCCGCACAACGTCGAAGCCGAAGCCGCCCTGCTCGGCGCGCTGATGATCGACAATCGAATCGCCGAGGACGTCCAGCTCAAGCTGCGCCCCGAGCATTTCTTCGAACCGCTGCACGGCCGCATCTACGAGCAGATATTGCGGTTGCTCGACCGCAACATGATCGCCAGCCCGGTGACCTTGCGGCCGTTGTTCGAGGCGGACGAGGAGATGAAGGAGCTGGGCGGGCCGTCCTACCTCGCCCAATTGACCGGCAGCGGCGCGGCAATCATCGGCGCGCGCGATTTCGCCGGGCAGATTTACGATCTGGCGCTCTTGCGGGCGCTGGTCGGGGTCGGGCGCGAGATGGTCGAGCAGGCGCTCGACACGTCGGACGACGTCGATCCCAAGGGCCAGATCGAGGAGGCCGAAGCGGCGCTCTACCGGGTCGCCGAAGAGGGCAGCGGCGAAGGCACGGTCAAGAGCTTTGCGGTTGCGACGCGAATGGCGGTCGAGATGGCCGAAAAGGCGCTCAACACCGGCGGCGGTCTCTCCGGCCTCACCACCGGGCTCGACACAATCAACGCCAAGACCGGCGGCCTGCACAGCTCGGACCTGATCATCCTCGCCGGCCGGCCGGGCATGGGCAAGACCGCTTTGGGCACCAACATCGCCTTCAATACCGCGCGGCGTTTTCTTCAGGACATGGAGGACGGGATCGCGCCCGAGAAATCGGCCGGCGCCGGGGTCGCCTTCTTCAGCCTCGAAATGTCGGCCGACCAGCTCGCCACCCGCATCCTCGCCGAGCAATCGGGGATCAGCTCGGAGGCGCTGCGCATGGGCAAGATCAGCCAGCAGGACTTCCGCAATTTGGCGCGGGCGGCGGCCGACCTCGAGACGCTGCCGCTCTATATCGACGACACGCCGGGCCTGACCATTGCGGCGCTGAGGACGCGGGCGCGGCGGATGAAGCGGCAGCGCGGGATCGGTCTGGTCGTGGTGGACTATCTCCAGCTGCTCCAGGGGACGAGCCGCAACTCGAACGAGAACCGCGTCCAAGAGATTTCGGAGATTTCGCGCGGGTTGAAGACGCTCGCCAAGGAGCTTGGCGTGCCGGTGCTGGCGCTGTCGCAGCTGTCGCGCGCGGTCGAGCAGCGCGAGGACAAGCGGCCGCAGCTCTCGGACCTGCGCGAATCGGGCTCGATCGAGCAGGACGCCGACATCGTCCTGTTCATCTACCGCGAGGAATATTATGTCGCCTCGCACGAGCCCAAGCGGCCGGTCGAGGGCGACGATTCCAAGATTTTCGAGAGCTACGAGCAGTGGCAGCGCGACATGGAGCGGGTCTACCAGCTCGCCGAGCTGATCGTCGCCAAGCAGCGCCACGGCGCCACCGGCAAGGTCAAATTGAAGTTCGACGCCAAGATCACCCGCTTCTCGGACCACGCCGAGGCGGATTACCTCCCCGAGGCCCGCGGCTAGAAAAGAGGGACAGTCCCTATTTACCAAATAGGAAAAGAGGGACTGTCCCTATTTTTTGCGGGTTTTGATCATTGCCGCCTCGGCGATCCCCGCTTAGCGTCCCGCCCGCGATGAGTCGGAGGGGTTCATGGGTGCGCGTGCTTTGCTTTTGGCGGGGTTGCTGGCGGTGAGCGGGGCGGCCGGATCGGCGCAGGACGCAGGCGCGCCGGACGCCGACGATCCCTTCATCTGGCTCGAGGAGATCCAAGGGGAGCGGGCGCTGGCTTGGGCGCGCAACGAGAACAGGCGAACCCTGGGGGTGCTGCAGGGCGACGCGCGCTACCAGGCGAATTACGACCGGGCGCTGGAAATCCTCCAGGCGCGCGACCGCATCCCGGCCGTCACCATCCGGCCGGACGGGCTCTACAATTTCTGGCAGGACGGGGAACATGTCCGCGGCATCGTCCGGCGCACCACGCTGGCAAGCTACCGCACCGACAACCCTCAATGGGAGACGGTGCTCGACATCGACGCGCTCGCCGCCGCCGAGGGCAAATCCTGGGTCTATCAGGGCATGCAATGCCTGCCGCCCGAAGAAAGAATGTGCCTGGTCAGCCTCTCCGATGGCGGCCGCGACGCCAATGTCGTGCGCGAGTTCGACCTCGCCGGGCGGCGGTTCGTCGAGGGCGGCTTCGCCTTGCCCGACGGCAAGCAGATCGTGGCCTGGGAGGACGCGAACACCTTGCTGGTCGCGCGCGACTGGGGGCCGGGGACGATGGCCGCGTCCGGCTATCCGTTCGTGCTCAAGCGGCTGCGGCGCGGCCAGAGCCTGGACCAGGCGCAGGAAGTCTATCGCGGCCAGGCGAGCGACGTGCGCGCCGCGCCGCTGGTGCTGCGCGACAGCGACGGCCGCGTGCAGGGCGTCGGCGCCTATCGCGGCATCGACTTCTTCCACCAGCAATTCATTCTGTTCCGCCCGCGCGGCAACGTCATTCTCAACATCCCGCAGCGCGCCTCGATCGCGGGGATCGTCGACGGCCGGCTGCTGGTGACTCTCGACGAGGCCTGGGAGGCCGCCCCAGGCTTGCGGTTCGCCGCCGATTCGCTGGTTTCCTACGATCTCGCCGAGTGGAAGCGCAATCCGCTGCGCGCCCCGCCCAGCCTGGTCTGGACGCCGGGGCCGCGCCAGACGCTGGGCGGGGTAGCGACCACCCATGGCCGGCTGATCATCGGCATTCTCGACAATGTCCGCGGCCGCGCCTTCAGCCTGGATTATGCCGGCGGCGGCCGGTGGCGCTCGGCCGAGCTCGCCTTCCCGGCGAACGCGACGATCTCGCTGACCACCGCGTCCGACCGGAACGAGCAGGCGATGTTCTCCGTCACCGACTATCTGACGCCCAACTCGCTCTGGTTCTACGACGGCGCCACCGGCGCGCTCGAGCGGATCAAGACGACGCCGGCGCGGTTCGACGCCTCGCACCATGTCGTCGAGCAGCTCGAGGCGGTCTCGCGCGACGGGACCCGGGTGCCCTATTTCGTGATCCGGCCGCGCGATATTCCGATGGACGGCTCCACACCGACGCTGCTGTACGGCTATGGCGGCTTTCAGGTCAGCCAGGTGCCGACCTATTCGGGAACGATGGGCCGGCTCTGGCTCGAGCAGGGCAATGCCTATGTCTTCGCCAATCTGCGCGGCGGCGGCGAGTTCGGGCCGGAATGGCACCAGAGCGCGCAGGGCGCGAACAAGCAGCGCAGCTGGGACGATTATATCGCGGTCGCCGAGGATCTGATCCGGCGGCGGATCACCTCGCCGCGGCGCCTCGGCGTGGTCGGCGGCAGCCAGGGCGGCCTTTTGGTCGGGACCGCGATCACCCAGCGGCCCGAATTGTTCAACGCGGCGATCATCCAGGTGCCTTTGTTCGACATGCTGCGCTACCATCTGATCGGCGCCGGCGCGTCGTGGATCGGCGAATATGGCGACCCGCGCATCCCCGAGCAGCGCGCCTGGCTCGCGGCTTATTCGCCCTACCAACATCTGGTTGCAGGGCGGACCTATCCCATGCCGTTCATCCTCACCTCGACCGCCGACGACCGCGTCCACCCGGCCCACGGCCGCAAGGCGGCGGCGCGCCTCGCCCAGATCGGCGCGCCCTATCTCTATTACGAGAATATCGAGGGCGGCCACGCCGCGGCCGCGAACCTGCAGGAGACGGCGAGAAGGATCGCGCTGGAATATACTTACGCGGCGCGGAGGCTGGTCGACTGAAAAATAGGGACAGTCCCTATTTTTCGACACCCCGCGCGACCGCCCGATAAATAGGGACTGTCCCTATTTTTGGGTCAGCCTTCGAGATTCTCCGCGCTGGCGGCGAAGGGGTCCGCCAAGCCGACGCCGATCGCGGCGCGCGGCGCTTCGGCTTCCGAGCTGGTCACCGGATAGGCGCAATAATCGGCGGCGTAATAGGCGCTCGGGCGGTGGTTGCCGGACAGGCCGATGCCGCCGAACGGGGCGGTCGAGGGGGCGCCGTTGGTCGGCTTGTTCCAGTTGATCACGCCGGCGCGGACATTGGCCCAGAAGCGGTCGTACAGCTCCGGGCTGCCGCCGACCAGCGAGGCGGCGAGGCCGTAGCGGGTCGCGTTCGCCTCGGCCAGCGCGGCGTCGAAATCCTTGACCCGGATGAGCTGGAGGACCGGGCCGAACATCTCCTCGTCCGACCTCTTTTCGACCTCGGTGACGTCGATCAAGGCGGGGGTCAGGAACGGGCGGTCGTTCGAGACGCGGTCGAGACGGCGGATCGCGCGGCCGCCTTTGCCGGTCAAATCGAGGAACGCGTCCTGGAGATGGTCGGCCGCCTCATTGTCGATCACCGGGCCCATGAACGGCGCCGGGCTGGCATGGGGAGGACCGACGATCAGCCGGTCGACCAATTTGACGATCGTGTCGACCAGCTCCTGGTGCGCCCCGTCCTCGACGATCAGCCGCCGCGCCGCGGTGCAGCGCTGGCCGGCGCTCAAATAAGCGGACTGGACCGCGATCGCGGCGGCGGCGTGGATGTCGCGCGCGTGCCAGACGACGAGCGGGTTGTTGCCGCCCATTTCGAGCGCGAGGATTTTCTGCGGCGTGTCCGCGAACTGCTTGTGCAGGGCGACGCCGGCGCGGGCCGAGCCGGTGAACAGCAGGCCGTCGAGGCCGGGATGGACGGCCAGCGCCTTGCCCGTGTCGGGTCCGCCCTGGACGATCCGGACGACGCCTTCGGGGACGCCCGCCTCGTGGTACAGCGCGGTCAAATAGGCGCCGACCGCGGGGGTCTTCTCGCTCGGCTTGAAGACGATCGCATTGCCCGCGAGCAGCGCGGGAACGATGTGGCCGTTGGGCAGATGCGCCGGGAAATTATAGGGGCCGAGCACCGCCAGCACGCCGTGCGGCTTGTGGCGGACGGCGACGCGAGCGCCCAGGTCGCCGTCGTGGCGGCGCGCCGAGGTGCGTTCGGCATAGGCCGAGACCGAGATATCGACCTTCTTGACCACCGCCTCGACCTCGCCGCGCGCCTCCCACAAGGGCTTGCCCGTCTCGCGCGCGATCAGGTCGGCGAACGGCTCGACCCTCGAGCGGACGAGGTTGGCGAAGCGGCGCAGCGTCTCGACCCGGAAGGCCAAAGACCGCGACGCCCAGCCGGCCCAGGCGGCGCGGGCGGCCGCGACCTCGGCCGCGGGATCGCCCTCCTCGCCCGTCCAGAGCGTCTCGCCGGTAGCGGGTTCGGTCGAAGTCAGGCTGGCCATGGCGCCACACTCATGGCGCAGCGCGCGGAATTTTCAAGCATTTGAATGATGTGCCTCGCCCATCCGGCGCACGGCCGCGATCTTGGCATATAGCGGCGCCCAATCGTCGCGCTCGGCGATCGCCGACCAGATCGCCTCAACCTCCTCGATATGCATCGAACAGGGCTCGGCATCGGACCAATAAGGATGGTCGCGCGCGCCGGGGCCGGGCTGATGTCCCGCGATAAGCGACCCGATCTCCTCGAATCCGTCATAGCCCTCGGGCCGCCTGCCGCCGCGCCAGTCGAAGAAGAAGCGGTCGATCGTGGCGGTCTGCTTGCCGAGCGTCTCCTCGATAGCGGCGACCAGCTTCATGTCGTCGGCGAGGTCGCCGGGAATCACGCCGAGGCGGGCGAACAAGGCGTCGCGCAGCGCGGCCTCGAAACGGCCGGGGAAGGTCTCGAGCGCGGCCGTGAGCGGCTCGGCCTCGGCGATCTTGCGCAGCGAGATCGCGAGCTGGACCAGGTCCCAGTGGATCGCCTCGGGCTGGCGGGCGAAGGAATAGAGGCCCTGATGGTCGAAATAAGCGGCGGTGAAATGGCCGTCCCAAACTGGCGTCCAGCGCCACGGGCCGTAGTCGAAGCTTTGCGCGGTGATCGCGATGTTGTCCGAATTGAGCACGCCGTGGACGAAGCCGGCGGCGATGTAGGAGGCGGCGAGGCGGGCGGCCTGCGCGGCGACGTGGTCGAGCAGCCGGGCGGGGTCGCCGCTTTCGTCGGCATAATAATGGCGCAGGCAATAAGCGGTCAGCTTGCGCAGGTTGTCGGGCAAATCGAGCGTGGCGAGGCGCTGGAAGGTGCCGATCCGGATGTGGCTGTGCTGGAGGCGGACGAGCACGGCCGCGCGGGTCGGGGAGGGCTCGTCGTTGCGCTCGAGCGCTTCGCCGGTCTCGATCAGCGAGAAGGTCTTCGAGGTCTCGGCGCCCAAGGCTTCGAGCATCTCGGTGGCGAGCAGCTCGCGCACCGCGCCCTTGAGCGTCAGCCGGCCGTCGCCGAACCGGCTGTACGGCGTCTGGCCCGAGCCCTTGGTGCCGAGGTCGAGCAGACGGTCCCGGGCGTCGCGGAGCTGCGCGAACAGGAAGCCGCGGCCGTCGCCGATGTCGGGATTGTAGACCCGGAATTGATGGCCGTGATAGCGCAGCGCCAGCGGCTCGGGGAGGTTGTCGGGAAGCGGTTCGAAGCGGGCGAAATGGCGGATCCAGTCTTCGTCGGAGAGGCCGCCGAGCCCGACCTCCGCCGCTTGGCGATCGTTACGGAAGCGCAAGGTCGCTTGCGGAAAATCGGCCGGTGCTACGGGGTCGTAAAAGGCGTCGCCGAGCGCGAGAATCGCCGGTTCGGGGCGGTAGGCATAATGGCCTTGCACGCGGCTCATCGGAGAAGGCGCCGAGGGCCGCTGAAATTCGGAACGGCTAGGTGGCTTTCACCGTTGCGCCCCGCCGCGCGCTGGCCGAGACCGATCCGCTAGCCGCCGACTTTTGCTTGATCGTCTTGGTTCTTTCGATCCGAACGGCTGGGCGCGCACCTTCGACGAGGGTCGCCTGCGCGGCCTCCTTCGAGCGATCGAACCGGCGCGTGGCCAACCATGCATAAGCGAAGAGCGACGCTCCCGCTGCAGCTGCCGACAAGGCCGGAACCCATGGTTCAAACGACTCGATCACTCATGCCTCCTCACGCAAGAACAATGCGGCCAAGAACGATCCCAATATAAGGGCTATTCCGACGAAAGCCATGGCAAGTGCGGCATCGTCGCCGCCTCCGCTGTAGATCACTGCGGCGAATGCGCCAAACAGTGCCAGGCCGCCGTTCGACAGAAGCGAGATGACGGTCCGGATTTGCTCGTTATGCTGCTGCGTGGTTCTCGCCATCACTCCCCCCGTTTGCGCGTCGAGGATCATAAACCCTATTGCGTGGCGCCGGCAAACTCCTGTCCTCGTCGTGGAAGACCCGTATGATTCCACTCACTCGGCCGTTCAGGGGCTGGTCAATCCGGCGAACGTCTCCGATATGGGACATCAATGTAGGGGGTTGGCATGGTCGCGTGGTCCGATGGTTATTGGGAGTCGAGCGACGGCCTCAAGCTCCACTATCGCGATTATGCCGGCGGCGCGAGCCGGCCGCCGATCCTCTGCATTCCCGGCCTGACCCGCAACGCGCGCGACTTCGAAGGGGTTGCCGAACGATTGGGGGGAGAGTGGCGGCTGATCTGCGTCGAGCTGCGCGGACGCGGCGAGAGCGCCCACGCCAAGGACCCGATGTCCTATGTGCCGGCCGTTTATCTGCAGGACATGGAGGGGCTGATCGCCGCGCTGGGGCTGGAGCGCTTCATCCTGTTCGGCACCTCATTGGGCGGGCTGATCACGATGCTGCTGGCGGCGTCGGGCAAGGAGCGGATCGCGGGTGCGCTGCTCAACGATATCGGTCCGGCGGTGGAGACCCGCGGGCTCGACCATATCCGCTCCTATGTCGGGCGCTCGCAGAACTGGCCGACCTGGCTGCACGCCGCCCGCTTTCTCGCCGAAGCGCAGGGCGACCGCTATCCCGGCTGGAAGCTCGACCAGTGGCTGGTCTACGCCAAAAGGCTGTGCAAGCTGACGAGCGCGGGCCGGATCGTGTTCGACTATGACATGCGCATCGCCGAGCCGTTCAAGGCGCCGGGCGGCGACGGCAGCTTCGATCTGTGGCCCGCCTTCCGCGCGCTCGCCGGCATCCCCTCTTTGGTCGTCCATGGCGAGATTTCCGACCTGCTGAGCGCCGCGACGGTGGCGCGGATGAAGGCCGAGGTGCCGACGATGGAGAGCGTCACCGTGCCCAATGTCGGCCATGCGCCGACGCTCGACGAGCCCGAGGCACAGGCGGCGATCGACGCGCTGCTCAAGCGGGTCTAATCCTCCGCGCCGGCCGGCCAGCCGCCGGCGAGGAAGGCCTCGACCGCGGCGAAGAAAGCGTCGCGCTCCTCGAGGTGGGCGAGATGGCCGGAGTGCTGCATCAGCAGCAGATGGGCGTTCGGGTAGCTCGCAGCCCATTCGCGCGCGGCGGCGAAAGGAATGACGTCGGCGACGCCGTGAATCACCAGCGCCGGCGCGGCCACGCGCCGGACTGCGGGCCTGAGGTCATATTCTCCGAGCGAAGCGATGATCGCATTGTTGACCCAAAGCGAGCGGCGCACGACCTCGGGCGGCCCGGCGCAGAGCGTGGCGCGAAACGGCGGGACCGCGGCCTGATCGAAGGCGTAGATCCGGAACATGAGGTGCGCGAATTCCTCGCAGGCGGCGAGCGGATCCTCGGCGTCGAGCCAGCTTCGCGGTTGGAAGAGGAAGCGCAGGCGCGCGCGATCCGCGGCGTTCATCCGCTCGCCCGAGCGAGCGTCGACGCGCGCGCTCATCTGCCGCATGAGGTCCGCGGTCGGCGGCGCGGAGACGTCCAGGACCAGGCGCTCCACCCGATCCGGATGAGCGGCGGCATAAAAGGAGACGAGCAGGCCGCCCCAGCTGTTGCCGAGCAGGACCATCTTTTCGAGCCCGAAATGGCGGCGGATCGCCTCGAGATCGGCGATATGGCGGCCAATTGCGAGCGCATCGGCATTGCCGACCAGGGTAGAGCGGCCGTTGCCGCGCTGGTCGTAATAGATGACGCGGCGGTGCGCGGCGAGCGGACCGAAATCGGCGCGCACCGATTCCAGCGAAAAGCCGGGGCCGCCATGGACGACGACCAGCGTGTCCGGTCCCCGGCCTTCGATCCGGTAATAGAGGCGAATGCCGTCCTCGACGGTGACGAAGCCGTCCTGCTCGGCCGCGGCGGGCGACCCGACGAGCAGCAGCAGGAACAGGAGCAAGCGCTTCATCGCCCGAGCCTAGCAGCCCGGCCGGGCCTGCGCCATAAGAGCGCATGGCCGTCCGCATCCTGCATTGCCATTCGACCTTCTCGCTCGGCGGCAAGGAGGCGCGTGCGGTGCGCCTGATGAATGCGTTCGGCGACGCCGCCGAGCACGTCGTCCTGAGCGCGATGCCGGACAAGCTTGGTGCCCGCGACGCGATCGCGAAGGGCACCAAGGTCGCGTTCCCGGCCGATGCGCCGTCGCTGACCGGCGCGCCGAATCCGGTGCGGCTGTGGAAGCTGGCGCGCTACATGCGCGGCTTCGATCTGGTGCTGACCTACAATTGGGGCGGGTTCGACGCGGTGATGGCGCGGCGCTTGTTTGGCGGCCCGCCGCTGGTCCATCACGAGGACGGGTTCAACGAAGACGAGGCCGAAAGGCTCGACGGGCGGCGCAACTTCTATCGCCGGCTCGGCCTCGGCGCCGCTTACCGCCTGGTGGTGCCGTCCGAGCGGCTCGAGCGGATCGCGCGCAGGCATTGGCGGCAAACCCCGGTGCGGATTCCGAACGGCGTACCGGTGGCGCGCTTCGCCGGCGCGCCGGAGGAGGGCGCGATCCCGGGTTTCGAGCGCAAAGCGGGCGAAATCGTGATCGGCACGGCCGCCGGGCTGCGCGCGGTCAAGAATTTGCCGCGGCTGGTGCGCGCGTTCGCAGGCATGCGCCACAAGGCCGCGAGGCTGGTGATCGTCGGCGAGGGGCCGGAGAGCGAGCGGATCGCGGCGGAAGCGCGCGCGAAGGGGGTGGCGGCGCGACTGCTGATGCCCGGATTCCTGAGCGAGCCCGCGCGATGGATCGGCCATTTCGACATCTTCGCTTTGTCGTCGGACTCCGAGCAATTTCCGATCTCGCTCATAGAGGCGATGGCGGCCGGCCTGCCAGCGGTGGCGACCGCGGTCGGCGACGTGCCGGGGATCGTCGCCGAGGACAACAAGCCGCTGATCGTTGACCCGGCCGACGAAGCCGCCTTCGCCGCCGCGCTCGACAGCCTCGCCGACCAGCCCCATCTCCGCAAGGCGATCGGCGCGGCCAACCGGGCGAAGGCGGCGTCGCTCTACGACGAGGACGAAATGATAGCCGCTTATGCGCGGCTCTACGGCGAGGCGATCGGGCGGCCGGAGGCGTTTGGGGCGCGCGCATGATCTTTTGCGTGCGCGGCGAGTTGCGTTTATAGGCCGAAACAAGGGTTTCTGGAGGTCGAATGTTCAAGGGTATCAGGCCGATCCTTTATGCGGGCCGCGAAGTGCTGCCCCTGATCGAGGGCGGCAAGGGGGTGTCGGCGACCAACGGGATGAGCTCGGGCGCCTGGGCCGCGGCCGGCGGCATCGGCACCGTCTCCGCGGTCAACGCCGACAGCTACGATCCGGAAGGGCGGATCATCCCCCAGATCTACCATGCCCTGACCCGGCGCGAGCGGCACGAAGAGCTGGTCCGCTACGCGATCGACGGCGCGGTCGCCCAGGTCCAGCGCGCCTATGACATCGCCAGCGGCCGCGGCGCGATCAACATCAACGTGCTGTGGGAGATGGGCGGCGCGCAGCGCGTCCTCCACGGCGTGCTCGAACGGACCAGGGGGCTGGTCTCGGGCGTCACCTGCGGCGCCGGCATGCCCTACAAGCTCTCCGAGATCGCCGCCTCCTACGGCGTCAACTATCTGCCGATCATCAGCTCCGCGCGCGCGTTCAGCGCCTTATGGAAGCGCGCTTATTCGAAGGCCGCGGAATGGCTGGCGGCGGTGGTCTACGAGGATCCCTGGCTGGCGGGCGGCCATAATGGCCTCAGCAACGCCGAGGACCCGCTCGCGCCGCAGGACCCCTATCCCCGGGTCAAGGCGCTGCGCGAGACGATGCGCGACGGCGGCATCGCCGATTCGGTGCCGATCGTGATGGCCGGCGGCGTCTGGAATTTGAAGGAATGGGAGCATTGGATCGACAATGACGAACTCGGCCAGATCGCCTTCCAATTCGGCACCCGGCCGCTGCTGACCAAGGAAAGCCCGATCCCCGAGGAGTGGAAGGCGCGGCTGATGACGCTCGAGGAAGGCGACATCCTGCTGCACCGCTTCTCGCCGACCGGCTTCTATTCGTCGGCGGTCCGCACCTCGTTCCTCAGAAACCTCGAGGCGCGCTCGCACCGCCAGATCGCGTTCACCAAGGAGCCGCTCGGCGACCACGCCTTCCAGCTCGACGTGGGCGTGATGGGCAAGAAGAATTTTTGGGTGACCAAGGGCGATCTGCTCCACGCCCGCGAATGGTATGCGCAAGGCTATACCGAAGCGCTGAAGACTCCCGACGAGACGCTGGTCTACGTCAACCCCGAGGACAAGCACAGCATCCGCAGGGACCAGTCCGACTGCATGGGCTGCCTGTCGCAATGCGGCTTCTCGTCCTGGGCCGACAACGAGAAGAACACGACCGGGCGCCTCGCCGACCCGCGCAGCTTCTGCATCCAGAAGACGCTGCAGGACATCGCCCATGGCGGCCCGACCGACGAGAACCTGATGTTCGCCGGCCACAGCGCGTTCCGCTTCCGGCAGGACCCATTCTACTCGAACGGCTTCGTGCCGACGGTCAAGCAGCTGGTCGAGCGGATCCAGACCGGCGACTGATGATTCTGCGCGCCGCTGCCCTCCTTCTGCTCCTCTTCGCTACGCTGTCGCTCGGCTCGGCGTCGGCGCAGCAGCCGCGCCAGACCCCATATTGGGCGTCGATCGCGTCGGGCCGGGCGATGATGCGCCGCGGGCCGGGCCAGAATTATCCGGGCATGTGGGAATATCGCCGCCCCGATCTGCCGATCCGGGTGGTCGAAATCTATCGCGACTGGCGCAGGATCGAGGATCCTAGCGGGACCAGGGGCTGGATGCTGGTGCGGCTGCTCTCCGACCAGCGCACCGCGATCGTCCGGGGCGATGCGCCGCGCGCGCTCCACGAGGCGCCCGACGAAGGCTCGCCGGTGCGCTACCGCGCCGAGCCCGGGGTGGTCGGCCGCGTCTCGCGCTGCGCCGGCGGCTGGTGCCTCATCGATGTCCGCGGCCGCGGCGGCTATGTCCGCGTCGACCAGATCTGGGGCGTCGATCCGGGGGAAACGATCCGATGACCAACATTGTCGGCGATCCCGGCCTCGACGACTTCTCCGGCCGCATCGGCCGGGCCTTCCTGATCGAGGTCTCGGGCTATCGCGTCGAGCTGTCGCTCGACGTGGCGGAAGAGGTGCCCGGCTCGCCGCGCGGGCGCGGCGGCTTCCGGCTCGAGTTCCTCGGCCCGCTCGACCCGATGCTCGCCCAGGGGATCGTCCCGCTCGCGATCGACGACGACTTTTTCGAAGTCTTTCTCGTCGCGATCGCGCAGGAGGGGACGGCGCTTCGCTACGAGGCCGTCTTCTTCTAGGGCGCCCAGTCCATCCGCTGATAGGCGCCGAGGACGTCGCCGGCGACGAAGCCGAGCCGCAGATAGAGCCGCCGCACCGGATTGTTCGGCTCGACATGGAGCGAGACGGACTTGCCGCGCGCGCGGGCCCAGGCGAGCAGATCGTCGATCAGCGCCGCGCCGATGCCGGCGCCGCGCTGTTCGGGAAGCAGGGCGATGTCGATCAGGCGAATGTCCGTTTCGCCCTCGTGCAGATAGACGCGGCCGATCGCGCCGCCGCCCCGCTCGACGATCAGCCATTCGGCGCCGTCATAATGGGCCTGATAATGAAGGTGCTGCGCCTGATGCTGTTGCGCGAGGAAGGCCTGCTTGACCTCCTCGGGCCAGCCGGTCGCCATCAGCTCCTCGGTCCGCGTCGAGGAGTAGAGCGCCGCGGTGAAGGCGAAATCCTCCTCGCGCAGGGGCCGGTAGCCGATGCCGAATTCGGCCGCCCGAACGATCGGCGGCCCCATCGCCCTAGTTGAACACCGCCATCATCCGGCGCGGCGTACGCGGATCGGTCGAGGCCGACAGGAAGATCTGGAGCGGGCCATATTGCTGGTGGGTCGCGACATAGATGAGGTCGCCCGCCATGGTCTGGCCGTAGAGCACATCGAAATGAGCGATGAACGCGCGGTCCCGCGTCAGGCCGACCGGCCGCGCCCCGCCGCTACCGCTCGCCACGACGCCCACCAGCTGGAGGATGGTGCCCCCGCCGATGGTGAAGCTCGAGCCGACCAAATCCATCCATTCGTCATAGCCGGCATTGGCCAGCGAGAGCAGCACCCGGCGCAGCAGGGGCTGGCGCGCCACCGCTTGGCGCAAATTGCGCGCCAAGACAGCGCGGATCGGCTTGATCATCGCCGCGCCGGCGACGCTCGCGGCCCCGCCCAGCGCGAAAAGCAGCTTGCGCCGCGACAGAAATCGCTTTGCCTCGTTCATTTGAAACTTCCCCCGGGAAGCGGCGCGTCGGCGTTGGCCGTCGTCGATGTCACCCTTCTCGTTGGCCCAAGCTATAAGCCCAAGCCTCGTCGCATGGGAAATGAAATTTGTTGAACGCGCGCAACGATCTGATCCCGATTTGAACAACCGGGACCTGGGCCGGGTCCAGCCCCTCCCCATCGCGCCGCGACGGGGAGGGACGGGTCGACAATCCTAGCGGCAGCGGATGTCGCTGTTCTGTTCAACCGAGCGGCCGAGCAGTGCGCCGAGCACGCCGCCGACGACGGTGCCGGTGGTCCGCTCGCCGCGTGTGTCGATGCCGCGGCCGACCAAAGCGCCGACGCCGGCGCCGATCACGAGCCCGGTGGTGCCGTCGCTGCGGCGGCAATAATAGCGCCCGTCCTGCCCGCGATAGACCTCGTCCTGCGCGCCCAGCCGGCGCTCTTCATAGCGCGGATCCTCGCGATAATAACGCGAAGGCTCCCAATCGCTCGAATCGTCGCGGCGCCAGCCGTAGCGCTCGTCATAGCCGCTATTGCCATAGCCGTTATTGCCATAGCCGCCGCCGCCGCCGCGATAGCCGCCGCGGCCGCGACGCGACGCCTCGTAGATATTACGCTCGCGCTCGTAGATCTGGCGCTCGTTCTCGAAGCGGCGCTGCGCTTGGTCCCAGCGATACTGGTCCTGGCGCGTTTGGGCGGCGGCGGGCGTCGCGGTCGTGGCGGCTATCGCCGGCGCGATCGCGATCGCGAGGGCGAACAGGCTGATCTTCATCTTCATCGTCGGTCTCCTTTACTCAGACCCCCAACTGGCACTCCTCGACCTGTCCCGGGGATGAAGGGACGCGATCCAAGGCCTGCGCGTCGATGGTACCGACCGCATGGATCAAGCACAAACGCGCAAACATGGGTTTGGCTGCGTGGGGCGGATCGGCCTGGTTCACGCGCAGCCGCGAAGGACGCGCAGCGGAGCGTGGTCGAAAATTAGGGACTGTCCCTATTTTCAGGGGAATGTGGTCGAAAATTAGGGACTGTCCCTATTTTCCAAGACCGATTAGCTTTTCCACCCGATGCTCAGCGCCCTCTTCGTCCTCCTCTGCCTGATCGCCCCGGTCGCGATCGCGTGGTGGCTGCTCAGGGTGCAGCGGCGGGTGCGGGCCTTGCCGCGGAGATCAAGCGCCGCGCAGGTGCCGGAGGTCGCGGCTTATACCGATCAGATGCGGGGCGCGGACGGGCTGGCTTATGGGCGGGCGTTCGACGTCAACGACGAGCTGCTGGCAGCGACGCGCCGCAGCGACGAGCCCTCCGACGTCAAGAATCTGCAGGGCCAACGCTAAGGTCGTTCGCCAAGAAGGCGGACCCCCATCGGGAAAAGAGTGACTGTCACTAATTTCGGCCGGGCTCTCTGCGCGCCGCTGCTGCGCTCTGCCGCTCACGGGTTCGGAAGATTCTTGTTTGTTTGAAAAGATTTGACGGCCCGGGCGAACTGAGCAAGACCGTGCGGGCGGTGCCGATCGCGGGATCGCGTGGAATTTTCGATGCGTAACTTCGGCCGAAATACCAAATATGAGCTGAGCCTGGCTGCCCCGGAGCTCGAAGCGGGCATCGGGAGATGGTCTGCCCTGACCGCCGCCAACGGCAAGCCGATCTTCACCCTCGATCAGGTCGTCCACCAGCTGACGATCAGCGGCACCGCCTGGAACGGCATCGGCTCCAACCCCGTCCCCAATGGCGGGCTCGGCACGATCAGCTACGGTTTCTTCGACCTCGCCAGCCAGGTCTATTCCTCCGAGCGCACCGAATTCCAGCCGCTCAGCGACGCCCAGCGCGACGCGGTCCGCAACGCCATTTCGATCTGGGGCGAGCTGATCAATGTGACGTTCGTCGAGCGGCCGCCCTCGACCGCCGATCTCAATTTCGGAAACCTCAATACCACGGACGATTATTACTCGGCCTATGCCAGTTACCCGAGCACGTCGCGCGAAGGGGGCGACGTCTGGATCAACCTCCATTCGCAAACCAATCAGGAGATCGGCCTCTCGCAGCCCGGCTTCCGGACGCTGCTTCATGAGATCGGCCACGCGCTCGGCATCTCCCATCCGGGCAATTACAACGCGGCGCCGGGGGTCACGCTGACCTATGAGGCCAATGCCGAATATTATCAGGATTCGCTTCAATATACGATCATGTCCTATTTCCCGTCGAGCTCGACCGGCGCGGTCAGGAGCTCGTTCGCGGCGACGCCGCTGACGCACGACATCGCCGCGATCCAGAGCATCTACGGCGCCAACATGACGACCCGGACCGGCGACACGGTCTACGGCTTCCACAGCACTGCCGGGCGCGACGCGTTCGATTTCACGCTCAACGTCCAGCCCGTGGTCGCCATCTGGGACGCCGGCGGCAGGGACACGCTCGATTTTTCCGGCTGGAACACCAATTCGAAGATCGACCTGGCCCCGGGCGCATCGAGCGACGGCGGCGGCCAGACCACCAACGTCCAGATCGCGTTCGGCACGGTCATCGAAGACGCGATCGGCGGCGGCGGCAACGATGTCGTGACCGGCAATGCGGCCAACAATTTCCTGCACGGCGGGGCGGGCAATGACAGCCTGGCGGGCGGCGCCGGCTTCGACCAGGACGAAGGCGGCGCCGGCGCCGATATCTTCGTCTTCACCGCGCCCGGCGACAGCGGCGAAACCGCGCTGCGTTCGGACGGCGCGAAGTTCCGCTCGGACGTGCTCACCGACTTCGTTTCCGGGACCGACAGGATGGACCTCAGCGCGATCGATGCGAATGCCGCAACGGCCGGCGACGACGCCTTCTCCTTCATCGGCACGGGCGCCTTCACCCACCAGGCGGGCCAGCTGCGCTACGAGGTTTTGGGCGGACGAGTCTACATTTACGGCGACGTCAACGGCGACGGCGGCGTGGATTTCCAGATCGTCGCGAACGGCACGCTGCTGCAGGCAAGCGACTTCATTTTTTAGCGGCACAAGGCAGGCGCGGGCGCGCCCCGTCACGAACGGCGTCACGCCTCGTCCTCTCTGGAAGGAAAATCTGGACCCCGGATCTCGTCCGGGGTTCGGCGCGATGCGTGCGCCGAAGTTTCATAAGTTTCAGCTTCCCTGGGCGGAAAAACTTCCAGATCGGGCGCGCCGCCTTCGAAGCCGAAATAGTCGTCGCGGCGGGCAGCCTGCTCGGCGACCCGTTCGGCGCGCTGCTCCCCTTCGTCCGCCTCGATCACCGCCTGCTCGGCCTCGCTCAGCGTGCGCTTATAGCCATAGCCGCCAGGCTCGCCTTCCTCGATGCCGTCGAAACCGGCGGGCGGCGGAAATTCGGTCCACCATTGGCCCTCCAACTCCCAGACCTCGCTGCCGTCGAACGCTTCCTCCGGCTCATCCTCTGCTTCATAGTCTTCCGGCTCGACCGGTTCGGGCGGGGCGGGCAGGCCCTGCTCGATCGCCTCCATCCAAGGTTCCCAGTCGGCGGCGACGGCCTCGGCTTCGGCGGGCGGCTCGAGCTGCCGGTCGAGCTTGCCGAGCAGGTAGACGAGCAGGCGGTTGTCGTAGACGCGCTCCTCGCTCTTGAGCTCGCCATGATAATAATGGCGCCGAATCGTCCCCTCGATCGCCCGCTCGAACGCGATCGAGCGGATCCGCCGCGCGGCGATGCGGACGGCCGCCTCGCAGGCGAGGTCGAACGAGCGGGCGTCGGCGCGGCGGCGTGCACGCCCCACCGCCTGCTCCGACACCCCGATCCGCGCCGCCGCCTCGCGCGCGACGCCGCTATCCGCCAGCGCCTCGACATATTCGCGCTGCTTGTCGGGGGTGAGGCCGTCGTGGCGGTAGGGCAGGGGGATGGGCTCGAAATCGGGAATGTTGCCGGGGGAAGCGGGCTCATCGGTCGCCGCTTCGGGGGCGGGCGCACTATCATGCGCGAATCGGTTCTCTGCCATTTGGCAGTATGAACCCTATTGGTTGGCCTGTAGGAAAGGGGGTTCTTGAAGAGGGCGCGAAATGCGACGGGTGGCTTCCATCGGTCGTGCCGGGTGGCGAGGCCGTCATGTCTCACGCGAAGGCGCGAAAAAGGAGCGCGAATATTGTGGGTGGGCCGCCTGCTCCGCGGGTGTATGTCATCGCCATGACCGTCGAGAAGAACCTGTTCGATTCCCCCGAAGCCGAGGCGAAGTCCGAGGCGCGCGCGGAAGCCGACGTGCGGGCCGGCAGGCTGATCTCCCACGAGGCGGTTCGCCGCTGGCTCTCGTCATGGGGTAGCGAAGCGGCTGCCGAGGCCCCAAGTCGGCGACCGCCATGGGGCGCGACGGAAGGAAGAAACTCCGGCGCCCCTCAGCCGGAGCAGTGGTTGACGTAAGACTATTCGTCGTTGGATTCGTTTTCCTCGCGAATCTCGTCTTGGATCGCATCCGACATGGCTTGCGCTTCGTCGGCGTTCGTCGGGGCCGTCATGCCGCTGTCTTCGTCATCCTCAGGTCCGTGTGCCATATTGGCCTCCATTAGCCACCCGAATAACTACGCAATTCGTCGTCACGGAGTGGCAAAGAATCATAACGCTCAAGTCACAACTATGGATCCCAAGATTCTACTAAACACAGCCCAAGAAGAGGGGAGGTTGGCGGCCGATCCGCCAATCCCGTCCCGGTCTGGATGACCTAGCCCCTCCCCTTGATGGGGAGGGGTGGGGGAAGGGTGGACTAAGCCCCGTTCTGGGTGGGAAGAGATTCCACCCAACCCTCCCCCATCGAGGGGGAGGGTCTAGGCAGCTTTTGATGCTAAGGGCTGAGTGTGGCCGATACACAAACCTTGGAGACTGTGAAGGACATAGCCGTAATCGTAGGCGCAGTTTTGTCTCCGGTGATTGGAGCGCTAACCGCAGTGTGGGCCTACAAGCGACAGGATAAGGAGCGTCTAAATGCCGCTCTTATTTGGAGCTGGGCACGCGACTATCAAAGCGGGTCGCTGGAAGAGCAGCCGTTTCTCAACGTCCATAATCGGTCCGATAAGCCGGTGGTGGTCACAGACATCACCTATCTCAAGGGGTCCATCTGGCCAAAAGCGGAACGGGGGACGGCGATCGACTATGTAGACCCAACGGAGATAGATTTTCCATATCAAATTGAGCCCGGAAAGATGCACCGCTTCAGGCTGAATCCCTACGGCGCCAAAGTGATCACGGACAAGACGACTAAGTTTGGCCGGCTGGCTCGGAAGCTTGGCCGAGCCCCAGTTTGGATTGAATTGAGGACAATGGCCGGGACTCGTCTCCGCTTGCGAGCCGAGGATGCGACCCCTTGGAGGGACCGTGCGGAGTGGTTGGCCTAATTGAGGAGTTAAGCTAGGGGAATGGGGGGCAGTGTCAGAATCCAACCGCCCCCAGGGTCATAGGAAACCACTTGCGCGGCGCAGTCGTCGTCAGATCGCCGGACAAACCACTGGATCGAACTTCAACCCGACAGGGGGGAGGGAAACCCGAAACTCGCCCACGGAAGATTGGCTCTCCGCTCTGTTGAACTTCCACTTGATCGCCGATAGTCACTCTGGCGCCACTCCTGTGCCCTAATCCATCAGCTCCACCGCCATCGCCGTCGCCTCGCCGCCGCCGATGCACAGGGACGCGACGCCCTTGCGGCCGCCATGGGTTTCGAGCGCGCTGAGCAAAGTTGCCAGCACGCGGGCGCCGGAGGCGCCGATCGGGTGGCCGAGCGCGGTGGCGCCGCCGTGGACGTTGATCTTGTCGTGGGGGATGCCGAGATCGCGCATCGCGATCATCGCGACGCAGGCGAAGGCTTCGTTGACCTCGTAGAGGTCGACCTCGGCGGCGGTCCAGCCGGCCTGCGCGAGGGCCTTCTCGATCGCGCCGACCGGCGCGGTGGTGAACTTGGCGGGCTCGTGGGCGTGGGCGGCGTGGCCCATGATGCGGGCAACCGGCTTGAGGCCGAGGCGGTCGGCGACGCTCTCGCGGGTCAGGACCAGTGCGGCGGCGCCGTCGCTGATCGAGGAGGCGTTGGCGGCGGTGATCGTGCCGTCCTTGGCGAAGGCCGGTTTGAGGGTGGGAATTTTGGACGCGTCGCCCTTGGCGGGCTGCTCGTCCTCGCTGACCAGGGTCGCGCCCTTGCGGCCGGCGATCTCCACGGGC
Organism: Sphingomonadales bacterium; assembly: GCA_034668465.1. GTDB lineage: Bacteria > Pseudomonadota > Alphaproteobacteria > Sphingomonadales > Sphingomonadaceae > Allosphingosinicella. Next base: position 214,566 of record JAXDPI010000046.1, read on the forward strand.
ACGATCTCGGCCGCGAACCAGCCCTTTTGCTGGGCCGCCTGGGCGCGGGTCAGCGAGGCGATCGCATAATCGTCCTGCGCCTCGCGGGTGAATTGGTATTCGCGCGCCGAATCCTCGGCGAAGCTGCCCATCAGGCGCCCTTGCTCATAGGCGTCCTCGAGCCCGTCGAAGAACATATGGTCGATCAGCCGGTCGTGGCCGATGCGGGCGCCGCCGCGATGCTTGGCGCTGAGATAGGGTGCGTTGGTCATGCTCTCCATGCCGCCGGCGATGACGATCTCGGCGGAACCGGCGTCGAGCGTGTCGGCGGCCATGATCGCCGCCTGCATGCCCGAGCCGCACATCTTGTTGACCGTGGTCGCCTCGATATGGGTGCCGAGCCCGGCCTTGATCGCCGCCTGGCGCGCCGGGGCCTGGCCCAGGCCCGCGGGGAGCACGCAGCCCATGTAGATTTTCTGGATGTCGGTGGGGGCGACGCCCGCGCGCTCGACCGCGGCCTTGACCGCGGCGGCGCCAAGCTCGGTGGCGGACGCGCCGGCCAGCGCGCCCTGAAATGAGCCCATCGGGGTGCGGGCGTAAGCGAGGATGACGATCGGGTCGGCGGGGTTCATGCGGGGCTCCTGTGCGGTCCTTCGATACGTCCTTCGATACGGTGATCAGGTCGGATCGTCCCCCGGACGATCCTGAAACATGCCGGGGGCATGTTTCACCTGATCACTTCGACAGGCTCAACGGCTACTCAGGATGAGCGGCTTTGTGCATTCATATAGTCGTTCCGCTCATCCTGAGTAGGGACTGAGCGAAGTCGAAGGCCCGTATCGAAGGACCCGCGCTTGTTCAAATCCGCGCCGCTCTGCTAGGGCGCTCGCCGACGGGAGACACGGACATGGCCGAGCTGGGCCTCGATTTCGCGCTGGGCGAGATGGCGGACGCGATCCGCGACACGACCAGCCGCTTCGCCGCCGACAGGATCGCGCCCTTGGCCGCGCGGATCGACGCCGAGGACTGGTTCCCGAAGGAGCTGTGGCCCGAAATGGGCGCATTGGGCCTGCACGGGATCACCGTCGCCGAGGAGGATGGCGGGCTCGGCCTCGGCTATCTCGAACATGTCGTGGCGCAGGAGGAGGTGGCGCGGGCGTCGGCCTCGATCGGCCTCTCCTACGGCGCCCATTCGAACCTCTGCGTCAACCAGATAAGGCGCTGGGCGAACCCCGAGCAGAAGGCGAAATATTTGCCGAAGCTGATCTCGGGCGAGCATGTCGGCGCGCTCGCCATGTCGGAAGCCGGCGCGGGCTCGGACGTGGTCGGGATGAAGATGAAGGCCGAGAAGGTGCAGGGCGGCTACGTCCTCAACGGCACCAAATTCTGGATCACCAACGCCGCTTATGCCGACACGCTCGTCGTCTACGCCAAGACCGGCGAGGGCTCGCGCGGGATCACCACCTTCCTGATCGAAAAGGACATGAAGGGCTTCTCGATCGGCCAGAAGCTCGACAAGATGGGGATGCGCGGCTCGCCCACCGCCGAATTGATCTTCGACGATTGCGAGGTTCCGGAAGAGAATGTGATGGGCCCGGTCAACGGCGGCGTCGGCGTCCTGATGAGCGGGCTCGATTACGAGCGCACCGTGCTCGCCGGGATCCAGCTCGGCATCATGCAGGCGTGCCTCGACGTGGTCCTGCCCTATGTCCGCGAGAGGAAGCAGTTCGGCAAGGCGATCGGCTCGTTCCAGCTGATCCAGGCCAAGGTCGCCGACATGTACGTCGCGCTCAATTCGGCGCGGGCCTATGTCTACCAGGTGGCCAAAGCCTGCGACGCCGGGCGGACGACGCGGTTCGACGCGGCAGGGGCGATCCTGCTGGCGAGCGAGAATGCGGTCAAGGTCAGCCTCGAGGCGATCCAGGCGCTCGGCGGGGCGGGCTATACCAAGGACTGGCCGGTCGAACGCTTCCTACGCGACGCCAAATTGCTCGACATCGGCGCCGGCACCAACGAGATCAGGCGGATGCTGATCGGGCGGGAGCTGATCGGGGCCTAGCCCCAACCCCTTTCTTCTCTGCGATCTCTGCGTCTCTGCGCGAACCAATCTTTTTTGCGCGCAGAGACGCAGAGACGCAGAGAAGAGGGAAAAGGAGTCTCCGCTGCGCGAGGTTTGTTACCAGATCCGCACCCGGTCCGCCGGGGCCAGATAGAGGCGCTGGCCGGGGCGGACGTTGAAGGCGCTGTACCAGGCGTCGAGGTTGCGGACGGTCTCGGCGCGGTAGCGGCCGGGCGCGTGGCCGTCGGCCGCGATCAGGTTCCTGAGGGCCGCCTCGCGGGTGTGCTCGCGCCGGCTCTGGGCATAGCCCAAGAAGAAGCGCTGATCGCCGGTCAGCCCGCCGATCACCGGCGCCGGCCGGCCGCGCAGCGAGGCACGCCAGGCGTCGTGGGCGGCGGCCAGGCCCGCCAGGTCGGCGATATTCTCGCCCAGAGTGAGCTCGCCGTTGAGGTGCAGGCCCGGGAACGGCTCGTAGCTGTTATATTGCCGGACCAGCGCCTGGCTGGTCTCGCGGAAATGGGCGCTGTCCGCGGACGTCCACCAGTTGCGCAGCCGCCCTTCGGCGTCGAACTCGGCGCCGAGATTGTCGAAGCTGTGGCTGATCTCGTGGCCGATCACCGAGCCGATCGCGCCGTAATTATAGGCCGGATCGGCGGCGCGGTCGTAGAAGGGCGGCTCGAGGATGCCGGCGGGGAAGTTCATCGCATTCTGCAGCGGCAGGAAGACGGCGTTGACCGTGTGCGCGCCCAGCCACCATTCGCCGCGCTCGACCGGCCGGCCCAATTTGGCGAGCTGGTGGCGATATTCGAACTCCTGCGCGCGCCAGGCATTGCCGAACGCATCGTCGCTGCGGATCTCGAGCGCGGCATAATCGCGCCAATGCTCCGGATAGCCGATGCCGACCGTGACGGTCTCGACCTTGCGCCGCGCCTCGGCCAGCGTCGCCGGGGCCATCCAGTCGAGGCCCTGCAGGCGGCGGTCGAACGCCTGGACGATGTTGCGGACCATGGCGTCGACATCGGCCTTGGCCGAGGTGGGGAAATGGCGCTCGACATAGATCCGGCCGACCGCGTCGACCAGCGCGTTGCTCGTCGCCTGGATGGCGCGGCGGTCGCGCGGGCGCTGCTGCTGCTGGCCGGAGAGGGTGCGGCCGTAGAAGGAGAAGCGCAGATCGTCATAGGCCTGCGGCAGCACCGCGGTCATCCGGCTGGCGGTGTGGAAGGCGAGCCAGTCCTTCCAGACATCGAGCGGCTCGCTGGCGACGAGCGCCGACAGGCCCCGCACCGGACCGGCATGCCAGGCGATGATCCGTTGCTCGCCGCCGAGGCGGGCGGCGTCGAAGAAGGCGGTCCAGTCGATCCCCGGCGCCCGGGCCGCGAATTCGGCGCGGGCCCAGGTCTGGACGCGGTGCGGATCCTGCGCGGCGACGGCGTCGACATGGGCGCGGGCGATCCTCGTTTCGAGGTCGAAGATGCGCTGGGCGCGGGCCTCGGCCTCGGGCACGTTCATCAAGGCCAGCATCTGGCCGATATAGGAGCGGTAGCCGGCGCGCACGCGGGTCATTTCCGGCGTCTCGGAGAGATAATAATCGCGGTCCGGCAGGCCGAGGCCGCCCTGGAGCAGATAGGCGAAGTTGCGGTTCGGCTCCTGCAGGCCCTGGGCGACGAAGACGCCGAACAGATTCTCGGTGCCGAAGCTGGTCGCGTTCAGCGGATCGACGTCGGCCCGCATGCTCGCGCCCAACGCGGCCGAGAGCGCGCGCCGGTCGGAAATCGCTTCGATCCGGGCGAGCAGAGGCTGCAGCGGCGCGGGCCCGCGCGCATCGATCGCGGCGCGGTCGAGCCAGGCGGCGTAATAATCGGCGATCTTGCGCGCATTGCTGCCCGGGGCGGGATGGTCGCGGCCGGCGCCGGTGATGATGGCGATATTGCGTTGCTCGACGAGCAGGGCCGCGGTGAGGAAGGAGCCGATGCTGGCGCGGTCGGCGGGGATCTCGGTGCGGGCCCGCCAGCCGCCATTGGCATAGAGATCGAAGCCGTCTCCGGGTTGAGCGGCCTTGTCGATGCCGGCGACATCGACGCCGACCGCGGCGGGGCCGGCGGGCTGGGCGGCGGCGGCGGCGGCGAGCAGGGCGGTGGCGGCGACGAGCAGGAAACGGGGCATGGCTCTGTCCGGAGTTGTGATGGTGGAATGAGACGGGCCTAAAGGCTCGCAGGCGCCGCGCCTAGCCCATTCGACGGAGGCCCACTTCCCATCGACAGGCGACGCGGCTAACCGGTTTTGCAGAACAAGGGGAAGTCATGAGCGAGACGCTGCTCGACGTGCTGCAATATTACGGCGCCGCCGCGGGCGCGCTGGCGGCGCTGATCGTTTCGCTCGACCTTGGCCGGCGCTGGACCGGCTGGGCGTTCGTCATCTTCGTCACCGCCTCGATCGCCTTGATCCTGTGGGGGTTCCTCAGCGAGGAAGCCGAGGGGATCGGCGCCCAGAACGTCATCCTGTTCGCGATCAACGTGATCGGCGTCTACCGCTATCTGATCCGCAAGAAGGCGCCGAAACAGGCGAGCGCGCCGGCATGAGGCGACATTTGCCCGTCATGCCGGACTTGATTGAGCCGGCCCGCCATGCCCCCGGCATGGCTGCGAATGTCCGGGGGACATTCGCACCGCCTCAATGGCATCCACCTTGTTCCTGCGCCGTCGAAGGAAGGTGGACCCCGGATCAGGGATCCCATCAAAGTATTACTTTGATGGGAACCCATGTCCGGGGTGACGAAGGTGGGTGGCGATGAGCATGCTGACCAGCCGGATCGACGAGGGGTCGGACGACGTCCGCCGCTATGCCGCGCACAACCGGGCGCTGGCGGCGGAGCTGCGGGCGCGGGTTGCCGAGGCGGCGCAGGGCGGCACGGCGTCGCACCGCGAGCGGCATGCGGCGCGGGGCAAATTGTTGCCGCGCGAGCGGGTCTCGCGGCTGCTCGATCCGGGCTCGCCGCTGCTCGAGATCGGCCAGCTCGCCGCCTGCGACATGTACAAAGGCGAGGTGCCGGGCGCCGGGATGATCGCCGGCATCGGCCGGGTGGCGGGGCGCGAGACGATGATCGTCTGCAACGACGCGACCGTGAAGGGCGGCACTTATTATCCGATGACGGTCAAGAAGCATCTGCGCGCGCAGGAGATCGCGCTGCAGAACCGGCTGCCGTCGGTCTACCTCGTCGACAGCGGCGGCGCGAACCTGCCGCACCAGGCCGAGGTCTTCCCCGACCGCGACCATTTCGGCCGGATCTTCTACAACCAGGCGCGGATGTCGGCCGAGGGGCTGGCCCAGATCGCCTGCGTGATGGGCAGCTGCACCGCCGGCGGCGCCTATGTGCCGGCGATGAGCGACGAGAGCGTGATCGTGCGCAATCAGGGCACGATCTTCCTTGCGGGGCCGCCCTTGGTGAAAGCCGCGACCGGAGAGGTGATCTCGGCCGAGGAATTGGGCGGCGGCGAATTGCACGCGCGCAGATCGGGCGTGGTCGACCATCTCGCCGAGAATGACGAGCATGCGCTGGCGATCGTCCGGGACATCGTCGCGCGGCTCAACAGCGTGAAGCGCGTCGACATCGACCTGGCCGATCCGGTCCCGCCGAGGCTCGATCCCGAGGGCCTCTATGGGGTGATCCCCGACGACGTGCGCACGCCCTATGACGTGCACGAGGTGATCGGCCGGATCGTCGACGGCTCCGAATTCCACGAGTTCAAATCGCTCTACGGCACGACCTTGGTCTGCGGCTTCGCGCGAATCTGGGGGATGCCGGTCGCGATCCTCGCCAATAACGGCATCCTCTTCTCGGAGAGCGCGCTCAAGGGCGCGCATTTCATCGAGCTCGCCTGCCAGCGGCGCACGCCCTTGCTGTTCCTCCAGAACATCTCGGGCTTCATGGTCGGCGGCAAATATGAGGCCGAGGGGATCGCCAAAAACGGCGCCAAGCTGGTCACCGCGGTGGCGACCGCGCAGGTGCCCAAAATCACCGTCCTGATCGGCGGCAGCTTCGGCGCCGGCAATTATGGCATGTGCGGCCGGGCCTATTCGCCGCGCTTCCTGTTCACCTGGCCCAATGCGCGCATTTCCGTGATGGGCGGCGAGCAGGCGGCGAGCGTGTTGGCCACGGTCCACAAGGACGCGGAGAGCTGGACGCCCGAGGAAGCCGAAGCGTTCAAGGCCCCGATCCGCCAGCGCTACGAAGACGAAGGCAACCCCTATCACGCCACCGCGCGCCTGTGGGACGACGGGATTGTCGACCCGGTGCAGACAAGGGATGTGCTCGGGCTCGCCTTCTCGGCGACGCTCAACGCGCCGATTGCAGAGCGGGCGCGGTTCGGCGTGTTCAGGATGTGAGGATGAGTGCGGCGCACAAAATCCTCCCCGGAACGGGGAGGTGGCAGCGCGAAGCGCTGACGGAGGGGTCGGTGGGCGGATGAGCGGGGTTCGGCCCCTCCACCATCCGGCTTCGCCGGATGGTCCCCCTCCCCATTCCGGGGAGGAATTTGGGCGGGTGAAGCATCGGACGGTGGGGGCGCCCGCTCGAACTGTCAGGCGGGCGCGAAAACTGAGAAAGGAGATGAGCTTGCCGGAAGTGCTGCTTTGGCAGCAGCTTCGGCGGGGGCCGGGTGGTTTCAGGTTTCGGAAGCAATTTCCGCAGGATCATTATGTGATCGACTTCGCCTGCCTCGCGGTGAGGCTAGCGATCGAGGTGGACGGCGAGGCGCACGATCGTGGCGACCGGCCGCAGCGGGACAGTGCGCGGGATGCCCATTTGTCGAGCTTGGGCTTCGCGATGATGCGCATTCCGGCCCGAGAGGTGCTTGGGAATCTGGAGGGTGTCCTGACGGGGATTCTGGAGCGGTGTCGGGCGCTTCGGCCTCTCCACCGTCCTGCGCACGGTCCCCCTCCCCGTTCCGGGGAGGATTCGAGGTGATCGCGCGGCGCGAGAGGCTCGTGAAAATGCTGTCCTACAGCCCCGCCGCTTTGTTATGCTCCCGCTTATGGCCGATCCACGCGCCCCGAGGAGCCTCCGCTTGGACGTAGTGAGGTTCCGGGGAAGGGCGAATCCCCCCCGACATAGCATCAACTTCATCAACTTCCGCAGGGGAGCGGCATGATCTCCTCGCTCCTCATCGCCAATCGCGGCGAGATTGCGTGCCGGATCATTGGGACCGCGCGGCGGCTCGGGATTCGCACGGTGGCGGTCTATTCCGATGCCGACGCCAAGGCGCTGCATGTGCGGCAGGCTGACGAGGCGGTGCATATCGGCCCTTCGCCCGCGCGGGAGAGCTATCTCGTCGGCGAGAAGATCATCGCGGCGGCAAAGGAGAGCGGGGCCGAGGCGATCCATCCGGGGTACGGATTTCTCTCGGAGAATGCCGATTTCGCGCAGGACGTGATCGACGCCGGGCTGATCTGGGTCGGCCCCAGGCCGGAGTCGATCCGGGCAATGGGGCTGAAGGACGCGGCCAAGAAATTGATGGACGAAGCCGGCGTGCCGACCACGCCCGGCTATCTCGGCGAGGACCAGGCGCCCGGGCGGCTCCAAACCGAGGCCGACGCGATCGGCTATCCGGTGCTGATCAAGGCGGTGGCGGGCGGGGGCGGCAAGGGGATGCGGCGGGTCAATGCGTCCGACGAATTCGCCGAGATGCTGCTGTCGTGCAAGCGCGAGGCGGCTTCTTCGTTCGGCGACGACCGGGTGCTGATCGAAAAGTATATCGAGCGGCCGCGCCATATCGAGGTCCAGGTGTTCGGCGACAGCCACGGCAATGTCGTCCATCTGTTCGAGCGCGACTGCTCGCTGCAGCGCCGTCACCAGAAGGTGATCGAGGAAGCGCCCGCGCCGGGGATGGACGCGGCGACGCGGGCCGCGGTCTGCGAAGCAGCGGTCAAGGCGGCCAAAGCGGTCGATTATGTCGGCGCGGGGACGATCGAGTTCATCGCCGACGCGTCGGAGGGCCTCAGCGCCGACCGGATCTGGTTCATGGAGATGAACACCCGGCTTCAGGTCGAGCATCCGGTGACCGAGGAGATCACCGGGCAGGACCTGGTCGAGTGGCAATTACGGGTCGCAAGCGGGGAGGCACTGCCGAAGCGGCAGGACGAACTCGCGATCGACGGCTGGGCGATCGAGGCGCGGCTCTACGCGGAGGATCCGGCCAATGGGTTCCTGCCGTCGATGGGGCGCCTGGATTATTTCTATACGGGACAATTGCCCTACGACTTCGAACCGGGCGAAAGCACGCGGATTCGGATTGATACGGGGGTCCGGCAGGGTGCCGAGATCAGCCCGTTCTACGACCCGATGATCGCCAAGGTCATCGCGCACGACGAAACGCGCGATGTTGCGGCCGCGAAGCTCGCCGATGGACTGGCGGGAATGGTAGTCTATCCGGTGCGGACCAATGCCGCTTTCCTGGCGCGAACGCTGCGACACCCCGAATTCCTTGCCGGCGACATCGATACTGGATTTCTGCCGCGCCATCTCGACAGCCTTGTCGGCCCGGCAGTTCCGTCGGAGGCAGCGCTGCGAAGCGCCGGCCAGGCGCTGATCGGCGATCAGGACGGTGGGGGTTGGACGGTGTTTGCTCCAGGCGCGGCGGCCCGGGATGCGTGGACGCGCGCAACGGGATTCCGGATGAACGCGGCGCCCGACTTGCGCGTGCGGCTCACCGACGGAGGGTCGGAATATGAGGTCGACCTCGCCGCGCCGGGCGCCGATCCGCAGCCGCTATTGCCCTGGGAAAGCGGGTTCATGATCAACGAGGAGGGACAGGCTTTCTATCTGCGGCCGCCAGTCTTCGATGGGCGCGGCGGAGCCGGCGGCGCGGGGGATGGCGCGATCATTTCGCCGATGCCGGGCAAGCTGATCGCGGTCGAGGTGAAGCAAGGCGACAGCGTGACCAGGGGGCAGAGGCTGGTCACCTTGGAGGCGATGAAGATGGAGCATAGCCTTGCCGCCCCGTTCGATGGCATTGTCGCCGAGCTGAACGCCAAAGAGGGCGCGCAGGTGAGCGAGGGGGCGCTGCTGGTGCGGATCGAGAAGGGGGAGGGAGACTGATGCCCGGCCGCTATTACGAGCAATGGACCCTGGGCGACCGGATCCGCCACCAGCCGCACCGCACGGTGACCGAGACCGACAACCTCATCATCTCGGCGCTGACCCACAATCCGCAGCCGCTCCATCTCGACGAAACCTATGCGCAGAAGACCGAGTTCGGCCGGATCGTCGTCAACGGGACTTTCACCTTCGCGCTGCTGGTCGGTCTGTCGGTCGGGGACACGACGCTCGGCACGCTCGTGGCCAACCTCGGCTACGACAAGGTCAGGATGCCCAAGCCGGTGTTCATCGGCGATACGCTCAGGGCAGAGACCGAGGTGGTCGGCCTCAAGGACTCGAACTCGCGGCCCGACGCCGGCATCGTGACGTTCGAGCATCGGATGTACAACCAGCGCGACGAGCTGGTCTGCGTGATGGAGCGCGCCGCCTTGATGCAGAGGCGGGGATGATGAAGCTGCGCTCCTTGCTGTTCGTCCCCGGCGACCGGCCGGACCGGATGGAAAAGGCGCTCGGCGCCGGGGCGGATGCGCTGATCCTCGATCTCGAGGATGCGGTGGCGCCGGCGGCCAAGGCCGAGGCGCGGCGGCATGTCGCCGAGTTCCTCGAGGCCAACAGCCGCTCGCGGCTGTGGGTCAGGGTCAATCCGCTCGACAGCCCGGAGCATGACAGGGACTTGGCCGCGATCCTTCATTCCCATCCCGACGGCGTGGTGCTGCCCAAGGCCGAAGGCGGCGCCTCGGTGAACGAGCTCGCCAGGCGGCTGGCCGAGCGCGGCAACGCGACCGCGCAAATCCTCGCCATCGCCACCGAGACGCCGGCCGCGATCTTCCAGCTCGGCACCTATGGCGGTACGAAGCGGCTCGCCGGGCTGACCTGGGGAGCCGAGGATTTGCCGGCGGCGATCGGCGCGGCCGCGTCGCGCGAGAGCGACGGGCGCTTCACGCCGCCCTACGAGCTCGCCCGTTCGCTCTGCCTGTTCGGCGCGGCGGCGGCCGGCGTGGCGCCGATCGAGACCGTCTATCCCGCCTTCAGGGACATTGACGGCCTCGCTCTCTATGCCGGCCGCGCGCGGCGCGACGGCTTCAGCGGGATGATGGCGATCCACCCCGACCAGGTGCCGGTGATCAACCATGCCTTCACGCCGAGCGCCGAGGAGATCGCTCATGCCCGCGCGGTGGTGGCGGCGTTCGCGGCCAGCCCGGAGGCGGGCGCGCTGTCGCTCGACGGGCGGATGATCGACCGGCCGCACCTCGTCCAGGCGCAACGCATTCTTGCGATGGGCACGTAGGGAGGGGACAGTCACTTTTCCGCACGTTGCGATTCATTTGATCCCGCCGTGCGGAAAAGTGACTGTCCCCATTTCGCACCACCTCCTAGGAATAGCCCGTGGAGCAGCTTTTCCTTCAGTCGCTCGCGCTGCGCGCCCTGATCGGCGCCGGGCTGGGGCTGGTCGCCGGCAGCTTCCTCGCCACGGCGTCGCTGCGCTGGCCCGCGGAGCGGAGCGTGGTGCGCGGGCGCTCGGCCTGCGACAGCTGCGCGGCGCCGCTGGGCGCGCTGGAGCTGGTGCCCTTGTTGTCCTTCGCGGTGCAGCGCGGCCGCTGCCGCCGTTGCGGCGCGCGGATCGACCCGCGCCACCCGGCGATCGAGCTCGCCGCGGCGCTGCTCGGCGCGGTGGCGATGGCCGCGCATGCCGGGCCGCTCGGGCTGGTCAGCGCCTTGCTCGGCTGGTGGCTGCTGCTGATAGCGGTGATCGACCTCGAGCATCAGTGGCTGCCCGACGCGCTGACGCTGCCGCTGATCCCGCTCGGCCTCGCCGCCGGCTGGGCCGGGCTCGGGCCGCCGCTGCCGGAGCGCCTCGCCGGCGCGGCGATCGGCTGGGCGGCGCTGTGGCTGATCGCCTTGCTCTATCGCAGGTTGCGGGGGCGCGACGGCATGGGCGGCGGCGACCCCTTGCTGCTCGGCGCGATCGGCGCCTGGGTGGGGGCGTGGCAGCTGCCGGCGATCCTGCTCGGCGCCGGGCTGCTCGGGCTGGCCGCCGTGCTGGCGATGCGGCTGCGCGGTCAAGCGGTGAACGCGGCGACGCGGCTGCCGCTGGGGACGCTGATGGCGCTGGCCGCGTGGCCGGTCTGGCTCGTCGTCGCCGCCCCCTGACCATTCAGCTTTCGTCCATAATCAAGCCGTTATGGAGGATGCTTAAGGGCGGCGCCTTTCCCTAGGGGCGTCGCCCGCCCTGTTTCTTTTGGGGGACAGTTGCGAGCAACTGTCCCCATTCCGGCTTGCGCGGGCCCGCAAAAGCTGTGAACGTCCCCTCCAGCACGACTCTTCTCGGGAAGGGGAGGCGTTTTCGCCAACCAGCTCAAGACGATGAGCCGTCGAGATTGTGGCGGCCCTGACATATTCGCGTCACAGGGCGGTCGGAGCCGGGCCGGATGGCCGCGAGGGGAGGGACTCGGTAAACGCATGGCTGACGGCGTCATATTCCGCTCCGCGCGCCTGCGCGTCCGGCTGCCGCGGCTGACGGTCTATTCGGCGGCCGAGTTGATCCTGCTGGTGCTGATCGCGGTCCAGGCGGCGCGGCTGGCCTGGATCCTGGCGACGCCGACCGGGCCGGTCGGCGACTGGCGCGCGCAGAGCGCGCTGGCCGCGCCCGCCGACGCCTCGGTGCTGGCGGGCTTCGACCCGTTCTTCCGGTTGAGCGGCGCCGCCGGGCCGACGATGGTCACGTCGCTCAACCTCAAGCTCTACGGCGTCCGCGAGGACCGGGCGACCGGCCGCGGCTCGGCGATCATCGCTCTGCCCGACGGGCGCCAGCTGAGCTTCGCCGTCGGCGAGGAGATCATGCCGGGCGTGACCCTGGCCGCGGTCGGCTTCGACAATGTCACGATCAGCCGCGGCGGCGCCGCCGAGCAGATCTTCCTCGATCAATCGCCCGCCGCGCAGGTGGTCGGAGCGCCGCCGCAGGCGGTCGTGCCGGCCGCGCCGCCGCCGCCGGTCGTGGCGGCGCCCACCGGCCAACCGATCAATCTCCAGCCGCGCATCGCGAACGGCCGGGTCACCGGCATCGCGGTCAGCGCCGGCGCCGACGGCCAGGCGTTCCGCGCCGCCGGCTTCCTCCAGGGCGACGTCATCGTCGCGATCAACGGCCAGCGGGTCTCGTCGCTCGAGCAGGTGCGCTCGATGATCGGCGTGGGCGGCGGCGAGGTCAATGTGATGGTCGATCGCGGCGGGCAGGCGGTGCCGCTCAGGGTGAGGTTGAACCGGTGAAACGAGCCTTGATCGCTTTGGCGCTGGTTTGCGCGCCGCTGACGCCTCTTGCCGCGCAGCACGTCCTCAATTTGCGCGACGCCGACATCCGCGCCTTCATCCAGGACGCATCGCGGGTGACCGGACGGACGTTCATCATCGATCCCAGCGTGCAGGGGCGGGTGTCGGTGGTGACCGAGCGGCCCTTGTCGGCTTCCGAATATTTCGAATTGTTCCTGTCGACGATGCGCGCCAACGGCTTCGTCGCGGTGCCGGTCGCGGGCGGGGCGCTCCGCATCCAGCCGATCGCGGGCGCGGCCGCATCGGCGCCGATCGGGCGGCGGGCGGGGCCGAGCGGCTTCGTCACCGAGATTTTCCGGGTCCGCCATATCGAGCCGGCGGCGGCGGTCGAAACGCTCAGGCCGATGGTCAGCCGCGACGGATCGATCACCGCCAGCCGCAACTCGATCGTGGTTTCGGACTTCGCCGACAATATCGGCCGGCTGCGGCAGGTGCTGGCGCGGATCGACGTGGATTCGCGGGCGACCCGGATCGTCGGCCTGGATAATAGCGGCGCGCGCGAGATCGCCGCCGCTTTGACCCAGCTCGCGCCCGAGGGTGTGTCGGTGGTGCCGATCGACAGCTCGAACTCGATCGCGCTGCGCGGCGACGGGCCGGCGGTGGCCCAGCTCGTCGCGATCGCCCAGGACCTCGACCGGCGCGCCGCCCACGGCAGCGAGATCCGCGTCGTCTTCCTCGAACATGCCGACGCCGAGCAATTGCTGCCGGTGCTGCAGCAGGTGATCGGCCAGGCGCCGGCCTCGTCGGGCGCCGCCTCGGGATCGCGGCTCAGCAGCCTCAACAACAGCAGCGGCACGACCGGCGCGAGCGCCAACAACGTTCAGCCCGGAGCGCCGCGGACCAGCCCGGCGCCGGCCGCTTCCGCTCCCGCCGCTGCTGCCGGACCGGCGTCCGGCGGGCGGATTGCCGTGGTGACCCGGTTCGAGGGCGCCAACGCGATCGTGATCGCCGCCGCGCCCGACATCCAGCGCACTTTGGGCGAGGTGATCCGCCAACTCGACGTGCGACGCCCGCAGGTGCTGGTCGAGGCGATCATCGTCGAGATTTCCGACACCGCGGCGCAGCAGCTCGGCGTCCAGCTGTTCCTGTCGGGCCTGCGCGGCTCGAACATCCCGTTCGGGATCACCAATTATTCGAACATCAGCCCCAATATCGGCACCATCGCCGGGGCGATCGCGGCGCGCGAGCTCGGCGGCAGCACGACCACGGTCACCACCGGCACCGGCTCGACCACGACCACCACGACCGGCACCGGCTCCGACCTGATCCAGGCCGCGGCGGGCCAGCTCGCCGGGATTAACGGCGGCCTCGCCGGGGTGGCGTTCCAGAGCGGCAACGCGATCTTCGGCGCGATCCTCAACGCGGTCCGCTCCGACAACCAGTCGAACATCCTGTCGACGCCGTCGATCATGACGCTCGACAATGTCGAGGCGCATATCCTGGTCGGCCAGGAGATCCCGATCACCACCGGGCAGGCTTTGTCGCCCAATTTCGACAATACGTTCCGCACCGTCCAGCGCCAGAATGTCGGCATCACCCTTCAGGTCCGGCCGCAGATCAACGCCGGCGGCACGATCAAGATGGACCTGCGCGTCGAGGTCAGCTCGATCGCCGGGCCGGTCTCGTCGGGGTCGCAGGATCTGATCCTCAACAAGCGCGAGATCGAGAATACGATCACGATCGACGAGGGCGACATCGTCGGCATCGGCGGCCTCCTCGACGACAACGACCGGCGCACGCTCGACCGGATCCCGTTCCTTGGCGACATACCGGTGCTCGGCAATCTGTTCCGTTCGCGCGGCCGGGCCCGGGCGCGGACCAATTTGATGGTCTTCATCCGCCCGACAATATTGAGGACCGCCGCCGACGCGCAGGCGATGAGCGCACGCCGCTACGATTATGTCCGCGGCCACCAGCTGATCGTCAACCCGAACCGCGAGCCGACCCTGGACGAGCTGGTCCGCGACTATATGGGGACCGTCCCCCCGGGCACGCCTGAGGGCCCGCAGCCGCAGGACCAGGTGGTGACCCCGACCGAGCTGCCGCCGAGCGCGGCGCCGCCGCAATGAAGATCGCGCGCGGAGAGGGGGAGGCAGTGGAGGGGCCAGTCCCCGAAGTGGGGACAGTCCCCGTTCGGATTCCCTACAGCTTCGCGCGGCGGCATGGGCTGCTCCCCACGGCGGACAATGACGGCACGCTCGACGTCGCGATGCGCGCGGGCGCCGACCCCAGGGCGCTGATCGAATTGCGCCGCTTCCTCGCGCGGCCGTTCGCGGTGCACGAGGTCGAGGCCCCGGCGTTCGACCGGCTGCTCTCCGACCTCTACCCGTCGGGGACCGAGGCGGCGGCGGACGCGGCGGGCTCGCTCGGCTTCGGCGACGATCTCGCCCATCTCGGCGGCGGCCTGCCGAGCGCCGAGGATCTGCTCGACACGTCGGACGACGCGCCGGCGATCCGGTTGATCAACGGCATCATCGCCGACGCCGCGCGCCAGGGCGTCTCCGACATCCATATCGAGCCCTATGAGAGCGGCCTCGTCGTGCGGATGCGGATGGACGGCGTGCTGCGCGAGAGCCTGCGCATGCCGGCGCACGTGGCGCCGGTGGTGGTCAGCCGGGTCAAGGTGATGGCCCGGCTCGACATCGCCGAGCGGCGGCTGCCGCAGGACGGGCGGATCTCGCTGACTTTGGGTGGCAAATTGATCGACGTGCGCGTTTCGACGCTGCCGAGCCGGGCCGGCGAGCGGGTCGTGCTCAGGATCCTCGACAAGGAGAATGCCGGCATCGACCTCGAAATGCTCGGCATGGAAGAGGACGTGAAGCGGCTGTTCCGCGACGCGCTCGCGGAGCCCAACGGCATCGTCCTCGTCACCGGGCCGACCGGATCGGGCAAGACGACGACGCTCTATGCCGGGCTGAAATTATTGAACGACGGCAGCCGCAACATCCTGACCGTCGAGGACCCGGTCGAATATGGCGTCGACGGGGTCGGCCAGACCCAGATCAACCCGCAGGTCGGCCTGACCTTCGCCGCCGGGCTGCGCGCGATCCTGCGGCAGGACCCCGACGTGGTGATGGTCGGCGAGATCCGCGACCGCGAGACCGCCGACATCGCCGTCCAGGCGGCGCTGACCGGCCACCTCGTCCTTTCGACCGTCCACACCAACGACGCGATCGGCGCGATCACGCGTTTGCGCGACATGAAGGTCGAGCCGTTCCTGATCGCCTCGACGGTGCGCGCGGTGATCGCCCAGCGGCTGGTGCGGCGGCTCTGCCCGGAGTGCAGGGAGCCGGTCGAAGCGTCGGGATCGCTGGCGGCGTCGCTCGGGCTCCAGCCCGGCACGATCGTCTACGAGCCGAAAGGCTGCCCCGCCTGCGCCAATAGCGGCTATAAGGGGCGGATCGGCCTGTTCGAGGCGGTGCGGGTCGACGACGAGATGCGCCGCCTGATCAATGCGGGGGCGGAGGAGACGGCGATCGGCGCGCACGGCTTCCGGAGCCACGACACGTTGACCGACGCGGCGCGCGCGCTGGTCCGCGCCGGCACGACCAGCCCCGAAGAAGCGGTGCGGGTCTCGCGCCGCGAGGCGGCCGATGCCTGAGTTCGCCTATGTCGGGCTCGACACCGCCGGGCGCGAGCGGCGCGGCTCGGTCCGCGCCGCGACCAGCGAGGCGGCCCGCGACCAGCTCGTCTCGCGTAAGCTCTACATCGTGCGGATCGAGCCGGCGGCGGAGGCGGGGACGCCTTTGCTGTCGCGCAGCCTGTTCACCCGCAGGAAGATTTCCGCCAAGCAGCTGACGTTGTTCACCCGCCAGCTCGCGACTTTGATCACCGTCACCCCGCTCGAAGAGGCGCTGCGCACCGTCGCGCGCCAGGCCGAGCGCGAGGAGGTGAGGCGCGTGCTCGGCAACGTCCATGCCGGCGTGGTCGAGGGAAGGCGCCTGTCCGAGGCGATGGGCCGCGAGCCGGCGAGCTTCCCGGCGCTCTACCGGGCGATGGTCTCGGCCGGCGAAGCCTCGGGGACGCTGCCGCAAATATTGGAGCGGCTCGCCAATCTGCTCGAGCGCCAGGCGCAGGTGCGCGGCAAGGTGCTCTCGACGCTCGCTTATCCGATCGTGCTGGCGGTGGTCGCCGCGTTCGTCGTGTTCGCCTTGATGATCTTCGTCGTCCCCAAGGTGGTCGAGCAGTTCCAGGATATCGGCCAGTCGCTGCCGCTCTTGACCCGGATCGTCATCGGCCTGTCCAATTTCCTCGCTTCCTGGTGGTGGGCGCTCTTGTTGGCGATTGCGCTGGGAGCGTTTGTTGCCGGCCGCGCGCTCAAGGACGAGGGGATCAGGATGAAGTTCGACCGGGTGCTGCTGCGGCTGCCCCTGGTCGGCCGGCTGATCCGCGATCTCCACGCGGCGCGGATGGCGCGGACGCTGGCGACGATGGTGTCGAGCCGGCTGCCCTTGCTCGAAGGGCTCAGGCTGACGACGGGCACGGTCCACAATCGGGTGCTGCGCGCGGCCTCGGCCGACATCGCCGAATCGATCCGCACCGGCGGCAGCCTGTCGGGCGCCTTGAAGCGCGCCGGCATCTTCCCGCCCTTGCTCGTCTATCTCGCCGCCTCGGGAGAGGCGTCGGGCAAGCTGGACGTGATGCTCGAGCGCGCCGCCGATTATCTCGACCGCGAGTTCGACGCCTTCACCACCACCGCTCTGGCGCTGCTCGAGCCGGCGATCATCATCGTCATGGGCGCGATCGTCGCCCTGATCGTGCTCTCGATCCTGCTCCCGATCCTGCAACTCGACACATTGGCCGGAGGATATTGATGTTCGCGCTTCGCCGCCGCCGCCGCCGCCGGGAAGGCTTCACCCTGGTCGAGCTGATGGTGGTGCTGCTCATCCTCGGGCTCCTGGCGATGATCGTGATCATCAACGTCATGCCCGCCGCCGAACATGCGAAAACCACGACGGCGCAGGCCAGCGTGAGAACGCTCGAGCAGGCGATCGACATCTATTATCTCGACAATCGGCGCTATCCGACGACCGAGGAGGGGCTGCAGGCGCTCGTCGCCGGTCGCTATGTGCGGCGCGTCGAAAACGATCCGTGGGGCCATCCCTTCCACTACAAGATTCCGGGCAGCAACGGCCGGCCGTATGAGATCGCGTCGTGGGGCGCGGATGGCCGCGAAGGCGGCAGTGGGGACAATGCCGACATCAGCAACTGATCCTGTGGAAACGGGCACGCTGCTGCGTCTCGCCGACGGCCGCGAGCTCATCATCGTGCCTGCCGCGGGCGTGGCGAGCGCGCTGGCGGTGCCGGGCACCGAGGTCGCGGTCCACTGGCTCGCGCTCGCCGGCGACCTGACAGAGGCGCAGGCGGCGGCGGCGGCGCGGCTGATGCTCGCCGACGCCAGTGCCGAGCCCTTGTCCGACATGCACGTCGCCGCCGGGCGGGCGGAGAACGGGCTGACCGCGGTTGCGCTGGCGCCGCTCGCGCGGATGCGGGACTGGGTGGCGGGCGATCCCGATTTGATCCTGCCCGAGAGCCTGCTGCTGGCGCCGCCGGCCGAGGGGCTGGCGCGGCGCGGCCTCGACCATAGGGGGATTGCCGCGGCGTTCAGCGTCGAGCCCGCGCTGGCGCCGCTGCTGGCCGGCGACGCCGCGGTCGCGGAGGTAAGCGAGGCGGAATTCGAGGCCGGGCTGGGCGCGGCTTTGGCGGCGCCGGTGGTCAATCTGCGTCAGGGCGCCTTCGCCAAAAGGCGGCGCTGGCGGGTCGAGAGCGGCCGCATGCGGCGGATCGCCTTGCTGGTCGCGGCCTTTCTCGCGGTCTCGCTGGTCGTCCAGCTCGCGGCGATCATGCGCTATGCGCGGGACGCCGACCGGATGGCGCAGGAGGCGGCGGCCTTGGGCCCGGGCGGGCGGGCACGGCCCGGGTTCGGCGCGCTCGCGCCGATCCTGTTCGAGGCGGTGCGCTCGACCCCCAATATCGAGCTCACCCGGCTCGATTACCGGCCAGACGGCAGCCTCGCCGCGACGGTCGCGGTCGACAGCGCGGCGACATTCGCCGCCTTCCGCGCGCGGGCCGAGGCGAGCGGGGCAAGGATCGAGGGCGGCAATTTGATGACCGCCGGCGGCCGGCCGACCGCCGAGCTGGTGCTGAGGCCGGCATGAGCGACTGGTGGGCCTTGCGAACCCCTCGCGAGCGGGTGCTGGTCGGCACGATGCTGGCGCTGCTCGCGCTGGTGCTGGCCTGGCTGGCGATCGTCCGGCCGCTGTCGGACGCGCTCGACGCGGCGAAGGCGCGCCAGCAAGCGGCGGCGCTGGCGCTGGGCGAGGCGAGAGCGCGCCGGGCGATCGCGCTGCCGCCGGCGCCGTCGGGGCCGGTCGATTCGCTGGCCGCGACGACCTTGGCCGAGGCCGGCTTTCCGGGCGCGCGGGTCACCAGCCACGGTCCGGGGCGCGCGAGCGTGACGCTCGACGCGGCGCGGCCGCAGGCCTTGTTCGGCTGGGTCGCGCAGATGGAGCGGCGCGGGTTGGTCGTCGATCGCCTCCGGGCGCAGGCCAATCCCGACCGCACCTTGTCGGCCGAGATCGTGCTCCAGGCGGGAAGGCGCTGATGCGCTTTCGCCTGCCGATGAAGCCGACGGTGTTCTTGCTCGCCGCCTTCGCCTTCGCCCTGGTCGCGCTGATTCCGCTGCGGGTCGCGGCCGGCTGGTTCGGGCTTGGCGGGCTGGCGGCGCGCGAGGCGGAAGGCAGCATCTGGCTCGGCGTGCTCAAGGAGGCGCAATTCGGCCCGGTCGCGCTCGGCGACGTTCGCGCGCGGCTCAACATCCTGCCGCTGCTGGTCGGGCGGGCGCGGCTGTCGCTTTCGCGCGACGCGGCCGACGGCGCGTTCGAGGGCGCGCTCAGCGTCTCGCGGCACAGCTTCGCGCTCGACGACCTGACCGGGCAGATCCGCACGGGCACGTTGTTCGCGCCGGTCCCGCTCGGCATGCTCGACCTCGACGACGTCAGCGTCGGATTCGCCAACGGCCTGTGCGAGAGCGCGGATGGGCGGGTCCGCGCCACCGTCTCGGGCGAGATGGGCGGCATCGCCTTGCCCGCCGGTCTCGCCGGCGACGTGCGCTGCGCGCAGGGTGCGCTGCTGGTGCCGCTCGCCAGCCAGAGCGGCATGGGCCAGCTCAACCTCGCGATCCGCGCCGACGGGTCCTACCGGCTCGACCTCGTCGTCCGCCAGACCGATCCGAGCCTCGCGCCGCGCCTCACCGCCGCCGGCTTCCGGCTGTCGGGCGAGGGTTATACGCGGCGAATCGAGGGTCATTTCTGACGACCGGCATGGCGCTGGGGATATAAACCGCTCTGCGGTCCGTTTCAGGGGCGCAACGCAAGGCCAAAGCGCGGGGGCTTCGCCCGGGCAATCCGCCCGGACAAGCACGGAGATCAACATGAAGCGCATTTATCTCGCCGCCGGAGCTCTGCTCCTGGGCACCTCGGCCTTCGCCTGGGCGCCGTCGACCGCGCCGGTCGCGCACGAAGCCAAGACGGCAATCGCAATGAGCGACGCCAAGGCGCCGGCCCCGATGCTCGTCGCCAAGTCGAACGATCTGCCGAAAGCCGCCGCCGCCGATCAGGACCTCGATCTGTCGGTCGATCCCAACAAAGCCGACAAGGGCATGGGCGGGCCGCTCGAAGAGGTGACGACGACGCAGGCGGCGGCTACCGATTATCCGCCGTGCCGGCCGGGCCCGGGCGACGACCATTGCATCCAGCTCTACGAGCCGGGGGTGCGCGCCGCGCTCGCCAGCCGGCAGCCGAGCGCCGACACCCAGGTGGCCGCCGCCGACACCACGCTCGCCGGCGAAATGGGCGCGGCGACCGGCGTCGGCGGACCCTATGAGCCGGTCGAGGAGGCCGGCGATCTGGCGATGAACGGCGACGGCATGATCGACGCGGCGACCGGCGAAACCGCCGAGGTCGAGCTCGCGTCTTCGTCCGGCTATACCGGCGTCGGCGGCCCGCTCGAGGAGACCGCCTATCCGCCGTGCCGGCCGGGCCCGGGCGACGACCGCTGCATCCAGCTCTACGAGCGCGGCGTCACCGGTTAGGCTTGAGGGGGACTGTCCCCGTCTTGGGGACTGTCCCCATTGGGGGGCGGCGCTTCGGCGCTGCCTCCCGTCTCGCCGCTCTCGAGCCACAGGTTCAATTTGGCGATCGTCCGCTCGAGCGCGGCGATCACCGCCTGCACTTCGGCGCGGTCGGCGTCGGCGGTGGCGATGTCGGACAGCCACCAGGTCGCCGCCAGCCACTCCTCATTGTCGTCGCGATCGGCGACCGAAATGCCGACAAACGCCTCCTCGGCCTCGACCCAGGTGTCGCCTTCGGCGCGCATCGTGTGGAGGCGGACGCGGGCATTTTCCTGAAAATCGCCGATGCAGACCTCGCGCGCGGCGGTGAAGAACGGCTCGACCAGCTCCCAGCCCAGCTTGGCCTCGCCGAGCGTCGCGAACACGGCGTTCATGATCTGCTTTTGCGCGATGTTGTGGAAATCGCCGGTGGTCGGCGGCGAATCGTCTTCTTCCTCGGCCATGACGAGGGGCTGTCCCAAGCGGCTGGCCGGGTCAAGCGCGCTTTGCTAGGCGGGGGCCATGAGCGCCCCGGCCTGGACCTTCTCAATCGACCGGGGCGGCACCTTCACCGACATCGTCGCCCGCGGCCCCGACGGGGCGCTGGTGGTCCGCAAATTGCTGTCCGACAATCCCGAGCGCTATGCGGACGCCGCGGTGGCGGGGATCGGCGAGATCCTCGCCGAGGCGGGCGGCGGCGAGATCGGCGCGGTCAAGATGGGGACGACCGTGGCGACCAACGCTTTGCTGGAGAGGAAGGGCGAAAGGGTCGCGCTGGCGATCACCGCCGGGCTCGGCGACGCGCTCAGGATCGGCTACCAGGCGCGGCCCGACATCTTCGCCCGGCGGATCGTCCTGCCCGAGCCGCTTTACGGCCAGGTGATCGAGGTCGACGAGCGGGTGAGCGCGCAAGGGGAGGTGCTGCGGCCGCTCGATCGCGAGGCGGCGCGGGCCGGGATGCGGGCGGCCTACGACGCCGGTTATCGCGCGCTGGCGATCGTGCTGATGCACGGCTGGCGCTGGACCGCGCACGAGGCGGCGCTGGCGCAAATGGCGCGCGCGATCGGCTTTGCCCAGGTCTCGGCGAGCCACGAGGTCGAGCCTTTGATCAAGCTGATCGGCCGCGGCGATACGGCGGTGGTCGACGCCTATTTGTCGCCGGTGCTGCGGCTTTACGTCGACAAGGTGGTGGCGGGGCTGAAAGGCGCGGGGCGGCTGTTCTTCATGCAGTCGAACGGCGGCCTGACCGACGCCGCCCAGTTCCGCGGCAAGGACGCGATCCTGTCGGGGCCGGCCGGCGGCATCGTCGGCATGGCCAAGACCGCCGCTTTGGCCGGCGAGGATTATGTCATCGGCTTCGACATGGGCGGCACCTCGACCGACGTCTCGCATTTCGCCGGCACCTATGAGCGGACCAGCGAGCGCAGCGTCGCCGGCGTCAGGGTGCGCGCGCCGATGCTCGAGATCCACACCGTCGCCGCGGGCGGCGGTTCGGTCTGCGCCTATGACGGACGCCGCTTCCGGGTCGGGCCGGACAGCGCCGGGGCGATGCCCGGCCCGGCCTGCTACCGGCGCGGCGGGCCGCTGACTGTGACCGACTGCAACGTCGTCCTCGGCAAGATCCGGCCCGAGCATTTTCCGCGCGTGTTCGGGCCGCAAGGCGACCAGCCGATCGACGCCGACGCCGCGCACAGGCTGTGCGAGGAGATTGCCGCGCGCGCCGGAATGAGCGCGCGCGCTGTCGCCGAGGGGTTCGTGCGGATCGCGGTCGACAATATGGCCAATGCGATCAAGCAGATCTCGATCGCCCGCGGGCACGACGTCACCCGTTATACGCTGCAATGCTTCGGCGGGGCGGGCGGCCAGCATGCCTGCCTGGTCGCCGACGCGCTCGGCATCGGCAAGGTGATGATCCATCCGCTCGCAGGCGTGCTCAGCGCCTACGGCATGGGGCTGGCCGACATGGTCGAATTGCGCCAGCGCACGCTGGCCGGGGCCGACCTGGACGCGGTGCTCGGCGAGCTCGAGGCCGAGGCGGTGGCGGCGCTGCGCCGCCAGGGGGTGGAGGCGCCGGAGGTCCGGCGGCGGGCGGCTTTGCGCTACGAGGGGAGCGATTCGAGCCTCGACGTGCCGGTGTCGGCGCGGATGCGGGAGGAGTTCGAGGCGGCGCACAAGCAGCGCTTCGGCTTCGATGCGCCCGGGATGGCGGTGGTGGTGGAAACGGCGATCGTCGAAGCGGTGGGGAGAGGGGAAGAACAAGAAATTAGGCCGTTCGTCCCGAGCGTAGTCGAGGGGCGCGCTGTGGCGGGGGGGCGCCCCTGGACGTCGC